>JBGTKP010000047.1:0-5744 GCA_041744575.1 Muriicola sp.
TATAATTTGATTTTCAACGAGAAATGTAAAGATAGAGCTGAAGCCAGGATAAGAGAGAAATATTGGAAGTCCGGAATAGGAAAAGAAAAACTTAAGGCAATGAGAGCAGAGATTTTCAATGACACCAAACAGGGTAAAGAATAAAATTGATATAATTGGCCTCGGTGGCGGAATTGGTAGACCTGCTTGCCGGCAGGCAGGCGCGCCGGAATAGGAATTTTAAGATATATTAAGCCTCGGTGGCGGAATTGGTAGACGCGCCGGATTCAAAATCCGGTTCTAACGAGTGTGGGTTCGATTCCCACCCGAGGTACGTAGAAAGCCCTGTAAAACATTGTTTTATGGGGTTTCCTGATATTGTGCGTGCCTGATATAGGCCTTGAATTGAATTGTTGCCTTCCCTACAAGTGTAACCTCTCCTGAAATTCGGACTGTATGAAATCAGGCAAAAAGATGAATTTAAAAGTAAAATAAACGGCTGAGATTTGTATTGTAAGATTTTAGTAAAGGATAATTGTGTCTCAAATTAAATGTAGAAAAAGTATTTTCACCTAAGTTCTTTTTTACCAACTGGGTTTTTTCAGCCCTATACTTGTGTCCTTTTGGTCTTATGAGCATCTTGCTGAACCGAGGGAAATAATTGTGTGTATTTTCCCCAGTCAATCCGGCGCCATTGGATCTATCAGGTTTTATTTAAGCTCAAATGAAAATCCGGGCTTTTTTATTGCCTTTTTATTTATTCAGGCGGTTACCGCGGCGGAACTGATCAGATACAAATAATTTTACTTATTTTGACCGATATGAAATCTCCCCCCAAAAATGGCTGGGAGGAAACTGAGAATAGCCCTGAAGTTTGACAGCATTCAAATAATAAGATACTCCCTATATGCTTGATAAAACCCCTCTCGTATTACTCACAACCCTCACGACCCTCCTCACCTTTATGGCCAACGTGCCTTCCAATGCCCAGTCAGCCTCTCCCGAAGCAATGGCCAAAGCCGTCAGTGGCCTTGAACTTCGAGGTATTGGCCCTGCCGTTATGGGTGGCCGTATCGCCGATATTGCTGTCCATCCGACGGATCCCAGAACCTGGTATGTAGCCGTAGGTTCCGGGGGGTTATGGAAAACCACAAATGCCGGTGTTACCTGGGAGGCGGTGTTTGAAGACCAGCCCTCCTATTCCATAGGAACTGTGACCATTGATCCCAACCATACAGAAGTGGTATGGGTGGGCACCGGTGAAAATGTCAGCGGGCGGCATGTCGGCTGGGGAGACGGGGTGTACCGCAGTGTGAACGGGGGGGAAACCTGGAAAAAGATGGGGCTTCAGAAATCGGAACACATAGGGAAAATCCTGGTTGATCCCAGGAACAGTGATATTGTGTTTGTGGCTGCCGAAGGGCCCCTTTGGGCTTCAGGAGGGGACCGCGGATTATACCGAACCACTGATGGTGGCACCACATGGGAACCGGTACTCGCCATTGACGAAAACACCGGGGTAACCGATGTCGAATTCGATCCTTCCAATCCCGATATCTTATACGCTGCCGCCTATCAGCGCCGCAGGCATACCTGGTCCCTCCTTTCAGGGGGGCCGAAATCGGGGATTTATAAATCTACTGATAATGGCGTTTCCTGGCGCCCGGTTAAGGAAGGATTGCCTAAAGGGGATATGGGAAAAATCGGTCTCGCTGTTTCTCCGGCCAACCCGGAGCTCGTGTACGCAACCATTGAAGCAGGGGACAAGGGAAAGGGATTCTACAGATCTGCAGATAAAGGGGAGAGCTGGGAAAAAAGAAATAGCTATATCTCGGGAGGAACAGGGCCGCATTATTACCAGGAAATTGAGGTTTCCCCCGTAAATCCTGATCTGATATACCAGATGGATGTCTTTTTCCAGGTAACCCGCGACGGGGGAAAAAGTTTTAACAATCTGGGTACCGGGCGGGAGAAACACAGTGACAACCATGCTCTCTGGATCGATCCTGAGGATGGGGAACATTTACTTGCCGGCTCCGACGGGGGGCTTTATGAAACGTATGATGAAGGCATTACCTGGCGACATTTCCCCAACCTGCCCATTTCTCAGTTCTACAAACTTTCCCTTGACACGGCAACACCTTTTTATAATATCGTGGGGGGCGCTCAGGATCTTGGCACCTTGATGGGACCATCTCGTACAATGAATGTGGAAGGCGTTCGCAACCAGGATTGGTCTGTTCCCCTTGGTGCCGACGGCTATGATACGGCATTTGACCCGGAAGATCCCAATACCGTCTATATGGAAATTCAGGAAGGCAGGCTCTACCGGTATGACCGCCGAAGTGAGGAAGGCCTTGATATTCAGCCCCAGCCGGAGCCGGACGATCCGCCTGAAAGATGGAACTGGGACAGTCCGATCCAGGTCAGTCCTCACAATGCTGCCCGTCTTTACTACGGATCGCAACGGTTGTGGCGAAGTGATAATAAGGGTAATTCATGGAAGCCTGTAAGCAAAGACCTTACTACCAACACGAACCGCTATGAACTCGAATTGATCGGCAGGGTTTGGAGCACAGACGCCTTGTATGACAATGGGGCTATGTCAAAATATGCCACGCTCACATCAATTTCCGAATCCCCATTGGTCGAAGGCTTGCTATATACAGGCTCAGATGATGGCCTGATACAGGTGAGTGAGGATGCCGGTGCCGGCTGGCGTGTTTGCAAAGCGCTTCCGGAAGTGCCATTGCGTTCTTTTATTAACAGGGTGGAAGCTTCCGGCCATGATCCCAATACCGTTTTTGCTGTGGCCGATGCGCATAAGTTCGGGGATTTTTCGCCCTATCTCTTTATAAGCACAGACCGTGGCCGAAGCTGGCGATCCCTTGCTGGCGATCTGCCCGACGGTCATGTGGTGTGGGTGTTGAAGCAGGATCACAAAACAGCGGATCTGTTATTTATCGGAACTGAGTTCGGGATATATTTCTCCCACAACATGGGTGTCAACTGGATCAAACTGGATGCAGGAGTACCAACGATTCCATTTCGGGATCTTGAACTCCATCAGCGGGACGATGACCTGGTGGGGGCCAGTTTTGGCCGGGGATTCTTTGTGCTGGATGACTATTCCCCGCTGAGAGACATCTCAGGGGCGGTGAGCGCAGATGCCAATACTCTTTTTCCTGTAAGGGATGCGTGGTGGTATCTTCCCAACATTCCCATGCAGGCCAAAGGCATGCCTGGACTTGGATCAACCAGTTTTGTTACGGAAAATCCACCCTTTGGTGCGGTATTTACCTATCTGATTAAAAATATACCGGAAACTTTGCAGGCGGAACGCCAGGAGCGTGAAAAAACCCTTATCGAAGAAAAGGCGAATGTTCCTTTTCCAGGATGGGAGCAACTACAAAGGGAATCGAATGAAAAGGAACCCCTTGTCCTGCTCCTGGTCAAAGATGAAAAAGGGGATCCCATACGATGGATCAAAGGTGCTGCCAAAGATGGGTTGCATCGTGTAAGCTGGAATCTGCGATATGCACCTCCGGACCCGATACAACTGGAGGAACCTGATTTCAAACCTCCATGGGCAGGGGATCCTGAAGGGCCCCTCGTGGCCCCCGGAAAATTCAGCGTATCACTTTATATTTTTAATAAAGGCAATTTAGAGATTCAGGGCACCCCTCAGGAATTCAGTCTCGTCCCCGTACCCACCCTCCCGGATACTGATTTTATGGCCGTCGCCGATTTCCAGAAAAAGACTAGTGAACTTTCGAGGCCGATATCCAATGCGGATATGAAAATGGAAGAGGCCGGTAAAAGTATCCTTCATATGAAGGCCGCATTATTGGAGACCCCGAAGGCGTCACAAAGTCTTCATGCACAATTGGACAGTCTCAGCGAAAGACTGAACGGATTAACAGCGCGCCTTACCGGGGATAAAGTACGCGAAAGAATGAATGAATCTACGACCCCTTCCATCATGGACCGGGTAGGGCAGGTGGTGAACGGGCACTGGAATACCCGGCAAACCCCAACGGAAACGCATAAAAGGAATCTTGAAATCGCGGCCGGTGCATTTGATGCGCTGAGGAAGGACCTGACAGACTATTTAAATGAGTTGGTTCAATTTGAATCGGCGCTGGAAGCTGCGGGAGCTCCCTGGACTCCCGGCAGAAAATTGAATTAGAAGCAACGTTGAAGGGGAATTTGTCCCCCCTCTGCCTTCGTTCGAATTTTGAAATCCGTCATAAAACTATGGAAAAATCTTTCATGGAATGCCTTTGGAAGAATTTCGGCGGATCGATAGAGATGTTTCACAATGCCATTGTCCTGTGTCCTGATACACTTTGGGAAGAGCGCGGGAAATTCTATTATATCAGTTACCATACTGCGATTTTCCTGGATTACTACCTGGCCGCTCCGGTACGTGACTTTCATCCTGTTTTGCCTTATATTCTTGCAGATCCGGCCAGTCTGCCTCCCGAAGCTATAGACGACGTTCTTCCGGAAAGGCCGTTCAGCAAAAGTGAAGTTACTTCCTTTGTATGGTCCTGCAGGCATAAATGCAAAAATCTGATAAGACATGCCACCGTGGATGAGTTAATGAGAAGTTGGGTAGAGGAAGATGAGATCGCCTTACACGGTTTGTGCCCTGCAACTGTAGAAGACTATTCGCTTCTTGAAATCTTGTTTTACAACTTCAGACATGTACAGCACCATGCTGCTCAATTAAATTATATCCTGAGGCAAAAGGCCGGCAGGGCAGCTGAATGGGTATCGCAAGCCCGGATTGAAGGTTGTGAAAGCAAATGAAGGCCCCAGCCTTGATCTGCCTTGCGTTCAACTTTCCTTGGGTTATTTAAAAACACTTTCCGGTCTGGGTTCCTCCTTCAGGTCATGATGCGTAGGACCATTTAAATGATTCAATCCCTCCTTGGCATTTGTTTAATAGGATTAACCTTTCATTAATTCACTTTAATCGTTTCTTAATCGACTTCCTTCCCTGTTGCGCCTATCTTTGAACCGGTTTAGTTACCTACTAAGTTGCATTAGTAATTTTCCAAAAGAGTTGTAAAAAGGCTGTCTCAAATTAAAGAGACGGTCTTTTTAACTTTAGGGCCTATTCTCAACGGGAGTTTTCATATGGCAAGGTATGGGAGGACAATACCGGATATCAGAAAGACATCTTCAACCAGATACGGCCGCTCGGTTCGGGTAATTATCTTCCAATTACTGGATGCTTCGATGGGGCGCGGGAAGCATTTGCTCGGATCTCGCCATCCCATATTGGTTGGATGCCATCTCATCCACTGAAAGGCACCTTCAAAATTTAACATATAATTAACGAAATTAGTCTCCTAGCTGTGTAAGCGGGAACAAGATTTCCCGACTGTCCTAATGGAAGCTAAAAAAATAACCATGAAAACCAAGACCAGTATATTTTGCGCCCTTTTCCTGACAGGCTCAATTACCTATGCCCAAGGCATCATAGACGGCTTTTATAGTGCCCCCGGCAATATTTCCCTTACCGCCTCCTATACTGCAACAGCCTATGACGAATATTTTGTGGAGAGGAAAAGGTCGGTCCGGTACCTGTCCACAATAAAATTACGCAGGATATTTTCAGTCTCTATGCCAAATATGGGGTAACGGAGCAATTAATGCTCATCCTGAACGCCCCTTATATCTCGGCAAGCGGGGAGGGAGATCCCGATCCGGTAAATGGCGAAACAAAACAATCTGGTTTTCAGGATCTTAGTATT
>JBGTKP010000048.1:0-57018 GCA_041744575.1 Muriicola sp.
CCCGGGGCTTTCAAACACTTGAACTCAATTATTATTACTAATATCCTTCGTTCTGAATCAGATTGGGATTGGACAGCAAGGCATTTGTGGGAATTGGAAATAAATTCTTGGTAGCATCACCAACACTTTCAGGGTTCTTAAATTCCCATTCTCTGGTGAACTCGCCAAAGCGTACCATATCTGTTCTGCGGATCGCTTCAACATATAGTTCCCTACCTCTTTCGTCGAGCATTTCCGCTTCGCCGACTGTACCAAGTGGAGTTGCCCCCCGAAGTACCCTGAGTTCATTTACCAAAGCTGTAGCATCTCCTCCACCGGCACCCCTCATGATCGCTTCCGCTTTCATCAGGTGGGCATCCGCATACCTAAAAATGATTTCATGGTTGGTAAAGGACCCGTTCACAGGGTGATATTTGATTACCCTGATTCCAGTCCGTTCGTTGTTACCGACCAGGCCAGGGAATTCCTTTGTAAATACCAGGTCATTCCCCGGACGATCTTTTAATTTATTCCCGTTTACATCATATTGCTGGTCAATAAGGAAGCCATATCCAATGCCCAGATTGGTTTCGTCGGCATTCGTGGCATCGGGAACCCAGCCCCTTCTCTCTTCTTGTCCATCTCCCACATTGTTGGTATTTGGATCTCCTTCAAACAGATCATAGAACTCAGCCAGGGTACTGAAGCCATTCCAGCCCCCACCGGTATTGTCAGGGGCGACAATATTATAGTGCATTCCGTTCCAGATCCTGTTACCAACTCCAGTTGGCAACCAGAATATAGTTTCATTGTCAGGCGCTTCTTTAAAGATTTCGAAATACCCAGGTTCCAGGCCGAAACCTTCAGCGGCAATGGCATCCACAAGAGAAACCACCTCGGTCATATTTCCGGCATCAGGGGTCCCGCTGCCGTCATAAACCTGAGCGTTCAGTAGTACCCTTGCCCGAAGAAAGCGGGCAGCTGCCTTGGAACCTCGCTGCAAATTGGCAATATCTCCCCCGCTGACATTCGGAAGACCGGCGATAGCAATGTCGAGATCACTTAACACAAAAGCAAGCGCTTCTGCCCTGCTTAAGATAGTGGGGTCAATTTCAGGGCCTTCATCCGGAGCCCTGAAAGGCACCTGCCCGAACATATCCAGTATAACCCACATGGCAAAAGCTCTAACAAAACTTGCCTGTGCTACTTCTTCCGCAGAACCGTTGCTACGGGAATCGATCACTTCGGAAGCAAGGAAGATAGTCTGGTTCCAATCGTTCCAGGTATTCAGGATATAGGCGTGGGAAGCGTCCCAGGTATGGTTGTGTAGTGTCCTCCAGATACCATTATCTCCCCAGTCAGTTCCTCTAGTTGGCACCAATTGTTCATCTGTTGCCACTTCCTGAAGGGCAAAGAAGTTGGCCTGGTCACCCAATCGGTTCATTCCGTTATAAATGTTATCAAGTGAGGCAGGCACATCATCAACACCGTTGAATATTGTTCCTGTGGAAGTTGATGAGTCAATAATGGAATCCGTTTCCGAAATTTCAAGATTAGTACATGCAAGGATAAATACGGCGGACAGGGCCAGCAACAGCAATGGTCTTAATTCTTTTCTTCTCATGATTTTATTGTTAAAAAGTTGCATTTAATCCAAAAGTTACTGTTGTAGGCCTGGGGAACCCTGTGTAATCAATCCCGGCGGTAGGAAGACCATTGAGCAGGTCTCCACCCGCAGGTTGTGAACTAATCTCCGGATCAAGTCCACTGTAATCCGTGATCAGGAATAAATTCTGCCCGTTAAGGGACAGCCTCAGCGATTTAAACAGTCCTTCTCCGGTAAGAGGCACATTATACCCAAGGGTTGCGTTCTGCATCCTAATAAAATCTCCTTTTTCAAGAAATCTTGTAGATACCTCCGCGGCGGCACTTCCGGATTCTCCTGAAGTCAACACATCAGGAGTTACGTTCCGCGCGTTTGCAATAGAGCCGGCCGTAAAGAACGCATTTCTGGTATTGTTGTATACAGAGAAGCCAAACTGCCCGGTCAGGTAGGCTGCAATATCCCAATTTTTATAGGAGGCATTCAGCGAGAAACCACCGGTGACATCGGGGAGGGCATCTTCCCCAACAAATGTCTGAACATCTCCAATAGGTTGTCCGTTGGCATCGAAACCTTCGAATTCCCGTAGGAAGTAAGAGAATAACGGGTACCCGCCTGCGAGGATCTGCGCGAAGGCGAGGGACAAGCCCTGCCCGCGAATGGTACCAGCGGGTATCTGGCCACCAAAGTCTTGAAGTTCGTTTTCATTGTACGCCACGTTAAAGGAGGCGTCCATATTGAAATCCTCAGATTGTACAAGGTCATAGGCCAGTGAAAACTCTATTCCCTGGTTCAATACTGTAGCATCCAGGTTTTGGAAAAAGAAAGGTTGCGGAGATGGTTGTGCAGCAGGGATACTTAATAAAAGGTCTGTTGTTTCCTTCCGGTACACATCTACAGAACCAGTAAGCCTGTCATTACCAAACCCAAAATCAAGACCCACTCCATAGGATAAGGTCTCTTCCCATTTCAATGCATTATTTACGAAGGACTGTGCCTGGGTACCTGGGATGTTAATTTCACCTCCGTTCTGAATCCCGGCACCGCCAAATCGTTCCCTTCTTACAAAATTACCATATCCCAGCCCTTCCTGGTTTCCGGTGATCCCGGCGCCCAACCTTAGTTTTAAGGTGGAAACCCCATCGCCTAGAAAACCTTCTTCATTGATCTTCCAGGCAAAAGCACCTGAAGGGAAGTAGCCGTATTGATTCTCTGGTCCGAATCTGGAAGATCCATCCGCCCTCACAGTAGCAGTAAACAGGTATTTATCTGCAATGGTATAATTGATCCGTCCAAAGAAGGACTGCAGTTCATCCGTAAAATCAAAGGTGTCAGTGAAAATACCCCGAACACTTAATGGAATTATGGGAATATTATCTGTAACAGGGGCAGGGAAAAGCCGGTTAACAAAAATACCACCGGTATTTGTTCCTATTCCGTACTGCTGGTAGCTTCCATTGATCGTTCTTTCGATGGCATTTGCCGAGCTGATTAGGTCATCCCCCATCTTATTGAGGTCACCGGAGGCAAATCCCCAGCCCTGGACATTCCTGCCGAAGCGGTGGAAATCTTGAAAGGAGTATCCTACAAGGGCATCCAATGAGGAGTTTTCAAATTGTTTATTATAGTTCAGCGTGCCTTCCAACAACCTGTTTTCAACATTGATGTCATTGATGGCACCCCTTCCATTACCGCTCGTACCGTTGGATAGTCCAACGACGTCCCGGCTGATCCCTGATTCCCTTGAAGACTCTGAAGTGTCATAACCCACAGTTACCTTGGCTTTTAATTCGGGGATCAAGGCATATTCCGCTGAAAAATTCCCCAAAAACCGGTCTGTGCCTGAAATGCTCTGAGATACTGCCAACAGGTTAGATGGGCTCAGTAAGCCTCCTCCTGGGCTGAAGCTTACGCTGGTTGGCCAGGTTGGGTTAGCTGAGTAGGCGGCACCCAATAGATCTCCGTTAAAACCGGCACTGGCGGATACCGGGGGTGATTCGTCATTTACCCTGGATACAGTAGTCTGTAAACTCAGGGTTAGCTTGTCCTCGAAGAAACGGTGCGACCAGTTCAATCGACCTGTTAGCCTTTCCAGAGAGGATTCTTCCACGATACCGAATTGCTTTCCGTATCCAAATGTGGCCCTTACGTTTCCTTTCCCGTAATTATGGGAATAAGATAAATTCTGGTTTTGAGAGGCAGCAGTCCTAGTCACCACATCTTGCCAGTCTGTATCCGCTCCGAAGTCTTGGTCGGCGGCCACACCACCAAATTGGGCTACCCCGGCAAGGAATTGTTCCCTGTTCAGCAGGTTATATTCATTCGCGGGAGTTGAAATACTCAGGGAAGAGTTAAACTCAAAAACCCCACCTGTTCCGGATTTACCGCTTTTGGTGGTGATGATCACCACCCCGTTGGCTCCTCTGGAACCGTAGATAGCCGTGGCAGAGGCGTCTTTCAATACACTGATACTTTCAATATCGGCCGGGTTCAGGAAGTTAAGCGGGTTCTTGGCCGCGCTGGATCCAATTCCCAGGTTCTGTCCTGTAGCGGATGTATCATCTCCCGCCAAGGGCACCCCATCTACCACAAATAAAGGGTTGTTGTTCGAACGGACAGAGTTGGTACCCCTTATCCTGAATTCAACACCGGCTCCCGGTTCACCACTGGTTTGTGTGATCTGTACCCCGGCAGTTTTACCCTGGATAAGTTGTTCCGGGGATGAAATTACCCCACCGTTAAAATCTTCGGAATTGACCGCAGCTACAGCACCTGTAGCATCCTTCACGGTAGTAGTACCATAGCCGATGATAACTACTTCGTCCAATGCCTGGGCATCCTCGGCGAGGGTCACATTAATCGTAGTCTGCCCGTTCACTGCAATCTCCTGTGTGCTGTACCCGATGTAGCTTACAACGATTGTAGCTGAAGCCCCAACATTGTTAAGTGTATAATTCCCATCGAAATCGGTCTGGGTTCCATTGGTGGTACCCTGTACAACCACACTTGCGCCCGGCAACGGACCATTGGCATCAGACACTGTTCCGGAAACGTCTTGCGCCCCGGCCCAGGAAAAGCATAAGAAAGCCCCGGCAATTAAGCAGCTTTTGAGTAGCGAAATTTTCATAAAGAGTTCAATTTTGAGTTTAGTTAATTTTTTTTCCAGACTTAAACTTATATAAATAAAATGTTAATACACCCGTCCTATTATTCAGCAGTGTCACGAAAACGATTTCGTGTTAATAACTTTTGTAAAATGGCAGATTCATAATGTATGATTACATAAATTATAAAATCATGATAATTGGGGAGAAATCTTTAGTAAAACCGAAACAAAGATACTCTTTTTTTCATTTTAGCTGAGAGTTTAACACTTATTACACCCTGATAGACGCTTCCGGTCAAGTGTTAAGCAAAACAAAAATTTAATATTTGGTTCAATAATACCTAAATTCACTTTCCGTATTTCACCATCCACTTTGAAAAAAAAGATTACCCTTAAACACATCGCGAGAGAGCTGGACGTTTCCATATCCACTGTGTCAAAAGCACTCAAGAACAGTGATGAAATAAGCAGGGATACCAAAGAACGCATTCAGAGTTTCGCCAGGCTGTATAACTACAAGCCCAACAATATTGCCATCAGCCTGAAGAACAAACGCACTAAAAATATCGGAGTTATTATCCCGGATATTGTCCATCATTTTTTTACCACGGTTTTCCGGGGAATTGAGAAATATGCGAATGGAAAAGGATACAACGTAATTGTTTGTGTATCAGATGAATCATTTGACAAAGAAGTAATCAATATGGAAATGCTTGCCAACGGCAGCATTGATGGCTTTATCATGTCGCTCTCGGCGGAGACCCAACTCAGAAACGACTTCAACCATCTGAGAGAAGTGACGGAGCAGGGTATTCCCCTGGTACTTTTTGACCGGATAACCGAAGAAATCACCTGCGATAAAGTAGTGATTAATGATAAGGAAGCGGCCTATATGGCGGTGAAAAAATTAATTGGAACGGGACGCAAAAGGATCGCCCTGATCACTACTGAAAATTATCTCAATGTAAGCGAGAAACGGGCAGAAGGATATTACCAGGCACTTAAGGATCATCAACTGGATATTGATGAGGAATTGGTACTCAAACTGCCTTATCAATATGAGGAAGAGGTTGTGAGTGAGAAATTTTTTAGCAGCAGACAGATGGATGCCGTACTCTGCGTCAATGAGATATTTGCAATTCGGTGCATGCGCCATGCCCTTAAAATGGGCCTAAGAATTCCTGAGGACATTGAGTTCATCGGTTTTACCGATGGAATACTTTCAAGATTTTCATCACCCAGGCTCACCTCGATCGCGCAACATGGAGAACGGATGGGAACGATTGCCGCTGAAATGCTTATTCAGAAAATTGAATTTGCGGACGATGAAGGGGAAGAGGAATACCGGACAGAAGTCCTTGAAGCCACACTCATAGAGCGGGAGTCGACAATTAACAATTAAACAATTACTTGTCTTTAATATGAAAATTACGGGATTTATATTTGATCTGGATGGGGTGATTGTTGACACTGCGGGATATCATTACCTGGCTTGGAAGAAATTAGCGGATCAGCTTGGAATTGCTTTTACAGAAGAAGACAACGAGCATTTCAAAGGCGTCAGCCGAAGGCGATGTCTCGAAATTCTGCTCGAAATGGGGAAGCTTGAGGTGACAAAAGAGCAATTTGATGCGTGGCTGGTAGAGAAAAATAACGACTATTTATCGTATATTGGTAAAATGGACGCATCCGAAATTCTGCCGGATGTTCCAAGAGTACTCGATTACCTGAAGGATCGCAAGATGGCGATGGCGTTGGGATCTGCAAGTAAAAATGCCGCGCCCATTTTAGAAAAGGTAAAATTACTGCCTTTTTTCAATGCTGTGGTTGATGGAAATGCCGTAACAAAGGCAAAACCTGATCCTGAAGTTTTTTTGAATGCAGCTGAGGCCCTTGGATTGGATCCGGGGAATTGCGTTGTATTTGAAGATGCTGTGGCCGGCATTGAAGCGGCCAATACTGCAGGGATGACCAGTGTCGGTATCGGAGACCCACAAATCCTGGATAACGCCACGTATAATTTCAGGGATTTTACCGAAATTGAACCGGAGTTTCTGGATAGGTTGATGGCAGGCAAGTAATATTAATTATAGAAATACTTAGGAAAATGAATCAGGATTATATCAAGACCAGTCCGTGGTCTATTGTAGAAGAAGGTTTTGAAAAGGATTGTGTACAAGCCTCGGAGAGTCTTTTCAGTCTGGGAAACGGCGCCATGGGACAACGGGCGAATTTTGAGGAGGATTATACCGGGGAAACCTTTCAGGGAAGCTACATTGCAGGGGTGTATTACCCTGATAAAACCCGCGTGGGGTGGTGGAAGAACGGGTATCCGGAATACTTTGCCAAGGTACTCAACGCTCCGAACTGGATCGGCATCAGGGTGATGATCAATGAGGTGTCACTGGACCTGAACACCTGTAAAAAAGTGTCAAATTTCCGCAGGGAGCTCAACATGAAGGAAGGTTGGTACCGAAGGGATTTCAAAGCAACGCTTCCCAATGACCTGGAGGTGGAGGTAACCGTTACACGTTTTCTCAGCCTTGATCTTGATGAAACGGGGGTGATAAGCTACCGGCTGACCCTCCTTAACAGTGATGGAAATGTGACCTTTATTCCCTACCTCGACAGCGGTATTAAGAATATGGATAGTAACTGGGATGATAAATTCTGGAATACCACCCATATTTCTTCCAATGACAACCAGGCTTTTATCGAAGCCCATACGATGAAAACGAAGTTTGCAACCTGCACATTTATGGAAAGTCACCTCTTCGATGGAGATGACAAAGTGGATATCATCCCCGCCGAACAGCAGGAAGAATTATTCATGGGCCATCAATACCCAAGGGAAGCGAAACAAGGTATTCCGGTGACCCTTATTAAATACGGAGGGTATACGGTATCCAGAAACCATAAGGCATCGGATCTGGTAGTAGCCGCGAAAAGCACCCTTAAGGCTGCCAGCGCTCTCGGCTACGAGGGTCTTCTGGAAAAACAGCGGGCTGCATGGGGCAAGATCTGGGATATGAGTGACATTACTATAGACGGAGATGTAAAGGCCCAGCAGGGTATCCGGTTTAATATCTTTCATCTGAACCAGACGTATCTCGGAAAGGATTCACGTCTGAATATCGGTCCTAAGGGATTTACCGGGGAGAAATACGGAGGAAGCACCTATTGGGACACGGAGGCCTATTGCATCCCATTTTATATGGCCACCAAGAACAAGACGGTTGCGCGGAACCTGTTAAAGTACCGCTACGATCATTTGGAAAAGGCTATTGAAAATGCTGAGAAGCTCGGATTTAAGAACGGAGCTGCCCTGTATCCTATGGTCACTATGAACGGGGAAGAATGCCACAATGAATGGGAGATTACTTTTGAGGAAATACATCGCAACGGGGCGATAGCATTTGCAATTTTCAACTATTATCGGTTCACAGGTGACTACAGCTATATCCCGGAGATGGGTCTGGAAGTACTCATCGGAATTTCACGTTTCTGGGTGCAAAGAGCCACCTTTTCCTCACAAAAAAAGAAGTATGTGATCCTCGGGGTTACCGGCCCTAATGAATATGAGAACAATGTCAGTAATAACTGGTATACCAATTACATAGCAAAATGGTGCATAGAATATACTTTGGAACAGCTTCCCAAAGTAAAGGATGGATACCCTGATGACTATGACAGGGTGATGGGATATACCAAACTTTCCAAGACGGAAACCGATGTCTGGAAAAAGGTGTCCAGGAACTTTTATTTTCCCTATTCAGACGAACTACAGATTTACCTGCAGCAGGATGGCTTTCTGGACAAGGAACTGGTCCCGGCCGACCAGCTGGACAAATCCCAGCGACCCATTAATCAAAAGTGGAGCTGGGATCGCATCCTCCGGTCCCCTTATATAAAACAGGCTGATATATTGCAGGGATTCTATTTATTTGAGAATCATTTTTCACTGGAGGAACTGGAGCGTCATTTCGATTATTATGAACCATTTACAGTTCACGAATCTTCCCTTTCGCCCTGTGTACATAGTATCCAGGCCGCAAGATTGAACCGTATGGACCAGGCATATACCTTTTACCTGAGAACCTCACGGCTTGATCTGGATGATTATAATAAGGAGGTAGAGGAAGGCCTTCATATTACCTCCATGGCAGGAACCTGGATGAGTATTGTGGAAGGTTTCGGAGGAATGCGGATTGTGGATGATAAATTATCTTTCACCCCTAGGATTCCGAAGCAATGGAAAGCTTATTCCTTTAAAATCAATTTCAGAAACAGGATTCTCAAAGTACGGGTCAGCCATGAAAAAACCACCTTTGAGCTTGAAGGTAATGAACAAATATCCATCCGGCTCAATGGCGAGCGGCTGGTGGTTAATCCACGTGAAATGAGTTCCACTTAGAAATTAACTGTACCGGGAAGGAACCGACAAATTCAGTCTGCTCCCATCGTAGCTTTCATCCGGAAAAATGCGGGAAATTACATGTCCTCAAGGAAGAATAAAGGTAGAAAAGAAATTATTTATCAGGTATTTCCAAGACTTTTTGGGAATACGAAGACCACAAACAAGGCTTGGGGAACTTCCGAAGAAAATGGACTGGGAAAATTTTCGGATTTTACGGAAAAGGCACTTGAAGAATTGAAGGAACTTGGGATCACCTATATCTGGTATACAGGCATCCCGCATCATGCATTGATTGGCGATTATACCGAATTCGGCATCAGTAACGACGACCCCGATGTAGTCAAGGGCCGGGCGGGTTCTCCCTATGCAGTAAAAGATTATTATAATGTCGATCCGGATCTGGCGGATGATCCCGCCCGGCGGCTTGATGAATTCAGGGACCTCATTAAAAGGACGCACTCGGCCGGAATCAAAGTTATGATTGACATTGTTCCCAACCACGTAGCGCGATATTATGAGGGAAAATCGACTCCTGCAGGGTCTGTTCCTTTTGGCGCTGCAGATGATTCTTCGGTGGTCTATAAAAGGGATAACAATTTTTACTATATCCCGGGCCAGGCTTTTGTTGTGCCTCAGTCTAAAAATGGATACAAGCCTTTGGGCGGGGAGCAACATCCGTTGTCCGATGGAAAATTCATCGAGAATCCCGCCAAATGGACAGGAAATGGTTCCCGGCTGGCACAGCCGGGATATAATGATTGGTTTGAAACAGTAAAGATCAACTACGGGATTCGCCCGGATGGCTCGAAGGATTTTAATATGCTTCCGGATGCTTATGAAGGCCTGGGGATCGGGGAACACTTTGCCTTCTGGGAAGGGAAGTCCATTCCTGACTCCTGGACCAAGTTCCGGGAAATTGCCATGTACTGGCTGGAAATGGGGGTAGACGGTTTCAGATATGACATGGCAGAAACCGTGCCGGTAGAATTCTGGAGCTATCTGAATTCCCAGATTAAAATGAAATTCCCTGACACAATTGTAGTAGCAGAAGTATATCAGCCCGCCTTGTACAGGTTGTATATCCGAAAGGGCAAAATGGATTACCTCTATGATAAGGTAGGTTTCTACGATAGCCTGAAGCACATCATCCAGGGACATGGATGGACAGACCACATGCCTGTAGTTCAGCGCGGTGTGAAGGATATTGAGCACCATATGCTCCACTTCCTTGAGAACCATGACGAGCATCGTATCGCCAGCACTGATTTCGTTGGGGATGCGCAAAGAGGGAAACCGGCAATGGTCGTTTCTGCCACCATGAGCAGTTCTCCCACAATGATCTACTTCGGGCAGGAGGTAGGAGAGCCGGCGGCGGAAGATGCCGGATTTGGCAAACCTTCCCGGACTTCCATCTTTGATTATATCGGAGTTCCTCATCACCAGCGGTGGATGAACGATAGGAAATTTGACGGAGGTGGTTTGTCAGATCAGGAAAAGGATCTCAGGGATTTTTATAAACGGCTGCTCAATTTCACTATCAGGAGCACTGCCCTTATGGGTCATTATGGCGAGATTCATCAATTTAACAGGGAGCATACTGCGAATTACAACCACAAGGTACTTTCCTACCTGAGATGGTCAGACACGGAATACCTGCTGATCGTGGCCAATTTTGATGCCCTGCTGGCCTATGACTTTGACCTTAAAATTCCACGGGAACAGCTTCAGGAGATGTCTCTTGGGGACGGGAACTATGCCCTGACCGAGATGTTATACGGAACCGCAAAAACGGCACTTACGGTTATTGGCGGTGAGGGGAAAGTCCCCCTTCACCTGGCACCGCTCGAATCCTTCATTTTTAATATCAGTTTCCCCCGGTAGGCCACCAGCCGGGCAAAAGCCATCCGCATTCGTGACGAAGTTCTAACTACCGGAAATTCCGGGCTTTGTCGGTCTATTGTTACAGGATGATAGCCCCCGGATTTTTTTTGTGTGCTTTCGCCATGAATCGATCTCAATCCCTCGCTGCAATTTTGTATTCGTTGGTCAAGTTGTATTTTTAACCAAATCTTTTGATGATGAGAAGTGCTGGGTTGATATGCTTACTTTTAGTTTTTTTAAGTTGCGGGGATATGATGAAACGCAAACCACTTGTGATCGGGCATCGCGGTGCGATGGGCCATGATACGGAAAATTCGCTCGCTTCGGTTAAGAAGGCGATGGAACTGGGTGTCGACATGATTGAAATTGATGTCTTTAAGATCAAAAGCGGGGAAGTAGTGGTTTTTCATGATGATGAAGTGGATAGACTCACAAATGGCGGTGGCCGCCTCGAGAGCTATAATATTTTCGACTTGAATCAGCTCCGCCTTGAAGGGAACTACAAAATCCCCATGCTACAGGATGTATTAAAACTGATTGACAATAAAGTTCGGCTCAATATCGAATTAAAAGGGTCGGATACTGCAGAGCGGGTCGATTTCATTGTTAAATATTATATCAGGGAAAAAGGCTGGGACCTGGACAATTTTCTTATCTCCAGTTTTAAGTGGGATGAATTGCGGAACATGCGCAAACTTAACCCTGAGATCCCCATAGCCATACTGACCGAAAAAGATCCCCTGCAAGCGTTGGCCGTCGCACGCGAACTGAAGGCAGAAGCGATCAATCCGAATTTCGGGGAACTCACACAGCAGGTAGTTGACAAAATTCAGCTGGAAGATTTCAGGGTATATACCTGGACTGTTAATGAGCCTGAACAGATCAGGGCGGTGAAGGAATTCGGTGTCGATGGCATTATCACAAATTATCCTGAACGCGTAACCGAATGACCGACTTTGATGTCCTGATAATTGGTGGTGGTGCGGCAGGATTTTATGGTGCGATACATATTGCCTCATCCAATCCGGAATTGAAAATTGCCATTCTTGAAAAGAGCGGGCAGGTATTGTCCAAGGTTAAGATTTCCGGCGGCGGACGATGCAATGTAACCAATGCCATACATGAACCTTTGGAACTGGCTAAAAATTATCCCAGGGGACAACAGGAACTGCTCGGCCCATTTCACAGGCATACCAGCAACGATACCGTGGCCTTTTTTGAGAAACATGGAATTCCGCTAAAAACAGAACCTGATGGCAGGATCTTCCCTGTATCCAATTCATCCCAAACAATTATCAGCCTGTTCATGAAGGAAATTGATGCTCTGGGAGTCATCTTGCTCATGAAAACGCCAGTGACTGACCTGGCACCAATAACCTCCAGGCCGCCGGTGACCTCGGGCTGGAAGGTACAAACTACTGAAAAAACGTACACGGCAGGCAAGGTCCTGCTTGCGACCGGCAGCAGTATCAAAATGTGGAATGTTTTGCGCAAACTGGATTACAGGGTAGAGCCGGCCGTACCTTCCCTGTTTACCTTCAATATTAAGGATGCCCGCATCAATGGCCTGCAAGGAGTAAGCACTCCGGCGCGGGTGGAGATATTGACCGAGAAATTTCAATCCAGGGCAGGGACCCTCAACCTTGGCAGCAGGAGGAATAAGGGGGATTCATTAATAGCGGAAGGGCCTTTGCTTATTACACACTGGGGAATGAGCGGGCCTGCAATTTTGAAATTATCGGCATGGGGAGCCATCGCCCTTAACGCCTGTAACTACCAATTTACCATCAGGATCAACTGGTTACCACACTTCCACATGGATGCGGTTCTGAAGCATCTCAAGGAAGTTAAAGAAGTGGAATCCAGAAAAACAGTATTGAGGACCAACGCCGTTGAGATACCCCGGAGGCTATGGATCAACCTTGTTCTGGCGTCTGATATTCCCAGGGATATGATCTGGGGAGACCTTACAAAAAAACAGATGGAACAACTCGCGAATCAGCTGACCCGGACAGAATTCAGAGTTGATGGGAAAAGCACTTATAAAGATGAATTTGTTACGGCAGGCGGGGTCGACTTAAAAGAGGTGAATTTTAAGACCTTCGAAAGCCGGCGGCATGCCAATTTGTATTTTGCCGGAGAAATACTCAATGTCGATGCCGTTACCGGCGGTTTCAATTTTCAAAATGCATGGACCGGGGCCTATCTGGCTGCTATGGCCATTGCGGGTTAAATCATGACATTGTCCCCGTAAAAGCAATAGCCAGCAAGGCCGCAAGAACGGCGCCCATAATAGGTCCTGCAATGGGAACCCATGAATAAGCCCAGTCACTTACACCTTTATTTCGGAAAGGCATAAGTGCATGGACGAGCCTCGCCCCCAGATCTCTCGTCGGGTTAATCGCATAACCGGTGGTGCCACCAAGTGAAAGCCCTATGGACCACACTACCAGGGCAACCGGAAGTGCTCCCAGGGAGCCCAGCCCAATCACTGTCTCAGTGTCATTCAGGGAGGCGTCTGTAAAGAAAAGTACGGAGAAGACCAGGACAAAGGTACCCATGAGTTCACTGAAAAGATTCAGTCCCGTATGTCGTATGGCGGGGGAGGTGCAAAAGACCGCCCGCGTAATGTCGGGATTTGTCGTGGCATCAAAATGTTTTCTGTATACTATTGCGATGAGCATTGCACCGATCATTGAGCCAATTAACTGCGCAAGGATGTAGGCTGGTACACTGGCCCAGGGAAATCTCCCCGCAGCAGCCAGGCCGATGGATACTGCCGGATTTAAATGTGCTCCGCTGTAGGGAGAAGCAACGATCACCCCGACATAGACGGCAAGGGCCCACCCAGTCGTAATAACGATCCATCCGCCATTGTGGCCGTTTGTTTGATTCAGAAGTACGTTGGCTACGACCCCGCATCCCAGGGTCAGGAGTAGCATAGAGCCGATAAGCTCAGCGATAAAAGGTGTCATGTGGTTTTATTTAATCAGGTTGTTATTTCGTCCAGTGTTCAAGAGCATTGATAGCCTTGTACCATCCCCCGATGCCTTTTTCAATGTCTTCCCGTTCCTTGGTGGGTTGAAACCGCTTGTCGGTTTGCCACATGGCTTCGATTTCTTCCTGGGTTTTCCAATAGCCCACCGCAAGGCCTGCAAGGAATGCGGCCCCCATGACAGTGGTTTCGATAATTTTTGGCCGGACCGTTTCTGTATCAAGTACGTCAGCCTGAAACTGCATCAGCATGTCATTGACAGTAGCTCCGCCATCCACCCTTAGTTCCTTCACCGAAATGCCGGAGTCCGCTTCCATCGCCTTGAGAACATCCATGGTCTGATACGCGATGGCTTCAAGAGCCGCCCTGGCAATATGGGCATCTGTACTTCCCCTGGTCAAGCCAAAAATAGTGCCCTGAGCATGCTGGTTCCAGTGGGGAGCTCCGAGACCTGCAAATGCGGGAACAAAATATACGCCACCATTGTCGTCGACAGAGCCGGCAAGGGCCTCCACTGCTTCAGATGATTTTATGATTTTCAGACCATCCCTGAGCCATTGAACTACCGCTCCCGCAATAAATATACTTCCTTCCAGCACATATTGGACTTTTCCGCCAATCTGCCACGCCACAGAAGTTAAGAGGTTATTCCTGGATACGATAGGGGTATCGCCAATATTCATAAGCATAAAACAACCGGTTCCATAAGTGTTCTTTACCATGCCCTGCCTGGTGCACATCTGACCAAAGAGGGCAGCCTGTTGATCCCCTGCAATTCCGGCGATCGGAATCTTGTTGGCAAAGAAGTTTGGACTTGTGTTACCATAGACCTCACTGGACTGCCGTACCTCCGGAAGCATACGCTTCGGAATAGCAAAAAGCTGAAGTAATTCCTCATCCCAATCAAGGGTGTGAATATTAAAAAAAAGGGTTCTGCAGGCGTTGGTAACATCTGTCACATGAAGTTCGCCATTGGTCATATTCCAGATGAGCCAGGTGTCGATAGTACCCATCAACAGATGTCCTGCCGAGGCCGCTTCTCTGGCACCGTCAACATTATCAAGGATCCATTTTACTTTTGTTCCTGAAAAATAGGCATCGATGACCAAGCCCGTTTTCGACCTTATTTTATCCTCCCAACCCTCTTTTTTAAGCTGATCACAGTATCCGGCCGTTCTTTTGTCCTGCCAGACAATGGCATTGTAAACGGGTTGTCCGGTCCTCTTGTCCCAAACCACCACCGTTTCCCGCTGATTCGTGATACCTATTCCGGCAATATCAACACCTTTAAGCCCCTTTTTGGTCACAGCTTCTGCAGCCATCCCGGCCTGGACAGACCATATTTCCAGGGCGTCATGCTCCACCCAGCCCGGTTTGGGAAAATGCTGAGCGAATTCTTTTTGCGCATTGGAAACGATCTCACCTTTCCTATTAAAAATCACAGCACGGCAACTCGTAGTGCCCTGATCCAGGGCCAGTATATATTGCTCCATTAAATAACGATTATCAAAGAAGTATTCCGGGCATTACTATGGACTAAATATAAGGGAACCTATAAAAGGATCATAGCTTTGTCACCTTCAATATTACGAATTTCCTGATTTTACTGCTGTTTAAATACAGTTTGCGCAAATTTATCAAGGGACGCAATGCAATGTGGGAAGTCTGAATAGGAAGCGTATAGACCTCTTCGTGAGCCTGTCATTTTACCCTGTTAGCCGAAATTCAATTCATTTCCCAAATCTTGTAATTGAGCAGGGTGGCGTAGCAGACCCATAGAAGATAGGGAATAAGCAGATAGGAAGCCGTTTTACTCACAATGTTGAACCATTTGATAGTTAGCAAAATGAGCACCAGGAGCACCAGGATGATCAGCAGCGCCCAGAAAGGGTTCTTAAGCCCGAAAAAAACAATACTCCACAGGGCATTGAAAAGGAGTTGGAAGCCAAAATGATACATGGCAGTTTGGACCCATATATGATATACCCCTTTAGACCAGACGATGCCTGCCGAGATGCCCATCAATATATACAGGATGGTCCATACAGGAGCAAAAATCCAATTTGGCGGAGTGAAAAAAGGCTTATTCAAAGTTACATACCAGTTGTCTACGGAACTTTGCACGGAGATGCCGCAAAGAAAGCCAATCAACAAACAGATAAAAACTGCGACAACTATATAGAGTAACCTATTTTTCAATGCAAGTAAGAGTATGAGTCTAAAATAGTAATTAATTTCATCCGCAACTATCCTAAAAGCAGCTAAAAACTATCTTTGCCAAAATAGTGCTTATATGACCGAAAAAAACTTTGTGCCGCGGGGCCAACTCTCGCCGGATGAAAGCGGGAGGGTGAGCTGGACGGCACCAAGTAATATAGCTTTGGTAAAGTATTGGGGGAAGAAGGGAGAGCAACTGCCGGCCAATGCCTCCCTGAGTTTTACCCTTTCGCACTGTAAAACAGAGACCTCTCTGGAGTTTGAGCCCCTCAGGTCCAAAAATACGGATATTGATTTTGATATTTTCCTTGATGGGGAAAACATTGTCGACTTCCGCCCTAAGATTCAATCATTTTTATTGAAAATCTATAAATATTTTCCGGTATTGCCCCATTATCGGTATACCATACGAACATCTAATACTTTTCCACACAGTAGTGGTATAGCATCATCAGCGAGCGGTATGGCAGCCCTCGCGGCCTGTTTTACCGAAATGGAAGCCCTGCTTTCGGGCGGTATGGAAGCGGACTTTTTTATGAAAAAGGCTTCTTTTCTCGCACGTTTGGGTTCAGGAAGTGCCAGCAGAAGCATTCAGGGAAGTATCATGGAATGGGGCGAACACCACTTTATTCCCGGGAGTTCTGACCTTTATGGAATTCCCTTCCCATTTGACCTACATCCTGTATTCCACACATACAGGAATACCATTCTGCTTCTTGAGACGGGTGTCAAACAGGTAAGCAGTTCCAGGGGCCATGAACTAATGAAAGGTCATCCTCTGGCCGGTCCCCGTTATGAGATTGCCGGAAATCATATCGAAAAGCTTTGTGGAGTATTTAAAACGGGCGATCTAGATCTCTTTGTAGAAATCGTTGAACATGAGGCACTTGCGCTGCACGCCATGATGATGACAAGTAGGCCCTCTTATATCCTCATGAAACCCGCAACCCTGAATGTTATTGAAGAAATCCGAAGTTTTCGGAACCAGTCAGGGATCCCGGTATGCTTTACCCTTGATGCAGGTGCCAATGTACATGTGCTCTATCCAAAAGAATACGAGCCGGGAATCATGAAATTTATTCAGGACCAACTGGTTGCGTATTGTCAAAACGGTCACTATCTTTGTGATAGAATAGGTGAAGGCATACAAAGAGTATAAACCGATGACTGGCTTTATTGAAGCTGATTTTGATGCCATACCCTTTGACCAATCCAATTTGAAAGATAAATGAAGGGACCATTGTTCTACTCCAAGATTCTCCTGTTTGGGGAATATGGTATTATCAAGGATTCAAAGGGACTTTCCATTCCATATAACTTTTTCAAGGGGGCACTTAAATCCGGGGATCAGGAGAGTCCTGCAGCCAGGAAATCCAATGAAGGATTGCGCCGCTTTCTAACCTATCTTGAAGAAATTCAACAGGAAGATCCTGGGTTGATCTCAATTGATCTGGACGCCTTAAGAGATGATATCAATGCAGGGATGTACTTTGACAGTTCCATTCCGCAGGGTTATGGCATTGGCAGCAGTGGTGCACTTGTTGCCGCGGTCTACGACAAGTATGCAAGGGAAAAGATCACTGTCCTCGAAAATCTCACCCGGGAAAAGTTATTGCGCCTAAAGACTATATTCGGAAAAATGGAATCTTTTTTCCATGGCAAATCCTCGGGTCTTGATCCGTTGAACAGCTATCTGAGCCTGCCTATCCTCATTAATTCCCATGATAATATTGAATCTACCAGCCTGCCCTCGCAGTACAAGGAGGGTACAGGAGCTGTCTTTCTATTGGATAGTGGGATGAGTGGTGAAACGGCTCCAATGGTCCATATTTTTATGGAGAAAATGAAACATGAGGGCTTTCGAAAGATATTGAAGGACCAGTTTATCAAGCATACGGACGCCTGTGTTGAAGACTTCATCAGCGGCAATGTAAAATCTTTGTTCGGCAATTTGAAACAGCTTTCACATGTAGTCCTGGATCATTTTAAACCCATGATTCCCAAGGAATTCCATAAATTGTGGAAACAGGGAATCGAAAGCAATGATTATTACCTCAAACTTTGCGGATCAGGCGGAGGGGGTTACATTTTAGGATTCACCCAGGATATTGAAAAAGCAAAAAAGGCACTGAAAGGTCATAATTTGGAGGTAGTGTACAACTTCTAAAGCCGGACCTGATGATCAGCCGAAAGAACAAACTGCTGCTCCTGAAGTTCCTGAGTTTGTTTTCTGTGGTAAGAGGGTACAATATCCTGATGATCGCCTTTGCGCAGTACCTTGCCTCCATCTATATACTCGCCCCCGATCATCCCCTGCGAAAGGTTGTACTGGACCCTGAGCTTTTCCTGATCGTGCTTGCCTCTGCTCTCGTGATTGCCGGCGGGTACATTATCAATAGTTTTTACGATTCGGAAAAGGACCTCATCAATAAACCGCAGAAGAGCCAGCTTGACAGGCTGGTGAGTCAGAATACAAAGTTATCCGGCTATTTTGTTCTGAACTTTATATCCGTTTTCCTGGCCAGTTATGTCTCCTTCAGGGCGGTTATTTTCTTTTCTTCTTACATTTTCGGCATCTGGCTGTATTCACACAAACTTAAAAGGCTCGTGCTGTTAGGAAACATTTTTTCCGCCATGCTTGCGATAGCGCCTTTCTTTGCCGTCTTCGTTTACTATAAAAATTTCCAAACCGTCATTTTTGTACATGCCATATTTCTTTTTTTACTGATACTCGCCAGGGAAATCATTAAAGACATGGAAAATATGGCCGGAGATATGGCTCTTAATTACAGGACCATCCCCATCCTCTACGGCACGCGTTGGGCGAAACTGGCCGTGAGTGTACTTATCTTGGTCACCCTGGTCCCTGCTTTGTTACTTATCAACCGCTTTGACGTTGGCAAAATGTACCTCTACTTTATAGGCAGTATCATCCTCCTCATGGTATTTCTGGGACTGTTGTGGAAGTCTGGTACAAGAGCCCATTATGTCTGGCTTCACAATATCCTGAAATTCATCATTATTGTCGGCGTCTTCAGTATCTTACTTATCGATATTGATCTGGTTCTCAATCGCATCCTCTAGAACACACCTTGCCTGTAGAATTTAACTTTTTTGTCAATGGCTGTCCCCGCCGAAAATAGATAACGGGATAAATATTCGTAGAAATCATTGCCGCACAGACCCCTTGGTTTTCTACATTTGCAAAAAAATACTATGGGAAGACCGGAAGGGAACAAGGGCCGTAAACCGACAGACAGGGAAAATGTAAGGGAAAATAAGGCGGGTCGTCCCAGGCAAAAACCTGGCGGGAGGAGACAGGCTGAACCGCCCAAAACTAACTCGGACGGCCTTATCCGATTGAATCGCTACGTGGCCAATGCGGGAATTTGTTCAAGAAGGGAAGCCGATGTATATATTGCCGCGGGCAATGTAACTGTGAATGGGAAGGCAGTGACCGAAATGGGATTCAAAGTATCCCTCCTTGATACTGTAAAGTTTGATGGCCGTCTGATCAATCCGGAAAAAAAAGAATATATCCTCCTGAACAAGCCCAAAAATTTTATTACAACGACCAGCGATGAAAAGGGGAGGAGGACGGTAATGGAGCTCATCTCCAATGCTTCAAAGGCACGACTTTTACCGGTGGGACGTCTGGACCGGAATACCACAGGGCTGCTTCTTTTTACCAATGACGGGGACCTGGCGAAAAAATTAACACATCCGCGACATGGGGTGCGCAAGATCTATCATATAGAATTGAATAAGAATCTGAAATCGGATGACCTTCGACAAATAAAGGAAGGGCTCGAACTTGAAGATGGGATAGTCAAAGTAGATGAGGTCAGTTACATTGAGAATGCGCCAAAGAAAGAAGTAGGCGTCGAAATCCACAGCGGGAAGAACCGTATTGTCCGTCGTATTTTTGAGCACCTCGGTTATGAGGTGATCAAACTGGATCGGGTTATTTTCGCCGGCCTGACTAAAAAGGATCTTCCACGGGGGCACTGGCGGCCATTGACCCAACAGGAGGTAATCAACTTGGGAATGGTCCGGTAAATCCCATTTGCAGGCCACTGATATCATAAGTTCCTTCCATATTAATTCGGTATAATGCCAGAATTTCCGATCATTGGCAATAAAATCTATATTGTTAAAATTGAGTTCAATTTTTATAGTCCGGGAACCTGAAAAAGCTATTTTTGTCTGAAAATTTGTGTTATGAATTTCAGAAAGAAATGGATATTCCTGGCAATTTTTGTGTTGACCGGAGTGTCTTGTGAAAAGGATGATGATGCCATCATCAGGACAGAGCCGGTAGCTGCCAGCGAGTTCAGGTCGACTGTGGTGGTCGAGTGGTATGCGCTGATTAAGACACTTACAACGGAAACTCCGGGATATAGCCCACCGGTAGCTGCCAGGGCTTTTGGATACACCGGGGTTGCCTTGTATGAAGCAGTGGTCCCTGGAATGCCGGACCATGTTTCCCTCTCTGGTAAACTTCAGGAACTTCAAATCTCCACTACTCTGGAGGCAGATAAGGAATATCACTGGCCTTCGGTAGCAAATGCCGTGATGTACAAAATGACCTCGTATTTTTATTCCAATACTTCGGCAGAAAGGCTTCAGGCAATTGAAGATCTTGAAAATAAGTACCATGATAAATATGTCATGGAGGAAGGCGAGGAAGTGTATGATAATTCAGCGGAGTTGGCAGGAGAGGTGGCGCAGACCATTCTTACATGGGCTGCAGGCGACGGAGGCGACAATGGGCAGCTCAGCAATTTTCCCTCGGACTATGTACCTCCAACAGGCCCCGGCTTGTGGGTGCCGACCCCTCCGGGCTTTCAGCCCGCCCTGCAGCCATATTGGGGTAGTAACAGGCCTTTCCTGGCAGCCAATATTCCCGATACCCAGCCGGCAGCACCTATTGTCTACTCAGATGATGAGACTTCCGCTTTCCATATCCAGGCCCTTGAAGTGTACAATACTGTAAATAACATCACGCCTGACCAGACGGATATCGCAAATTTCTGGTCGGATGATCCTGTAACAACCGCAACACCTCCCGGACACTCGATCTCCATCCTGAATCAGCTGATCGGGCAAAATGACCTGACACTTGATCTCGCTGTAGAAGCTTTTGCCAAACTCGGAATTGGGATTTCCGATGCATTTATTTCCTGCTGGAAGTGTAAGTTTGATTTTAATTATATTCGGCCCGTTTCATATATCAATGAGAAGATTGATCCGGACTGGACCACCGTCCTTAATACGCCACCCTTTCCGGAATATACCTCAGGACATTCCGTCCAATCAGGGACACTCGCCGAGATCATGACCGATCTTTTCGGTGACAACTATCAGTTCACTGACCGCACCCATGAACTGCGAGGTGATATTAACGGAGGTCCGAGAGATTTCAATAGCTTTTATGAGCTGGCAGAAGAGGCTGCATTGTCAAGACTTTATGGAGGTATCCATTATCGCGAGGCCATTGAACTCGGATTGGAACAGGGTTATAAAATAGGCAGAAATATTAATGAGTTAAATATCCGGAAATAATCAATTTTTATTGGTGGCAGTTACCTCACTTTTAGAAATTCTGTAGTGCAACAACGAGTTATCTGCAGAATTCCGGGTATTTTAATCATTTCCCGTAAGGAAATCGATCCTACGTAAGGAGAGCTCATAGTTGCATGTTGACGGGACCTTTTTGTCAAATTTCTGATGATACAGTGTTTATGAACCGAGCGTCACCCCTGAACCCCTTCTCTGAGCCTTATGAGGAATATATCATCACACTATCCATCTTTTCCCGGATGTTTTCCAGGCAGAGATTCCCGATACTTCCAATGTGGGTATGTGCAATGTCGCGGACGGGTTTAAAGGTTCCGGCTTTGATTTCCTCTCCCATTTTCTTATACGCGTCCCTAAAAGGCATCCCTTCCTGTACCAGTAGGTTCAGGCTGTCCACACTGAACAGGTCATTGTAGATGGGATCTTTCAGTATGTCTTCATTGATACGGATTTCCTTCAGGCTGAAATGCATCATTTCAAGGCAGGCTTTCATGTCCTGAATGGCCGGGATGATAATTTCCTTCACTAACTGGAAGTCCCGGTGGTAGCCGCTGGGCAGGTTGGTGGTGACCATTCCGATCTGATTGGGAATGGCTTGTATCCTATTGCACTTGGCCCTTATCAGTTCAAAAACATCGGGGTTCTTTTTATGAGGCATGATGCTGCTGCCGGTGGTCAGTGCATCCGGAAAGGAGATAAAGTTAAAATTCTGATTCAGATAGAGGCAAATGTCCATCGCGAGGCGGGATAGCGTAGCAGCAATGGAGGCCAGACCAAAGGCCATTGCCTTCTCGGATTTTCCCCGACCCATCTGAGCGGCAACCACATTGTATTTCAAGGTGCTGAAACCCATTTCTTTTGTAGTGTACTCCCGGTCAATCGGGAAGGAACTCCCATAACCCGCCGCACTTCCGAGTGGATTCTGATCTGCAACCCGGTAGGCCGCATTCATAAAATATACATCATCAATAAGGCTTTCAGCATAGGCCGAGAACCACAAACCAAAGGAGGAGGGCATGGCGATCTGTAAATGGGTATACCCTGGCAACAATACTTTTTGATGCTTTTCTGCCAGATTCAAGAGCAGGTCGAACAACAATTTGACCAGGCCATTCACTTCGGAGATTTCATTCCTGAGAAACAATTGCATGGCCGCTAGGACCTGATCGTTCCTCGATCGTGCCGTATGGATCTTTTTGCCAGTATCCCCTAATTTTTCAGTAAGTATAAACTCGATTCTGGAATGAACATCCTCAAACTCGTCTCCAATGATAAATTGTCCCGTCCTGACACTTTCCCCTATATTGTTCAGTTCTGCAATGATGGCATTCACTTCGGCCTCCGAAAGCAGGCCTATTTTTCCAAGCATCTTCGCATGTGCCTGGGAGGCGATGAGGTCATATTTCGCAAGGAGGAGATCCAGCTCCCGGTCATTGCCCACCGTGAAAAGGTCAATTTTTTTATATGTATCAAATCCTTTGTCCCAAAGTTTCATTTTACGCGTTGTTAATGTTATTGAAATTACAAAGAATGTCTTGATGGAGTTTCCTGTCCCCTATTACTGGGCAGCTCCTATCCACTGAACAGGAATCTATTTAAAATCTTAATATACAATTCGATCCCCTCTTCTATCTCCGAGACATAAATATATTCATCTGCCGAATGGGATCGTGTGCTGTCCCCTGGACCTAGTTTCAGGGATTGACATTTTAAAACTGCCTGATCCGACAGGGTCGGGGAGCCATAGGTTTTCCTTCCCAGTGCGACACCCGACCGGACCAGAGGGTGGCTCTGATCTATTGCGGATGAATTGAGGCGGAGGGAACGCGGCCTGAGTTCGCAGGGGGCCTCCCGTATGAGGAGATTGGCGATTTCCTCATTGGTATAACAATCATTGACACGAACATCGATCACCAGTTCTACCTGGGCAGGCACCACATTATGCTGACTGCCTCCACTGATCTGTGTCACCGTCATTTTTACTTCCCCAAGTACTTCTGAAACTTTGACAAATGAATAGTTTTTAAACCATTCCAGTACTCCGATAGTATTGTAAATAGAATTGTTATCATTTGGGTGTGCGGCGTGAGATGGGGTACCCCTGACAAGCCCATCAAAGATGACCAGGCCTTTTTCGGCAATGGCGAGTTCCATCTGGGTAGGCTCCCCGACAATGGCGACATCAATAGCCGGCAGGATAGTCAGCATGCTGTTCAGGCCATTCGGTCCTGAGGTTTCCTCCTCTGCCGAAGCTACCATCACCAGGTTATGACTCATATCAGGTTGCTCATAGAAATAGGCGAAAGCTGCCAGCAGGGAAACAAGACTCCCTCCGGCATCGTTGCTTCCCAGACCATACAACTTTCCCTTCTCGATATCTGCCTGAAAAGGGTCTCTTGTGTAGGCAGAATTCGGCTGGACCGTGTCATGATGGGAGTTCAGCAACAAGCAGGGTTTTTCCGGATCAAAGGCTTTATTGAAGGCATAAATATTGTGGTTTTCCCTATGAACAGAAATACCCCGTAAGGAAAGCCAGTTTCCTATGATCCCCGCCGTTGTTCCTTCCGAGGAAGAAAAAGATGGCGTCGCTATCAGCTGTTTCAGAAGATCCAGTGCCGATGCCGTCAGGGTTTGTAATTCTTGATTCATAGCGTAACGGTTGTATAGTTTTGCGCTCCGGAATTTAACATCTTAATATCTCCGATACAAACTCTCCTGACGCCCTTTCGTAAAGCGTGGAAGCAATTTTCCATTTTCGGAAGCATCCCGTCAGCAATAATCTTTGCCCTGAGCAGCTCTTCATAGGAGGCCTCATTGATATGAGTAATTACAGATGCCTGGTCTGATCTGTCCTTAAGCACCCCTTTATTCTCAAAGCAATAATACAGTGTGGTCTCATAATCAGGGCTCATCCCAATAGCCAGTTCCGAGGCGACGGTGTCCGCATTGGTGTTAAGTAACTGTCCTGTACCATCATGTGTGAGTGCACAAAAAACCGGTATCAATCCTCCTTGTAATAATCCGGAAATCATAGGTCTGTTTATGGCATCTATGTCGCCTGCCCATCCGTAGTCAATTGTTTTTACAGGGCGGAGATGCGCTTTGATGGCATTCCCATCTGCACCGCAGAGACCGATGGCGTTGCAGCCCAAACCCTGAAGCCGGGCAGTAACCGACTTGCTAACCAGACCCCCGTAAACCATGACAGCCAGTTCGAGGGTCGCCGTATCCGTAATTCTCCTTCCTCCGACCATCTGGGCTTTTATCCCGAGTTGGCTGCTGAGGTCAGTCACTTTCCGACCCCCGCCATGTACAAGGATCTTAAGTCCGTCCAGGCCTGCAAATAGCCCCAGAAACTGAGTAAGTTGTGCAGCATGCTCAATGACATTTCCTCCGATCTTTATAATGGCTAATTTCGGTTTCATACTTCTGATTCATGACGCGAACTCTCCTGATAAGTACCATCCGGATCCCCGGGCCGGAACTCAGGCCATACTATGGCACCGTCTTTCGGACCCTATTTCTAAAGACTTTCAAGAATTCTTTTCAGTACGACTTGCGCTGAATAGGTTCTGTTGTCAGCCTGATTGATGACGAGGGAGCTCGGGCTATCGAGCACGGCATCTTCCACGATCACATTTCTTCTCACCGGAAGACAATGCATAAATTTTGCCCTGCCCAATTTCTGAAGGGTCATTTTCCATCCGGGATCCTCAGAAATAACTTTTCCATATTCCGAGAAACTGCTCCAGTTCTTAACATACACAAAATCGGCGTCCTTCAGAGCCGCCATCTGATCATATTCTATCCGGCAGTCTCCGGTAATCTCAGACGACAATTCATATCCCCGGGGATGAGTGATCACGAATTCTGCCTTTTGAATCCGCATCATTTCTATGAAGGAATTGGCCACCGCATGCGGAAGTGCCTTGGGATGGGGAGCCCAGGAAAGGACCACCCTTGGCTTGAGATGTCTGCTGTTTTCCGCAATGGTAATGGCATCGGCCAAAGCCTGAAGAGGATGCCCTGCGGAACTTTCAAGATTCACTATCGGCACTCCTGCATATTTCTTAAACCCATTGATTACCACTTCTTCCAGATCCCTTTCTTTGTCCTGTAAACCAGCGAACGCCCGTATACCGAGGATATCACCATATTGCGCCACCACCCTGGCAGCCTCCTTCACATGCTCCGCATTTCCCTGGTCCATCACAGTGCCGTCAGTATATTCCAGTGCCCAGCCTTCATTACCAAAATTCATAACCATCACATCCATTCCCAAATTCATGGCTGCCTTCTGTGTACTCAACCGGGTTCTCAGGCTGTTATTGAAAAATAGCAGGATAAGGGTCTTTTTTTTGCCTAGATTGCTGTAGGCGTAAGGATCTTTCTTTAAATGCAGGGCTTCTGAGATCCATTCTGGGACGGAGTCAATGTCCTTTACGGAAAGGTAATGTTTCATGCCAATTCCTTATTTAATGCTTCAAAAAACAGGTCTATCTCTTCCCTGCGGACATTCAATGCCGGGAGTATCCTTATGATATGAGGATCTTTGGCATTTCCGGTAAAGATACGCTGGTTGTAAATAAGCCGCTTGCGAAGGTCCGCAATTTCAAAATCGAACTCAAGTCCAAGCATTAACCCCCTGCCTTTTACCCTCTTCACCGCCGGGACTTTACAAGCCAACTCGCAGATATAAGCACCCATTCGGGAGGCGTTCTCCATCAGGTTTTCCTTTTCTATTACTTCCAGGACCGCCAGAGATGCTGCACATGCCAGGTGGTTACCCCCAAAGGTAGTTCCCAGCATCCCGTGGTTGGCCTTCAGGTGCCCGCCGATCAAAATGCCTCCCACCGGAAAACCGTTTCCCATGCCTTTTGCTACGCTAATGATGTCAGGAGAAACCCCATGGTGTTGGAATGCAAAAAATTTTCCACTCCTTGCATATCCTGATTGTACCTCATCCGAAATCAGAATAGCCTGATGTTTCATACAACGGTCACCCACCATCCTGAAGAATTCAGAGGTCGGTTCATCCAGGCCGCCAACGCCCTGTATTGCCTCAAGGATCACGGCACAAACATCGCCTTTTTCAATTTGGTCTGTAAATCGCTTCTCATCGTTAAGCGGAAGAAAAGTCACCGGATGTTGCTGATTGATCGGTGCGTGTATTTTAGGATTGTCGGTAATGGCGACCGCTGCGGATGTCCTGCCGTGAAAACTGTTTTTAAAGGCAATCACCCTGCTTTTGCCTGTATGGAAAGAGGCCATTTTAAGAGCATTTTCATTGGCTTCAGCCCCGGAATTACATAAGAACAAATTATAATCATCACAGCCGGACAGTCTACCCAGCTTTTGAGCCAGTTCCTGTTGGAGAGGGTTCCCCACAGAGTTGCTGTAAAATCCAATTTGGCCAAGCTGCTCCTGGATCCTTGAGATATAATGAGGATGTGAATGGCCGATGGAAATCACCGCATGTCCGCCATATAAATCCAGATATTCCCGCCCCTCACTGTCGGTTATGATACTTCCCTTGGCACTGACCGGAGTGACATCATAAAGCGGATATACATCAAATAATTCCATTGAACCGACTAAGTATTTAATCTCTCATGTTTTCCTGTCCTGGATATTTCAGGACCGCTGCTTACCTGAAATTTGCGGGGAGATCGTTTTGAACTCGCTTATTTTTTCGAAGGAGGCCACCATCCCTCTGATCAGGGATGAACTCAGGCCCTGATGTTCCATTTCATTCAGACCCTGGATGGTGCATCCCATTGGGGTGGTAACCCTGTCAATTTCCTCTTCCGGATGATTCCCTGATTCAATCAGCAGGCCGGCCGCTCCATCACATGTATGAATGGCCAGTTCCCTCGCCTCTTTGGCGTCAAAGCCCAGTTGAATCGCACCCTGGGTTGTAGCCCGGATGAGTCGCATCCAAAAAGCGATCCCACTGGCGCAAATGACGGTCGCCGCCTGCATTCTCTCTTCGGGAATCTCCAGCGTGTGCCCCATTCGGTTAAAGATGGCCCTGGCCAGGTCGATCCTTTTTTTCCCTGCCTCATTACAACAGATGCAGGTCATCGATTTACCTACGGATATCGCCGTATTTGGCATACTGCGGATGATATAGGCTTCCTGTCCCAGGATGGATTCCATTTTATCTATACCAAAGCCTGTGATGGTGGAAATGATCACGTGCTTTTCCGTGAGCAGCGGTTTAATTTCTTCCAGGATGTTTGCAAAATGCCCGGGTTGTACCGCGAAAATCAGGACATCCGAATTTTCAACTGCCTTTTTATTATCTGAGGTGATCTCGACATTTCCGTATTTCAAAAATTCCCTGATCCCATCCACATTTCGTTTTGTAAGATACATGGAGGTTGACCCATTGCTGTGAAGGATTCCCTTCGCAATTGATAATCCGAGATTTCCTGCCCCTATGATGGCTATTTTCATTTTTGTAGAGTTTCAATTTCCCGAAAGTTTTCCCATCCTTCCGGACAGACGAACTTCGTATTTAGTATGCTACCTGTCTCAGTAAACCCCGGCCTTTAACTGAAGTCCTGCATTCTCGGCAAATCCGAACATTAGGTTCATATTCTGAACCGCCTGACCGGAGGCCCCTTTTAGCAAATTATCGATAATGGCCGTGATCAGCAGGGTATCTTCATGTTTGTGCAGGTGGATATGGCACTGGTTTGTATTGACCACCTGCTTTAAATGAACCGGTTCTTCTGAAATATGGGTGAAACACGCATTTTCATAGAATTTCCGGTACAACTTTACAGCATCTTCTCTACTACCTTCAAACCGGGTATAGGCGGTTGCGAGAATACCTCTCGTAAAATTTCCTCTATGAGGCAGAAAGAACAGGGTTCCGGGTTTCTTTTGAAGGGAAGTTATGCTTTCCATGATTTCGCCAAGATGCTGATGGGTAAATGGTTTATACCAGGAGGCATTGTTGTTCCTCCAACTAAAGTGGGTACTTTCTGAGGTGCCTGCACCTGCACCGGTACTGCCCGTAACCGCGTTGACGTGAATGGCATCATCTAGCTTTCCCTCCCCGGCGAGTGGCAATAACGCAAGCTGGATTGCAGTCGCAAAGCATCCTGGATTGGCGATATTTCCAGCGGCGCAAATCGCATCACGCCGCAGTTCAGGAAGTCCGTAAACAAACTTCCTGCCCTGAAAGGAGGCATTTGTCGTGAGTCTGAAGTCATTGCTCAGATCGATGACCCTGGTTTCGTCAGAAAAGGTATGATCCCGCAGAAAGCTGGATGAATTTCCATGACCCAGACAAAGAAATACCACCTCTACCCCAAGGTTCACCTGGTCAGAAAACCCTAATTCCGTAAGGCCTAGCAGGTCCGGATGGGCTGAGGAAACGGGTTTGCCGTTTCTGGTAGTACTATAAACAAAGTCGATTTCCACTTCCGGATGCAACATCAACAGCCTGATAAGTTCACCGCCAGTATATCCTGAACCCCCTATAATTCCCGCTTTAATCATCTTTCGTGTTTATCTGGTGGGCTATTTTGCCCGGGTTAGACAGGATTTTAATAAATCCCCTGGCATCGTCCGCCGTCCATCCTTTGTTCATTTCGCCATAGGTTCCAAAGGAAGCGTTCATCAGATCATGAGGAGAGCTGATGCCATCGAGCTGAAAACGATAGGGATGAAGTGTAACATACACTTCCCCGGAGACATGCTTCTGGGTATCATTAAGGAAGGCTTCTATGTTTCGCATCACCTCATCCAGATAATTTCCTTCGTGCAGCAGCATGCCGTAAAAATTCCCGAGTTGCTCTTTCTGGAACTGTTGCCATTTGCTTTGGGTATGTTTTTCAAGCAGGTGGTGCGCCTTGATAATGATCAGACTTGCAGGAGCTTCAAAGCCTACCCTTCCCTTGATGCCAATGATAGTGTCCCCTACATGAATATCCCTTCCAATGGCATATCGCGATGCTATGTCACTAAGGGCCATGATGGCCTCTACAGGAGGCATGGATTTCCCGTCAATACCTGTGAACTCTCCTTTTTCAAAGTTCAATCGCAGTTGCCGGGGTGTTGTTTCCCTGAGTTTTGCAGGAAAGGCATGATCAGGCAAAGGAAGGTTGGCAGTAAGGGTTTCTTCCCCGCCCACCGAAGTTCCCCATAGCCCCCGGTTCACGGAATATTTTGCCTTTTCCCAGGCCATGTTTATTCCCTTCTCCTTCAGGTAGGCGATCTCGGCCTCCCTGGAGAGGCGTTGATCCCTGATGGGGGTAATGATCTCTATTTCGGGCGCCAGGATCTGAAAGATCATATCAAACCGAACCTGATCATTTCCGGCACCTGTACTTCCATGCGCAATATATTGTGCCCCTTTTTCACGGGCATACCTGACAATCTCCAGCGCCTGAACAATTCGTTCCGCACTTACCGACAGCGGATAGGTATTATTGCGGAGCACGTTGCCAAAAATGAGGTATTTGACCACAGTATCATAAAAGGTTTGTACGGCATCCAGGGAAGTATAGGAGGTAGCGCCAAGCTCGATGGCCTTCTTCCCTATTTCTGCGATTTCCGGTTCCGAAAACCCTCCTGTGTTCACACTCACGGCATGGACCTCAAAATCCTTTTCTGCGGATAGGTATCTCGCGCAATAAGAGGTGTCCAGACCGCCACTATAGGCCAAAACTAATTTTTTCATTCTTTCTTCTTTTTAAGGAAGAGTTGCTCTTTTATGCTTTTTAGTCGGGTAAAGGCCTTTCCGTTCAACTTCTTTTTGTCAATATTGTTGGTCTCCTTCGCGTCATAAAGCATTCCGGTACACAGGCACATTTTTCGTTCCGTGCGGGTGAGGATATCAAAATTTTTGCAGGTTTGACAACCCTTCCAGAATTCCGGATCATCTGTAAGCTCCGAGAAGGTCACAGGTTTATAACCAAGGTCATAATTCATTTTCATAACGGCAAGGCCCGTCGTAATCCCAAAAATCTTGGCATCGGGAAATTTTTTCCTTGAGAGATCGAAAATCGCCCTTTTTATCTTTTTTGCGAGACCCTGATTTCTGTAATCAGGATGGACAATCAACCCGGAATTCGCGACGAATTTCTGGTGCCCCCAGACCTCGATGTAGCAGAATCCGGCAAACTTTTCGCCATCAAGAGCAATGATGGCATTGCCATTCACGAGGCGCTTTACAATGTATTCCGGGGTTCTCTTTGCGATTCCTGTACCGCGTACCTTAGCCGATTCCGTAATGGTCTCGCTGATAATCTCTGCGTATTTAATGTGTGATGCGTCAGCAATTCTGATTTCCACTGCTAGGGATATAATTTTAAAATTTAAATGGTAGTTTTTGTAGCCTGGCGGAAATGGACTCACCTATTTCCATAATAACAGTGCACCCTTACGGGCGGAGACGTGTAGGGTACATAAGCGCAGTAAAATCAGCTGGCCTAAAGGAAGTGAGTATGTGTGTATCTCTTCTCATTGTGATGTCAAATGTACAAATTAATATTATAATCTATTATTTGATCACTAATTTTTACGATTTAGGAATTTCAGCTCTTTTAAGCTGACAATTTCATACCCAAGAAAACCAAAGACTATGAAATATTCAAGAAACAGAAGACCCAGGTTTTCCTTGAAATCCGGATGTCCGTATGCTGCATAACTAAGGACTACAACAGCGGACCAGAAGAGGGGGAACCTAAAATCTGTATAGAGACATAACAGGATCAGAAAGACCAGATACCAAGGGTGTACAATGGTTGCGAGGAAATAATACACGCTCAGGATCAATAGCATGTAAAGCATCATTGGTGAGAGGGAAGGAATTTTTTTAAAAAAGGTGATAAGGCCTACCAACAGCACGATCAGGACCGGCGTGATCTTTCCGTAGGTGCGGATCATTTCCCAAGGTTTTAAGTAAAAATTTATACCGGTTTGTTTGATGAGATTGTAGATTCCGGCATTGAATTCAAAATTGGAAAACCACAGAGAAATGGTGTCTGTATAATGATCAAAAAAGACGGGAGTATAGAAAGGCGTGAACAGCAAAAACATTGCGATCGCAATAATTAAGAAAAAGCGCAGGGCCCCGCTGCGCCCAAGGTAGGGGATAAAAAGGGGCAGAAAGAGCAACGGGATCAGTTTTACCCCGATGGAAAGGGAATAAACCACTGCTGCCCACCCTCTTTTTTGCAGTGCTAAAAGATAAAGGCTGTAGGTAAAGAAAGCGAGCATAACGCCTTCAAAGTGCAGATTGCCGGCCAACTCAACAATGACCAGCGGATTGAGAAAGTACCAGAAAATGAGATGAGGAGATCTGTTCAGGTATTTCAGCATTTTCCTGCCGAAATAAAAGACCGCCACATCGGCCAGTATAATCAACAGCCGCATGGCGACGACTGCCCCAATGATACCTTTGCCGCCCAGGAAAACCCCTGCCGCAAAAAACAATTGATTTAAAGGGGGATAATTGCTGAAATGTGCTGCGCTCAGGTCTCCCATCCCCTTGAATAGTTCCGTGGCATGGGCGATGGGTGCGGATGCCCATGTCATTATTTCGTCAGGTATATATAGGTAGGGGTTGATTCCCTGCAGCACTAACTCCCCGTCCCAGATAAATCGGAAATAATCCTGTGAAAGGCCCGGGGTGGACCATAAAAAGACAAGTCTGAAGGCCAGTCCGGCAATAAAAAGGAATTTAATATTCCATTTCTCAAACTGAATAAGTTTATATGCCAGAAAGAAAAGTGCGGCAAACAAACTGATAAGCTTGACAAAATCGGTCCTGTCGAGATCGTAAGCGAAAGTGGCATAAAAGACCAGGCTCCCCAGAACCATCAGGATGGGGATCTTATGAAGATTCCAATAAGACAGGAATTGGTTTGGCATACTCCTTCAGGCGTCTGTGACAATTTATGTAAAGTACAGAAAATTTGTCAATTCCAAGCCCTGCCCGCATCTATGGAAACACCAGGGCCAAGGAGAATAAAAGGCGTCAGGAAACGCTGGTTATGCCCTTACCGCAAAGGATTTGAAGAAAACGAAGCTGAAGCCAAGAAATATCATACAGTGAAATGGGAACAGTCCGAAGTCATTTAAGGGAATGGCACTGTACATTCCGAAAAGAAAGTATACCATCAGCCCGAATTCAAGGATCATATTCGGAGAAAGTTTTTTGGCCAGATATTTGTTTTCCTTCCAGTTGTTGGTCAGGGTATCGAGATTGAACTTCGGCGTTCTGACAAATTCACTTCGCTTGCCCATATGCCCTTCAAGCACTGCCAAAGAATTGTGCAATGAAAATCCGAGGGCTACGGAGAAAAAGGTAAAGAAAAGTTTTATGTAGTCGACAAACTTGTCAAAACTACTGCCCTGAATGCTTTTAAAAGTAAACCAGTAGCAGATAAACAGGATGATGGTACTGAGGATAAAGAAATTAGTTACCTGAAATATCAAAGCGAATTCCAGGAATATATTCTTGATATACAGCATGGGAATACTTAGCACAGCCACTGTAAATACACAGAGGAACATGGAACTGTTCAGAAGGTGCATCACCCCGTGAAACTTCGTTTTAAAGGAAATATTGGGTGCACTTATGACGTTCCAGACCGACTTCTTGAAATTTTCCGCGCCGCCTTTGTTCCAACGAAACTGTTGAGAACGGGCAGCACTGATTACTACCGGTAATTCTGCAGGAGTCTCAACGTCTTCCAGATATTTGAATTTCCAGTTTTTCAACTGCGCCCTGTAACTCAGATCGAGGTCTTCGGTCAGGGTATCACCTTCCCAGTTTCCGGCATCGAGGATGCATTCTTTCCGCCAGATTCCGGCAGTCCCGTTAAAGTTGATGAAATGACCTTTGGCATTCCTGCCTACCTGTTCAAGCGTGAAATGTGCATCGAGCGCGAAGGCCTGGATCCTGGTCAAAGTGGAATAATTCCGGTTAATATGGCCCCATCGGGTCTGAACAACCCCAATCTCGGCATCCTTAAAGTAGACCACTGTTTTTTTGAGCCAGTCACTATCTGGAAGAAAGTCGGCATCAAAAATTGCGATAAAGTCTCCTTTTGCAATTTTTAGCCCTTCCTTAAGCGCCCCCGCTTTATAACCTTCCCTGTTTGTTCTCCGAATATGCTGAATATCCAGGCCCGTCTGTTGCAAGGCCAGGATCCTATCGGCGGTATCAAGTACAGAGTCATCCGTAGAATCATCCAGCACCTGAATCTCCAGTTTGCTTTTAGGATAGGCAATTTTAGCGATGTTATCCAACAAGCGTTCAATGACATACTCTTCGTTGAAAATGGGCAATTGAATGGTTACATAAGGAATTTCCCGTGGATCCAATAGGTTGAATTTAGGAGATACGGCGATCATTTTTTTATGACCGAGGTAATTCACCAGAAGATTGAGTTGCGCGAGGCTGTAAAAAAAGATCAGCATTAGTGCCAAACTGTAGATGCCAATGATAATATAAACAAGAACCAGTCCCATTATTTTATGCTGTATTTAAATATCCAACCCAGGATTTTCACGCCAGCAAATATACTACCTTTTACTGTACCTGATACCTTTGAAATGCCAATTCTTTTTTTGTAACGCACTGGTACTTCCGTATATGTCAATTTCTTTTTTAAAGCTTTTAACTGCATTTCCACCGTCCACCCGTAGGTTTTATCTTCCATTTGTAATAGAAGCAACTTGTCAAATTTTATCGCCCTGAAAGGGCCGAGATCCGTAAATCTGGCTCCGAACAAAGCCCGCATTAAAAAGGTTGCAAGCCGGTTCCCGAATATCTGTTGCGGGGTCATTGCCCCTGGCTGACGTAATTCAGGTACCCTTGCACCAATTACAAGGTCCACGTCTTTCTCCAGGATAGGCTGGACGACCCGGAGCATGTCCCCGGGATAATCCGAATAGTCTCCATCAATAAATACGACAATATCGGGGAGGTTGGATTGCTGTAGGATATAATCAATGCCCCTCAGGCAGGCGTAGCCATACCCCTTTCTGCTTTCAGACAATACTGTGGCACCTGCTTTACTGGCCATTTCTATCGTCCGGTCGGTCGAATTATTGCTTACCACGATTATCTCAGAAACCACTTGGGGTATCTCGGCAATGACACTTGAAATAGAATTTTCCTCATTAAATGCAGGAATAATCACCTTAATATTATTCATCCTTTATTTACAAGCGTCATTAAATCAACATCGTTGCCAAGTAGGATCTCATTACCGTCAATGCGACCTTGCAGCGGGCCGTTTTCCAGTTTCAGGACCCCTCGGGGACATACTGCGGAACAGATACCGCAACCCACACAACTCGACCGGATGATATTTTCCCCTTTCTGTGCATAGGCCCGTACATCGATGCCCATTTCACAATAAGTAGAGCAATTGCCGCAGGAAATACATTGTCCGCCGTTTGTGGTGATCCGGAATCTTGAGAAGAGCCTTTGCTGAAATCCCAGGATGGCGGCCATCGGACAGCCGAAACGGCACCATACCCTGCTTCCAAAAATTGGGTAGAATCCGGTACCAATCACGCCGGAGAAGATACTCCCGATCAAAAATCCATAGGTCGTCCTTAAAGTTTCGGGTTTAAACAGGAAGACGGATCCTGATCCTTTGAAATAATGAAAGCCAATCAGACCCATGATAATCAAAAAATACGCCACAGCTCCGAATTTCGCATCCCGCCGGAGTTGCTCTTTTTTGAAGATCATGACCAAACCAAATACCAGGGTAAGCAGTAGCGCTACCCCTATAAGAAAGACATCCTTGGTAAGCCAGTATTTGCTGGCATCATTTCCCAGGTAAGAATAGATCACTGCAGTGGTCATAAGGGTGACGAAGACCACAACGCTGTGAACCACCCACCGTTCCACCTTCCAGGCGAATTGTCGCTTATCACTCAGATGGCGGAATGAGTCGCCCGCGGTTTCTGCCAATGCCCCACAGCCACAAACCCAGGAGCAATACCAGCGCTTGCCGTATTTATAGGTCAGTATTGGGGTAATCACAAAAATAGAAAGTACGCCAAAAATCAGCATTGCCAGTCCGATATCCCCTGCTTCAATAAAACCATTGACCCTGTATTTCTCAAAATTGTAATAGTTCAGCGGCCAGATATTCTTCAGGTCGTAATAGGGCAATTCCCCATTCAGTCGCGCCATGATCTCGGGTAGCAGAAAGGCAAAGGCGGTTTGAAAAAACATGACACTTGACGTCCTGATGACCTCGTAGCGGTTGTGGCGGTATTTCCAGATAAACTTAATACCAAAGGCCAGGATAGCCACTGTGTACAGAGTGCCGTATACAAACCACTGACTCGCCGGATTGCCGCTGAGCATCAGGCTTAGGGGATCAAATAAGGAGATGATCCCCCCATTGTCACCATCCTTTACCAACCCGAGATATTGGGGATAAAAATAGAGGATCACATAGAAGCCGGTCAGGGCAATACCTGCCACCCATGCCCAGAGCCCTCTCGCCGAAACAGACTTAAACCACACCCCGTTATTCTTGATTCCACTTGATTCATGAGAATAGGCTTGCCTGCTAAACCAGATGACCCCGGTGAATATAAGGCCTATGGAGACGCTGAGCCAAATGCCCTTTTCCGGAAAATCTGAATTAAAGCCGGATAATAGGATAAGGAATAAACCGGTCATCCCTGTAAAAACCGCCAACTTCTGTCCTGTATTCAGCGCTTTGGGGGGTTCTCCAGTCAGCGCCATACTTTTAGCGGGTGTATTCATCTCTGTTTTTTTTCATGACTCATATACTGATTCCGTTAAACGATGCATCCTCTCTGTATTTTTCTCACAGGGGGGCCTGTGTGAAAATTCTCTTCCAGCTTTTTTTGCGTCCCCTGATCTGGGTATTGAACGCTTCATTAAACGCCCTTACTATGGCTGGTTCATGTGACGTGTAAAATTCCGGGTCAAAATTGGCATCTGTCAGAAATTCCATCACATAAAAAATATCGCGTTTTTCAGTCAGCCAGCGGTCAATCATTTCATGCCGCATCCTGATACCAAAGGTGTTGAGTCCCAAAAATTGCCTGGTTTCCTGGTGAAAGGCCAGTGTAAGACATATTTTATCCTCAGGGTGCCGCCAGTGAAAATGGGATTCATGTTCTTTTTTCGCCGCGGTGCTGAAGACCCAGCCGTAGGTTTGGTATTCTATGTCCAGAAATTTTGCCGAATTGAACCAATGCCCCGGCTTATAGGGAATTCTGTTGCCGCAGAGCGTCTGTGCTACTGTCTCCCCCATCATCCGCCCCGTATACCATACAGCTTCTACGGGTTTGCGAAGCCCAACTGGTTCCTGCTGTTCGGCGCAATCCCCGATGGCATAAACTCCCTGAATATTTGTTTCAAGGTATTTATTTACTTTTACGCCTTTTCCCAGTTCAATCCCTGATCCCTTTAAAAAATCTATATTGGGAGTAACTCCCGGTGTCAATCCGACCAGATCACAGGCAATGGTTTCATCATTTTCCGTGATTACGGCCTTCACCTTTCCATGGTCATCGGCCAGGATTTCCTTAAGACTGGTTTCCAGTCTCAAATCGATGTGGTGCTCACGAATGTGTTCATTCAGCATTTTAGCATCCCCATCTGGCAAGACCCCATCCCAGAAATTTTTTTCCCGAACCAGAAAGGTGACAGGGATGTCGCGACTCCTGAGCATTTCGGCCAACTCTATTCCAATGAGTCCGCCACCAACTATCACTGCCCTCCGGCATACTTTTTTATTAGGGGCGTTGGCCTCCAGCAATTCGAGATCCTGTCTGGAATACAAACCCTGGACTCCGGGAAGATCCTGCCCCGGCCAGTTGAACCGGTTTGGTTTGGAGCCCGTCGCAATGATTAAGGTCTCATACTTCAGGGTTTGCCCATCCTGCAGGATGAGTTCCTTTTTGTCAGGAGCCACTTTACTTACATGGCCTTGCACGAGGTTAAGGGAATTCTTTTCCCAGAACCAGGACTCATACGGGATGATCTGATCAAAGGTCATATGGCCCATGTAGACATACATCAGGGCGGTTCTGGAAAAGAAGTGTTCTGATTCTGAAGATATAAGGGTAATTCTTCGGGATGAATTTTTTCGGATATGACGGGCCGCGGTAACCCCTGCAATCCCATTGCCGATGATGATGATATCCTCCATATGGTAGAAGTAGCTTCTGTATGCTCAGTCGCAACTAAAGATAAGAACTTAAGCGCCAGCTTCAATTTAGATTAATTTTAAATATGAGGAATGAACACGAAAGGCATGGGGACTTTTCCTGTCCGAACTGAAACATCCTGTCAGGAGGAAATTAAAAAGTATTATTTTAGGAGGAAATTGGGTTATGACTCGTAGCATGGTACTTATAGTGCTGGGGATGTTGCAGCTTGGCTGTGCGGCTCAGACTTATCGGAAAATCAACGGGGTAAGTTTTGTTGCTTCCCGTGAAAAGGTCGCCCAGGAACATGTTCAGGAAGTGGTCAGGCTGAACGCCACCCACGCCGCGGTCATGCCTTTCGGGTTTATGAGAGAGACCAATAAACCTATCCTCGTTTTTAATTCCGACAGGCAATGGTTCGGAGAAACCCGGGACGGGATAACACAATACGTGGGAATGTTGCACCAAAATGGGATAGAAGTGATGATGAAACCTCAGATCTGGATCCGGGGGGGCGAATTCACCGGAAAACTCACCATGCAATCTGAAGAGGATTGGAAGCGACTGGAAAGCGATTATACGGATTTCATAATGACTTACGCCTCAGCGGCAGCGGAACTTAAGATCGGCCTGTTTTGCATAGGAACGGAGCTCGAAAGCTTTGTGAAAAACAGGCCTGAATTCTGGAAGGAACTGATAAGGAAGGTGCGATCCGTCTTCCCAGGAAAACTGACCTATGCCGCCAACTGGGATGAATACGGCAGAACACCATTCTGGGAGGATCTGGATTATATAGGCATAGATGCCTATTTCCCGCTATCCGGCGAACAAACCCCCTCCGTCGCTGCCCTGAAGTCCGGATGGCAGCAGCACAAAACTCAGATCGCCTCATTGGCCGAATTAAAAGATAAACCCATCCTCTTTACCGAATACGGTTACCGCAGTTCGGATTATGCTGCCAAAAGGCCCTGGGAGGAAGGCGAGGACGAGAAGGTGAATCTGACTGCCCAGGCGAATGCCACCAGGGCCATACTCGAAGAATTCTGGAAAGAAGACTGGTTTGCAGGAGGCTTTATCTGGAAATGGTTTCTGCTGCACAAGGAATCAGGTGGCGATCAGGATGCAAGATTTACGCCTCAGAACAAGCCTGCACAAATGGTGATCAGGGATTTTTATAAGCAAAACTGACGCTTTACCTGAAATGAAAAGAATACGCTGCCAAGCATTGTGATCACGGGTATGTTTTTGTTATTTGAATTAGTTGCTATTTTTGATAACCTTTGCAACAAATTCCCGCTGCTGTGCTTACACCCATCGCGCAATTTTCCCTCTTTCTGTTCCTTTTTCCCTTTTTGTCCATTATAGCGCAGGATAGCCTTAAGACCGTAATAGCGCAGAAAGGGGATGGAATATATGCTCTCCTCAGGAAAGAAGGGATCAATCCGGCGGATGGCTTCGATGAATTTGTAAGCTTAAACATAGAAAATCTCAGAGACAGTATTCATCTGTATGAAGGAAAGGCGTATCTGATTCCCGGAATACCCTCAGGGAATTCCTCGGAAATAAGCGGTGATGTCGCATCTGTACCTAGTGGCTTTAAGAAGCAGAGATATCCTATTTTCGGAGCAGATTATGAGCGGGTCCCGGATAAAAGCAACCGGCTTGACGGTACGATATTTTACCTGGTTTCCGGACATGGCGGACCGGATCCCGGGGCTATGACCGACTATGACGGGCATCGTCTTGCCGAGGATGAATATGCTTATGATATAACCCTGAGGCTGGCAAGGGAATTGATTGCACACGGGGCCCTGGTATATATCATCATCCGGGACGAGGATGACGGAATCAGGGATGAAAGGTTACTGGAAACAGATAAGGATGAGGTGGCCTATCCCGACGAGGAGATTCCTTTGAACCAGCTGGCGCGACTAAAACAAAGGGTGGATATAGTCAATGAGTTATACAGCAGGCACAAGGGCAGATATCAACGGCTGATTGTCACTCATATTGACAGCAGGAATAAAGGTCAGAATATTGATGTATTCTTTTACCATCATGAGAACAGTAAAAATGGGAGGAATCTCGCAGAAAGCATTCACAAAACCTTTCAGAAAAATTATGCCAGGTATCAGCCTAACAGGAGTTACTCGGGTACCTTTGAGGACAGGACGAATCTTTATTTGGTAAAGAAGACGCATCCGGCCATGACTTTTATAGAAATAGGGAATATCCGAAATACAGCGGATCAAAAGCGGATCCTGCAACCTGAAAACAGGCAGGCGCTGGCCAAATGGATAGGGGAAGGTGCTTTGCTGGACTACGAAAACCATCCGAAATAATAGGAAGGCACCCCGGAGCTCATTGCCGTCCTTAACAATCCAAAGATGCGCGGGATCCTACTTTTCTTCGGAATCGTTGAGTCCCCAATCGTACTCCATGAACTCAATTCTGGCATCACCGGGAACCGGGATACTGCTATACCTGTTCAGGTAATCCTGGATGGAGCCGCCTTTGGTAAAGTCGGCCTGGTACCAGTCAAAAATATGTGATAATTGGAGCGGGTCTGTCTTTAATTGATTTTTGGCGGGATCCATAATAAATGCAACAGTGACTTCCTGCAGCTGCTCTTCCATGGTTTCTGCCCTGAATGCCCTGGACGGCAACTGAGGGCATGATACGGAAGCACAATTGATGGCAAAGTGAATTCTCGGTTCATTCATCTTCCGGAGAATGTCATTTTCAATTTCACCCAGGGATAATTGGTTGGCGCCGACCTTTATCCATTTTGTATCCCAGGGAGAATCAATATCCTTGATACTTTTCAAAGGATAATGGTCAGCAATGAGTTTGACGGTCGCGGCATTATACAGGTTTATATAATAGGCCAGCCTTTCATTTTTTGGACTCTCCTGAAGAGCAGGATTTTCAGAAAGCATTGCAAGATAGCTTTCCAGGGGCTTCAGATCGGCGGCGAGTTTTAGGTAGGCCACATTGCCGGCCGCGTCCACGTATTTTTCGAGGATGGTATTCCATGGGGTATGATCTACCTTCGGCGGTATCTGGCCAAGGAGTTTCTCACCAGGCAATTCCTTTTTGTCGCCGGCACGGTTGTTATCGGAGACAGAATTCTCCTTGGTTGACGATTCAGGGATATTTTTCATAGGCTGCTTGTTTTCAGTAACAGGCCTCTCAATGATACCGCCTGTGTTCAATGCGGGAGAGCCTGGAGAACCCTCTGGTTCTTCGGTGGCAACGGGTATTTCCGATGGGGCTTCTGCCGCATTGGGATCAAGCGCCCCTGTGTTATTTTTATTGTGGTCTGCGCAGCCCGTCAGCAGCAGACATAAAAAAAAACGATAATAGGTATTTTGGATTGTCATAGTTTTTTATTTGCCATTCAAAGGTTATTTCCTTAACACTTAGTACTGATTATGAACGTCTGGTTACCATTATAATTCGCGAATGAGTTCCCTGAAAAGACGGACTATTTTTGGTTCGGTTTTCTCCGCAGTTTCAAGGATCTCCCTGATATTTACAGGCTGGAGGTTGTCCGGATCGCATTCGTCAGTCAATACGGACACCGCTACTACAGGTAGTCGTAAATGATTCGCAACAATTACTTCAGGGACGGTACTCATTCCAACAGCGTCAGCGCCCAGGGTTTTTAACATCCGGTATTCAGCCCGCGTTTCAAGTTGCGGGCCAACCACGGATGCATAAACGCCCGACCGGATCAAAATGTTTTCCCTTTTGGCAATTTGTTTCAGGGAGGCTCTCATTTCAGCATCATAAGGACTGGACATGTCCACAAACCTTTGACCGAATTCCGCGACATTCTTAAAAGCCAGCGGCGATCCGCCCTGCAGATTGATATGGTCATCAATCAACATGATATCCCCTTTTTTAAACTGCAGGTTGATGGCACCGGCTGCATTCGAAATAAACAGTTTTTTAATCCCGAGGCGGTGCATCACCCGGATCGGGTAGGTGATATCAAAGAGGTCATACCCTTCATACAAGTGAAATCGACCTTGCATTACCACTACCTTTTTCCCCTGGATCACACCGAAGATCAACTTGCCCACATGGAATTCGACCGTAGCAAGCGGAAAATAGGGGATGTGATTGTAATGTGCCTCGATGGGATCTTCCACATCGTCCACAAGTTTACCAAGTCCCGTTCCAAGCACAATACCTATTTCCGGGGAATCGAAACCTTTATGTTTAAGATATGCGGTAGCTTCTTCGAGTTGTTTATTGAGCATTGTTTTTTACATGTTTAATATAATCGGAAAAAACGGTAACCCCGCTGATGTCATCATAGACATCCACATCATTTCTGACGTCGAGGAGGGCTACTTTTTTGTTCGAAAGGCGGCTTATGGAGTCAGCGAGAACGGTTGCTGTACCCCATGCAATCCCGTGAAAAAGTTCCGGAAATGGCTCTTTCATCCCGAGCAGGTAATATCCGCCATCCTTCGCCGGTCCGAGAACAAAATCATGGCTAGTGAGCATCTCAAAGGCCGTTTTTAGATCCTCTTCAGACAGATCATAAAGATCACTGCCAATTACAACTATCTTCCTATAACCGAGAGCGAATCCTTCCCTGAATGCATTTTTCATCCGGGCCCCAAGGTCATCACCCTGCTGAAGTTTTTTATGATAGACGGTATTATCCCATAGGTCATTGGCCCAGATATCTTCCGAATAATATACGGTCTTTACAACCTCAAGGTTTCGGGTAATATCTGCAGTATGTTCCAGTAGATGGAGATAAATCTGCAAAGCTGCTCGGTCGCCCACAGTTGCGGCAAGCCGTGTCTTGCATTTTCCTGGTTCCGGATTCCTTGTAAAAATGAGCAGAAGTGATTGATTATCGGCCATGTTTTCAGCAAAGGGTGCGGCAGCTGCCGTTTTTGGGATGGAGTTCAGCATGATTGGAGGCTGGCTTGTTCTAAGGCTGCAGGGACATAATCCATGTGTGAAATATAACAGGGAGGTCGTAAGGCCTAATATCCACGATGATCATATTTTCGCTAGTTCCCGCCATCGTGTTCTATAGTTTCCGGATCATAAATCTTTTCCCCGGCGGTAAGAAGGATTCCCCAGCGCTTATTAAAGGCGTGAACATTTTCAGTTTCCTTGCCGGCCATATCAAAGACAGGGTTCCCGAGGTTCTTCCATTCAAAAATACCACCGTAGAGATTCGATACATTGGTAAAGGCTTCTTTTTGTAACTTCTCTCCGATAATTTCAGATCGCACCCCGACAGAACAATATACCACAACAGGCGCGCTGCGGTCAGTTACTTTTCGGAGCAGGCTATCGATATTGAATTCCTTAAAACCCACCCAGACCGCATTCTGCAGGTGGCTGACAAGGAACTCTTCCCTCTTTCGGGTGTCCAACAGGAGCACCCCTGGTGCTACGGCCAGCTGTTCTACGGAGATATAGGGAACACTCCCTTTGTTCCATTTATGCAATGTCGCATCAATGCTGTCCTGCCCGATTGCTTTGAATGGCAAAAAAAGTGGCAGCAAAATCATTCCGATTCCCATTTTCTTCATGGCAGGATCTGCATTTGGTAAACATCAAAGATACTATTTTGAAAAAAGACCAGGTGCAATAAAGATCCTTTTGACTAAAGACAAAATAAAAACCTATTTTTAATCAAATTAAATGTAATATGAATGGGAAGCTGAAGGTCATTGTTACAATCCTGTTGGCCGTCACCTTGACGTTAGGATCCTGTAACCGGAAAAAGGAAGTGGTAGAACAGGACAAGGCGCTCGTAAATGATTCTTTATTTATGGAGGCGTACCGTCCCCAATTTCACTTTTCACCCGCAGAAAAATGGATGAATGACCCGAATGGACTTGTATTTCACGAGGGGGTGTATCACCTTTTTTATCAGTACTATCCGGGGGATATCGTCTGGGGTCCTATGCACTGGGGTCATGCCGTAAGCAAGGACCTGGTGTACTGGGAGCAAAAACCAATAGCCCTCTTTCCGGATGAGTTGGGTTATATCTTTTCAGGAAGTGCCATAGTGGATGACCAAAATACCTCGGGTCTCGGAAACGGGGAGAAGGCACCCCTCGCTGCCATCTATACCTACCATGATATGGAAGGAGAGAAAAAAGGCAGCAATGATTACCAGACGCAGGGACTTGCTTTCAGTACGGACAATGGGGAAAGTTGGGAAAAATATTCCGGGAATCCCATCCTTCAGAATGAAGAAGGATTTAAGGACTTCCGGGATCCGAAGGTCTTCTGGCATGAAAGTTCAAAGCAGTGGATCATGGTGCTCGTGGCAGGAGATCATGCGCGCATCTACCAGTCACAGAATTTGATCGAGTGGAAATATGTCAGTGAATTCGGAAAGGATCGCGGGGGCCACGGAGGCGTGTGGGAGTGTCCGGACCTGTTTCCCCTGACCGCGCCGGAATCCGGCAAGGAAGTCTGGGTAATGATCATCAGCATTAATCCAGGGGCACCCAACGGAGGAAGCGGGACCCAGTATTTTATCGGAAAATTTGATGGCACCACCTTTACTTCCGAGCAAAAAAACACCCGCTGGCTGGACTGGGGGACCGATAATTATGCGGGAGTATCCTATAACCATGTTCCCAATGGCGATCGTATCCTCATTGGCTGGATGAGCAACTGGATGTACGCCAGAGATACCCCCACCGAAACCTGGCGCAGCGCCATGACGGTTCCGAGAAAACTTGGCTTGCAACAGCAGGGGGATTCTTTGCATCTCACGAACTACCCTGTTGAAAACCTGGCCACCATCCTCAAATCGGAAATAAACAGGGATATTTCACTGCCTGCCGGAGCTTCAGACACGATTAACTTTGATCATTTCAATCAGTCAGAAGTACGCTTTCGGACAGAAGCCAGGGATTTTGTCCTGAGCTTTGGGAATGATAAAGGAGACACCCTGATGCTGACCATGGACAGCGAACAGAAAAACTTTGTACTTGACCGCATTAAATCGGGTAAAGTGGATTTTAATGAGGGTTTTGGAGATCTGATGGAGATGCCGGTTCCCGGACTGCCTGACGGAGCCTATGAAGTGAGGGTGCTGATGGACTGGTCGTCCTTGGAAGTCTTTATCAATGGAGGTGTCTATGTGATGACGGCACAACTTTTTCCAAACGCCCCTTATACCATGCTGACCGTCTCAAATCCGGGTTCGGAACCGGCAGACCTGACAGATCTAGAAGTAAGCCGGGCAGAGAGGATATGGTAACGTCCTTCCACAAGTCATCCGATACACACTCCCAATAAAGCCAGGGAGGAACGCGAAGTACTTAAAGATCTTGAAAATTGTGATATCTGTACAAGGCAAGAAGGCTATTACGAAATAGAAGGTTTCCCGTTCAGTCGTTTTTCTATCTTGCGTTTTTTCTCAGTGAGTCTTTTCATAAGATCCATGAGATGGCCTTCTTTGGTTTTCTTATAGATCTCGTTGATAGATAATATCAGTCGTTTGGCTTCCCTGGAGGCGACCACACGGTCACTCGTGGACATATGGCTAAGGGTCCTTTGCTCAAATTCCAGGGCTTCTTGAATTACTTCCATGATCCTTTTTGGGTAAAGTTAAAATTCCTGAGAATATAATTAATAAATCTACGATACCGAGTCCTTATAGAATAATTGAAAATAATTATTTATGAAAATTTTAAGGAACTAGATGGAAAGTCGACCCACATTAAGGTCCGAAACAGAGCGAATTCCAGTAAGTAGGTTGTATTCATTCAGGTGTGAGATCTGGATCAACCACCTGAAAAGATTCATTATACATAAAATAGCCTGTCTTCCCTGGCTTTTTATTAATAAATGGGTCAATCCCGGAAGCTTGTTCGTATTCTTCGGCGCTGCAGATTGCAGCCCAGGCTTATTTGTGGGATTTTAGCCAAATTAAAGCCCTTCGATTATGATAAGGAATTATTACTTTTTTGCAAACTGGCGTAAAAAGGATGTCGCATTTATGAACAGTATTGGACTAAATAAAATTCATGAAGCAGGCGTTGGCAGTTTTAGCGTCGAAGAAGGTCCGATATATGATAAACTGCTGGAACGCTTTTCCAGGAAAAATGGGTTCTTTTCGAAAGCGGTTGCCAAGGAGTTTTATACCATCCAGGCCAATACATTGTTTTCCAGGGAGGATCTGGATAATTCCCACAACTATGATTTAATTTATACCGGCGAATCAAAAGGTGATCCAAAGCCCATGGATAGCTTTGAAGAGGAGACCTTTTCTTTCAGATGTCCAGAATGTTTTACCGGCCGTAGTCAGACAAAGCCAATCAAATTAAATTACCCAAAATGGAGGAAAGGGGAACTGCATTTTACGCTAAGACACCATGATATTATTTTCGTGAACAAGATCTTTTTTAAAAGTGTACTGGAGCCCTTGGGAGTAAATGCACTTGAGGTAAAGATCTCCGGGAAAAAGGATGTATCCAATGATATCATCCAGCTTGATCTTCCTGAGGCAAATAGCAGCCTGGATATCGAAGGATCCCCATATGACATTGAGGATCCATGTGACCTTTGCGGCAAAAGACAGTATTCTATGCAAATTCCTGATTTCTTCCCGCCATTTATTCATGATTTTGAATTTAGCATATGCAAAACAAAGGAAGAATTTGGCATGGGGATGCGAAAGGTTATTATTTCAAAAAGCTTTTGTCAACTTCTTACTAGTCATGGATGGATTACCTATGACACAAACAATCTAACGCCGATGAAATGGTGGTAGATCATGCTCGTAGAATAATAAATCTGGCTACCTATAGCCAGAGATTTCAGGTATTTTTACACCGTTAAGTAATCATGGGCCCAATTCGGACCGAAATGGCTGGCAGAATTTGATCCGGGTTGTCCATGAGGGTCTTACTAATGAAAATTATCTAATTTTTTAAAATAAGATGCTGGTAAATAATCTTCATTTGGCGCATCTTTGTATGAATCACTAAAACACTATTAAAAATGAGAACCCTAACCCAATTCCTCCTGTTGTCACTCGTTCTAGTGGCCGGGACAAACTGCCTGGCCCAAAGCACTGAAAGCATGCTAAAGGACTGGGAGCGCGCCAAGGCCTATACCATGGAATATCTGGAAGCCATGCCTGCGGATAAATTCGACTTTAAACCGACCCAGGAGATTCGTTCTTTTGCACAGCAGGCGTTGCATTTGACAGATGCGAACTACGGTTTTGCGTCGGCAGCTTCCGGAACAGAGAGTCCTGTGGCTTTCGGGGACTCTGAAAAAGCGCAGGACACCTCCAAAGAAAATGTAACGAAGTTAGTGACAGAAGGTTATGATTTTGTGATCAACAGCCTGAAAGGCATTTCTGACGAACAGCTTACCGAACCGGTGACGCTGTTTGGAAAATTCGAAATGACCAAAGGAGAAGCCTATCAGAAGGCTTTTGAGCATCAAACACATCACAGAGGGCAAACCACTGTTTACCTGCGATTGGCCGGGGCAACACCTCCCGGGGAGAAGTTGTTTTAGAAAAATCATAAAGTTTTCTCGCACTTCCGATACCAAAAAACCCGCTCCTTTCCGGAGCGGGCTTTGTGCGTTAAAAGAATCTGGGACACCGTAGACCAGTACACAGAATGGGCTAAGTATCTTCAGAACGATCTTAATGAAGCCAGTCTCTTTTTGAACAGCCATTCACTGAGTCAGAACAATTGCAAATCCTGACCATAGGGTGACCCCGAAACCATTTTAAAACTCCAGGGGATTGACAACGTGGATGAGGTAAAAAATGCCGTAAAACGCTTTACGGATCGGTATAAACCGGGTATATATGAATTACAGGGTGACAAACCTGTCCTTTTACCAGTGTGGAAGACCTTCACACATTTTATACGACCAATGCCAGACAAAATGAGGCTTTAGAATTTGCCCTAGACCTTGCTGAGAAGGTTGAAACGCGTATCACAAAAGGACTTTTTACAATCCATGATCGGCCGCAAATAGAAAGAGCAATGAATGCTATTCTGGAAACCAAAGTTGTTAAAGGCGTGCCTTGCCTAACTCCATTTTTGGAAAGGATCGGGAGCATACAAGAATGAATTGGGGGGTAACCGGCTTCGCTCCCGTTAAACGTCCTCTTGTATATGCCATTCAAGGTGGCGTTTTTAATTGTTAGACTTCATCTTCCTTATTTCATCCCATTCCGGAAAATTATTAGGAGTCAAGAATAATTCGTACTCATTGTCGGTTATTTTTAATATCTCAAACTCAGGAGAAGGACCAGTTTGGACGTAAGTATTTAGCAACAGCAGTACTCCAAATCCATTTTTAGCCCTATATTTAACTTAAAACAAATAACTTGCAATCTCATTGATTGAATCTTTCAATATAGGCTCCAGTTGCTCGATTTTACTAATCAAAGTTGGGTTCTTTTTGGCTATTTCCTTTCGAACTTCTATATTTTGTGAATAAGTGGTTGAGTCTAAAAGACTGATGGAAATGAATTCATAGCTGGACGGGTCATTTAGTACTTAATTAACCTCACTTTCAAAATTTGCCCTGACTATTTCGTCTTTGTACAATTCTTGAATTGGTTCAGGTTCTTCTTTAACTGCCGGGCCGCAATTTAACAGCGGAATCAATAGGAATAGTATCAGCTTTCTCATATATTAGAATCTTGCGAGCGCCCCAATCCCCATAACAAAGAACAGAATCCCCAGCAGTATAGGTATCACTATCAGGAACCATACCATAATGGATGTATTACTCCTGGTTCTCTCGATGCGGTCTGCGATGGTGGAGAGATAGTAAACTTTGGTGAGTTCAATTTGCCGGTCGCTCCAGTCTTCCCGGTCATTTACATACTGAGTTAGTGGTGGTACTTTCATAATGGTGGATTTATTTTAGCCGATCAATGTAAGGAAAAAATTATCTTATATTTCCTCCCTAAAGTTGAATTAGAACATGTAATCCAAAAAAGATATCTTGTTACATGATTCAATATAGGATATGAAAAAGGATGAACTTCACACCTGGGTACAATCCTTTAAAATGCTCTCAGCCATTATTATTCCATCGATGGCAGCTTCTTTTGTTCCGGATCCGGTCTTTGGAGCTGGTGTTTCAAACTTCTTCTTGCAGGCGTTCTTTCAAGTCCAAGGTGATATTAAATTGCAGCGGGTTGATTCGTTGTTGAAGGGCTTTGAAAGAATGCTCCAGACATACAATCCTAATATTAAGCTTGATGCCTCCAATCCACATGAGTTGCGTGACCATTTTGAAACGGCTATCATCAATGCTGCCAAGGCAAATTCTGAATCAAAAATTGACAGGCTAAGAAGAGTTCTTTTTGGGCAAATTGTGGACCCTCAGCCTTATGATTATACCTCGCGATACCTGGACCTTGCGGTAAGGTTAAATGATGATCAGATACGAATACTTCTGGTATTCACGGAAACCGAATATGAACTGGAACCAATTCGTCAGGAACTTTTCAAAACGGAAAAGTTGCATTCGGATATCCTGGCCATGGAATCAAAAATTTCAGGCCCCAATTCCAAGGCATCAAAAAAACAGGTTGAATTACTACTCTCTGGGAAACAGAAGTCGCTCAAAAAAATGGAACAACAAAAGAAATTGTATAATACAATTACAAATAAAAGATATCGATTTAACGCTACCTTTGAGAAAGAGCACTTTCGCTTTCTTTTCAATGATATTAGGGCATTGGGCCTGGTTTATAATGCAGGGGAAGGAACATTTAGTAGTACTGGGGAACCGGCAAATTTCCAGTGTACTTCATTGGCGTTGGGGTTTATGAAATTCCTTCAATATCCATTAAAGGCGTAATGGGCAAAGAATTCCTAATAACAGAGTTAACATTAAGACGCTAATCGCCTTACAGCGTCAGGATATCCGCAAAGGCATCTGCACGAAAATGGAGGCTCTGGAGATATTAGATCTATCTGAGTGAGACTTTCACAAGGAAGTCCAAAGTGCTCACTCTAAAGTTATTGAGAGTCGTAAACAGGGAAAATTCAATTTTCGATCAATTATAGATTAGTTCGAACGCATCCATGGGTTCAAATATAAGGATGCATATTGGACTCCAGATATAAGCAGTGACTTACTTTTCCGAGGGATGGAATACCCGGAGTTCATTTCAATGGCAAAAGAATGGTAGAATCGGCCTCCAAGGAAACTTTATACTTAGCCGTCAGTTCTCACTGAGATATGTCAACCAGATTGTCAACCCAAAAATAGAATCCCCGTAAACCTTGAAGTTTCGGGGGTTTGTTGTGGTACCTCCAGGAGATCCCTTCGCTACGCTCGATGTTCCTTCGCTCCCGCGCCTGAAAATACAAACCCACCCTGCCTTCGGCAGCCTGGTTTTTTGTTCTCTCCGCTCGCCGGAAACACAAGTGTTTCGCTCGCCTTCGAAAACAAAAAACCCGCTCCTTTCCGGAGCGGGCTTTGTGCGTTAAGTGGTACCTCCAGGAACGCAACCCTCCTTATTTATGGATTTCTCAAATTGCCCGGGAAAATTCAAAAACCTCTGGGAATATTAATGTTTAAAGTACTTTAACCGATGTCTTAATAGTAAGTTGAGGTTAGTTGGTGTTAGTATAACTTAAGAAAATGTCGGCACTATGTCGGCACCTTTATAGAATTTCGTTATATTTGAGTGTTCAAAACTTTTTCTTATGCCATCTATAAAATTCTTCATTAAAGGCAATTCGCCTACCTCATCAATTTACATGAGGTTTCTCCATGGACGTCAATTCGATTTTAAAAGATCAACCAGGCTAACCATTGATCCAAAAAATTGGAACTCCAATAAAGGCCGGGTCCGGAATCTAGCTGAGTTTTCAAATAAATTGAATACTCAGAATGCGTTAAACGGATTACAATCCCATGTACTGGGTAATTTCAATTCAGATTATTCCGAAGGCACCACCATTAATTCTGATTGGTTAAATCGAACTATAGACGGTTATTTCAATCAATCCAATGATACAGATCTGCGATATCTTACAGACTATGGCGCCTTTTTTCTTGAGAACCTTCCAAATAAGATTCTTAGAGATGGCAGAACGGGTGTATCACTGGCCACCATCAAGAAATATCGTACTACCCTGGTCAAGGTCCAAGAGTTTGAAAAGAGGCGCAAAAATCGCCTTAAAATCGATGAGGTAAATCTAAAATTCCACAAGGATTTTATCCATTTCCTTCATAATGAAAAGAACCTCAACTATAACACTACCGGGAAATATGTAGGATGTCTTAAAACTATCTGCATCGATGCAAAAAAGTATGGTATAAAAGTGCATCCGGATCTCGAGAAAGATGAATTTCGAATGACCAGGGAGAAAACTTATTTTGTAACACTATCAGAAGAAGAGATAACCGCAATATTTGAAAAGGACCTCAGCCGTACACCATACTTGGATAATGCCAGAAACTGGCTTATAATTGGTGTATGGACCGGTTCCAGGGTAAGTGATCTTTTAAAATTTGGATCCGATAACCTAAAAGATGGATTTATTCAATATACCTCCCAAAAGACGAAACAGAAAATTGTATTACCTATCCATTGGCAAGTAAGGGCCATACTGGATAGAAACAATGGGGAATTCCCCCGGGCTATATCCAGTCAAAAGTATAACGATTACATAAAGGACGTTTGCGAGCTGGCCGGTATCAATGAATTATGTAAGGGGGGTAAATTCAATTCAGAATCCAAAAGGAAAGAAATTGGAAACTTTCCAAAGTGGCAGTTAATCAGTACCCATGTTGCCAGGCGCTCATTTGCTACCAACCACTATGGCAAGTTGCCTACCCCTGTTATCATGGCAGCAACCGGCCATCAAACTGAAAAAATGTTGCTGGCCTATATTGGTAAGAGCTCTCAGGACAATGCCAACGTACTTCGTGAATTCTGGGAAAAGGAAATGATCAAACGTGATCATAAACCTCAGCTGCAGATCATTAAAACCTCATCATAATGGAAAATTGTAAAAAAGAAGAATATCCGCAATACCCGAACACTCAAAGTGATGCAGTATTGAAACTTAAACTTTGGATGCAATTTGAAGAAATGAATAAATCTCACGGGTTCTATATTGAGATTTATTAGATCCGGATTACTCCTGATATGGCAACTGCTAACTATTCATACTATTAATTAGATCTATAATGAAAATGACCTTTGATAATACCTATGAGGAATGTGATGATTATCAGCATGCCTGGTTGATTGTCCGGTTACGTTTGGAATTAACCAAAATGGAATTCTCTCATAATACCAAAATCGATTTTTCCCGAAATGATTAATAACCTATCAAGTCAATTACCATGAATAACAATGATCACCAATATGAAAAGGATCTCAAGAGATTGACTGATTTCAAAGCTGGACAAATCGAAAAAGAGATCGATAATGAGATTGCAGGCTTAGTACTGGCCAGGAATTTATTAAAATTGCAAATGGACACCGGTATTGAAATAAGTTTACCGGATCCGGAATAGAATAATGTCGTTCAAAATTTTGCCATGGATTTAAATGATGAGGTCCAACGTTATAGAGACCAAAATAAGGACCCGTTGGGTTATTGGGTTAAGAACCTTTCCCCAGAACAAATAGTGGTCTTAGATAGCGTTAAAAAGGGGTTTAATGAGTATATTGATTGGTTTAGTCAATTAGAAAAGGAGCGACTGGAATTAAAATTGGATGGCCATATTTCTGCAGCTGCACAAAAGGAAGTTTTATTGAATGAGCATGCAGCAATTGTGAACCAAAAAAATTATTTAAATCATTATCGGGACATACTATTACCTGGTAACCTCATCAATGATAATAAATACAATGAATTTGCCTTTCACTTTGGTTTCTTAGGATTTGGATTTGATGAGGTCAACGAATTGCAGCAAATCGAAGCTCAGGAATACCTGAATAAGGTTGCGACTCTTAACTTAATAGACTTCTTTCTAAAGGAGCTTGAAATAAATAAAGACCGGGCCTGTAAATACTCTAATATTTTTACGAGAAATGGTGAAATGCTTTTTTTATCGTGCGTTCAAAGGTTGGATATACCTCATCCAACTACAAAATTTACGGTCATTTATTTTTTCTTAAAATCAAAAGGGATGCTAATCGCGCATGCCGAAATGTATATGCAATTTGTGAGAGATGAATTCAGTCATTTGCTTGTAAATAGGAACGGTTCAGTTAAGTTCTCCAGGCTCGCATTTGTTGATTACCGTAATCACATATATACCAAATACGAATCAATATTGATGGATATTTACCATACTCTTTTTTGAACTCAATACTTTTGAGCTGAATTGAGTAATTGTTGAGGTGTACACCTCAGAATTTTGACAATGAATCTAAAATTTGTCAAATTCTATGGGCGCTATCACACAACTTCACAACACTACTCCTGAGCAACTTACTGAAACAATTTTTAAGGGCATTGACGAACGCCTGGAGCGCCTTCAATCCAATTTCCAGCCTAAGACTCCGGAAGAATATTTGACGCGCAAGGAAACGGCCAATTTATTAAAGATAAGTTTGGTCTGTTTGCATGACTGGTGCAATAAAGGGATCCTAAAACCTTACAAGGTTGGGAACCGCACCTATTTCTTAAGGAGTGAGATCAATACAACTCTGTTGAGCTCCAATTCTTAAGCTATGGAGGGTACTGTTCAAAACAAGACTTTTACCAGGTATATCTATAGGCTCAATTACTGCAGCACTTATTTTAATGAATTTGTACTACTGAATCAAATAGATTTATACTCCTCCCACAGCTCGAACAGGTTCGAATTGAATGTGAGGGTACAAATAGAACCTTTTAAGGGCCTGGGGGGAAGTAGAACCCGGGCCCGGCTATACTTTAGTAAGATGGCCGGGATTGAAAAAATTGATATCACCGGGATGAGGTCAACAAAATACATAAGTATCTTCTTTGGAGATGCAAATTTCTACGATATCACCGGCAAACCAAAAAAGGTCCTTATCCTATTCCAGATTGATAAACAGCATGAAGAGTTGATTGTTGATATCTTCGACCATTATTATCCTAGTACCACCAAGGAACGAATCCGGACAATTGATGACCATCCATACCATAACGAAAAAGGCACCCGTTAAGGTGCCCTAAAGTCGTTCAAAACTTTTCAGCTACTAAGAAAGTAACTGTATGCAAGATACGAATATAGAAGAAAATAAGACCTGGGGATTTGTAAAATTATGGCGCTCAATTAAAAACTGGGAATGGTATACATGTCCTAATACTTCACATCTATTTATCCATCTTCTTTTGACGGCAAATTACATTGATAAACCATGGCGGGGATCCGTAATTGAACGAGGGCAATATGTTGGAAGTTTGGCGAAACTGGGAATAGAAACCGGTCTTAGTGTTTCTCAGGTTAGGACCTCCCTTGATCGTTTGATGCATTCGAATGAGATTGTTAGGTACTCCACAAACAACTATACCGTCATAACTATAGTAAAATATGACCTTTACCAGGATGCGGATACTCTTGATCGCAAACCGATCGCAAACCGATCGCAAACCAATCGCAACAACTAAAGAAAGTAAAGAAGGAAAAGAAGGAGAAGAGAGAGTAACGCTCGCTTTTTCTTTTTTAAAATTGAATTATAAGTTGAGGTTAGATCATTGGGAAGTTATCTATAAACCTCAGCTGGTCAACTACGAAAAGTTTATTGGTGATTTTAATGATACTGTATTAATGAATCGATTACCCCTGGATCCGGACCAACTATTGTCCTTATTAACGAGATTGGCCAAAGGTTATATAAAAAATGAACATAAATTTAGGTAGATAATCAAAGGGGTAGGGGGTGAAAACACCTCAGCAACATTAGGGTGTACATCGCCTCTTAACACTTATTTTACTCACAGTAGTTTTTAGGAGGGGGGGGGTTAAACCCTTTAAAATAGGGGTATTCAGGGGATTTAGTTATTAACGAAGCTCAAAAGGTCCGATGGGAACCTAATCCTATGAATTGCCGGTACCATGTGACCAATGATCATCCCCTGGAGCTTCCCTGAGGATCCTGATGAGGTCTATTGTTATCCCCGGGCGGTACCTCAGCTGCCGGCCGGCTCCAATCCGGAAACCAATCGCACATGAATAGGATCTTCCAGGAGCTGCGATAATCATTTGCCGGTACCAGGTGACCAATGATCATCCCTGGAGCTTCCCTCAGGATCCTAATGGACCCATGGCCATTCCCCGGGCGGGTACCTCAGCTTAAAAATAAATCAATCCCTTTGGAAATAAGAAAAGATATTCCCTTTTTATAGAGCTCCTTTTTAAATAATTGTCCAATTTCCTGGAATTCTTTGATACCGATTTTACGTACCCGAGCCATAAACTTTACCAGGCCGCGCCATATTCCCTGTTTTGATGAGGTTGTAATGGCATCTTTATTCAATTTAGCTTCCTGGATTAATTCTTGTTCTTCCGGCTGATGTTCCTCTAAATATTTTATAGCCTCTTCATAAAAGGTATTAACAGCTATTTGGATCTCGATACGGAAAGTGGTAATATCGGCATCCTCATCTATTAGCTTTATGTTTTCCGCTATTTCCTCCTCGTACTCTTTGAGTATTTTATCACCTAAATTGGGATTTGACGCATCGTATTGTTTTATCAAATCTATCCAATTTGTGAATTGACTCAGAACTGATTTTTTTTCATTCTCAAATTGTCTGGGTTTAAGGTCTATATGATGATAAGGTCTTTTATAGCATTTCCATGTAACCTTAGCCGAACTTCCAATTTTAGGATCGAATACTTTAAATGTAAATCCGGATAGCGGGATATTGTGGATAATCTTTATTGCCAAATTTTCATCCTCAATTATGTAAATTGTATCTGAGTTTTGCCTTACGATCGTTCTAATTTCTTGAAACAACCCGGTTGATTCACTTAAAACAATTAAAGGTTGTTCATATTTATTCATATCAAACAAGATTATTTAAAATTCTCAGGCAATTCCCTAGAATGTCGGCACCATGTCGGCACAAATTAAAAATGCCCAAACCTAGATAATTGTAGATTAGGGCATTATAAAAACTAATTGTGGTACCTCCAGGAATCGAACCAGGGACACACGGATTTTCAGTCCGTTGCTCTACCAACTGAGCTAAGGTACCGGTTTTGCAGAGGGCTTTGCCCTCCGAAGCATGGGCGAAAGCCCAATGCGAAGGAGGGGGCAAATATAATTTCAAATTTAGGAACTACAAACAAAAAACCGGAAAAATGGTATTTGTTTTTTTTCAATTTTCCATCTTTGCATTATGAACCTGATCGTGGATGCCGGAAACTCACTGCTCAAACTTGCCGTCTTTGACAAAAGCAAGCTGATCTTCCTGCAAACAACAGACCTTTCCAAATTTTGTGATCAGGTGAAAGCCACTTTTCAGAAATATCCCGGTATCCGCTTTGCGATGGTTTCCTCTGTCGGATCCCTTGATAAAACCGCCCTATCCGTCCTTTCCGTTTTTTGCCGCGTGTTTGTTCTGGACCATAGCTACGGCACACCTTTTAAAAATTCCTATGCCACACCCCAGACCCTGGGCGTTGACAGAATCGCTTTGGCAACTGCGGCCTTTTATTGGAGCCCCAATCGAAATACCCTGGTCCTTGATGCCGGCACCTGCCTTACTTATGACATGATCAACGATTCCGGAGAATACCTTGGCGGGGCCATCTCCCCAGGCCTGCAGATGCGATACCACGCCCTCCACCAAGGCACCGCACGTCTACCCTTGCTTGAACCTTCGGAATTCACTGATTTTATTGGGAATTCCACAGAATCCGGAATCCACAGCGGAGTGGTCAACGGGATGGTCCGGGAGATGGATGGCGTCATCGAGCAATATGCCTCCAGATTCGAACATTTAACAGTTATTTTAACAGGCGGGGATACTCAATTTTTGTCTAAGCGGCTAAAAAATACCATCTTTGCCCATTCTAATTTTCTCCTGGAAGGCTTGAATTATTTGCTGGAATACAAC
>JBGTKP010000049.1:0-208879 GCA_041744575.1 Muriicola sp.
CCGTTGCCGATAAAATTACCTTTCGAAATACGGAGGATGGCGTAGCACATTTTATAAACCAACATCTGGATGTTTAACTTAAGAATTCAGTTGGCAAAAGTAATAATTGCTTCCAAAGCTTCATCCGCATTTTTATGTATAAAATTGCCCTGATAACCTATTGTTGTGCTGAGATGGGTATGTCTATATAATTTTTGAAGCATCTGGGGTGATACTTTATCTCCGGCAATATTCCCAAAACTGTGCCTCGCAATATGATTGGTTATTTTTTTGTCAATTTCAGCCAGGTCGGCAATCTTTGATAGGTTGTCATTCAGTCTCTTAATGGATGTTTTGATTCTTGAATAAATCGTTTTTGAATCCTGGGAGGGAATTCTCTTAAGTTCTGGAAAAATATAGTCAGAGTTTGTTCTTTGCTCTTTGCTATAATGCGTAAGAATTTTAATGACGGCCATTGGTAGTTTTAAAGAATCGGCTTTATCATTTTTACTCATTTTATAGTAAAGTCTTTCCCCCACAATATCATTCCAGCGCATTCTCAAAACGTCAGAAATTCTTATTCCTGCGAGATAGAATGAGAAGAGAAAAACATTTCGAGTATGCCAAATATCAGTTCCATGATTTAAGTCAAGCTGCTCAATTTTTCGAATTTCATTTTCGTCGAGACCTATCTTTATGGTCTGTGGATACTTGATTTTTACCTTGTCTTTTCCGAAAGGATAAAATTTTTGATCAACTATCTTTTTGCTGATGGCATTGTTATAAAGGAGTCGAATCATTACAAAAACATTCATGACCGATCTCTCGGATAGATTGGCACTACGAAGATAGATTTTCATCTTTTTCAATAAATTCTCGTCAATTTCTTCAAATGTCAAATTTCGATTTTTGGCAAATTCCTTAATACGGTTGATTTTACTTCTATCGGAAATAGCTCTATTGTGTTTGTTTGCTTTGACTAAATCCTCGACATGTTCATCGGCAAGTTCAAAAAAGGATAGTTTTCTAGTGCTTTTGCGAATAGAGTCAACGAGTTGTTTCGCTGTATAATTCTGTTTTGAGGTTTCCCTTTCAAAAATGATATCCTCAATTTCATCATATTTTTTTCTTATTAGCCTATTTAGCTGTTTATACTTAGGATGCGAGCTCTTTACTTTCTCTCCACGGTCATCCCAATATTTAGGGTCTAATTTTTGACCTAGGTGGTAATAGCTGCGTTTTCTGTTTACAGTCAGTCTTAAAGCTAGACGATATTCTTTATTTCCTTCAATGTCCGTTTTAGTGTGTAAAACCGTTTTTAGAGTTGCCATAAATCAAGAAGATTTTTATAAAGATAATTAATCTGGGTAACACATAGGTAACACATTTTATCGTTTCATATCGATTCAAAGGAGTTTAAATAAAATTTCAAGTATCTCAAAATCAACAATATGTCTTGTTTTGGTCTGTTTTGGTATGCTAAAAAAATAAACTTAGGATCTAGTGCCGCAAGGTGTGGGAGTTCGAGTCTCCCCGCCTGTACTCTTGGAAAAAACCTCTGATTTCTCAGAGGTTTTTTTTGTTTCCGGAAATCCCGTAATGGCGGGGAGAGGAGAACCTGCCTACCGGCAGGCAGGGCCTGTCCCGAGCGGAGGCGAGGGAAGTCTCTCCGCCTGTACTCTGGGAAAAAACCTCTGATTTCCCAGAGGTTTTTTTTGTTCCCGGAAATCCTTTAAATAGGCAGATTGATTGTAAAATTAGTGGACAGTTTAAGTAAATAATATGGACATTAAAATAGAGTTGTCTTTAAGATACATATTCAAACTTACTGTTTTTAAGGTAATTAAAAATGCGGCATAATTTTGGAAGAATTTTTTTCTCGACATATACTTTAACCAATAATACAAGGCCGATCTTAAATTCGGCACTATATGTCTTCTATTTTCAGTTCTGGCCATTTTAATGCCGGTCTTGGCCTTATCGGATTGGGTTGACATATGGCACTGGAAAAATTTAAGGTAATAGGCATTCGCAAAGTTTTGGGGGCAACTACCTTAAAAGCACTTTTATTAATACCAAAAAAAAGTAGGCCGCATTATAATATCCGGAACAATAGCAGTCCCCATAGTTCATTTTATAACCAAAAGTGGGTTGGAGCGTTATGCCTTTAAAACGGAATTGCCCCCAGGGATGTTTGTTTTTCCTTTTTTACTGGTCTTGCAATTAGCCCTGTAATACATATTGGCACCATCCTTTAAAACGGTATCCATTTATCCTGTAGTTTCACCAAATGATTGATAATTAAAAAAGGGAATCATGTTCAAAAACTATCTAAAAATTGGGTGGAGAAACATAAAAAAGCAACCTTTTTTAATGTTTCTAAATACATTCGGACTTTCCATCGGTATGGCCGGGGGATTGTTAATAGCATTATACATTTATGACGAACTGAGTTTTGATAAAATGTTCGCCAATGTCGACCGTATTTACCGAATAGACACGGATATCAAGTTTGGCGGGGCGGAAATAAAGGCCACTGAATCTGCGCCGCCCATGGCGGCGGCCATGGAAAGAGATTTTTCCGAGGTAGAACTGGCAACCCGATTCAGAGATCGAGGCAGCGCTCTGATTAGAAAAAGTGGTATGGAAGGCAATAGTAAGGAACTGCATGTCTCTTTTGTGGACGCCACTTTTTTTGAGATGTTCGGTATCGACTTGCTGGTGGGCAATCCCGAGAACGCATTGACAGAACCGAACACGCTGGTACTGACCAAAACCGCAGCGGAAAAACATTTTGGAATACGGAATGCTTTGGGCCAAAGTCTTTTATTGAACAATTCCGATACCTATACAGTAACCGGTGTCATTGACGACCTGCCCAAAAATTCTTTTCTTCGGGATCATAGCGTTTTTATGGCTATGGCCGGGTATCCCAATTCACGCTCTGATAAATGGGGGGAGAGTAACTACTTTACCTTTATTAAGCTGATCCCTGGTGCCAATATCGAAGATTTTCAGGCGCCCTTGCAAAGCATGTTCGAGAAGTATATGCTTCCGTGGGCACAAGAGTATTTTCCTGGCATGACCAAAGAAAAGTTCGAGGCATCGGGCAATTATATACGGTACCATCCCATAGGATTGACCGACATTCATTTACATTCTACCGATCGCCAATCTGAAATGAGTGCCAATAGCAGCATCCAAAATATCTATATTCTCTCATTTATCGGGCTGTTCCTTATTGTATTGGCGAGTGTCAATTTTATGAATCTTTCTACGGCCCATTCCCTTAAAAGGGCAAAGGAAGTCGGGATTCGTAAGACTTTGGGTTCTGACAAACTGGAATTGGTACGCCAATTCCTGACCGAATCAGGACTAATTTCCTTTATTTCACTACTACTCGCACTGATAATCGCTATTGTGGTATTGCCGTATTTCAATGAAGTATCTGGCAAGTCTGTTTCAATTCCTTTTCCAAATCCCTTTTTCTGGCTGATCTTGTTATCCGCAACTGTTTTACTGGCAATTCTTTCAGGAAGTTATCCTGCTTTTTTTATGTCCCGATTTATGCCTGTTGTTGTACTTAAAGGAAGCGGACAAAGTAGTGTGGGTGGTGGAAACATTAGAAATTCCCTTGTCGTTTTCCAATTCGCCATTTCAGTTTTTCTAATCATCAGCACCCTGGTAGTTTTTCAACAATTGAAATTTATCCAAAACAAAGACCTGGGGTTTACCAAGGATCAGGTTTTACTGATCAATGACATAAATGCCACAGGAAACCAGGTGAATGCCTTTAAGGAAGATGTAACGCTCCTGGTTCAAGTGGGAAGTGCAACTTTAAGTGATTTTTTTCCTACGCCATCCACACGTTCCAACAGTTCATATTTTAAAGAAAGTGCTATGACCCAGGAACATGCGATCCAGATGCAGAACTGGGAGGTTGACAAGGATTACATCCCGACCCTGGATATGGAGCTTATTGCAGGCCGTAATTTTGATAAACAATTTTCAACCGACTCAACAGCGGTCATAATAAATGAAGCAATGTTGCCGCTATTGCGCGTGGGTCCGGACGAAGCCTTGGGCGTGAGAATAACGCAGGACATAGAGCAGGAAAATCCAGTATTCTATACCGTGATCGGGGTGGTAAAAAATTTTCATTATGAATCCTTAAGGGAAAATATCGGGGCACTGGGTCTTTTTCTGGGCAAATCAACCGGAACCATGGCAGTAAAGATAGATACGGGAAATTTGCCCTCCACCATTGCAACTATCGAGGGCATATGGAATAAAATGGCACGGGGACAGCCTTTCAGTTATGACTTTATGGATGAATCCCTAAATACCATCTATGACGCGGATCAACGATTAGGACGAATTTTTATGGTATTTACCGTGCTGTCCATATTGATCGCAAGCCTGGGTCTCTTCGGTTTAGCCGCATTCAATGCCGAAAAACGTACTAAGGAAATAGGGATTCGGAAGGTATTGGGAGCAAGTGCCGCACAAATCACCGGTTTGCTGACCACCGACTTTCTTAAACTCGTTGGGATTGCAATTTTGGTTTCCTTACCCATAGCCTGGTTTGCCATGAACAAGTGGTTGGAAGATTTTTCATATCGAATAGATATCAGCTGGAAGGTATTTGCCTTGGCTGCATTTTTGGCCGCGGGCATAGCGATACTAACGGTAAGCTATCAGAGTATAAAGGCTGCGATGTTAAATCCGATTAAGAGTCTGCGGACAGAATAAATATCATCATCCAAAAATGTTCATTTTCAAAAATTCATAAAAATTGCTTGGCGAAACTTACTAAAAATAAAGGTTTTTACGGCCATCAAAATTTTGGGACTGGCCATTGGCATTACTTGTCCCCGGCTCATATTGTTATGGATCGAGGATGAAATAAATTATAATAGCGCCTTCTCAAACCGGGACCTGGTATATTCTGTTATGACAAATATTACCTTTGAAAAGGAAACCTCGGATCATCCTCCATTTATAACTTCCAGATGAATAATTGAGTGACTGCAATAAATAAGTGTTAAGCTGCATCCACTTCCCTTTCCACGGCCAGATAATGAGTGAATTTATTTGCTGCGTCAAATAAAGGAACAATTTTGATTTGGCAGAGATACGCCTCTCCGGTCTTTTTATAATTGAGGATATGGTCTGTAAAATAATTCCTTTTTAATAATTCTTCCCTTATGCGTTGTTTGGTGCGCTCAGAAGTTTCCGGCCCCTGAAGAAATTTAGGTTGTTTACCAATGGCGTGTGCTTTTGAATACCCGGTCATATTTGTAAAACCCCTGCTTACCCACACAATTCTCTGAAAAGGATCCGTGACAACCAATGCATCATAACTTTCTTCGGCAATCGCTTCTATTACTCGGGTATCCAATGTTGTTTTCAGATTGATTTCCAGCTGTTTAAGATCATAGTCGGATCTTGCCTTGTGTACTAATTTGTCGAAATAAACCGAATACATGTCCCAGCAAGACATGGGGGAAAAATATTTTTTATCGTCTTCAGCCATTACTGTGAGGATATTAAATTCCAAATATAAAGGGTCTTCCGGGCATTGGTGAATTATTTTCACTCATGGCCGCAAGAGTAAAGATACCCTTTAGAAATAACTTCCGGAAAATGAAAACCATCTTAGAGGACAAAAACCGATAAAATACTATCTAAAACTTAAAGCCCGCATTGATTGTCCACAAAGAAAATGCGTCGCGCTTTGCTCTGTAATCGAAGAAGCGCTTCCACTAAAAAGGAGGACATCGCTCCAATGTACTTTTCTATTCCCCCTCCGAAATCTAAGGTGCCGGTACCCAGTGTAACCTTGCCATCGTTATGGGTCAGATTTAACATCCCGAAGTCGAAATCGCCATAGGGTCTTATCTCACCTTTGGCAGCGCCTGCCCTGAGTTGTAATCCTGTAATGGTCCAGTTTGAATAATTCACTTCAAATATCGTACAATACTCATCTAGGCGCCAAAACCAAAACCGCGTGGCTGGTAAATTCGCGCAGCCTCAAAATGAATCCCGGATTCGCCCTCGGCTGAGGCATATCCGGCCAGCAGCGTAATAAATCTGTTTTCCCTAATCTTAAATAATTTTGGGGAAGCTGACAGGCTGTTGGCGTTTAAGGGTTGTAAAATTTCAAGTATCACCTCAGTTGAATCTTTCGGAAATTCATTTGATGGAATATTACTTAGAAGTTGCACGTCATCCTTGAATTGGCCTTTCGTTGTCGCAGTAATGAATATAACAAGGAAGGCAAGTAAGATGTCTTTCATTAGGCTGGTTTTAGGTTGATTTTAATTATAACGTACAGATTACGTTGTAATTATGCCTTCCCGGACTTTGATCACATCAGGAATTCAACCCCTACAAGTTTTCTTGAGCCAAACTGTGTAAAAACCAAGTTTTCCACGAATCGGGCAGGTCACCTATTTTGTTGATATATCGTGAATGCATCAATGCTGTTTCCATCATTAGAACCCCATTTCCATATTCATTTTTTGCTTCAGGGGGAAATCTGTTGATTGATGCATGCCTTTTTTATTGTGATAAAATTGAGTGTATTTCTCCTATAACATCCTCTATGTCCTCATGCAACGGGCTATAAGTAACCGTGCCTAAATTCATGCTTATAAAGAAATAGCGGTTTTTCTGTGGGATATAAAATAGTTCACATCCGGCTCCGATTCCTCCGCCAGAATGGCCATAGGCTACCTTCCCTCCAAAATCCGCATGGGTGAGTCCTAATCCGTAAGCCAATTCCCCATTGTCCCTTTTCACCCATGTTTTCATAAGGTCAAAAGTTTTTTCGGATAACAGTTTACCCTCTACCAGACCTTTTAAAAACTTTACAGCCTCAATGGGGGTGGTAACTATGCCATCGTCACCGATGATGCGCCTCACATTATTGCGTTGGAGGGAGGTGGCATTTTCTACGATCCCGGTGCTGTTCCTATCCCAGTAGCTATTCACCAGCTCCGGATAGTTTAAATAATCAGGATCATTTCGATAATAAGTATGGGAAAGCCCCAAAGTCTTAAAAATAACCTCATCGATAAATCGGGCATGGTCACCGGTGAGCTCGTCCAGTATCAATGCCAGGAGAACATAGTTGGTATTTCTGTAGGAATAGCGACTTCCCGGTTCAAAGTCGGGAGGTTTATTGCGTATATACTTTAAATAGTCTTCGCCTGTAAAGGGATATTCTGGATTTTGGAACAGCTTTGTGATATAATTGGGGTCAAAATTGTATTCCGGCAAACCCGACGTGTGATTCAAAAGCATCTTAACGGTAATTTTTTCAGCCTTTGTCACAAGGTTGGTTATTCTTTCCGGAAGATAATCCGTGATAGGTTGATCTAGATCAATCCGGCCTTGTTCAAATAATTTCAAAATCGCCACCGCGTGATATGTTTTGGAAACACTTTGGAGGTAATGAAGATTACAAACCTGCATTGGCGTTTTGTCTTCTATTCTTGAAAATCCTTTTGCGGAATACCACCAGCCATCATCTGAAAATGTGGCAATAACAACTCCCGGAACTCCCAGTTTCACTATTTTTTCCAGAACTTTTTCTATGGCCTCTGATTCGGAGAAGCCTTTTAAGATTTCTGTAGGTTCGCAGGCAGATACCATAAAGTCCTGAGCACTTAAGGGAGCGCCTGTTAACAATACCCAGACAATGAATATATAAACGATGTTTGTTTTCATGGAATTAATTGTTAAAGTGAACTCTTGATCCGAACTGAATAAGTGTTTCCGGTACCAGAGGGATGCTTTTATTGTATCCGCTGATGAGGATGAACTGATAGGTGGCAAAGGGAGAAAAATAAGTTCTTTCCGAAGAATCATTATATCCCAAAGAAATTCCCGCAGGAATTGTAAAAAGGCCTTTGCCTTTTTTTCCGGCAGAAGTCCATTCCCCATTTACTTGTTTAAATGATTGGGTGGGTCTTGATGTCAGCATATAACCGGCACCTACCTTTAATTCTGTATAAAAATTGTTGGTAATGGTGAGCCGCCAAACTCCCTGGGAATACAGAAACAATCCGTTTCCAATATTTTTATTACGGTACCAAACTAAACTGACCTGCTGTACCCAGTTTTGCGTTTTATTATAACTCACTTCTGTGCCCAGGCCAATGCCAATATTTGAAAAATTGGACTTTATATTTTTAAATGGCATAGAAAAAGAATGGAACTGTAAGGTTACAATTAAAGGAAAGTTCCGGTAATTCACGGAAGCATCATCCTGGCTGCTCATATACTGAAGGAAGCAACCAACAATTAGAAAGATTAATATTTTTCGGTTCATCGGAAGAAGTTTGATGATCCAAAATTACTTCCCGGCACAGGTAATGATCTCAGCAGTGCGTTTCTTTTTTGGTGAAGTGTGGTACTTCATCCCCTGAACTGTCACAATTCCGGCCGAAACCATCTTTTAAAGGAAGGCGCTTTGGTTCGGCTTACTGCAATTTCCAATGGGAAAAGCTGATTATCATGAAGGAGCACTAAGATTTTTCCGTTGTCCAGTCTCTTGAAACCGGAGATCAAATTGCGGTTGACAATATATTTTCTGTTTAGTCTGAAGAAGGCATCCACCGGAAGTTTCTTTTCAATTTTTTCGAGGGAGTCATCCAGATAATACTTATGCCCATTGTAATTTTGGGCAATGGTGTAATCGACATCAACAAAAAACCAAGCGATACTGTCAAAATTCAGCTTAAGATCTTTATTGCCTACTTTTACTATGAAGCCGTCTGCTTTTAATTTCTTCTCTTCGACCATCTTTTCTTCGGTAGTCTTCCATTGATTGTAATAATAAAGGCCAAGATATATGGCATTTATAAAGAAAAACCAAATTCCGATAATGATGAGGTCAATCGTATAAAAATCAAGTGGAGCAGCTTGTCCCTTTACGATAAAACTCACCAACTCGGTTAGTAAACTAATAATCAATAGCCCTACAAAGGTGGTTAGGATCAATTGCACAGACATCCTTTTAATTACGCCTCGACTGTAAGGAAATATTTTGTCTAAAAAAAGGATGAGCTTTCTTACGGCCAACCATGCAATATAACCCTGAATGGTATCGACGGTAAACGTCAAAATAAGAAACCAGTTAAATTTAATATTGTAGTAGGTTAGGTAATAATTAATCGCACTAATGAAGGGTATTAATAAGGAAGACCGCAATATCCGGATAATATAAAAACTGGGTTTTACTGCTTTTTTCCATGAATTGGTTTCCTTCGAAAATTAGAGTACAATTAATTTACATATATCTTTTCTATCACCACCATCAAAATTAATGACAACTCGTTCTAATTCGGAAGAATATATCGCGGGGTGAAACTGATTTTCTATCCGCAGTTTATGGATTTAAAATCCTCCTTAAATCATATCTTATCAATGCCATACACCAGTCATATTAGAAATTTATTCCATTGGGCAATCTGCAAATATTACAATGGAATTACTCACATGGACCGTCTTTCTAAAGCCATCAGCCTTAAAGAAATGTTTTTCATGCCATCACACGACCCCTTAGGGGACACTTCAACCTGGAATTCACTACACTTCAAGTTTTAATGCCCTTAAAAGCAATAATTTAAGGGGTTTGGTGAATACATTTGTAATAAATCAAACCATATGCCATTATGAAAGAAAATCGCATTCCCACCATTACGCTTATTGGGCTAATACTGGCCTTTTTAGGGACGCCTATGGTCATATTCGGGTTTAATTATTTTTTGGCAAACGGCCCGCTTACCGATTCTCTGGTTGTTGCCAGGGAAATAAGCATTTTTTTAAGCACCGCGCTCTTAATTCTGATAGTACTTAAAGGAGAACGATTGGGATTGGATTCAATAGGACTGCATAACAGACACTGGGGCAAATCCATTTTATGGGGGTTACTGGTCTTATTGATTTGTATTGCAGCCGGTTTGATTTGTGTGGGGTTGTTGGGCCTGGTTGGAATTTCTTATGGTGACGGAACGGAAAGTAGGCGTTACGATGACCTCTCTCTGGTCACAATGTCCCTGGTTGTATTAAGGGCAGGTATCGTGGAAGAAATCTGTTACCGTGGTTATATCATTGAAAGATTAGAAAAGCTATCGGGAAAATGGGTGGTCTATGTGCTATTACCGGCCATTATATTTGGACTACTGCATTATCGGCAAGGACCGGGAGGAATTTTAATCTCCTTTGTCATAGGGCTGGTTCTGGCCATATTTTATTTAAGAACAAGAGATTTGAAAGCCAATATCATAGGTCACTTTCTGGTAGATTTTATACCTAATGTTCTGGCACCCCTATTTGAAGGGAAATCGGATTAAATTGAGAAGTAATTCGTTTGATTGGCTTTCTACCTATCATTTAAGGCATTTTTATAAAGGATCTCCCTCCGAAGTGGCTTGGAATGCCCACGGCTGACTTCTAATGATAACCACCTTATAAGAGTGGCCCTTTAAGTGAAACTTCCGGACAAAGGCATTTTTAACTGACCCTATGGCGTATCATTTTTTGAGAAATTGCAAGTAATATTTAGTTAATTATTCTTTTCATTCGCCATTCAGGGGTCCCATCACCCATCAACTTGCGACAGAGCGTACGCGTCGGCAAGCACGATATTTAATACATCCGGTGGAAATTAAATTCAGCTTTCACCCATCGCCAATTTATTTAGATTTAATAAAAATAAAGCTTGCATAGTTTTATTTTGAGTACTAGATTTGCTTTTCTATTTAAAACAAGTCTAAATAAACATTGCTCAATGAAAAGGATCGCTTATACTCTTTGTATTGCTTTCGGATTGATAATTTCTTCTTGTAGTTCTGATGATGATGTTCAGGATCAGGTTACAGCCAACTGTACTGATCAGTTGCAGAATGGCGATGAAACCGGGATTGATTGCGGTGGAAGCTGTACTCCCTGTGAGGCGGCGATTGATGTACCTGACACTTATACTTTTGAGCGTGGCGGAGAAAGTACTGTTGATTTCAGCGGACAGGAAACGCGGTTAAAAATGGGCGACGAATTTATTTCTGCCATAAGTGACAATACCAATACCACGGAAATATTAGCCGCCATGTTTGCCCATGAGGAAGGTAACGAAGATTTTTCGGAGGCAGAACTGAACGCATCGGACAAGAACATCCGCAGTAAAACGGCTGCGTCTGCAGATCTATTTTCTTCTAACGCCACCGATCAGGCAGCCATCCGTGCTGATTTTGACAACTGGATCATGGGTCAGGTGGATGAGGTGTTTGTCAACTGGGAGGTAAATGCAGCACCCGGGATTGCAGGACAGCTCCCGCAAGAAGACCGTGTACGTTATGTGAATGCCAAAGGGCTGGAATATAATCAGGTGATTAATAAGGGACTCATCGGCGCGCTGGTATTGGACCAGATCGTTAATAACTACCTGAGCCCGGCTATTCTGGATGAAGGGGATAACAGGGCCAATAATGATGATGAAGTCGTTGAGGATGGTACCTCCTATACTTCTATGGAACACAAATGGGATGAAGCATATGGTTACCTTTTTGCACTGAATACCAATGGCGGGAATCCTTTGGAAGGGGAATTTGAAGGAGACCGCTTTCTGGGAAATTACATAGGCCAGGTTGCAGCAGATCCGGATTTCAGCGATTTAACAACGGCTTCTTTTGAAGCTTTTAAACTGGGAAGAGCGGCGATTGTAGCTAAGGATTATGACGTCCGTGATGCACAGGCTGATATTATTAAGGGCAAGCTTGCCTTGATTCCTGCGGTAAGAGGGGTGTATTATCTGCAGGCTGGAAAAAACAGTCTCGCCGTGGATGTTCCGGATTATGGAGGCGCTTTTCATGCCCTTTCAGAAGGTTTCGGATTTATCTATAGCCTCCAGTTTGCCCAGGATCCGATCACTGGCACTGCTTATTTTACAAAAACGGAAGTTGATGCCTTACTGGCCAAACTATTGGGAGATGGGGCAAATGGCCTATGGGACGTGACACCCGATACGCTGGATGCCATTTCTGAGGTTATTGCCGCCAAATTTGGTTTCACAGTGGAGGAAGCAGCATCGACAGAATAGCCTATATTTTTTGATAGATAGAGGAGATTTGAATCTGTGAACTTTTTGCTCCCCCATCCATTTTTTTAATAGAATTTCCTTATGAAAAAGTACCTTTTCACTGCAGCAGTCCTAACCCTGATTTTTTATGCCTGCTCTTCAGATCCGGAGCCCGGTAATCCTCCCGGGCCGGAACCTGTGAATTTTGAAAGAGGTCCGATGCTAGTCAACTGGACAGACAATATCATAATTCCAGGCTATATGGAATTTTCTGCACATTTGGCCAGTTTATCTGCAAGCTTTGACCAGTTCAATTCTGATCCCTCAGTGACCCATCTGACAGCCCTCAGAGGGGCATGGTTAACAGCCTATAAAACCTGGCAACGCGTCGATATGTTCGAGATAGGACCTGCGGAAACGGCGGGACTTCGGCTTGGGATTAACACCTATCCCTCAGATACCGAAAAAATTGAAGCCAATGCTGCAGTTGGCAGTTATGATCTCACACTTCCTTCCAATAGGGACGCCAAGGGCTTTCCGGCACTTGATTACCTGATCAACGGCCTGGGCTCATCGGATGCGGAGATCGTTGCGGTTTTGGGCGAGGCTTCGGCCGGCGAGTCTTATCTTGCTTATATGGATGCGCTGATAGCCGATATGCAGTCCTTGTCAGCGCAGGTACTGGAGGATTGGCAAGAAGGTTACAGGGATACTTTTGTAAATAACGACGGGGCCTCTGCCACAGCTTCTGTTGACCGCTTCGTCAACGACTACATCTTTTATTATGAAAAGTTTCTCAGGGCTGGCAAAATGGGCATTCCGCTCGGTGTCTTTTCAGGAAGTACACTTCCGGTAAATCTTGAAGCCTATTATTCGGAAGAGCCGGTTTCCAATGAACTATTCCTTGCCGGGCTGCAGGCCACTCAGGATTTTTTTAATGGGAAACACTTTGACGGCACTCAGAATGGTGAAAGCCTGGCTTCCTATCTGGACGCGCTCAACACGCTTAAAAATGGAGAGGATCTCAAAAAGATAATTAACGATCAATTCAATGCGGCACGGGCTGAAGTCGCGGGACTGGGGGCATTCCGGGCGGAAATTGAAAGTAACAATCCTCCTACCGATATGCTTCTGGCTTATGATGAGGTGCAAAGAGCGGTACCCTTGCTCAAAGTCGATATGGTTTCGGCCATGAGCATCAGCATCGATTTTGTTGATGCAGATGGGGACTAGCACATGGTCAATACCTGATAAATTTAACACTGTCTTCAGGCCTGTGGAGGCCGCCCCCCTGGCTGTCTTCCGGATTTTCTTCGGCTTACTGATGCTCTTTGGCATTATAAGGTTCGCCTCGTATGGCTGGATTTATAAACTATACATCCAACCAGAGTTTTTTTTCTCCTACTATGGTTTTGAATGGATAAAACCTTTGGGAAATCTTACTTATGCCCTTTTTATCCTCTGCGGGATTTCCGCTTTCTTCATTGCGCTGGGCTATAAATACAAATGGTCTGTAGTTGTCTTTTTTTTGAGTTTCACCTACATTGAACTGATGGATAAGACCACCTATCTTAATCACTATTATTTGACCAGTATCCTTGCATTTCTTATGATCTTCCTTCCTGCGAATGCCTATTTTTCTCTGGATGCTTACCTTGATCCCAAAAAGGCATTTCAGAAAATTCCGGCTTGGACGATCAATAGTATTAAACTCCTGGTTTGTATTGTTTACTTCTATGCCGGTTTGGCAAAATTAAATTCTGATTGGCTTTTTAAGGCCATGCCCATGAGTATTTGGCTGCCTTCCAAATTTGATATCCCACTTCTGGGTGATTTTTTCCATTTGGAGTGGGTGGCGTATGCCTTTAGCTGGGCCGGGATGATCTATGACCTTGCCATTCCTTTTTTATTACTTAACACCAGAACCAGGCCATTTGCTTTTATTACGGTGGTAATTTTTCACCTGCTCACCTGGATGCTCTTTCCTATCGGAATGTTCCCATATGTAATGATCGCATCCACCCTGATCTTTTTTGATGCCCGTCCCCATCGGAAACTGCTGGCCCTGGCTGGACAGGGTCTGAGAATTAGCGGGCTTCACTTTGATAATGGAAGGGAGCGTTCACCACGCCCTGGCCTTGGTAACTTCATCAAATATGGAATTGTCGTAATTTTTTTCGTCATCCAGTTCCTTTTTCCTTTCCGTTACTGGGCTTATCCCGGAGAACTTTTCTGGACAGAAGAGGGATATCGTTTTTCATGGCGGGTGATGTTGATTGAAAAATCGGGATATGCACAATTCAGGATCGTAAACGGGGATACCGGATCCTGGTTTTATGTGGACAATACAGATTTCTTAACACCCTTCCAGGAAAAACAGATGGCCTTTCAGTCGGATTTTATGCTGGAATATGCCCATTTTTTGAAAGACCATTTTGAAAAAGAAGGTCACAGGAAAGTGGAAGTATATGTAGAAAGCCGGGTCAGCCTCAATGGTAGGCTGAGCACCCCGCTGATTGATCCTGGGGTGGATCTTGGCAGCAAATATGAATCGTTTAGGCATAAGGATTATATACTACCATTCAATGATGTCATTAAGGGGTTGTAGCATTTTGGGTTGCTTCTTTGGATTTATGATGGCCGGGCACGGACAGTCGGATTTATCCGGAACCATTTCTGATGCTGAAGGGTTGGCTCTTTCAGAGGCCGAATTATATCTGGAGTCACTGGACCTGTTTGCCAGCAGTGCTTCCGACGGTCGCTATGTCCTTGAGAATATTCCGAATGGCACCTATGATCTGATTGTTTTCGCCTATGGGTATCAGGTAAATGAGGTCCAATTTTCAATAAATGCTGACAGTAAACTTGATCTGGTCCTTCAGCCTCTAGGGGAACAGCTCTCAGAAGTGATCGTCACCCAGCAGCGAAAACAGGTTTTTGCCCTGAAGCAGCTTAAAAAAGTGGAGGGCACAGCCATTTATGCCGGCAAGAAAAGTGAGGTTATACTGATGTCGGGTATCATAGGGAATATGGCAGCCAATACGGCCAGACAAATCTACAGTCAGGTGGTTGGCCTGAACATCAATGACAATGGAGATGCCGGACTACAGCTCAATGTCGGGGGAAGGGGCCTTGATCCCAGACGCACCTCCAACTTCAACACCCGGCAGAACGGCTATGATATCAGTGCAGATGTCCTGGGGTATCCGGAGAGTTACTACACGCCTCCGGCAGAAGCTTTGGAGGAGATACAGGTCATCCGGGGAGCCGCCTCGCTCCAATATGGCACTCAATTTGGAGGACTGCTTAATTTTAAGTTTAAACCACCAAATCCCAACAAGGAATTGGAATTGGTTACAAGACAGACACTGGGTTCCTATAATTTATTTACCAGTTTTAACAGCCTCGGAGGAACCTTGGGCAAGCTGGGATACTATACTTATTTTAATTATAAGCAAGGGGATGGATTCCGGCCGAATTCCCACTATGACAGCAAAAACTTCTACGCTCATTTTGACTATCAGTTTACAGACCGCACCCGGCTTACCTTCGAGACTACCTATATGAATTATCTCGCCAAACAGCCTGGCGGAATTACAGACGCTCAGTTTTATCAGGATCCTACCTTCAGTAACCGAAGTCGCAACTGGTTTCATGTAGACTGGAAACTGAACGCTTTTCGGCTGGATCATAGTATTTCCCCCGGGACAGATTTCAGTCTTTCCATTTTTCATCTTGATGCATCACGGAAAGCGCTGGGCTTTAGAACCAACCGGGTTTCCCAACCAGATGATCTCGACGCTCCGCGGGAATTACTGGTCAATGATTTTCGGAACTGGGGAGCAGAAGCCAGGCTGCTTAAGAGATATAGGATCAGGGACAGGGATGCCGTAGTGCTACTGGGCACCAAGTATTACCAGTCCGGGAATGGTCAAAAACAAGGTCCGGGGACCGCAGGGGCGGATGCGGATTTTAGTTTTTCGGAGGAAGACTTTCCAAACTTTGAACCGCAGTCGGAATTTGCCTATCCAAATTTGAATCTTGCATTTTTCGGGGAGAATATATTTGTTCTGAATTCCAGATGGACTGTGACCCCTGGGTTAAGGGTGGAATATATCAAAACCAAAAGCGAGGGGAGCTACAAGAATATCGTACTGGATCTGGCTGGAAACGTATTGCTGAATGAAAATATTGAAGATAACCGCAGTCTGGAGCGCTCTTTTATTCTTTTGGGTATCGGGACTACCTATAAGCTGCAGCAGGGGATGGAACTTTACGCCAATGTGTCTGAGAATTACCGGTCTGTTACTTTTAATGATATTCAGGTGGTAAACCCCGCCTTTCAGGTAGATCCGAATATCAGGGATGAGGATGGTTTTACCGGGGATTTAGGAGCGAGGGGCCGGCTTCAGGACTACTTCTCTTATGACATAAGTGCCTTTGGTCTTCTTTACGATAACCGATTGGGCGAAATACTGAAGAACCAGTCCCGTATCGGAGAGAATGGAGAGGAAATTGAAACAGGGAACGTGATCCGGTTCCGGGGCAATATTGGCACCGCTTTTCTCTATGGGCTCGAGGTTTTTGAAGACTGGAATCTCCAGGAGACTTTTTTCAGGGAAAAAGAGAAACTGAAACTGAGTCATTTTGTAAATATAGCCCTAACCCGTTCAGAGTATCTTTCTTCCGAAGAAAATAATGTGGAGGGCAACCAGGTAGAATTTATACCCGACGCCAACTTAAAAACCGGACTGAATTTTGGATATGGGGATTTCCTTGGAAGTCTTCAATATACTTATTTGTCCAAACAGTTTACGGATGCCACCAATGCCCCTCAGGACGTGAATGACAATCAGAGGGGTATAGAAGGGGAGATTCCGGCTTATGATGTCATGGATTTGTCCCTGTCCTATTCCTTCCGGAAATGGAAACTGGAAGCGGGAATAAATAACCTGCTTGATAAAGTGTATTTTACCAGCAGGGCCACCGGATATCCGGGTCCTGGAATCATTCCCGCACAGCCCAGAACCGTCTATGCCACCCTTCAGCTTAAAATCTGATTGCTATTAAATCCCTTACCATGAAAATTATAAACGAATAAGGAAGAAACGCGGAATCTAACCAGTTTTGAAAAAGAAGCCCGGCCTGGCCAGTCCGTTGTGGGTGTTCTTTAGAAGAAATGTCTTTGACGGAATGTAAAACGGAAATGAGGGCGGTACTCCAATTGGCAGAGCAGGTCCGCGCGGTTCAGGATACCGGTAAGCATATAGCAACCTGTGTTATGGATTTTTTAAAGAATGACTAACATTGGCCCCCCATCACATTCGGCCCGCCCGTTATGATGAAACGCTAGCGCTTCACCGGGATATAAACGTCAAACGTGGCACCTTTGTTTATTTCTCCGGATGCCGAAATAACACCTTCATGGTTCTCCACAATTTTTTTGACGATGGCCAGGCCTATCCCGGAGCCCGGATATTCTTCCTTGCCGTTAAGCCTTTGGAATACCTCAAAAATCTTATGCTGGTATTCCTTTTTAAATCCGATGCCGTTATCCTGAAAATTAAGATGGTAATATTGTTTGTCTGCGACCAGATTTTCATTGGAGAGGTCACGCCCTGCCCTGATCTTGCTGGTAATGTGGATCTGTGGAGGTTGGTCCGGCCGTGAAAATTTTAAAGAATTACCAATAAGATTATGAAGGAGCTGGCGGATTTGAAAGTTGAAAATTTGGATTTCTTCTTCTTCCGATACCTCAAATGTGGCCTTTTTTTCACGGATGGTTTCACTGTATTCGTATTTTAATTCTTCTATGATTTCGGTTAGATTACCATATTGCTTTTCTTCCGGGACATTACTTGTTCGGGAATAGGTTAACAGATCCTGAATAAGCGTCTGCATTTTTTCTGCCGCCAATTGCATCCGCTTGAACTGATCCTTTCCCTTTTCTGAAAGATTGGCGTACTCCCTTTCAAGAATTCGTCCGGCAAAGAGCTGGATTTTGCGCAGCGGTTCCTGAAGGTCATGGCTGGAGATGTAAGTGAAAGATTCCAGTTCCTTATTTATTTTTTCCAGTGCCTCATTTTGGATTTTCAGTTGTTCTTCATGTAATTTACTTTGGGTTATATCCATATAGGAAGTGACGGTATAGTTATCTGAGTTCAGTTTCAGAATCTCAAATGAAACAATGGCAGGAAAACTCTCCCCGCTCTTGCGGGTGTATTTCACTTCAAAGTGTTTCATTGCGTCAGTATCTCTTAACTTTTGCAATATTTCTTCCGTCTCTTCCGGGGTGATTGACTGGAGTTCCTCAAGACTTCGTTCTTCCTTTAGATGGCCAAAAATGTAGGCCACAACCCGTTCATATTCTTCCGGTGCAATCATTTGAATTTCCTGAGCGGTACGGCCGATCACCTCTGACTTGTTATAGCCAAAAGTGGTGCAAAACATATTGTTGACATAGGTGATCTTATTGGACTTGATCTCTGCCAGAGAAAGAGGCACGGGATTGTTGTCAAAGACATTAAAGAATCGCTCCTGGCTTTCTTTTAGCTCCATTTCCCTCTTGCTTTGTTCTGTGACATCCTGACCCGTCCCGGTCATCTTCACGGTTTCTCCTTTATTATCGGTAAAGACCCGGCCGGTGGAGCTGATGATTCGAACAGCACCGTCAGGATATATGGCCTTATGGTGAAAACTAAAGGGTTGATGATCTGCAAAGGCCTTTTGTACCATATGGTGCACAGTGTCCTTGTCGTCGGGATGAATACGTTCAAGGTAGGCCTCATAGGTTGCTTCAAACTGTTGAGGGACCAGGCCGAAAATTCGGTAAAGCTCGTCAGACCAATCAATCTTATTTTTACGGACATCCCACTCCCAGCTACCAATATGAGCCAGTGCCTGGGCCTCCAACAACTGATTGGTTTTATTTGTTATTATTTCTTCTGATTGTTTGCGATGAGTGATATCCCGGATAAATCCAATAAAAATATTCTTGCCGCTCAGCCTGGTGGATGAAATTTTCAATTCGACAGGAAACTCCTCCCTCGTCTTATGAACAGCGAAAACTTCGATGGACTTATTTAAAACCGATTCTTCTCCGGTCTTCAGATAATGATTCATTCCGGAATTGTGCAATTCGGCAAAACGATTGGGGATGATCGTCTCGGTCAATGTTTTTCCAATGACTTCTTTTTCAAGCCACCCGAAAATATATTCCGCTTTCGGATTCCAGCTAAGGATTCTTCCTTTATCATCAATGGACACAATGGCATCCGGTGCAAACTTAAAAAGGGCCTCCATCTGGCCTTCACGTTCCTGGAGGGTGGCTTCCAGGATTTCGGCATATTTTTTTTGTTCATTAATATCCGTATTGCTTCCGAACCAATGTGTCAGTTTACCATTCTCATCATGCACCGGGAAAATACGGGTGAGGAAGGACTTGAATTTCTGATCTGCCCCTTTTATGGGAAAAATCATTTCAAATGCTTCCCCGGCCCGGATGGAATGTTCCCATCGGTCGAGGACCATAGGAAGATATTCAGGATCATGCACGGATTTCCATCCCCAGCCTTCCATCTCCTTAGGGGTTGTTCCTGTGTATTCGTACCAGTTTTGATTGTACCAGTAAATCCAGCCATCTGGCCTTGCCATCCAGGCCAGATTCGGAATGCAGTTGGCCAACGTCATGAATTGTTGGGCATTTTCCGCCAATTTCTGCTGCTCTTCAATCTGTCTTGAAACATCAACCAGCGTATTCAACCCGCCGATAGTGGTTCCATTTTCATTGTGGTAAAGCTGGGGATACGGAATAACATATTTTTTGCTTCCGTCCGGGCATTCCAGGGCAAACATGGTATTCTGAATGTTGCCTTCCTTAATGGCAACGGCTAAAGGACATTGTCCCGGAGTGATGGGCGTCCCCTGCGCAGTGAAAATTTTGTCACATGCGATCCAACGATCTTTTCCCGGCACTGGTTCCCTACCCCAGAGCCGGACCGCCGCATCGTTGTAATATTCGATAAGCCCTTCCGCATTAACGCGGTATACTGCAACAGGTAAATTATGTAGGAGCTCCTTATCTGCCATAATACTATTCGCTTTCTCCGGCATTTGACATTGTAAACTTTAGCTGAAAGGAAATGTTCGAATTCCTGTAGTTCCATGCCAGGCACCAGAATCCTATATGTCCTGTACACCAATCCTGTTTCATCCTTAGTGAGAGAAGTTGCATTGAACCAGTTCTCTAAAATACGATTTATTCCAAACCTATTACCCCGAAAGAAAACCCAAATGTAAGAAAGAGTCCGGAAACGCTGGACTGTTCCAGAATACCAATATCCGGTTCCACAGTTTGAGGCTGGTTTCATGAACATCCCGGTGCCTCTGTCCAATGCACTTTTATTTCATGCGGGGATACGGATCGAGTCATAAAATAATTTGTTATCGATTAGTAAGGGAAATCCATGGATGTATTTTAGTGCTTTCAATTATACTCACCTTAAAGTTCGCATCGTGGCTAAGAAATCATCTTCCAATAAAAAAATCAAACAACTCGAAAAGCATATTCTTGATCCCCGGGGTAAGGCACTCACTTCCCGTCAGGGTTTAAAAATAAATGACACAAACAATTCACTTAAAGCCGGACCCAGAGGTGCCACCTTACTGGAGGATATGTTGCTTCGTGAAAAAATTACCAGTTTTGACCATGAGCGCATCCCTGAAAGAATTGTCCACGCGAGGGGAAGCGGGGCTCACGGTTATTTTGAACTTTATAAGAGTATCCGCCAATATTCTAAAGCCGGAATTTTTACAGATACCAATAGGAAAACCCCGGTTTTTGTCCGCTTTTCAACGGTGGCCGGTTCCAAAGGTTCGCCGGATCTGGCAAGAGATGTCCGCGGTTTTGCCGTTAAATTTTACAATGAAGAAGGAACCTGGGATTTGGTAGGTAATAATATGCCCATCTTTTTTATACAGGATGCTATGAAATTCCCCGACTTGATTCATTCGGTTAAACCTGAGCCGGATAGGGAAATTCCGCAGGCCGCATCCGCTCATGATACTTTTTATGATTTTGTATCCCTGACCACCGAAACACTTCACAACCATATATGGGCCATGAGTGACCGCGCCATTCCGAGAAGTTACAGAATGATGGAAGGTTTCGGCATACATACCTACCGACTTATCAATGCCAGCGGGGATTCCCATTTTGTTAAATTTCATTGGAAACCGCTTTTAGGTGTCCATTCTGTTACGTGGGAGGAGGCGGTAAAAATCAATGGGGCCGATGCGGATTTTCACAGGAGGGATCTATGGGATGCCATTGATCAGGGACAGTTTCCGGAGTGGGAACTTGGGATACAGATCGTGGCAGAAAAAGATGAACATGCCTTCGATTTCGATCTTCTGGATCCTACCAAACTGATCCCTGAAGAAATGGTTCCTGTGAAGTTGATTGGAAAAATGACATTGAATCGCAACCCGGATAATTTCTTTGCCGAAACGGAACAGGTAGCATTTCTTCCCGGTAATATCATCCCGGGGATCGATTTCACAAATGACCCGTTATTGCAGGGCCGGCTGTTCTCCTACAGGGACACACAGCTTTCAAGGTTAGGTACTCCTAATTTTCACCAGATTCCAATTAACCAACCCCTGGAACCTACCTACAACAATCAACGGGATGGTCACATGCAAACGATCATTCCAAGAGGCCGGACGGCTTATTTTCCAAACACGCTCGGTGGTGGATGCCCGCACTTATCAAAAATGGCTGAAGGTGGATTTACCTCCTATGAGGAACGGATAGATGCGAATAAGATTCGAAGCAGGAGTAAGAGCTTTAGTGATCATTTTTCGCAACCTGCCTTATTTTATCGAAGCCTGTCTTCGTGGGAACAGGCTCATGTCGCAGAAGCTTACTCTTTTGAACTTGGCAAATGTGAACAGGAACCGATAGTTTCCCGCATGCTCTGGCTGATTAAACAGATCAACCCGGAGCTGGCTGCAAAAGTTGCCGGTAACCTGGGCATGAAAATTCCGAAAACTATTGACAAACCTATTAATCAGGCCATAGGTGCCGATAGTAACGCAAAGGATTTTCAACCCGGACCTGCCGTAAATTACCTGGAGAAATCCCCGGCTCTAAGTCAGGCAAATACCATCTTCAACAGCATTGCGACAAGAAAGATCGCGGTTCTCGTGGCCAATGGATTTTCAATGAAGGATTTTGAACCGATGCGGAAGGAACTCGAGAAAGGAAACGCGGTCATAAAGTTAATAGCACCGACAGGGGGGACCATTCAATGTGATTCTGATATGGATCACAAGGTTGATGCTTCCATTAATACTACGGAAAGTGTTCTCTATGATGCGGTCTATATCCCCGGAGGCAAAAAGTCCATCGAAAAATTAATGTCGATCGGTAAATATATAAAGTTTATCAATGAAGCCTTTAAGCATTGCAAAGCTATTGCAGTCTCGTCAGAAGGTGAGGATTTGTTGAATGAAACGTTTGTCGGAGCTCATAAAAAGGACAAAGCAATCTTTGTGAATAAGCAACCGTCTTCCTTCTGTAAAGCCATTGAAAAGCATCGCAACTGGGATCGGTCGGAAATAAGCCAGATGGTACCAGTTTAAAATACCCAACGATTTGCACCCCTGGTCATGAACATTTAATTGATCCATTGGATGAGTCAAATTTAATATCACCATTGAGCAATGGATGTAGAATTGAGATCACTGGAATGCAGGATGCTATGCGATTGCCTGAGTAAGTGCCGATTCACGACTTTATACTATTACCGTTAAAAATTGGGTCAAAATCCGCAGTCCGGTGAATGGATCCGCTTTATATTGATTAAAATTTATAAACATAAATAAAAACAGAGAAGACTATGGCTACCGTTAAAAAAGCGCCGGCAAAAAAAACACCTGCGAAAAAAACACCTGCAAAAGCAACCACCGGGAAAACCCCGGCAAAGAAGGACGCAGCGAAAAACCTGACCGATCTATTCCAGGATGGTCTTAAGGACATTTATTGGGCAGAAAAGGCATTGGTAAAGACATTGCCCAAGATGCATAAGAATGCCACCAATGAAAAACTTAAAAAGGGAATTGAAAAACATTTGAAGGAGACTGAGGGTCATGTGAAAAGACTTGAGGAGTGTTTTTCATTCCTTGGGATCAAAGCCAAGGCAGAAAAATGTGAAGCCATGGCAGGGATTATAGAAGAAGGCAACAGTATTGTCAAGGAAACCAAACCGGGTCCTGTCAGGGATGCCGGGATCATTGCGGCTGCACAGAAAGTGGAACATTATGAGATTGCGACCTATGGTACTCTTGCCGCATTTGCGAAAGTATTGAAGGAGAAAAAGTGCCTTGATCACTTTTTGAAAACATTGGAAGAGGAGAAGAAATGTGATGCATCGTTAACTGAAATTGCCGATACGGCCCTGAATTTAGAGGCGATGAATTAATACCCTAAATGTTTGATGGAAGGGGGTCAGAATAACATATTTTGACCCCCTTCCCTATTATTGCCAAACCACAATGATCGTTTGTCATGTATATTGCGTTTGCTCCTCATCTCCGGCAAAGAAACAACCAATGAGTGCCAAACTGGTCCGTAAGCCCTCCAAATAAATTGCCTGTAAATGTTGCATTAAGAGGGAGGATCTCCCTTCCTCTGTAGGACAGGCCCTCAAAGTATTTCCGAAGTTCCATTTCAAAAGGCGAAGCGAGCAGAATAGAGATTGAATTGCCGTTGAGAAAGCCATCTTCTCCTACCATATCTGATCCCATCAGAGAAATCGGTCCATTTTCCAGACTTGCATGAACGATTGATCTCTTCAAGTCAGCAGGTGCGTTTTCCCCTCCTGGAACATCCTCCAGGGTCTGGAAAAATAATTTTCCTCCGAGGCACATCTGATAAAATTCCATAGCCTCCCTGCAATTACCATTAAAAGTAAGATAGCTGAAAAGAGCATTCATTTGATTTGGTTAAGACAGACATTTCAGAGAGGCGGAAATTACAGGCAATGATAGCATCGCATTACGGAACATATCGACTCAATGCCGTTTTAGCCGTATTCAATTTGTACAGGTAGTGACGCGAATTCAGCAAAATGGCCAGTACTATTAACGGCAATACCGCAACAAATCCGAAGCCATCAACCACAATATTGCTGATGCATGCGAACAGAAAGTTGAAAGTAAAGCCGGCATATGCCCACTCCTTCAATTGCACAGGAATTTGCGGAATGATCAGAACGAGAGCGCCTAGTACCTTAAATATGACCAGGGCATTACCAAAATAGGCCGGATAACCCAAATGACGGATTCCTTCCCTGGCCAATTCGGATTGTGAAGAAAAGGCGGGCATTACCCCCTCGAACAGAAAGATGAATATCGTGGTCGACCAAAAAATTATTTTATAGGTTTTCATATCGTATTAGCTGTATGGGTTAGTTTTTTTCCGCATATCTTTTAAAGTTATCGAGGATAGCCTGCCAGCCGTCACGCTGCATATCAACAGGGTTTTCAGTTTCAGGATCAAAACTGGTGACAATTTCAGTTTCTCCGTGTTGCTCCTTAAAATCTATTTCGGCCATCCTGCCATCCTCCATGGTGTACACAATCCTTTTCTCGGGGATGACCTCATTGTAAGTTCCCTTGAAATCAAAACCAAAACTTCCATCTTTGGCTTCCATTCGGGAAACAAACCTGCCACCCACCCTAAGGTCATTTTCGGCATGAGGGGTATGCCAGTCCTCGGAAGGCGTGTTCCATTTTTCTATATCCCTGGGATCTGACCATAATTTCCAAACTTTGCCGGCGGTAGCTTTTACGTTGTTTTTAACTGTAATTCGTTCCATCATATTTTTTTTAATTGTTGCTTTTACAAATGTGGAAATTTGGGGTCATTATCCTGGGGTATAAAAACGGCAGTTAAAAGGGTTGATTCCGCCATTCAAATGAATTATATTTAATAATTGTAATGCCTTGAAGGCGGCAGCTGTAGATATCAATAAGCGTAGCTGGCTTCGTCTGAATGGATTCAGTCACTACAACTATGAAAAGTGTTTCAATCTTAGTTCCCGAATCAGCAGTTATTGAAGCGGTGGCTTCTCCGCAATACATATTTACCTCAGCCAATGATTTTTTACGGGCAGCCGGAAAAGAACCATTATTTAACGTAAGTCTGGTGGGAAACAGCAGGGTAGTTAAATATAAGAATGGACTATTTTCAGTTCATACGGACAAGTTATTGGAAGAGGTGGAACAAACGGATCTTATTGTCATTCCTCCTTTGTTTGGCGATATGAAAACTGCAGTAGCAGCGAATAAGGAGACCATTCCCTGGATCTTACACCATTATAAAAAGGGCACGGAAGTCGCTTCACTTTGTGTAGGCGCTTTTTTGTTGGCTTCCACGGGCCTTCTCGACGGGAAAAAATGCTCCACTCACTGGGCTTTTTACAATGAATTCAGGGAACGCTTTCCGGAAGTGGAGGTGATGGATGGAAGCATTATTACGGAAGAGAATGGCATCTATTCAAGCGGAGGCGCCAATTCGTATTTTAACCTTCTGCTGTATTTGCTTGAAAAATATACGGACAGGGATACGGCCATTCTGGCCTCCAAGTATTTCGCGATAGACATCGACAGGGAAAGTCAGGCTGCTTTTATGATGTTCACAGGCCAAAAGGATCATCATGATGAGGAGGTGAAAAGGACACAGGAGTATATCGAAACCAATTATCCGGAAAAAATCACTGTAGACGGGCTGGCTTCGATGGTGGCTGTCAGCAGGAGAAGCTTTGAACGCAGGTTCAAACAGGCAACGGACAATACCGTGATCACCTATTTGCAAAGGGTAAAAGTGGAAGCCGCCAAAAGAAGTTTTGAAACTACAAGGAAAAATATCACCGAAGTGATGTTCGATGTGGGATACACGGATACCAAGGCTTTCCGGAATGTATTTAAAAAAATTACCGGCCTTACACCGATAGACTATAGAAATAAATATGCTTCCATGTAGCTAAGAAATCCTGGCAGGGCTCTGTGATCCACAAGCTAATTCGAAATAAAAACTATCGCTGTAGTTGTAATTCTGTAATTGAACCACTTACATTTTTATTGCCCTCACTTGAGATATACAATCTTCCGTCAGGGCCAAAGGCAATACCTTCGGGTTGTGGGAACATTCTTTTATCCAAATGGTAAAGATGGATGGGATTTCCTTTCGTATCTAAAATCAGTAGTTTGGGCTCAGTTCCTTCCAGGACATACATCTCTCCGCTCTTGGGATGGATTGCCATATCTGATGGCAGGAATGTTTTTTGAGATTTTTTGGAGCGGTACTTTTTTAGTATATCACTCTCCATATCAATTTTAAAAATAGCATCCGGCGCCATTTTTTTGGATGCGAGGGAAAAGCTGTAAATTCCTTTATATCGTTCTGAGTTGAGGTCAAGGTATTTTGGGACAAGTAACAGATGCTCACCGGTAGCGTCTGCCGTAAGGCTTTCCATATTATTTTTATTGGTGAAAGGGGTCTTATAGGTGGCAACGGCCTGATCAGAAGTCTGGAAGTCCTTTATTTCGTATATGGTCCCATGGCTATTGAGCACATAGGCATTTTTACCTACGACAGCAACTCCTTCATAATCGCCCGCGTCTTCGAAGTGGATTTTCTTTTCAATCTCTTTTGTTTTGAGATTGTATATATATAGGATCCCATCTTCATCCTGTATGGCTGCTATTTTATCCGTGTCGAGATAAGCGATGCCCGAAATTTCAAGAAGGTCAAAGGGAAGATCCCATCTGTTGATGACCTCGTAGGACACGCCCTGAGGTTTTGTCAACGGAACTTCTTCCCTGAAAGCGTAGAAGATCATGCCCGCTGCCATAAGGATGGCCAGGATGGTGATCCATCTAACTTTCCTCATAGAAAAGACGTTTCCCTCGTCGTTCATTGCCATTATTTTTTAGAAAATACGCATTGAGGACAAATATAACCTGCAATTCTGGAAAGAAGCAGGAATTGCGGCAGGGATACCCAAACGTAGTTTAAAGTCAAAAACAGGAGGGCCACCCATGACAAAGCAGACGAAGGCCAGCTGGGCAATGTGGTAAAATTGCGGATCTACATTGGGAATTCCGGATTTCGAGTTCCGGTAGGGCAGGGGATCAGTTACTGTTTCCTTTCTTCTCCTGTTCGGTGTATTCATCATGCTTGCGCCACCAACTGAAGGCAGCGGTCTGAGGTCGCCCTGCAGGGGAATCTTCCCATTCTTCCTGTCTTCCAAAAGGGGTAATATCAAGCAGGGCCCAAATGGTTCCCAGTAATTCGATCCCCCGGTTATTGGTATAGTAACAACGATAGATCTGATCCCCATCGCGCAGGAATACGGTCATACGGTGGTCTTTTCCCACGCCGCTTTCCTCATTGAAATTAGTTCCGGAGGAGGAATACCACGGTGCGTTCCAACCCATTCTCTTCCTATAGGAGGCAATCTCCGTATAAGGAGCAGGTGAAATGAGCGCGAGTGTGGTGTCCCGGACATGAAGGTGTGTCAACAGAGGGAGATTGTCGGCAACCATGGAGCATCCGACACAGGCGTCGGCGCCTGGTTCAAACATAAAATTATAGAGCAGCAATTGCCTTCGCCCCTCAAAAAGTTCTAGGAGGCCGGCCTTCCCCTGAGGCCCTTCAAAGGAATAAGGGGCATCAAAATATTCTATCGGCAGACGACGGCGCTGGGCATTCAGCTTATCGTATTGTTTTGTAAATTTTTTTTCCTTTTCAAGGAAGATATCGTGCTGGTGAATAAATTCGCTGTGAGGGACTATTTCGGGATAAAAATTATCATGTGAGTTCATATGGTGCTGCATTAAGGTAGATAAATAACGATTTTAATACGAATCCCAACCTAATACAAATGTCGGAGGATCTTAAAGGACACTTTCATGCAGATGATGGCAAGTTTCCGGAAATGAGGGTCATTTAATCCATTTTAAACAAAAATTAAATCCTTATAAAGGTAATTAAAAGTCTCTGGAATTTGCCGGTCTGATCCCGTCAAAACCATGGGTCGAATATGCCAGGATATGGATGAACTTCAAATAACAGCCGAAGGAGGAACCTTGCAGGTCTGCGGAAAAGCTTTGAACAACTTTCGGCACAATTGGGGAAAGGCCGGCGAATGGGGGTATGGCAATTATGCGGAAGAATACTATCTTTGCCAGGAAGGCAGGCGTGGTGGAATTGGTAGACACGCTAGGTTCAGGGTCTAGTGCCGCAAGGTATGGGAGTTCGACTCTCCCCGCCTGTACGAAGTAAAGTCCCATCCGGTTCGGATGGGTTTCTTTTTGAAATGGGGAGAGGAGAAGTTTATCCCGTTTATGTCGGGAACTCTCCCCGCCTGTACAACCAGGGAAAGCCGACTTTTTGGGTCTTTTTTTATTCCGGGTATCACATAGGTAACACAAATTGATATTTTCCAGCTAGTGGTGTTAAAACTTTCATTTGACACCATTTGAGTTTAAAAATGAATTGTTTTTGATTATTTACAGTGGACTTTCGCCAAATCTTACTTTATACTTTGCGCATGTCCGATAACTATCGGGGCTGGTGCGGATTTTGTAATGTCCCGGCAGATAAACATACCTGCCCGCCTGTGACGGGAGGCTAAATTTCCATTGGGCACAGCCTACTTTGGATTTGGAACACTATCTTTTTCCTTTTACCATTTTTGATTGTAATTAAATTGCTCGGGATTTTGGTCGAAATATTCCTTTAAACTAGAAATTACTTGCTGTTCTCGATTGGCAAATGCCTTCTCTTCAATATCGCTTATTTGGGATACTCTAATAGCTATATAACCAATGATGACCAGGGATATCGTCCAAACCGAATAATGGATGCACCACTGTGATTTTGGGATTATCCTTCTGAAAGGCGAATATTGTGTTAGAATTGAATTAATTGCATTCAGATACTTCAGTAATGCTTGAAAAAGGTCAAACATTTTTTGGAAAAATATTTTCATGATGAATGTTCCTTCAATGAAACCCTGCTTAGCGATTGAATTTCTAATTACATCGAACAAAAATCAATCACGCAAGTGCATTAATGCATCTTTGATTTCTTTCCAAGTGACCAGCTTAATATCATTCTTCAGTAATTTAGATTTGCATTCTTCGCTTGTAAAATAATTGAAATCCAACTGTCGCCATTCCGATCCAAAATTCGGGTGGTTAACCGTAATCCCCTGCATTTCAGCATTATCGAATGCAGGATGCAGGATAAGCACATTAAAACCGATCGGAAGATTATCCAAAACACAATTGTAATATTCCCTCAGTTTCCCTTTTTCGAAATCCGAAAATTTTCCCAAAAAGAGGTTGTCTGCAACAAAATCATTGTCGTTTAAACATTTATCGGCAGCCAATCCTATTTCATTGATTAATTGTTTGTTAAGAAATACAGGTAGTTCGTATAGTTTCCCCAAGTCCTTGTAAATTTTCAGAAATTCAGCCCGCGACGCAACGCTGTACATGTGCGAATCGAGATGGGTCGGTTTAAGGCCGAACTTCAAGGCCCTTTCGATTTGGGCCTGAAGTTCCTTTTTGACCTCTTCATTGGAGGCATTCCTATTTAAACATTCCTTTTTTTTGAAAAAGTGTCCGTTTTCGTCGACTAGGCTCGGCACCTCTTTTGCAGGCAATACAGGTCCGAACCGATATTTTTCCCATTCACAGGTAAGAGTCAAATGGATACCATTATCAAATTGAGGATGGTTCTTTGCGAATTCCATCATCTCATAGGACCACGGACAGGGAACCATGATACTATAGGAATTTACCGATCCATTTTTAAGGGCATCTATGGTAGCCAAATTCTCGGAATGCGACAATCCCGCATCATCGGCGTGGATCATCAACAATTTTTTATCTTGGGAATAGCCCAAAGTATTTAGTATATCCATGTAAAGGTGTTCATTTTTGTAAAGCGCAAAAATAGGGTGCAAATCTGTATGTCTCAATCAAGTTATGGAAGACTGTTCTTTAATTACGGTTCAAATCGCTTTGAAAATTTTGTGATACTAAACCCCCATCCTATATTTGATTATCACTTAACCAATCTGAAGCCAATCAGATGATTAGGACTGCCATAATATTTTCATGTTTTCTTTTATTCCTTTTTGGATGGAAAAGCAAAAATTAAGTCAATTGCCCAGCGGTTAGGATATTCTTCCGCTGCCAAGATATTGATATTACAGGCGGATTACTTAGGTGTTGCCCATTCGGCGAATGCAGCGAGCATCTCGGTTCTGGAAGAAAGTCCGTTGAATTCAGCCATCATAATGGTACCGTGTTCCTGGTTCCCCGAAATTGCTGAATATGCCAGAAAGCATAAGCAGAAGGATATCGGACTTCATGTGACACTTACTAGTGAGTGGAAATATTATAAACGGGGACCGGTACTGTCCAAAGATTCGGTTCCTAACTTGGTGAACGAGAATGGTTGATTCTACGCCTTGGTTGATAGCTTTCAAAATTATGCTGATCCGAAAGAAGTGGAAATTGAGTTGAGCAACCAACTGAAAAAAACGTTCAGATTCGGGAGAGATGTGACCCATTTGTATGCGCATATGGGTGCGGCGGCAAGTACCCCTGAATTTGCCGAGGCATATTTAATAGTAGGTAAGTAGTTCAAACTCCCCGTACTCTTGGACGGCCTGGCTTTCAAAATGGAACATGATGGCTTCAAGAATTTTTTATATAGCATTACCTTGGTAGTGGACGGTATTTTGTCTATGAAACCACATACATATGAACAGGGTGCCCGTCAATTTTATTCGCATCTTCTCAAAATCTGGAGCCGGGCCTCAACTTTTCATTTTTGCATCCCGCATTCGTCAATGCTATAATGAAGGCCATAATCATCGACCATCCTGAATTTGGGTAGGAATGGGCTCAGGCAGACTACGCTTTTCTTATAAAGAAGGAATATAACGGAATCATTAAAGAGCGAAAGATTAAATTGGTTACATGGAGGGAATCGCGGGACAAAATCAAAAAGGGCAGAATAACGCTCCAAGATTACTCGTAAAAAGTTACGGCCCCATTGTTAATATCGTACATCGCACCTATAATTTTAATTTCTCCCTTGTCTTGCATTTCCGCAAGAACCTCGCTTTCCTTGATAATTCTGTCAATAGTCAGCTGTACGTTTTTAGCGGCAACCTTATCTACAAACTCTGAATTTGAAGAGTTTCTTAAACTTATTTCCTGAGGCTCCAAAACCCCTTCAACAGCTGGCTTAATTTTAGACAACAAAGCTGTGAGATTCCCCAATTTGGCATTATCGCAAGCACCTTTTACTGCTCCGCACGCATTATGGCCCAGAACAACTATAAGCTTGGTTCCTGCGAGTTTGCAGGCAAATTCCATACTTCCCAAGATATCTTGGTTAACAAAATTCCCAGCTATTCGTATACTAAAAATATCACCTAAACCCTGATCAAAAACCAATTCCGCAGAGACCCTGGAGTCTATGCAACTTAAAATTGTTGCAAAGGGAAATTGCCCATCGCTTGTGTCGTTGACTTGCTCGAGCAGGTTTCTATTGGCTTTTAAATTGTTTTGAAATCTTTTGTTTCCTTCTTTTAAATATTGCAATGATTTTTGAGGTGTCATCGTTGCCTGTGTTTCTTTTGTGTGTGCTTTCATATTATATTTATTATTATTGATTTAATTTATATTATACTGTTTTTGGCGCGAGTTTAAAGAACTCGATATAACTGGGGGGGTTTTCTATAGTACCACGCTCAGAAATTAATTTGATCGTAATATTCCGGTCTTTGGCCTTTATTACGAAATCTTCTAATATTTCAATTACATCGTTATCCAGGTATTTTGTTTTTCTAACATCTAGTTCTAAATAAGAATTGATAGGAAGTTTATCTAACTCCTTTAAGATGGCGGCTTTATTAAAAAAGGTTACTTCTTCTGCCAGGGTCATTGTGATTTTTCCATCGTCTGGATCTTTTCTCTCCTTATGTAAAAAATGGGAATTTTGATAACTTTTTATTAAAATAACTACAATTCCTACAGCCAGCCCTAGACCTATTCCATACAATAGGTCTATAAATACAATCCCTAAAACAGTTACAGTAAATGGAATGGATTGTTTCCAACCCAAATGGTACATTTTTATAAATAATCCCGGTTTTGCCAATTTATAGCCCACTACCAATAACACTGCGGCAAGAACGGATAGTGGAATCATATTCAATAGTCTAGGAAGAACCATTACAGAGACCAATAATAATAGGCCATGGACAATAGTGGACAATTTACTTGTTGCACCGGATTGGATATTGGCAGAACTTCTAACAATTACTTGTGTTATAGGCAAACCACCTATCATACCGGAAAGAATGTTTCCAGTCCCTTGGGCCACTAGCTCCCGGTTGGTTGGAGTTACGTTTTTGAAAGGATCCAGCTTATCCGTGGCTTCGACACATAATAAGGACTCCAGACTCGCCACCAAGGCTAGGGTAAATGCAACAATCCATACTTCTGCATTTCCAAGTACTGCAAAATTCGGAAAACTAAATTGACCTAGAAACGATGCGGTGTTTTCAGGTACTGGTACATTTACCAAATGAGATCGCCCAATGGCCATAGTTCCGTTCGACTTCGTGAAAAGATAAAATAAGATTCCCACAGCGACCACTACTACAGGTCCTTGAATAATTTGAAAGATTTTGGATCTCTTGGATAAAATCTTATCCCAAAGCACTAAAATAGTCAAGCTAAGAAAACCGACCAAAGCAGCTCCTGGCCTTATGTGATTTATCGTTTTGAATATTTCGGAAATGGTGTTTTCGCCATCTATTTGGAAAAATGCAAAATCTCCTACAGGATCTTGATCATAGCCGAAAAAGTGAGGAATCTGTTTTAAGATAATAATGATCCCTATACCGGTTAACATTCCCTTTATAACGGAAGAAGGAAAATAATACCCAATAATACCTGCTTTTAAAACTCCAAAAACAATTTGAATGATTCCGGCCAGTACCACTGCAACTAAAAAGTTTTCAAAACTTCCTAAGGTGCCGATCGCGGTTAACACTATGGCCGCCAAGCCTGCGGCCGGACCACTAACACCAATTTTAGAACCACTAACCGACCCCACTACAATGCCTCCCACAATCCCGGCAATCAATCCTGAGAAAAGAGGCGCACCGCTGGCCAAAGCTATGCCCAAGCATAGGGGTAAAGCCACAAAGAACACGACGATACTTGCAGGTATGTCGCTTTTCATGCTGGAGAATATATTTTTAAACATATTAGAAACTTTATATGAAGGGCAAATATAATAATACTTCTGATAAAGATAGTAATACTATTATAAATAATTGTTAAACTTCACTATCTTTGATTTCTCAGTACTTTAGATACCTCTAAAAAAATTGACAATTGTTGAACATTTCGAAAGGATCTCCGTATGAGTGTAGAAATAAAAATATCGGTAAATAAGGGTCTATACCTTAAAGAACCTCAAGACACCAAATTGGGGAGAAAGATTATAGAAAGTAGTATAATACTGTTCAACCAAATCGGATTCGAGTCTTTTACCTTTAAGAAATTAGCACAGGAAATAGGTTCGACCGAAGCTTCCATATATCGATATTTTGAGAATAAACACCTATTGCTATTATTTTTGCTTAATTGGTATTGGGAATGGGTAAGTTACCTTATTACCATCAATACGAACAATATAGCAGACCCCCGGATTAAACTTCAGATTATTATACATTCTTTTGTTGCTGCCGCAAAGGACAATATAGGTGTAGAATACATCAATGAAAGCAAATTGCACAATATTGTAATCTCCGAAGGAATGAAGGCCTATCATACGAAGGAGGTGGATCAGGATAATTCAAGAGGCTTTTTCCTGAGTTACAAGAATTTAGTAAGCAAAGTATCAGAAGTAATCCTAGAAATTAATCCAAACTTCAAATACCCGCATGCCTTGGCCACTAACTTCTATGAAACTTCCAACAATCATATTTATTTTGCCAACAACCTTCCAAGACTCACGGATATATCCAAAGAAGGGGATGATGCAGAGGAAGTGGAAAAAATGTTGAATTATTTTACTGATAAGTTACTCGCATGAGGATTCGTGAAGTTTTTTTTTAAATTGCTTTCGGCATCTGACAACTACAAAGTCCTTTTTTTTATAAATAATAGAATGTAATATACATCGGACTTCTTGCGGGACGGTTTCATAAAACTGTAAATTATTGCTTCAGGATGTTGCATTCGTGGACTATTTTAGCCATTCCGCTAATTCACCTTTTATTGGAAATAAATTATTATTGTATTATCGATATGGTTTATGCCAACACTTTTTCGAAAATCCAATAATTGCCTCCAGAGCTTCATCCGCATTTTTATGAATACAATTACCTAGATAACCTTATGCTATGCTGAGTTGGGTATCTCTATATAATTTTTGAAGCATCTGCGGCGATACCTTATCTCCGGCAATATTCCCAAAACTATTTTTCGCAGTATCATTGGTTTTTTTTGTCAATTTCAGCCAGGTCGGCAATCTAGATAGGTTGTTATTCACTCTCTTAATGGAGGTTTTGATTCTTGAATTAATCGCTTTTGAACCCTTTGAAGATATTCTCTTATGTTCTGAAAAAAATAGTCAGAGTTTGTCCTTTAGTCTTTGCTATATTGCTGGACTGCCGTTGGAAGTTTTAAAGAATCGGCTTTATCATTTTTGCTCATTTTATAGTGAAGTCTTTCTCCCGTGATATCATTCCACCGCATTCTCAAAAGGTCGGAGATTCCTATTCCTGCGAGAGAGAATGAGAATAGAAAAACATTTCGAGTATGACAAATATCAATTCCCTGAATTAAATCAAGTTCCTCAATTTTTTGAATCTCGTTTTCGTCTAGATATTTCTTTATGGTATGTGGATACTTTTTTTTTGACTTGTTTTTGCAGAATGGAAAAAATTTTAATCAACCATCTTTTTGCTTATGGCATTGTACAATGGAGTCTGATCACTCCAAAACATTTATGACCGATCTCTCAGATAGACCGGCACTTCGCTTGATTTTTTGGTTCGTTTTGCATCAAGGCAAAATGAACATTAACAGCAGCCTAAATAATTCATCCCTTCGTTTTCGCTGAAGCGAATCCATCCCCCTTTTAGAAATAGGGAGGAGTTTTATTTTTTTATTTAAAACAATTGGCAGTAAGTTGAATTGGGCTTATATGGTTCTTAGAGGGCAACCGAAGGATTTCCAGAAATTTCCTTAAATCCTTCCTGATCTCCTGCCTACGCTGCCTAAAAGCAGCTTCGGCAGGCAGGTTTGGTGCAAATTGCTCTAAGGCAAAATGAACAAATGATATTTATTATTGTTTCTAATTATATCCCACCTACACTGTCTAACGGCAACTTCGACAGGCAGGTTTGGCACACATTGCTGTATCGAAAATGAACATAAAATAATTCTGCTCTCCTACTTAAGAAAGCATAGGCCGGTACTTTTCCCTGTTATCATACATCGCCCAGAGGTTGATTGCGAGCAATACCAGAGCGATTGGAAGTCCGGAAGGCGCATTGACAATATGGGTAAGCAATATCCCTACCATCACCGGGAAAATGATGATGGCACCCAGTGCGCGAAATCTATTGGTCATAAAAAGAATGCCCCCTACTATTTCTACCACCGCAATAAGTGGCATGAGCCAGGATATTTCCATAAAGGCACCCATCAGTCTTTGCATGCTTTCCGGTAAATCATCAGGCATGGGCATATAGTTGAAGAACTTGTTCAGACCTGAATTAATAAACATCAGCCCAAACAGGATGCTGAGAACCAGGAGAATTTTATTTTTCATTGGAAGTCGAATGGGTTATTTTAACAATAAAAGGATAGCAATCTAAAGGATATATAAATATAGGAATTTTTAAACATTCGTTTTAAAAGCACTCATCCTGACATCCATTTCGAAAAATCTGCCGTCAATCCTGCCCACCTTTTTCGGGATTTCATGGTCTGGACCCTGCGGTATCGGAATCTCGTACTATACATGTTTATAGTCCAATTCCGGGAAGTCAGAAAAGTGTAAAATCACGGCAGTTCAAAAAAATGAAAAGGCCGGCTGAAAAAATTCAGCCGGCCTTAAGCAGGTATGGTAATAATAGGTCTATTTCTTAATCAATGGCAAAGTGAATCGGGTTGCCCCGGATTGCAGAACGATGTAATACATTCCACCATGTTTATAGGAGGAAGCATCCATATTAAATTCTGCAGTATCGCCGGCCGATGATACAGAGACCTTGCCGCTTTCAACTGTATTTCCTGAAGCGTTGATTAGGCTATAGGTAACTTCTCCCTTCATGGATTCAGGCAATTTTACAGAAAACTTACCGTCTTTGACAGGGTTGGGATAAACATAAGCCGCCCCGATGGCCTCCTTGCTTGTGGCCGAACCGACATTAAAATTGATCGTTTCTGATCCCAAAAGCGAGCCTGTGCGGTTGACACCTGCGTAAATCTGTACGGTCAGCGAATACGAACCGTTCGGGAAATTTGCGGAATTATAATTCCCATTGTTATCCCCGTACAGCGCATAAGGCTGAACATTTTCCGTCCAGGTTCTGCTCTGTCTGCCCTGAAGCCTGAAGAACACACTTTTGGCCAGAGAGAAGGTTGTATTGACGCGGATATTCCGGTTACTTCCCGAGCCGCTGAGTGTGGTACCATTATTGATCGTCTGAATATTGGCATCTGTACCTGCATTGATCCAGGTGAACGAGATTGCGTCCCCGCCTCCAGGGGGAGGAGGTGTGGTCGAGTTGCCAATGGAGAAGCTGACCGTAAGCGGATTTCCATTGCTTGGACGGGCCGTGATGGTGTAATTGCCGCTCGGCAACGACCTACCGACCGGGTTCACCCCAATATCCCCAAATACGTGATAGGGGGCCGAACCTTCATTCTTGCTGGCGTTAACAGGTCCTGAAAGGGTGAAGGAAACATTTCCTACCGAGGAGGGATTGGTGGTAGCCCGGATACTAAGGCTTGAGGGCACATTGTTAAAATTCTTGCCCTGAGTTATGGCACCCAAATTCCCATTTGTATTGGCATTGATAAGCGTAAAGCCGGTGATTCCATTATTTCCTGATGGCGGTGGAGGTGGCGGAGGTGGGGTGGTATTGCTTACGATCGAAAAACTGACCGTTCTCGCAGCACCCTGTTCTCCTCCCAGATTATCTTGGCCATAGGGGGTGGCGGTGAGGGTATAATTGCCTACCTGCATGGTCCTTCCTGTATAATTGTTCCCAGAATCCCCAAAACTGGAATAAGGCACATTGTTATCAGTCACTGCATTGCTTACCGGACCTGTCAATTGCAGGCGAACACTACCTGTATCTCCATTGGCATTGGCCCGGAAGGCCAGATTGGACGGGCCCGATGAAATGTTGATCTGAGCGCCGTTATTTAATGTGCCGATAACGTTATCCGTCCCGGCGTTGATATAGCTGAAAGAACTCACGGAAGGATCGCCTGCAGTTGGGGGTGGCGGCGGGGGTGGGGGTGGAGGAGATCCGCCACCGCAGCTCGTTTGCGCCCTTCCCAGATTCTGGGCTTCCGAAATACTGTAGTTGCTCTCTTTGTATAAAACCATCCTGTCAATGAAATGTCCCTGGGAGCGGGCTGAAACCTGGATGGTATAGACCCCTGCGTTGTTAAAGGTGGCATAGATCTGGTGAGCATTGTTATCAAAGGTATTGGTAGACCAGGTCCAGTTGGTGGTACCGCTGGCATAGATCTTAAACCAGCCACCGCCTCCGGCTCCTTCAGGTACCGGAGTCTTTCCTGATCCTTTAGGATAAACACGATTATTGCCCTTTTGGGCATAAAAATTGGAAGCCTGAATTTTAAGCCAGGAATCGTTGTGCTCCGTTGAGGGGTTGTTATTGGCAATGATCCCCACCTTGTTTCGCCAAATGAAGCGGTAAGTTCCCGGAGAGTTGATCCGTACACTGTAATTGATGACATTGGTGCCGGGATTGTTAAAAGCGCTGGGGCCACGGTAGGCAAGGTAAGAACTTCCGGTATAAGGATTACTTGCCGTCTCCCTTCTCCAGGTGGATGGTGTTGAACTCGATTCTGCCTCTATTACGGCGATCCCATTGACTTCCTGGAACTGGGCTCCGCTACATTGGGCCCGCAACTGCGAAAGGCCCATGGTGGTTAATAACAATAAAAGAGTAATGTTCAATTTCATAATCAAATGATTTTGTGGGGTTATAAAAATTTTTCGTGAAGGGTCAAAAATGGAAAGTGTAGTATTATACAATAAGCGTCGATTTAAATATACAATAGAGTAAAGGGCATTTCCTGCCTTTGTGGGTGGCGAGGAATTAAGGCGACAGATGTAAGTCTATTCCAAAAAGACATGCTATTCGCAATTAGGGCTGCGATAAAATCCGATGAACTGCACGATTTTATCTTTAAACTGCAAAAAACGCAAAATATTTGAGATATACAAGCCTTTCATCCAAAAAAAGTGCTGCACGCTTATTTCTGTTCGTAGAGAGAAAAACTTCTTTCCCGGGTGCCCATAATAGAAAACGCCCCATCTTTTTACTTCCTGGGCCCGGATTGGGCTATCAGCAATAGAATTATTGACATCTTGTGCCAGAAAGGGCTTTCAACAGCGGTTTAGGAGGGCGCAAAAACGCATCAGGAAGAAAGATAAAACTGGGTGTGCCAATAGCGTCATCCCGGAGCTTGCAGGCCGGATGACACTAAAAAGGTCTTGGGAATCGAAGCCATGTTCGGGCAGGCCGGGTCATTGGCTCGAGTGAATCGCCAACTTATATAAACAGGGGCTTCTTGGCAGGAAATCCGTCAGCATCTGCGATACAAAGAAAGTCTCAGTCCGAAAAAATAATTACAGTTTCAACCTGGTTGATTGGGTCAACAGGCAGGTATAGGAATCAGGAACTGAAGGGGATTATAGGAAGCCCAGGCCGGCAAGAATAAGGCATATTACCACCCCTGCCAAAATTAAAACCAAAATCACCACCATAATGCTCAGAAACGCATTGAGGATCCTGGTGCCGGGTGTGAGTTCTTCTTCCATAGTTCATAAAATTTAATACAATTTAAGGATAAAAGCCTAAAAGTCATTGGGATGTGATTATATTTCGTTAAAACGCCATACGAATATTGCACAGGGGGGTTGACCTACGGAAATTGTCGTTGAACGGCTGACAATCTTTTATTTCGCGGAACTTAATTCTTTCCCCAATTCTTCCAGTGATTTGCCTTTGGTCTCAGGCATCATAAATCGCACAAAGAGCAGTTGTAAAACCATCATAAATGCAAAAAGGGCAAAAACCGGCCCCGGCCCGATCACATTAAAAAGGTACGGAACTGTAGAAGGAATAAGCGCCGCAAGCCACCAATGCGTCGAACTACCAAAAGCCTGGCCGGAGCTGCGCAGGTGATTGGGGAAAATTTCAGAAATGAACACCCAAATGACTGCCCCCTGCCCTATGGCATGGGAAGCGATAAACAGAAAGAGGAATGCCGGCACGGCCATTCCTTTCCATCCCAGGAAAAAGGCCGTAGCAACTAGGGACAGCGATATGATATAGCCGAATGAGCCGATATACATCAATTGCTTCCGTCCCAGACGATCAATTAGAAAAATACCGACAAAAGTGAAAATAAAATTGGTAATCCCAATCCCGATACTGCTTAGCAGCGCTGCTTTCTCGCCCAAACCGGCTTCCCCGAAAATGCGGGGGGCGTAATAAAGGAAAGCATTGATTCCTGAAAATTGATTGAAAAACGCGATCAGAAAAGCAAGTGTCAGCGGAAACCTGTACTTTTTCTGGAAAATGTTATCCGAGGCGCTTCCCTGTTCCAGCTCACTGGCAATGTCTGCCTGAAGGGACGTTATTGAAAGGGAGGGATTGATAGACTTTAATATCAGGCCGGCTTCCTCTGTCCGGCCCTTGGTAAGCAACCACCTGGGGCTTTTGGGAACTGTGAGGACGAACAGGGTATAAATAATTGCAGGGAACGCCTCCACCCCCATCATCCACCGCCAGTCATTCTCCCCGGAGCCACTGAGAAGGTAGTTAGAAAGAAAAGCCACCAAAATACCAAATACGAGCATGAACTGATAAAACCCGACAAGCCGGCCACGGTCCTTGGACGGCGCCACCTCGGAAATATAGGCAGGGGCGGCAATGGTGGATGCCCCAACGCCTAATCCACCCAGAAACCTGAAGACTGCAAATGTAAAGGGGTCATTGGCCAAAGCCGATCCGATAGCAGATACCGAATAAAAGATCCCTATCCAGATAAGCGTATTTTTACGGCCGATTCTGTTGGTCGGTATCCCGCCGAACAAAGCCCCAACCACAGTGCCCCATAAGGCCATCCCCATGACGACAACCCCGTGGAAGCCATCTGAAGAATTCCATAATAATTGTAATTTTTTATCCGCCCCGGAGATAACAACGGTATCAAATCCAAACAGAAATCCAGCAAGAGCCGCTATGAGTGAAATTCTTAAAATCTTGGAATTCATTGGCTGCTGCTTCTTGGTCACGGTAAATCTAACAAAAAAAGGGAAACCCCAGGTCAGTGTTTTATTTTATGCAAAAACAGGTCGTAGTGTATCAGAAGGTAACTCCGGTTTTGCGGGAGATGTATCCCCGGGGGAATCCGCATCCGGCACGGTGTTATCGGGTCCGAAGCGGCTATCCGTTGAATCTGGTTGGGACCTGTCAGCCTCGGGAATGGGGTAGGCATCTGCCGGGGCATACCTTGGTTTTCCGCAGCACACGAGTAGCGCCAGAGAAAGGAGTGCAACAATCGGAAATGGCGCAATTTTCATTGAACATTTATGAGTAACCTTTTATTAACGTCTGAATGTAGTCAATTATTTGGGCGGTGGCTCCTTTATTCGCATCTATATAGCGGGCATTCCTTGCTCCGGCTACGGTTGCAAAATCTGGATCTTCTGTCATGCGATCCATGGTTTCACTGAATTGCGCAGCATCCCTGACCGGAAATAACCCACTTATTCCGACCATATCTTCTGCCTCCCGAAAGCCTTTGTATCCCGGCCCGGTGATTACAGGAATACCAAATACGGCAGGTTCCAGGGTATTGTGCAGGCCTGTGGCAAATCCACCTCCGACATAAGCTATTTTCGCATAACTGTAAATTTTGGTCAAAAGGCCTATGGCATCCATAATGAGCACCTGGAAATCCTCCGGCGAACGCCGCCCCAGTTCAGAATAAAGAATCGTTGGTTTGTTTATGGACAAACGCAATGTTCTGATATGTTCCGGATGCATTGTATGAGGCGCGATGACAAATTGCATCGGAAGTGTAGTCGAATTGATATAGGGGATCAAAACTTTTTCATCTTCCGGCCAGGTGCTTCCGGCTACAAGACACAGCCGTCCCTGCGTAAAAGTGTCCATAAAATTCAGGGAATTGTCGTTTGACCGGATCTCTGTAACCCGGTCAAACCGGGTATCCCCGCTAAGGGTAGTCCTTTCTATAGCCAGGGTGCGCAGCAAAGCAGCCGATTCCTCGTTCTGAACGAAAAAATGAGTCACATTTGACAATGCTTCACGCATCAACTGACCATACCACCTGAAATAGACCTGGTTCTTTTTAAAAATGGCAGAGATCACCAATACAGGGATATCGTGCCTTTTAAGTTCCCTTAATAAATTAGGCCATATTTCATACTTAATAAAAATAGCAAGCCGGGGCTTAACGAGGCTGATAAACTTTCGGGCGTTGGCAACAGTGTCAAGGGGAAGGTAGCATATAAGATCTGCGGCCGGACTTTTCTTCCGCACTTCATAACCTGACGGAGAAAAAAAAGTGACCAACAAAGAATGCGCCGGGTAGGCAAGGCGTGCTTTTGCTATGACGGGAAGACCTTGTTCAAATTCCCCGAGTGACGCGGCATGAATCCATAGCACCGGTTGTTCGTTCTTCAGTCCTGCTTCAAGATAAGCGAAAGTTTTCCGCCGACCTTGCATGAACAGCCGGATTTTTTTATGAAAAAATGCCAGAAGGGTTAAAGCGTGGGAGGCAAGATGAACGGCTATATTATAGACGTAATACACAGAGACTTGTTTCAGGCTAAATTAAGCTTCTTTGAGTAATTTCATTTGAGGCCGTTTCTAATTTTTGTAATATTGTCCCCTTGTTGTTACGTTCACAAAACAAGATGTATTTATGAGGAAAATTCAGATGGTGGATCTGATCGGCCAGTATCAGGATATCAAAGAAAATGTGGACTCTGCCATTTCCCGGATCTTGGATACTGCAGCTTTTATCAACGGACCGGAAGTTCATAATTTTCAAAAGGAGCTGGAAACTTATCTTGGGGTGAAACATGTGATTCCTTGTGCCAATGGCACGGATGCATTGCAAATCGCCATGATGGGACTCGGATTGCAGCCCGGGGATGAAGTAATCACAGCAGATTTTACTTTTGCCGCCACTGTGGAAGTGATTGCACTCCTGAATCTTACCCCAGTACTTGTAGATGTACACCCTCGTACTTTCAACATAGATCCTGAGGCTATGGAGCGGGCCATTACCTCTAAAACAAAAGCGATAGTGCCAGTTCACCTGTTCGGGCAGTGTGCCGAGATGGAAGCCATTTTGTCTATCGCTAAAGCGCACGGACTATGGGTGATTGAGGACAATGCCCAGGCTATCGGAGCCAACTATACCTTTTCTGACGGAAAAAACAGAAAAGCAGGAACTCTCGGACATGTAGGGGCTACTTCATTTTTCCCTTCCAAAAACCTGGGCTGTTACGGGGACGGAGGGGCCATTTTTACCGACGATGACCATCTTGCCCATACGCTCAGGGGGATTGTGAACCATGGGATGTATGAACGTTACCATCACGATGTGGTTGGCGTAAATTCCAGACTTGATTCAATCCAGGCAGCGGTGCTCCGTGCAAAGTTACCCAAACTGGACACCTACTGCGACCGCCGGAGACAAGCGGCGCGCAAGTATAATGAGGCTTTCGCGGGGCGGCCATTCATGCTTATACCGGAGACGGTGAACGGGTGTGATGCCATCTGTGACAAATGCGATTGCCATGTTTTTCATCAGTATACGCTCAGGATTACCAATGGACGGCGCGATGACCTTGCAAAACACCTTACTTCCAAAGACATACCCTTTGGAATATATTATCCCATCCCGTTGCACCTTCAAAAGGCATATAGTGATGGCCGCAATGCCTCCAAAAAATTCCCGGTCACCGATCTGCTGGTAAATGAAGTCATTTCGCTGCCAATGCATACAGAACTGGACGACGAACAGATAAATTATATTACTGACACCGTTAATCAATTTATAAAATCATAATATGAAAATACTGGTTACCGGCGGCCTCGGATTTATTGGTTCTCACACGGTGGTTGAATTACAGCAGCAGGGATATGAAGTTGTTATTATAGATGATTGTTCGAATTCTTCAGAAAAGGTACTGGAAGGCATTTTTGCCATTACGGGAATCCGCCCTGTCTTTGAGCAACTGGACCTCAGGCATAAGCAGGAAGTGCAGGACTTTTTTAAGAGGCACGAAGATATAGAGGGCGTTATCCATTTCGCAGCCTCGAAAGCCGTGGGAGAGAGCGTGGAAAAACCCTTGCTATATTACGAAAACAACCTAAGCACCTTGTGTTATCTGCTGGTAGAACTGACCCAAAAAGAAAACGCCAGTTTTATTTTCAGTTCTTCCTGTACGGTTTACGGGCAGGCAGATAAAATGCCTATCACGGAAGATGCGCCGGTAAAACCTGCCGAGTCGCCCTACGGTAATACGAAGCAGATCGGAGAGGAAATCATCAGGGATACCTGTAAAGTCTCTCCCGGCATCCAGGCTATTTCTCTCCGGTACTTTAATCCTATGGGAGCGCATCCCAGTGCTATGATTGGGGAATTACCAATAGGAGTACCACAGAATCTGGTGCCGTTCATTACCCAGACCGGCATCGGCGTTAGGGACCAATTGTCAGTCTTCGGCAATGACTATCCCACAAAAGATGGTACCTGCATCCGGGATTATATACATGTGGTTGACCTTGCAAAGGCTCATGTCGTTGCGTTGGCCAGGTTGTTGACCGGTGAGAATGAACAGAATTATGAAGTATATAATGTGGGGACCGGTAACGGAAATTCTGTGCTGGAGGTAATCGCAAGCTTTGAGAGGGTATCGGGCCTCAAGCTGAATTACAGGATTGTCGACAGGCGTCCTGGCGACGTAGTGACAGCCTATGCGGACACCTCCAGAATCTCTGAAGTACTTGGTTGGAACGCAGTGTCTTCCCTTGATGAAGCAATGAAATCGGCCTGGATCTGGGAACAGAAAATAAGGAAGTAGCCAATGAAAACGACATTAAAGAAGCTCATTTCATCTATGGTTTTGTTAATGTCTGTAGGCGTTGCCGCTCAGGATGTCTATCTGCAGTGCGGCACGATCCTTTTACCGGAAACGGGAAAGCTTCAGAAGGAAAAAACGGTTATTATATCAGGAAATAGAATAAAATCAATAGAAGATGGATTTGTTTCCGGGAATCCTGAGGACAAGCTGATCGACCTGACAACAAAGACGGTGATGCCGGGATTTATTGATATGCATGTGCATATAGAAAGTGAATCGGGGCCACAGAGTTATATTAAGAAGTATACCCAGAATGAATCGGATATCGCCTTTGAAGCTGTGGGTTATGCCGGCAAGACCCTGATGGCGGGATTTACCACCGTAAGGGATATGGGCGGAACAGGAGTGAATATCGCGCTGCGTAATGCCATCAATAAAGGCCTGATTGATGGCCCCAGGATCTATACGTCCGGTAAGTCGATCGCCACCACCGGGGGGCATGCCGATCCAAGTAACGGAAGTAAAAAGTCATTGATGGGAGATCCGGGGCCGTCAGACGGTGTTGTGAATTCTCCCGACGATGGAAAGAAGGCGGTCAGGCAGCGATACAAGGAAGGTGCGGATGTGATTAAGATTACCGCCACCGGAGGCGTATTAAGCATCGCGAAGAACGGCCAGAATCCACAATTTACCCTAGAGGAAATCAAAGCGATCGCAGCAACCGCAGCGGACTATGGAATGCTCACTGCAGCCCATGCACACGGAGACGAAGGAATGCGCAGGGCCATCCTGGGAGGTATTAAAACAATAGAACACGGAACCTACATGAGTGATTCCACGATGGAGCTCATGAAGGAACACAATGCTTATCTGGTACCAACCATCTCGGCAGGGAAAAAGGTGGCAGAGATGGCCGAGGTGCCCGGTTTCTTCCCTGAAATAATTGCTCAAAAAGCTCGTGAAATAGGTCCGGTAAGTCAGGGTACATTTGCAAAGGCCTATAAAAAAGGAGTGCCGATTGTCTTTGGAACCGACGCCGGCGTCTTCCCCCACGGGCAGAATGCGATGGAATTCAGGTTTATGGCCGAGGCCGGGATGCCGGTTCTTGAAGCCATTGCTTCGGCTACGGTAACTGCTGCGGATCTTCTGGGGATGGGCGATAGCCTTGGGAAATTAAGGGCCGGGTATCTGGCTGATATTATTGCCGTTGACGAAGATCCGGCTAAAAATGTGAATACCCTGGAACATGTTATTTTTGTCATGAAAGACGGGAAAGTTTACAGGCAGGAGGGGGATCTGATCAAATAGGTTTTCCACAATATCCGCCCGCTCTGGAAATCGGCCCTGAGCCGCTGTGGCGACCTCAAAATCTCCCAATACAATGAAACCCAATATTCAGAACAGCGATGACCTCCTGTCTTCAATAACAGGGGAGGAAGAGTATGCCCGGTTAATAACCCAGCTCATAAGGGATTTTGAAAGGACCAATTTGGTAATTGACCTTCCGGCCGGACTCAGCCCGGAACAGCTGAGGATCCTGCTGCGTGAAAAAGTGTATTTCCTGATAATGGAAGCTTTTGATGACTACCTAACCCTTATGTATATTATTGACATCCCGGAAAAATCTTTCCGGGAACTTAAGGTTACCGATGTCGTGGAAATAGCGGATCAGGTCGTTTTCCTTATCCTGAGAAGGGAAATACAAAAAGTACGATTTAAATCAGGATCGGTTGGCTGAGGTGGCACCCTTCCAAGGTCAGGATGGAATGCTAAACGAAATTCCCCCTCAGCCAATGGCAATTCCTGAAATGGTTCGTCAGGAAGCAGAGGATCCTCAGGATTTTCAGACCAGTCCGCTGTTTTTTAATTGTTCTTCAGATAGTGTGACACCAAGGCCTGATTTTGATAATATTAGCCTGAGAGATAATTCGTTTCACCTTTAAATGTTGTATTTTTGAGGTCTATTCTGGAAAAGAAAGTCTTTACTTCATATGGATAAATATTCCTTTTTAAACACGGCCCATATTTCCTTCTTTGCCGGGTTATACGATCAGTATCTGACCCATCCTGACAGTGTGGAACCAAGCTGGAGGGCTTTTTTTCAGGGATTTGATTTTGGGATGGAAAGCGCACTGGAAGAGGCTGGGATAACTGTTGATGAACAAGGTGAGCATTCTGAAAAGGAGTTGGCATATACTTCAAATGGTCAGCAAAACGTTCTTCCACAAATTCTTCAGAAGGAATTTCAGGTGGTGCGTCTGATCGATGCGTATCGAAACCGCGGGCATCTATTTACAGAGACAAATCCGGTTCGGGAACGTAGGAAATACAACCCCACGCTTGATATAGAGAATTTCGGGCTTTCAGAGGAAGATCTCGGAACCACTTTCAGTGCCGGAGAAATCATCGGGATCGGGAAGAATACTTTGGAAGAGATCGTCAGGCATCTGAAACACATCTACTGCGATGCCATCGGAGTGGAATATATGTACATCCGAACTCCCGAACGTGTACAATGGATTCAGGACTGGTTAAATGTGAATGATAATCATCCTCAGTTCACTGCCGAAAGAAAGAAATATATCCTCAGGAAACTGAACCAGGCAGTCTCTTTTGAAACCTTTCTTCATACCAAGTATGTCGGTCAGAAACGTTTCTCGCTTGAAGGGAATGAATCTCTTATTCCTGCCGTGGATGCCATTGTGGAAAGGGCGGCGGAACTGGGGGTAAAACAATTTGTAATGGGGATGGCACACAGGGGAAGGCTCAGTGTGCTCACCAATATCTTTGGCAAATCGGCCAAGGATATTTTTAGCGAATTTGATGGAAAGGATTATGAACAGGAAATTTTTGACGGGGATGTAAAATACCATTTGGGGTGGACTTCCCAGCGGAAGGCCGACAACGGAGAATTGATCAATATGAACATTGCGCCCAACCCGTCCCATCTGGAGACGGTGGGGGCGATCGTGGAGGGGATCACACGTGCTAAACAGGATTTGCATTATCCCGAAAACTTTTCAAAAGTGCTGCCTATCATAGTTCATGGTGATGCCGCAATCGCAGGACAGGGCATAGTGTACGAAATAATACAGATGGCCGGCCTGGATGGTTATAAGACCAACGGCACAATTCATATTGTGGTGAACAATCAGATCGGGTTTACTACAAATTATCTCGATGGCAGAACGTCTACCTACTGTACGGATGTGGGGAAAGTCACCCTGTCTCCCGTACTGCATGTAAATTCTGATGATGCCGAGGCAGTTGTGCACGCGGCGCTCTTCGCTCTTGAATACAGGATGCGTTTTAAAAGTGATGTCTTTCTGGATCTCCTCGGGTATCGGAAATATGGTCATAATGAGGGAGATGAGCCCAGGTTCACTCAGCCAAAACTGTATAAAGCCATAGCAGCACATAAGAATCCCAGGGATATCTATGCTGAAAAGTTGCTGGCAGAAGGCATTATTGATGACGGTTTTGTAAAAAAACTGGAAGATGAATACAAGTCGAGCCTAGAAGAGGAACTTGAGTTTTCACGAAAAGTTGACAAGACCAAGATTACGCCATTCATGGCGGATGAATGGAGTGGATTTCAGAATGCCAGGGAATGGGAAATGATGGAGGAGGTTGATACTTCTTATGACCGGGAAAAGCTGAGGAAGATTGCGGAAACCATTACTGAACTGCCCAAAGACAAAATGTTTTTGCGGAAAGTGGAAAAACTTATCAGTGACCGCAAAAAGATGTTCTTCGAGACAGATAACCTTGATTGGGCCATGGGGGAGCTTCTGGCATACGGAAGCCTCCTTGAAGAAGGATTCAATGTGCGCATCTCCGGACAGGATGTTGAACGCGGGACTTTTTCGCACAGACATGCGGTACTGAAGGTCGAGGACAGCGAAGAGGAGATACTGTTGTTAAATATGCTTTCCGGGAGGCAGGGCAATTTTCAGATTTACAACTCACTGCTTTCCGAATACGCAGTGGTGGGTTTTGACTATGGATACGCCATGGCCAGCCCGAATACCCTTACCATCTGGGAAGCACAGTTCGGAGATTTCAGTAACGGTGCACAGATCCTGATTGATCAGTATCTTTCGGCGGCTGAGGATAAATGGAAGCTTCAGAACGGACTCGTTCTGTTTTTACCTCATGGTTATGAGGGACAAGGTGCGGAACACTCTTCCGCGCGGATGGAGCGTTACCTGCAATTGTGTGCCAGGGATAACATGTACGTTGCGGACTGCACCACTCCTGCAAATCTTTTTCACCTGCTGAGAAGACAGATGAAAGTAAATTTCAGAAAACCATTGATTATATTTACCCCTAAGAGTCTGTTGCGTCATCCTCAGGCCGTTTCCAAAGTGGAAGACCTTATTAGTGGATCATTCCAGGAAGTAATAGATGATCACGCAGCTGAAACCGGGCGGATTAAGACCCTGGTTTTTTGTACGGGAAAATTTTATTACGACCTCCTTGCGACCAGGGAAGAATTGGAAAGGAAGGATGTTGCGCTCGTTCGGGTGGAACAATTATTTCCGTTACCTGTCGAACGAATGAACGACCTGATTCAAAAATACGATCAGGTGGACGATCTTGTCTGGGCTCAGGAAGAACCCCGGAATATGGGTCCCTGGAGCCATATTATGATGCATTTTAAGGAAGCCTCCAAATTGAGAGTTGCCTCCCGAAGATTTTACGCCTCCCCTGCTGCCGGGAGTGCCGTACGATCTAAAATGCGGCACCAGCAAGTCATTGATTATGTTTTTGACAAAAACAAGGACAATATGACAAGGCAGCGAATAAAAAACTAATAATATAATACAAGGATGATTTTAGAGATGAAAGTTCCTTCCCCGGGCGAGTCCATTACGGAAGTAGAAATAGCAGAATGGCTTGTGAGCGACGGGGATTATGTTGAGAAGGATCAGGCTATCGCAGAAGTGGATTCAGACAAGGCCACCCTAGAATTACCTGCTGAGCAGAGCGGAATTATAACCCTGAAAGCACAGCAGGGAGATGCTGTGGCCGTTGGTGAGGTTGTTTGCCTGATCGATACGGATGCGGCCAGGCCGGAGAAGAAAAAGCAAGACACTGTGAAGACCTCCGAAGAGACCACAGCGTCTTCGGAAAAGGCCAAAAAGCAAGAAAAAGCCCAGGCCAATGGTGCTGAAACAAAAAAGGAAGAACCAGCGCCGTCCAAAGATAAAAAGGAGACCGCCAAAAAAGAGGAAAAAACTTCCTATGCCAGTGGCACGGCCTCTCCGGCTGCACGGAAGATTATGGAGGAAAAGGGCGTAGATGCCACTGATGTCAAGGGCAGTGGCAAAGATGGCAGAATTATGAAGCAGGATGCAGAGAATGCGGTACCTGCCATGGGCAGTTCCACCGGGGCCGCACGCGGTGAATCCCGGACAAAATTATCCATGTTGCGCCGGAAGGTGGCAGAAAGACTTGTCTCTGCAAAGAATGAAACTGCCATGCTCACCACTTTCAACGAGGTGGATATGTCCGCTGTTTTTCATCTGAGAAACGAATACAAGGAGGCTTTTAAAACCAAACACGGTGTTGGCCTTGGTTTTATGTCGTTTTTTACGAAAGCTGTGATCAGAGCCCTTGGCATGTTTCCTGCAGTGAATTCCATGATAGATGGGAAGGAAATGATCACCTATGATTTCTACGATATAAGCATTGCTGTCTCAGGACCGAAGGGATTGATGGTACCTGTCATCCGCAACGCCGAAAACCTGTCTTTCAGGGGGATTGAAAACGAAGTTAAAAGATTGGCCATTAGGGCCAGGGATGGACAGATTACTGTTGATGAGATGACCGGGGGTACATTTACTATTTCCAATGGCGGAGTGTTTGGTTCCATGCTCTCCACCCCGATTATCAATCCGCCCCAAAGCGGTATCCTGGGGATGCACAATATTGTGGAAAGACCCATTGCACGGGATGGCCATGTGGTCATAGCCCCTGTTATGTATGTGGCATTATCCTATGATCACAGGATTATTGACGGGAAGGAATCAGTTGGATTTCTGGTCGCGATAAAAGAAGCGCTGGAAAGCCCGGAAGAACTGCTAATGGACGGCAATGTAAAGAAGGCTCTGGAACTCTGACATTCGCCTGACACCCCTTATGATGCCTTAACTCTCAGCAGGGAGGAACTGCGGCATTTCCGCGAAACTATCGACGCTTCCGCACATACAACCAACATTTTTGATAGTCAATAACGGCCCTGGATTTTCTGAGGATGTCTGCTCCTATGATCCCATCCACAGGTTGGGCATTGTGCGCCAGCAAGGCTTCATTTACATGACCCAGATCAAAGAGCACAATGTGCATTTTCCTGACGGACCAGGTTCCTATGGTAAGGGTATTCCTGGTGGATAAAAGGGTTTCCATATTGGTAGCTCCCGCCCCGGCAGCTTTTATTTCAGATGCTTCGGAATTTAATTTAAAGAAAGTGGTCTTATCAAATCCCACACAGGTGTTGGAAGCTCCAGTATCCAGAATGAATCTGCCGCTGATGCCATTTATCGTGGCGCACACTTCCAGGTGATTTGTGCTGGTCAGGACAAGAGGGATTTTTAAATAGTTTTTCTGTTCCAGAAAGTTTTTCAGACTGGCCATTCGGCTGTTTTGTACAAAGGTAGTCCATCTGTACAAATCTCGGTCCACGGAGATCTTCCTGACCAGTAAGCGCTAACCGCTATTCCGATCCGAAAGGGCGTGTCATCCGGGAACCGTTTTTTGTTAAAGGGATTCGTAATTATACATAACATGAATAACGGTTAAGCTCTTTAAGTCGAAAATTCTCTTTCCCTGACCCTAAAGGATAATAATTTTCTCTATCCGTGTTACTTTTATAGGATTTTTCCTCCCTTTTAGGGTTGGGGAACAGAAAAATACAGTTTCATTGGCTTAACCTTTATTCACGTTAAATACTATTTTTGCGGTATGATCCTTACTGACACCCACACCCACCTTTACAGTCAGGAATTTGATGACGACAGGGAAAAAGTTGTGAATGACGCTTTGTCAAAGGGAATCAGTCGCTTTTTCATCCCGGCAATAGATTCCAGGTACACAGGGTCAATGAACCGTCTTCAACGTGCCTATCCGGACCATGTTTTTTTAATGGCAGGTCTCCATCCGACAAGTGTGCGGGACAACTATGAAAAAGAACTGGAACATGTTTCGGCGGTGCTGGACACCGGGAAGTACTATGGGATTGGTGAAACAGGGATTGACTTGTATTGGGATCGGTCGTATCTGGAACAACAGCGCGCCGCGTTCCTATACCAGATAGAACTGGCGAGGAAATACCATCTGCCGGTGATCATACATTGCAGGGAAGCTTTCGATGAGATTTTTGAGATCCTGGAATCCGAATCCGGGGTAAAAGGGATTTTTCATTGTTTTACAGGTAGCCTGACCCAGGCCAGACAGGCGATAGATTATGGAATGGCCCTGGGAATTGGTGGGGTTGTTACCTATAAGAATGGAAAGTTGGATACCTTTCTCAACCAGATCGACCTGAAACATATAGTGCTTGAAACAGATGCACCTTATCTGGCCCCGGTTCCCCGGAGGGGAAAGAGGAATGAAAGTGGGTACCTGTTGTATATATTGGATAAACTCTGCGAAATTTACAAGATGCCGCAAGAGGAAATTGCGGCCATTACCACAGATAATTCGGTAAGGATATTTGGAGTTTAAACCGGGAGGTCAGAAAAAATGCAACCCGGGGAACTAAAGCGCGGATAAAACAATTTAGAGGGGGGGAGGAATATTAAAACACCTATTTCTTGAAGAAAAAAACCAACATTCTGCTTATTTATACAGGGGGTACCATCGGGATGGTCAGGGATTATACCTCAGGCACACTCAGGGCATTCGATTTTAAAAAACTGGTGTCCAGCATTCCGGAATTGAATCAGCTGGATTGCACTATCCGCAGTATCTCCTTCAAAAGGCCCATTGACTCGTCCAATATGAATCCGGATCATTGGGTGACCATTGCAGAAATAATCGAAAAAAACTACCACAACCATGACGGATTTGTAGTGCTTCACGGCAGTGATACGATGAGCTATACCTGCTCGGCCCTAAGTTATATGCTCGAAAACCTTGCCAAACCAGTCATTTTTACCGGCTCTCAATTGCCCATCGGAGATCTCAGGACAGATGCCAAGGAGAATCTGATCACCTCCATACAGATTGCCGCCCTTCAGGAGAAAGGAAGAGCAGTAGTACGTGAAGTTGCGCTCTATTTTGAATTTAAACTGTATCGGGGCAACCGGACCACAAAGCTCAACGCCGAACATTTTGAAGCCTTTGCATCCTTCAACCATCCCCCCCTGGCAGAATCGGGGGTGCATTTAAAAGTGTTTCCTGAGCGTCTTTTTTCCCCGGGGCACAGACGGAACTTTAAAGTTCGCGCCCAACTCGACACCAATGTTGCCATCCTCAAACTGTATCCCGGCCTGAGCCGTGTATTTATTAAAAGCGTGCTTACTTGTGCCGGATTAAAGGCACTGATCCTGGAAACCTACGGGGCCGGGAACGCGCCGACGGATCCATGGTTGCTTGATGAATTAAAAGGTGCTATTGATCGTGGCATCCAGCTTGTAAATGTAACACAGTGTGCCGGAGGAGGTGTCAGTATGGGTAGGTATGAAACCAGTGAGGCCCTTCAGAAAATGGGAGTGATCAATGGAAAGGATATTACCTCTGAAGCCGCAGTCACCAAGTTGATGTTCCTTCTGGCTAACCCAAAGAAAGGAACCACTTTCAAAGCGATTTTTGAAAAGCCTTTGCGCGGCGAGATGAGTGAAAAATAACGCTTCAAATTTCGGGAACTAAGTTTTTTTTTGTTTCTTGCGCGCCCTGTAATAAGGAGAAAATAGAGAGGTGGCCGAGTGGTCGAAGGCGCACGCCTGGAAAGTGTGTATACACCACAAGTGTATCGAGGGTTCGAATCCCTTCCTCTCTGCTTAAATCATTACAAATTAACACTAACACCCTGTAGTTCGATGGCTTACAGGGTGTTAGTGTTAAATGAAGCGAACGCTGTGTGGGAGGAACGGCCATGGTATCCGCTAATAGAAGGCTCTGTAGTGGCGAGATGTCACCCATATGGCACATGGCGATTTTTGGTGCGGTTAAGTTGAATTTGGTAAATCCCGTCCGGGACAACCTCCGGATGTCATTGCTCAAACGGTGCTGATATGCTGAGATTTAATGTCAAATGCTGAGGTTTCAAAATGGCAATGAAGGCAGGTTCAGCGGGGATACGGACCAGAGTTTTTGGGAAAATCAGGTCCCTCCTTAAGTATTTAAGCGCATATTTCGAATTAAAAGAGTTAAAAGATGCCACTGTTAAGTGGATAATTTTCGGTTGGAAAAAAAATATTTTTGTATCCTTGTATTATTGTTTTCAAAGCTCGAAGCAGCCTTAACCATAAATTAATAGCAGTAAAATTAGTACACTGGGCTTATTTCAGTATTTTTAAAGTACTTTCAGATTGAGGCGCGCATATCAGCTATGAATTTGCCCTGAATTACAAAGTCATTGTACTTGTTTGTAGGTCAATTCCGAATTAATTTTGGAAGCGCTGCTGTCGTTAAAAAAATCGTCCTGAACCTATGTAAATAGGGAAAGTTTTAATTTTTTAATTGTATTTTTTTTTTATCTTTAACACTATTAACTAACTAAATTTAAGTTTGAAAGAAATGAAAAAATTATTCTCCTTCCTGGCCATGGCTGGGCTATTTGTAATAAGTACAAATACGGTAAGCGCAAAAGCGAATGCAATAGTTACAAACATGTCCACAAGCCTGGTCTCTGCAACAATCATGCTTCAGGATGAGGCCGCAGCTGCACCTGAGGAATCTGATAAAGGATTTACTCAGGTCCTGAAAGAGCAGTTTATACAGGGGGGTGCCGGATTTATGGGAATTGTATTGCTTTGTTTGATCCTGGGCCTGGCAGTTGCTATCGAAAGGATCATTTACCTAAACCTGGCAAGTACCAACACCACTAAGTTGAAGCAGCAGGTTGAGGACGCGCTCGCCTCCGGAGGCGTGGAAGCGGCCAAAGAAGTTTGCCGCAACACCAAGGGTCCTGTGGCCTCTATTTACTATCAGGGCCTGGACAGGGCCGGAGAGAGTATTGAATCTGCCGAAAAGGCGGTGGTTGCCTATGGCGGTGTACAAATGGGCCAGTTGGAGAAAAATGTTTCCTGGCTGTCACTTTTTATTGCAGTAGCGCCAATGCTTGGGTTCATGGGTACGGTAATTGGTATGATCCAGGCCTTCCAGAAGATCAGTGCGGTAGGTAACCTGAGCGCCTCTCTGATTGCAGGTGATATACAGGTAGCGTTATTGACTACCGTATTTGGTCTGATCACAGCGATCATCCTTCAGATATTCTATAACTACATCATCGCAAAAATAGACAGTATTGTTAATGATATGGAGGATTCTTCCATCGTCCTGATCGACATGCTGGTAGATCACAAAAAGTAATTCAGACACTTAATATAATACAAAAGCATTATGCATAAAATAGTTAAAATAATACTGGTTGTATTGGGTGTGATCGGTGCCGTATTGTGGTTTCAGTTACCCGGCGGGGATGTCCCACCCGGAGAAGCTGCGCAGAGCACAGCAATGAACTTTATGTTCATCATAACCTATATCCTATTGGGAATAGCGATCGTAGTAAGCCTATTCTACGCCCTGATGCATCTGTTCTCCAGCCCTCAGAGTATTAAGAAAGCCATATTTATCCTGATCGGCCTGGTAGTGGTTGTTGGGATTTCCTATGTGCTTTCTGATGGAGCTGATGGCACTGCTGAGGAGATGACCCGTAGAGGGGTGGCAACCACTGAGAGTACCGTCAAGAAAATTGGAATGGGCCTCAATGTGTTTTTTATCCTCACAGTCGTTGCCGTCGGGGCAATGTTATGGGGAGGTGTTAAGAAAATGACGAACAGATAAATAAAATTTTATGCCAAGAAGAGGAGCACCACCGGAAGTTAATGCAGGATCTATGGCGGATATCGCATTCCTCCTGCTCATATTTTTCCTGGTCACAACCACCATTGAAACCGATGCAGGGCTGGACCGGATGTTACCACCCATTGAGCCGCCCGAAGAGGATGTAATTATAAGACAGAAAAATATTTTTACTGTAAACATCAACAAAGGTGGACAGTTGCTGGTAGAAGAAGAACTGACAAACCTGAAGGATCTGCGCTCAAGAGCCGTTGCATTTCTTGACAATGGAGGTGCTCCTTCCGGGGATCCACTCTATTGCAATTACTGCAAAGGAAAAAGAGATCCCGAATCATCGGACAACCCGGACAAAGCGATTATTTCGTTGAAGAATGACAGGGAAACCAAGTATTCTACTTATATAACCGTTCAGAATGAACTGGTGGGGGCTTATAACGATCTAAGGAACCGCGAAGCTCAGCGCCTCTATAAGCGAAATTTTACTGACATGGAGGCAGAATTCCTGAATCCTGAAACTCCCTCCAGTATTCGGGAAGAATTAAAGGACAAAGTAATAAAGATACAGAACCTGTTCCCACAAAAGTTATCTGAAGCGGAAACCTCTGCCACCGAATAAAAGAACCAAAAAAAGAAGCTATGTCGAAATTTAACAAGAAAAAAGATGCCGCCCTGCCAGCAGTGAATACTGCGTCCCTGCCGGACATTGTATTTATGCTCTTATTCTTCTTTATGACGGTAACGGTGATGAAGGACAGTACCATCAAAGTGGAAAATACACTGCCCTATGCCTCCGAAACCAAAAAACTGGAAAAGAAGGACAGGGTTTTATATATCTACGTTGGCAAACCGACCAGTGAATATCAGAAGGTCTATGGCACTGAGCCCAAGATCCAACTGAATGACAAATATGCCAATGTATCGGAAGTTGGGGATTTCATTCTTCAGGAACGGGCCAAGAAACCACAGGAATTGCAGAATGTACTCACCACTGCTCTGAAAGTGGATAAGGAAGCCAACATGGGCTTACTTTCGGATATTAAATTCCAGTTGCGAAAGGTGAATGCCCTGAAGGTGAATTATACAACGTATGAGGGTGATGCTTTCAGGAATCTGGAGTAAGCAGGACCGTTACATTTAAAACGCACCGCATAAAAAAAGACGCTTCAAATACCTTTTGAAGCGTCTTTTTTTATGCTTAATTCTTCATACCTTTATTCCCTATGGTGCGCCTGGTAGTTCTCGTAATGTTCCTTTATTACGCTGGTGTTTTTGCCCAGACAGACACCACCCGGACCAGCTCCGATCCCCGCTATCTGGAAGATCAGTTTTATATCGGCCTTACCTATAACTTCCTTCTGAACAAACCGACTCAGGTAAACCAAAGAAATCTATCCTATGGACTAATGACCGGATTTATCAAGGATTTCCCCTTTAATGCTCGCAGAAACCTGGCCATCGGAATTGGCCTTGGTTACGCCCTCAATGCCTATTATACCAATCTGGCCGTAACGCCTTCCGGGGATTCTTTCCTTTATACCCCACTGACAGATAACAATTCATACAAGAGAAACAAAGTTGAAACCCATATGCTGGAACTTCCCATTGAATTCAGATGGCGAAACTCTACAGCTGCTGAATACAGATTCTGGAGAATCTATACAGGTGTGAAATTGGGGTATGTTGTGGGAGGACGATCAAAGTTAGTAGGCAACTCGGATAAAGACTCCTTTTACAATACAGAGATTAAAAACTTCCATTACGGGCTCATCATGAATTTCGGATTCAACACCTTCAATGTCCATGCCTATTACGCCCTCAATGATCTCTTTGAATCCGGAACCACCACCGTAACAGGCGATCCGGTAGGGTTTACACCATTAAGGGTAGGCATTATCTTCTATATTCTATAACCTGCGGTATTTCGGTTCCCGGATCTATCCGTTACAACCAGAACTGTATGGTAAGCAATTGCGAAATGAAACCAATCAAAAATCCAATGAGCATCTCTGCCCTGGAGTGAATTTTAAGGTAAAGCGTTGCAGTTGCAGCCAATCCTGATGCGATCGTCCAAAGGCCGATGGCAATGGTAATATTGATTTCAAAATGTATGCTCAGGGCTATCAGAAACATCAGAAGACTCCCCATGCCCGCAAGATGCAGGCTGCTCTTATATTTGAGGATCACCAGCAAGAGGCATGCGGCGGCGGAAGAAATTAGACCGACAAAAAAATAATACAACTCAATTGTATAATTGGTCGGAAGTACTTTGACTACCACCGTTGTCAGCAATATAATTCCTATGATTAGGGGATAAATACGATCAGTCAGGGAGGGTAGAAAAACGGAACTTATAACCCCCAGGTTTTTCAGGATGAGGATACAGATGAGAGGGATGATCACGGTCAGTATGAATACTGGAAGAATATTTCCTGCCTGCAATTCTGCGGGGCTGTATTTGGGAGTTATCAGGAAATAGGTAACGGTTCCGGCAATAGGGATAAGAATGGGATGTAAGATGAAGGACACAAATCTAAAGAAGGATTTCATTATATCTCCTTTCTCAGGCGCGCCACGGAGATACCCAGTTGCTCCCTGTATTTAGCCACGGTCCGTCGCGCGATCGGATATCCTTTTTCTTTTAAAATGGCCGCAAGCCTGTCATCCGTAAGAGGTCTCCTTTTTTCTTCATCGGCAATCACGGTTTCAAGGATCTTCTTGATCTCTTTGGTGGATACATCCTCGCCTTGTTCGTTCTTCATGGACTCAGAAAAATATTCCTTGATAAGCTTTGTGCCGTAGGGAGTGTCTACATATTTGCTATTGGCTACCCTGGATACGGTAGAAACGTCCATGTCTATGGCATCGGCAATGTCTTTCAGGATCATTGGCCGCAATTTGCGCTCATCCCCGCTCAGGAAATATTCCTGCTGATAGTGCATGATGGCATCCATGGTAATAAACAATGTCTGTTGTCGCTGTTTGATGGCATCGATAAACCACTTGGCAGCGTCAAGCTTTTGTTTTATGAACAGCACGGCGTCTTTTTGGGACCTCGATTTTTCACGGGCATTTTTGTAGCCTTCAAGCATATTATTGTATTCCCGGGAAATATGCAGTTCCGGGGCATTTCTTCCATTAAGGCTCAACTCCAGCTCCCCTTCCACAATCCGAATGGAAAAATCCGGGACAATGTGCTCGATCACTTTATTGCTTCCGGCATAAGAACCCCCTGGTTTGGGATTCAACTTTTCAATCTCGTGAATGGCTTCCTTTAGTTCCTCTTCGGTGACATTATGCTTCTGAATGAGCTTTTTATAGTGCTTCTTGGTAAACTGATCAAAGGATTTTGCCAGAAGCTCTTTGGCCAGTTCCACTGCCGGGCTCTGTTCTTTTTTCTTTAGCTGAATGATAAGGCACTCCCCCAAAGACCTGGCGGCAACACCTGGAGGATCAAGATCCTGTACAATTTTTAAGATTTTCTCAATATCAGCTTCCTCCACATAGATGTTCTGGGTAAAAGCAAGATCGTCCGTAATATCGGGCAGGGGCCTTCTGAGATAACCGCTCTCATCGACACTTCCGACAAGAAATTCTGCGATTGCCCATTCCTGGTCATCCAGGTATTCGGTATTAAGTTGACTCAGCAGGTACTGATTAAATGATATTCCGGCAGCATAAGGAACACTTTTTTCCTCATCGTCTGAGCTGTAGTTATTACTTCTTGTACGGTAGTCCGGAACTTCATCATCACTCAGATAGTCATCTATATTAATATCTTCCGCGTTGATCGACTCACTGTCATTGTCTCCTTCATAGGAATTGTCTTCAAACTCATCCTCCATCATATCACTGTCCTCTTTTCCACTCTCCAGGGCGGGATTCTCTTCAAGCTCCTGCTTGAGCCGCTGTTCAAATGCCTGTGTGGGCAATTGGATCAACTTCATCAGCTGAATCTGCTGAGGGGATAGCTTTTGTGATAATTTGAACTGTAAATGTTGCTTGAGCATGGGCTGCAGGACAGGTTCTAGGTGTATAAAGTTAAAGAATTCAATTCAAAACGCGGCATTCTGCGGGGTACGTGGAAATGGGATGACATCCCTGATATTGCCCATGCCTGTCGTAAATTGAACGAGCCTTTCAAAACCAAGACCAAATCCGCTGTGGACAGCTGTACCGAATTTTCGCAAGTCAAGATACCACCACAATTCCTTTTCATCAATGTCCAGGTCTGCGATTTTTTGCCTGAGAACTTCAAGGCGCTCTTCCCTTTGAGAGCCGCCGACAATTTCTCCGATCCCCGGAAAGAGGATGTCCATGGCGCGGACGGTTTTTCCGTCTTCATTCAGTCGCATATAAAACGCCTTGATCTTCGCGGGGTAATCAAATAAGATAACGGGACTTTTGAAATGCTTCTCAACCAGGTACCTTTCGTGCTCACTTTGCAAATCCGCACCCCATTCTTCAATAGGATAAGTAAATTTTTTCTTTTTGTTCGGATTGCTGTGTTTCAAAATATCAATTGCTTCAGTATAGGTAAGTCTTTTAAATGGAGTTTCCGCCACAAACCTTATCTTATCCGTAAGAGCCATTTCACTGCGTTCATTCGCAGGTTTCGTTTTCTCCTCCTCCAGCAGTCTTTTTTCAAGGAACTGCAAATCTTCCTGACAATGTTCCAATAAATACTGCAGTACTTTCTTAATAAAGTCTTCAGCGAGGTTCATATTATCGTAGAGGTCGTAAAAGGCCATCTCAGGTTCTATCATCCAGAATTCTGCCAGGTGCCTTGATGTATTTGAATTTTCAGCCCGAAAAGTAGGTCCGAAAGTATATACTTTCCCAAGACCCATGGCATACGCTTCAGCCTCAAGCTGGCCGCTAACCGTCAAATTGGTTTCCTTCCCGAAAAAATCCAGTTTATAGTCCACTTCGCCGGCATCGTTCTTCGGTGGTTTTTTCATATCCAGGGTCGTGACGCGGAACATTTCACCCGCACCCTCCGCATCGGATCCGGTAATGATAGGGGCATGAAAATAAAAGAATCCCTGATTCTGAAAGTATTGATGGATCGCAAAAGACAAGGCCGACCTTATCCTCATTACCGCGGCAAACGTATTTGTCCGTATGCGCAAATGAGCCTGCTCTCTTAGAAATTCCATGGAGTGCTTCTTCGGTTGAATGGGATAAGTGTCGGGATCGGCGGATCCGTGCAGGAGGAGCTCCTTTACCTGTATTTCTACTTTTTGACCCTGTCCGAGACTTTCCACTAAAATTCCTGAAACCCGTACAGCTGCCCCGGTGGTGATTTTTTTAAGAAGGTCTTCGTCAAATTCCTGAAAATTAAGGACACACTGAATGGTGTGGATGGTAGACCCGTCATTTATTGCGATGAACCGGTTGCTCCTGAAAGTCCTTACCCAACCGTTAACCACGACTTCCTGCTCCTGGGGAGGGGATGCAAGCAGTTCCTTAACACTATGCATAGGCAACCTATTCTAATTGTGAAAGGCAAAGATAACTTTTTGAGAAAAAATAGGCGTCTTTCGGGGTTGATTATTGATTGCGGCAATAATGAACAGCCACTAGCCATCCTCCTTTTCCCCGGGCTCTTCCTGAGGCAGAATATCAATTTGAGGTTCCTTCAGGACCATTTTATTGGCGATGCTTCGCTCCAATGATAATAACAGGGAAGGAAGTAGAATGAGATTCGCCAGCATGGCGCATAGCAGGGTGACAGAAACCAGTGCGCCCAAAGCAACAGTGCCGCCAAAACTGGAAATGGTAAACACGGAAAATCCGAAGAACAATACAATGGACGTATAAAACATACTAACCCCGGTTTCGCGGAGGGCCGCATATACGGATTTTTGAATGCGCCATTGATTAACTGAGAGTTCCTGCCTGTACTTCGCCAGGAAATGGATGGTATCATCAACCGAAATCCCAAAAGCAATACTGAAGACCAAAATGGTGGAGGGTTTTATGGGAACACCAAAATAACCCATGACCCCGGCTGTAATAACCAAAGGCAATAAATTGGGAATCAATGAGACGACGATCATCCTGAACGATCGGAAAAGATAGGCCATAAACAGGGCAATGAGACCGATAGCGAGTGCCAGGGACATCACCAGGTTTTTTACAAGGTATTTTGTGCCGTTCAGAAACAGGAGTGCTTTGCCGGTCATATAGACTTTGTAATTCGAAGCGGGGAAAATCTTATCAAGGTTTTCCTGGAGCCTTTTCTCAATCTCCTCCATACGATCCGTTTTTACATCCCGCATAAAGGTGGTGATCCGTGCCACCTGTCCCGTAGTATCCACAAAGCTTTTAAGGAGGTTGCCATTGTCCTCAGATTTTCTGGCGATGTCCATGATAAAGGTATTTTCCTGGGCAGTGGGTAACTGGTAATACTTTGGAATACCGTTGTAATAAGCTTGTTTTGAATATTTTACAAGATTGACGATGGATAATGGTTCTGATAATTCCGGGATGTCCGAAATGAGACTGCCTAATTCATTCATCTTCTTGAGCGTCGACGGCTTCATCACCCCGTTTTTCCGCTCAGTATCTATGACAATTTCGACAGGCATGATCCCGTCAAACTCTTCCTCAAAAAATCGGATATCCCTGAAAAATTCAGTTTTCTTTGGCATGTCTTCAATGGGACTTCCGGAAATATTGATCTGATAAATGCCTATAATCCCGAGCACAAGTAGCATCAGGGAAACTATGTAAACGGAAATTCGCCGGTCTCTCACAATGTGAACCATCCAGTTTACAAAGGTGTCAATCCACTTTTTGTTAAGATGTTTCAGGTGCTTTGTTTTCGGGAGGGGCATAAAACTATAGACAATGGGGATGATCAGTAGGGATAAAACGAATATGCACAGAATATTGATCGAAGCCACAATTCCGAACTCTGTAAGGAGTTTACTGTCCGTAATAATAAAGGTTGCAAAACCTGAAGCTGTGGTAACATTGGTCATCAGGGTGGCATTACCTATTTTCGAGATAACACGCTGTAATGAAAGTGCCTGATTCCCGTGCTTTTGTACTTCCTGCTGATACTTATTGATGAGGAAAATGCAATTGGGAATCCCAATAACGATGATCAGAGGAGGGATCAGTGCCGTGAGGACAGTGATTTCATACTGTAACAGACCCAAAAGACCAAAAGCCCACATGACGCCGATTATAACCACCAGCATTGAAATAAGGGTGGCTCTCAGGCTTCTGAAAAAAAAGAAGAACAACAGGGAGGTTACTAATAGTGCGGCGGTAATGAATTTACCTATTTCATCTATGATGTTTTGCGAATTCATGGTACGGATATAGGGCATTCCGGAAATATGAACATCCAGGCCCGTCTCTCGCTCAAAATCCCGTACAAGTAGCCGGAGATCCTGCAGGATAAAATCTTTCCTTACCGAGGTGTTTACGATATCCTGATCCAGGTAAACCACCGTCCGTATGGTCTGGCTTTCTGAATTGTAAAGGAGGTGGTCATAAAAAGGCAGGTCATTGAACAAATGCGCTGTCAGGCTGTCAATCTCCTTCTTGCTGTCAGGCATGGATTTAAGGAAAGGTTGCAGGACGAACGCCTGAAGCGAATCATCTTTTACAAGTTCCTGGAGATTTTCCGTAGACAATACAAAATCGACTTCAGGAAAAGCCTGCAGTTGTTTACTCAGTCGGTTCCAGTGATTAAAGTTTTCAGGGCGGAACAACTTCGCATCTCTCACTCCAAGAACGACCGCGTTCCCTTCTTCTCCGAAAAGTTTCAGAAAGTTTTTATAATTCTGGTTAATGGGGTGGTCATCCGGCAAAAGGTTGGCCTCGGAATTGGAGAAGCGCATCTTGTCCCACTGAAATGCCATAAATACCGTAATCGCTATTATCCCAACCAGGATGCCAATCCTGTTGCGTAGAATGATCCTTGCGGTTTTGGCCCAAAATCCTGCTACCAGCTTGGCTGCCATGCATTAATTTTTCGCAGTCAAAGGTAGATAATACGTGGCAGGGTTCCTAGTATGGCCATACCAAATAAAGAAGTTAAGTTTTATGAAAACATGCAAGGCCTTTCCCTGGCGATAAAATGTGTAAATTAGGGTCAGTAATTATCGGCCGGTATTGAAAAGAAGAAGATTTGTACGTAACAGTGTTTTGCTTGGCATGTCTGCCGCCATTGGAGCGGACATCGTCTATGGAAACCTGATGCCTGAAGGCTACCTTCCACTTGGGTTACAGGGAGAGGACCCCTTCAAATTGTTCAGCAAGGACAAAGAGATGGTCCTTTTAAATGACAAGCCCTGGAATATGGAAGCGAAAGCCCACTTACTCAATGACAGGGTTACCCCGAATAAATACATGTTCATCCGCAATAACGGACTGGTTCCGGTGAAGCCGGATGCCTCCAATTGGACCCTGACCATAGACGGGGAATCTGTAGTTACAAAAAAAACCTATTCTTTTTCAGACCTGAAAACGAAGTTTCCCATCCATACCTACCACCTTACCCTGGAATGCGGAGGCAACGGACGCAGTGAATTCAATCCGCCGGCTTCAGGCAACCAATGGACCATCGGCGCAGTTTCCTGTGCCAAATGGACAGGGGTCAGGCTAAGGGATGTTCTTACGGATGCGGGTATCAAAAAGGATGCAGTATATATCGGCTACCATGCCACTGATATCCATCTTAGCCAGGATCCGGGAAAAGAGCCAATTTCACGGGGATTCCCGCTTCAAAAGGCAATGCAGGACGAAACCCTCCTCGCTTTTAAAATGAATGATGGAGATATCCCTCTTGTTCACGGTTACCCCCTTCGTCTGGTGGCGGGAGGCTGGCCGGCCTCTGTTTCCGGGAAATGGATTGAAAGGATCAGTATTAGAAATAAGGTACATGACGGGGAAAAGATGCTGGGAGATTCCTACCGCATGCCCTGTACCCCTATAGAACCCGGAACCCAGGTGGCGGATGAAAATATGTGCATTATAGAATCAATGCCCGTAAAATCCCTGATCACCCAACCGAGATCTGGCGCCGTAATACGCCGTGGCGGGAATTTGACCATAAAGGGCCATGCATGGGCCGGAGAGTTAGAGGTGTCAAAAATGGAATATTCCATTGATTTCGGTTCTACATGGTCCGACTGCACGCTCGAACCGGCCGTGAATCGGTTGGCATGGCAGCAATTTTCTGCGGTGGTCCCTTTTAAAAGAAATGGTTATTACGAGGTTTGGGCCAGGGCGACTGATTCTGAAGGCCGTGCCCAACCTATGGTCCTGCCTGGTTGGAATCCGAAGGGTTACCTGAACAATGCGTGTCACAGGGTTGCTGTTAAGATAACTTAGATGAAAAAAAATGATCGCTACGGGAAGATGGAACGAAAGGTGTTCCGGCTGCTCATTCTGGTATGCACCGTGGTAATAATTCTGGCTATAGGTATTGCCTACTATATGACCAACCGATCTGGTTCAATTGGAAAAGCCCAGAGTGACAGTGAGTATAAAAATATCCCTCTGGCAGATGACAACCGGATTGAAAATGGGGTACACGTGCGAACCGGTCTAAAGGAAGGCACAGGTTTGGCGGAGACCGTGGCCAACTGTACTGGCTGTCATTCCGCGAAATTAATCATTCAGAATAATCTGGACCGTGAGGCATGGATCGCGAATATCCGATGGATGCAGGCCACGCAGAATTTATGGGATCTCGGTAAAAATGAAGAAATTATTCTGGACTATCTGGTTACAAACTATCCTCCTGATAATAAGGGAAGAAGGGAGCCACTCACAAAAGTGGCATGGTACGAATGGGAGCCATAACAACCTGTTCAGGGAATGAGCATCATATAAGCCGACTCAGACTTTCATGATTTCGGCCTCTTTCACCTCAAACAACCCGTCAATTTTACGGGTATATTTGTCAGTCAACGTCTGAATATCCATCACCGCATTCTTCTGCAAGTCCTCAGAAATATCCAGATCCTTTAATTCTTTATTCGCCTCCTGCCTCGCACTGCGAACACTGATTTTGGCTTCCTCTGCCTCCGCCTTGGCTTGTTTTCCCAGTTGCAACCGGCGTTCTTCTGTAAGCGGGGGGACATTGATAATAACGAAATCTCCGTTATTCATAGGGTTAAAACCCAGGTTGGCATTCATGATTGCCGTTTCAATTTCCTGCAATAAATTTTTTTCCCAGGGTTGGATGGAAATCGTTCTGGCATCCGGAGTATTGATATTAGAGACCTGTGATAAAGGGGTTTGAGACCCGTAATATTCCACCATGACGGAAGATAACATGGCCGGACTGGCTTTTCCTGCACGGATTTTTATAAAGGCCTTTTCAAGGTGAGAAATGGCCTGGTCCATGGCTTCTTTGGTGGTATCTAATACAAATTGAACCTCTTCGTTCATGATTACTGCGTATTTTTAAATAAAATATGATCCTCAGGATCATGTTATAAATTAACAACGGTGCCTACACTTTCACCAGAAACCAGCTTCATAAGATTCCCCTTCTTGTTGATGTCAAATACAACAATGGGTAATTTGTTTTCCTGACTTAAAGTAAATGCTGTAGTGTCCATTACCTTCAATCCTTTGATGAGGACTTCTTTAAAAGAAATGGTGTCAAATTTGGTGGCGGTTTTATCCTTTTCCGGGTCACTGGTATAGATGCCATCTACCCTGGTGCCTTTCAGGATGACATCTGCCTCTATTTCAATGGCTCTCAGGACTGCAGCTGAGTCCGTAGTGAAGTATGGATTGCCGGTGCCACCCCCAAAAATCACTACCCGGCCTTTTTCCAGATGTCGCATGGCCCTTCTTCTGATGAACGGTTCGGCCACCTCGTTGATCTTGATTGCTGACTGTAAGCGGGTTTGAACTCCTTTGTCCTCAAGTGCGCTCTGAAGGGCCAGGCCATTGATCACAGTCGCAAGCATCCCCATGTGATCCCCCTGGACTCTGTCAATGCCATTGCTTTCACCAGCCAGACCACGAAAAATATTTCCTCCTCCGATAACAATGGCCACTTCTACTCCTTTTTCCACGATCTCCTTGATCTCTTCCGCATACTCCGAGAGCCTGACGGGGTCAATGCCATACTGCCTGCTTCCCATCAGTGCTTCCCCACTCAACTTTAAAAGGATCCGTTTATATGCCATGAGCCATTTTATTTGGGGACAAAAATAATCAAAATTACGAAACAGAGATAACCTTCGGTACCGGGGGACGAATAATTTGACATCTCCCGGCAGGCCTTGCGGTACGCTACCGCCGCTTTTGTGAATGCCTTTCATCCTGGTTTATGCAGTCCGTCAGTAGAGGAATGTAGTTCTCCTAATTATTTGCAAATATTACCCCTTAGATGAAGAAATTTTAATATCCTTGTGCCGAAATGTAAGGAAATATATATGAAAAAGGTGAGTTGTATATTGCTGCTGGGAATACTATTAAATGCCTGCGGTTCGGGTAAGGCGTTGGTTTCAGCGGATAAAACACCCATGCTTACAACACTTGATCTGGTAACCGTTGTCAATGATAAGGTATTGGTCTCTATGGACCCCGGGGCCTTCAGTAGTGATCAGGTCTCATTTTATATCCCTAAGACCGTCCCAGGAACCTATAGTACAGATAATTACGGGAAATATATAGAAGGTTTTAAAGCACTGGATTATCAGGGTGAGGAATTGACAGTGTCAAAAGGCGATGAAAATACTTGGAATATCAGCAATGGCAAAGATCTTGACAAGATTGAATATTATGTGAATGATACCTACGATTCCGAAGGAGATCAGGATCATGCTGTATTCTCACCTGCAGGCACCAATATTATGCAAGGGGAAGATTTTATGCTTAACCTCCATGGGTTTGTGGGTTATTTTGACGGTTTAAAGGAGATTCCGTATGAACTCCTTGTGAAAGTTCCGGAAGGCCTCAAGGCAACCACTTCCCTCAAAAGAAAAGAAGGCGATAGCGTAAAAGGAGAAGATCTTTTTATGGCCGACAGGTATTTCGATATAATTGATAATCCCATCCTGTATGCGAAACCAAATGCGGTGTCTTTCGAGATCAATGGCATTACAGTTAATCTCAGTGTGTATTCACCAAGCGGAGCCTATAAGGCAACAGATCTTAAAGAGCCGATGGAGCGCATGATGGGAGCTCAGAAGTCATTTCTTGGAGATACAGATGGAACAAAGGAATACAATATCATTCTGTACCTTTCTACCCTTGAACCCACCGATGCCTCGGGATTTGGGGCTTTGGAACACCATACCTCCACTGTTGTGGTCCTGCCTGAGCAAATGCCAATGGAACAACTTGAAGAGGCCATGGTAGATGTGGTCTCTCATGAATTTTTCCATATTGTGACACCTCTGAATGTCCACTCTAATGAGATCCAATTTTTTGATTACAACAATCCCAAAATGTCCCAACACCTTTGGATGTATGAAGGAACAACCGAGTACTTTGCCAATCTGTTCCAGATACAGCAGGGGTTGATAGACTCCACGGAATTTTACCAAAGGATCATGGATAAGATAAATAATTCCAAATCCTTTGATGATGAGATGTCCTTTACAACGATGAGTAAGAATATCCTCGATGCTCCCTACAAGGAAAACTATGCCAATGTCTATGAGAAAGGTGCCCTGATCAACATGGCGCTTGACATCACCCTCCGGGAATTGAGCGGCGGCGAAAAGGGTGTATTGTGGCTAATGAAAGAGCTTTCCAGGAAGTATGGAAACAACACCCCTTTTAAGGATGAGGAGCTTATAGATGAAATAGTGGCTATGACCTATCCTGAAATCCGAACCTTTTTTGACACCTATGTTATTGGCAAAACACCCATCGATTATGAAACTATCCTCAATAAGGTAGGTCTGACCACCACTTTAAAACAGGAGGAAACCGGGTATTTCCTTAAAGGAGAGATCCCCTATATTGATGTGGACAGGGAAAGTGATAATGCCATTTTTGTCAGAAAGGGAATTGAACTAAATAGTTTCTTTAACGAACTTGGAGTTCAGGGCGGAGACGTGATCCAGAGCATTAACGGAACTATCATAGATCTTGAGGCCATCCGACCGATCATCGGCGAAAGTTTTAGCTGGACTCCCGAGACGGAAGTGACCATGGAGGTACAGCGGGGTGACAATTCCGTTAAACTTTCAGGTAAGGCAGGTAATCCAGTAGTAGAAGTGGAAACCATAGTGCCTGTCAAGAATGCCTCCGAAGGAGACATCTCACTCAGGGAAGCCTGGATGAAAGGATAAACAAGCAAAACCTGCACAATCGATATCAGCCTTTATCTTTAAAGGGAGGCCTGTACAGCATCACTTCTTTGTGATGCTTTTTTCATTTTGGACATTTTTAAACTTTTTCTGTAACCTTTTTGTGAAATTGCAGTTTATCCTGCAGAACCAACACAAATCGTTTGCAAACACTTTCCGACAATGCATTGATGATACGAGTTAAATCCGGAGATCTCGGACCTTATGGCTTATTGTATGAACGCCATAAAAAAAGCTTGTTCGGCTTCTTTTACAACATGAATAACAACCCGTCGGTCAGTGAAGATCTGGTTCAGAATGTATTTATCCGCATGCTTAAATACAAGCACACCTACACAGGTGAAGGGTCATTTACCGCCTGGATGTTCAAAACCGGAAGAAATGTATTCTACGATCATTACCGGAACGCGAAAAAAGAGGTTCATTTTCTGGAAATCGGTTTCGGGGAGTATCGATTACAAGAGGAGGATCAAGCGCAGGAGCTGACAGACTCAGAAGAACGATTAAAACATTTGCGGATGGCCATGATGCACCTGGCTCCGGAGAAAAGGGAAGTGCTGGTACTCAGCAAGTTCAGGGAATTGAAATTCCAGGAGATTGCGGAGATTCTCGGATGTACGGAAGGAGCCGCCAAAGTTAAGGCACACAGGGCCTTAAAAGAACTTAGGACATTGTTTTTTCAATTGGAAACACGTAAATATTATGAATAGAGAGGAATTTGAAAGCAGGATGATGGATTTCCTCACCGGCGCTATGAGTGATAAAGAGCGGGAGTTCTGGCAAGACTGGCTCAATTCACATCCCGCTGAGAGACAGGAAGTGATGGATCAGATGACGCTGTGGCAACAAATGGATTCCCTGCCTTCCCCTGTTCCCTCCAAACAGATGGATACCACATTTTACACGATGCTGAAGGAACAGCCTGCCCATCGGTCTCGCAATCCATTAAGGGGACTCGAGCAACTATTTACCAGTTCATGGATACCCAGGATGGCCATAGGGGCACTTCTGTTAGGTGCAGGATTGGCACTGGGCTATTTTTTCCATCCCGGAGTATCAGAACCTGCAGTACCCGCCGTACAGATAACCAGGTCGGAACAATCAGGAACTGAAAACGAGCCCATCTTAACATTACTTGATGAACCGGAGGTCAGTCGCCGCTTGCTTGGGGTCAACGAGGTAGGCAAAAGCGGCAGTGTGGATGAAAAGGTGATCGGTGCACTGCTGGAAACCCTGAATAAGGATTCAAATGTGAATGTGCGACTGGCCGCTATAGAAGCGCTGAGCCACTATGTCGAAATTGAGCAGGTTCGGACAGGCCTTGTCGAATCTATAGTACAGCAGGATTCGCCTATAGTTCAGGTCACGCTGGCCAGTCTTATGGTGGCCCTGCAGGAAAAAAAGTCGGTCCCCCATTTCAGGAAACTGATCCTGACGGAGTCCCTGGATACCACCGTTAAGAAAAAACTGGAAATGACCATAAATCAGATCATCTAATAGGCCGAAGCTTCCTGTTGGCATGGAAGCAGCAAATCAAATTCATCAATTTTAAAAAATCATCTATGAAACCACAAATTATGACCGCCGTCCTGGCTGCCACTCTTTACACAACCGCTTTGGTTGCTCAGGAAAAGGAATTCAAAGAAACGCTGACAAGGCAACTTGCCCTTGAAGGGGAACCATCCGGAGCTAATCTGATTGTACGTAACATCACAGGGAACATTACTATAGAAGGATATGAAGGTAATTCCATCCAGGTTGAAGTATATAAGGTAATTAATGCCCGCGATAATACCAGACTGGAGCAAGGCAAAGAGGAAATCGGGCTGAAGGTGGAGACGTTGGGAAACGATTATATTCTCTACCCGGATGCTCCGAATCTTGTCTATAAAGACGGACATCTTAATTCTGCCGACTGTCAGAACTATGAAGCGCCGCCCTATGATTACAGACTTGACTTTTCCATAAAAGTTCCGGATCATATGAAGGTCGATGCGGGAACCGTAAATGATGGCGAGTTGGTAATATCCAATCTCAATGGGGATTTTATCCGGGCGGTCAATGTCAATGGAGGGGTAGCGCTGAACCAGATCAGCGGGCAGACCGAAGTCCATTGTATCAACGGGAAGGTCAATATCTCATACAAGGAAAATCCTTCAGGACCTTCTACCTATTATTCCCTGAATGGGGATATTAATATTGACTATCAAAAAGATCTCTCTGCAGAGATTGGGTTTAAAAGCATGAATGGGGAATTATTTACCGATTTTGACATCTCACGGCAATTTTCCAAATCCAGTAAGGAGATTACTGACGAAAGAAATAGCCCCCGTTATAAATATGAATCAATAGCAGTGGTTCAAATTGGGGATGGCGCTTTCTTCCATGAATTCGAAACCTTGAATGGAAATGTTGTCATCAAAAAAATGTAACAAGCTATGAAAAGAATGAAAACAGTTTTAGTTATCGGTCTTTTTCTTACCATATCCCTGGCAAATTCCCAGGAAACAGAAAAGGAACTCTTTAGGATACCGCTGAGCCAGCCGGAAAAACCCGGAAAGCTTATTGTGGAAATGCTCTCTGGGACGATCCATGTAACAGCCTACACCGGCAAGGAGGTGATTGTCAGTTCTCCCGCTGCTGAAGAAAAACGAACGAGGATGGTGTCTTCGGATGGCACTACTGGCATGAAAAAGATCGAAAGTGGCGGATTGAATATTTCCGGGGAGGAAAAGGACAATACCGTACGGATCATCAATCGCATGTTTAACAAACCAACGACCCTTGAGATCAGGGTTCCGGTAAATTTTTCACTCAAACTCTCGACCGTCAATGACGGTGACATCGTGGTGAAGGGAGTGAGCGGGGAACTGGAACTAAGTAATGTCAATGGCGGGATCACTCTTAACGATATCGAAGGATCTGCCTCGGCAGATACTGTTAACGGAGATATCCGGGGTAATTTTGGGTCAGTGACAGCGGGTTCAAATATGGCTTTCAGTAGCCTAAATGGTACCCTGGATATTACTTTTCCAAATTCACTAAAGGCAAATTTGAAGGCCAAATCAGATATGGGGGATGTCTTTACAGACTTTGATATGGAGATGGACAAAGGATTTCAGGAAGAAATAAAAAAAGATAAAAGCGGGGGAGTCTACCGGGCGAACCTGGAAGATTGGATAAAGGGAAAGATCAACGGGGGCGGGCCGGAGATCCTTTTTAAAAGTTTCAATGGGAATATTCTGATCCGTTCCAAATAAGTACTCCCTACCCCTGCAATTGCTTCTGAATAATAAAAGCCGCCTTTTGAGATAAAAGGCGGCTTTTTAATTTTCTGAAAGCAAGGATCATCCCAAGGCGACCCTTTCGAATCCGACAATCGTTAATTTGGGATCCACCGAAGTAACATATTGTGATACACTTTGCTTGTTGTCCTTAATGAAGTCCTGATTCACAAGTGTATTGTCCTTAAAGAAACGATTTAATTTCCCCTTCGCGATTGAATCCAGCATGGCTTCAGGTTTGCCTTCCTGCCTTAATTGTTCTTTTGCAATTTCTATCTCCTTGTCAATGATCGACTGGTCTACGCCAGCTTCATTCAGAGCCACCGGGTTCATGGCTGCTGCCTGCATGGCCACATCCTTTGCCACTACTTCCGACCCATGCACGGCTGCGGAAAGGCCTGCCAGTGTGGCAATTTTATTTCCCGCATGTATATAAGAACCAACAAAAGGAGCATTCAGCTTTTTGAAAGCGCCTATTTCTATCTTTTCCCCAATGACCCCTGTCTGTTCTGTAAGTTTATCACTTACGGTAAGGCCTTTATAATCAGATTGTAAAAAATCTTCCTTGGTATCGTATGCAAGCGCCAATTCCGCAAGCTCTGTGGCCAGAGAAGTAAAGCTTTCATTTTTAGCGACAAAATCCGTTTCGCAATTCAGGGAAATAATAACACCGGCCGTAGCTTCCTGGTTTACCTTGGCAATGGCTGCTCCTTCCGCCGATTCGCGGTCGGCTCTATTGGCGGCGACCTTCTGTCCTTTTTTTCTCAGGATTTCTATGGCAAGGTCAAAATCGCCTTCGGCTTCTACAAGGGCATTCTTGCAATCCATCATTCCTGCCCCGGTGGTTTTTCTTAAATTGTTTACGTCTGCTGCGGTAACTTTTACCATCATTTCTTATAAGTTTATGGAATACACTTATTCCGTTCTTAACTACTGCTTTTTATTCAATTCCGGCTTTGGCCTTATCCTGCCACTCCTTTAATTCATCCCACTTCCCGTCTGCAGCCATTTTAGCTTGTTTTGGCCAGGAGGTCGGATCAAGATGCGCGAGTCTTGAACTCGCTTCAGTAAGCAGCTCTTTTATATTATCAGCTTTGGATTCGGAAAGTTGTGAGAAAGTGCTAATACCTGCATTCACTAATGCCTCCGCAGCCTTTGGTCCTATCCCTTCAATTTTTGTGAGATCGTCATCCGATTCTTGTGAAGTTGCTTCATCAGCCACTTTAGAAGTTTCGGGTGCTACAGCAGCATCGGTTGTTTCCTTCTTTGCCGCTGGTTTGGCCTTTGTAGATTTTACATCCTGGATAACATCTTCCTCATCTTCTTTTGTCCTCAGCCGTTCGGGCATTTCATTCTCATAAACATCCGCATCATCCCCGTCGGACTGCTTTTCGGATTTTCTTTCTGACAGACCTTCTGCGACTGCATTGGTTACCTGCGTCATGATCACATCTATCGATTTTGAAGCGTCATCATTGGATGGAATAATAAAATCGATGGGTCTTGGATCAGAATTGGTATCGACCATCGCAAAAATTGGAATGTTCAGTTTTTGTGCCTCTTTCACGGCGATGTGTTCCCTCATGGTATCCACAACAAACAGCGCTCCCGGCAATCGGGTCATTTCCGAGATAGATCCAAGGTTTTTCTCGAGCTTGGCCCTGAGCCGGTCCACTTGCAAACGCTCTTTTTTAGAAAGGGTATTGAAGGTCCCGTCCTTTTTCATCCTGTCAATAGACGCCATTTTTTTGACCGCCTTGCGGATGGTCACAAAATTGGTCAGCATGCCTCCCGGCCAGCGCTCGGTAATATAGGGCATATTTACCTTTGCCACTTTTTCCGCAACGATATCCTTAGCCTGTTTCTTGGTAGCAACAAAAAGGATTTTTCGTCCGGAAGCAGCAATTTTTTTAAGGGCCTCGTTGGCCTCTTCAAGTTTTGCTACAGTTTTATAAAGGTTGATGACATGAATCCCATTGCGCTCCATGTAGATATAGGGAGCCATATTTGGATTCCATTTTCTTGTCAGATGCCCAAAGTGTACACCTGCATCCAGTAATTCTTTTACTTCGACTTTTTTAGCCATTTTATACTTAGTTTACGTTCTTTTGAAATAGCAACAGGCAAGTGGTATTCCCGTCGTCGGACGAAATCGCCTTCCTGTTTAGATGCTAAACTAATTGAGGCTGAACCTGCAAAGCTTCCGGGGTCGGGAGCAGCACGTTCAGGTAATTTGGTGTCCCTGATTCAAGGACTTTCAATGAACTTTGTTAATTAATAATTTACCTTGGGACCTCTCAGTATGTCATGTGAAGGTCACATGCACAGCAGTTGACAGGTGCCAGAACCGCAGATTAACGCTTGGAAAACTGGAACTTCTTCCTGGCTTTTTTCTGGCCGAACTTCTTCCGTTCCACCATCCTCGGATCTCTTGTCAGCAGACCTTCCGGTTTCAAAACACTCCTGTGTTCCGCGTCCATTTCACATAATGCGCGAGACAAGGCCAGCCGGATCGCTTCTGCCTGACCGGTGATGCCACCTCCGTAGACATTTACCTTTACATCAAAATTATCCTCATTATTAGTAAGGCTGAATGGCTGTTTGACTTTATACTGCAGGGTGGCAGTTGGGAAATAATCTGCGAGGTCTCTCTTATTCACCGTAATATTCCCTTTTCCATCTGAAACATACACCCGTGCGACGGCTGTCTTTCTTCTGCCAATTTTATGAACTACCTCCATTATTTAAGTTCGTTTAATTTGATCTCTGTAGGTTTTTGCGCCTCCTGACCATGATCGGGACCTGCATATACACGCAAGTTGCGGAACAACTCTGCACCCAGTTTATTTTTCGGAAGCATTCCTTTAACCGCCTTTTCCACAATATCCTCGGGTCGGCGTACCAATACTTCACTGGCCGTCCTGGAGCGTTGTCCTCCGGGATAACCCGAGTGGCGGATATATTTTTTATCCTCCCACTTATTCCCTGTCAGGTGAACCTTTTCAGCATTGATGACGATGACGTTATCCCCGCAATCAACGTGAGGTGTAAAACTTGGCTTATGCTTCCCACGCAGTAGTTTGGCCACTTCTGAAGCCATTCGGCCCAGGGTTTGTCCATCTGCATTTACCAGCAACCATTGTTTCACAACAGTCTTCTTATTTGCCGAAATGGTTTTGTAGCTCAATGTATCCACTACGAATATTTTTAATAATTAAACACAATTTTCCCGGTTAGCGGGCTGCAAATGTACAATTATAAAGTTGAAATACAAATGTGGCCCTCGGATAATTTTCAGTAAATATTTGGACTATGATAAAATGGGAAACATTTTGTTAAAAAAAGGAAATTCCCGGCTCAAAGGTGTAACTATTTACCTATTCATTAGTCTTTAGGGCATCAGGCTGGCCATAAGGCAATGAGGAGAAGTTATTGAATGGCTGGGCAGCTCAATCAAAAAACGAATTTGCATGCGAATTTACTTCCTTACCCTCTTTGCCATTATACTGGCTCAACCAGGTATGATGGCACAGGACAGTACCACTGTGGTTCCCGCACGAATCTATGTCACCAAGCCATTGCCGATAGACGCTGTCCCTGAAATTGACGGACTGATCAATGATCCTGTATGGGAAACCGTTCCATGGGGTGATAATTTCATTGAACAAAGACCCGATGAGAATACCCAACCGAATTTCCAGACTAGGTTCAAAATTCTCTATGACCAGAAGGCGTTATACATAGCGGTTCAATGTTACGACGAGGAACCTGATAAAATTGTCCGACGGTTGTCAAGACGGGATGGCTTTGAAGGGGACTGGGTGGCCTTTTTTATTGATAGCTACCATGACAAACGAACGGCTTTTGGTTTCCTGGTCACCGCTGCTGGGGTTAAAGCCGATATTTTTGAGTCGAATAACGGAGCCAACGAGGATGAAAGCTGGAATCCCATATGGTACACAAAAGCGAGTATAGATTCTGAAGGATGGAGTGCCGAAATGAAAATCCCCTTAAGCCAGTTAAAATTCGGGAAAAGCGGACAACAGATATGGGGCTTGCAGGTGATGCGCCGTTTTTTCCGTGATGAAGAAAGGTCGGTATGGCAGCGAATTCGCGCTGATAGTCCGGGCTTTGTAAGTGAGTTTGGGGAATTACACGGATTGCTGGACCTGGAACCCCAGAAACAATTGGAAATTCAGCCCTACACCGTGGCAAAACTGGAATCGTATGAAGCTGAGCCCGGCAATCCTTTCAGGGATGGCAATGACGGATCGATTACTGCAGGGCTTGATGCCAAAATCGGGATAACGAATGACCTGACCATGGACCTGACCATCAATCCTGATTTTGGGCAGGTCGAGGCCGATCCTTCTGCCATCGCCCTTGATGGTTTTCAGATATTCTTTCAGGAACAACGGCCTTTCTTTGTCGAGAATAAGAACATTTTTGATCTCCGGCTGTCAAATTCTGAAGCCGGTGATACTTTTGGCTCGGACAATGTTTTTTATTCACGCCGTATAGGCCGCAGCCCTCAGGGCTTTCCCTCCTTGATCGAAGGCGATTTTGTAGATCAGCCTGATAAGACTCCTATCCTCGGTGCCGCCAAATTCAGCGGTAAGACAAAAGATGGCTGGTCGATCGGGCTATTGGAAAGTGTTACTGCACGGAGATTTGCCACCATTGACAATACAGGTTCGCGAAGACGTGAAATAGTGGAACCCCTCAGCAATTATTTCGTCGGGAGGCTTCAAAAGGATTTCAATGAAAGGAATAGCTATATCGGTGGGATCGTTACTGCGGCGAACAGGGATGCCTTGTCTGATAATCTCGATTTCCTGCACAGATCGGCCTATTCAGGGGGGGTTGACTTTAAGCATCAATGGCATAACCGCGACTGGTATGTTGGGGGAAATATGGTATGGAGTCATGTTGCCGGAAGTCCGGAAGCGATCAATGCAACACAACAGGGAATTGCCCATCTCTTCCAGCGTATTGATGCCAGACATGTAGACTTGGATCCGGATAAAACATCCTTGAGCGGGACCGGCGGCAATCTTCAACTCGGCAAAATCGGAAACGGACACTGGAAATTTGAGACAGGGGGTACCTGGCGGTCACCCCAGCTGGAATTGAATGATATGGGATTTCAAACAAGGGCAGATGACATCCGGCATTATACGTGGATCGGCTATCAGACACTGAAGCCTGACAGCACTTTCAGGAAATTGGGCATCAACTATAATCACTGGAGTGCCTGGGATTTTGGGGGCAATCACAACCTGCTCCAGTTAAACACCAATTCCTGGCAGAACTGGAAGAAAAACTGGTTCAGCAACCTTGGCATTACCTATGCGCCCATCAATTATTCTAATTTTGCCCTCAGGGGCGGTCCGCGTCTCAGGTTGTCGCCCCGACTCAATATCAACAACGGGGTAGAGTCAGATGGCCGCAAAAAACTAATATTCAGTGTCTTCCACAATATCAATAGGACACTTGATGACTCCTACCGCTATTATTATATTGAGGCCGGTCTGAGTTACCAGCCGTTGAACGCCTTGCGATTCTCTGCTTTCCCTTCATATACTATAAATAATGATCAGCTTCAATTCATAGATAATATCGATCTGAATGGGGATACCAGATACCTGAACGGCACAATTGAGCAACGTACCCTCAGCATGTCCTTGAGGCTGAATTACACCATTAATCCCAATCTTAGTGTTCAGTACTGGGGGCAGCCGTTTATTTCGAGAGGTCGTTATTCGGGGTTCAAATATGTCAGCGACCCGCTGGCCGAGCGATTTGAGGACAGAATTACCACCTATGCGCCCAATCAGCTTTCATTCCAGGATGATACCTACTTTGTAGATGAAAACCTGGATGGGGCCTCCGAGTACAGTTTTGGCGACCCCGATTTCTCATTCGTACAATTCCGGTCCAACCTGGTGATCCGATGGGAGTATATTCCGGGTTCCGAAATATTTCTTGTATGGTCTCAGGATCTTTCTCAGGCCGGAGATCCTCAGGCAACCCTTTTTAAAAATCTCGGTGACAATGTCTTCGGAGGAGATCAACCCTTGAACATCTTCCTGATCAAAGCCACCTATCGCTTCGTATTCTAGGAACATTACAGATCCATGGTGTGAACCGCAACTGACAGATGTCTGTTCCAGAGCTGCATCATAGTGAATTTCAATGTATGAATTGTTGGTTCATCGTGCGATTACTTCAAGAATTATTATCGTCGGGGAACAGCTATGAGAAGCAGCACGGGTTCCTCCTGAAAATTACCAAGTGTTCCGTCCGGAAAAGGCATATGACCGAACCTGGAAAGCGATGCATACCTTTATAACTGATTCATCAGTCCGGGAAGCAAATCCGCTACTCCTGATTTCCTGAAAATGACCACCTCTATTTAGACTGGCCGACCTATCAAAAACTTTATATATTTATAAAAAAATGAATACATGGCCCAAAATGCTGTAAAGGTCTTTCCAATATACGCCCTGGCATTGGCCGTCCTGTCATTGTGCTCTGCATGTATCGACCCGGTTTCACCTGAGTTTGAATATAAACTGGGACTTGTATATATAGATGCCCTAATATCCAATGCCAATGGCGCTTCCTATGTTAACGTTTCAAAGTCAGCCAGAGAATTCGGGGTCAATACCAATCTGTTTGTCCCGGCCGCTACGGTCACTTTTGAGAATAAGGCAACAGGCTCAATTATCCTATTGATTGAGAATAACGAGGTCTACAGCGCTCCCGAAGACTTTAGTGCCAAAGATGGAGAAACCTGGGAATTAAGGGTAGTCCTGGAAGATGGTACAACCTATCTTTCCGCTCCGGAAACCATAAGCGGGAAGGTGCCTGTATCCAGCCTGGATGTACGCTACGATGCGCAACTTGATTTAAGCGATAACGAAAAGCCATTGCCCGGACATACCATTCTGGCAAGTTTTGTTGATCCGGAGTCGGAACGCAATTACTACCTATGGAGCTTCCGGAGTTTCGAGAGGCTAGAATTCTGCAGGTTGTGCACCCTGAGTTTATTGAGAAACGGGGAGTGTACTCCTCCAAGGCAGGGGGAAATACCACCGGCGATCAAACCTTATTATACATATGCCTGTGAACCGAGGTGCTGGCAAATAAGGTACAACACAAAAATTGCCCTTTTTTCTGATGAATTTACGAACGGAACCACCGTTACTTCACTGCCGGTTGGGGATATTTATCTGTTTACAAAACGAGACATCCTGATAGAATTACAACAGTTTTCCCTTTCACCCGATGCCTTCAGATATTACAAAACCCTGAAGGATCTCGTTGATAATAATTCCGGTTTCAATGCCCCGCTGCCTGCAGCTTTGGTTGGGAATATGTACAATCCGGATGATCCGGATGAATTCGTCCTGGGACGTTTTACCGCCGCTGCCACCGTGGTCAGCCCCATATTCATCGTGAGAAAGGACATAGAAGAGAACCCGCTTGAAATGGTCATATTAAATCAGCCGGAAGGGGAAGAGGCGGTTCCCCCCCCAAATGTATATACTGCCCCCTGTATTGAAGGCAGGTTCCGCACGGGGATTCGACCAGATGCATGGATCGATCAGTAATCAGAAGACATGCTATGGTTGTAAAAAATCTACTCGTAAACTTCATGCTGGCAGCGGTATTTTTTTCCTATGCCCAACAGCAGGATCATGACCTCTCCTTCAAAATTCTCAACGAGAACACGGGTCTACCTCTGGACAACGCCCAGATTTCGGTTGATCCATGCAATTGTGGTGGCGTCTCCAATGCTGCCGGAAGATTTTCCATCACTTTGCCTGAGGATACCTACACATTAACCATCCGATATATCGGATTTCAGGAATATGTTCAATCCCTTGAACTGAATAGGGACGTCATTTTAGAGATTGGGCTGCTGGAACGCGAGGAACAACTGTCTGAAGTGATTGTACGTGCCAGAAGAATTCTGGAGAATCTGGAATCTCCACAGATGGGCGCATTGCAACTCACATCACAGGAACTTAAAAAAATACCGGCAGCCATTGGAGAGTTTGATGTATTGAGGGGAATGACTTTGCTGGCTGGTGTTAATAATGCTGGAGAAGTCAGCAATGGACTTTCCATCCGGGGAGGCTCCCTGGATCAGAATTTAATCCTCCAGGATCATGCACCTATTTTCAACCCGACCCACCTTTTCGGGCTGTTTTCTGTATTTACCCCGGAAGTGCTGGCAACGGTGGATTTGTACCGGGCCAATATTCCTGCGAGATATGGCGGTAGAAGTACCTCGGTCCTGGATGTGAAGGTCAAAAACCCTTATGTAGATAAATTTAAACTTTCCGGAGGGGTAGGTTTGGTATCCAGCAGACTTGCCTTAGAAACCCCGCTGATCAAGGACAAGCTGATGCTAATCGCAGGAGGCAGGGTAGGATTCACAGATTTTTTATTGCCTGTTATTTCTGAACGCCTGGACAATACCAAAGCCAGATTCTACGATGCTACGACGAAATTGTTATACCTCGCCGGCGAGAATGACCAGATTGCGTTTACGGGATTTGTAAGTAAGGATTTTTATCAGCTTGACCTGATTACCAAAATACAAGATATCAATTCGGATAAAAACCAGTATGACTTTCAAACCCTCAATGGTACCCTGAACTGGACCCACACCTTTAAAAATAACGCGAACCTGAGGACTATTTTCGTTGGCAGCGATTATACGCCGAAAACCATCTTTCCGGAACGGGATAATCCCAATGAAATCACCTTTGAATCAGGTATCGCCTACCTTAGCTTTATTACGGAATATTCCAGGGAAATCAACACAAAGACAGACTATTACGTGGGCGTCCAGGCGAGTAGATATGACATCAGCCCTGGCAGGCTTGATCCGGGCAGCACCAACAATATCAACCCGGTCAACCTCATGAAAGAGACCAGCTATGAATTTTCTGCTTTTGGCAACCTCAATTGGAAAGCCACCGGGCAACTGACTGTTTCGGGAGGTCTGAGATTCAATCATTTTGTATTTGTCGGGCCCTATGTTCAGGCAAGTTTTGAAGAAAACAGCGGGGTTTTACTTGGGACCCGTGTTTTCGGGAAAGGCGCAGGGGTGAAAACGTATAATGGTCTTGAACCACGCCTTGGGGCAAGTTACAAAGTAGGAGAAACCGTTTCCCTTAAAGCAAGTTACGCCCGCCTCAATCAATATCTCCAGAATATTTACAATACCACCACCCCGCTTCCGACCTCCCGATGGAAGACTTCGGATCCTCATATTCAACCTCAGAGCAGCACTACCTACGGCCTCGGAATTTACAAAAACCTGTCTGACAATGCCATAGAAATGGGACTCGAAGGATATTACCGGGCATCCGACAATAATCTGACCTACAAACCCGGGGCCGATTTCTTCCTCCAGGAATTTCTTGAAAGGGATGTGGTTCAGGGCGAAGGGAAGGCATATGGGGCCGAACTTAGTTTTAAGAAAGACAAGGGAAAAATTAACGGATGGTTCAACTATACCTGGTCCCGTAGCCTGCTGCGTTCTCAGAACGAAAAATTGGCTGACAGGGTGAATAACAACGAATGGTATCCCTCAGATTTTGACAGGCCGCATGTCCTGAACGGGACGATCAATTTTGAAGGCGACAAGTACAACACCTGGAGTTTTAATTTTACAGGGCAGACGGGCAGACCCTATACGGTGGCTAATAGCATCTTTAGAATTGAAGAAATTGATATTCCCATTTTTATCGAACGCAACAATTCGAGATTGCGACCCTATCACCGGCTTGATTTCTCTTGGAAGGTAGCTTACAGCCGTAAGGAAAACAGGAAATGGATGGGAGACTGGACCTTTACCATCTACAATGTTTATTCAAGAAGAAACCCGTTCAATCTCTATTATGCACAACGCTCAGGGGCAGAAAACGCCGAGGTATTTCTCGGAAGCCCCCTGGGAAGCTACGAACTGTCGGTACTCAACAGCCCACTCTTTGCCGTAACCTACAATTTTGTTTTTCAATAAGGGGGATGGAAATGGCTGCTGCGGCTAGGGCCACCCATCAATGTGCTTCCAGCCAGTCTTTTCCGACACCCATATCCACCACCAGAGGTACTTCCAGCGGGTAGGCATTTTCCATCTCTTTTTTTATCAGGCTACGGAGGTCTGCTTCTTCCGGACGATAGACATCAAATACGAGCTCATCATGCACCTGCAATAGCATTTTGGATTTAAAATCGCCTTCCTGAAGCCTTTTATAAATATTGATCATCGCAATCTTAATAATATCCGCAGCGCTGCCCTGAATGGGGGCGTTAATGGCGTTGCGTTCGGCAGCCCCACGGACCACCTGGTTCCCGGCATTTATATCCTTAAGGTAACGTCTTCTTCCAAGGATGGTTTGCACATAACCATGTTCTCTTGCGAAGTCGATCTGACTGCTTATAAAATTGCGCAACTTTGGATAGGTCTTATAATAGGTGTCAATAAGGTCTTTTGCTTCAGAACGGGACAGTGCCGTCTGGTTGCTTAATCCAAATGCGGACACGCCATATATAATCCCAAAATTTACCGTTTTGGCGTTGCTGCGATGTTCCCTGGTAACCTCCTCCAATGGGAGATTAAATACCTTTGAAGCGGTGGAGGCATGGATGTCTTCCCCGTTCTTAAAGGCTTCGATCATTGTGGATTCCTCACTGAGCGCAGCGATGATCCTGAGCTCTATCTGGGAATAATCCGCCGAAAGCAAGAGGTGATCCTTGTCTCTTGGCACAAACGCTTTCCGAACCTCCCTGCCCCTTTCGGTCCTAATTGGGATATTCTGCAAATTGGGATTATTGCTGCTTAATCTGCCCGTTGCTGCCACCGTTTGCATATAATCGGTGTGTACCCTGCCTGTTGAGGGTTCAATCTGCTCAGGAAGGGCATCCACATAAGTGCTCTTCAATTTTGACAGTCCCCTGTAATCCAAAACATCCCGGATGATCTGATGGTCTTTTGCAAGATAGGACAGGACATCTTCCGCTGTGGAATACTGCCCGGTCTTTGTCTTTTTGGGCTTGTCTATCAGCTTTAACTTCACGAATAAAATATCTCCCAGTTGTTTCGGAGAGGCAATATTGAAATTTTCACCTGCAGCCTCATAGATCTTTTTCTCGAGTTGCCCGATATCGCCCTCAAGTTTTTTGGAAAGTGTCTTTAGAAATGGTTCATCCAGCCGGATCCCCTCCGTCTCCATGGCCGCAAGGACGCGGAGCAGGGGGATCTCTATCTCTCCAAATAATTTTTCCGTTTTGGCATTGGTCAGTTCCGGTCTGAAATGTTGGGCCAGCTGATAGGTTACGTCGGCATCTTCTGCGGCGTACTCAGTTTGCTGCTCCAGAGGAACATCACGCATGTTCAACTGATTTTTCCCTTTTTTTCCTATAAGTTCTGTAATGGAGACCGGAGTGTAGTTCAGATAGGTTTCGGCAAGCACATCCATATTATGACGCATATCCGGGTTGATCAGATAATGTGCAAGCATGGTATCAAACAGGGGACCCTCCACAGAAATATTGTATTTCTGAAGTACCTTGATATCGTATTTCAGGTTTTGTCCGATTTTTTCGATGTGGCCGGCTTCAAAGAAAGGCCGCAGCCGTTCCAGCAGCCGTTGCGCATCCTGCTGAGAGTCTGGAAAAGGGACGTAAAATCCCTTCCCGGCCTCCCATGAAAATGCTATCCCTACAAGTTTGGCTATCAAAGGGTTGAGTGAGGTAGTTTCGGTATCAAAACAGACGGACGACTGCTTCATTAACTTCTGGAGAAACAATTCCATCCCCAACCCGTCCTGAACACTCTGGTATACATGAGGTATATCCCTGATGGTCTTCCGTCCGGAGAATTCCGTAATGGTTGCTGGACCGTCGGCATCATTGTCAAAAAGCGCAAACTGCCCGCTTCCTGCTGCCTGGGTTTGTTTCCTGCCGTTTTCAGGGTGGGTAGACTCGGTGGAGGCCTCGGCCTTTTCCACCGAGAATATCTTTAGAAACTGCTCTTTCATACGCCGAAACTCCAGCTCCTCAAAGATTTCCTGTACCCGGATCCCATCGGGCATAGATAGTTCATAGTCTTCCGCATTAAATGCTACATCGCAGTCGATGCAAATGGTCGCTAGTTTTTTGGAAAGGAGTCCAAGCTCGGCATTCGCTTCTACCTTCTCACGCATCTTTCCCTTTAATTTGTCTGTATTCGCGAGAAGTCCCTCCATGGATCCGAACTCCTTGATAAATTTTTTGGCCGTCATATCACCTACTCCGGGGAGACCGGGAATATTGTCACTGGCATCGCCCATCATACCCAGGTAATCTATTACCTGCTCAGGCCTTTCAACCCCAAACCTTTTTTTAACTTCCGGGATGCCCCAGATTTCAATGCCATTCCCAAGCCTTGCGGGACGATACATAAATATATTTTCGGATACAAGCTGGCCGAAATCCTTGTCAGGGGTCACCATAAAGACTTTGTAGTTCTCTTTTTCTGCTTGTTTTGCAAGGGTTCCGATAATATCATCCGCTTCCCAGCCTTCCAGCTCCACCACCGGAATGTGCATCGCATTGAGGATATCCTGTATATAGGGGACTGCCACCCGGATGGCATCAGGGGTTTCCAGTCTGTTCGCCTTATATTCTGCGTACATCTCGGTTCTGTCGGTACTGCCCCCTTTATCGAAACAGACCGCCAGGTGATCCGGACGTTCCCTGTTGATAACATCTAAAAGTGAATTCATAAATCCAAGAATGGCAGAGGTATCCATCCCTTTGGAATTGATTCGGGGGTTCTTTATCAAAGCAAAATACCCTCTGAAAATTAGGGCATATGCATCCAGTAGAAATAGTCGTTTTTGTTCTGCCATAGGTGTAGATCCTGCGGTTTACTGAAATTACAAAGTTGGATTAGTTTCTCATAGCGATCAAGGAGTCAGATAACTTTTGACCATGTTATTGCTGTGGCCCTGCCCGGAGTATTTCCTGTAGCTGAACCCAGGCTGAACACAGCAGGCACCGGACACGCCTTCTTTATTGATGGCAATAAATCCGATCTGGAAATCCGGACGATCGCCATGTTTGGCAACAATCCGCCGTACGCCTTCTTCACAAGCCTCCTGCGGAGATTTACCCTGTCTCATGAGTTCTACGATGAGAAAACTTCCCACGGTTCGCACCACTTCTTCCCCAACCCCGGTGGCAGTTGCGCCTCCGACTTCATTGTCCACAAAAAGCCCGGCTCCGATGATCGGGGAATCTCCGACACGGCCTCCGATTTTATAAGCCATCCCACTGGTAGTACAGGCCCCGGCAATATCTCCGTTGGCGTCTATGGCGAGCATGCCGATCGTATCGTGATTTTCTATGTTGATTACAGGTTTGTATTCAGAGGTCTTTTTCCATTCCAGCCAATCCTTCCTTGATTTTTCCGTAAGCAGGTCTTCCTTTTTAAACCCTTTTTCGTAGGCAAATAGCTCCGCCCCGGAACCGGCGAGCATCACATGGGGAGTATCTTCCATGACCCTGCGTGCAACCGATACGGCATGTACAATATTCTGCAGGTAGACTACGGCGCCGCAACGGCTCTCCTTATCCATTATACAGGCATCCAGGGTCACATGACCATCCCTGTCCGGCCGGCCGCCCTTGCCGACGGACTGGTTGGAAACATCCGCTTCTTCTATCATTACACCCTGTTCTACAGCGTCCAGGGCAGATTGGCCTTTGACAAGGATCTCCCACGCCTTTGTGGTTGCATTGGGAACATCCCAGGTAGCAATAACCACCGGAAGCTTGCCCTGAATACCCTTAAAGGAATCGCCGGCTGCTGATTCCGACAAAATACCGGCCGGAGAAGCAAGGAGTCCTGATGAAACGACTCCTGCCGTTCCAAGGGTGGAATTTTTGAGAAAATTTCTTCGTTTCATCTATGGGGGTTGTTTACTTTTAGGAGGCTAAATATAAGCATAATGATCATAGAAGTTTGTGCCAATTCGGTTCAATCGGCGTTGAATGCCCAGGATGCAGGAGCAGACCGGATCGAACTATGTTCAGAGTTAGGAGTTGGTGGGATTACACCATCCTACGCCGTCCTGCAGAAAATCCGGGAGCAGGTTCACATTCCTGTTAAAGTGCTGATCCGACCGAGAAGTGGAGATTTCACCTATTCTGCGGAGGAATTTGAGATTATGAAGGAAGATATCATCCTCTGCAGGGAATTTGGATTTGACGGAATCGTATCTGGCATCCTCACCCCGGAATCGCATCCGGATCTGAAGAGGACGGCTGTCCTTCAGGAAGTGGCCGGACCACTAACATTTACATTTCACAGGGCTTTTGACTGGGCAAAAAATCCATTAATGACACTGCGCCAGCTTGAAGATATTGGAATAAACGAGATCCTCACTTCCGGACAACAGGCAAATGTTTGGAAAGGACGGGAATTATTACTGGAGCTGCATGCTGCCACCCGAAAGTGTACGATCATTCCGGGTGGGGGAATCAATCCGGATAATGTCATCTATTTCCGGGACAAAGGCTTTAAAGCAGTACATTTTTCTGCTACTTCATTTCAAAGAAATATGACAGAGAGCCCTGCCGTGTCTATGTATTCCACTACCTTTTTCAGGGACGATGTCTATGCTATAAGCAATCCTGAGACCATCCGTAAAATTGTCGATACCGTTAAATAATGTGTAATGGAGTCCTCCTGCCGGGACTGAAAGAAATATATTTGCAAAAAATCAACTATGCTCAGATGGATCGTTTTCATAGTCATCTATTGCATTATGGGATTTTACACCCTGCAGGCGATGAAAACGGTCACCAGGCATCCCTGGGTGTACTATACCACCACGATAGTGTCGCTTATTGTACTCGGGAATTTTATATACCAGTTTACCTGGGGAGATCCTGCAGAGCGCGTACTGAGCCGTCCTAAAAGTTATGCTTTCGGGTTTCTGCTCGCCATACTAACTTTTAAACTTATCACCATCCTTTTCCTGTTTTCAGAAGATATTTTCCGGCTCATTTCCGGGACCTATCAGAAGTTTTTCGGTACTTCGGCTGAATTCAGTATTCCTACCCGCCGGAGGTTTCTGAGCATTGTCGCTTTGGGAATCGCCACCTTGCCTTTTTCGGCACTGTTGTATGGGATGTACAGAGGGAAATACAATTTTAAAGTGCTCAGCTACACCCTGGAATTTGATGATTTGCCGCCCGCTTTTGACGGATACCGGATCACCCAGATTTCTGACATTCACAGTGGCAGTTTTGACAACCGGAGGAAAATAGCCTATGCCGTGGACCTGGTAAACAATCAAAAGAGTGATGTCATTCTCTTCACGGGAGACCTTGTCAACAACAAGACAGAGGAAATGAAACCATGGGCAGAATTATTTTCTACACTTCAGGCCCCTGACGGTATTTATTCAGTCCTTGGAAACCACGATTACGGCGATTACATCACATGGGATTCGCCTTCCGCCAAACAACAGAACCTGGAAGAACTCAAAAGTCTGCAAAAATCCATGGGTTTTAATCTGCTATTGAACGAAAGTACGTATCTCACAAGGGGGACGGACAAGATGGCCCTTATAGGGGTCGAGAATTGGGGGAGGGGTGGTTTTAAAAAGGCCGGGGATCTGCGTCTGGCTTCTTCAGGGGTGGGAAAAGACGATTTCAAGATCCTGATGAGCCATGACCCATCGCATTGGGAAGATGTGGTCCTTAAAGATGAAACTCATTACCACCTGACGCTGAGCGGACACACCCACGGGATGCAATTTGGCATCGAGATCCCCGGCGTTATTAAATGGAGTCCCGTAAAATGGCGATATAAATATTGGGCCGGGATCTACGAGGAAATGGGGCAATTGATCAATGTAAACAGGGGATTTGGGTTTTTAGGCTATCCGGGCCGTGTGGGAATCTGGCCCGAAATCACCGTGCTCACATTAAAGCGAAAATCTTTAACGTGAATTTAACTAGGACAGACTTTACAAAATGGTGGGCGGCACTGGTATTTTAACATTTTTTCATACATTTGAAGCCTAACCCAATGATTTACATATGTCTAAATTCGGAGAGTTAATAGATCTGAATATCCCTGTGTTGTTGGACTTCTATGCCGAATGGAATGAGCAGTCAACCTCCATGCACCCGGTACTCCGGGATGTGGCAGCCGCATTGGGGGATAAAGGCAAGGTGATTAAGATTGACGTAGACAAGAATAAAGAACTTTCCCAGGCCCTGCGTGTAAAAGGGCTTCCTACTTTGATGATCTATAAAAAGGGTGAAATGGTTTGGCGCCAGAGTGGTGAACAGGATGCCAATACCCTCATCGGCATCCTCAATGAATACCTCTGATTTTTTCTGAACGTGCCTTCCTGATGGATCATATCCTGTGATGGCATAATAGGCACCTTCATTACTTTACCCCGGGAGGAGGTGTCTGGCAGGGGAGCAGTACTAAAATGGGTCCGTGGCCATCCCGCCTGATGGTAACCGCATTACAGTCCGTCAGGCAGCGAAATACTATCCGGCTCCCTCGCCGTTCGCGTCTGATCAATTTCCGTAGTATCGGATACCGGCAGGGAATCTATGATATCCGGGTCGGTCATGCCGGGTTCTTCCAGGAGATTATCATCCTGGTAGAAGTGGCTGAACTGATCTATGTAATCATTGAAAATCAGGGTTTCCTTTTCGGATAACTCCCGGTCGTCATTGGCAATCAGCATATCGATATTCCTTCGGTATGCCTCCATGTCCGCTACAATATCCTCAATCCTTTCGTACTGCTCGTCTACCGAAATTCCCGCATAATAATCGAGCCTGTCCTGATAGATTTTTTTCAGCTGACTAAAAAGGTCCCTTGCTTTTTTGGTTTCACCCACCTTATAGTACCCATCTATAAATGGTTCTACAAAAGTATAAAAGCCAAAATAGGCCACGGGCATATTGGTTATAGCCAGCTCAATAATGTCCTTTGCCCTATCAATCTTATTTTCTTCTATGAGGCTTTCCATTAAACGGGCAAGGTTGCCGCGGAACGAAAGTCCCTGAGTCCGGGTCTGGGGATCATGATAGATGTCCGGGCTTCCGGAGTTCCCCCAATCCCATTTGGTGACAATATCATACATCAGATCAGTGTCGATCCGGCCCATTTCAAAGGCGCTGCGATTCTTGGTTTCAATAGGGACAAGTTTGTAGGCAAGCCCATCAAGCTGAAGGTAATCCTTCATCCAGATATATTCTGCCTTGTCAAAGCTGCCACCAGAAAAATAAATGGGACGTTTCCAGTCATTGTTTGCCATGATGTCAAGCATTAGGATGCGGTTCTTCGGGAGCGCACTCTTTGGGAGGTCAACATCAATATAGTCCACGATAAGCGCACTGTCCTTTGCCTTGACAAGTCCGGTATCCAGGACATTTTTCTTATTAACGGGAATTCGGATCTGATGCGTTGGGTAGTAGACCAGGTCCAGGGTGCTTTCGGAATATTCGCTCAGATCTGCGCCTTTCTTTTCAAGGATATATCGCAGCTTTGTCTGTGGCTTGTCGCTGGCGATCCAGTTCATAAAGTCGCTGATGTCCCATCGCTTTTCCGCAATCCCCGGCAATCCCTGATAATAAATTACGTCACGGTTGCCGTAACGATAAAGATCATGAGTCAATTGCGAAGGAACAGGACTGCTTTCATAAGCCTTTCGTTTCATTTGGTCCACATACCAGTCGGTTGCAAAGAGACTCGTACAAATAACGCGGACATCAGTTCTGTGGCCTTCTATTTCCTGGGCGTACCACAAGGGAAAGGTATCATTGTCCCCGATCGTAAAAAGCATGGCATCTGCACCTTCCTGACAGGAATCAAGATAGGCTCTCGCACTTGCACGTGCCGTATAGCGATTGGAGCGGTCATGGTCATCCCAGTTTTGGAAAGCCATTAAACCGGGAACAGCTACAAGGGAAACCAGGAGCACTGCCGGAGCCAGCATTCGTGGCTTTATCCATTTTTTAAATTCTTCGAAAAGCCCGTACACGCCAAGGCCTATCCAGATAGCGAAAATGTAAAACGAGCCCACCAGCGAATAATCGCGCTCCCTGGGTTGAAAGATGGTAGGGTTGGTATAAAATTGAATGGCGAGCCCGGTAAAAAGAAAAAATACGAAAAACACCCAGAATTGCTTTGGATTTCTGGAGATCTGGAAGACAAGTCCGACCAATCCGAGCAACAAAGGCAAAAAGAAATAGGTATTCCTGCCCTTATTGTCCAGCACATCCTGCGGGAGGTCCTTCTGGCTGCCCAAACGAAGGCTGTCTATAAAACCTATTCCGCTTAACCACTCACCATTGCCATTGTAGCGTCCCTGAACATCATCCTGTTTTCCAACAAAATTCCACATAAAATAGCGCCAGTACATGTACCCGAACTGGAATTCGAACATATATCGGATATTCTGCCAGACCGTTGGCGGCAGTACCTCAATATATTCATTGAATTGCTTGAGAAAACCAATGTACTGCTCTTCATCGATCTCTCCGTTTTCATATCCGGTCCTGAGTTGTTGCACAGCAGTGTTCAGCTCCTCATTTGCGTTGGTCATTTTAAAATCAACCGCCCCGAAAAACTTCATATAATTTTCGGCATTCTGATCACTCCAGAGTCGGGGGAGGATACCCTGGTGCGCAGGATTCGGACCCTGGATGGCATCCTCGTATTTATTGACAATGATATATTTCCCCAGGGCTTCATCCTTTTCATACTTGGGTTTGTCATCCACTTCCTCTCCGGGCTGGGCGAACATATCTGTGTAATAGGTGCCGTAAACAGGACTGTCCACGCCAGGATATTGTTCCCTGTTATAGTATGCCAGCAGCGATCTCGCATCGGATGGATTGTTCTCATTGATCACCACATTGGCGTTGGCCCGGATCGGGAGCATTAGCCAGGAAGAAAATCCCAGGATGAGGAACATCCCGCAAAGAACGATGGTGTTGGCCGTTGGGTAATTGTTCCTTCTGGTGTACCTCAGACCGAAATAAAACGCTGCTGCAAAGATCAGCCCCATGATGATGGTCCCGGAATTGAAAGGCAATCCAATACTATTGATAAAAAAGACTTCACTCCACCCGAATACTTTCAATACATAGGTGAGGGAAAATTTGTACACCAGCAAAAGGATGACTATAACCGCTACATTGGCCAGCAGGAAATTTTTCACGGTAGTGGTCTCATACTTTTTAAAGAAATAAAGCAAACCAATGGAGGGAATGGCAAGAAATCCCATAAACTGTACGCCAAAGGTCAGCCCGATGACAAAGGAAATGAGTAACAGCCAGCGGTTCCCACGCGGAGTTTCCAGATTATCGGTCCACTTCAGTCCCATCCATAGCAACAGGGCCATGATCATGCTGGCCATGGCGTACACTTCCGTCTCCACGGCATTGAACCAAAAGCTATCTGAAAAGGCAAAGGTGAGGGCGCCGATCAGACCACTTCCCAGAACTGCGATACTTTTGCTTTCAGACAGGGGTTCCTCCCTGGAAATGAGTTTCCTCGTTAAATTGGTGATCGTCCAGAACATGAACAGGACCGTGAACGCGCTTGAAACCCCGGACAAATAGTTCACCATCCTGGCTATCTGTTCCGGAGCGGTGGCAAACATGGCAAAAAAGGCGCCGATCATCTGAAGCAGCGGCGCGCCCGGAGGGTGCGCGACCTGCAGTTTTGCGGAAGTAGTGATATATTCCCCTGCATCCCAGAAACTGACGGTGGGTTCAACAGTGATGATATAGATAATTAGGGCAATGAAAAAGACAGTCCATCCCGCGATGGTGTCCCACTTCTCGAAATTCTTTGAAAACATGCAATGCGATTTTGGCAGTCGGGGCGAATTTACTAATTTAAATAGATATGGGTTGCTATTTTTGGTAAAGCTTTAACAGCCTAAATACGAGCCCGTAAGCGTGCCGTAAGGATCTCCGGATACACTGGGATCGGTGGATTGAGCGGGAATTGGATAGTCCTCCGGATTCAAATTTCATGGTGCGGCGCGACCGCTTAACTCCCGTGTCTTTTTGCGCTACGGCAGATAGAGCTGTGACAGTTAATTGCCACCTGTTTACATGGCTTCCTAATTTGTGGGATTGTCTTTAAAAATGTTTGCGCAAACAAAAGTTTGTCTTAAATTTGCGGGCTCTTAAGTGGCATTGGCCTATGGTGTAATTGGTAACACAGCTGGTTTTGGTCCAGTCGTTCTAGGTTCGAGTCCTAGTAGGCCAACTAGTAGAGATACAGATTCCGATGCCCAGGCATCGGGATTTTTTTTTGCGTAGGATACCTCTGAACAGTGTTGTTCAGGAAATTATTGTCTTAGAAGTTATGCCGGCTCAATCATACAGACCCAAATCATCCCTGTCGCGCTGGGCTCACTTATTGGTCCTGCAGAGATGAATGGAGTCTTAAAGCTAAAGGGAGGATCGAAATAAAAAAAAGTAAACTTGCAGCGGATCATTCGCTGAGTTCCCAGGCAAAAACTGTAAAGCAATGAGATCTACAAGGACAAAATGAGCACATGTTATAAAACATCCCTGAAATTCGGTGCTTTCCGGGCAATCCCCTGATATGTTGCGGAATATCCCGCTTTTTTTATATAAATAATGAAAAAGTTGTATATTTGCCTTACTGAAATGATATCGAAGTATTCATGAGGGGACAATTTGTCCCCTCTTTTATTACTGAAAATGAAATTCGATTTTCCAGGTGCCCGCCTACTTTGGGGCATACACAAATGTGAAAGGCAGTTAAGAATTACAGAGGGGGTATATGTTCAGGGAAAAAGTGGAGACATTGTTGCATGAGGCGCTCAGGGAAAATGAAAGTCTGTTTCTGATCGATTTTTCGATTTCTCCGGACCAGGCCATCCGCATCGTTTTGGACGGGGATGAGGGAGTCAATCTGCAGGATTGTATGAAGATCAGCAGGGCGATCGAACATCAGCTGGACAGGGAAGCGCACGATTTTTCTCTGGAGGTCGCCTCGGCCGGGGCCACAGCGCCGATAACGATCCCCAGGCAATACAAAAAGAATATTGGAAGGACATTGAAAGTCACCACCTCCGGGCAAACCATTGAGGGAAAGCTCCGGAACGCCACGGCGGAAGCCATCACCCTTGAGTGGAAATCCCGGGAGGTCAAACCCGTGGGCAAGGGAAAAATTACCGTTCAGAAAACACAGGAAATTCCTATTTCTGAAATTGAAGAAGCAAAAGTTGTATTAAAATTTTAACGTAGATCAAAATGGAAAATATTGCGCTGATCGAATCTTTTTCAGAATTTAAAGATGATAAATTCATTGACAGGGTAACGCTCATGGCCATCCTGGAAGAAGTCTTTCGTAGTGCCCTGAAAAGAAAATTCGGGTCCGATGATAATTTTGACATTATTATCAACCCGGACAAAGGGGATCTTGAAATATGGAGAAACCGGGTGGTAGTAGAAGACGGACAGGTGGAGGATTCGAACGCGGAAATCTCCCTGACCGCAGCGCGAAAGATAGAGCGCGATTTTGAGGTGGGTGAAGATGTATCTGAAGAAGTAAAACTGATAGACCTCGGAAGGAGGGCTATCCTGGCGCTTCGCCAGAATCTGATTTCCAAGATCCACGAGCATGATAATACCACCATCTACAAACAGTTCAAAGATCTTGAAGGGGAAATCTATACGGCTGAGGTACATCACATCAGGCACAAGGCCATCATCCTGCTCGACGATGAAGGCAATGAAATTATCCTCCCAAAAGACAAGCAGATCCCATCCGACTTTTTCAGAAAGGGCGACAACGTGCGCGGGATCATAGAAAGTGTGGAACTAAAGGGAAACAAACCCATGATCCTCATGTCAAGGACTTCCCCGGTCTTCCTGGAACAATTGTTCTTTCAGGAAATTCCGGAAGTATTTGACGGGTTGATCACCATCAAAAAGGCCGTCCGTATCCCGGGAGAGAAAGCCAAAGTAGCAGTGGATTCCTATGACGACAGGATTGATCCGGTGGGCGCCTGTGTCGGCATGAAAGGTTCCAGGATCCACGGCATTGTCCGGGAACTCGGAAATGAAAATATAGACGTGATCAACTGGACCAACAATCCTCAGTTAATGGTCACCAGGGCATTGAGCCCGGCCAGGGTATCGTCTGTGAAACTAAATGATGAGAAAAAAACGGCGCAGGTGTATTTGAGACCCGAGGAAGTATCAAAGGCCATCGGGCGGGGAGGACATAATATCCGCCTTGCAGGGCAGCTCACCGGGTATGAAATAGATGTCTTCCGTGAAGGGGTGGAAGAAGATGTGGAACTGACAGAATTCTCCGATGAAATTGAAGGCTGGATCATCGATGAACTGAAAAAGATCGGGATGGATACCGCCAGAAGTGTCCTGGAACAGGATGTCAACGATCTGGTAAAAAGAACCGATTTGGAAGAGGAGACTATTTTGGAGGTTGTCAGGATACTAAAAGAAGAATTTGAAGATTAAGCCATATATTAGCGGCGAAATTAAGGATTAGGAACATATTTATGTCAGATAATGCAACGATTAGGCTTAATAAAGTCTTAAGAGAACTCAATATTTCACTGGAAAGGGCAGTGGATTACCTTGCGGCCAATGGCCACAAAGTAGATTCCAGGCCGACTACAAAAATCTCCGATGAAGTATACCAGGTTTTGCTGGATGAGTTCCAGACGGATATGAGCAAAAAAGTTGCGTCCAAGGAAGTAGGAGAGGAGAAACGCAAGGAGAAGGAAGCCCTGAGAATACAACTGGAACAGGAGCAGGAAGAAAAGCGGCTGGAACGAGAAAAAAGAGCGGCCTCAAGGGAAGTGGTGAAAGCGAAGTCAGTCCTTGCCGGTCCGAAACAAGTTGGCAAAATAGATCTTAGTCCCAAGAAAAAAGCGCAACCCGAAACGGAAACGGCAACCGAAACTGCTCCTCCCGAGGAGGAAGTGAAACCTGAGGTACAGAAAACAGAAGCCAAAAAAGAGCCAGCTGCGGAAGAACCCGGGAAAGTGATGCCAGCCAAGGAAGCTCCCAAGAAAGAGGTTCCGGAAGAACCCCAGGCAATTGAAACGCAGTATCAGAAACTCTCGGGTCCTAAGATCATGAGGGATAAAATCGACTTATCCCAGTTTGACAAACCCAAGAAGAAACCTGAACCCGTAAAAAAAACCAAGGAATCGGAGGCCGCGGATAAACGCAAAAGAAGAAAGCGGATCGTCAGTGGAAACGGTGCCCCCGGAAATACCAGGACCAGGACGGTCGCTAAAAAAGGTCAGCGCTTTGCTTCGATGCCCAAGGTTGAGCCCACGGAAGAGGAAGTTCAGAAGCAGGTAAGGGAAACGCTGGAGAAATTACAGGGGAAATCCAAAAAAGGGAAAGGCGCAAAATACCGAAGGGACAAAAGGGACATGCACCGGCAACAGACCGAAAAGGATCTGGAGCAACAGGAACTTGATAGTAAAATCCTAAAGGTCACGGAATTTGTGACAGCCGGAGAGGTAGCCACCATGATGGGGGTGCCAACCACGGATATTATCTCGGCTTGCATGTCACTGGGGATCATGGTCACCATGAACCAGCGACTGGATGCTGAAACCCTTTCTATCGTTGCCGATGAATTCGGCTATGAAGTGGAATTTGTAACAGCGGAAATTGAAGACGCCATCGAGGAAGATGCGGATGCGCCGGAGGATCTCAAACCAAGAGCGCCTATCGTCACCGTCATGGGACATGTGGACCATGGAAAAACATCCTTACTGGATTATATAAGGAAAGAGAATGTCATAGCCGGAGAAAGCGGTGGTATCACTCAGCACATCGGAGCCTATGCCGTGATGCTGGATGGCGGGCAGAAGATCACTTTTCTCGACACCCCAGGTCACGAAGCCTTTACCGCGATGAGAGCGAGGGGCGCCCAGGTCACCGATATTGCCATAATTGTTATTGCGGCAGACGATGACATCATGCCCCAGACAAAGGAGGCCATCAGTCATGCACAGGCGGCCCAGGTGCCCCTGATATTTGCCATTAATAAAATAGACAGGCAATCCGCCAATCCGGAAAAGATCAAGGAAGGTCTTGCGAACATGAATCTTTTGGTAGAGGATTGGGGCGGAAAGATCCAGTCCCATGATATTTCTGCTAAGACAGGTGCAGGGGTAAAGGAACTCCTGGAAAAGGTGTTGCTCGAAGCTGAATTGCTGGAGCTCAAGGCAAATCCGGACAAACTGGCTTCCGGAACTGTGGTGGAAGCCTTTCTGGATAAAGGCAGGGGCTACGTTTCAACCATTCTTGTTCAGGGCGGAACCCTTAAAATCGGGGACTATGTCCTTGCAGGGACCTGCAGCGGGAAAATAAAAGCCATGCATGATGAAAGAGGAAAGACTGTTAGATCGGCCAGTCCCGCTTCTCCCATATCTATCCTTGGTCTGGATGGGGCGCCTCAGGCAGGTGATAAGTTCCACGTACTTGAAGACGAAAAGGAAGCCAAACAGATTGCTGCCAAAAGGAGTCAGTTGCTACGGGAACAATCCGTGAGGACACAAAGACATATTACCCTTGACGAAATTGGAAGGCGAATTGCGCTGGGCGACTTCAAGGAACTCAATATTATCCTTAAAGGAGACGTGGATGGTTCCGTAGAAGCCCTCACCGATTCTTTCCAGAAGTTGTCTACCGATGAAATACAGGTAAATATCATTCATAAAGGGGTAGGCGCCATCACGGAAACAGATGTACTGCTTGCCTCTGCCTCCGATGCCATTGTCATTGGCTTTAATGTGAGACCCATGGGGAATGCGAGAGACATCGCAGATAAAGAGGAGATCGATATCAGGATGTACTCTATTATATATGACGCCATCAATGATCTGAAGGATGCCATGGAAGGCATGTTGTCTCCTGTAATGAAGGAAGAAATCTCGGGAACAGCAGAAATACGGGAAACTTTTAAGATTTCCAAGATCGGAACCATTGCCGGTTGTATGGTGACAAGCGGAAAGATATTCCGCAATTCCAATGTGCGTCTCATCAGGGATGGGGTGGTCATCTTTACCGGAGAATTGTCCTCTCTTAAACGCTTTAAGGATGACGCTAAAGAAGTGGCCAAAGGTTACGATTGCGGATTGCAGATAAAGAATTACAACGATATTCGCGAGAATGACATCGTCGAAGCCTTCCAGGAAGTGGCCGTCAAAAAGACCCTTTAAATTTTTTAGGGCTTTCCAAACGCATCGGGAAACTCACCAATTTATTCAGATGGACCACACTTAGGGCCTCCTTTAATTCGCATAATTCTCACGGCCCTTTCGTACATGAAATTTACTGCGAATCAATACCTGGTTACATGATTTAGTAAAGAATTCCCAACTGAAGGCTGAGGTGATTTTTAGCGCTTCCGACCTATGGTTTCTTCTCCGGTTTCAGGATGAGGGCCGCAGGATATTTCTTACGGACTTCAAGGAACTCACGTTCTGCTTCCATCTTGGTTCTGAATTGCCCGAGCTGTACCCTGTAAGTCGGGGAATCGAAAACGATTTTTGAAAACCAATTTGGGAAATCAACACCGACCTCCGACTTTAGTTTTTCTGCCTCTGCATATGTGCCAAATCCTACCTGTATGGTGTAAAATTCAGCGGTTGAACTCACCGATTTGTACAGCGCGAGAAGTTCCGTGATTTTATCATCCTGAACGAGGGTAATACGTCCGCTCTGGGCTGGAAGTATATAGTGTAAACCAGTTATGAATATTATGGGTAGGAGCCTTTTCATTTTATTTACTGAATGAGTGTATGTATGAGTCCAACAAAGGTAATTTTTTACCTCAGAATCTAGGCTTTCCGGCTTTATTTAGAATTGGTATAAATTATAAATTATCAATCCTTTAACATTTCCAAAATAAAGTCTATGTCGTATTTTTGTCCTCAATTTGAGCCACGATAAGCCAGCGCAATTCACCAAATTTACGGAAGTATCGTGCAAAATTTCGACAGAAATAATTCAAGTATGAAAAAGGTTCCGTACCGCGATCAATTTTCTAAATATTTTGGCTTTTGTTTTGTAGTTTTCCTACTCTTTTCCAACCCCCTTTTATCACAAGAAGAACCTGCTGCGCCGGAAGCGGAAGCTACTGAAGCTTCTGAAATTGCCACCGAGACCTCCGAAGGCTCCGGTGATCTTGTCAAAGGGAAACAACTTTTTACTCAGAACTGTGCTTCCTGCCATGCCCTGGAGCGAAAGATGACGGGCCCTGCCCTTGCCAATGTAGAGGCCCGACTTGCTGAAACCGAAGGACTGAACAAGGAATGGCTTTATACATGGATAAAAAACAGCCCGGGCATGATCGCATCCGGCGATTCCTACGCCAATAAGATTTACAATGAATACAATAAGACAGCGATGACTGCTTTTCCAACGCTGTCCAATGAAGATATAGACAACATCCTGGCCTACACCGCCGCCCCCCCGAAAGCCGCAGGTCCGGTGACTGCTGCAGGGACAGTTGCAACTCCGGGTGCCGGAGGAGAAAGTTCCGGAATTTCCAATGAAATAATCCTCCTGGCCCTGGCCCTGGTTTTTGGTCTTCTGGTGATCATGCTCTTCCTGGTCAACAAAACTCTGATACGTATAGCCGCCGCAAGCGGGATTGTGATCGAGAAAGAAAAAGCGGTTACCCGGACGCCTATCTGGAAAGCATTCGCTCAAAACCAATTTCTGGTTTTGGTCACTGTCGTCTTCCTCATCCTCGCCAGTGGCTATTATGCCTACGGCTGGATGATGCAAGTTGGACTGGATCAGGGCTACCAGCCAATACAGCCTATCCATTATTCGCACAAAATACACGCAGGGGACAATAAGATTGAATGTAAATATTGCCATTCTTCAGCAAGGGTATCCAAAACTTCCGGTATCCCGGCATTGAATGTTTGTATGAATTGTCACAAATCGATATATGAATACACCGGGAATCCCGAAGGGCCGAATTCGGAAGATATAGCGAATGGTTATACCAACGAGTTTTATACAGCGGAAATCAAAAAATTATACAAAGCGGTGGGCTGGGATGAGGAAAACCAGAAATATACCGGAGAGTCACAACCTGTTTCATGGGTACGGATCCATCAATTACCGGACTTTGCCTACTTCAATCACTCCCAGCACGTTTCTGTAGCAGGGCTGGAATGTCAGACCTGCCATGGTCCTGTAGAAGAAATGGAGGTAATGTATCAGTTCTCTCCGCTTACTATGGGCTGGTGTGTCAATTGTCACCGGGAGACCAACGTGAAAATTGAGGGCAATGAATACTACGAGAAAATACATGAAGCCTTGTCGAAAAAATATGGCGTAGCAGAGCTTACGGCAGAGCAGATGGGCGGACTCGAATGCGGAAAGTGCCACTATTAATAAGATAATTTCAGATAAATCGTATGGCATCAAATAAAAAATATTGGAAGAGCGAGGCGGAACTGGTCCCGGATAATTCCATTATTGAGAGGCTGAAACAACGTGAATTTGCGGAAGAAATTCCGGTAGACGAATTCCTTGGGGATAAAGGCAAACTCTCCGCAAGTACTACCAACCGGCGGGATTTTTTAAAGTATCTTGGGTTCAGTACGGCTGCAGCCACCATGGCTGCCTGTGAAGGACCGGTTCATAAATCCATTCCCTATGTGGTGCAACCCGAGCGAATTATCCCGGGGATCGCCAATTATTACGCGACCACCATGGCCAATGGCTTTGACTTTGCGAGTATCCTTGTGAAAACAAGGGAAGGAAGGCCCATAAAAATTGAAAATAATGCTGAAGCACGCATCGGAGGCGGTGCGAATGCAAGAGTTCAGGCTTCCGTTCTTTCCCTTTATGACAGTACAAGACTTCAGGGACCTTTGGGACAGGGGGAACCAGTGGAATGGGCTGCACTTGATGCTGCTGCGAAAGCCAAACTAGGATCACTTAGGGGTAGTGCCAAACAGATCGCCTTGCTTACCCAGACCTATGCCAGTCCGTCAATGTCACGCCTTATCGGTGATTTCCGGAGCAATTTCGGAAATGTCACCCATGTCACCTATGATGCTATTTCCGAAGACGCAGCGCTTTCCGCATTTGAGGCAAGATATGGGGAACGGGCTCTGGCGACCTATGATTTTGAAAAAGCGAGCCTTATTATCTCCTTTGGCGCAGATTTCCTGGGAGACTGGCAGGGCGGAGGATTCGACAAGGGTTATGCCGCAGGCCGTGTCCCCGGGAATGGAAAAATGTCGAAACACGTACAGTTTGAGTCCAATATGTCTCTCACAGGTGCGAATGCTGATACCAGGATTCCTATGAGTCCAACCCACCAGAAGATCGCCCTGGCAAAATTATATGGCAAATTAAACGGAACCTCCGTTGGTGGTGAACTTCCGGAGGCTGTTGAAAGGAGACTGGATTCACTCGTAGGGAGTATCGCTCAGAACAAAGGGGCCGCAGTGGTCATTACCGGACTAGAAGATGTCAATGCGCAATCAGTGGCTCTTTCAATCAATGAACTTCTTGGAAGCCAGGCCTGTGATCCGACCGTACCAAGGTATGTTCGACAGGGAAATATCAAGGCAGTCAATAAACTTATTGCTGATATGAACGCGGGCAATATTGGCGCACTCATCATAGATGGAGTCAATCCCATGTACAGCCTTCCCGATCCGGCTGCTTTTCTCAAAGGGATGGAAAAGGTTGATTTTTCGGTTACTTTTTCTCAAAACTGGAATGAAACAACAGCAGTTACTGATTATGCGGGAGCCTCGAATCACTATCTTGAATCCTGGGGAGATCTGCAGATGCAGAAAGGACATTACAGCCTGATGCAGCCGACCATCCGGGAATTATTCGATACAAGGCAGTTTCAAACCAGCCTGTTACAGTGGATAGGCAGTGATCAAACGTACTACCAATACATAAGAACCACCTGGCAAGCCGGTATCCTTAACGAGGGTGACTGGAACAAGGCACTTCAGGATGGGGTATATTCAGGGACAGGGAATCCTGCCATGAGCCCGGAACCTGGCGCAACTGCTGGAGCGGTCGATACCACCGACCCTGCCATTGCTGCCCCTTCGGCAACTGATAAGGAACCCGCGGAATCCTCAGAAGTGAAGGCTGAGGCTGCAGTTATAGATATCGCTTCCGCCATAAGAAATCTGGCAGCTTCCTCGGCCAAAGGGATGGAACTCGTCCTATATTCCAAAATAGGGATGGGAGACGGACAACAGGCCAATAATCCATGGTTGCAGGAATTTCCGGATCCGATGACACGGGTCTCATGGGATAATTATATTACCATTTCCAAAGCGGACGCCGCAAAAGGGGGATTTGAAAATGAACATGTGGCCAACGGCGGTCTGGACGGCAGCTATGCCAACCTCACTGTGAATGGGGTCGCCCTGAACAAGGTGCCGGTAATTATTCAACCGGGGCAGGCCGAAGGAACTATAGGTCTAGCACTTGGTTACGGCCGTGATACGGGAATGAAGGAAGAGATGAAATCGGGAGTGAATGCCTTTCCTCTTTATCAGAACTTTTCAAACATCCAAAACGTTTCGCTTGAAAAAGCCGGGGGCATGCATGAGTTTGCATGTATACAGCTTCATAATACGTTGATGGGAAGAGGGGATATTATCAGGGAGACGACCCTCGAAATATTCAATACCAAAGATCACACGGAATGGAATCATGTGCCACAGGTTTCCCTGAATCACAGGGAGGTCCCTGCCACTACTGTTGACCTTTGGGCTGGTTTCGACCGTTCTATTGGCCATCACTTTAACATGTCCATAGATCTTAACACCTGTACCGGATGCGGAGCATGTGTTATCGCATGCCATGCAGAAAACAATGTTCCGGTGGTAGGAAAGACCGAGGTTCGGAAGTCCAGGGATATGCACTGGTTGCGCATTGACAGGTATTATTCTTCGGAAGACACCTTTGAAGGAGACAACGCCAAAAAGGATGACCTGTCCGGTCCGATAGATTCCAAGTTCGGCTTTGAGGAAATGGAAGACCCCTCTGCAAATCCGCAGGTGGCGTTTCAACCAGTAATGTGCCAGCATTGCAATCACGCTCCCTGTGAAACCGTTTGCCCCGTCGCGGCAACCTCACACAGCCGTCAGGGTCAGAACCACATGGCATACAACCGTTGTGTCGGTACCAGGTATTGCGCAAATAACTGCCCGTATAAAGTCAGACGTTTTAACTGGTTTTTATACAATAACAATGATGAGTTCGACTACCATATGAATAACGATCTCGGAAAGATGGTCATCAATCCGGACGTGAATGTCCGATCCCGTGGTGTTATGGAAAAATGCTCCATGTGTATTCAAATGACCCAGAAAACGATTCTCGATGCCAAGAGGGATGGCAGGGTGATCAAGGATGGCGAATTTCAGACCGCCTGCTCCAATGCCTGCAATACCGGTGCCATCGTTTTCGGGGATATCAATGATGAGGAAAGCAGGATCGCTGAATTAAAAGAGAGTGATCGGATGTACCATTTATTGGAAAGTGTCGGGACAAAACCCAACGTATTCTACCACGTGAAAGTTAGAAATACAGACCAGGCATAAGCGTAAAATGAACCTATCAATAATAAAAATTTATGGCGTCGCATTACGAAGCACCAATACGTAAACCCTTAATTCTCGGAGACAAAGGCTACCATGAGGTTTCGGTAGATATTGCGGCTCCTGTTGAAGGAAGGGCCAACAGGCAATGGTGGATAGTTTTTTCCATTGCGCTTGCGGCATTTCTCTGGGGTATCGGTTGTATCATTTATACCATCAGCACAGGAATTGGCACCTGGGGTTTGAATAAAACCGTCGGATGGGCCTGGGACATCACCAATTTCGTATGGTGGGTGGGAATTGGCCACGCCGGCACACTCATCTCTGCCGTACTCTTGCTTTTCAGGCAAAAATGGAGAATGGGGATCAACCGTTCTGCTGAGGCTATGACCATTTTCTCAGTGATACAGGCCGGATTGTTTCCTATCATTCACATGGGTCGGCCCTGGGTAGGTTATTGGGTATTACCCATTCCGAACCAGCTGGGTTCCGTATGGCCGAACTTCAATTCCCCTTTGTTATGGGACGTTTTCGCCATCTCAACTTATTTGTCCGTTTCCCTGGTTTTCTGGTGGACAGGACTCCTCCCTGATTTTGCCATGATACGGGACAGGGCAGTGAAGCCTTTTCAGAAAAAAATCTACGGGATAGTCAGTTTTGGATGGACGGGTCGTGCCAAAGACTGGCAGCGTTTTGAGGAAGTATCCCTGGTTCTGGCTGGGTTGGCAACTCCTCTTGTACTTTCGGTGCACACCATCGTATCTTTTGACTTTGCGACTTCTGTCATCCCGGGCTGGCACACTACCATTTTCCCGCCATACTTTGTTGCCGGGGCCATATTTTCGGGTTTCGCCATGGTTCAGACGTTGCTGATCATCATGCGGAAAGTCTGCAGGCTCGAGTCTTATATCACCGTTCAGCACATAGAGTTGATGAACATTGTCATCATGATCACCGGATCGATAGTGGGGTGCGCTTATATTACGGAACTTTTTATATCCTGGTACTCGGGAGTGGAATATGAGCAGTACGCTTTCCTGAACAGGGCCACCGGACCCTACTGGTGGGCTTACCTTTTTATGATGAGTTGCAATGTGGTTTCCCCACAGGTGATGTGGTTTAAAAAGATTCGCACAAGTATTGTAGTTTCGTTTATTATCTCCATTGTAGTTAATGTCGGGATGTGGTTCGAAAGGTTTGTGATCATTGTGACCTCCCTGCACCGCGACTACCTTCCGTCGTCATGGACCATGTTTTCACCCACTTTTGTTGATATCGGGATCTTTATAGGAACGGTAGGTTTTTTCTTTGTCCTTTTCCTTTTATATTCAAGAACCTTTCCTGTCATAGCGCAGGCGGAAGTTAAATCGATCCTCAAATCCTCAGGAGAACGTTATAAGAGGTTACGCGCGGCCGGGCTCCCGCTTTACCCTGTCGGCAGTCCGATCGGGGGAGCTACAACAATGAACACGGTTATTATTGAAAAGGAACCACCGCCGGTTAGTCAGAAGGCGGAAGTGTCCACCCTGTTGGATGCGGTCGGTGTTTTTGATGCCAGTAGCCAGCGTCCGGACAACCTGAAAAAGGTCAAAGGGATCGGGCCGCAGATGGAACAAACGCTGAACCGGATCGGGATATATACTTTTGCACAGGTGAGCCGTATGACCGCAAGGGAGTATGAACTCCTGGATACGATCACCGGGTCCTTCCCAGGGAGGGCCCAGAGGGATGATTGGGCCGGACAGGCGCAACAACTAAATTCTAACAGCTGAGAACTATGGCAACTAAAGTTATGCATGCCTATTACAATGATGATGATGTGCTGATGCACGCCGTCAAAAAAGTAAAGGCAGCCAGATACCACATAGAGGAGGTATATTGCCCTTTTCCGGTTCACGGACTGGACAAGGCCATGGGGCTGGCACCGACCAGGATCGCCATCACCTCGTTCATGTACGGCTGTCTTGGTCTGACCGTTTCGATTGTGATGATGAATTACATCATGAATGTCGACTGGCCTCAGGACATTGGGGGAAAACCAAGTTTCAGCTATATTGAGAACATGCCGGCATTTGTGCCTATTATGTTCGAGATGACCGTATTTTTCGCGGCCCACCTGATGGTGATCACTTTTTATCTGAGGAGCAGATTATGGCCATTTAAGGCCGCAGAAAATCCGGACCGCAGGACAACAGATGATCATTTTGTGATGGAAATAGGCGTGCATGACGACGAGGTTGTGCTTAGGGATTTACTTTTGGATACAGGTGCAATTGAAATCAATGTTACAGAAAAGTAGTCAAGTTGGTATGAAGAATTTAAGCAAGCTGGGTAGTGTCTTCGCAATCTTATTGCTGGCAGCTTCCTGTAAAAATGACAATAGCCCCAACTATCAATACATGCCCAACATGTATGAGCCGGTGGGGTATGAAACCTACGGGGAAGTTGATTTTCTCCCGCAGGGGATGGAAGCCATGCAGCCTGCGGAAAATACCATTCCCAGGGGCTATGTTCCCTATACTTTTACGAATGATCCTGAAGGGAAGGAACTGGCCAGACTGGAGGCCAGTCCGTTAGATTCTCTGAATACTGAGAACCATCTGGCTGAAGGTGGACAACTTTATACCATTTACTGTGCGCTTTGCCATGGAGATAAGGGAGACGGTCAAGGGATTTTGGTAACCAGGGAAAAGATCCTCGGGGTACCAAATTATTCGGATACGGCCAGAAACATTACCGCCGGCAGTACCTATCATACAATTTATTACGGACTGAACGCCATGGGTTCCTATGCGGGTCAGATGGATCATGACGAAAGGTGGAAGGTATCGGAATATGTTATGAAACTGAAGCAGGACTTAACAAAATAATAGATCAACAGCATATGTACACTATTTCAAACAGGCTAAAGACAGGCTCCATCATCCTGATGATCGTGGGATTGCTCGGAATGGCATATGGATTCATTACCATGCCGGCAAACGCCGAAGAAGCCAGGGAGATGGTGGCTGCACACGGAGAAGGACATGGAAATACACAGGAGGAAGAAATGACGACCGATCATGAAGGTGGAGCGCATGCGTCGATAGCAGAGGGTGGCGAACACAATGCAGAACATGATGAACATCTTTTGCATCAGTTGCAGAACCGGCCATGGTCAGCCATATATGTAGCCGCTTTCTTTTTCTTCATGATCGCCCTGGGTTCCCTCGCTTTTTATGCCGTGCAACGTGCGGCGCAGGCGGGCTGGTCGCCTTTGTTATTCCGTGTGATGGAAGGCATAACCGCCTATCTTGTCCCTGGAGGCATTATCGTATTCCTGTTGTTGGTCCTTTCCGTTTTACATATGAATCATATGTTCCCCTGGATGGACCCGGAAGTCATGGCCCATGACGAATTACTTCAGAATAAATCCGGGTACCTGAATCCAACTTTTTTCCTGATACGCGCTGTCATTTTCCTGGGAGGCTGGATCCTCTACCGGGAATATTCCAGAAAATTTTCGCTGGCCCAGGACGAAGCAGATGACAACAGATTCTTCAAGAAGAATTTCAGAATATCCGCGGCTTTTCTGGTTTTCTACCTCGTTTCTGAGTCCATCATGTCCTGGGATTGGATTATGAGTGTCGATCCTCACTGGTTCAGCACTCTGTTCGGCTGGTACCTTTTTGCCAGTATGTTTGTTTCCGGGATTACGGTTATCTCAATGGTAACGATTTACCTGAAATCAAGGGGATACCTGCCGGATGTCAATAACAGCCATATCCATGACCTGGCGAAATTTATGTTTGGGATCAGTATTTTCTGGACCTACCTCTGGTTTGGTCAGTTCATGCTCATCTGGTACGCAAACATCCCGGAAGAAGTCACTTATTTTGTCACCAGGATCGAAGATTACAGGCTTCCCTTTTTCGGAATGGTTGTCATGAACTTTGTCTTTCCGCTCCTCATGCTGATGAACAGTGACTACAAGCGGGTAAATTGGTTTGTAATCATGGCGGGAATTGTGATCCTTTGCGGGCATTATCTGGACATATTCAATATGATCATGCCGGGGACAGTAGGAGATCAGTGGTTTATAGGCATCCCGGAAATCGGGGCCATTCTGTTTTTTGCCGGCCTCTTTATATTTTGGGTATTCCGGGCATTGGCGATGGCACCATTGCAGGTAACCAGAAATCCCTTTGTAGAGGAAAGCAGGCAATTTCATTATTAGAAAGATTAAAGTAAAATACCAGTTCATACGATGACTACATTATTGATAATTGTTGTTTTAGTTCTAGTGGCAATTGCAATTTGGCAAATGACCAAAATATTTGAATTGTCTCAGATTAAAACAGCGTATTCAGGAGTTGCATCAGACCGAGATAATAAATACAATGGGTACCTGATGTTCGCTTTTCTGATTTTTATATATGGCATCACCATTTTCAGTTTCTGGAAATACTCTAAATTTCTTCTTCCTGACGCCTCGTCCGCTCACGGCGCGGAGTATGATTACCTGATGTTGATTTCCTTTGTGATCATTTTTATTGTTCAGACTATTACACAAGCCCTTCTGCACTATTTTGCCTATAAATACCGAGGTGAAACAGGGAAGAAGGCGCTCTTTTATGCAGATAATGACCGCCTTGAATTTATCTGGACCATCATCCCGGTCATTGTCCTGGCAGGCCTGATCCTATGGGGCCTGTACACCTGGACAAATATCATGGATGTAAATGATGAGGATGATCCGTTAATTGTAGAATTATATGCACAACAATTTGTCTGGACTGCAAGATATGGCGGTGCGGACAATGTCCTGGGAGGTGCCAATGTCCGGATGATCGATATCAACCGCGCCAATATCCTCGGACTGGATGAATCAGATCCTAATGCAGAAGATGATGTCATTGTTAGGGAATTGCATCTGCCGGTGGGAAGAAAGGTAAACTTCAGGTTCCGGTCGCAGGACGTCCTTCATTCTGCCTATATGCCACATTTCAGGGCTCAGATGAACTGTGTTCCGGGAATGATCACAGAATTTTCCTTTACCCCCATAACAACAACAGAAGATATCCGGAAAAATCCCGATGTGATTGACAAGGTGAGGCGAATCAATAAGATCCGGGCAGAAAGGGCAGCCAAAGGAGAACCCAATTCCGATCCCTGGGAGTATGATTACCTGCTCCTTTGCAATAAGATCTGCGGCAGATCACATTACAATATGCAAATGAGGATCGTTGTAGAGACAGAAGAAGAATACAATCAATGGATGGAAGGTCAGCCTACTTTTAGTCAGACAATCACTTCCCCGGAGTAGACAGATATTAAACCGATTAAGAATTAATACAAATTATTGATTATGTCAGGACCAGGACACGAACATGCAGATGATCACTCAGAAGATCACGGACATCATCATAAGGAGACATTCATAACCAAGTACATATTCAGCCAGGATCACAAGATGATCTCGAAACAATATTTGATAACTGGTTTGATTATGGGCTTTGTGGGCATTGCCATGTCTTTGCTTTTCAGGATGCAACTCGCATGGCCGGGTCAGAAAATGCCCGTGTTCGAAGCGCTCCTTGGGAAGTGGGCACCGGAAGGGGTTATGGATGCAAATATTTACCTTTCCCTAATCACTATTCACGGCACGATCATGGTGTTCTTTGTGCTGACAGCCGGGCTCAGTGGCACGTTCAGTAACCTCCTGATCCCCTTGCAATGCGGCGCCCGGGATATGGCCTCAGGTTTTCTGAATATGCTCTCTTACTGGATGTTCTTCATATCCAGCGTGGTGATGATAAGCTCCCTTTTTGTCGAGTTGGGACCTGCTGCAGCTGGATGGACGGTCTATCCTCCATTGAGCGCCCTTCCCATGGCACAACCGGGGTCTGGTATGGGTATGACACTGTGGTTGGTATCTATGGCCATCTTCATTGCATCGTCGCTCCTCGGTTCTCTCAATTATATTGTGACAGTCATCAATCTGAGAACCAAAGGGATGTCAATGACCCGCCTGCCCCTAACCATCTGGGCATTCCTTGTTACGGCTATCATCGGGGTAATTTCATTTCCTGTCTTACTGTCTGCCGCGCTCTTACTCATTATGGACCGCAGTTTCGGAACCTCTTTTTTTCTTTCGGATATTTTTATCCAGGGAGAAGTCCTTCATTACCAGGGAGGATCCCCGGTACTGTTTGAGCACTTGTTCTGGTTTCTTGGGCATCCCGAGGTATATATCGTCATCCTTCCGGCCATGGGAATGGTTTCGGAGGTCATGTCAGTGAACTCCCGCAAGCCGATTTTTGGGTACCGTGCCATGATCGCCTCCATATTGGCGATCGCCTTCTTATCCACCATTGTTTGGGGTCACCATATGTTTATTTCCGGGATGAACCCGTTCCTGGGCTCCGTATTTACATTCACTACCTTATTGATTGCCATCCCCTCCGCCGTTAAGGCATTTAACTGGATCACCACCCTTTGGAAGGGAAATTTACAATTAAATACAGGGATGATGTTTTCCATTGGAATGGTATCCACCTTTATCACAGGAGGTTTAACAGGGATCATTCTCGGGGACAGTACTCTGGATATCAATATTCACGATACCTATTTTGTTGTGGCGCATTTTCACCTGGTTATGGGTATTTCCGCATTATACGGCCTTTTTGCAGGTGTCTACCACTGGTTCCCCAAAATGTTCCAGGGCAGGATGATGAACAAAAATATGGGATACGTTCACTTCTGGATAACAGCAGTGGGATCTTATGGAATCTTCTTTCCGATGCACTTTGTGGGCATGGCAGGAGTTCCGAGAAGGTACTATGAAAATACTGCCTTCCCCATGTTTGATGAACTTACGGACATTCAGGTTTTAATGACCGTTTTCGCCCTGATTACAGCCGGTGCGCAGCTCGTATTTGCCTATAACTTTGTCAGCAGTATCTTTTACGGTCGCCGCGGGTCTCAAAATCCGTGGAAAGCAACCACGCTCGAATGGACTACGCCATTGGAGCATTTCCATGGCAACTGGCATGGAGAAATTCCACACGTTTACCGATGGCCTTATGATTACAGCAAGGTGGATGAAAAGGGAGAATATATTATTCCCGGACAGGATTTTGTACCCCAGAATGTCCCCATTGGAGAAGGGGAAGAAGAAATGCATCATTAGAACATCAGATCTTATTTATTTCAAGCCCGTCTCCTGACGGGCATTTTTATTCGCTGCTTTGCAGATTCTATAAATCCCGCTTTTTGTGATATCTTAGTGACGTCCCCCACAGATATTAAGTGTCCGGAACACTTATTGAAGCAACTGATTATAAAATGAGAAAATTACTCCTGATTACTCTGATTATGGGCACCTTTACCGTGTTTGGCCAGAGAAAACCAAAGATAAAAGGCAATAGAATTGTCACTGAGATCCGAGAAGAACTACCTCCTTTTAATTCAATTGAGCTGATAGATGATCTGGAGGTGATGTTACAACCGTCCTCAGCTGCCGGTTATTCCCTTGTGGCGGATGATAACCTTGTTGATGTCCTGAAGTTTAAGGTCGAGGACAGTACCCTGGTCATCAGTTCTTTTTACAATATCACTGCCAGTAAAAAACTGGAAATCACGATCCTGTATGAAGAACTTAAGTCTCTTAACCTGAAGGAAGGGAAGATCGTAATGGAGGATATACTTTCATCGGAGCAACTCTCTATAAATACATCCGGAACTGCCAAAATTCAGTTGAATGCCAGGTCGGAAGTGATACAGCTCTCGATGGAGGGATCCAGTTCGGGAGATTTTAACCTCGACAGTGATTCCCTGAACATTCATTTGAAAGACAAGGCGGATGCCCGAATTTATTCTGTGGGAGCAAGCAATACGGTCGAAATGCTGAACAACGCTTCTGCACAGCTGGAAGGTACGGCCGATACTTTGCAACTGAAACTCTATGACAATTCCGGTATGAAAGCGGAACGTCTCGAAGCCGGCAAGGCCATTGTCTTTTTGGAAGATTCGCCAAGTGTCAGGGTCTATGCCCTTCGGACTTTTGAATTGACTTCCCGGGGATCAGCCAAAACTTACCTCTATGGCAATCCGGAAATTAGCATTCATGAGTTTTTGGACACCTCAGAAATGTATAAGAGGAATGACTAACCGGCAATGGGAGCGGTCAGGCATTGTTCCGGGATCCCAAAACCATTGACCAGCACTTCTGCATGTGGCCTGAGTTCGGTACAAAGCCGCTCAACCCTCTGTCGGATGGCCTTGGACTTATTACTGCCAAGATAGCCCTGCTCCAGGAACCAGGAGGCATCCCTCCTGATTTCATATAGCGCGTACAAGGTGCCCAGCTTTTCAAAAAGAAGTCTGTTTTTTTCTTCCCTGATGTTGCCTGTAAATTCCGTGAAGGTGTTGTAAGCCAATTCACAGCTATAGGCACTGGAGAGGGCCAGCAAATGGGTTTGAACTTTAAGGAATGCCTGATAGGCCGGCATTCCTTTTCTGATATAATCCCTGATCCGCAATGCCAGGGTGTAGGTCAGCCTGTTGGTACGGTAATTTAATGCATGTCGGTGGAACTTTGGGTTGTACAAATGAGCCCTATCCACCTTATTGGTATAAGCCGGATTGATCGCGGCCATTTTCCCTGCCAGCTGTTTCCCGATGAGTTTGAGGACCGAAACAAAACTTGCACTGTTAAATTCCGACTGAAAATCTGATAAAATCCCTTTTGCGGCCAATTGCATGAGCACGGTATTATCCCCTTCGAAGGTGGTGAAAATATCCATATCGGCCCGCAGTCCTGCAATCCGGTTCTCCAGGAGGTATCCTTTCCCTCCGCAGGCTTCCCGGCATTCCTGAATTGTCTCATTGGCGAAATGGGTGATTGCGGCTTTCAATCCTGCTACCTGTGTTTCTGTTTTTCGTTTATCCGGGACTGCTTCATCCCCGTATTGTTCGACCATATGGTTCAGCGAAACATGATATACATAAGAAGAAGCTACGGCCGGAAGAAGTCTGAGCTGATGTGTGGGATAGTCCATAATCAGGTCTTCCTGTACTTTGGTCCCGTCATTGAACTGTCTTCTTTTTAAGGCATACCGAACCGCAATGGCGAGTGCCATCTTGGCGCCGCTTAAAGCGCCTTTGGCCACACAGATACGGCCACCCACCAAAGTGCCCAGCATGGTAAAAAATCGTTTATTGGGATCTTTTATATCGGAATGGTAAGAACCGTCTTCCAGGATCTCCCCATATTTATTTAAGAGATTTTCTCTGGGTACCTGAACCCGGTTGAACCAGATCTTTCCGTTGTCCACCCCGTTGAGGCCAAGTTTATATCCGTTGTCAGCGATGGAGATACCTTCTAGCAGATCATGTTTTTCATCGCGGAGGGGAACCAGGATGGCATGGACACCATGGTTTTGACCATCAACGATCAACTGGGCAAATACGGAAGCCATTGTCGCGTCCATGGCGTTCCCGATATATTCCTTATTGTCATCACTACCCGGTGTATGGAGGAAGATGCTGTCAGATTCCCGTTCATAGGTAGCAGTAGTCCTTATTCCCCTGACGTTTGAGCCGTGCCCTGTTTCAGTCATGGCAAAACACCCTAGCAGGGAGGCGGTTCCTGTATCCCTCAAATACCGGTCATGATGTTTTTTGGTTCCTAATTTTTGAATACTTCCACCAAAGAGCCCAAATTGTACTCCGAATTTTACCGAAAGGCTGCCGTCTGCAAACACCAGGTTTTCAAACACGGCCGCGTACAGATTCATGTCACCTGTCCCGCCATATTCCGTGGGATATGCCATGGCACCGTATCCCTTTTCTGCCAGATACTGAAGCTGCTTAAGTACTTTCCTCCGGAACCCCTCTTTTTCCCTTTGTATTTCCCAGGCAAAAACCGGATCTGAGAGCATCGCCCGGATCTTCCTGATCTGCGTTCCGTATGTTCCCGTCAGCAGCGCATCCAGAACCTCTGGCTCATAGTAATGGGAGGATTTCTCCTGATCGACCGAAACTTCAAAAAGATGGACATAGTGATTGGGCTGTATGCCCAGATGTACCTCTATTTGCTGGAGCGCCGGATTTACCGGGCAAGCCTCAAGGTAATGGCAAACCATTTTACGGCTGAATTCCGATAATGGGTAAGGGTCACTTTCCGTAAGCTTTATTCTGGAATTGGTAATGGTCTGCTTCCATAGTTTTAATTCAGTATTGGTCGGGCCATGGTCCTTACTGAGCCAACGCAGCAACCTGGTCCCCTCCTCCTTCGTCAATGAGGTATCGGTTTCAATGGCTTTCGCAACGACGGCAATTTCTGAAACTGACAGCAGGTCATCGGACCAGATGACATAAAAAAATGGAATATATTGCAGAATACCGGAAGAATACGGGCTTTTATACATAGGGGTGAAAATACGATTTTTTTAAAATGATTTACCTCCTCACTTCCACCATAACTAATCTTTGCAGGATGTTTTTAATATGAAAAGAGCAGGTGTAACGGCGGTCTCAATGTAGCATACGGCTTGCTGTTTTTGTCTGCCTTCTTTATGTATATTTGTTCTGACATGAATGAACATCTCGATCCAACTGCGGCTTACTTTTCATCTAAAGAACTCGAAATTGAGAAAGAGTTGCGTCCTGTCTCCTTCGATGATTTCACTGGTCAGGAACAAATCCTGGACAATCTGAAAATTTTCGTACAAGCGGCCAACCTTCGAAAAGAGGCCCTGGATCATACATTATTTCACGGGCCCCCGGGCTTGGGTAAAACGACTCTCGCCCATATTCTTGCAAATGAATTGGGAGTAGGTATCAAGATCACTTCCGGACCGGTGCTGGATAAGCCGGGCGATCTCGCCGGGCTGCTGACCAACTTAGGCGAGCGGGATGTACTTTTTATTGATGAAATACACAGGTTGAGCCCTGTGGTCGAGGAATATTTGTATTCCGCCATGGAGGATTACCGCATTGACATCATGATAGAAACGGGTCCGAACGCCAGGTCGGTTCAAATCAATTTACAGCCATTTACCCTTATCGGGGCAACCACCCGTTCCGGATTGCTTACCGCCCCAATGCGGGCGAGATTCGGAATCTCAAGCCGCCTGGAATATTACAGCACGGAACTACTGTCTACTATTGTCATCAGGAGTGCTGAAATTCTCAAAGTTCCGATCACCGATGATGCTGCAATAGAGATAGCAGGCAGGAGCAGAGGAACACCAAGGATCTGTAACGCCCTGTTAAGGAGGGTACGCGATTTTGCACAGATTAAAGGAAGCGGAAAAATTGATATGGACATTTCGAAATATGGGTTGAACGCCCTTCATGTGGATGTCCATGGCCTCGATGAAATGGACAATAAGATCCTGACCACAATCATCGATAAATTTAAGGGTGGACCTGTAGGGATTACCACCCTTGCCACAGCAGTCTCCGAAAGTGCTGAAACCATTGAGGAAGTCTATGAGCCTTTCCTGATTCAACAGGGCTTTATCATGAGAACGCCACGGGGCCGTGAAGTTACTGAAAGGGCCTACCAGCATCTTGGAAGGATCCGGGGTAGCCAGCAGCCCGGGTTATTTTAAAGGATGCTTTCATGTCAGGTCCTGAATTTTACACAAAGCGTATCAAGGAGGAAGCCCTGCGTCTGGGGTTTATCTCCTGTGGGATCTCCAAAGCTGAATTTTTAGAAGCCGAAGCGCCCCGGCTCGAAGCCTGGCTGAAGAGGAATATGCACGGCGAAATGTCTTATATGGCCAATCATTTTGACAAAAGACTGGACCCCCGCATGCTGGTCGATGGAGCCCAATCAGTCATCTCACTTCTTCTGAACTACTACCCGGAGTCTTCGCAGCAGGATGCGTCCTATAAAGTATCAAAATATGCCTATGGTCAGGATTATCATCATGTGATTAAAGAGAAACTCCATAAGTTACTGTCTTTTATTTCCGAAAACATAGGGGAAGTGCACGGCCGGGCTTTTGTAGACTCTGCCCCGGTGCTTGATAAGGCCTGGGCGGCAAAAAGTGGTCTGGGGTGGATAGGAAAACACAGCAATCTGCTGACACAACAGCTAGGATCCTTCTATTTCATTGCCGAACTTATCACAGACCTTGAATTGACCTATGATTACCCGGTAACTGACCACTGTGGCACCTGTACCGCCTGCATTGATGCCTGCCCGACGGAGGCCATTATTGCCCCTTATGTGGTTGACGGCAGCAAATGTATTTCCTATTTTACGATCGAGTTGAAAAATGAAATCCCTGCCGAAGTGAAAGGCAAATTTGAAGACTGGATTTTCGGCTGTGATACCTGCCAGGATGTTTGCCCGTGGAACCGATTTTCAAAACCGCACAGCGAACCTCTTTTCGATCCTCACCCGGACCTGTTAGGCATGAAGGCCAAGGACTGGGAAGAAATAACAGAGGAAGTTTTCAGGAAAATATTTAAAGATTCCCCCGTAAAGCGGACCGGATTCAAAGGTTTGAAGAGGAATATTAAATTTGTGGAATAAAATTGCCCTCAACGTGCGATGGGAATAATATTTCAGGAGTAGTTCTCTTTCATTTCTTTTTTGAAAGCAATATTTTATGGTTCTGTCAACCTTTCATCGGTGCCATCTCGGATACAACCTGGTCTCCAGGATAGGGTCGCAGAAAACATGTTTTCCTGAATTTTATTTATCGTCGCCTCTGTACTCGCGCTGACGCTGAACGTGGCCTAAATTGGAAAATATACGCGGTATTTTCGTGTAAACAGGTCGATCGCAGTGAAGCACTTCCCCGAACCAAAATGCTCAGGCAGACTATTCCTTCATCGACTGGATGATGCGCTCGTCGGAATGCTTCCCGGCAAAATTGGTGGCACATTCAATGAGCGCAAGATGCGAATAGGCCTGAGGAAAATTTCCAAGCAGTCGCTTGCTGTTAAAATCGATGTCCTCGCTGAATAGTCCTAAATGATTACTGTAAGTTAATATCTGATCAAAATGTGACAAGGCTTTCTCCTCTTCACCGATTTTAAACAGGCTGTTGATGAACCAGAAGGTACAGATGGTAAATGATGAAGATGGCAGCCCAAAATCGTCCTCGTTTTTGTACCGGTACAGTAGGCCTTCATGGCTCAGTTCTTTTTCAATTGCTTTTACCGTACTCACATATTTCGGGTCTTTGGCTTCAATAAAACCATACGATTCCATCAAAAGGACCGAAGCATCCAGATGGGTGGATCCATAAGATTGCACGAACGCATTCACTTCCGGATTCCAGGCATTTTGATGAATGTCATTTTTAATTTCCCGTTCCAGAACAGTCCATTTTTCAATTTTATGTGCCTTGTTGAAAATGCGGGCTATTTTCACCGCCCTGTCCAGAGCCACCCAACAAAGTACCTTAGAAAAGGTAAAATGACGATCTTCCGTGCGGAATTCCCAGATGCCTTTATCCCTTTCCTGCCAGTGGTTCGAAACAATCCATACGATCCCCTTGGTGATGCTCCATAAATCTTCTCCGTCCTCCATTTCCGTATGAAAATTCATCAGTTGCTCGTAAATCACATCCATCAGAATTCCATAGACATCATTTTGTTTTTGGGCATAGGCCGCATTGCCTATTCTTACCGGTTTGGATCCCTTATAGCCGCTGAGGTGATCCAAAGTTTCCTCGGTGAGCTTCTTCTCTTTGTTGATGCCGTACATGATCTGCAATTTTTCATCCTTATCGGGAATAAGGCCAATGATAAACCGAAGATACCGGCGGGCCACATTCTTGTGCCCAAGTTCTGAAATCACCTTTACTACCATGGAAGCATCCCGGATCCAGCAAAACCTGTAGTCCCAGTTGCGAACTTCGCCAATGGTTTCGGGAAGGGAGGTAGTAGGTGCTGCGAGGACCGCCCCCGATTTATCATAACTAAGCATTTTCAGAGTAATAGCACTCCGGCTGATCTCATTATTGTACTTTTTGTACTTCGGAGTATCATTGCTCCAGTTGAGCCAATACACTTTTGTCCTTTCCAGTTCCAGGTATATTTTCTGGGTGTTGGGATGCAATAGTTTTTCATTATAACCGATAAGGAAATAGCCATCCTTGGTTAAATCAATCTCCCGGCCCTCCACCACTGCATTTTTATTAAATGAGGTGTAGAGAAATACAGTATCAAACTTTACGGCATGGGTCAGGCTGGCGACAAAATGATGTTTCACATACGTTTTTGTCTCGCCCAGGGCATATTCAAGTTTAGGATCATATTTTACACGGAATTTGGGTTTCCCCGAAAGGTGCTTTACGTAACGCCCAATCTCCGGAGGAGAATGGAATGTGCCGTCATCATTGCGATATCTTGGCATAAAATCGCGGATTTCAAATGCATTCTTCCCATCTGAAAATTTTGTGATAAGCAAAGCTGTATTTTTTTTATAACGCTGTTCGATGGTATAGGAATCCGCTACAAGAATTTCAAAACTCCCCCCAATTTCTTCATCCAGCAGTTTCGCAAATACGGATGGCGAATCAAATTCCGGGAGGCAACACCAGTCAATGCTCCCCGTTTTAGAGATTAACGCTGCGCTCCTGCAATTCCCGATAATACCGTAATCCAAATTATCCATTCGATTTAAATCTTGATTCATATGGGCAATCAATTGTAATTGCCTTTCTTTTTGCCGAAATTTATACAAATTATAATCAATACAAGACCAAAAGCGCCAATTTATGGGCAAAACAATCATAATCTCCAACAGACTCCCCGTACAATTGCAAATCAGCAACGGCAAACTCAAAGCAGTACCTAGTGTGGGGGGACTGGCGACCGGCATGAAGTCTGTCCATTCGGGTGACGATGGCCTGTGGATTGGTTGGAGTGGACTGACCGATGAAGAAATTCCACCGGAGCTGTCCCGCGAGATAGACGATGCCCTAACGCAACACGGGGCATCCAAAGTCCTTCTTTCTGAACAGGAAGTGGAAGGATACTATTATGGATTCAGTAACCGAACCATCTGGCCTCTATTTCATTACTTTCTTGAATATACGGAATTTGAGTTGGGCTATTGGGAGACCTATAAAAAAGTCAACCGGAAATTTGCCGACGCGGTTTTGGAAAGGACAGATGAGAATGATACCATCTGGGTGCATGACTACCAGTTGATGCTGGTTCCTCAGATGGTGAGAGAGAACCGGCCTGAAATGAGTATTGGTTTCTTCCTTCATATTCCCTTCCCCTCTTTTGAGATTTTCAGGACCCTGCCTTGGCGGGAAGAACTTTTAAACGGACTTCTCGGGGCAGACCTTATCGGCTTTCACACCTACGACTACGAGCGGCATTTTCTGAGTTCCGTAAGAAGGCTGCTGGGGTTGGAGGTAAGTTTTAACGAAGTTTTTTTGGCTGATCGGGTAATTAAGGTCGACTCTTTCCCCATGGGCATCGATTATAAGAAATTCAGTGAAGCTGCCAAAGAGCATGCCACCCGAAGCCGGGATCAGCGCTCTGAACTGCAGCAAAGGCTGGATATGCATAAAAAATCTGCTCCTTCTTCCAGACTTATTCTATCCATAGACCGGCTGGACTACAGCAAGGGCATCGCGAAACGTCTCAATGCTTTTGAATACTTCCTTAATAAATATCCCGGTTATAAGGAGAAGGTGCGGCTGATCATCCTAACCGTCCCCTCAAGATCGGAAGTACCCCAGTACCAGCTGCTAAAGAAGGAAGTCGATGAACTTGTCGGCAGGATCAACGGTCAATTCTCAACAGTTAACTGGACGCCCATTTGGTACTTTTACCGCTCCATGCCATTTGATAACCTCATAGACCTGTATACCTCAAGTGATATCGCCTGGCTTACTCCCCTCAGAGACGGCATGAATCTGGTCGCGAAGGAATATGTCGCCACGCGTACAGACAAGACAGGCGTACTGATACTCAGCGAAATGGCGGGAGCTGCCAACGAAATGAACGAGGCACTGCTCATAAATCCGAATAATTTTGAACAGATTGCGGATGCGCTTGATGAGGCCATTCATATGCCCATTGAGGAACAGCAAAGACGAAACGTTGAAATTCAGAGCCGGTTAGAACGCTACAATGTAGAAAAGTGGGCCAATAGTTTTATGAATTCCCTAAGGGCACAGAAAGACAGGGATGCGCAGCACGTTTCTAAAAGCATGTCAGGCCCGTTGTTAAAGACCATCCTCGGACACTATTCCAGTTCAGGTTCGCGGGTCCTGTTTATAGACTATGACGGCACCCTGGCAGGATTTAATGCAGATCCTCAGAAAGCGATGCCGGATGCTGACATGTACAACTTGTTGGATGATCTTAGTAAGCAGGAAGGCACGGAATTGTATTTGATAAGCGGGAGGGATAAGGATACATTTTCGCGATGGTTCCTTCCAAAGAAATACAATATGATCGTAGAGCATGGGGTTTGGATCTCCCGATTCGGGAAGGAATTCGAACTGCTCGAAAATCTTAAAAACGACTGGATGAAGAATATAAGGCCGGTCCTGGAATCTTTTGTAGATCGTACCCCCGGAAGTTTTATAGAGGAAAAGAACTATTCCCTGGCGTGGCATTACAGGAAAACGGATCCTGATTTTGGCAACCAAAGGGCTACGGAACTCAATACGGTTTTGACCAGCCTCATAGGAAATGACAACCTGAGTGTCCTTAACGGGAATAAGGTAATGGAAGTCAAGAGCAGCAATGTCAATAAAGGCAGGGCCGTCATGCGTATCCTGGCCGAAGCAAATTATGATTTTATCTTTGCCATAGGGGATGACTGGACGGACGAATTCATGTTCCAGCAACTTCCTGAGACCGCTGTAACTGTTAAGGTAGGACGTCAGAAGACACAGGCCAGATATTATGTGGAGAATACGGTAAAAGTACGCGAGCTGCTGAGGGCAATGGTAAATGCCGTCTGAAAACAGGAAGCGTTACCCGCTGTCTGCGACCACACAAATTTCCATACCTGCCCGGATGAATCGTTCCGACCTCCTCACCGCTTCTGTGGACCCGCGGGTTAAGCAGTGCTTATTAAAAACCGGCCATTGACCACTTATCTGTAGAATACCCTTAAATTTGCGCATGTAAAGGAGAACTTATGAGCAAACAAAAGCAGCGGAGGGAAGCATTGGTATACCATGCCAAGCCCCAGCCCGGGAAAATAAAAATCGTCCCCACAAAACCGTATGCCACCCAGCGTGATCTGGCTCTTGCTTACTCCCCCGGTGTCGCCGAACCCTGTTTGGAAATCAAAAAAAATAAGGAGAACGTCTTTAAATATACTGCCAAAGGGAACCTTGTTGCAATTATCACCAATGGTACTGCGGTACTCGGACTCGGAAATATCGGTCCGGAGGCGGCAAAACCTGTGATGGAAGGAAAAAGCGTGCTCTTTAAAATATTCGCAGATATCGATGCTATTGACATTGAACTGGACACATTGGATATAGATAAATTTGTTGAGACGGTTAAAATCATTGCCCCAACTTTTGGAGGGATCAATCTGGAGGATATCAAGGCTCCGGAAGCATTTGAAATAGAGCGGAGGTTAAAGGAAGAACTCGACATCCCGGTAATGCATGATGATCAGCACGGAACCGCGATAATTTCTGCAGCCGCGTTGCTGAATGCTCTTGAAATAGCAAAGAAAAAAATCGGAGAGGTCCGCATTGTTATAAGCGGGGCAGGAGCTGCCGCAGTTTCCTGTACCAAACTCTACAAGGCTTTTGGAGCAAAGTCTGATAATATTGTCATGCTTGACAGTAAGGGAGTGATAAGGGCAGATGCCGAGAACCTGGCGCCATCCAAACTGGAATTTGCCACCATACGGAAGATTGACACCCTTACGGAAGCTATGAAAAATGCTGATGTATTTATTGGGCTGTCCATCGCTGATATCCTATCTCCGGATATGCTCAGGTCTATGGCTAAAAGGCCTATTGTTTTCGCCATGGCCAATCCTGATCCGGAGATTAATTATGATCTTGCAAGAAGTACCCGGGAAGACATCATCATGGCAACCGGACGTTCCGATCATCCGAATCAGGTAAACAATGTATTGGGATTTCCATTTATCTTCCGGGGAGCACTCGATGTTCGGGCTACCTCTATCAATGAGGCAATGAAAATGGCTGCTGTAAAGGCGCTGGCAAACCTTGCGAAGGCGCCTGTCCCTGAACAGGTGAATATTGCCTATGGTGAAACCAGGCTGACTTTCGGAAAGGACTATATCATTCCCAAACCATTTGATCCTAGGTTGATCTCCGAGGTACCTCCCGCAGTGGCGAAGGCGGCAATGGAAAGTGGAATTGCCAGGGCACCAATCCTGGATTGGGAAGTGTACAGGGAAGAACTGTTGCAGCGATCCGGTGATGATAACAAGGTGATGCGCTTGCTGATGAACCGGGCTAAAATGGATCCGAAGAAAATCGTTTTTACGGAAGCAGATCACCTGGACGTATTGAAAGCCGCCCAGATCGTACACGAAGAGGGTATTGCATTTCCGGTATTACTCGGTCACAGGCCAACCATACTTGAATTAAAAAAAGAGTTGGAGTTTGATGCCGAGATTCCCATCATCGATCCCAATGCCGATGGAACGGCCGATCAGCGCAACATCTATGCGGAGAAATACTGGCAGAACAGGAGACGAAGCGGATCAACCCTCTACAATGCCAAATCAAAAATGCGCGAACGCAATTACTTCGGTTCCATGATGGTTCTGGAGGGCGATGCCGATGGGATGATATCAGGATATTCAAGAGCGTATCCAAGGGTCGTCAGACCGGTTTTTGAAGTTATAGGCAGGTCGGCCAATGTAAGGAAAGCAGCCACGGTGCACATAATGATCACCAAAAGGGGTCCGATGTTTCTCGCCGATACCTCAATTAACATTGATCCGACCGCGGATGAGCTCGCAGAAATCGCACGAATGACCGCCCATGTCGCAGTGACTTTCGGTTTTGATCCAGTTATGGCATTTTTGTCTTATGCCAATTTCGGCTCTTCCAATCATCCCCATGCCGTTAAAGTAAGAAAGGCCGTTGAAATTCTTCATACTCAAAACCCGGAACTTGTTGTGGATGGCGAAATTCAAACTGATTTCGCTTTGAACCAGACGTTGCATGAAAGTCAGTTCCCCTTTTCCAAATTGGTTGGGAAAAAAGTGAATACCCTTATATTTCCGAATCTCGAAGCCGCCAATATCACCTACAAACTTCTCAAGGAACTCAATAATGCCGATTCTATCGGCCCTATCATGCTTGGCCTGCGGAAGCCGGTACACATTCTCCAACTGGGAGCCACTGTGGAGGAGATGGTGAATATGACCGCGGTTGCCGTCATTGATGCCCAGGAAAGGGAAAAGAGGAAAAAGGCGAAATCCGTAGGCAGTTAAACTTCCGGGAATCAATGGCCAAATGTATCGTACTACATTAAGAAAGTGTGCTTATCATGCCCCCTGATCCTAAACAAAATGAATTGTGCCTGTCGGCAACTTCAGACCCTACCGGCGGTACTCAGTGACCCATTAAAAACAACACCGGAATGATTAATCATCTGAAAGGAAAGCTTGTAGAAAAAAATCCAACCCATGTCGTAATCGAATGTTCCGGGGTAGGCTATTTCGTGAATATTTCACTGCATACCTACTCCATGATTGGAGAGGGAGAAAACATACATCTTTACACCCACTTGCAGATCAAGGAAGACGCCCATACATTATTCGGCTTTTCGGAAAAATCAGAAAGGGAAATTTTCAGGTTGCTTTTATCCGTTTCCGGCATTGGATCCAGCACTGCCAGAACGATGCTTTCTTCCCTTAGTCCGGTGCAAATTAGAGACGCCATCGCCTCTGGCAATGCCCCAGTTATCCAGGCAGTCAAGGGGATAGGAGCCAAGACGGCACAGCGGGTTATTTTGGATTTGCGGGACAAGATTTTAAAAGTATATGATATCGGCCAAGTTTCGGTAAATCCGGACAATACAACCAGGGAAGAAGCGTTATCTGCTTTAGAGGTTCTTGGATTTGTTCGGAAACAGGCGGAACAGGCTGTGAACAAGGTAGTCACCCAGAACCCCGCACTAAGCGTAGAGGAGATCATAAAACTTTCGCTTAAAAATTTATAGCAAGTTTGAAAACAGGGGCAAAATCATTACTTAAATCACTCAAATTTAAGCTACTCTTCCTATCCATAATTTTCCTTGGATCGTTACCCGGTGCGCTGGGACAGGATACGGAACCCCAACCATCAGACTCAACCCAAACCGATTCGGTGTCCACCGGATTCGCTCTTGGACGCATGGTGATGAAGAATCCGGAAAGCATTGTTTCCAAATACTCCTATGACCCGGATCTGGACCGGTACATTTACACCGAAAGTGTAGGAGACTTTGATATAAATTATCCCGTCATCCTAACGCCCGAGCAGTATTTGGAGTTGGTGGAACGCGAGAATATGAAGTCCTATTTCAAGGAAAAAATTGATGCCTACTCCGGAAGGAAACAGGGCAGCGAAGAGGCGCGAAAAAACCTTCTCCCTAACTTCTATGTAAATAATAACTTTTTTCAGTCCGTGTTCGGAGGAAATACCATCGAAGTGATCCCTCAGGGATCTGTGGCAATGGACCTGGGAGTTATCTGGCAGAAAAACGACAATCCAGCGCTTTCTCCCAGAAACAGAACCAACCTCTCGTTCGACTTTGATCAGCGGATCAGCCTAAGCATGCTGGGAAAGGTGGGGGAGCGCTTACAGGTTACCGCCAATTATGATACCGAAGCTACTTTTGATTTTCAGAACCTCGTCAAACTGGACTATACCCCAACAGAAGATGACATCATTCAGAAAATTGAAGTTGGTAATGTAAATATGCCACTAAACAGTTCCCTTATCACGGGAGCGCAGAGCCTTTTCGGGGTCAAGACCCAGTTGCAGTTTGGAAGAACAACGGTCACAGCTGTTTTTTCCGAGCAACGATCCCAGAACAGCACGGTCATTGCGCAGGGTGGGGGCACTTTGAGTGACTTTGAACTTACTGCCCTTGATTATGATGAGGACCGCCATTTTTTTCTAGCGCAATTCTTTCGTGATCAGTACAATGACGCTCTGGCCAACTACCCGTATATCAGGAGCCAGGTACAAATTACCCGCCTGGAAGTGTGGACCACCAACCGAAGTCAGCAAACGCTGAATGTCCGCAACGTAGTCGCCATTCAGGATTTGGGCGAGGCCCTGAAAGCAGATACCCGGATCGGGAACGCAAATGGCGAGCCCGGAGGATTTTTCAATATTTCGGGATCTTTACCCAACCTGCCACGCAACGGTGCGAATGATTATGATCCCGCACTCATTGGCAGTGGTGGTGGCGTATTGAACTCAGAAATCCGGGATATTGCCACCGTGGATGACGGATTTACCATCGCTACCGGTTACCAGATCAATCAGGGTTTTGACTATGCCATCCTGGAAAATGCAAGAAAACTCGAACAGGGCAGAGACTTCCAGTTCAACTCACAACTCGGATATATTTCCCTAAACCAGAGGCTTAGCAATGATGAGGTATTAGGGGTGGCCTTCCAGTATACGTACAACGGCCAGGTGTACCAGGTGGGAGAGTTCGCCAATGGGGGCCTGGATGCTACCACCATCTCCCCGGGAGTAGAAACTCCTGAGATCAATAACAACACTCTCGTGCTTAAATTGCTCAAGAGCAATATTACCAATGTGAATGATCCTATCTGGGATCTGATGATGAAGAACATTTACGCTACCGGCGCATTTCAACTGAGTCAGGAGGATTTTAAATTAAACATCCTCTATACGGAATCAACCCCCAGGAACTATATTACCCCTGTTGCCGAAGGTCCGGGAACCGGCTGGCCGGCAGGCCTTCAGGATCGTATCCTCATTGATGTCTTTAATTTGGATCGACTCAATGTATACAATGATGTGCAACCCGGTGGCGACGGGTTTTTTGATTTTGTGCCCGGCACCACGGTGAATACCCAGGGAGGTCAGATCATTTTTACAAAAGTTGAACCCTTTGGCGAATACCTTTTCGATCTCCTCGGAGGGGGCACCTATGATGTGCCGGATGCTCAGGGATATAATGTGAACCAGCAAAAATATGTATTTCGCGATATGTATTCCCAGACAAAGGCCGCTTCCCTTGAAGATGCCGAAAAGAACAGGTTCCGGTTAAAGGGCAGATATAAATCGGAGGGCTCCAACGGGATCCCGATCGGAGCTTTCAATGTCCCCCGGGGATCGGTCCGGGTGACCGCCGGAGGACGCCAGTTACAGGAGGGAATTGACTACACGGTAAACTACCAGGCAGGTACGGTCCAGATCCTTGATCCCAGCCTGGAGGCATCAAATACCCCTATCAATATCTCTGTGGAGAACAATGCGGTATTCGGACAACAGACACGTCGATTTACAGGGGTGAATTTAGAACACCAGTTCAGCAAAACCTTTGTGCTCGGAGGAACCCTGTTAAATCTGAACGAACGCCCACTCACACAAAAGTCGAATTTCGGCGTTGAACCCGTCAACAACACCATCTTTGGCCTGAATGGCAATTATTCCACAGAAGTACCTTTCCTTACCAGACTTGTTAATAAACTACCTAATATTGATACGGATGTACCTTCCAATGTATCCGTTCGGGGGGAAGTGGCATTCCTGAAACCCAATTCCCCAAAAAATGCGGATTTTCGCGGGGAGACCACTACCTACCTCGACGATTTTGAAGGTGCTCAGGCTTTAATAGATATACGGTCGTCCCTCGGATGGAGTCTGGCCAGTACACCGCAGGAATTTAAGACTGACGGCGAAGAGGATTTACAAACTGGCTTCGAAAGGGCAAAAATGGCCTGGTACACCATAGATCCTATTTTTTATACCAATCAAAGGCCGGCCGGTATCAGTGACAATGACATTTCCACAAATGAAACGCGCCGCATCTTTATTGAAGAAATCTTCCCGCAGGTAGACATTGCACAGGGTCAGACCCAGGTTCAAAACTCCCTTGACCTTGCGTATTATCCGAATTCAAAAGGGCCTTATAATGCCAATCCCTCATTTGGCAATGTACCCCAAAATCAGAAATGGGCCGGCATCATGCGCTCCCTTAGCAGCACGAACTTTGAACAGGCGAACGTAGAATTTGTGCAGTTCTGGGTAATGGATCCCTATATTGACGGAGTGACCTCTGGTCCGGGGGAGCTGGTGATCAACCTGGGGAATATCTCTGAGGACATCCTTGAGGACGGAAGAAAACAATATGAAAACGGGCTGCCGGGGGTAAACAGCAATGATCTTACGGCGAATACGGTGTGGGGAAAGGTGCCTGCCACCCAGGCACTTGTCTACGCCTTTGATGCCATAGAGAATAACAGATCCCTACAGGATCTTGGTTTTGACGGCCTTAATGATGGTTCTGAGGGTGCCATTTATGGCACAGGCGCCGACCCTGCCCTCGATAATTATCAGTACTATCTGAACAGGGATGGAGGCATCCTTCAGCGGTATCTTGATTTTAACAATACGGAGGGGAATTCCCCGGTAACGGTGACCAACACCGATCGCGGTTCCACCACGCTTCCGGATGTGGAGGATGTAGATCGTGACCTTACCATGAATACAATTAACAGCTATTATGAATATCGAATAGATATCAAACCTAATACCACCATTGATGATCCGTATGTCACCGATATTAAAGAAGGAATGACTCAAATCCTCCCGAACGGATCCCAACTGAACAGAAGGTGGATCCAATATAAAATTCCTCTCAGCGACTTTACCAATGCAGTAGGGGGAATCTCCGATTTCCGCTCCATTAGTTTTATGCGGATGTATATGACCGGATTTGTGGATGATGTCGTATTGCGTTTCGCGACCCTTGATCTTGTAAGGGGAGACTGGCGGAATTATACCAAGACCCTGGAAACGAATCTGGATGACCCTTCCGATGACGGAACGGTGGTAGATGTGAATACCGTCAATGTAGAGGAAAACAATTCCCGGATCCCGATTCCATATGTGCTTCCCCCCGGAGTATTCAGGGAACAACTCAATAACAATAATACCATTATCCGGCAAAACGAACAGTCACTTTCCTTTGTAGTGGATAACCTTGCACCTCAGGACTCACGTGGTGTTTTTAAAAATGTAAATATAGACGTTCGTCAGTACGAACGGATCAAGATGTTCATGCATGCGGAAGAAGTGATGAATTCAGACTATCTGGATGACGATACCCCCCTTGTTGGTTACCTGAGGATAGGAACAGATTTCTCGGAAAACTTCTATCAGATTGAAGTGCCGCTGCAATTTACCCCCTATGGTTCCACCGATGCAACATCTATCTGGCCGGACGCCAACGAATTGAATATTGCCATTGACGACCTGAACAAAGTAAAATCATTGGGGATTGCAAACCAGAACCTGAAAACCATTAACTTTTACGAGGTCATTGACGGGGAAGTCATTGCAGTGGATGAATTTGCTCCGAGATCTCCCGGAAGCTTGCGGATTGGAATCCGTGGAAATCCATCTCTGGGAAGCATCCGAAGTATGATGGTAGGGATCAAGAATACGGATAACCTTCCCGCCCGTGGAGAAGTCTGGTTCAATGAATTGCGCCTTGCAGGACTGGACAATAACGGAGGCTGGGCCGCCATTGCCGCTGTAGATGCCAACCTGGCCGATTTCGCAAATGTTTCGGCCACCGGCAGTAAGTCGACTTCCGGCTTCGGAGCCATTGATCAAATGCCGAATGAACGGGCCAGGGAGGACGCCATTTCTTATGATGTGGTCACCAATATGGAAGTGGGTCAGCTTTTTCCCGCGCCATGGAATCTGCAGGTTCCGTTTAACTATGGAATTTCGGAACAACTTATTACTCCGGAGTTCGACCCGGTGTATGATGACCTGAAACTGCAGGATCGTATTTCAGCTGCGGCCACCCAGGAAGAAGCCAATATCATCCTGGAACAGGCCGAAGATTATACCAAACGCACGAGCATCAATTTTATCGGGGTAAGGAAAGATCGGGGAGAAGAGGCGGAAGCCAATTTCTATGATGTTGAAAACTTTACCTTTAATTACTCCTATAATGAAACGGATCACCGGGATTTTGAGATTGCCAGCCTGCGGGACCAGAGTGTAAAAACGGGCTTTGTCTACAATCACAACTTCAAGCCGGTCACTCTAGAACCTTTCGCGAAAAAGGACTCCTTATTCACGGGGAAGTATTGGCAATGGCTAAAGGAACTTAATCTGAGTGTCCTTCCCGCAAGTGTATCAGTTCAATCTGATTTTGACAGAAAATTTAACCAGCAGCGTTTCCGGGATGTACTTGAGCCTGGGGTAGACCGGCTTGAGTTGCCCTTATTGCAGCAACGCAACTACTTGTATAACTGGCAGTATGCTTTGAACTACAGCCTGACAAAATCGCTTCGGCTGAACCTTACCGCTTCCAATAACAATATCGTAAGGAACTATTATGACAGCACCACGGAGGATGAGGAATTTCTCCAGGTAAACCAGGATTTAGGCCTTTGGGATGGCTTTTTTGACTTAGGGGAACCCAACAGGCATGCCCAGGAAATGCAGATCAACTATGAGCTGCCTTTTAACAAAATCCCGGCACTCGATTTTGTGAGCGCCCAGTATTCGTATACCAGTAATTTCGACTGGCAGCGGGGGGGTGATGCGATCCGGGAAGTGACCAATGAAAATATCAATACAGTTCAGAATGCCAATACACACAATATTACCGCAGCCTTAAGCCTGCAACGGCTCTACGACCAGTTGGGTCTGAAAAAGCAAATTGGGAATAGCCTGGAGGAATCAGAGCCTGTTCCCCTTGACAAAGCCGGAAACCCTCCGGGCGGTGCCCAAAATACCTCCAGGAAACCCAAGGGACTATTTAACACGGCAATAGACGTCTTAACCATGGTCAAACGCCTGAACGTTAACTACAGTGAAAACAATGGCACGGTCCTCCCGGGATATACACAATCTATCGGTTTTATCGGCACCACCAGACCCACTTTCGGTTTTATATTCGGAAGTCAGGCTGACGTCCGTTACGATGCCGCCCGCAATGGCTGGCTGACCACCTTTCCTGAATTCAATGAACAGTTTATCAGAAGGACCAATAAACAACTCAACTTTACTGCAACAGCGCAGCCCGCTACAGACCTCACTATAGACCTGGTCGCTGATCGTCAGTACTCCAGTAGTCTGCAGGAAAACTTTAAAGTGGAATCCGGCGAGTATATACAACAGACGCCCAATACGTACGGGAACTTCAGTATATCTACGATGATGATTGGAACGGTACTCGGTTCCGGCGATGAAAACAATTCGGATAATTTCGACACCTTCAGGGAAAACCGGATCATCATCGCCAACAGGGTTCAGGCAGATCGCGGAAAGCCCAGTCTGGGCCTGGATGAAGACGGATTTCCCGTACGCTACGGGAAAACGAGTCAGGATGTCCTGCTGCCGGCTTTCTTTGCGGCTTATACGGGCCAGGATGCCGGGCGGGTGAACCTGGATGCCTTCAGGGATATCCCTGTCCCGAACTGGAATATCAAGTATACAGGCCTGATGCGAAACAAGTGGTTCAGGAAGAAATTTCAGCGATTTTCTATCAGCCATGGCTACCGTGCCGCCTACAGCATCAATTCATTCCAGTCCAATCTTGAGCTTCAGAATTCATCCATAGATCCGGAAACCCAGGATTTTCTGCCCGTTAATATCATCAACAATGTGGTACTGACCGATCAGTTCAACCCCTTGATGAGGGTCGATTTTGAAATGAAGGGATCGATGAGCGTCCTTGCCGAAGTGCGTACGGACAGGGCCCTTTCCCTGAGCTTTGACAACAATCTTTTAACAGAGATCAATGGAAAGGAGTATACCCTTGGGCTGGGTTATCGCTTTAAGGATGTTCAGTTTGTAACCAATATCGGCGGAGAAAAGCAAAGGCTGAAAGGCGACCTTAACCTGAAGGCGGATGCCACCCTGAGAGACAATCTTACCATCATCAGGAATCTTGATATTGACAATAACCAGATCACTTCCGGACAGAATCTTCTGTCTTTGAAATTCACTGCGGATTACGCCCTGAATAAAAACCTGAATGTCCTTTTCTTTTACGACCATTCATTTTCCCAGTTCGCCGTCTCCACCGCTTTCCCACAAACTACGATCAACACCGGATTTACACTTCGCTATAACTTTGGCAACTAAAAGTTTTCCCTGCTGTTAATGACCGCGATAAAGGGCATATATCTGAAAGGGTGGGTATTGCTGTTTCCTGTTAATGCCTGAGATCTCCCTGGCACAATTACCCGCTCTGACGGACATTTTGATCCCGGGATTTTTTGAAATAGATGGGGGAATCCTTTACATTTGCCGGCATAACTTAAAAGTAAGAACATGAATGTACCTTCCGAATTAAAGTATACAAAGGATCATGAATGGATCAGGGTTGAAGGAGATGAAGCCACAGTAGGCATCACGGATTTTGCCCAGGGAGAGTTGGGAGATATCGTTTATGTGGAAGTGGAAACCCTGGATGAAACCCTGACTAAGGAAGAGGTCTTTGGTACCGTGGAAGCTGTCAAAACCGTTTCGGATCTTTTTCTTCCCCTGAGTGGCGAAATAATAGCCTTCAATGAAATCCTGGAATCCGAACCTGAAAAGGTCAATACGGATCCCTATGGTGCGGGATGGATGATCAAAATCAGGTTCAGCGACCCCTCGGAGGTTGATGCCCTTCTGGATGCCGAGGACTATAAGGCACTGGTGGGTGCCTAAAAAGCCGCTTTTTACCGTTGGTTTTGTATTGTGGGTGGCGATGATCGCCTTCGTTTGCCTGTCTTCCTTTCCGGCAGAGCAGGCTCCCGGAATTGAAATTCCTCATCTGGATAAGGTCATACATTTCATTCTTTATCTGGTTGCCACCCTGCTCGGCGCTGCATTTGTAAGAGAGCAGTTTGCCCGGCGCCTCTCCCTTAATTCCTCCATGTTAAGAATAGTGGTTTTTCTGATCATTTACGGTATAATTATTGAGGTCATTCAAATGGAATTTACAACTACCCGCAGCGCTGAGGTATATGACGTCCTGGCAAATTGTACAGGTATCCTGATTGCCGTAGCAATCATCAGGCTTTTCTATTCAGGAAAAAGGCATTTAAATTGGTAGATTTAATTGTTTTTTTCGTAAATTATTAATTAAATTAGCGAACATTAAATGACAAAGTTATGAATCCAAAGAAAAATCCAAAAGCCGACCTGCGAAGGAATAGCGGCCTGTTTTTTGTGCTTGGATTGGCGGTGGTGATGCTGCTGGTCTATGGAGCCTTCGAATGGAAGACGTATGATGAGGCAAACGATTATGACATTTCTCTCAATGTGGAGGACGATTTGGATGAGGAAGTACCCATGACTGAGCAGATCAAAACACCACCACCACCACCACCACCGGCCGCTCCTGAAGTGATTGAAGTGGTTGAGGATGAGGAGGAAGTTGAAGAAACCGTTATTGAATCGACAGAATCCAGTCAGGAAGAAGAAGTGATCGAAGTGGAAGATGTTGTGGTGGATGAAATGGATGAAGATGTGGATGTTCCCTTTGCAGTTATCGAGGATGTGCCTGTTTTCCCGGGATGTGAATCCGCTGCTAACAAGAGGGATTGTTTTAATGAAATGATGCAGAAACATATCCGGAAGAACTTCCGCTATCCAGAAATAGCTCAGGAAATGGGGGTTCAGGGGAAAGTCAACGTGATGTTTACCATTCAGAAGGATGGAAGCATTGGCAATATCAAATACCGTGGTCCTGACAAGAATCTGGAAGCCGAGGCCTTAAGGATCATTGAGAAACTTCCGAAAATGACACCGGGAAAACAAAGGGGGCGTCCTGTACGGGTTCCTTTCAGTATTCCAATTACGTTCAAACTGCAGTAAACAAATACAAAATATCTGTATTAAACCCTGGTCCCGGACCGGGGTTTTTTATTTGTCCAGACTACCGGAATTTCCGGATCCTCTATGTTTGAATGGGTCTGGGGATAGATCCGATAAAATTTAAACATCCCTCACCGGTATGTGGCAGATCATTCTGATTTCAGGCTGGTGTAAAAACTTTCCCGCAACACTTCAGGTTTTATAAATCCGTTTCCGTAAGCAGAATCATAGGCATCAGACAGGGAGCTATCTGATTTTACTTCTTCCAGGGATTTACCTGCACGAATGGCCTCCAGCACTTTGGACCTTAAATCTTCCAGCATGACCACATTTTTCTGTAAATCCGCTTTGGTGGAAGGACGCCCATGACCCGGAATGATCCTGGTATCTTCATTGACGACCATCAGAGCTTTTTTCTGAGCTTCGATATAACCATCGACACTTCCCCCGCTTTTTATATCTATGTAGGGATATGTCCCGGCCACATAGGTATCTCCCATGTGAAGTACATTGTTGGTAGCGAAGTAGTATATGGCATCACCATCAGTGTGGGCGTTATGTACATGCATTCCCATAATAGTCTCTTCCCCGTCATGGAAGGTAATATCATTTGAAAAAGTTACCTCAGGAAGCATTTTCTTCAAGTAGTCCGGTGTGATCTTGGCTTCCTCCAACGCTTCTTGCTGAGTTTCACGTACCCGATCGCGGACATTGTCGTGCGCTATGATCGTGGTGTTCATATCATTAAAATTGGCATTTCCGCCAGTATGATCTCCATGCATGTGGGTATTGAATAAAAAGGTGATGGGCTTTTCGGTTATTCCTTCAATGGCATTCCTGATCTTTTCACTCAGACGGTCAAACTGATCATCAATCATAAAAACATGATCCTGACCTACGTAAATGCCAATATTGCCACCTTGGCCTGTGAGCATATACACTTCCGGGGACAATGTATCAATGCTAATGACCACTTCGGTATCCTGGGCATCCAACCCACAGGAGAAAACAGAAAAGAAAAACAAAGCCAGGTATTTCATAAACGCGTTCATATTTCGGAGATCGGTTATCGTTATATTCTTCTAAAGATAGCACAAACAGACAGATTTGGTTGCATAAAAAAAGGAGGGGGTGTATCTTTGCGGCCTTACCTTATTAAGGCATGAAAACCATAACCGGGACTGCAAAACACCTTTCATTGGCGCTGAATTTTGCCGATTTTAAGGAAATTACCAAGGCAAGACTGGCAGTAAGTGTGGTGTTTTCTTCCGTTGCCGGGTATTTTCTCGGAACCGATAGCCCCAATGCCGTATCATTGTTTCTTCTCGCCTTCGGGGGATACTGCATGGTTGGTGCGTCCAATGCCTTCAATCAGATCATCGAACGTGATCTGGATGCCCTAATGAAACGCACCAGGAACAGACCCATCCCCTCAGGAAGAATGAGCGTTTCAACCGCCATGATCCTGGCGGTGGTGCTCACCCTGCTCGGGGTACTTGCCCTGTATATACTGAATCCCAGGACGGCCATGTTCGGGGCGATCTCCATCTTCCTGTACACCTGCGTATATACCCCGTTGAAAACAGTAACACCCCTGGCGGTATTTGTAGGAGCCTTTCCCGGCGCCATTCCGTTCATGCTGGGCTGGGTGGCTGCAACCAACGATTTTGGAATTGAACCCGGGACTTTGTTCATGATACAGTTTTTCTGGCAGTTTCCACATTTCTGGGCACTTGGCTGGATGCTGGATGAAGATTATCAACGGGGGGGATTCAAAATGCTGCCCACAGGTAAAAAGGACAGAGGCACCGCACTGCAGATCATTATGTATACCATATGGATGATATTGATTTCGATCCTGCCGGTATTCGGGATTACAGGAAGGCTACAATTGAGCATTCCGGCGGCAGGGATTATATTTTTACTTGGACTGATCATGCTCGTTCATGCCTTCAGGCTCTATGAGAAGAGGGATGACCTTTCGGCCAGAAAGCTCATGCTGGCCAGTGTCAGTTACATCACGCTGATGCAAATTGTCTATGTAGCTGACAAATATATTTTGGACGTATGGATTTAACTCAGGGGACTGATTTTGAGAAGAGGGAAAGAGCAAAAAAAATGCTTCTTTGGTTTGGGATTGTAAGTCTGCTGATGGCTTTTGCGGGCTGGACAAGCGCCTATATTGTCAGCAGTTCAAGAGAAGATTGGCTGAAGGATTTTACATTGCCTGCAGCTTTCCTGGCCAGTACCCTTGTCATAATCACCAGCAGTGGCACCTACATGCTTGCGAAACGAGCCGTCTCTAAGGATCATCAAAAGCCAGCCACAATATGGTTGTCAGTTACCTTTGCTCTTGGCATCCTATTTATATTCCTGCAATTCCGGGGCTTTTCAGAAATGATTGGCCAGGGATATTATTTCACAGGACCAACCAGTAGTATTACCATGTCCTATATTTTTCTGATAGCCATGGTTCATATTGTACATGTGGTTGCTGGAATGTGTTCATTAATGGTGGTTCTTTGTAAGAATGTCATGGGCAGGTATTCTTCCGAAAATATGCTTGGGGTGGAAATGGGTGCCACCTTCTGGCATTTTCTGGACCTGTTGTGGGTGTATCTTTTTCTGTTTTTTTATTTCTTCAAATAATAATTATAATTTATCCGGGTTTTGTAGGAATTGATTTTAGTATCCCTGAAAAAAATGTAAATTTGTTGATAAATAATTAACCGAATAACTATTTATGGAAGCTACGGTGACTACGGGTACTGAGGAGAACATTTGGGGGGGTGGAAACAGCCCTCTTGGTGCGAGTTATGGCAAACTCATGATGTGGTTCTTCCTGGTATCTGATGCCCTCACCTTTTCCGGATTTTTGGCTTCCTATGGTTTTTCACGTTTCAAGTTCATTGAAACCTGGCCCATTGCCGATGAGGTATTTACTCACGTACCGTTCTTTCACGGCAATTTCCCGATGTACTATGTGGCCTTTATGACCTTTATCCTCATCATGTCATCCGTTACGATGGTGCTTGCGGTTGATGCCGGGCATAAACTCCAGAAAACAAGAGTGATCTGGTATCTCTTCCTCACGATTATCGGGGGAGCGATATTTGTAGGATCCCAGGCTTGGGAATGGGCCACATTTATCAAGGGCGACTATGGTGCTGTAGAGACAAAAGGCGGACGCATTTTGCAGTTCGTCAAAGCGGACACCGGAGAAAGGGCCGCTTTGGCTGATTTTGCTAAAACCATGATGGAAGACCGCGAGATGCAAAATGCAAATAACGGAATTTGGTTTAGCCAGGATGGTTATATTCCGTCTTATTCACTGAACGAAGTCAATGAAGGACTAAAAGCAAACCCCAATATTCTGATCCGTACGGAAACAATCACAGATGATCATCAGAAAACGCTTCTTACAAGGGAAGAAACCCTAAAAAAAATGAAGGAGGGGGTAATGGTGGTCCAGGGGGCCAATCTGATCCAAAACGAATACGGGAACAGACTCTTTGCAGACTTCTTTTTCTTTATCACCGGGTTTCACGGCTTTCATGTGTTCTCAGGGGTGATTATCAATATTATCATATTCTTCAATGTCATTCTGGGAACGTATGAGCGGAGAGGGCATTATGAAATGGTTGAGAAAGTCGGATTGTACTGGCACTTTGTTGATTTGGTCTGGGTATTTGTATTTACTTTCTTTTACCTCGTCTGAGAGCAGCAACGGACATAATTAAAATTGAGGATCACATAATTTATCAGGCACAGCAGTATGGCACACGAACATAAACTTTCAATTTTCAGGGGACTTATAAAATTCAGGTCCAATATTCAGAAAATATGGGGGGTATTGATCTTTCTGACCATTGTAACAGCGGTGGAGGTTACATTCGGGATCTTAAAACCGAGAGTTTTGTCACACAATTACTTTGTGGGAATGAAGCTTTTGAACTGGGTGTTTATTATCCTTACCCTTGTAAAAGCCTATTATATCACCTGGGATTTTATGCACATGCGGGATGAGAAAAGCTCTCTCCGCAGGGCCGTGGTGTGGTCGCCTATCTTTCTTGTTGCGTATCTCATTTTTATCCTGCTCTTCGAAGCCGATTATATATATAATATATACAAGGACGGTTTTGTCCAGTGGGATTTCTAAGATAGAATTAACAGCATCTAAAGACGGTATAACAGCCGTCTTTTTTATTTTTGCTAACCTGATTAGGTCTTATGAAAAAAACCTTTGTACTGGTGGTTCTGTTTGTGCTTCCGATTGTGGCTTACCTGTTTTTTGCAACGGGGGTCAATCAATTTGGCAGGCTTCCGGTACTTACTCCTGAAGTGGGAGACATCAGCACGGGAGATGGTACAAATGCCCTGGAGGGCAAGATCAGTATTCTCGGATTTCCCGGACGTAATCTCGAAGTAAAAAAAGGGAATGCTTTTAACCTGAATCAGAAGATATATAAACGCTTCTATGAGTTCCGGGATTTCCAGATTGTCATGGTGCTGCCCTATGGAACGGAAGCCAAAGTGGAGGAATTGAAAGGGGAACTTGGAAGTTTTACGGATATCCGTAACTGGAAATTCATATTCTCCGGGGAATCAGAAATAACATCCCTTTTTAATTCCCTGCGGACCGATGTAAGGTTGGACGGGAATCTTGGCACCTCCTATGTATTTATTATCGATAAAGAGGGAAATCTGAGGGGCAGGAATGACGATGAGGATGAAAAGGTCAAATATGGTTTTAATACCATCTCAGTGGCTGACCTGAATAATAAAATGGTGGATGATGTCAAAATCATCCTTGCAGAATACAGGCTGGCACTAAAAAAGAACAATGCAGATCGGTCCAAATAAGCTTTAAAAACCTCAGAGGAAAGCTGCCGATCATAATTGTGAAGAACGATGAACAGATATAAATATTCCTACATCTGGATTTCTCTGGTCATTCTCGTTTTTGGGATTATTTTTATTCCAAGGATAGCAGACCGGTTAAAGGAAGGCACCGTTGTCCGGTCCGACCGGCTTAACAAGGATCTGAATGAAGGTTCCCTTGCCTATATCACCCTGAATGGCAGAAAACGACAGGTGCCACCCTTCGCTCTGATCAATCAGGACAGTCTTCTTATTACCAACAAGGACTATCTTGGAAAGGTTTTCGTGGTTGATTTCTTTTTTACAACATGTCCGAGCATCTGCCCTGTAATGAGCAAAAATCTCGTTGCATTACAGGATGAACTGAAGGGCGTTGACAATTTTGGCGTGGCGTCCATTACCATCAATCCTGATTATGACACCCCTATTATCCTTAAGGCCTATGCGGAGAAATATGGGATACAGGATATGGACTGGCATTTGCTGACAGGGGTAACTGAGGAGATTTATGACATTGCCAATGTAGGCTTCAATATTTTTGCCGCGAAGGCCCCTGGCGTTGAAGGGGGCTTTGAACATTCCGGTCTGTTTGCCCTTGTTGATAAAAAGGGGTTTCTTCGGTCGCGGCTTGATGCGTTTGGGAATCCGATCATTTATTACAGGGGGACTATTACAAGATCTCAGGGCCGGAATGACGCGGGTGAAGAGGAACAGATAAGCATTTTAAAGGAAGACATAGAAAAACTTATTGCAGAATAAATGTCAACCACAGCCCTCAGCGAAAGAAAACTCAACAGGTACATAACAATTGTTTCAATTGTCGTCCCTCTGGTGGTGGCCATCTTGTTTGGCGTGAAGATACCTGATGTGAAGCCATTGTCCTTTCTCCCTCCGATTTATGCTTCCATAAATGGCCTTACGGCGGGTATCCTGCTGTTGGCCTTCTGGGCCATTATTACCGGCAGACAAAAGCTTCATCAAAACCTCATGACTGGTGCAATCGTACTATCGCTCTGCTTTCTGGTCATGTACGTGGCCTATCATATGACCTCGGATCCCACCAAATATGGCGGCAGCGGGGCTTTAAAGTACGTTTATTATTTTATTCTGGTATCACACATCATCCTTTCTGTCATCATCATCCCCCTCGTGCTGAAGACCTATATGAGGGCCTATCTGAAAAATTTTGAAAGCCACAAAAAGTTGGCTCGGATCACCTTTCCCATCTGGTTGTATGTGGCGGTTACAGGGGTTATTGTTTATCTGATGATTTCTCCGTATTATATTAAATGACAGATCCCGGACCAGGGGGATCCGTCCTAGCTTACTGCGAATATTATGTCAAAAAGGAATATCAGTTTTAGGAGAAAAGGTCTTTGGTTGGTGCCAGTAACCTGCTTACTTCCCTTTTGGGCCTCAGCACAGTGCGCAATGTGCAGGGCTGTGCTCGAAAGTGGGGATAATTCCGCGGTCGCGGAAAGTATTAACAATGGAATTGTGTATCTTATGGCAATTCCCTACCTCCTGGTAGCCGGTGTTTTTTATATGATCTATCGCAAGATGAAAAACTAAGGTGATTGACAGAAAAATAGTACTAAATTAGCGGGACGAGTGTAACATTACCGGCGCGAAGCCGTCTGATTATGCAGTAGTTTGTGTAGTATCAATCACAAAACAACCAAATCAATGTTTGATATTGAAAGGTGGCAGGAAATATTTGATACCATCCGAAAAAACAAATTAAGAACCTTTCTTACGGGTCTCTCCGTGGCTTCAGGGATATTCATCCTTGTCATCTTATTGGGCTTTGGTCAGGGTATGCAGAATGGGATCGCGAAGGAATTCGAGAATGACGCCAGCAGCAGGGTCATGGTATGGACACAGGTGACTACCAAACAATACAAGGGATTAAACCCGGGCAGGCTCATTCGTTTGAGGAACGAAAATTTCGATTATACGGAAAACATTTTTAGGGATGATATAGACCAAAGGTCATCCCTGATCCGGGTGCGGGATATCCTTGTCAACTACAAAGAGGAATCCCTCGGCTACAATGTACATGGTGTATTGCCGGGATACCAGATTATCGAAAATGAATACATGACCCTTGGCAGGTTCCTTAACTACAAAGACCATGAGGAAGCCGAAAAGGTGGCGGTAATCAGCAACAAGATTAAAACAGAAATATTTAAGGAAGGTGAGGATCCACTTCAGGAATACCTGGATATATCCGGGATTAAATTCAGGATTATCGGAGTTTACGGAGATCCAGGGGGAGACCGCGAAGAGGAAAGGATTTTTCTGCCAATGAGCACGGCCCAGAGAGTGTTTAACAGTTCGAATCTGGTGGACAATATGTATTATACGATGCAGCCTTCCGAAAATTTCGAGGAAGCGGTGGCCGCTTCAGTGAATTTTTCAAACAAGCTTAAAAAGTACCTGCAGGAAGCACATGGAGTGGCGCCGGATGATCCAAGTGCCATCAATATTTTCAACACCTTGGAAGAGTCCAAAAGATTTTTCTCCCTCACCGGGAACATCAATTTTTTCTTTTGGTTCGTGGGAATATGTACCATTATAGCCGGAGTTGTAGGGGTAAGCAATATTATGCTTATCGTAGTCAAAGAGCGAACCAGGGAGATTGGGATCCGTAAAGCCCTGGGCGCCAAGCCATGGTCCATTATAGGGATGATCCTCCATGAATCAATATTTGTTACGGCCATTTCCGGTTTCACAGGACTTATTCTGAGTATGGGACTTTTGGAGCTGGCGGGACCTCATATAGAGGTTGACTATATACTGAATCCGTCCGTAAATTTTAACGTAGCATTGAGTACTGTATTTTTATTGATTTTTGCAGGAGCCATCGCCGGATTTTTCCCGGCCTGGAGGGCTGCAAGTATCCATACCATTGAGGCTTTACGCGATGAATAGGTAAGGCTGGAACATCTTTTGAAGGTGATATTGCATCAGAAAAACCGGTTAGCGCTGTTCTGAGAGGCAATATTTCTGTCCTTCGGATGGTGCTCATATTCAGAGGAATTTTTTAAAATTATGTTTAACAGAGACAGGTGGAAGGAAATTTTGGAAGTACTGACCGGAAATTGGTTTCGTACGATCCTTACGGCCTTCGGAGTTTTTTGGGGTATATTGATCCTGATTATTCTCCTGGCCGCGGGAAAAGGGCTTGAAAACGGGATCAAGGCCGATTTCGGGGACATAGCCACGAACACCATGTTCATGTGGTCCAGAACTACTACAAAGGAATACAATGGCCTTCCAAAGGGCAGAGCCTATACGTTTAAGGTAGAGGACGTAGCCGCCATCCGGGAAGCCATTCCCGATCTGCGTTTCATTTCCCCCAGAAATCAGCTGGGAAATTTCCGGGAAGGGCATAATGTGATCCGGGGGATCAAGACGGGGGCCTTTAACGTATATGGCGATTATCCTGATATTATTAAACAGGACCCCATGACACTCACTGCGGGCCGCTTCCTCAATCAAAACGATATTCTTGAAAAACGAAAAGTGGCAATTATTGGTAATGCGGTAAAGGCCAGTTTATATGATATCGGGGAAGAAATCATAGGAACCTATATCAAAATCCAGGGTGTCAGCTTTATGGTTATCGGAGCCTACAAGAAGAAATCCAATGATGGCGATGGGGAGGAAGGGCAGAAAGAGATCTTTATTCCGTTTACTTCTTTTTCACAAGCCTTCAACCGGGGCAATGACGTCGGATGGATGGCTATTACTGCGAGGGATGGGTCTTCCATTACAAGCCTGAAAGACAAGATTATAGAAGTGGTCAAGCAGAACAGGAAAATTCACCCGGAAGATGACAGGGCAGTAGGATACTTTGATCTGTATGAACAGTATAACCGGGTTGAAAGCCTTTTTGGTGCCATGCGCCTTATTGCTTATTTCGTGGGCATCCTCGTGCTTTTATCTGGCATCATCGGGGTAAGTAATATCATGTTAATTGTGGTGAAAGAGCGTATTAAGGAAATTGGGATCCGCAGGGCTTTAGGGGAAGACCCCTGGTCGATTCAAAAACAAATCCTCATGGAATCTCTGTTTCTGACGCTGATCTCCGGGATGTCCGGGATCGCTTTTGGAGCCCTGTTTATTTACGCGGTAAATGCCTTGCTCGATGCGAATGGTCCGGTGGACATGTTTATCAATCCGAGTGTCAGCCTTGGAGTGGTCATGGGGGCATTGGTCATCCTGATGATTTCAGGACTGCTGGCGGGATTTATTCCTGCCCGGAGTGCGATCCGTGTGAAGCCTATTGATGCCCTGAGGACGGAATGATTTGCCTTGATCATCCCAGGAGATGGTGTCCGGAAAAGTCATGAGGCCTATCCGTACAAAGACAAGGCAGGGCCGGACGATATTTAAAATTTATTGAACCCGAATAATTACCTGTTCGAATGAAAAAAACAGTAACCCTTGTTATTTTGCTTTTAATTGTCCTCACTTTTGGAGCTGCGATGTACTATTTGTATCAGAAGAACGCAGAAAACCCTGTGGTATATGAGACAGAAAAACCTTCAACCCAAACCATCATTAAGAAGGCAGTGGCGACAGGAAGTATTCTGCCCCTCGAAGAAGTACTGATAAAACCCAACATTTCGGGAGTCATTGAGGAAATTTATGTCATTGGGGGCGATTTTGTGAAGTCCGGCGACCTCCTCGCAAAAATTAAGGTGGTACCCAATATGAATGCGTTGAATGATGCGAGAAATTCCATAGACGAGACCAAGATTGCGCTGGACGATCAGCAACGAAATTATCTGAGGCAGAAAAGCCTTTTTGATAAAGGAGTGATTTCGCAGGTAGATCTTGAACAAAGCAAGTTGAGCTATGATCAGGCCAAACAAAGTTTTACCGCGGCCAATAAGCGTTATGACATAGTTAAGACAGGAACCACAACGGGTTATGGAAATGCAGCCAATACACTGATCAGATCCACGGTAAGCGGCATGGTCCTGGAAGTACCCGTTGAGGTGGGCAATCAGGTGATCGAGAGCAACACTTTTAACGAAGGCACTACCATTGCCGCTATTGCCGATGTAAATAAGATGATTTTTGAAGGAAAGGTTGATGAGTCCGAAGTGGGAAAAATTTCGGAGGATCTTCCGCTTGTAATCACGGTTGGCGCCATTGAGAATAAGACGTTTGATGCCGTTCTCGATTATATAGCACCCAAGGGAAATGCAGAAAACGGAGCGATCCAGTTCGAGATCAAAGGCACCTTAAAAAAGCAGGACACCATATTTATCAGGGCCGGTCTTAGCGCCAATGCCTCTATCATCCTGGGAAGGGCAGACAGTGTCCTTGCCATCAAAGAAGCACTGATACAGTTTGATCCCGACACCAAAAAGCCTTATGTTGAAGTTGCTACGGGTCCGCAGCAATTCGTGCGAAAGGACGTGGAATTGGGAATCAGTGACGGAATATATGTCGAGATTAAATCCGGAATTGATGCCGAAGACGCCGTCAAAATATGGAATCAGATCCAACCCGGTGAAGTGGAAGGCTGAGCTATTTTAACATAATTTTTTGAAAACTTCTTGTAACATATTAACTCCTTGCCTGTCTTATTACCTGTACGACCCTGAGCAAGAAAATACCTAACCATGATTGAAATTAAAGCGCTTCATAAATCCTATACCATCGGGAGCAACTCGCTGCATGTATTAAAAGGGATCAATTTTACGGCTCAGGCAGGGGAACTTGTAGCAATTATGGGGTCTTCAGGTTCCGGGAAATCCACTCTACTTAATATTCTTGGAATGCTGGATGAAGCAGACTCCGGAGAATACACCCTGGACGGCGTACCTATCAAGAATTTAAGTGAAACAAAAGCGGCCAAATACCGGAATAAATTTCTGGGATTTGTCTTTCAGTCGTTCAACCTGATCAATTATAAAAATGCGATGGAAAACGTTGCATTACCCTTGTACTATCAAAGAATACCCAGAAAAGAACGCATTGAGAAGGCGATGAAATATCTGGAGCAGGTGGGCCTGAAGGAATGGGCCAACCACTTACCCAATGAACTGTCCGGGGGGCAGAAGCAGCGTGTAGCCATTGCGCGAGCGCTGGCGTCTGAACCCAAGGTATTGCTGGCCGATGAACCTACCGGGGCCCTGGATAGCAAAACATCCAGTGAAGTGATGGACCTGATTCAAAAAATTAATGATGCAGGTAATACGATCCTTGTTGTAACACATGAATTGGATATTGCACATATGTGTAAACGCATCGTTCACCTCAAGGACGGCGTTATTGTTGAAGACAAGAAAATTAAGCAAGTAAGAGCATCGGCACATGTTCAGTAGAGATACCTGGAAAGAAATATTCGAAACCATTCAGAAGAATAAGCTGCGGACCTTCCTGTCGGGGTTCACGGTAGCTATTGGGATTCTTATTTTTGTCGCTTTGTATGGCTTTGGCAATGGGCTGGTCAATACTTTCAATGAGTTTTTTGCCGATGATGCCAACAATGTCATTTATATGTTTCCCGGCAGAACGACCATCCCATACAAAGGATATAAATCAGCCAGGCAAATAGAATTTGAGAATAGCGATCTGACAGATATCAAGAAGAATTTTGCCATGTTCGTTGAATATGCTACCCCCAGAATTTCCAGGACGAACCTTGTTAAATATAAGGAGGAATCCAATAATTATACGAACCGGGGAGTGGACTGGGGTCATCAGTTTGCAGAGAAGACGATTATTATGAAGGGTCGTTATCTGAACGTAGAAGATATAAACAACAACACGAAGAATGCCGTTATAGGCAGATTGGTAGAACAGGACTTGTTTGGAAACGAAAATGGAATAGGCGAATTTATTGACATTGGGGGAAGCGCTTTCAGGGTGATCGGGGTTTTCCAGGACGAAGGCGGGGATAATGAGGAGCGTCTTATTTATCTCCCGTACACAACCAGACAGCTAATAGAAAAGAATACAGATAAGGTAGACGAGCTGATAGTTGCATTCAAACCTGAATTGGGATATGTGGGGGCGATGGCTTTTTCCAATGGGTTGGAACGCTTTCTTAAGCAGAAAAAATTTATCAGCCCCGAAGATCAGAATGGGATTTTTATCAGGAATGTAGCCGATGCGCTGAAGCAGAATCAGCAATTTGCAGGCGTACTGCAGATGATCGTTGCATTTGTTGCCTTCGGAACCATCATTGCGGGCATCATAGGGATAAGTAATATTATGGTTTTCACGGTTAAGGAGCGGACCAAAGAGATCGGCATCAGAAAGGCTTTGGGAGCGACACCTAAATCCGTAATTGTGACCATTCTGCTGGAATCTGTTTTTATTACCACTGTTTCTGGAATTGTGGGAATGCTCATTGGCGTAGTGCTTTTAAGTTACTTAGGTGAAAAATTAAAAGATTATTTTATTACCAATCCGTATATCAACACCGGCACAGCCATTTTTGCGACCATCGTGTTAATTTTATTCGGTGCACTGGCCGGGTACGTGCCTGCCAAACGCGCCGCTAGTATCAAACCAATTGTTGCCTTAAGAGACGAATAAGATGCGATTTATATTTGACAGAAACACCTGGCAGGAAATTTTTGGATCTATCGGAAAAAATAAGATCAGAACCGTCATTACCGTAATTGGCGTTCTGTGGGGCATCTTTATTTATATAGCCCTGGCAGGGGCCGCGAAGGGAATGGACAATGGTTTTGAAAAAGCTTTTGAGACCGTAGCCATGAACAGTATGTTTGCATGGGCCGAGTCTACCAGTATGCCTTACGAAGGATATAAAACAGGGAGGCAACTCCAGTTAAAATTAGGGGACGCCACGGTCCTGCAGAACAGGATCCCGGAAATCCAGTTCATTGCGCCAAGAAATGTAAGAGGTATTTTTGGGGATGCCCCCGGGGCGATTGTCAGGGGGGACAAATCCGGAAACTTCACGGTCTACGGGGATTTCCCTGTTTATACCCAGATAGCCACCAAGAAGATTTATGACAATGGCAGGTTCATCAATGATGAGGATATAGACCAGGCCAGAAAAGTATGTGTTATCGGGGAACGCACCCAAACCGAATTGTTTGATAAAAACGAGGATCCCATCGGAGGCTATATCCGGATAGACAAGGTATATTTTCAGGTGGTAGGGGTGCATAAATTTGTACCTGGAGGCGGGTTTGAATCCGATGGGGACATCTTTATTCCTTTTTCCACGTATAAAAAACTCTATAATACAGGGGATAATGTGGGCTGGTTTTCTATTGCTGCATTTGATGATGCCGATGTGATCCAGGTGGAGAAGGATGTAAAATCTATACTGAAGTCCATTCATCAGGTGCACCCTGAAGATGAAAGGGCCTTCGGATCCTTTAATCTTGGAGAAATTTTTAACCGGATCATGGGTTTTGCAAAAGGGATTACCTTTTTATCGCTTATCGTGGGTCTTGCCACCATCCTGGCAGGGGTGATCGGGATTGGCAATGTCCTTCTGATCTCCGTAAAGGAACGTACTAAGGAATTGGGCATACGAAGGGCGCTGGGTGCCACACCCAGGGAAGTCCGCTCGCAGATCATCCTGGAATCCGTATTCCTTACCATGGTGGCGGGGGTCCTTGGAATCATTTTAGGAGCAGGAGTGCTGCAACTGATCAACAAGCTTACGGAAGGGATCGAATTTCCCTATGCGAATGCAACCGTCCCGATACCATACGTCCTGGGCGCGCTGGGGATCATGATCATCCTGGGAACCCTGATCGGCCTGATACCGGCTCAAAGGGCCGTAAGTATCAAGCCTATAGATGCCCTCAGAGAAGAATAATAACCAACTAGTGAATAATTCAACAACAATCCAATGAACAAAATTGTAAAGTATGTCCTGATAGGCCTTGTGGTAGTGGGGGCTTTGTGGGCCGCTGCCTTCTTTGTGAAATCCAACAGCAGAGGAGCTATTACCTATGAAACCAAAAAACCATTCATATCCAGTATTGAAATGAAAACCGTCGCGACCGGGAAAGTAGTTCCGGAAGATGAGGTAGAGATTAAGCCTCAGATTTCGGGGATTATCGAAAAAATATTTCTTGCGGAAGGTGATAAGGTATCGGCCGGTGATCTGCTGGCCAGAATCAAGGTGGTGCCCAATGAACAATCAATGAATCAGGCACAGGGAAGGGCAAGAACTGCGGAAATCGCCTTAAACAATACTAAAATAGAATATGACAGGAATAAAGCGCTGTTTGATAAAGGGGTAATATCCAGTCAGAATTTTAACACCTTGCAACTTCAGTATGATCAGGCCCGGCAGGAGCTACAGAATGCACAGGCCGATTACCAGATCATTCGCCAGGGTTCTGCAGGGGGTTCTTCCAGTGCAAATACCAACATCAGGGCAACTGTTACCGGAACCATTCTGGAAATACCGGTAGAGGAGGGAGATCAGGTAATTCAGAGTAATAACTTTAACGATGGAACCACTATCGCGTCCATTGCCGACCTCGGAAAGATGGTATTTGAAGGACAGGTAGATGAAGGCGAAGTAGGAAAACTAAAGTTGGGAATGCCATTAAAGATCAGCCTTGGGGCGATCGAAAATAAAGACTTCGATGCGAAGTTAAGGTTTATTGCTCCAAAGGGACTGGAAGAGTCAGGAGCGGTACAGTTCAGGATTGAAGGGGATGTTGAGGTAGATTCCACCTTTATCATCCGTGCCGGGTACAGTGCAAACGCTTCTCTTGTTCTTGAAAGGAAAGATAGTATTCTCGTCATTCCGGAGGCCCTGCTTCAATTTGATAAGACTACGGACAAACCCTTTGTAGAGATATCTGTCGGGGATCAGAAGTTTGAAAGAAAAGATGTGGAAATTGGCATCTCAGACGGTGTTAATGTTGAAATAGTATCGGGGCTCACAGAGGAGGATGAGGTGAAGATATGGAACAAGACCGAACCTATAAAGAAAGGAACGGATGAAGAGGATGAAGAAGCCGCTGAATAATGTCTGACTGTTAAAAATCTGAAAGCGTGCAACTAGTAATCAAACAAAGACGAATGACTTTTAAAATCACTCTTATATGCCTTTTTTCCGTTGGCCTCATCGCAGCGCAGGAAAAAAAATGGACCCTTGAAGAATGCGTGGCTTACGCAGTGGATAACAACCTGACCATTGCCCAGTATGAACTGGACCTCGAAAGGATAAAGATTGAGCATTCGGATGCCGTGGGCAATATGCTGCCCGATTTAAATGTGCAGATGCGTACTTCGGGGAACACAGGGCTGGTTCTGGATCCTACCACAAACAATCTGCTGTCGGCAACCATTTTTTCTGCCTCCAGTGACCTGACCTCCTTCGTCAACCTTTTTGATGGAATGCGCAACATCAATACTTTGCGAAGGGCCAAATTAAATGCCATTGCCAACCAATACCGGCTGGATGATCTGGTGGATGATATCAGGCTGAATGTCGCTAATGCCTATCTCGATATATTATCAAATAAGGAATCCCTGAAAGTGTTTAAAGCACAGTACGCCATTTCCGAACAGGATTTGAAACGAACAAATGAGCTGGTCGAATCCGGAGTTGTTGCAAGAGGTGACCTTCTGGAGATTGAGGCGACTGCAGCCAACCAGGAGCAACAGATCGTAAATACAGAGAACCTCGTCCTGATCTCCAGGATCAATCTCGCACAATTGCTCCAGATTACGGACTATGAAAATTTTGATATTACTGATGAGGAATTTGACATTCCCCCCTCTGACATCCTGAGTAATTCTCCTAGAGCCATTTTTGAGAAGGCCATGACTTTCAGGAATGATATCAAGTTTTCCGAATTGGGGGTAGAACTCGCCAGTAAGGATCTGGACATAGCCAGGGGGGCGGTATATCCCACCTTCGGAGCTTTCTTTAATTATAATACCAGGTATTCGGACCAGACAAGAAATGCCCTGACGGGTGAAAAAATCGGTTTTAAGGATCAGTTGTGGATCAATGACGGGATATCCTACGGGGCACAATTGAACATTCCGGTCTTTAATGGCTTCAGCGTCCGAAATAACATTAAACGCTCCCTGATTGATGTGGAAAAGGCCCAGTTGACCCTGGAACAGGCAAAGCTGGATCTGGAGACGCTCATTAACCAGGCCTATGTAGATGTAAAAAGCTTCTCCAAAGCGTATGAAGCGGCAGAGAAAACCTTAGAAGCCAGGAGGCTGGCATATGACTATTCCAAGATCCGGTATGACCAGGGTCTGATGAACGCTTTTGATTACAGTCAGGCCCAGGCCAGGGTAGATAATGCCGAGGCAGAGTTAATAAGGACCAAATATGACTATATATTCCGCCTTAAGATCCTGGAATTTTATTTTGGCTTGCCAGTGGTTCTCAATTAACAAAACATAGCTTTTAAATCGATTTACAGGACCCTGTTGGTATTTTTTATCCCACTTTCCTTTTTTCGTAATTTTGAAGTCTATGGCATTAATTTTAAATCTAGAAACGGCAACGACCAACTGCTCTGTAAGTCTCGCGAGAGACGGGGAAACTCTTTCTATAAGACAACATAATTCGGTGGGATATTCTCATTCGGAACAACTTCATCACTTTATTTACGAGGTCCTGAGTGAAGCGAATCAATCGCCGGCTTCATTGGATGCGGTTGCCGTAAGTGCCGGCCCCGGTTCTTATACCGGATTGAGGATAGGAACTTCGGCCGCAAAAGGAATGTGCTTTGCCCTTGACATACCGCTGATTGCCATCCCCACCCTGAACATCCTGGCCCATCAGATATCAGTACCTGATGGACTGATCATCCCGCTGCTGGATGCGCGGCGGATGGAAGTTTATTCGGCAGTGTATGACAGGAATTACCATCAGCTCAGAGCCACTGAGGCGGAAATAATTGACGAGGAGGCTTTCAGTGAATATACAGTAAATAATGCTGTTTGCTTTGTCGGCAGCGGAGCTCAGAAATGCCAAGGATTGCTGGACCATCCCAATGTGAGTTATTGTCCATTTCTGGTGCCTTCTGCCCTGGAGATGAGCCAACTTTCTTATAATGCTTTTGTGATAAAGCAGTTCGAGGATCTTGCCTATTTTGAACCATCCTACCTTAAGGATTTTTTAATAACGGCTCCCGGGAAAGGCTGATCAAAGGCCGGTATTAAAATGGTCGAGGATCTGAATCACGGCCAAATCCGAACTGAAATCCAATTCGTTTTCTCTGATGAAGTGTTTCAACTTGCCGGATCGGTCATCCAGAAATTTCAGAAGAGGCCCTTTAGCCAATCTGATGGGGGTTAGCGGGCCATCCGCTATCTTTATAAAGTATCCTGATGCGTCCTGATAGACAGGGGGTTTGTAGGTATCATATCCATGGTCCGGATGCCGTGCCTGAATGAATTCCTTTTTAGGTTTATAGAACAAAACCGCATTACCTTCATTAAGTGGAATGAAATATCCTTCCTTTACCTTAAAATTATCTTCGTAGGCCAACAGAAGGTATTTCCGTCCCCCGAAGTCTGCTATAAGATCTTTCCGCCTCAGCAGGTTAAATTCCTTCTGGCGTACATCCTTGAGTTCGATCTGGTCGTTCAGGGCATTAAACCGCATAAGCAGGCGAACTTCCCTCCCGTTTACCGTGGTTGTCCCTATTTTGAAAATATCATCAAAGTAGGGGCTACCCTCAATCGGAACATCTTTAAAAACAATTCCTACCTGGCCCAGATAGCCCGGGCTTGGTTCACTTTGACCATACGCGCAAAATCCGAAAAAGAGTACGATATGAAAGAAATACTTCATAATATGCCGCGATGTTGTTTAAAGGTACGAATTTTTAGGATATCATCAGGTCCTGACCGGCTGATGTATAACACGTTGCGGAAATGGAATCTCAATTTCAGAATCATCAAACCTCTGTTTGAGTTCCTCAATAACATAAAAATGAGCGGCCCAGAAATCCTCATTCTTCGCCCAGAACCTGAGGGTGAGATTGACCGAACTGTCCCCAAGTTCCCCTACATAGACTTCCGGAAGAGGCTCCGTCAATATTTTTTCATTCTGAGTACAGATTTCAAGTAAAATGTCCTTCGCTTTTTTAATATTTGAACCGTACCCGATACCTACATCAATTTTATCCCGCCTCAAAGGTTCTTCATTATAATTGATGATATTATTATTGGATAATTGCCCGTTGGGTATGATGGCCACCTGGTTGCCGAAAGTTTTTAGCTTGGTAGTGAAGATGGTAATTTCTTTTACTGTACCATCTACTCCCTGAGCGGAGATAAAATCGCCAACCTTAAAAGGCTTAAAAAGCAAAATGAGTACTCCCCCGGCAAAATTCGCGAGTGATCCCTGTAGCGCGAGCCCAATGGCCAGCCCGGCGGCGCCAATCATGGCTACCAGGGAGGACGATTTCACCCCCAGTTGCGTCACTACCAGGACGAAGAGCAAAACCTTCAATGCGATACTTATAAAGCTTTGTAAAAAACTCTCGAGGGCGGGATCGTATTCCCTCCTTAGAAAAAATTTACGGATAAGGCCATTGATGAGTTTGATCAGCCATAACCCAAAGAAAAGGATGATGATGGCCATGACAATATTGGGGATCACGGCCCAAAGCCAGGAAACGGCCTGATCAAAATGTTCCTGATAATCGCTGAATTGTTCCATAGGTATATTTTTGCGTTGCAAAAAAACATAAAATAAAGGTCTTTGTCAAGTCCCGGACGCGAAACTAGTAAGGCCCATTTGAAGCTTTTACCTATCTCAGTTGTGATAAGGCCAAAGCCGGGTCTGAAACGGGGAGTTTGCAGGATCCCTCCTGACAGACATAAATTTGGGTAATCCCCTCTGCGTACCGGCCCTGAAGCAAAGGTAAATCGCCATTTTTTTCTGAAGCCGCAATGATGGTGTTGGGCAAATAAGCCGGCAGAAGTTTGCGGACAATCTCTTGATGTTGATCTCCGACAACGGCAATTTCGTAAAAGGGGTGCTGAAGGTAGAGTGCCAGGTGTTGCCAGTTGGCATGGTTGGAGGCATTTTCATAAAAGTTATGTTGCATGGTATACAACATTTGCTCGGCAATAGCCGCGTATCCGGCATCCGGGTAATACCTTGACATTTTCCACAAGGTCTTTGCCATGACCGAATTTGAGGAAGGAATGACATTATCAACCGTTTCGAGGGTCCTGCGGATAAGAAATTCCTCTTTCAATGAGGTAAAGTAAAACAGGCCCGAACCGGTGTCCCGGAAATTGGAAATACAATAATCCAGCAACCTTCGGGAGGCCTTGAGCCACGATTCATCCTGCGACACTTCGTAGAGACCAAGGAAGGCTTCAGCCACCAGGGCGTAATCCTCCAGGTATCCCGGGATCGATCTTTTCCAATTTTTGTAGCTGTGAAACATATTTCCATCCTTTCCGATAAGATTTTCGGTAATGAACCGGCCGTTATTGATAGCAAGACGCAGGTAATCTTCATCACCAATATACCTGTAGGCATCCACCAGACCGGAAAGCATCAGCCCGTTCCATGACGTCAGCATCTTATCATCCAGACGGGGCCGCGGTCTAAGTGCACGCTTCTCCAGCAATATCTTCGTTGCCTCCTCAAGATGAGAATTCAATTGCGCTGCTGTTATCTTATGTTTCCTGGCAAATTCAATATCCGAATCCTTTCGGATGAGCACATACTTCCCATCTTCCCAAAGGCCATAACTATTGATGTTGTAATAGTCCTTAAATAGTTCCAAAGTTGCCTTGGGCAGTTGCTGTAATTCATCAATCCCCCAGACATAATAAGCGCCTTCCTCAAGTACTCCTTTGTCATTCTCGCTATCGGCGTCCAGTGATGAATAAAAACCGCCATTGCCATCCATGAGTTCTGAAGTGACAAATTTGACTGTAGAACCCACCACCTTTCTGTAATGGTCATTTCCGGTAGCGGCATACGCCTTTGCATAGAGGCTGATAAGCTGACCGTTGTCATAAAGCATTTTTTCAAAATGGGGGACATGCCATTTTATATCAGTGGAGTAGCGTGAAAACCCTCCCCCTAATTGATCATAGATGCCACCATAGGCCATTTTTGTCAGGGAGGTATTGACATATTCCAGCAGCTTTTTATCATTGTTTATGGTGGCATAGTGCAGGAAATAATCAAGATTCCCCGGCATCATAAATTTAGGGGCCCGGGAATAACCTCCCATGGCGGTGTCAAAATAGCTGCGCCAGTTGTCCATGATCCGTTGTAAATCCTCAGTGCTAAGTACCTCCTTTTCAGGTTTTGATTCTACCAGATTGATTGCCTTGATACCTTCTTCCATCTTTCCGGCATATTCCCGCACTTTATCAGGACTCGATATGTAAAGTTGGTGCAACTCTTTCAGGACCTGTTTCCATTCGTCTTTCTTAACATAAGTGGCCCCCCAGAATGGGCGGCCATCCGGCAAGGCGACAATATTCAAAGGCCAGCCTCCTCCTCCGGTCATCATCTGAAGGGCATCCATATAGATCTGGTCTACATCGGGTCTTTCTTCTCTGTCAACCTTGATGTTGATGAAACGCTCATTCATTATTTTTGCGACTTCTTCGTCCTCAAAACACTCGGCTTCCATAACGTGGCACCAGTGACAGGCCGCATAGCCGATGCTCACCAGCAGCAATTTGTTTTCTCGTTGCGCCCTTTCCAGTACGTCGGGATTCCAGGCCTCCCAATTTACTGGATTGTGGGCATGCTGTAAGAGGTAGGGGCTGCTTTCTTCTATAAGGGCATTGGTGTATTTATGGGACATGGGTTTCGATTTTTCTTTACAGCCACTTATGACCAGGAGCATAAATACTAGTGTTGTAATAACTCTGACCATTTTCAAAGATACTGGCATCAGGGAGATAAAAAAAAGCGCCATGAGGCGCTTCATAGATGGATGTTATTCGGTTCAGGAGACTTCAAAGGTAATTTTAACATTGACCCTGTAGTTGTCAATTGCGCCATTTGAAACTGTGGCACTTTGTTCACGAACGTAGACCGACCTGATATTTTTCACCGATTTTGCGGCCTGAGCGACGGCATTCTGAGCAGCGTCCTCCCAGCTGGTGTCAGAATTGGCCAGTATTTCAATAACCTTCAAAACTTTCATAATTATGTGTTTTTTTAAATTTCTATTAATGTAACGAAATAATATTGAAAGTCCAAGGAAAGGGAGCTAACCATTTAGTGCCACTACTTCCCGTACCCGGTCTCCCATCATTTCCTTGAGCATTGTTTCTATACCATTTTTAAGGGTAAAGGTAGAGGAAGGGCAACCACTGCATGCCCCCTGCAGTATCACATTTACCGTCCGGCTGTCCTCTTCGTAGGACTGAAACAGAATGTTGCCACCGTCGCTGGCTACGGCAGGCTTGACATATTCTTCGAGGATGGCAATAATCTCCTTGGAGGTATCGTCCATTGGTTCTGCCGAAGTTTGAACCGTCACCTTATTTTTAAGAAGCCCCTGCCGGTCATCGGACACTACCTGCTTGCCACTCGCAATATAATCGCGTATTTTCTCCCGTAGTTCCAGGGTGATATCATCCCAGTCGGCATCCGTATGTTTCGAAACCGAAACATAATTTTCATCCATAAAAACTTCTTTTACATAGGGGAATTCAAATAAGGTGTCGGCAAGACCGGATTGGCTCCCTTCCGCCTTGTCTTTAAACTCGAAAGCGGCTGGCACCAGCATTCTGTTGGCCACAAATTTCATGACCGCAGGATTGGGGGTTACTTCCGCATAAATGGTGACCGCTGATTTATTTTTCTCTGGCTCAAAGGCAACCACGGGCTCTCCGGAATTGAGGTATTCCACTAGTTGTTGTGCCAATTCATCCTTTATGTCAGCCCATTCCACAATGTCAAACCTTTCAATGGCGATAAAATTTCCGGAAATATATACTGTTTTGATAAAGGGGAGGTAAAAAAGCTGTCGGGCCAAAGGTGAATCTTTTGCTTCATCAATGTTACGGTATTCATGACTGGTTCCGCTGGTTAAAATGTGGTTGCTTTCAAACTTTAAAATGGCAGGATTATTTGTTTTTGAAACTGTAATTACGAACTCCTTCATCGTGGCTGTTTTGTACAAAAATACAACCATTTTCCTGGTTCCGCCTCATATAATAATGTTGTCTTTCATTCGTTATACTCTATATTTGAAAAGACTTGCGCAAAAAATTCCCGTGCCCTTGATGCAAAAAAAACTGTTGATTTTAATCTCATTCCTGGCGGTCTGGAATGCATCCAGAGGGCAGGAGGGAATTCCTATTTACTTTGACTACCTGGCGGACAACTATTACCTGGTATATCCTTCCATGGCAGGAATAGGAGAAGGAGGGAAAGTGCGGTTAACGGCAAGAAAGCAGTGGTTTAATGTGGATGAAGCGCCAAGTTTACAAACTGTAAACGCGCATTTCCGGGTTCCGGAGTCGAATAGTGGATTGGGGGTCATTATTTTTAATGATGCCAACGGCTATCATTCTCAGACCGGAGGCAAAGTAACCTATGCCCATCATCTCAGACTCGGAGAAGATATCCGGCTGCTCAACCAACTGTCTTTTGGGCTGAGCGCAGGCTTTTTACAAAGTAGTCTGGACGAAACTGAATTCGTATCGGTCATTCCTGACCCTATTATCACCGGAACTAAAAATAGTGTCGGGTATTTTAATGTGGATTTCGGAATGTCTTACAGCCTGATGGAATTTTACGCCCATGCGGCCATAATAAATGCCCTTGGAAGCGGGAGAGACCTGTATACGGCTATCGAGTTTGACAACCTGCGCAGATATCTTATTTCCGCGGGATATATCTTTGGCCGCAGTGAATGGCGGGTGGAACCCTCTGTTTTAATGCAGCTGACAGAATTTACCAAAGAAAAAACGGCAGATATCAATGCCAAAGTCTATAAGGATGTAAGCTTTGGTACTGTCTGGGGCGGACTTTCCTACCGGAGAAGTTTTGACGGGGCCCAGTTTCAGACAAATGGCAGTTTCGGCGAACAGCGTTTGCAGCTTTTTACTCCTATTATCGGCGTGAATATCAACAGGTTCCTCATCTCCTATAATTATTCCTACCAGTCCGGCGACATCCGACTTGACAATGGGGGGTTTCACCAGATCACCCTTGGTCTTGATTTCGGACCGGAGAGAGAGAACAGGTATGACTGTTTCTGCCCGGCAGCCAATTATTGATCTTCATCATCTCCGCCGCATACCGATTTCGTCTCATGCAACCTTAACATGCCTGCTGACCGCCAGGTGATGCAGCTATTCCCAGCTATATTGCTTCTTGGCAGCCTGTTTCTTTATAGCTTCAAGAAGCGCATTTTCGAGCTCTCCGGACGCACTCGGAGTCGTATTGGCAATGTATTCCTCCCGCATTGCATTCGTCTCAAGGATTTCCTGTTGAACGTTGCCCCGTTCCTTCTTTTTCTGATCTATATACTTCATGACCTCTTCATTGGATTTGGCGCGAAGTTCATTCGGCATTTGTTCCCGCGGCATCGTCGAAATATCGAATCCGGCCTCGGAAGACGCGTCCAAAAGATCCCATGAGGCATTGCGGTACAAGCGTGAACTTTTGCTGACCGCACGTTTGATTGCCACTCCCTCCTCCAATTCCATGGCATTGGCGTCCTGTTCCGATTGTATGTCGGCTTTGGCCTCACCGAGGTAGCCATAAGGAATATAAGTGGCATTTAATTTTTTGTTCAATGCGATGATAATATGGTCATAGGGGGTCTCTATCTGCACCAATGCCCGGTTATGATCAATGGCCACATATTCCCCACCTGTCAGTACAGCCCCGTTTTTCCAATCCGTCGCAATGCCTTCTTCATAATTCCCGCAAAAGATGGTGTTTACAACAATGTCCTTCTCGGCAGCTTGTTTCACCGCGTCTCTGTAGTTGAGCTTCCCCTGAGTAAAGGGCTCATTGCCGGCAATAAAAATTAGTCTGAGATGGTCCGGATTTTTACCCCAATCCAACTGGGTCAGGGATGTTTGAATCACTTCGCCGCAAAATTCTTCTCCACCGTTTGTGCTGAGAGAAAACAATTTCTGAGATATTTCGTCAAGGTCATTGCTGAAACCCATTACTTGTTGGATATATCCTTCACGGGAGGCCAATCCGTCATTTCCGTACTGGTATAGTGCAATCTGCAGTTCCGGCCGCTGTGAATTCCCGCATCGGGCATGGCTGAATTTGTTGACAACGTCCCACAACTGCGCCTTTGCCTGATTGATCAACCCGTCCATGCTGTTACTTGTGTCCAGCAACAGTGCAATCTTCACAATATTTCCCGCTGTCTTTGCTGGGGGCGTACCTTGCGGGAGATCGTCTGTTTTAGGTGACCCTGGTTGGTAGGTAACATCTGCGGCCGAAACCATTGCCATAAGCAGGACCATCATCCCTGTTCCGAAAATTCTTTTTACATTTTTCATTTTGTTATTTTTAAGTTAATCCCCGTAGACCGGGAAAGATTTCCATATCCCCTATGATCCTGGAAAGGATAAATCTAGGCAGGAACTTTTTTCAAAAAAAGGGACAATGAGGGAACGGATCACTTGGCTGAGGGAAGCATATTCCTGGGTCAGTGAACTACAATAATCACACATATTTATCGGCATATCAGGGTTTTCTTGATTTTCTATAACCACTGAAATCGACTAAGTTTACCTTCTCTATTCATCGGTATGCGAACCTTGTGGATCTTAATGTATGTCTCTTTGCACATGGCGGTATCCATGCAGGCACAGACCCCACAAACCGATACTGGACCCAGGGTAAGGGGAACCGTGGCAGGGATGAGACAGAATAAACCTATGTCGGGAATTGCCGTTAGCACCTCCGGAGGAAATTATACGATCACGAATGCACTCGGGGAATTTACAATTCCTGCAGGCCCTGGAGATATACTCATCTTCGAAAGCCCGGATATTGAAACATTAACGTATCAGGTCACCGGTACTCAGGAAGTACATGTCCGTGTAACTGAAACCATCGGGGAAAGTACCGTGAGGAACCAGAATATCTCCGGAGTAGAGATGACCTTTCATAAAAATCAACTGGATTCTGCGCGGGCTTACATGAAGCGGGATATAGGGAAAAGCATTGAATTCGTGGCGCAATCCATCAACCATTTAGGAAGAAATGGAAACAAGGCTGCACTTGCTGAATCCCTCTCACTATTGGGCGAAATCTATCATTTTCACAAGCAATACGATTTGGCCATCACCAGTTTTCAGGATGCGCAGAAAGCACATACAACTCATAAAACTGCACTCTTGCTTGGAAAAACCTATATTCTTAATGGGAATTTTACAGAAGCTGAAAAAATCCTGGAGCCTTTATTGGCCTCGAATAGGAAGATCCCCTACCAGGAAATAGAAGTCTACGAAAGCCTTGGCGATGCCAACAAGGGTCTTGGGAAGTTGGACAAGGCAGTGAAATACTATGAGGACGGCCTTGCCATCGCCGTGAAACACAGGATCACACCAAAACTTCCGGACCTTAATTCCAAAATTGCTGATGCCTATGCAGGCGGGAACCGGCTGCAGGAAGCGAGTTCCTTCTACAAAAATTCTTTAGAACAGGCCAGCGAGGAAGCGCCGGCGAGGGCGGTTCAGGAAAAAGAAAAGGTAGCGGATTTCTTTAATAGCACCAACCGCTATGACGATGAAATCGCACTCAGAAAAAAGAGTCTCCAGACCCTTAAGGCATTATCTGATAAAAAGTCTGGGTTGCAAGGTACTTCCACAGAAACGGATTCAATCACCTCACAACAGATTAATTATAAAATAGCAAATGCCTATATCTCTCAGGACAAATACCAGGAGGCCATCCCGTATCTGACACAAAGTATAAGTGAAGCAGGTAGGAGGAATGATTTAATTGTAGGCAAGGACGCGACAAGAAAATTATCGGAGGTATATAAACAGCAGGGCGATTTCACAAAGGCCTTCGAAACTTACCAGCAATATGTTGCCCTGGTCGATACCCTTTATCTTCGCAAGGAACAGGAAATTTCCCGTTCGGCCAGGCTGAACAGGGAAATAGCGGCCAAACAGAGCCGTATTTCAGGTCTGGAACAGCAACGTGAACTTTCCCAGAGCAAATATGACCTGGCACTGACCGAGCAGCGGCTTGTTCAGGAATCAAATAAAAGGCAACAGTGGCTCATATATTCACTAATGGCAGGGATCCTGCTGACCGGAATTGGCGCCTTCTTTTTTTACCGCAGCAACCAACAGCAAAAATTAGCCAATAATCTGCTGGCGTTAAAATCCCTTCGTTCTCAGATGAATCCGCATTTCATTTTCAACGCCCTTAATTCGGTGAACAATTACATCGCCCGGAATGATGAAAGAAGTGCCAATCGCTACCTTAGTGAATTCTCAACGCTCATGCGTGCCGTACTCGAAAATTCGGAGGAAGATTTTATTCCGCTCTCGAGGGAGCTGGAACTGGTGCAGCTTTATACCAGACTGGAACATATACGGTTTCCTGAAAAATTTGATTACGAAGTGGATATTGATGAACGCATTGATGCAGACGGTTTTCATATACCCCCCATGCTCCTGCAGCCTTATATTGAGAATGCCATCTGGCATGGACTGCGTTACAGCGAAAAGAAAGGACTACTTAGGATACTGATACGGCAGGTAAACAGCGAGGTAATAGAAATAAGAATAACGGATGACGGTATCGGTCGAAAAAAATCCGGGGAAATAAAAACTGTTCATCAGAAGAGACAGACTTCCAGGGGGATGGGTAATATCAGTAAACGAATTAAAATTCTGAACGAGATGTACAAGGATCGGGTAGAGGTTGATGTAACGGATCTTTTCCCGGATCAAAGTGGGACGGAGGTACTATTAAAATTAAAGAGAAACTGATGAAATTAACGGCCATCCTCATAGAAGATGAGGATAACAGCAGGGAAATTCTTAAAATCTATCTTGCTAAATATTGTACCGGGGTAGAGGTTACGGGCGAGGCATCCAACATCGCTGACGGACTGGAACTGATCAGAACCTCTGAGCCTGATATGATTTTCCTGGATGTCGAAATGCCTTTTGGCAATGCCTTTGACCTCCTGGAAAAAATTCCTGAGCGTACTTTTGAGACCATTTTTGTAACTGCATACGATCATTACGCCATGGATGCCCTTAATTCCCATGCCGCCTACTATTTGCTGAAACCTTTGAATATCGATGAGTTGGTAAAGGCCGTGGCTTATGTCAGGGACATCAGGGAAAAAGAGCAGGCTCTGGAAGGAAGGGTGCTGGTTCCAAACCTTCCGGGAATCGAAGGCAAGATTACCCTTCCGGAACAGGACGGTTTTCGGGTGCTCAATGTTTGTGAGATCCTCTATTGCAAAGCGGACGATAATTATACCGAAATATTCCTGGGCGGCGGGAAGATCCTGGCCAGCAAGACCTTGAAATATTTCGAAGAAGCCTTGGCCGCCTTTCCATTTGCGAGAATTCACAAATCCTATCTGGTGAATGTAAATGAAGTAGTGCGGTATCGGAAAGGCAAAGGCGGGAGCGTAGTGATCTCCAATGGAAAAGAACTGGTGGTGTCGGCCTCAGGGAAACGGCAGCTCCTGCGGTTTTACAGCTAAAGTGATGGGAGGCGGGCGACAAAAGTTGCCACAGTCCGCAACAGGAGCAGGAACGTACAATTAAATAACAGCTATATGATCAAAAGTGTGAACGGGCACAGCCCCATATTTGGAAAGGATTGCTACATCGCGGAAAATGCAACTGTCGTCGGGGAGGTCATTATGGGAGATCACTGCAGTGTGTGGTTCAATGCAGTTGTGAGGGGGGATGTTCATTTTATAAGAATGGGCAACAAGGTAAATGTGCAGGATGGAGCGGTTATCCATGGCACTTATCAGAAATCCCCTACTAATATCGGAAATAACGTTTCGATCGGCCATAATGCCATTGTCCACGGGTGTACCATCCATGACAATGTGCTGGTAGGGATGGGCAGTATCATTATGGACCAGTGCATTGTGGAAAGTCATTGTATTATTGCCGCCGGAGCGGTGGTAACCACCGGTAGCAGGCTTGTGGAAGGTTCCATATACGCCGGGGTGCCTGCCCGCAGGGTAAAGGATATCACAGAAGAATTGCGCAGTGGGGAGATTGAGCGGATTGCCAATAATTATGTCATGTATTCCGGCTGGTTCACGGAAGGAACCTGAAACAGGACGGGCTGACAGGGGATGCCGACACACTTCAGGAGGCAAGGTAGCGGCCAGTGGCATGCCAAGCCCGGATTTGGTTTATTTGCCTATTTTTGCCGAACTAAATTTGAAGTGGTATGAAAGCATTTATTTTTCCAGGTCAGGGAGCCCAGTTCAAAGGAATGGGCCTGGAACTCTATGAACAATTTCCAGAAGCGCAGGAATTATTTGAAAAGGCGAATGATGTGCTGAATTATCACATTACCGACAGTATGTTTGAAGGCAGTCCGGAAAACCTGCAGGAAACCCGGGTAACCCAACCTGCCATTTTCCTGCATTCTGTGATCACGGGAAAGATGCTTGGCGCCTCTTTCACACCGAATATGGTTGCCGGACATTCCCTGGGAGAATTTTCGGCCCTGGTAATGAACGGGGTATTGACTTTCGAGGACGGCTTGAAACTTGTCTACAAGAGGGCCCTGGCGATGCAGGCAGCCTGTGATTCCCGGCCGGGGACAATGGCCGCCGTACTCGGATTGGATGATGAGGCAGTGGAACGGATCTGTGAGGAAACCGAAGGAGTGGTGGTTCCTGCAAATTATAACTGCCCGGGCCAACTCGTGATTTCCGGCGAAATAGATGCGGTCCATAAAGCCTGCGAGAAATTGAAAGAGGCCGGAGCTAGGCGGGCATTGGTACTTCCGGTAGGTGGTGCATTCCACTCTCCTCTAATGCAGCCCGCCAGGGATGAACTTGCTTCTGCCATTAAGGCAACCCCCTTTGCAGAACCCATCTGTCCCATTTATCAGAATGTTACAACGACAGCAGTCACTTCCTCGGCGGAGATTCGTGAAAATCTCATCCTCCAACTCACCGCCCCGGTCAGATGGACGCAGAGCATCCGTCAGATGATCATTGACGGGGCCAGCCTGTTTTCAGAATTACCTCCCGGTAAAGTTCTCCAGGGTCTTGTTCGTAAAATTGACACGGACGTGGAAACTACCTCAGCCATTATTACGTAAATGTAAAGTGGCATTTCATCTAATAAAGGGATATTTAACCCGTATTATTGGGGTTATGGTCGAATTTTTAGTAATATTGGGACCCTTAATTAGCTGGCCTAAACACATGAAATGAATTGATTTTGAAGTTGATTCTAAAGGCAGTCTATGAAAATGAAAACAAATTGCGGGGCTATCCGGAAACATAGCCCTTTTATTGTACGTGGTATACTTTTAGTGGCGTTTTTTTGCTGCTCGCTGAACCTCCAGGGACAAACGATCAGTATTGCCGTGCAGGACAATCCGTCCGAATCGGGCTCACAGGGCGGTAGTTTCAGGGTTTTCAGATCGCCCGGCCTTTTTCCAACCGCAACGATCACCTATACCGTATCAGGTTTAGCCACCCCAGATGGTGATTACGCAGCACTCAGCGGAACAGTCAATATAAGTATTTTTACTTCGGAAGCCTTTATCCCGATTTCAGGGATTATAGATGATAACTTTGTAGAAGGGTCTGAAGGCATTACCGTGACACTTGAATCGACAAATGATGGTGAAATCGGGCCACAAAATGTTGCAACCGCGCTCATTAGCGATAATGATACCGGGGTAATCTCCCTCAATCTTACAGAGCCTCCCTTTGACAGTGATGCTGACGAGGTGGGTGCTGACCCCGGGTCTTACAGTATTGACCTCAGCAAACCAAATGGAACGAATTCGGTTGTGACTGTGTCCTATTCTCTTTCCGGAAGTGCAGGGAATCCCTCATCAGGACAGCCTGATTATACCCTTTCCGGGGCGGTTACCCTTAATTTTACGAATGACCAGGCCCAGGTAAACCGTGTCCTGGATATCATTCCACTGGATGATACGCTCCTGGAAGATGATGAGACAGTGGTCCTTACCCTGACCGGTACGGATAATCCCTTGTTCACCATAGGCTCACCCAATCAGGCAACCATCACCATAGCAGCCAACGACTGTGCTGCCGGAACCACCGCGCCGGTCCTAAATGCCAATCCCAGCGCTCTCTGCGATGTTGCCAGCATTGCACTCAATTCCTATTTTACAGGATCCCCTCCGCCGGGAAGCGTGCTGAGGTGGAGTACCAACAGCAATCCCTCAAATACAGGCGACTGGGTCCCTGAGGCCAATGGCAGCCTGGTTTCTGTCTCGGATACCTATTATGCGTTCTTCTATGACCCTGTCAGCTTCTGTACAAGTCCGCCGACGGCGGGAAGAGCCATCACATTCAGCACTTCTCCCTCTGCGGGTACCCCCACCAATGCCAATGCCTGTTCCGACAATGAGTTCGGAGAAACCAGGGTAGACCTGGACGATCTGCTCTCAGGTACCGTGTCTGATGGGGAGTGGGAATTTACTTCTGGTCCCGATGATGATATTGACATAAGTGGTAATAACAATGTGGATTTTGAGGACGCTGACCTGGGCAATTATGTTTTTACGTATACTACTGATACTGCCGTATCTCCGTGTACGAATAAATCATCAACAGTAACCATAACCGTGATTGATTGTGATCCATGCCTAGCAGGGAATATTGCACCCGTCAGAGACACCACAGTGCCAACTACCTTTTGTGATGGGGTCGGCCAGAGTCTTAACAATTATACCAACAGTACGGCTCCGGCCGGATCGGTACTGACATGGAGTATTAATCCCAATCCGCTCACTGTCAGTGGGCATCGCAGCGCTGCCCAGGTTGCCAGTCCCACCCCGGGCACCTATTATGGATTTTTCTATGATGCGGCGAACGCCTGTGCAAGTCCAACGCTTCAGATTACCCTGGCTGTCAACAATACGCCTATTATCAGCAATACCACCCCTGCCACGCGATGTGGCCCTGGACAAGTTACTTTATCTGCAGCGGGAACCATTCCGGGGGGCAGCGGCTCCCCAAATTTTAACTGGTTTGCCTCGCAGACGAGCACCCAGGTATTGTCAGGGCTGGCGAATTATTCCCCGACGATAGCTGCAACCACTACCTATTACGTCGTAGCCACTGCCAATGGCTGTACATCGCAAAGGGTGGCCGTAGCAGCAACTGTCGTGCCACAGCCATCGGCCGGAACCCCATCCAATGCTTCCTCCTGCAGCGTATCGGACAACGGCCCTACCACCGTTGATTTGGATAACCTCCTGAACGGCGCGGGCACCGGGATCTGGACAATTACCGGGGATCCCTCCGGTAACCTGACGCTGAGTGCCGACAATGTGGTGAATTTTGTCGACAGGCCGGATGGCAATTATGAATTTACATTTACCACAACCGGAGCGCAGGCTCCATGTCTGAATGTTTCGTCTTCGGTGACCATTTCTGTGAACGACTGTGATGTGGATACCGACGGAGACGGGCTCTTTGACGGAGATGAGGCCTCCCTTGGAACAGACCCGAATGACGTGGATTCTGATGATGACGGGATCAATGACGGGACGGAAGTAGGACCTGATCCGGGCAATCCGCTGGATGAAGATAGTGACGGGATCATTGACGCCCTGGATTCTGATGATATAGATACGGACAATGACGGGGTGAATGATCAGCAGGATCCCGGGAATACCAACGCCTGTATCCCTGATAACGGGAACATGTTATGTGATTCGGATATGGACGGTATTACGGATGGGGAAGAGGTTGCCAATGGCACTGACCCTTTTGATCCCTGTGACCCCAATCTGACGCCGGACTGTCAACCCGAACCTATTGATCTGGAAGTAACAAAAGAAGTAGACAATGAGAATGCGGTACTGGGAGATCAGGTGGTTTTTACAATAACGGTTACCAATACCTCAGACCGAAGGGTACTGAATGTGCTGATAGGAGAACTATTGGAAACCGGCTTCACCTATATTTCGGATGTCCCTTCAACAGGAACCTATGATCCGGTGGTCGGGGAATGGATAGTTGGAGAATTGATGCCGGAACAATCCGTAACCCTTGATATTACAGCGGAAGTGGTGGAAGGAGGTACCTACAGCAATACCGCTGAGTTACTGGATTCCTTTCCTGACGATGATAATCCGGGCAATAACAGTGCCACGGTAACTTTGAATATAGATCTTCCGGAAGGTGTTGATCTTGTGATAGAAAAGACGGCACTGAGCACCAGGCCTTTGGTTGGGGACCAGGTGGTATTTACCATCAAAGTTATTAACAATTCCGTTTCGGATCCTGTTTCGCAGATCGAAGTGCTGGATGCCCTCCCCACAGGTTCCGAAAGTGGTTTTGTTTATCAGGAACACAGCGCGGATATGGGGGAATATAACCCAGAAGATGGTGTTTGGGAGATTCCGCTACTCGAAGTGGGACAGGAAGCCCTCCTGACCATTACAGTGTTTGTGCCAAGGGAAGGGACTTATGTGAATACGGCCTCTTTGATACGATCCAGACCAGGAGACGGAGTCCTTGAAAATAATGAGGCTTCGGTAGAGATTCGCGTGAGCACACCCACGCAAGCCGATCCGGGATTTGTCTTTAACCAGTTCTCGCCGAACGCGGATGGAACCAATGACTTCCTGAAGATCAAGGATATAGGCAGCTTTAGCAATACCTCCCTAAGAATATTTAACAGATATGGGAATCTGATGCTGGAAACCGCGAATATGGCCGAAGACAGTGTCTGGGACGGTAGCTACAAGAATGAGCTGGCTCCGGATGGAACCTACTATTATATTTTGGATCTGGGCGATGGTTCGGAAATTAGAAAAGGCTGGATTCAGCTCATAAGATGATCGACATAATGACTTGTAACACAAGTAGGTTTTTAAATAAAATCACCTTTATCTGTCTTGTCCTGACCTTGTTCACAGGTATTGGATTGATGGCCCAGCAGGAGCCGCAGTATACCCAATATATGTACAATATCGGCAGTTTTAATCCCGCTTATGTCGGCACTGTTGAAACGCCCGACGTTTCGGGTCTCTACCGCGCACAGTGGATTGACATCCCGGGTGCTCCACGGACCATACGTTTTGGTGCCAATGTACCACTGGCCAATGAAAAGAATGGAATAGGATTTAACGCGATCAGTGATCAGCTAGGGCCGGTGACGAATACTTTTGCCACAGGAGCGTATTCCTTTAAACTGAATGTTACAGAAGACACCTTCCTGTCCTTTGGGATCAATGCGGGTGGCTCTTTCCTGAATGTTGATTTTTCAAAGGGAACTTTTGAAAATCCGGGAGAACCTATTCTTGACCGTGAAACTATTAAGAAATTCTATCCCATCGTGGGTGCCGGACTTTTTTTATACCGGGATGACTGGTATCTGGGAACCTCGGTACCTAATTTCCTAACCGATGGGTTATATAACGAAGATGTCGCTACCATTGTAGAGGATAAGATGCAGTTTAATTTCATCGGGGGTTACGTCTTTGAGGTCTCTGATGGTCTTAAGTTAAAACCTGCCTTCCTTGTAAATTATATCCAGGGAGCACCGGTTACCGTGAATGGATCTGCCAATTTCCTGATCAATGATGTCTTTACCGTAGGGGCCTCATACCGGACCAGTAATGCAATTAGTGGTCTGGCGGGATTCCAGATTTCAAGTAATACCTTTATAGGATATTCGTACGATTATAATACGAATGGCCTTGGAGCTTACAATTCCGGTTCCCATGAACTGATCCTGAAATTTTATATAGGCAAGGGTGGAGAACCAGACGATGACGGCACTAAGAATCGCAAAGGAAAACCAAAGCAGATTGATACACCTCGGTTTTTTTAAAGGGACACAGCTATGAATTTTAAACATATCACTGCACTTTTTTTGCTCCTTGGAGTCCAGTTCGTCCAGGCTCAGGAAGAAATGTCCCGGGCGGATATCCTCTTTTTTGAATATGCCTACAGCGAAGCCATCAAAGAGTATTACAAAGAAATGAATGAGGCCCCTCTCACCAATAAACAACAATTAAATCTTGCAGATTCCTTTCTGAAGGTTAGCAATTATAAACAGGCATCTGAAAAGTATCTCGAAGTATATAAGGCAGATTCTACGATGTCTGATCATCATTTCAACAAAATGCTTCAGTCACTGGCAAAAACCTCAGGTCTCGAAAGGGCCAAGGCATTTTTAGCCACCCGTTCAGATGTCCTATCTCCTCAATTGCTGGAAAACACTGATTTTAATTTTGAATTGCTGGCGTCTGAAAACAGCGGGGACATGGATTTCAAACTTTTTAATATTAATGCCAACAGTCCTCAATCCGATTTTGCACCGGCCTTTTATGGCGATAAATTTTTATTTTCAAGTGGCAGGATGCAGGAAAAGCAAAAAACATACACCCCATCCGGGGAGGGCTTTCTGGATATTTATATTGGCAAAGTGGGCCTGGGGGGGCAGATCTCCAACCCGAATCCCTTTACAGGTATCCCGGACTCCCAGTTTCATGAAGCCACACCTTTTTATTCTATGGAACTGAATGAGACCTTCTATATCCTTTCCAATTCGGATAAGGGCAAGCTCACATTTGATCAGAATGGGAAAAATGCCCTCGCACTTGGGATCTCGGATGCATCCGGTAATTTCCGCTATTTACTCAGGGACCTCAGCACCTCTTTTTACTATCCCTTTTATGATTCGAAGAGCAGCCGCTTGTATTTTGCGGCCAATTTTGAGGACAGTCTGGGAGGGACAGATATTTACTATGTCAATACGAACAATGGGCTTATTATGTCTTCCCCCGTTAATCTCGGGCCGCGCATCAATACCCCGGGCAATGAAATTGCGCCTTTTATTTTTGAGGATAGTTTTTATTTTTCCTCAGATATTTTTTATGGATTGGGCGGGATGGACATTTACAAATCCCAGATAGGACAAGAAGACTTTTTTAGTATTCCCATCAACCTGGGTAAAGTAGTCAATTCCACCGAAGATGATTTTGGTTTTATCATCCGGAATAATATCAAGGAAGGGCTTATTGGCTATTTTTCATCCAATCGAAAAGGGGGTAAAGGCGGAGATGATATTTACGGCTTTGTCGTAGATAAAAAACCCGGCTTGAAAACTATTGTTCTCAGGGGAGAAGTCCTGCGTGAAAATTCGACGGAAGCCATTCCAAAGGCCTCTGTAAAGTTATTGGATCAGGATAATAAAGTAATCAAGGAAGTCTATACCAATGACAAGGGAGATTACTGGGCAGAAATCCCATGGAGAGATTATGTACGCCTTCAGGTTTCCAAAGACCGTTATGCATTTTTTGATATGCCAATGGACACCACGGCATTGCGCGAAGTTCAGAAAAACAATATGCTGAACATTGTACTCGCCGACATTGATGATCTTGTCCAGGAGCGGGAAGATCAGATGGTAATTAAGATGAACAAATTTTTCTTTGACCCTGCCAAATACGCCATTACTGAAGAAATCGGACAAGAGCTGGACAAAGCCGTGGAGGCGGTTCAGAAATTTCCACAGATCCAGTTGCGCATAGAATCGCATACAGATACCCGTGGAGGAGGTGCGGCCAATTTTAAATTATCACAGAGGAGGGCTGATGCCATGAAGGAATATCTGCTGAACAAAGGGGTGCCATCCTCCAATATTTTATACGCCATTGGTTATGGGGAAGACAAAATCACCAATAATTGCAGGGATGGGGTATACTGCCTTGAAATTTTGCATAAACAGAATGAACGGCAATGGGTCGTATTATTGAACTATAACCTCCTTTTCCCATAATATATCCTGTTAAAGCTGCTTAAAGGTGCTTTGTCTGAAGGACCGCCGGTGATGAGAAAAGATGCCGCAACAAATGTGTGGCCGGCATCATAGGGGGTTACTATAGCCGAAACTTTTTCCTCTCCGCGGCACAAAGGCTTTTCAGAATACGTATATTTAGGGAAACGAATTTTCTATGCATCAAAGTACCCCGGCCAAAGACTACTGGAGAAAAAACCTCCAATATGTTGTTATCCTCCTGGGTATTTGGTTTTTAGTTTCCTACGGTTTTGGCATTCTATTGAAAGATGCCCTGGACACCATCCCACTCGGCGGTTTTAAACTCGGTTTCTGGTTCGCTCAGCAAGGCGCAATCTATGTTTTTGTCGTGCTTATATTTATTTATGTGCGATTGATGAACCGGCTGGACAGGAAATATGGTTATAACGAATAGTATGAACCCACATAACCGCTAAAATCCCATGGATGTTCAAACATGGACCTATATTATTGTAGGCCTTACTTTTGCACTATACATTGGAATTGCTATCTGGTCGCGTGCTGCGAATACCAGCGAATTTTACGTCGCCGGAGGTGGCGTTTCCCCGATGGCCAATGGTCTTGCAACTGCGGCGGACTGGATGTCGGCGGCTTCATTTCTTGGGATGGCAGGCCTCATTTCATTCAGTGGTTATGATGGTTCTGTGTACCTGATGGGCTGGACCGGCGGTTATGTACTCCTGGCACTTTTACTGGCGCCCTATTTAAGAAAATTTGGAAAGTTTACGGTCCCCGATTTTATAGGTGACAGGTATTACTCCAATGTTGCCCGGACAGTGGCAGTAGTTTGTGCTTTGTTAGTTTCATTTACGTATGTGGCAGGGCAGATGAGGGGGGTGGGCCTGGTCTTTTCAAGATTTTTGGAGGTACCTATCAATACCGGGGTACTCATCGGCATGATCATTGTTTTGTTTTATGCCGTACTGGGTGGAATGAAAGGGATAACCTATACTCAGGTCGCGCAGTATTGTGTACTCATTTTTGCTTTTATGGTGCCGGCTATTTTCATATCCATTCAAATGACAGGCAACCCCATCCCTCAGTTAGGAATGGGAAGCAATGTTACCGGAGAAGGGATTTCCCTGCTGGACAAACTTGACGGACTCTCTGAAGATCTTGGATTCGCACGTTATACGGAGGGTTCAAAACCACTGATTGACATTTTCTGTATTACCGCGGCCCTGATGGTTGGAACTGCCGGACTCCCCCACGTTATCGTTCGGTTTTTTACGGTACCAAAAGTACGTGATGCAAGGAAGTCCGCCGGTTATGCCCTGCTGTTTATTTCTGTGCTGTATACAACCGCACCCGCTATTGCGGTGTTTGCGAGGACCAATCTCATAGAAACCGTAAGTAATAAAAATTACATCGATATGCCTGCGTGGTTCTCAAAATGGGAGAAAACAGGCCTGATACAATTTGAAGATCGCAACGGGGATGGCAGGATACAATATGTAGCTGATAAAAATACCAACGAACTTACGGTGGATGCGGATATTATGGTTCTGGCCAATCCGGAGATTGCCGCCCTCCCTAACTGGGTGATCGCCCTGGTCGCAGCAGGAGGCCTGGCGGCCGCTCTTTCAACTGCGGCCGGGTTGTTGCTGGTTATATCTACCTCCATCTCCCATGATCTTATTAAGAAACAATTAAAGCCGGACATTTCGGATAAGGGTGAGCTAGTCGCAGCCAGGTCAGCAGCTATTGTTGCCGTGTGCGTGGCCGGCTATTTTGGCATCAATCCTCCGGATTTTGTTGCGGCCACCGTTGCTTTGGCCTTCGGGCTGGCGGCTGCGTCATTCTTTCCCGCTATTATCCTGGGGATTTTCTATAAGAAAATGAATAAGGAAGGGGCTATATCGGGGATGATTGCCGGGATCATCATCATGTTATTCTATATGATGAAATTTAAATTCGACATGTTTGGCGGGGGTCAGGAAAAAGATTGGTGGTTTGGAATTTCCCCCGAGGGTTTTGGAACGGTAGCCATGTTGCTTAACTTTATGGTGGCCGTCATCGTTTCAAGATTCACTCCTCAACCCCCTGATGCTGTTTTGGAAATAGTAGAGCACATACGCGTTCCGGGTGGTGCGGGAAGGCCTGGGCCACAGCATTGATGTACGTTGGTTGCCTTACAGATACGGGATTAAAAGTAATTATAAACGACTGTTCCCCGGAAGGTTCAGGGGGTACAGCAGATGGATACCACACATGAGCAATTATCATATAAAACATCTCGAGGAGTACTTCCAGGTGTATCGGAAGTCGGTAAGGGATCCGGAAGGATTTTGGGCAGAAATAGCCGAGGAACATTTCTTGTGGAGAAGGAAATGGGACAAAGTACTGAGCTGGGATTTCAGGAAACCTGAAATAAAATGGTTCGAAGGGGCGAAGCTGAACATAACAGAGAATTGCCTGGACCGTCATTTACCGGCGAGGGGTGATAAAACGGCACTTCTATTTGAACCGAATGACCCTGAAGAGGCATCGCAGCATATTACGTACAGACAACTCTATGAGAAGGTATGCCGAATGGCCAATGTGCTGAAATCAAAAGGCATTGTAAAAGGTGACAGGGTATGTATTTACCTTCCGATGATCCCTGAGTTAGCCATTTCCGTACTGGCTTGTGCACGCATTGGGGCCATTCATTCGGTCGTATTTGCGGGTTTCTCCTCCAATGCCCTGGCGACACGTATCAATGACTGTGATTGCAGGCTGATGATCACAGCGGATGGGTCATTCAGAGGGACAAAGTCCATTGACCTTAAAATAATTGTTGATGAAGCATTAAAGGACTGTAAGGGATTGTCCACGGTCCTGGTTGTCAAACGTACCGGGATCGATATAAAAATGGCAGACGGAAGGGATGAGTGGCTGCAACCGCTTCTTGATAATGCAGCTGGAGATTGCCCACCGGAAATCATGGATGCCGAGGATCCGCTCTTCATCCTGTATACTTCCGGGTCCACCGGAAAACCGAAAGGAATGGTACATACCATAGGGGGCTATATGGTCTACGTGGCTTATACTTTTAAAAATACATTTCAGTACCGTGAAGAGGATATTTACTGGTGTACTGCGGATATTGGCTGGATCACAGGACATTCCTATATTGTATACGGGCCACTGGCAAATGGAGCCACCTCAGTGCTTTTTGAAGGAATTCCGTCCTATCCTGATCACGGGCGTTTCTGGGAAGTGATTGATAAGCATAAGATCAATCAGTTCTATACCGCCCCTACTGCCATCCGTGCCCTGGCAAAGGAGGGCCTCACCTTTGTCGAAAACCATGATCTCTCTTCCCTTAAAATCCTGGGAACCGTAGGAGAACCCATTAATGAGGAAGCATGGCATTGGTATAACAACAATATTGGAAAGGGAAACAGCCCGATCGTGGACACCTGGTGGCAGACAGAGACAGGAGGCGTGATGATCTCGCCCATTCCTTTTGTAACCCCGACCACCCCAACTTACGCTACCCTCCCTTTTATAGGAATCCAGCCGTCATTGATGGACGAAAGCGGCAACGAGATTCCGGGCAACCAGGTAAGTGGCAAATTATGCATTAAATTTCCATGGCCTTCCATTGCACGAACCATTTGGGGCGATCATGACAGGTACAGGGATACCTACTTTAAGACATATAAAGATCATTATTTTACCGGTGACGGGGCATTGCGTGATGCCGTGGGCTACTATCGAATCACAGGCCGTGTTGACGATGTGATTATAGTATCCGGCCATAACCTTGGCACGGCCCCTATAGAAGATGCCATCAATGAACATCCGGCTGTGGCAGAATCGGCGATTGTAGGATTTCCACATGACATTAAGGGAAATGCACTTTATGGCTTTGTCATTCTAAAGGAATCCGGTACGGGCAGGGACCGGGACAACCTGAAAAAAGAGATCAACCAACAAATCTCGGAACAAATAGGGCCGATCGCCAAATTGGAGAAAATACAATTTGTCCCAGGTCTTCCCAAGACGAGAAGCGGGAAGATCATGCGTCGTATCCTGCGTAAGATTGCAGCCGGGGATACAACCAATCTTGGAGACATAAGCACGCTTCTGAATCCCGAAATCGTAAAAGAGATCATAGACGATTCGGTATAGGGGATTATCCCAGGTCTTGAGGGCAGAAATTTCCCTGTTTCCATGCTGCATTGGGTTGTTCAGTCAAAGAGCAGAACATAGCAGTAATAGGCAGCGAAAAGGGAGAGAAAAATGATTCCTGCATAGGTTAATAACTGCAGGGCCCGTTTTGGATGGTACTTCGCAGGCAGATCCGGGCTCATCACATTCCTGAGATTCATGTATCCCACAACCGGAGCCAGAACAAATGATATAAACGTAGCAAGAGCGACCAGATAGCCCATGTTGGCACTGAAAGCGGACAGGACCAGGTAGTTCACAAAAGCCAGCAGGATAATCGCCAGCGCATAGGGTCTTCTGCCATGGTAGCTCTTCTTCTCCCGTGAGAGGAGCCCGAGAATATCTATACTCACTCTCGCTATCGCATCATGTGCAGTCATACAGGTACTGAACATGGTGGCAAAAGCAGAAACGGCAATAAATATATAAGCCCAGCCCCCTATGTGTGTCGTAAATAACGTTACCACCTGGTTGGCAAAGGCCACCGCTTCCCCGCTGAGAAGGGTATTGGTCCCATACAGCGTCATCCATCCGATAACAAGAAAAAAGATGGCCAGAAGTGCCGTAAAAAAATAGCCGGAATTGAATTCCTGCAGCGCTTCCTTTAGTCCGGGTTTTTGGGAGGCCTTATACTTCTCCAGACTCCAAAGACTCAGCCAGCTGCTGGCCTCAACAGCAGTGGGCATCCATCCGATAAGACCGATCAGGAACAGTACCCCGGCCTCATTGAATATGGCAGGTCTTTCAAATCCCGGCAAGGCGGTAACCTGTCCTTTGTAAATGACCAGGAAGGTGGTGACGAGCAACGCAATGAATAAGATGGTTACAACAAATTTAAGGGATATTTCAAGGAACTTGTACCTGCCCAGGATCAGAACCACACAAATAAAAGTAAATAATCCGAGAGCCACTGTACTCACTTTCGCATTGCTGATACTGAAAAGGTTAATGAATAGTCCGGCAGTAACCACATAAAGCGCCGCCAGGATGGTAAAGGTGGTCACCAGAGTAATGAAGGCATAAAGCCACAGGTAGCCTCTGCCCCTGTTGAGGTAGCCCTCAATAAGACTTTTCCCGGTTACATTGGTGTAACGGATCCCGAATTCAAAAAAGGGATATTTCAGCACATTGGCCAATACAATCGGGATCACCATGATCCACCCATATTGGGCGCCTGCCTTGGTAGATAATACAAGATGGGAGGTGCCAATGGCCATGCTGGCAAAAAGTAGCCCCGGCCCCAGATTATTAAGCAGGTTGCGGAATGCAGACATATTTATACATCAAAACATCACTAAAATACACTATTTCATCATTGAAGGCCATGCGGTTTTTATGCAGATCACAAATCAGTTAAAAATTACGGCTTCCCTAATGAATTTTTATCTGTTCCCCATAAAATCTCGGCTGGGTGTTAAAAGCCAGATCCATAAACATCTTAATTCTGGCGAAATATTCCCGGAATTGAACTTTGAATCCCCTGCTGCCTGAGATATTCATGGCATTGAAGCCTATGGCGGCCAGACCTTTTTCTTCGGCGAGGTAAATGGCACGTTCATTATGAAATTTTTGCGAAATAACGGTGACACTGTCCAGGCCAAATACAAATTGGGCCCTTCGCATTGAATCGAGCGTTCGGAAGCCGGCAAAGTCAAGAAAAATCTTTTCTGCAGGGATGCCACCCCTGATGAGGTCTTTCCTGATCGTATTGGGTTCATTGTAATAAGGGCTGCCATTGTCGCCACTCACAAGAACAAATTCTATTTTGCCTGCATTAAAGAGCGCGATGGTAGCCTGGATCCTGTTTGTATAATAGGGATTGTTTCCCCCGGCGACCAATCGGCTTGAAGTACCAAGGACCAGTCCCACTTTATTCCTTGGAATCAGGCGGATATCGGAATAGGTCTTCCCTTCTGCGGCATCTACGATGAGTTTATTACAGACAAAGATAATCAACACAGGAACCAGTACAAGAGAAACCAAAAGGTAGGCATATTTCTTTTTCATGCGTGCCATAAGATCCTAAAAGTAAGGATTCTGAGGCAACTGTGGCTTCCGTCTTAATTATTTCGGTCGGGTCAACCGGCAGGCCACCCCCCTTTTTGACGGATGATCTCCAGAAGCTTTTCCCCGGGCAGACCATAGACTTTTGTATCATTTTTGCCTGTCATGTCGATCCCGGCGAGGAGCGCATTCAGAATCGCTTCCTCGGTGGCCTGAACAGTGGCTTCGAAAAATGGGGACATCTGTTCGTTACTGATCATGCGGACTGTTTTGGTTGAGTTTCTAAGGGCCACCCCTGGATTCGCCGTTGAGAAGGCAAGAAAAATGTCACCTGAATCATTGCCTGAATAACTACCCAGCCGTGCCAAGCCCATGGGAACCCGCCTGGCAATTCTTTTAAGCTGATGCGGCAGTAACGGGGCGTTTGTCGCGACAATGACTATGATGGAACCCCGGTCATGGGCATCGTCAAAAACGGCCCCTTCCGGCATGAGATCAGGAAAATCATTTCCAACGCGCATCCCGGAAATGGTCAATGATTTCCTTGTGCCATAATTGGCCTGTACCAATATGCCCAAATGGTACGTTATATCATTTACCACTATCTTTCGGGAAGAAGTGCCTATTCCTCCTTTAAAAAGATGGCAGATCATTCCGGTTCCCCCTCCGACCGCTCCTTCTGTCACTACTCCGCCGGTTGCAGATTCCAGGGCCTGGTTTACATGCTCTTTCTTTACATGAAAACCGTTGATATCATTTAAGATGCCATCATAAGTTTCTCCTACCACTGGCAAGGCCCAAAAGGCTTCGTCCCCTTCCGTTATGGGAAAATAATGCCCCTTGCGTGCCTGCCAGTCGATCACTGCATCCCGTACCAGACCCACACTATGTGTATTGGTGATCATGATCGGGCCTTCGAGGAAACCTGATTCCTCGATCCAGGCCATTCCTGTCATTTCCCCGTTCCCATTCAGGCTGAATGTAGCCGCGAAGACAGGATCATAAACCTGCCCCCTGGGTAAAATCGCAGTAACCCCTGTACGGACAGGTCCTTTCCCTGTCTGCAGCTTTCCATTGCCCGAGATAAGTGTGGTATGGCCTACGGTAATTTCATCGACATCCGTGATGGCGTTGTAAGGGCCGGGTGTACCTTCGAGGGGTATTCCCAGCTCGCGGGCCCTTTTATGACTTGTTTCCTTGGAACTGGCAGTCATTTGGGAAGATTATTTTTTGATGGTTCATCAGCTTATTCACCAAACCAGACCCGGACAGCATCCCGCACATACAACCGTACAACTAGTTTCGATGTTGTATATGATTCGTGCTTTCTTCCCTGTAGTAATTCTTTGAAATGGACTCCATTTCCTTCCTGTTTTCTACAATCGCCATAATTTCTTTCCAGGTACTCCCTTTGATAAGTTCTTTCAGCGGTTGCCTGAGATTTGGTATTTCTCCAAAGACTTTGCGTATTTTCTTGTCCCAGACTTTGGAATATCTGAGCAAGTCATCCGGATAGACGATTTTTCGTTTTGTTCCTTCATCGACCCCCCTGAAAGGTTCGGGAATATTCAGATACCCATAATCGTCGGTTAACTGTTCCCCGGGCTGGATATCGCGGATAGCAAGCTCAAAATCGTAGGCTGTAGTAAGGCAATTGGAATTAAAACTGTGGTTGATGTACCGTCCGTTATCCCAGCAAAGCACAAAATTGCCGACGTTATTCCTATAGCAATAGGTATCCAGAATACTTTGGTAAAGCGGATCCAGGACGTCGATTTCCTCTGGTCTGAATTCCCTGTCAAGTTTATCCAGGACCCATGTGATCGTCCCTGCCGGGATAAATTCGGTGGCAACAACACCGTAGCCAACATCGTTACTTATAAACTTTAGTTCTGTCTTTGGATGAATCATTTACAATGTTCTTTTTTGGGCGTTCTGTCAATCCGTTTATTGTACAATCAGTGAAATTTTAAAATCGGCTGATGTCGATATTTTCTGAGGCCGAAAATAACACCTTCTTGCTTTGCAAGAAGTGTTTTATTGAAATTAAAGTTAACTAAAAATCAATATGATTTACCCGTGTCAACAGAATGCTCCGAAATTTTTAGAAAGCTTTTTTTAATTATTTATGGATCTGCAGGCGAAACATGGAATTAATTGGCATAGCGATCATAAGGCCGCCCTGAACATTTCTGATTTCTGGCCGGTGGACAGGGAAACCGGGAATGATTAAAAGGACCTGTAAATACTTTATGAACTGGCGGATCTGAATGAAATCTCCTGCCGGGAGTGCAAATGGCGCCATACGATACAGCCAATTGAAGGCCATAGGGGTGGGTCTGATGTTCAGTGTATGGAAAGGGAGCACCCGGCTGGTGCTTTTTGGAAACGGCTGGACCGGCCCCAGGTTGTCACGCAGATGAAACATATACCATTGCTCCGGAGGAATTCCGCGTCTCCTTTTATCTGAAACCATGTACCCCTGCGGTGATGCTCTTATCTGCAGCGGTATTATGGATAAGCGCAGGGAAGCAGACTTTTATTTCTTGGATTTCTTTTCCCTTTTGGCCTCTTTTTTTTCCTTTGGGGTTAGCAAGGGCTCCTTTTTTATATTTTTCCGGACATCTTTACCTTTTGCCATAATGGTTCTCGTATTTTGGCATAAAGTTAGAAATATTTAAGTTTGGATCAAATCTCCTATTTTAATTTTAACAGGTGTGCATTTTTAATTCCGCATTCCGTGAAAGAATTGCTACAAGTGGTAACATATTCGCCATACCCATGAAACAGATCGCCCTTGCATTCCTGCTCCTTATGGGAGTCACCTACGCCTACGGACAATCCCAGGCAGGAAATCCCAAAGTAATCCTTATCACTTTGGACGGATTCCGATGGCAGGAGATGTTCTCCGGAGCCGACTCCCTTCTGGTGGCCCATCCGGAATACGTTAAAGATTCGTTAGGCCTTAAAGCCGCCTTTTGGAATTACAGCCCAATCCTGAGGCGAAAAGCATTAATGCCATTTATCTGGAATCAGGTAGCCGGAATGGGTGAGATTCACGGCAACAGGCAGCTTGGCAGTAAAGTGGATCTGACGAATAGGCTTTGGTTTTCCTATCCGGGATATAGTGAAATCCTTACCGGAAAAGCAGATGATAGCCGGATCAACAGCAATGATAAGATGGACAATCCAAATAGCACCGTCCTGGAAATAGCACAGAATACGTCCTTGTATAAAGAAAAGGTAGCGGCCTTCGGGAGTTGGGATGTCTTCCCCTATATTATCAACAGAGATCGATCCGGGATTGTCGTGAACGCCGGGTTTGAAAAAGCGGCCGGGACCGCTCTCTCAGAAAGGGAAAAGTTCCTTAACGATTTGCAGGACAGGATTCCAAGTCCCTGGACCAGTGTCCGGTTCGATGCTTTTACCCACTACTACGCGCTGGAACATATGCAAAAGCAGCATCCCGCTCTTGTATATATTGCATTCGGTGAAACAGATGATTTTGCCCATGATGGAAATTATGAGGGCTACCTGAAAGCTGCGCACAATACGGATCAGCTGATCAAAGAAATCTGGGAGTATACTCAAAAGGACCCGTTTTATAAGGATCAGACGCTTTTTATCATCACTACAGATCATGGCAGGGGCACACAGCCGCTATCAGCATGGAAGGATCACGGGGAGAAGGTCATGGGCGCCGGAAATGTATGGATGATCCTTTTTGGCAAGACGGCAGTGACAAAAGGCGAGGTGAAAATAAGCGAGCAATTGTACAGCAATCAGATAGCCCCAACCATTCTTAGTGTCATGGGCCTCCCGCCCTTACCCGATCAGATGCCCGGGGAAGCTTTGCCTCACCAACCTGATTAGCCGCCCAACTATATCCTTCTACCGGATTTCCTTTGCCTTGCCGGCAGTTGATGTCTGATCGGCCTACCAGGAGACCAGAATCGCATCTGGTATTCAACACTTATCATTATGGGTAAGGACTTCCACTCCGGCCTCTCGCGGCGTGTTGGCTTCAAGTGAAGAGGGAAGAGACAAAAATCGTATCTTTCCCTATAGAAAAAAGATGCCATCTCTCATGAAGCGGAATATCATCATACTGGCAATACTGACAGCAATGATCATTTGTATTATGGCCCTGAGGAAAGGTATTTTTCAAACCGGGACCGCTTCTCCCACCGCGTTTCGTATGCCGGAAACGGTCGATTATAATTTTCACATAAAACCTATCCTTTCCGATAATTGCTATGCCTGCCATGGCCCGGACGCGAACAAACGCGAAGCAGGGCTGCGCCTTGACCTGGAAGAAGCCGCATTTTCAGAATTGGCCGAGAATCCCGGGCACTATGCAATTGTGCCCGGAAAACCTTCCAAAAGTGCCCTGTATGAACGGATCATCTCCAATGATCCGCAATACATCATGCCTCCCCCTGAATCAGACAGGATACTTCAGGACTTCGAAAAGGAACTTATCAAGAAATGGATCAGTCAGGGAGGTCCCTTTGAAAGGCACTGGGCTTTTATCCCCCCGGTAAAAAAGCCGCTTCCAGGGATCAATGATCCTGACTGGGCACAGAATGAAATAGACCACTTTATCCTGGAACAGCTGGAAGCCCATCAACTTACCCACGCCCCCCGAGCCTCTTATGAAACCCTGCTTCGCAGGATGAGCCTCGACCTCACAGGGCTGCCTCCGACGCCGGAGCAGGCGGGGTCATGGCCTGAAGACAAAAGCCCTGGAGCTATAGATAAGGTGATAGACCAATTACTGGCCTCCCCCGCGTACGGGGAACGCATGACTCAATCCTGGCTTGATGTGGCCCGGTATGCAGATTCCCATGGTTATCAGGACGACAGCTATCGGACCATGTGGCCCTGGAGGGATTGGGTGATCCATGCCTTCAATGAAAACCTGCCATATGACCTTTTCCTGACATGGCAACTTGCAGGCGACCTTCTACCTGATGCAAACAGCGAACAGGTTCTTGCCACCGGATTTAACAGAAATCACCCAATAACACAGGAGGGGGGAGTGATTCAGGAGGAATACCGGTCTACTTATGTCATTGACCGTACAAATACCCTGGGAAAGGGAATCCTGGGACTGACCCTGGAATGCGCCCGTTGTCACGACCATAAATACGATGCCATTTCTCAGCAGAATTATTATGAGTTGTTCGCATTCTTTAATCAGGTGGATGAAAAAGGGATTCAAATGGACGCCGTCCAGGCAGCCAATCAGCAATTTTTTGCGGATCCTCCCTATATTACTGTTAGTGAAAAGGAAAAAGACGAAGTGCTTGCCTTTGTGAACCTGGAAAAAGACCAGTCGATCAAAGTGATGGTGATGAACGACGATGCCCCCAGAACATCTTATATCCTTAATCGGGGCAATTACGATGAACCTACAGATTCTGTCCACCCGGGCACCCCTTCAAAAATATTTCCTTACCAGGCTGATTTTCCCAAAAACCGCCTCGGCCTTGCCCAATGGGTGACACACAGGCAAAACCCGTTGACAGCACGCGTTCTGGTCAATCGGATCTGGGGCCTGTTGTTTGGTCGTGGACTTGTGGAAACTGCCGAGGATTTCGGCGTTCAGGGGAGCCTTCCTTCTCATCCGCAGCTCCTGGACTGGCTGGCAGTTGATTTTATGGAGCATCACTGGGATATCAAATATTTATTAAAGAAGATCATGAGTTCCGCCACCTATCAGCAAAGTTCCGAGGTAACTGAGGCCGTTAAAAAAGCGGATCCTGAGAATAAATATCTGGCCAGGGCAGGCAGGTTTCGAATGTCCGGTGAGATGATCCGCGACTATGTTCTTGCCACCAGTGGCCTGATCAACCGGGAAATAGGAGGCCCCAGTGTGAAACCCTATCAGCCCCCGGGATTGTGGGAGGAAACCAATGCCGGAGGTGACCGGGGTATCCTTACAACCTATATTCCCGATGAAGGGGATAAATTATACAGGCGTTCCCTTTATACCTTCTGGAAGCGGACACTTCCACCGGCGAGTATGTCGATTTTTGACGCCCCCACCCGCGATTTTTGTGAGGTACGCCGTCAGAAAACCAATACGCCCTTACAGGCACTGGCACTGCAAAATGATATTCAGATGCTTGAGGCTGCCAGGGTGCTGGCCCAAAGAATCGTAAAGGCCCGCCCGGATGATCCCGGAATTGTTAAGGAAATATTCAGGAGGATATTAATTCGGGAACCTGGTTCGGAGGAATTGCAGGTCCTGGAGGAATATTATGACCATGCCCTGTCCAATTTTCTTGACAATGAGTCGGATGCAGAAAAATTAGTTGCTGTGGGAGCATATCAGGCTGCCGATACGGATCCTGCAAAAACAGCGGCTCTGATGCTCACAGCTCAGGTCCTGTACAATCTCGATGAAACAATAACCAAAGAATGATGCCATGAAGAAAGAAGCCCCTGTTCCGCAAGAGCCGCTCAATGTCAACCGCCGACATTTTTTTTCTCAGGTAAGTGTCGGAATTGGTTCTATTGCACTTGGGTCCCTACTGATCCCGGATCTGTTTAAGGGAGGTGCAACTGAAGTCTCGGAAAGTATTCCAGGTCTTCCGCATTTCGCTCCGAAGGCCAGGAGGGTGATCTATTTATTCCAGGCCGGGGCACCTTCACAACTGGAAACTTTCGATTATAAACCCCTGCTTTTAAAAAGGATCGGTGAAGACCTCCCGGAATCCATAAGGAATGGACAGCGTCTTACCGGTATGACTTCCGAACAGGAAACTTTTCCCCTGATGCCTTCGGCCGCCAAGTTCCGGCAACATGGCAAAAGCGGTGCTTGGGTAAGTGATTATTTTCCGCACATCGCCAGTATCGCCGATGAGATCTGTATTGTCAAAAGCATGCATACCGAGGCGATCAACCACGACCCTGCGATTACCTTTTTCCAGACAGGAAGCCAGATCTCAGGGAGGCCCAGTATGGGCTCCTGGATGAGCTATGGCCTTGGGAGTGAGAACAAAAACCTCCCCTCATTTGTAGTGCTGACTTCGCGGGGTAAAGGGAACAGCCAGGGTCTTTATTCCAAATTATGGTCCAGTGGTTTTCTGGATTCCAGGCATCAGGGCGTCCTCCTTCGGTCAGGGAAGGATCCTGTCCTCTATCTGAATGACCCGGAAGGTATTTCGCGCCATGACAAACGGGAACTCCTGGATCATGTCGCGTCGCTCAACAAAATACATGGGGCGCAAACCGGGGATGATGAAATCAATGCGCGTATCGCTCAATATGAGATGGCCTATCGTATGCAAATGTCTGTTCCTGAAGTGATGGATGTTTCCAAAGAACCAAAGTCCATCGTCCAACTTTACGGAGAGGACTGCCAGGTACCCGGTACTTATGCTGCCAACGCCCTTCAGGCAAGGCGACTCGCCGAAAACGGGGTTCGTTTTATTCAGTTGTATCATCAGGGATGGGACCAGCATGGAAATCTCCCGAATGAAATGTCCGGGCAGGCCAAAGATGTGGACAGGGCTTCCGCAGCTCTGGTCCTGGATCTTAAACAACGCGGGATGCTTGAGGATACTTTGGTCATATGGGGTGGAGAATTTGGCCGGACCAACTATTGCCAGGGGAAATTCAATCCGGCCGATTATGGGAGGGACCATCATCCCAGAGCCTTCAGTATCTGGATGGCCGGGGGTGGTATTAAAAGCGGGTTGAGCTATGGGGAAACAGATGAATTTGGCTACAATGTAATTAAGGATCCGGTTCATATCAATGACTTTCATGCCACACTGCTCTATGCCATGGGCCTGGATCACGAACAATTGACTTTCAAATACCAGGGACGGAGATTTCGGCTCACCGATGTAGCCGGTACTGTGGTAAAAGACCTCTTAACCTGACGAATGACAGCGACTCCCGGTAAACCCTGGTCAGGGCTGCTTATTTTCGGTCTGGCCGTTTTTCTGGTGTTCTGCCTCCTTTTTGAAGAGGCGATCCGGCTGCCGGGATGGCTTACCTGGTTGGGTAGGTGGCACCTTGTCCTGTTGCATTTTCCAATCGTACTTCTGTTGGTCATTGTGTTCTATGCGGTTACCGCCAGGACATTGCCAATGACATTCTTTACGGCAGCGGTTTTATTTGCACTTATTACGGCCATTTCAGGCTTTTTTCTGGGGACTGCCAATGAACCCAAAACCTCCTTACTTTTAAAACACCAGTGGCTCGGAGCGGGAGTTGCCCTTGTTTCGACGTTCTGGTATGGTATAGAATTGCGGTGGCCCGGGAGAAAACTTTATACCGGGGTATTTTCTGTAAGCCTTTTAATTCTGGTGGGAATGACCGGACATTTTGGCGGGATGGTGACGCATGGAGAAGATTTTCTTGCACTGCCGACCACTCAGAAAGAAGGTCCAATTCCTGAAAATCCGCTCATCTACAAGCATGTGGTTGCGCGCATGCTGGAGAATCATTGTATCTCATGTCATAATGGTAATAAGAGAAAGGGGGAATTGGAAATGACAAGTCTCACCCATTTGTTAAAGGGTGGCGAAAGTGGTAAAACAATCATTCCAGGCCATCCGGAAGAGAGCGAAATGCTGCGACGGCTGCATTTACCTGCTGATGATGAAGAACATATGCCTCCTGAAGGTAAAAAATCGCTGAATTCCACCGAAATTGAAATTATTGAACACTGGGTGGCACTGGGGGCTTCTGATACCCTTAGGCTGGATCATCTGAGTGACCAGGAATCACTGGCCGGCCTCGTGAGGTCGCTGATGACACCCAATCCTTTATCAAGATGGTCCGGATTGAAGAAGGTGGCGGATACCACGCTCTCAAGGCTTTCATCCGATTACATCAGCCTTCATCGGGTGGCAGAAGGCTCACAGGCCCTGGTGCTCAAAGCCTACCTCCCTCCTGTATACAATACAGATACGCTTATGGTAGTTGGCGAAGTGGCGCCCAATCTTGTGGAAATGGATCTCAGTGGGTTACCATTAACTTCAAGAGAAATGGAATTCATCACCCAATGCACCCAAGTCGAAAAATTAGAACTTGACGGAACAACCATTACTGATGAAACCCTTGCACTTATTAAGCAACTTTCAAATGTAAGAAACCTCAAGATTTATGGAACTGATTTAACCGACAAAAGCATCCCGGTGATCGCAGGCCTTAAATCACTGGAAAACCTCTATGTATGGGATACCGGTATTTCTGAGAAAGGATTGTCAGAATTACACACCGCTTTTCCTAAACTGAAGATTGTAAAAGGGGTGAAGGAATTCCCGCAGAACAATGTGCCACAGGAAGACTCCCTGAATATCAACCCAGGGCGATAATATCACTATCAATTGCTGCTATTGTTTGTTTTTTCTAATCTGTAACGCATAGGCTTTTTTTGGATTTTCGATCAGCAGCCCATTAATTTCTTTCTGTGTGAATCCATTTTTACGAAGGGCGGGCAGGAGATCAGTAAATATATCGGTATATCCTTTATACGCCCCTCCATCGGGTACTCCCACGTTAAACCATCCGGAATCATGTGAGATCAGTATTTTATTGAGCCGGTTTTCTTTCTTTAATAAGGTCAGGATGCCAACGTACCAGTCGATATTATCAGAGGCACTGGCTTCCGCAGTCGATTCACTATTCACATTGTCAAGGGAAATCCATGCTCCTTCGGCGGATGCTGCCAGATAACCTTCCATAGTTCCGTTTTGGGCATGTGTCCAGACAAAGGCTTCAGGAGAAACCCCCATATCCCTTAGGATCTTAATTTGAGACAGTGCGGGGGCATCTTCTCCGGTATGTGAGACGATGGACAGTCCTGTTTTAAGATGTGTAAGGGCGGCCGCCTCCACCAATTTCCGATGGGTCTCCGATAATGTATCCTGAGCTTCAACGGATATTTTTATAAATCCGGGTTTAATACCCGTGCCATCAATACCCATACGAAATTCTTCCATCCACTCTTTCGCGAGTGTTTCCACACTTGCCTTCAGGGCGTGGTCGGGGACAAATTTATTCCTGCCCGATCCATAGAAACCAGTATTCGTCAGAAATTGAACACCTGTGGCCTTTGAAAGCATTTTCAGGACCTCCGGATCCCTTCCGAGGTAGGCGGGCGTGCAATCGAGGATGGTCTTAATGCCGTATTGCTGCGCTTCTTTAATAAAGGGAAGGGCGCGGGAGAAAACCTCCTGTTTATCCCAACGGTGGTATCCGGTGCTGTCAGCCCCGATCCAGTCTACCATCACGTGTTCGTGGATCAGGGTCATACCCATTTTTCTAGCAGGAATCTGACCGGTGACCGTCATTACCTGAGCACCGCCATGGTCAGCTGTCAGGCAAAGGAAAAGAAAGAAACCAAATCGAAGCGTGTTTATCATTTCTGGTTATAATTAATCTTCAGGAGTTCAGGTTGGCCGTTGAACACTCCGGGCCAGCAGTTTAAAGCAAGATACAAATTATGTGCGGGTTGGTTCGCTGGTCTGGCAAAAAGCAATTCCGGATTGCAAAGGAAACGGCTGTCCAAATAACGATTTTACTATATATACCAATCGAACCACCGGAAGACCGGAAGTGTATTTAATGAATATCTTTGAAGAATTCAAAGGTGTATTTGCCGAATCAGAATTGAAATCCGGAATATGTCGACAATTGAGCATAAATTAAAAGAGCGAATAAAGGAACTCACCTGCCTGTATGAGGTGACTTCTATCATGGTCAATGCCAACTACGATCAGCTGGAGACTTCAATGGCTGCTATATCTCACAGTGTCAGGAAAGCCTGGCAGCATGAGGAAGAGGCCAGAGTAAAGCTCCATACGAAGGATTATTTTGTCGTTACTGATGAAGATGATATAAGCGAGGTTTTTATCAGATCGGATATCAAGGTTTTCAATAAAATTGATGGGTTTGTTCAGGTGGGTTACCCCGGAAAGTCATTTACAATTTCAGATTTTTTGGAAGAGGAGAGAAAGCTTCTGGACAATGTTGCCCTGGCCGTTGGAAACCTGATTGAAAGAAAGCAAATTCGCGACAGCGAGGCGACGGTAAGGCTTCAAATGGAAAGGACAGACCGCTTGCATATTTTAGGGGAAATAACTGCCGGAATTGCCCATGAACTCAATACACCTCTGGCCAACATCCTCGGATTTACTGAATTACTGAGTGAAAATATTGCGGATAAACGAGCAATCAGGGATCTTAAAAAAATAATGGACAACGCCATCTTTTGTCGCGAAATCGTGAAAAAGTTGATGTTCTTTACCTGTGAAATGCCACAGGAGATGACCGAGTTGCATTTGAATCCGATCGTTGAGAACGTCCTGAAATTACTGGGACCGTCCTTGCTGGAAAAAAAGATTGTGCTTACCAAATTGTTCAGCAATACCGATATCAGGTTGAGGACAGATACCGTACAGATTACACAAGTACTTTTCAATTTGATCATGAACGCCGTCTACTATTCTCCCAAAGGCGGGAAGGTGGAGGTGATGGTTGAGGAAAATGAGGAAAACATACAAATCCGAATAACCGACGAAGGTCCGGGTATAGAATCCAAGAACACCGCCAGGATCTTTGAACCGTTTTTTACCACCAAGCCGCTGGGGGAAGGTTCGGGTCTTGGCCTTAGCGTTGTTCATGGCATTATCAGCAGTCATCAGGGAAGTATAACGCACCAGCCGAATACTCCTTTTGGCAGTATATTTATCATCAATTTCCCTAAATTATAAGTATGCTGCACAAAGAGAATATTCTTATAGTTGATGATGACACAGATATCCTTGAATTGTTGCAACGGCATCTGCATTCGTTGCATTACCATACCTATAAGGCGATCTCTGTCAAAGAGGCCCTCTACATATTAAAGGACACCCCGATCGACCTGCTGATTACGGATATACAGATGCCTGAAGTGGATGGCATTGAACTGCTTAAATTCGCTGATGAGCATTATCCAGGACTACAAAAGCTGGTCATTACCGGCTATCCTTCGGTGGAGGGAGCTTTGGAAGTCATCCGGTCAGGCGCTACGGATTATCTTACCAAGCCCTTTACCAAGGAAGAATTAAAACAGGTGGTTCAAAAGGCATTCAGGCAGCGCGCAGGAAAGAAGGCCGGCAAGCCGGAGATCAGGCAAACTCCTAAGATGAATACGGACCTGATTGGCAGTTCCGAAGCTTTCCGTAAAATTATTGACATTATTGCAAGACTGAAGGACAACAAAGCCACAGTGCTTATCAGGGGTGAAAGTGGAACTGGGAAGGAATTGGTGGCCAGGGCCATCCATTATTCAGGCAAATTTTCCCGGGCGCCTTTCGTGGTAGTCAATTGCGGAGCCATTCCGGAAAATTTACAGGAGGCAGAATTCTTTGGGTATATCAAAGGAGCCTTTACAGGAGCGGATGAGAATCGCAATGGATTTTTTCAGGCGGCAGAAGGGGGAACACTCTTTCTGGATGAAATCGGTACTGCCTCGCCGGAGGTGCAGGTCAAATTATTACGGGCCTTACAGGAAAAGGAAATTACAAGGGTCGGTTCCCGTAAAACGGAAAAAGTGGACATCCGTATCATAGCAGCTACGAATGCCAACCTGCTTGAGGATATTTCAAACAACAAGTTCCGCGAGGATTTATATTACAGGCTGGTAGTAGTGGAAATTGATGTGCCTCCCCTAAGAGAGCGACCATCAGACATCCCTCAGCTCGCTGAAAAATTTCTGAGCAAATACGGATTGGAATACAAGGACAGATTATTGCAAATAACAGGGGATGCCATGCGGATCCTCGAAAGATATCATTGGCCCGGTAATATCAGGGAACTGGAGAATGTAATACAACGGGCCATTATCATGTCCGATGGTGTTATAGAAGTGAAGGACCTGCCGGAACAGTTGAAATACCAGATACATTTTCCAGATACCGGTTTTGTACCTCTGAAAGAAATGGAACGCAATTATGTAATGCAGGTCCTTATCCATACCAGGGGAAACAAAACAAAAGCCTCCGAAATTCTTCAGATTGACCGAAAAACACTGCGCGATAAATTAAAATAACACACCGGGGAATTATTACGCAACCGGGGAAATAATCCCCGTTCTCTTCATTTAATATCCTTAATAATATCCGAGTAATGTATTGATATTCAGGGATATAAAAGATCCGACACCTTAATTGATATTTTGGGCATGCAGTTTGCCTTAAGGGCATAGCAAAGAGGCAACCCGCTAAAAACACTTTGGGAAAGCCGGAAAATAAATGAACCCTAAATATATAATTATGATAAAGTATGCAATGGCCCTGCTCTTTTCGATCAGCGCCGTCCAGGCTCAGAATGCCAGCTCTTTTAGTCCTGTTGCGGTCGAGGTTGGAGACCTTCTTGAAATTGGCCGCCCGGAATATAATCGCTTTAAGCACATTGATTTTCCTCCTGCCAATTTAATTATCAAAAGAGGTGGGATCGCAAACTACAAAAGGGCCGAGGGACAGCAAGTGGTAGTAACCTCAGTAAAGGAGAAGAAAAATGGGCGTACGGAAATTAAGATCAGGCGAAAAGACGGCGGACGCTTTTTTGGAATAAATACGGTCATTTCGGCTGATCTTCAAAAGGCGATGCAAAGTGGAGAACTCCAAACCAGGTAGTCCGGATATATAATAGTCACCGGTGGGCATAACGACTTTAAAAGGAATTTTACCCGGACGGAAATTTCTTAAGCACATTTTAATCACTGGCATCAGATGAGAAAAAAATTTAAAAGGAGTATCTGCTCTACATGTGCGTTTATCTCATTTTGTTCACTTACACAAGACAAGAGTAACATCAGTTCTTGTAGTGAGTATCAGCATTACAAAAGCAGGCATAGAACCCCTGTGATCCAATTGCTGTATTTCTAAAGATAGCACAGGGGTTAAAATACTTAAGTGGGAACTACAAAAGAAAATCCATGAAAACAAAATCAGCAAGACAAAAAAGCACAAGACAAGGGATGTTAAAAAATGTGATGCGTCAGTTTGACAACGCTGCAGATATCATTCAGCTTAATGCCAACATCCGGAAGATTCTTGAAGTAACCAACAATGAACTAATTGTTCATTTTCCTGTACGCATGGACAACGGAGCAGTTGAAATTTTTACGGGATACAGGGTGCAGCACAATAATGCTTTAGGGCCTTATAAGGGGGGGCTTAGATATCATCCATCAGTTGATATTGATGCGGCAAGGGCTTTGGCAATGTGGATGACCTGGAAAACTTCCCTGGCGGGATTGCCGTTTGGAGGTGCAAAAGGTGGCATTCAATTGGATCCGGCAAAATATTCCGATGCGGAACTCGAACGTATTACCCGCAGGTTTACCTACGCCCTCGGGGATAACATCGGCCCGGAGCTGGATATTCCCGCGCCGGATGTCAATACAAATCCACAGACGATGGCCTGGATCCTTGATACCTATATGTCTACCAAACCCCCTGGGGAACGTTCCACCAGCCTGCATGTTGTTACTGGCAAACCTGTGGGAGCAGGGGGATCTGAAGGACGGGACAGGGCCACTGGTTACGGGTTGTTCCTGAACATTCTTTTCTGGGCACAGCACGAAAAGGTTGATTTGAAGGATAAGAAATTTATCGTTCAGGGTTTTGGAAATGTCGGTTATTGGGCTGCTTTTTTTCTGGAACAGGAAGGAGCGGTCATGGTGGGCGTGCAGGACGCTTTTGGAAGTATTTCCAATGAAGAGGGTATCTCTGTAGAAAAATTGAAAAGGTACGCAGAAGCCAACCATGGCAGCCTTAGTGGATTTAATGAGGCACAGGCAATGGATGGGGATGATTTTTTTGGACTGGAATGTGACATCTGCATCCCGGCGGCCCTTGGCAATCAGATTACAGTGAAAAATTCGCAAAAAATCAGGGCTTATTTGATTGCTGAGGGAGCCAATGGTCCGACGGATGTTGATGCCGAAGCGATTTTGCTTAAAAAGGGCATTGCCATACTCCCTGATATCCTATGCAATTCCGGTGGGGTTATTGGCAGTTATTTTGAATGGCTCCAGAATCGCAATGGGGAAATCTGGCCCTTGAATGAGGTCATGGCCAAACTTGAAAAGAAGTTGAGAGAATCTTTTACAAGGGTCAGGGAGACGTCAATTGAAAGAAAGGTCGACATGAGGACGGCTGCCTATATCATTGCAATAGAACGCCTTGAAGAGGCATATATACAACGTGGAATATTTCCTTAATTATGGATGGTTATGAAATACAGGGATCTGATCATTGAGAAAAAAGAATATGTACTCCTCAAAAGGCTGATGAACCTTTCGGGTTACTACAGGGATGACAGCCTGCGTAAGTCGATCAGGAAACTGGCGGGAGAATTGGAATCGGCGGATATACGCGACGAAATCGCGATGCCAAAAGATGTCATTCGGTTCAATTCGACGATCAGTATTACTGCAAAGAATGGATGGGAAAAAGAATTCAAGCTGGTCATGCCCAATGAGAGTGATGTAAAGCATGATAAAATATCGATCCTCACCCCAATGGGTGCTGCAATTATCGGATATGCAAAAGGAGATTCCCTGGTATGGGAATTTCCCTCCGGCGAACAGGAACTAACAATTGACAAAGTAGTACAGGAAAATTCCTACTTAAGTTTAAATATGATATTATGATAAAGTCCAAGTCATTCTATAGCCACGAGCCCGATAATAGAATTATGATCAAAAAAGATAAGATGGAGATTGCCAACTGGACTGCAGATCTGGAGTATATACATGAAGAACTGGAGTATTTACTTGATATAGAGGATCGCATCCTGAAAAGCACTGAAATCTATCAGAAACTGCATAATGTCCGAAGAGAAAACACATTGCGTCTTGGAAATTTTTACCGCTTTGAAGGAACCATAAAAAATGCCATAGAATGCGATACGGTTCAGTGTGACGCCTACTACCTTAACACCCATGAAAAATTCCGGGATACTTATCAGGAACATCTGAAAAAATTCCGGGAAATCAAAAATCAGGTTTTATCTAAAATCCTTCTATATGCAAGACGTTAAAAATTCCGGCAAAAAAATGGAAAACAAAATTTTAATACTGACTGACTTCTCTGATGATTCATGGAGAGCGATGCAGTATGCCATTACTTTATTTGAGGCTAGAGATTGCGATTTTTATCTGCTTAACACGTATGAAAATGTTCCGGCGGACTTTAACAGACCTATCCTCCCGGATGTCGCTGAAACTTCCGAACCGGAGCATAAGTCCAAGGAAGGCCTGGGTCAGTTATTGGTAAGACTTTCACGCATGAACATTCCGATACGTAATCGGTTTCACGTGATATCGCGGGAGGGGAAAATAGTCGAAGAAGTGAGGGATGTCGCAGAAACATTGGCTGTCAATATGATCGTTATCGGCGTAAAGAGCGATGCGGAAAAGTGGAACAGGGAATATTCCAGGAACACGCTTTCACTTGTTGAAGGTGTCGGCAAAATTCCAATACTTATTGTCCCTAACAATGCCTCCATACAACGTCCGGAGGAAATCGTCCTGGCAACGACTTTCGATTCAGACCTCACTATTTCTGAAATAGATTATCTCGCAGATCTTGCGCATTTCACCATGGCCAGCGTGAAGGTATTCAGTCTGAATAAGCACCACCCGTTGAGTCCGGGACAAAAAGAGAAAAAGGTGCTTGTAAGCAAAGGATTGAAAAATGTAAAACATTCCTTTAGGGAAACTCCTGATAAAACGATGTATGAGTTGCAGGCTCCGGGTATTATTACCTATCTGGAAGGTAAACCCTCAATTTGGGAACGCCTGGGTTTTGGAAGAAAGTTATTCGGTAAATTAGGATACAGCAGGAATACCCCTGTTCTTGTCCTTCAGGGTTAACTGTTTCGTCGCGAAATTTATGATACCCATTTTGAGTACCAGGTCCAAAGAGATGGGGAAAGGAATCTAAGTGCAACTACAAACGGCCCGGGATGGCTGCCCTGTATCCCATATATAGTTTCAGGCCGGAAATGGCAAATAACATTGCTATGGGATGGTTCCAGTTTCCTGTCAGGTCAAAAAGACTGCCGAACATCCACGGCCCCATCGCAGCGACCAGATAACCTATGGATTGCGCCATGCCGGAGAGCTCCGTGGCCGATTGTGCATCCCCGGAACGAATTACGATAAATAGTAATGCCAGTCCAAAGGTGCCGCCCAGTACAAAGCCGATGAGGCCTATCCAAAGGGCTACCAAATCGGAATCAGGAAGTAATAGTCCGGCAATTCCTATCAATTCCACAAATACAAGCCACACAACTATCGACCGCTGATCTTTTTTCTTTCCGGCAATTATGGGTACAATCAAGGAGCCCAATATGCCCGTTCCCTGGGAGAGGGAAAGCATCCAGCCGGAAAAAGAGGCGTCAAAACCCCTGCTTTGAAGAATTGCAGGTAACCAGGCGAGGATCACATAGAAAGTCAGGGATTGAAGGCCCATAAACAAAGCTATTTGCCAGGCAAGCCTCGAATTCCCGAGTTGATACAATGCTTTAGTAAAACTTCGGTTCTGCTCAGATCTGTTATAGCGTGTTGGCTGATACCACCAGACGGCGGCGGCCAATAAGGCAGGAAGCGCCCAGAATCCCAAAGATCCACGCCACCCCAGTGAAGGGATTTTTGACAGGGGGACACTGATACCCGCAGCGATCGCAGCACCAATGGCCATAAAGCTGGAATACAGACTGGTGACCATCCCGGAATTGGCAGCAAAGCTGTGTTTGGTCAAACTTGGTAAAAGGACATTGCCAAAGGCAATTGCGATACCTGCCAACAGGGTACCGGCATATAGCATTCCAGTACTTCCTGTGGCGCGTAATCCCAGACCTGCGGCCAAAAGGAACATGGCCCCGAGTAAGGTTCCACCCATGCCGAAACGGCGGGTGAACAACGGGGTCAGCGTAGAAATGATCCCGAAGGCAATCAAAGGAAGGGTGGTCAGAATCCCCAGGGTCGAATTCGTAAGGCCTGTCGAGTGCCGTATATCTTCTATTAAAGGGCCGACGCTGGCCAAAGAAGGCCGTAAATTTAAAGCGATCAGCACAATACCAGTAAGCAGTAAGGCCGTCTTTCGCCGGTTCTTTGGATCTGAACCGGCAGATTCGGTTGTAAACATTTAATTTTTTTCGTTCCGGGAATAGAGGTACGAAAATAAGCAAACAGACAGGAGAAAGTGCGGGGGAAACTTTCATTTTCTCAATATAATCGATTAGACACAGCGCATGCAATAGGGTCAAAAATCAGTTGGTTATGAATGCTCTGGCTCCCGGACATCGATTATCTTTAGCCATATCCCTAAAAAATATAAGATGAATACAAATTCGAATGTATTTCTGGCGCTGATTGCCGGTACAGCTATAGGATCACTGGTAGCCATGCTTTATGCCCCTCAAAAAGGAACAGATACAAGAAGAAGAATAACAGACAATGCGGAAATTGCACTGGATGCTATAGCACGGGCGGCTGAAGAACTAAAAGGAAAGGCCGAAGAGGTATATATTGATGAAAAGGAAACTTTGGAGTCCAGACTGGACTCAATTATCGCCCATGCCCACTACAGACCACAGGAAGTGATGGCCGCCCTGGAAACAAAATTGAAGAAGATTAAAAGAAAAGTGGCAAGGACCAAAAACAAACCCAAGGTAAAAGCCACTTCTAAAAAAAAGAAAATAAGCTGAGAGGTACAGTTGTTATGTTTCAGTCATGAGCGGTCGCCTTTCAACTGACCCAAGCGTGCACATATGGAGATCATCAAAATAATATTAGGGGGATTGGCGGGCACAACTATAATGACCTGTTTCAGTTATCTCGCCGGAATGGTTGCAAATTCGGAATTTGGTGAACCTGCGCTCTTGAATCAACTAATTAACCGCGCACGCTCAGTAAAAGGTGAGACCCCCCGGGGCAGATGGATAGGGTGGGTCATACATTATGTCACCGGGTTTTTTTTCTCAGCGGGAATGGCCTGGTACTTTCACTGGTCAGACAAGCTGCCTTCCTGGCTGGCCGGTATCCTGATCGGAGGCCTCTTAGGTCTGGCCGGTGTGGCAGGGTGGTGGATGATGCTGAAACTGCATAAGGATCCCCCGAAAATTGATCTTCTCCCTTATTTTTCCCAATTAATTGCCGCTCATATGCTTTTTGGTCTTGGAGCGGTAATGGTTTTCCAGCTCTTCCCATCCCCCTGATCAATATCCTTTAAATTCGTTGGACTATTAAATAACCTTTACCTGAATCATCCTTCTCAAAGGGTTCTTATGGCACTCTATACCCACCATATTGTAAAAGAAGTTACGGTTTCACCGGATTCAAATTCCACACTTTTAAATATATTGAAATAGGCTATTTTTGTTAATTTAACAAGAAATACCGAGTCAGAAGTGTCAGGTATTTAATCTATAAAGCGCATTATTCATGGTGTATTTTATACTTTTATTTTACCTTTCAAAACTGTTCACCTGTCTAAAAGTCTATGCCTAAATTATCGACCTCCAACTCCTTTAAAGCCAAAATTGATAGTAAGAAAAGAGGAACCCTCAAAACTCCCCAAAGGAAAATGGCTACTACTAACACGCAGATTATCAGAAAATCCCGCAGGATTACCCGCGCTGAGATGTTTAAGGATACAGATTACATGCATGAACAGCTGGACCGGCTGATATTTGCACTTGAAGCTTTCCGGGAAGGCGATATTTCAGTACGCCTTTCAAAGGAACGGAATGATAAGTTTGCCGATCTGGCCGAAGCTTATAACACCATGGTGGAGATGATCGGGGGTGTGAGTACCGAGGTCTCCAGAATCTCAAGGGTTGGCGGGATTGAAGGAAACCTGGATGCACGGGCGGAGTTTAAGGCCGCTACAGGTGTCTGGAACGACATGATTGACAACATCAATATACTTATCGAAGCGATTGCCAAACCGGTGCTTGAAGTAAGTCGTATCCTAAACAGTATTGCTGCAGGAAAGATGGAGGACAAATTCAGTCTCACAGTAACAGGGGATTTTCGCGCCATGGCCGATGTAATCAACGGTACCCTGGGCAGTCTGAACATCTTTGCAGAACAGGTTACCCAGGTGGCCCGGGAAGTGGGGGTAGAAGGGAAGTTGGGCGGACAGGCCAGTGTGCCAAATGTTTCAGGTACCTGGAAAGACCTTACTGACAATGTGAATCAGATGGCTAGCAATCTCACCGCTCAGGTGCGTGAGATCGCCAGGGTAACCACCGCGGTTGCTGATGGCGACTTGTCCAGGAAAATTACGGAGGAGGGAAAAGGCGGGGAGGTACTTGGCCTGTCCACAACCATCAACAGGATGGTGGATTCGCTGAATATTTTTGCCGCGGAAGTAACCAATGTGGCCCGGGAAGTGGGGGTAGAAGGAAAACTTGGAGGCCAGGCCGATGTACCGGATGTGGCAGGAACCTGGAAGGATCTGACCGAAAATGTGAATACTATGGCGGCCAACCTTACCGTTCAGGTGCGGGAAATTGCCGAAGTGGCAACTTCCGTTGCCAATGGCGACCTTTCAAAAAAGATTACGATCGATGTGAAAGGCGAAATCGCTGAACTGAAGGATACCATCAATCAGATGGTGGATTCCCTGAATATTTTCTCCGATGAGGTAACGAGGGTGGCCCGGGAAGTGGGTACCGAAGGTAAATTGGGCGGCCAGGCCGATGTACCGGATGTGGCCGGAACCTGGAAAGATCTCACGGATAATGTGAATACCATGGCCAGTAACCTCACCAATCAGGTAAGGGAAATCGCTTCGGTTACCACCGCGGTTGCGCAAGGCGACCTTTCCCAAAAAATTACGGAACAAGGAAAGGGAGGAGAGGTACTGATACTTTCCAATACCATCAACAGTATGGTCGATTCCCTGACCCTCTTTGCAGCCGAGGTAACCCGTGTGGCAAGGGAGGTGGGTACTGAAGGCAAACTCGCAGGGCAGGCCACGGTACCCAGTGCGGCCGGAACATGGAAAGACCTTACAGATAATGTTAACATCATGGCCAGCAACCTGACCACCCAGGTTAGGGAAATAGCCAACGTGGCCACAGCTGTGGCCAACGGGGATCTCTCACAGAAAATTACCATTGACGTGAAGGGAGAGATTGCCGAACTGAAGGATACCATCAACCAGATGGTGGACTCTCTCAACCGGTTTTCAGATGAGGTAACCAGGGTGGCCCGTGAGGTGGGGACTGAGGGGATCCTTGGGGGCCAGGCAGACGTACCCGATGTTGCAGGCACCTGGAAGGATCTTACAGATAATGTGAATTACATGGCCTCTAACCTAACCACCCAGGTACGTGAGATCGCAAATGTTGCCACCGCAGTGGCAAAAGGTGACCTCGCCCAGAAAATCGCCATCGAGGCCAAGGGAGAAATCGCTGAATTAAAAGAAACCATAAATACGATGGTCGACTCGCTAAACATTTTCTCGGATGAGGTAACGAGGGTGGCACGTGAGGTGGGTACGGAAGGGATCCTTGGAGGTCAGGCGGAAGTTCCCAATGTGGGTGGTGCCTGGCTGGAACTTACAGAGAATGTAAATACTATGGCCTCTAACCTGACAACACAGGTACGGGAGATTGCCTCCGTGACCAAAGCCGTTGCCAACGGGGATCTCTCACAGAAAATTTCCGAAGAGGAAAAAGGAGGGGAGGTACTGGAACTTTCAACCACGATCAATACCATGGTTGATTCCCTGAACATTCTGTCCAATGAAGTAACCCGCGTCGCCCGGGAAGTGGGTACCGAGGGGATGCTGGGAGGCCAGGCCGATGTACCTAACGTGGCCGGGGCATGGCTGGACCTTACCGGGAATGTAAATACCATGGCAAGCAAACTGACGAGCCAGGTGAGGGAAATCGCCAACGTGGCGACTGCCGTGGCAAACGGAGATCTTTCCCAGAAGATCACCATTGATGTAAAAGGGGAAATTGCCGAATTGAAAGATACCATCAACCAGATGGTGGACTCACTGAATATCTTCGCCGCGGAGGTAACCCGTGTTGCACGTGAGGTGGGAACTGAAGGTATGCTTGGCGGCCAGGCCGATGTGCCGGATGTGGCGGGTACCTGGAAGGGACTCACCGACAATGTGAATACCATGGCGAGTAACCTGACCACACAGGTACGGGAGATTGCCTCGGTGACTACCGCCGTGGCCAATGGTGACCTCTCCCAGAAAATCTCAGAACAGGGTAAAGGAGGAGAAGTACTTGAACTGTCAACTACAATTAACCGGATGGTGGATGCCCTTAATATTTTCGCTGATGAGGTGACCAATGTGGCTCGTGAAGTGGGTACGGAAGGGATTCTCGGTGGACAGGCCGAGGTGCCCAACGTCGCCGGCTCATGGAAAGATCTCACGGAGAATGTAAATCAGATGGCCAGTAACCTCACATCTCAGGTGCGGGATATTGCGGGGGTATCTACGGCACTCGCGAGGGGGGATTTCTCGAGAAAGATTGATGTGGAGGTCAGGGGAGAGGTACAGGAGCTTAAGAACAATATCAATGCGATGGTGGACAGCTTCACGACTATTGTCAAAGCGGCCAATACCATTGCGGAAGGGAACTTTGCCATCGAAATGCCACTGCGTTCTGAAGCGGACCAGTTAGGTATCGCCCTGAATTCTATGACGGAAAACCTCAAAAGGATTTCCGAGGAGAATGAGAACGAAGCCTGGATAAAGACGGGACAGGCAGGTTTAAATGACCGAATGAGGGGAGAGCAGGACCTGGTGACACTGTCCAAAAACATTATTTCGTATCTCACCAAATACCTCGAGGCCCAGGTAGGGGTTATTTATCTTACCGAGAGGGCCCACGATAAAAAACTGCTGAAAATGTCAGGTTCATACGCCTTTACCCAAAGAAAATCGCTCAAAACGGCGTTTGAATTTGGAGAAAGTCTGGTCGGCCAGGCCGCACTGGAAAAGGAGGCGATCGTGCTCTCCGGGATTCCGCCGGACTATATTAGTGTTTCTTCCGGTTTGGGTCAGAAAGACCCGGGTAATATCCTCGTACAACCATTTATCATTGACGGGGAAGTAAAGGGCGTGGTAGAAATAGGTTCTTTCAGGTCTTTCACTGATAATCAATTGGAGTTGGTACGCTCCGTAGCCGAGAACATAGCGATTACAACCAGCTCCTCCCTTGACAGGGAAAAAATGAAGGATCTGCTTGAAGAATCTCAACGTCAGTCTGAAGAGCTATTGAAACAGCAGGAGAAACTCAAGATCCAGAGTGAGGAACTGCAGATGGCCAATGATGATCTTGAGTCCAAGACAAAAGATTTGGAGATGCAGAAGGAAGACCTTCAGTCCAGCCGGGTGGAAGTCGAAAGAAAGGCCAGGGAACTGGAACTGGCCAGTAAATACAAATCGGAATTCCTGGCCAATATGTCACATGAACTGAGAACGCCTCTCAACAGCCTGCTCATCCTCGCCAAGGACCTGAGCAATAATCACAGCGGCAATCTTTCCAAAGACCAGCAAAAGGACGCCAGTATCATCTATGACGGAGGATTGGACCTGTTGAATCTGATCAATGACATCCTGGATCTTTCAAAAGTTGAAGCCGGGAAACTGCAGATCCATCCGGAAGAAGTGCAGATCGATAACCTGATCAATAACCTTAAGAATCAGTTCGAGCCTGTAGCCAAATCAAAGAAACTCAGATTTACTATTGACCGGAAACCTAATGCTCCGGATATCATTGTTACAGATGGACAGCGGTTGGAACAGATTGTTAAGAATTTGATCTCCAATGCGATAAAATTCACTGAAAAAGGAAGAGTAAGTATTTCTATAGGAGAACCTCCCGCAAGCACTCAGTTCCTGGAAATTCCCCTGGCCAAACCGCAAGTGGTGGCCATATCGGTAAAAGATACAGGGATCGGGATCCCTGAAGAAAAGAGGATGATGATCTTTGAGGCTTTTCAGCAGGCAGAGGGTGGTACCAGCCGCCAATACGGCGGAACGGGACTGGGGCTGACCATTTCAAGGGAATTGTCCAGGTTGCTGGGAGGGGAGATCCATATACAAAGTGCAGAAGGTCAGGGTAGTACTTTTACGGTCTACATTCCCAAGGATTTAACCAGCGCCCCCATTCGCGAAAGGGCAGATGCCATTTCGTCATACACCAAACCCGTTTACAGCAGAGCTGTCAACCATTTCCCCTTTGAAAAATCCAATGGTTCTGCCACACTTGTGACAGAAGAAAATTATGTTCCTGATGACAGGAACAAAATTAAGACCTCCGACTATTCCATCCTGATCATTGAGGACGATAAAGTCTTTGCTGAAATTATTAAGAAAATAGTAGCGAACAAGGGGTATAAAGTCCTTGTTGCCAGGGAAGGAAAAGAAGGGATGGATCTGGCTACCCAGTACCTACCCAATGGGATCCTGCTGGATGTACAATTACCGGACATCAATGGTCTCACTATTCTGGATCACCTGAAGTTCAACCTCACAACAAGGCACATTCCCGTCCATGTCATATCATCGGAAGATCAGACCCGCGTGGCCCTGAACAAAGGGGCTATCGGCTTTACCTTAAAACCAATTTCCAAAAAGGAAATCGACAAGGTCATGCTTAAGCTCGAGGCTTTGCAGAGCAGCCAGGTAAAGGAACTTCTGGTAGTCCAGGAAAGTATGACCGAGTTCAAGGCCATAGAAAACCTGCTTAAAAATAAACAGGTAAATATTTCCACTTCGTCATCCGGAAAAGAGGCCCTGGTGGCATTGAAGTCGAAGAAATTTGACTGTATGATCCTCGATCTTAAATTGCCGGATATTACCGGATTTGAGTTGTTGAAAAAACTCAGATCAGATCACATTATAAACAACATCCCCGTAGTAGTATATACCGGAAAGCAACTGACAAAGACGGAGATGAAAGAGTTGCATACCTATACGGACAATATTGTGATCAAAGGCGCATCGTCCCCCGAGAGGCTGTTGGACGAAGTGTCTCTTTTTATCCATAGCAATGGCAACAAGTTCTCCGCTCAGCAGAAAAGAATCATGGAGGAACTGCATGATCCGGAGCAGCTGCTTACCGACAGGAAAATTTTGGTGGTGGATGATGACATGCGCAATACATATGCACTGTCCAAAACTCTTACGGATGCGGGTATGAACGTGATCATGGCTGACAATGGGAAAATGGCCATTGAGAAATTGGAGGAAGAAAAGGGTGTTGATATTGTGCTTATGGATGTTATGATGCCTGTTATGGACGGGTATGAAGCAACCAGAGAGATCCGGAAAAAAGCGGCTTATAAAGATTTGCCGATTATTTCATTAACAGCAAAGGCGATGCCCGAGGACAAAGCCAAAAGTCTCGATGCAGGAGCAAATGATTATCTGACCAAACCCGTGGATATTGAAAAATTACTAAGACTGATCAGGGTGTGGTTATACCAGTAAAATAGAGAAAAGGAATGTATCAGTTGCCTCCTTTCCTTCGTCAGGAGGACTTGCCCCGGGGCTCTTGCGGAGACGGGACAATTGGGGTATAGTGAAGCGGCTTGGCTGGCAGCAGCACTTCCAATTTCGACGCCGGTACAAGGCCTTATAATCAACTGAACCAATACCGTGAGGGAAGTACCAAAGATTCTTATTGTTGATGACAGGGAAACCGAAAGGGCGATCCTTTCCAAGCTGTTGTCAAAATTTAATGTCGTCATCCACACTGCGGAATCCGGGCAGGAGGCACTTTCAAAATTGCTGCATCACAGGTACATTCTTGTATTGCTTGACATACAGATGCCTAGAATGGATGGCATTGAGACGGCATCGCTCATGCAGAGCAATGTACATACACAGAACATTCCGATTATCTTTCTGACAGCTTATGATAAGGATGAGATAAACATGCTGCAGGGCTATAAGGTGGGTGCCATAGATTATCTTTTCAAACCATTCAATGAAGAGATACTCTCCTCAAAAGTCGCTACTTTCCTCAGGTCATATTCCTTTGAAAAAGAGAAGGAATATGAGCGATTGCTTTCAGAACTGGAGATTAAGAACGAAAATCTTAAAACTGCCAGGAAGGATGCAGTGCGAATGATGAAGGATGCAAATAAAGCGAAGCGGCAGGCGCAAATGTCTCAGAAACAAGTAGAAAATCAGGCAAAGGACTTGATGAAATATACCAAGGAACTGGAGCAGTTTGCATACGTGGCCACCCATGACCTGCGCGCTCCCATCCTGAATCTCAATGGCATCCTTGACATATTCAAAAAAAGAGGTTATGTAACCAGGGAGAACCAGGCAATTGTTCACCGGATTGATGGATCCGTAAAACGAATCAATGCTACCCTTCACGACCTCATCCGGGTAGTGGCCTACAGGAATACGCTGGATGATGAAGCAAAGGAGCAATATTTTGAGCAAGTATTTACAGATATTAAAAAGGATATCTCTTTTCAGATAGAAGAGGCCGGGGCTAAGATCAGCAGCGATTTCAGGGAGGCACCAAAAATTAATTATATCCCGGGTCACTTGCGGAGCATACTCCTTAACCTTATGACCAACGCCATTAAATTTCATTCCACAAAACGACCCCCGGTCATTTCGGTCAGGACAAGTTTGGAAAAGAAACACCTGTGCCTGCAAGTCAAAGACAACGGAATAGGAATAGACGAAAGCAAAAAGGAGAAGGTTTTCGGACTTTTCCAACGATTGACCACCAGCGCTCCGGGGAATGGGATGGGGCTTTATATTACCAAATCCCTGGTTGAGGCGATGGGCGGTACTATCGATTTTAACAGCCAGCCGGAGAAAGGCACAGAATTTAAGGTATTGTTAAAGCAGGTAACAAATAGCAAAAATTAATACGGATGGTTATGGTTTCAAAAAAAACCGGATTGAAACATATACTGATTATCGATGATGATGATGAATACAATTTCATAACTGAGGACACTTTTGGGGATACCGACTTAGATTGTGAACTGACATTTAAATTATGGGCTCAGGATGCTCTTGCCTATTTGGAGGAAAACGAAGATCATTTTCCGGACCTTATCCTGTTGGATATTAATATGCCCATCATGAATGGCTGGGAGTTTCTGGAGGAATACGCGAATCGCAAGTATCACACTTCGCAGCCGGCGATTATTGCCATGATGTCATCTTCCATTTACTACAAAGACAAGGAAAAAGCACTGACCTACCCGCAGGTGGTGGAATATGTAGACAAGCCAATAACCGTGAAAAATATATACAGGATAAGGGATACCTATTTTCCACTGTAAAAATATGGTTGAACGGGATAACCCAAATTTTCAATCGGTAAATTCCTGCTGAGAAAAGTTGGGGGATACCCCAGCCTTACCGCAAACCGCGACAAGTAGTATTTCAAATCCTTCCGATGCTGCTTTTGACGCAATTCCCCCGGTGGAATGTCGTTTTCGAGTCTCCGAAAATAACAATTTCCTACTACCTTGCAACCGCAAATTAAATCAGACCAATGGAAGCTTCGGGAAAAGATACTTCAGGAACCGGACCTGAGAACCTGGCGCCACCCAAGCGTTCCGTATGGCGCGCACTGAAGGATGCCATCCGCGGCACGGAAGCAGATTATACGAAAATAGATCTGAAAAAGGCCATTTTCCTTTTAGCCGTACCCATGATCCTTGAACTGATCATGGAATCCACTTTTGCAATTGTCGATATATATTTTGTGGGGAAGCTGGGAGCTTCCGCAGTGGCGACCGTAGGTCTTACTGAAACGTATCTGTTTCTACTTTATTCCACTGCAATGGGCCTGTCCATGGCAGTTACGGCCATCATTGCGAGGAGGATTGGCGAGAAAAGAAAGGAGGATGCCGGCACTGCGGCCATCCAGTCCATTTTCCTTGCCCTTTTGATTTCTATTCCTTTTGCCGTCGGAGGAATTTTCTTTGCCAAAGACCTGCTGACCCTGATGGGCGCGGATGAGTGGACTTTGAGGGAGGGGTATCGATATACGCAATGGATGCTCGGTGGCAACGGGATCATCATACTTTTATTTGTGATCAACGCTATTTTCCGGGGAGCCGGAGATGCCGCTATTGCCATGCGGGTCCTATGGATCGCCAACGGACTCAACCTTATTCTGGATCCCCTGCTTATTTTCGGCTGGGGGCCTATCCCTGCCCTGGGCATAGAAGGGGCTGCCATTGCCACCAATATAGGTAGGGCGGTAGGGGTGGCAACCCAATTATGGGTACTTTTTAAAGGGGGTAAGCATATTCGTGCCAGCGTGTCACAATTTTATTGGGACGCCAAAGTCATCCTTAACATCGTACGCACCTCTTTGGGAGGAGTAGGACAAATGCTGGTAGCCATGACCTCCTGGATCTTCCTGATGCGGATCCTGGCAGATATCGGCAGTGAAGCTGTTGCCGGGGCTACCATTGCCATGCGGATCATGATGTTCACCATGATGCCGGCCTGGGGGTTATCAAATGCGGCGGCCACCCTTGTCGGACAGAATCTGGGTGCGGGACATCCCCACAGGGCGGAATCAGCGGTATGGAAGATAGGACTCTATACCATGGTTTTATTGATTGGGGTCTCCTTTGTATACTATTTCTTCAATGAGGCGCTCATGGGCATTTTCACTCAAGATCCGGGCGTGGTGGCAGTGGGTGGTAAGTGGCTGGAAATTCTATCCTATTCTTATTTTATCTATGGCTGGTGGATGGTATCCGTGCAGGCGTTCAACGGCTCCGGCGATACCGCGACCCCCACCAAGATCAACCTCGTTTTTTTCTGGCTGATCCAGATTCCTTTGTGCTACTATCTGGCCCTGGGACTGGACTGGGGGTATTCCGGCGTTTTCTGGGGCGTCTTCATCTCCGAAACCAGTGTGGGGATATTTACGCTTTGGCTTTTTTCCAGGGGAAAATGGAAGACGGTGAAGGTGTAAGGGAAAGAAGGTGGCTTGGCAGCTACCCATCCCTGCATTCCAACTTCATACAGCCTTTCGCGATGATTCTGAAATTGATGGAAAATGCGATCTACAATTCTGTAAATATGCTTACCAAGAGGCAGGTGAAAGATTGTCTGGCACTTAAAAGGTGAGTTTACCTCTTTATTATTTGGGGGTAGGTAAACACTGTCATTTTATTATGTTCGTGGATGGGTTTTTTATTACAAGCCAGTTGTGAAAAGTAAAGGTTTGATAAACCCACCTCCTTTGGCAAAGGTATTTTTACCCATCAGAATCTATGAGATGTACCTGGCTTGACTGATAAAAACGATTTGATTTCAGTGAGCATTAAGATGAACAATCCAAAGGCTACACATGCTACAATGGTATTTTTAAACCTAGCAGCTGACCGGAAAGAATATTTCTGATTTTGAGGGTTCCCTCACTTTGATGAGTGCTATTGAGGGCCATATATTCACATTTCACACATGAAACGATCGCGCTATATTGGGCAATTTTTTTAATCTGAAATGATGCTTATACGTTTTGAACCTGATATCCTAAATAAAATAATTGAGAGAACCTCATATCTTTGAGAGGATCTATGAACCCTTTCTTACACGATCCTAATGAAATAACTCGGGCTTTAAAAGAACCATAATGGAATTAAAACAGTTATATTTTGAGGAATGCATTGCATACAAAGCCAAAAAATAACGTTGAAATGAAGATGAATTCACGCTATAATTTAATCAACCGTTACGGATTATTCATAGTGGCCATACTGGTCTTATTTATAACTGTCGTCGTAATACAGGTTAATTACAATCAAAATCACAGAAGTAATTCTACGGTTGATGAGTATTACACCATAGCAACAATTCATCCAAATCAAACCCCGGAAATAATGGCACACAGGGCGTTGAATGGGGGCAGGGTATTTACCTACTTATTTTATCCGGGAGCTCTCATTGGCATGATCAATCATATGGGGGGAAATATTTCTGAAGAAACATGGAAATATCCGGGGCATCAATACTTTGTAAAGAATTATAATACAGCAAGTTCCGGAGTTAAGAGTAATATGTTGGATCCTAACCTGAGAAATCTCCACTATTACCTCACAGTGGAATCTGCCATCTTCATGTTTTTGACTTTTCTTCCTTTGATGTTCTTTTTGTGGAGACAGAAGTACGTTGTTGCAATGTTTATGATGGCTGTACTTATTGGTATTAATCCTCTGATGTTGGATGAGAGAAGTCTATTTTATCTTGAACCACTTCTGGTTTCAATAATCAATATCCTGATCTGGCTTTATCTTTTTTTGTGGCATAAAAAAGAAATAAGCTGGTTTTGGTTGGTGTTTACATCCTTTATTTTTGCGCTCGCTATTTCCCTGAAATTTTCCTGTTTTTTTCTACTCATTCTGATAGCGATCATGTTGGTTTTCAAGTACAAAAAATTGGAGGGTAGATTAATTGCTGCTATTTGTTTGATATTATTTAGTCTTGCATTTTTTGCGTTGATAAATTGGGACTTATTCTATAGTAAGAAGGTCTTTAATGCCATTGTTCATGATTATTTTTCCAACTTCTATCAGTATGCAACGGGTAATTTCTCGGAGATTTCAGAAAATTATAAGTGGAATAATTTTAAGAGGATTATAGACAGGCTGACAGCTTCCCTGGGAGGATTGGTATATATCTTTCCGATTATCCTGGTTTGTGGTTTTGTTTATATGCCACGTAAATACTTGCTAAAATGGGGCGCATTCGCATTGGTAATTCTTCTCTCAATTGGGGCAATAATTAATCAAAGAGTTTATATGGCTCGAAATCTGGTTCCGTTTTTGCCCGCAGTTATTCTGATAACCGGCATAATGCTGGACAACATCTTTAGAATTCTCATGGGTAAAGAAATATTTCGACTGAAATTACGCCCTGTTTACCTATTTGTACTGCTTTTTTTAATAATTATACTTCCAATATTTGCGCATACAAAAAACTATCTGAAAGTCTTGTTGCCCAGTGCAGGGAAAAACGTAGAAAATGTATTGAACTCAATTCCAAATCCGGGGAAAAGGAGGTTAATTACGATAGATCATATACCTTCAATTGATGCTGACAATTATCTATTGACAAAGGAACTTCCGTCAGCTCCCGAAACAAATGGTAAAAGTATTCATACTTACATTTCCAACACCATTTCAGGGTTTGAGCCGGATGATGTGGTAGTGGTTGATGAAGTGAAAAACAACAAACAACTTACGAACTATATACTCCCGGCAATTTTTAATGAAAATAGGCAGTTCGGTAATAAATTCATTTTTTATAATGACCAGAATGTTATTGGAAAATCACAGAGATTGGAAGAATTACTAAATAGTAAAAGTGCAGTTGTCCTCTTAAAAAATGCATTGCCATTTAAAGATGAGGTTACAATAAAGGAAGTTTATGTGATAAAAAACATAACTTCTTACACCATGTATTTAAAGTTTGAAGTACTAACAGTGGCAACTGATGACTGGATAGGCTGCAGATTTTACTTCCATGGGAAGCCAGATATCCTCAATGTCAATGAACTACCTCCAAAGAGGATTTCTTCAGGTTATGACAACTGGGATTTTTCAGTCGCGAAAAATAATAGGTTGCGGTATGGCAAGGATTTATATATATGGCATGACTTTACTCCCACCCTTACCACCTATGAAGATTTTACTTTTGGTATTTTTAAAGGCTGTGCCAAAAGTGAGGACATTACTATAAAAAACATCAGCTTAAAATAGCATATTTCGTAGAATAACTTCATCAACTTTCATTGGAAGATGACAAAGAATGTTATTTACGATTTATTTTACTCCCCGGAATTAATTGTATAGGTCATAGATGACCCAGATTCTCCTAAAATGGGAAATCAACCGGCAAAGATGGTTTAGGTATGATTCCCTCCCAAAAATTGGATATATAGGCTAGTAAATGGCAAGTTTTTAAGCCACTTCTGGCGGAGCCGTTTACATGTTTTTCACGTGTATCAAGGCGAATATCATGTTGTCTGTACAGAGTTTTATCAACTATGGCGCATAATATTTTTCTACGGAATTCATTCGACACATTGTTGAAGATCAGAACATCAGATTTTCGTTTCATGATCTTGGTTGAAATTAAGCTTGCGTTTTTATCCAGGCAATCGGTCCTGGTTTGAGGGGAGTATTACACATTGATTCGCTTTTATGCCGATCGATTTCGGTTTTTTAATATGATGATGGTAATCATATATATCAAAACGATTGCAAAGGGAATGGCAATAAATCTGTATTCCGGAAGTAAATACCATAATACAAGAACCAGAATTGTTCTCACCAATGAATGGAAAATCCCGACCCAATGCGCCACGATCCACGAAAACGGAAGCCACATTAGCCCTGTCAGGATCCCTATGGTCAGGGGTAAAGACGTATAGTCCACAATAAAAAACGGGATTGCAATGGAATATACCAAAACAGCTTGTCCCACGGTGAAAAAGAAGAGTTTGTCAAACTCATTCTTCGGTTTTTTTTTATCGAGGAAATGCTCCCCTGTAAATTTGGAAATAAACATGCCCAGGTATACAATGGAACCGGTTGCAATGAATAAAACCCAAACGGTTGCCTGAATAGATAACGTAATACCGGCAATTCCGACTATTAACCAGGCGATTAATCCAGCTAAGGGGGTAGCAATAAATTTTCCATTTTTAAACTCAATTCTCTGTTCCTCCAGCGTTCTTTTGGGTGATTCCATGGATAATTTTTGGTTTAGGGAGTTTATTTTCAAATATGATATTTATTAAAATACATGACAAGAGTTTTTTTGAATACCACGTTCCCAAGGCTTGTTTTGTTCCGGGGAAGGGCCAAAACATATGAACCGACTCAAGGTATTTAAAATTACATGAATTCTTGTCAAAGGCGGCGACTGTTATACTTCAAATTACTTATGATAAGTGACATTATTAACAGCTATTTTCACCTCAATACCAACGCTTGTTTTTTAGACTTTAATCTAAAAATTTATATAGGTTTGTATCAAGACATCGATTATTAAATACTTAATAACAAAAGAAGATGAGAGCTAATGTTTTAATGTTATTTATTTGTTCATTCATGAATTCCCAAGAGCACGCCTTTGAAATTAATGTCAACGGGGGTGTGGAATGGATTAAGGTTTTTGAAATACCCGGCGATTCTGATGAAATTATTTCGAATCTTACGAAGTATTTTAAAAATCAGGAGTTTACTAGAAAAATCGAGCTTATAGAAGGTGAATTTAGAGGCTATTCTAATCCTATAAAAGTAAAGCCAATTAAGGGAGGTCCGAGTTACAATGAGACAACCTCTTTTGTTAATGTTCAGATCAAAGATGGGAGGTATCGAGTTGTAATAAGTGATATAATATTCGCACCCGTAGATTTAGGGCTAAGTACAGGAGGAATTTCTATTAATTCAGAAGAGAATATCAGATTTGATGAAATTGTTTTAAAGCCAGGTAATAAAGAATTTAGGAGCGGATTTAGTCGGGTAAATATAATGAAGTCATTTGATCAAACCTTCGAGCAGATAATGACTTATAAGAAATCCGACAAGGACGATTGGTAGTTTAAGTAGTCCCCGTCAGAACATTTTGAGAATGGTTAAAGTAATCTTCCCAAGTCATCTTAATCAATTCAATTTATGGACAGCTAATCTGCGAGGCATCAATAACCTCATCTACCGTAATAATTCCATCCTCATTATACTCAAAGAAGGCCGTCGTAAATACTGCTTCTCCATCTTTAAGTAGATTAAATGTTATATATCCTCCACCATCTGTGTTTATTTCTATAGGTAGGGGCACTGGCACAAATTCTATCACTTCACTAGTCCTGGAATAATTGTCGATTGAAAATCGTAATACTTCCACACTATAATATGTCAATTGTAACTCGTCAAAACATCCGTTATTTGTAAGTGGAAGCATATAATATAATGGCTGAAATTCCAACAAATTTATAACGCTAACAGCTGATCCCGCACCCAATTCTATTGGTGTGAAACACACAGCATCTAAATTATATTCTCTTTCAAATAATGTAACATTTATCTCAAAAGGAGTGGAGATATTGACATAACCAGTCAGGTCAAATCTCTCATCTTCCTTGTTAGGAACTTGATAAATGATGTTCAAGTCAGCATCTAGAATATTAACTTCGTTCACAGTATAGGTTCCAAGCTCAAGAAACAAGGTATTTTCAGCGCCTTGTGATTCGGAAAAGGGAGTCATAAAAACCTTATTATCATATTTTATTTCCAAAAAGGCCGGATCACTATCTGAACAATCAGGAATACCTATTTTATTGGCCGACGAACCAGTTAATAAATTCATATTAAATTGAATTGAAACCGATTCATTTTTAGAACTAGGCTCAAATTCTTCAACACAAGAATGTATAAGGAATGTCGTGAAAACTAATAACGCTAACTTAAAATTTCGGCGCATTTTTACAAAATTGAATCTTTGGAAGATAGGAATATTTTATGAGTCTTAATTCTATCATGCCATAATTTTTGAGGATAAATATGGAAGAAAAGTATTTAATTAATTAAACATCAAAACTACTTATTCAAAGTGATATTTTAACAGCTATTTCCACCTCAATACCTGCGCGTGTTTTTTAGACTTTAATCTAAAAATTTATATAGGTTTTTATGAGTAAAGACAGTATTAAGTGCCAAACTACTAAAGGAGGTTGCTTCCAATGTAACTCAGAAAGACCTGGGTGATTGGTGGCGGGAATTGCCTCCTTCGTCGGCGAGTCCCCGCCCGAACATTTTGAGAATAAAAACCTATTGAGAAAGATTTGTCACTTCGTACTTACTGGGTGATTGGTGGCGGGAATTGCCTCCTTCGTCGGCGAGTCCCTGCCCGAACATTTTGAGAATAAAAC
>JBGTKP010000050.1:0-3134 GCA_041744575.1 Muriicola sp.
ACCATCCCGGACTTTGTATTTCCCAGTGGGGCGAACGAAGGGGATCCCGGGACGGATCCATCTCTGTACTCGCTGGTAGAAGGAAATATTTATGCCATTACCCGGTCCGCAGATACGGACTGGTGGCAGGAAGTTACCAGATCGGCGCCTATCACCAGCCATCAGGTGTCTGCTTCTGGCGCAACGGAAAACGCTCGATATGCTTTTAACCTGGGTTATTTCTCCCAGGATGCCGTCGTCAAATTTGTTGGTTATAACCGGGTTTCTTTACGGGCAAATACAGAATTCAGTGCCCTTGATCAGAAACTTACCGTAGGAGAAAATTTTACTGTTTCCTTTGATAACCGTGAAGGGGGTTATGGTGTCGGTGCAGATGGAAATAACGGGGAACAGAATGCAGTTTCCGGGTCTTACAAGCACCACCCGCTACTGCCTATTTATGATATTGCCGGAAATTTTGCCGGTAGCCGTGGGGCCAACCTCGGAAATAACTTTAACCCATTTGCCATCCTTTCAAGGACCCAGGACAACCGCCGCTACAGGCTCAGGGCTTTTGGCAACGTGTTCGCTGCCTATGATCTCCTGAAGGAACTGGAGCTCAAGACCAGTTTTGGGGTAGATGTAACCGGGGAGCGTGTCCGCGAACTGGGACGGCCACAGCCGGAATATGTGGAAGGCAACTTTATCAATAGCTCTACCGCGCGCAGCCGCTATGAATATCAGTGGGTCTGGAACAGCGTTCTTACCTATGCCAAATCCTTTAATGAGATACACAATTTTGACGCCTATGTGGGGGTAGAAGCCATACAGAATTTCGGGGAGGAATTCGGGGCCAGCCGTCAGCGGTTCGCCTTTGAAACAACCGAAATTCTGAGTTACCTGAATCTTGGGGATGCCACTACTTCCTCCAATTATGGCTTTAGTTTCTCTGATTACACCCTGTTTTCAGAATTCGGAAAAGTGAACTACAATTTTAAGGAAAAATACCTGGCACAGTTCATTTTGAGGAACGATGCTTCTTCCCGGTTCCAACAGGCATCCCGAAGTGCCCTTTTCCCGGCCTTCAGCCTAGGATGGAGGGTTTCAGATGAATCCTTTATGGAAGGGGTGGGATTTATCGATGAATTAAAGTTGAGATACGGATGGGGTAAAACGGGTAATCAGGAAATCGGGGATTACAATGCCTATACCACCTACCGGTCGAACATTTTCAATGCAGGTTACCCCATAGATGGTTCCCCCACCTCCCCGACCATTGGATTTGATACCAGTAGTTTTGGAAATCCGAACGCCAAATGGGAAACTACGACCTCCAATAACATAGGAATGGACCTTCGCATGTTTGAGAATAAACTCAGTTTTGAGTTGGATCTATGGAACAGAGTGACCACAGACATGTTATTTCAGGTTCCGATTACATTTGCAGCCGGTGACGCAACAGCTCCTTTCTTTAACGTGGGCCAAATGACCAACGAGGGGATTGACGTGGGCCTTACCTTCTCTGATCAGAAAGGAGATTTCCGCTATAGCATCGGAGGAAATCTCTCTGCCTACAAGAATAATATTGACCAGCTGGATGAAAGTCCTGAGACCCGATTCTTTGGCTATTCCTCCCGTGTTCCAGCCCTGACGGTTTCACAGGCCGGAATCCCGATCTCTTCCTTTTATGGCTTCCAGACGGACGGCTTGTTCCAGACCCAGGCAGAGGCAGACGCCTGGCCCACCTACGGGTCGTATAACGCCCCTGGGAAATTCAGGGTGGTTGATGTGAACGGGGATGGGGAGATCAATGATGATGACCGGACCATTATCGGCAGCCCGCACCCGGATTTTACCTATGGTATCAACCTGGACCTGAGCTACAGGAACCTGAGCCTGAATATTTTCGGCAATGGATCCGAGGGCAATGAAATCTATAATTATGTGCGATATTTCGCCGATTTCAATACCTTTCAGGGGAACAGGTCTACAAGGGCGCTTTACGGGGCCTGGCAGCCCTCGAATCCCACAGCGGATCCAAGCCAGTGGACAGCGGCCAACCCGAATGCAACAGTCCCCATTATGGATGCCAACGACCAGATCAGCAGCCGGCCTTCTTCCTATTTCATAGAAGATGGCAGCTATTTCAGGATCAAGAATGTTCAGCTGACCTATAATTTTCCTGATGATGTACTTTCCCGTATCGGACTTGCCGCACTTCAAATATATGTTCAGGGACAGAACTTGGCTACCTTTACGAAATATTCCGGTTTGAATCCGGAGATCCAGGCTGGAACCGACAGTGATCCTACGCTCGGATTTGATGGAGGCTATATGCCGGTATCCAGAACCTACACGCTTGGATTAAACGTAACTTTGAACTAATTTTACTCATATGATATTACCGGGTTTGAAGGATCTCATGAAAGAATTAAAACCGATACATATTAGGAGGAACAATAAAGCTATCCTTGGTTTGACAAACACAAATAATTTAAAAAAATGAAAAAGATACAATTGATTTTTACAGTAATTGCGTCCTTGCTGGTCCTCATTACAGCCTGTACGGATGAATTCCTCACCCGGGAACCGGAAGGGCAGTTTAGCACCAACGGTCTTGAAACCCCGGATGGGGTGGAAGGCATCCTTTTGGGCGCATATAAAATGGTAAACGGCCTTGGTTTGGACGGGCAGGCTCCCTGGAACAATGATGTTCAGAATTGGGTGTTTGGCGGAATCCCATCCGATGATGCCCTTAAGGGAACCGATGCCGGAGATCAACCTGAGCAGTCATTTCTGGAAGTTTACGACTTCCAGTCTTTTAATGATCATATCAGGAACAAATGGAGAGGGCTCTATAAAGGCATTGCACGTTCTAATGACGCGATCACCACTGCCGCACGAGTAGAGGAACTCAGTGAGGAAAGACGATCCCAGATCGTGGCTGAAGCCCGGTTTCTAAGAGGCTTCTTTCATTTTGAAGCACGGAAGATGTGGAGGATGCCTCCCTATATCGGAGATGATGTCTATGATGTGAACGATGTGGAAAGTACCAAAGTTCCCAATGACAGGGAGATTTGGCCATTAATAGAAGCGGATTTTGAAGCTGCCGCCGCAGGCCTTCCAGACACCCAGTCGGAGGTAGGAAGACCAAC
>JBGTKP010000051.1:0-176367 GCA_041744575.1 Muriicola sp.
TTCGAACTCAAAGGAGAATCAATGAGGAAAAAAATGAAAAACAACTAAAATAATTTACATAAATTCATCACTAGAAAATCATCAAAAGTAAACTGTCCAGTTTACACAGGAATAGGGTGTCCAGTTTCACAGGAATATTCAGTTGCTATAATAATAATGTTTTTGTATGGTCATTACTTGTTCGTATTATTCCAACTTTATTATTTTCAATTTGGTTCTTAACGAATAAATCATGGTGGCGATATTTTATATTTTGTCCTATTGCACCTTTCGCATCAACTTTAATAGTCCCTTTTACTCATAACAATGATAGTTTAGTTCAACATCTAGGAGCATTTTCGCTTATAACCTTAATTATTATTTTAATTGATAATAAGAATTATTTTCAGTTCGCTTTTGTTACACCGCCCAAACATAATATGGTAAATTCTGCAAAAATTAGAGGCCTTTATTTCAAAACACGAAGTTTTCTAACAAATAATATATACAATCAAAAGTTAAGTAATGGAATAGATAGAATTAGAAACTTAGAACATCTTAAGGTCATATTGAATCCATACCTTATTGCTACCCATTACATACCAGATAATAATAGAATAAGTAAGCCGAAAGAAATCATAATAATTTCATTATTGATAATTTTCTCGACACTATCGTGGGCACATATTGCTATCCCCAAGGACCAGCAAAAGTTGAATTTATTATTTTTGTCAATTAATAATATGGACTTTCCTGATTTACCAACATTCGTTTGGTACATAACAACTAAATTATGTGTTATAATAACCCTATCCTTATGGATTATTACTTCAAAGAATTGGTGGAGATATGCCATTCTTAGCCCTATTATTTTTTATATTTATCAGTTTTGGGAAGCATTCCAGACGGGATCGACGGCCCTAAACGAAAATGAATACATAAAAGGATTGCCTATCATTACCATTCTAGTAGGGATCTTATTTTATCTGTCTGAAACTATCAAATATCAAACTAGAATCATTGACACCTATCATACAATATGTCATGACATTGAGGTTTTGCTGGATCAATCCAAAGAAGTAATTGACTTTCGCAACAAAAATAATTTACGCTACCATCAAATTAAAAAAAACAAGGCTTCCCATCGTAATGAAGCCGAGCATTTAAAGCGCTTGCACAAGTTTAAAGAGGAACTTACCGACAGGATCAATCGGAATGATTGGGGTTAATATTTGGGACAATCTTTAAAGACATACTATCTGTTTTTTCCACGACTGAATTACAGAAATAATAATTGGTTTTGTTAGGATGCGGAAGGTGGCGATTTCAGTTGGCCCTGCGTTTTCTCTATTTCCTCGGAAACTTCCTTCAGAAGTCGTTTTAATTCCACTTTCTGGCGTTCCCGGATTTTACTTTCTATGATGCGCTCAATCTCCTGTTGTCTTTCCAGTGGAAGTTTATCGAAATCAAGAATGTCCGGATCCTCCTCCTGTTTTAACATGAGACCCTCCCCGGTCAAAAGCCACACTACGTTTAATTGCGGATAAATATTGATGATGTTCTCGATGACATCACTGCCTATCGATGCACTGTTTTTCTTCATACGTAGGGTATAACCGTTACCGGCACCAATCGAGAGGTCGAATTGCCTTGCACTCAATCCTGAATAAGCAATGAATTGAATTAAACGGTCAATTGTTTTTAACATGGATGTAATGATAAATCGAATATAATCGACACGAATATATGAAATAATACCTTAGAATTCAGAGATATTATCAAGAAATTAATAAAACAGGGCAGTACGAGGCGTATATTTATTATTCGGAAATATAGAAATAAATCTATATTATTTTTATATATAGAAAATAATCTATATATTTAATTTATTAATTCATGGAGAATTGTTGTCGATTTTCCATAACCATTGTTAGCTACCTATAATTAAAAATGAGACATTATGAAAACCATCAAAAATCTTGAACGACTCCAGCAATTGCATGAACTCATTGAAAAAGAATGTACAGGCTCCCCGGCAGAATTGGCAAATAAACTTAATATAAGTGAGCGATCCGTATACCTGCTCGTGGAACAACTCCGGGACTTTAATGCAATGGTAACTTATAACCGGGGTCGGAAAACTTATTATTATGAGGAAGATTTTAAACTGGCCATTGGCATCTCTGTGTCCGTCTCCAGCAATGGAGGGGTTACGGACATCTTTGGGGGAAGTTATCTTAAAAAATAAAGGACCGGCATTCCTCATCCGTATGGTTTTACTTTCAGAATCTGATAATAGGCATCCTTGAAGGCGGTTATTGGTATTGCCTTTTATTGACAGATCAGACCGAAGTGATCCAGCTGACAGGAAATTCATCAACCGGATTTCCAAAATACCTGATACGGTAATGGAAGGGTTCAGAGAGCCATTGCACGGCTGACCTGTACTGATCAAGAGCTTACAATGCGGTGCTTTTTCGAACTAGTATTGATTGTATAAATCTGACCCCATCCTCATGAGCATGAGTCAGATTTGAGAATCAGCGACTGCACATTTAGTATCTTTAATTAAATGAATTAGTATGAGCTCTCAAAAGTCGAAAACAAAACCGAATCATAAAAAAGTACCCAGGATCAAAAATAAACTCGGGAAAGCTCCCGGGACAGTTACTTATCAGGGGAACAGGGCCGGAACCATTTCTTCCATGTCCTGTATCATGTATAGTGAGGATATGTATCGGGAAAAAGTGATATCGCAGCCTGAAAATATTATGTCAAACCAGGATGACGGCGTTACGGAATGGATCAACGTCATTGGAATAAGTGATGAGGCATATATAGGGAACCTTGGCCGGATCCTGAAACTGAATCCTCTGGTCACAGAAGACATCGTGAATACTTTTCAAAGACCAAAGATTGACGAGTATGATGACTATATTTTTGCGGTATTTACCATGCTTTACCTGGAGGATGATCAAAGGCTGGTTTCAGAGCATGTGGCACTTGTACTTTTTGAAAATGCGGTGGTCGTATTCCAGGAATTGGAACAGGACGTATTTAATGGGATCCGGCAAAGAATCAAAAATAAGACAGGACGTGTGCGAAGCAAGAAAGCTGATTATCTGTTCTTTATCCTTATGGATGCAATTATTGATAATTATTACGTCATCCTTGAGCATATAAGTGACAGGATTGAGGCCCTGGAAACAGAAGTTTATGAATCCCCGGGTCCGGAAACCGCAAGGAAGATTCAGCAATTAAAAAAGGACGTTCTTGGACTTCGTCGATTTATTGTTCCTGTCAGGGAGCTGGTAATCAAGCTCCTGGATTCCGGGCATAAACTCATTCTTCCTGAAACCAAATTCTTTTTAAGAGATGCCCTGGATCACACAACCGAAATGAACGAGAATCTGCAAATTTACAGGGAGATGGCGATGAGCCTGATGGAGATGTATATGAGCAATGTGAGCAATAAGATGAATGAAGTGATGAAAGTCCTCACCATTATGGCCTCCATTTTCATTCCCCTGACTTTTATCGCAGGAATCTATGGGATGAATTTTGACCATATGCCGGAACTTCATTGGAAGGATGGGTATTTTATAATTCTGGGGTTTATGTTGTTGATTTTTATCGCAATGATCCTCTTTTTCAAAAAGAAGCGATGGCTGTGAGGTGCTGCCCAATCATATATTTTGCCCGGATCTCTTACGTTATCGCAGTATATCACAACGCCTGGCCTATTGACGGTATCAGAGCGTTGGCTTTTTAAAGCAATGAAAAGATTGAAAAGGGATCAAAATCTCAATAATTAGTTGTATCTTATATAGTCTGCAATAATTAAATTATTATGAAAATAAATCAATTTTTTACCCTTGTGCTAATGGGTCTCTTTACCTCATTGAGTTCCTCACAGGAAACCGGGAACCTGACTACCGGATCAGCGGGTAGCGGCGATCAGGTGGGTACTGAGACCACAGAAAAGACGTATACAATTCACGCGAATGGAAAAGTGTTCAGGAACTCTGTTAGAATTACCACCACAATTTCACAAAACATTATGTTTGAGGAGGAAGACGAGGACAAAGTGGAGCAGGACCAGATAAAAACGCCTAAAAAAATCACCAAAACCGTGCTCATTGACAATGATGAGGATGATGATTATGATGAAAGAATCGTATTCAGCTATATGGCCGATGCAAATTCGGATTTCACACTTGTAAGTAATGATGATGAAATTCTGGTCGGGATCGATGATGGCGATCAGTTAAATATTGTGACATCAGAGCAGATTACGATCAGTCGGCTTAAAAACAACAGAGAGGCCTATATTTTTACCAACAATCAGGGAAAAGAGGTACAATTTTACATTGAGGATTACGAGACCCTGGAATAATGAATCAGCACCGGCCGGCTTTCTCCAGTTAACCAGGGCCTTGAATGGCTGCTTACCGAAGGAATTTGAATAGACCCTGCATTCTTAAAACAGGTCGGAGGACAGGTAGCGATCTCCCCTGTCGCAGACAATAGACACTATAACCCCATGCTCCAGGGTATCGATCAACTTTAAAGCGGCCGCAGCCGCCCCACCACTGCTCATTCCCCCAAAGATTCCTTCCTCGGAGGCTAATTTTCTGGCCATTATCCGCGCTTCATCCTCAGTGACCTCAATAATCTGATCTACTTTCTTAGGATTATAAATTTTTGGCAAGTACGCCTCGGGCCATTTGCGGATTCCGGGAATACTGGAGTCATCATCCGGCTGAACACCCACGATCTGAATATCTGAGCGTTGCTCTTTCAGAAAAGTAGAGGTACCCATGATGGTGCCTGTAGTACCCATAGATGATACAAAATGGGTAATGCTCCCGGAAGTATCCCGCCATATTTCCGGCCCCGTTGTTTTGTAATGTGCCTGCCAGTTGTCCTCATTGCCGAACTGGTTAAGCATGGTATATCCTTCTTTTTCCACTTTGGCCTCTGCATAGTCCCTGGCTCCTTCAATGCCATCATCTGCCGGAGTCAGGATGACTGTCGCACCATATGCGCGCATGGTCTGTACCCGCTCCTTTGTGGCATTTTCCGGCATGATAAGTTCTATTTTCAGTTGATATATTCCGGCAATCATGGCCAACGCAATGCCTGTGTTCCCGCTGGTAGCTTCAATTAGTTTGGTCCCAGAAGAAATGGTGCCCCTCTCCAGTCCGCTTTTAATCATATTCAGAGCCGCCCGGTCCTTTACACTGCCGCCGGGATTCTGACCTTCCAGCTTAAAAAAAAGGCGGATGTCTTTGCGGGTATTAAGTACTCTGCTTTCAACCAATGGGGTATTCCCTATCAGGGAGACCAGATTATGAGACATGCGATTGGGTCTTGATTTTAATTTCCGGACTATGGAACACCTTAGAATTGGCCGGTACAGAGGTCGTGAGCCAGGCATTGCCTCCTATGATCGAATTTTCACCAATGACCGTATCGCCCCCGAGGATTGTCGCATTCGCATAAATAGTGACATTGTTTTCAATGGTGGGATGGCGTTTGGTTTTTTGCAGGTTCTTTGCGACATAGAGGGCGCCAAGGGTCACCCCCTGATAGATTTTTACATTATTTTTGATTACGGCAGTTTCACCTATCACCACGCCTGTGGCATGGTCGATAAAAAAAGCATTTCCTATTCTTGCGCCGGGATTGATATCCACCCCAGTCTGTCGGTGGGCATATTCCGTCATTAATCTTGGAACCATGGGAAACCCCTGTGTGTATAGTTCGTGAGCCAGCCTGTATATGGCAATGGCATAAAAGCCGGGATAGGCCATGTATACCTCCTCAATAGATAGTGAGGCCGGATCGCAACTGGCGATCGCTTCCGCATCAAGATTCAATTTTTCTATAACCATGGGTAACCGCGCAACGTATCCTTCCCATACCTGTCCGCAAATCTTATTAACATCCCAACACGCCAGATCTACGAGCGATGCAAACTGGGACTCGAGTACGTCGAGATTTTCCGCCACGGGGGTCTCAATATCAAAAAGGGTCAGGAACAATAGATCGGTGAAGACCTCTGTCTGTTCTTTAAGACGATACCGTAAATTCGGTTGCTTTTTATTGTCAATGATTTTTTGTATGATCTTGGATCGGTCCATAAACCAGCGAATTAGATGCTAAAATTAACTATTTAATGCATAGTCGATATTTCAAAACGTTAAGTTTGGCTTAAAATTATAAAGCCGCCGACCCGAGTGGAGGCTGGTGTTTAACAGGGATTTACTTTTTGGGATTTGATCCGTCCGGAGAATCTCGGGGAGGAAACAAATTGCGGAGGACCGACGGGGGAGCAGGTGTAGATTTGAAATAATTAGCCTTTTCGCACCGGAGATCATTTGCGGGATAAAAAGCCCGTAGAAGGACTTGACGGACTAATGTTGAACCGCAGGGGTTCTTACAAAATGAGTAAGTGCTTCGAAAAAGGGAGGCCCCCTAGTTTAAATCGCTGCTTCGGCCCCGAACAATTGCAATTGGTCTTTAAGGCGTTCGATGACCATTTTCATCATCCTTTTATTAATTGAGGAGGAATTGCAGATATACATGGCGTATTCTTCAGATGTAAACTGACCTATGATCATTCCCTTCATAGAATTTCGCAGCTTAATGTCTTTTTGAATCGCATTCTCAATATACAGTAAGCGTCTTGGGGCAGAAAGCTCTTCAAAGGCAGATTTATGTTTGGCTATATAATTCAGAAAAACTGCCAGAAGCAAATCATTCTGGAATTTAATAACGGGCCGCAAGGTAATATTTTGAAAACGTTCTTCGACGGACATGTCGTTATGAACACAAGCAGTAGGAATTTCAGGGCGGAGGTTTAACAAACTTTGTGACCTGTTAATCATCACGTGAAATTTACTTAAATGTATGCATTTCACCTCCTCTGGAAGGGAGAAACCGAATTAGTTTTGAACTGCCTTATGAACATAAAGATGGGAATTAGATGACAGGAGCGCTCCATTATTGACTACGAACTTCGGCGGTTCCTGCAAGCGAAGTCCAGAAAGGTAATTGGAATGTGTGATGATTTTCAGGAAACCTGTACCTTTAATGTTCTAAAGAAGTTCAATATGCCGGTGAAATATGATAACCTTCTTTTTATCTCAGTCGTAACCCTGTGTTTTCTGTTTCAAAGTTGCGGCAGGCAAGGGAACAGGGAATCTGAGACAGATATGACTGATCAGGCCGGAAAAGAGATATCTGATGAAGCTGACAAGGGGACAGCCTATCAACCCATCCCAATCGTTCAGTTGATCGGGATGTCCGACCTTGTCGCCGCTGGTCATGTAAAGGCAGTGGAAGAAGCCACATTTGAATTTCAAATCAATGATGACATCGGAAGTAATTTTGATTCTTCCAGCATACAAGTCAGAAAGTTTATACCCCCGGCATTTCTAAAGGAAAACCCCATCCCTTATGACACCACCCGGAACATGATTCTTTATTTAAGAAAATCGGCCAGGGATGATATCCCTTGGACGATCATCGGCATAGGTGGTGAAGGGGAGATGCCTGTGGAAGACGGATTTATTTATTTTGAAGGCTCGCGTCTGGAGGGTATGCCTTATGTTGTACACACCTTGTATGGTACTCAGAAAAACAGGCAGCGATACAATTATAAGAAATTCCTGGATGCCATTACTGAATACAGGAAATGCATTAAATGGGTTCTTAAAGAGGATAAAAATAAATCACTGAAACAATGGGCGCCAACGCAATCGTGCGACTCATCGGAAATAGACGCCTATAAAAAGAAAAGTAGTATGCATGACTTCCTGATAAGGGAAACGGAGGCTTATCTGCCTGAGCAATAAATCACGGAATAAAGCTACATTAAAGGCGCAACAAATTCTAGATGCACGCCGGTATTTGTCATTTATATCATATCCAAACAACCCGGCGGGTAGCTCGATTGTTTCATTTTTATAAATAAAAGCAATATCTTTAATAGGTACCACGTTTGTTTTTTGCGGCTGCCAGAAAATGGAAAGCAAAAGCCAACTAATGTAGCATCGTGGTCACTGATAAAACGAAAGCCTTTAATTAAATTATTAATAAATTGACTGACTGAAACCTTTCCTAAGCTGCGTGAATTCTGATCCTTCCCATCAATCTCATTAAAAATAGTAGTGTATGCGTATCCCCGTGACCAGAAAACAGGTCAAATTTATGCCGGACTCAAGCCGTGTGGTTGCCCGCTTTTTCGACAATGGCGAAAAAAGGACCAAAAACCTGATCACGAGGATCCTTACCCTTTCTGAAGAGGAAGTCAATTGCGAACTTGAACACACGTTGCGGGAATTCACTGGCCGCCACAGAAACATTGCCCAGATCTTTGGCAAGCATTGTCAGAATTTTCAGGGCCTGATAAAGGAGATGGAGATTGATTATTCAAAACTTTCAGAGAAACGCAAGCTCCTGATTGGATCTTATTCCACAATGGAATATTCGATTGAATCTGCTGCATTTTTTAACCCGTCCATCGTGGAAGATTTTGATCAGTCTTTTCTGAACAAAGGGGAAAAGCGGGTCATTCTCTCGTTTCGGGCAACAGGGGAGGGGCATTTATCCTCCATCGTCTTCCGTCGGGGAATATTGGATGACCAGAATAACTTCCACAGTGCCAAAGTTCGAAAACATATCGATATGGCCGTCATTGGTAAGAAAAAATCATACAACAAAAAAAGGTTCATCCAAAAGATGGACGAAATGCGTATACCGGCTAAGTACTCCTCCCTGATCATGGAGCAACTCCCCAACAAATTCGAATACTACCAGTTGAAGAGCGCGGTAAACGCCCTCAAGTCAGCCAATAAAATAAGTAATGAGCGAAAATTGGCTCTCGAGGAAATGACCTGGCTAGTGGACTCTTATTATGACCTGGAATTTAAAATCGATTCTGATATATCCGAGCGGATCATTTTTCCGGTTTCAGAAGCGGAAAGTCAGGGTATTGAAGATGCCAGATTTGTTCGCTTCACGGAAGATGATGGTTCAATAAACTATTACGCCACCTATACAGCCTACAATGGTCACGCCATTTTACCCAAATTGTTGTCCACTGTGGACTTTTGCTCTTTCCGGATCATGCCGATGCATGGGAATGGTGCCCAAAACAAGAACTTTGCTCTCTTCCCTAATAAGATTAAAGGACAATATGCGATGCTGGCCAGGATAGACGGCGTGAATAACTACCTTATGTTTTCGGATCGGGTGACATTGTGGAATGATCCTATCCTGTTACAGGAACCCAGGTTTCCCTGGGAATTTACACAGATAGGCAACTGCGGGCCGCCTCTGCTCACGTCTGAAGGCTGGTTGGTCATAACACATGGTGTTGGACCCATGAGGCGCTATTGCATTGGGGCATCACTGTTTGACCTGGATGATCCCAGGAAGGAAATCGGACGGCTAAAGGAACCTTTATTGGTTCCGCTGGAGGAGGAAAGAGAAGGATACGTGCCTAATGTTGTCTATTCCTGTGGTGCCCTTATCCATGCTGGCAGTCTGATCCTTCCGTATGCAGTTTCGGATTATTCTTCCTCCTATGTGGTTGTTGATCTTGCGGAGTTATTGTCTACCCTGAGAGGGTGAATCATATCAGGATGTTTATTTCCGCTGTGCTTCATTGATAACCAATTCGTAGGCTTCCAGATAGCCATGAACCATGGTATCTTTTGAATAGCGTTCCAGTGCATGTTTTCGACAGTCTATCGGTGCTATGGTCTCCAGGGAAGCTATGGCAGCAACTGCCCCAGGAATATCATTCACCAGGAACCCGGTCTTGCCGTCAATGAGCAGTTCCGCCATACTCCCGCGGTTATAGGCCACTACAGGAGTTCCACACATGAGCGCCTCGACCACACTTAATCCAAAAGGCTCTTCAAAAAATATGGGATGTAACAGAGCCGTCGCCTTTCCTAACAGCTCATTCCCTGCCTCTGGTCCGACATTACCCAAATATGTGACGTGGGCATTGTCAATATAAGGTTCAATCCGCGACCGGAAATAGTCCGCATCCTGGATCAATCCCGCCATCTTTAAGGGGTACCCTGCCAGGCTGGCAATCTCTATAGCGGCATGAGCACCTTTATCAGGATGAATTCGTCCGTAATACAATAAATAATTTTCCTTTCTTTCCTGAAATTGAAACTTTGAAGGATCGATTCCGTGATGGATGGTCCGGAGGTAGGTCAGATCAGGATGCCGGTCAGCATCGGATATTGAAATGTAATGTGTATGCCCCGCATACTTTTTGAAAACGGGAAGGATCTTTTCCGATGAAAATCCATGAATCGTGGTAATCATCGGGGTGCTAATAAGCCTGGAATAGGTGAGAGGTAAAAAATCGAAATGATTATGAACAATGTCAAATTCATCCGCTTTTTCCATCAGATGTGATATATGTAAGCACTCCCAGACTTTCGCATCCATCTCAGGGTTTTCTCCGTAAGGCCCCGGGCAGACCGATTCGAGCCTGGCAGAAGTCAGAGAGTCTGCAGTAGCAAAGAGGGTAACATCGTGGCCGGAAGCGACCAGACCTTCCGTCAGCATGGAGGCAACCTGCTCCCATGGACCATACTGCCTTGGTGGTGTTCGCCATGCAATTGGAGATAATATGGCTATTTTCATGGGCAATCAGGAATGTATCTTACCTTATGCAAATTGAGAATTAAATATAACGGTCTATCTATCAGGGCAATTTAGGAACCAGTTCCTCTGAAGAAACATTCGGCTGCTCAAATACCAGACGGGCCAGAAGATAACTCACTGTAGACTCGGCGCCCTGATTAAGATTGACATTCGTTTCTTCCAAACCGTCATAACATCCGCCGGTACATGGGTTGTAAATTATCTGATGCAGATGATTATCTCCTAAAAACCAATTAAATGCATCCTTCATTTGCGAGTTATAGCGCTCATTCGGAAATACATGGCGAAATTTGTCCAGAGCCAGTATTGTGTAAGCAACATCAATGGGTTGTTCGCCTCCGCGTACAGGAATCAGATGGCGTTCCTCCTTTCTGAGCCATCTCCTGTTGGAAACCACTGAAATCGTTCGTTTATTGAAAATGGTGGACAGCAGGAAATCAAATGAGTTCTTGGCAATATTCCTGAAACGATTTTCACCAGTGCTCAACCATGCACATAGCAAAGCCTCCGGCAAAACACTATTGGCATAAGTGAGATAGCGCTCATACCAAAGCCAACCGGTTTCACTTTCCCTCTCAAACATAGCGGCCAGCCGGTTAGCGAAAGTCGAGATGAGCTGGAGATTTTCGCGTCTGTCATTATTCATATTCATGAAATATAGACCCTTAATTGCGAAAGCCATTGCTCTGGGAGAATGCATTTTTTCTAACCTTTCCATTGAATTTTCCACCAATTCACAGGCCTCTCCTGACATATTCTGAAAGGAGGCCGGTAATTTGGACGACATGGAGCACAGATACCCCAGGGCCCAAATCGCCCTGCCGTTTGAATCTTCCAGATTGGAGGTGTGATTTTCTGGTGAGAACTCACGCTCAATGGACACATAGTTCATAAAGTACCCTTCCTTCTGATAACAGAAGAGGATAAAATTAAAATAGATTTTAATTAGTGGGAGAACAGAAGGATCTGTTGTTGCCTCATAGTGCCTGCATAGGGCGATCAAGGCCCGGGCATTATCATCCAAAGTATAACCTGACTCAGGATCCGGTCGACTTATAACTGAGAATTGAATAATACCGAAATCGGTGGTCATTCGACGTATATGATCCAATTTTAAGTCCGGCAGCTGGTAATTCAATACGATGCGTCTTTCTGTAATTTGACTAAAAAGCCGCCCATGAGCTATGGTAGCATTCTCCCAGGCAGAAGAGGCAGACTTTTGCAAGCCGTTAAGCCCCATATTCCTGCGATTTTGATCATTATTTAATAATGAAATTACAGCATCAGCCATCTTTTCAGGGCTTGTAAAATCGATAATGATCCCGGCATCTGATCCGAGAGCTTCCAGGGCGTGGGGTATAGGCGTGGAGATAACCGGACAGCCACAGCTCATGGCGTATGAAAAAGTGCCGCTCACTGCCTGATTTGGATCTTTTGATGTAAACAGATAAATATCTGACAGTTGCAAATATTCAAGCAATTCTCCGAGTTTCAGAAATCTGTTAATAAATCTCACATGGTCAGAAAGTCCCAGGGCCTGTACCTTGTCAATTAAAAAATCCCTATACCGTTCCCCCTCGCTTTTTTGGAGTGATGGATGTGTTTTGCCAATGATCAAAAAAATAACGTCCGGATGAGACCTTATAATTCGCGGTAAAGCACTAAGGCTTGTTTCTATGCTCTTACCTGGCCCAAGAAGGCCAAAAGTGGCAAGCACTTTTTTTCCGCCCAGGCTGTATTTTTCCTTGAGCTGTTCCCCATCTCCATGTCGGATAAGATGGGTGCCATGGGCAATCACCGTGATTTTTTCAGGATCGATATCATAGTAGGTGGTGAGCATGACTTTGGAGGTTTGTGTCATGACAATGATGGCGCTCGAGAAGTAGGCCAATTGCCAGACCTGATATCTAAGATCCTCGTTAGGCCCTGGCAAAACGGTATGAAGCGTGAGGATGACCGGTTTTCGGATCATCTTTAATAAATCTATAAAGGCCCCTTCGTTGTTTCTAAACAATCCAAACTCGTGTTGGATCATGATCATGGCAATCCCTGGGTCATGATTGACCATATTGCCAAAAGCTTCAAATGCTTCAGGCAGTAGGGTATCCAGATTATAGGAAGTTTCTGAGGCCGGTTCACCCTCTCCGGCGTCAAGAGAACAGATTTTCAAATCAAAAGACTGCCCGAATTGAACGTTCATGTTATATACAAGGTCCTGAGAGTACGTAGCAATACCACATTCCCTCGGTGGATAGGAAGTGAGAAAAATTATTTCCGCCTTATTCCGCTCCGATCTTTGGGAAAGTTTTGTCCTGAGCTGACTTTTAAACTCTTGTCTTGCTGATCTTGCCAGTATTTTGACCGTTTCCTTACGGTCCTTATCTATCTTCATTTCGAACCTGTAATTTTTTTTTGTTTTAATTCTTTGCCCTCCTGAACAACGTCCCATGCACGCGTATCAGAAAAGTAGGTCTGTTTGAATTACCTATTTCCAAACAGAGGATAATGAATTAGGTTATAAATTGCAAAAATTCTTCTAATCAATAGCCTGTTATATACCTGGATCCTTATTCCAGGGAAGAATATAAAATCCCTGTATCCCAACTTTGGCAGTAGTAAAACTAAACGCATTTTGAATTGAGTAATGGCTCAATTAATTTAATTCTTAGCAAAAAAGATGCATGTTATAAATGCAAAAATTAGATATAATTTAAAAGGAGGGAACAGGATTACAATCAGGTCATTCCTGAAACAAATCTGAAGTTTGCAAGGCCGGCTCGCGGAAAATTTCTTGTAAAAAAAAAGAGAACCACCCCTGATTCTCTTTTTATATGTAAGCATATGTTAACTAACAAATATACTCAACCTACTCAAGGATAAAGATAATACAAAAATTGCGCCAAATGAACTCAATAAGTTTAGGAAATGACTCTATAAGAATTTACCTTTAATTTTAATAAGAATACTTGTTAAAATTAAATCATGTTATGTCACCACTTGAATTCCGTTTAGGGCTAATCTCATAAAATAAAAGAGATATAGCGGCAAGTCTCACTTCTTTTGAGATTTCGCCGCTTATGTTCACCAATTACACACCAGAGATGCGGCTATTTGATGTTCCTTGTAAGACAAAAGGTAGCCGCTGGAATTGCTCCGTAATATCAGTCCCTCCAGTAATTCATCGATGAACTACACAAGACCACCTTTATATGGAAAATGCCCAAGGTTTTAAATTGCTTGTTTTAACCATTAAAATCAGTACTTGATCGATAAACAGTAAAAGGGAATGCAAGACATCTTATAATTGGGCACTTCAACAATATTAGAAGCAGGTATTTAGAATATTGTAGGAATTTTGTCTCATAAACCTATTTACTATGAAGACATTATTACTTATAAGAGAAATATACAAAGACGGCTTTAGAAACTTAGGCCACCTGATCTTGCGAAGATATTTTAGGTTATTTGCCTGGTTTAGCTTTTTAATGTTTGCCGTGGTGCTCTACGCTTTCATTTTCAGAATATACACCGGATTCGCATTTGACTAATCCTAAGTTATCTGATTGTTTCGTAAGAAAAGGTCTGCTTTGCACTTCCAGACAGGAGTTTGCAGGATCTAAAACCGATAAGTGATACCCAGGAGCATACTTCTGGGCAATAAATCATACGAAACCATATAACTTCCACTGTCATTGATTGTATAATTGGCATAGTTACGGGTATTCCAAAGGTTGCGGCATCTGACCTGCAGTTGCAACTTCTGAGGTATCACATCCAATTGGGCATACAGGTCTGTGAATAGATAGTTCATATCTCCAGGGAGTTCGCCAAAGTAAAACAATTCATTTCGCATATTGATTTGACATGCGGGTGTCATTCGGAATTGCAAGTCGAGAAATGAGTTCATACTCATATTCACTCGATCTCCAAAACCGCTCACCTTTTGAAAGGTCCAATCGGATCCCACATGAAAATTAAAAAAGGCGGTAAAGGCGGATCGAAGTTCAATTCCATATTGTTGGGAGATCGAACTTATAGACCTTAGTCCGGACGTGTTGATCTTGTTTTGATAATTTTGTCCGTTGATATTCGCTTTGAGTTTGCAATTGGTGGAGAATGGTTCAAGGAAGGCATCCACTGTAATGTTAAAGGAATAGAAATTTTTATTCTTCAATATCAGGGGTGTGGTAAGTGTGTACTTCGGATGGATTATTTCATGGGTTCCTGAATATTTGTGTTCCCTGCCATAAATAAAGCTGAAATTTAAGAAAAGACCTTCGCTCCAGTTACCCAGGGAATAGTTTAGCAAGTAGAGGCTACCATTAAATAGTTCAAAATCACCAAGCCCTCTAATCAATTTCTGACGACCTGTCAGAACATAAGCCGGTAAGATCTGATCAAAGGGAATAGGGGTGGCACTAAAGGTATAGGTAGCCAGAAATTTGTTTGATCTGTCGATCTCCCAACCCAATCCTAACTTCGGACTCACCGAAAATAGCTTCTGACGTTCGATCATCGAATCATAGCTGGTTTCCGACAGATATTGATGCGCTTCAATATCAAAACGCAGAGAAACTTTCCCGAGGCCGTACCGGTGTTTATATCTCCCGTATATATCCTGTATCTTCTGATCAAAATTCCCACCTAGTAACAAATCGTCACCTTCCAGCACTTCAGCACCCCTTCCGTAAATAATGCGGTTTTTGAAATGATTCAGGCGCCATACATAGCCAACATCCAGGCGGGCTTCAGAATGCGTGCTTCTTTTTAGATAGGCAACTTCTACCCCCGTGAAATTTAGTTTGTTCCCGCTCAGTTGAGCCAGGGTATCCACCAGGCTTTCCTTGGGAAACAGGTCGTTCAGGAGGAAGGAATTGGAGAGGTAGTCGGATGGCTGATTATCCTGAATATGTCTTCCTGTGACCTGAACTACCCCGTGGTTTCCCATCTTTCGGGTCAGTGTCAGCCTGTGATCATGATATTGAGATCGACGCTCCACCTTTTCTGTCACATGGTCGGTATTGAACGATCCATTGGAATGATTGATGAAATTTCCTTTATTCCAATGGCCCGTATATTCAGTTCTTGACAGGGTATCCGGATCAAAGACAGCATTCCATTTAGCAGAAAGAGCCCGGGTGGATTTACGCAATCCATAGGCTTCATCATTTGAAAAAGCAGCCGGAGGGATATCATAATAGGTAGTACTCCCGCTAAATAAATCGGTTTCATCAGCGCTAAAAAACCATAAGCCCTTCATCTTCAGATGTGGTGCAGGACTATAAATGGTATTGAAGGATACAAGTTCTGCATTATTGAAATGATACCGATCCCGGTCAATTGGAGGGGAATGACCTCCAATATCAATATGGTTTGCGGCATTTTCGCCGTCACCGATATATGTTGTACCTGAAAATACGTCCGGGTATAACAACTGATACATGTCTCCTGTAACATCTGCCCCAACATTATTTATATTTCCAAGCACGTAATAATGGACTTTTTTAAGATAGGAGATGATATTGGCCTTGTCTTCGTAATAGCCCATGTTTCCATGACTGATGGAAAGGTTTCCAAAGAATGAACTTTTAATTTCGGCTTTAAGTTTGATGTTAAGGGCCACATTGTCCGTTTCTTCTACCTGTTTAAGAAGTGGATTTTCAGCGAAATGTTCGATTATTTCAATATTCTGAACTACGGATGCATGAAGATTTTTTGTCAATAATCTGTACCTGCTTTCAAAGAGATCGTCCCCTTCGACCATCACTTTTTCGATGCTCTTTCCTTGCACTTTGATAGTTCCGTCTCCGGTAACCTCAATTCCCGGTAATTTTCGAAGGACATCCTCAATCACTTGTTCGGAACCATCAACAAATCGATCCGCATTGATACTAATAGTATCTTTTTTAACAAGTACCGGGACAGCAGTATTGACTACCACTTCCGACAGCTCAAAGGGAGATGGGTTCAAAGTAATATCCATAACGATAACGGCGCTATTGGATATTTTCGGCACGTGAATTCGCATTTGCGCAGTTTTGTAAGCGAGGGCAGAGGCATTCAGCAGGTAGGCTCCCGGATCTGAAATTGACAGACCATACCTTCCAAGTCGATCGGTATAGGCATAGGAAATTATGTGCTGATCATTTATCGAATGCACATATATATTGGCATTCACAATGGCCGTCCCGGTAGAATCACGTATGGTCCCCTCGATGATCTGTTGTGCCCTTGCAGGATTTCCTGTAAAAAGGAGAAAAGATACCATGACGGCCTGCCAACACAGTTGCTTTAAAAGATGTTCACTGCGATACACGATAAGCGGACATTTAATTTCCTTCAACTCCCAAACTGCTTCAGTCAAAGTATTCCATGGACTTATGGGCGGTAATACTGATAGAAGCATCCCGGGGTAATTTTGACATTATTACACGGGTTATGTCACTTGCGAGCGTGCGCTGATAATCCGTAAATTCTGATAGTGATACAGGAGTGGTGCCGGTAAAATCCGGCTTGTAAACCGTATCCAGCTTAGTGATTGATTTAACAAGGAACCTGATCTCCCCGGTGGCATCGGCCGCTTCAAGAATCAAACCTGGCAGTCCCTGCAATTTCCATGGCCCGGAATTAACAGGGAGTTCACGGGTAAACCACACCTTATATTCCCTCCCGCGAAATACAGTGCTGGCACCCTGACAATGGTAGGGACCAATATTCCTGGTCTCCGCTGAAATTTTCCAGGGTATTACCGGAATTTTTTCACGGAGGCAGATATATTTTTTTCTGAGAAACGGGCTTCGGCTGTACATGCTGTCCTTCAACTTATCCGTGTATGTGAAATTTCCAATAGGGTCATTGACTCCCAGATTTATATATAGTTCCTCCTCAGAGGATGTTCTGATGTTTGCTATCGGAGATCCCCAAAGAAAAAGAGAGGTTTCAGAACTCACCAGTAGCTCGGACAGATACTGTTCAGTGGCCGCCATTGACAGGAAGAAATCATAGGTAACCTTAAATTGTGCTCGTTGCGCATAAACAAGGTTTGAGGCGTATAAAAGAATCAGGAATAAAGGGTTACAAGTTCGCATAGTTTCAATGTTTAAAGTGGCAAAATTCCAGCTCAAGATTTTGCCACTTTTTTTAAGCATTCACCTCATTTGATTGCATCCATCAGTTGCTGCCGGAGTCTTTGAATTGTGCTCGCTACCGAAGAGCAGCTTATACCGCTAACGGTGGCTGATGCCTGCACATAGTTGGACCCTATACCAACACTAACCTTAACTGTAACAGAAACCTTGCAGTCCTCCTCTTTTAACTCTGGATTTATCTGAGCGTCCTGAATTTGATTCAGGTCAAAGGCCAGCAACTCCTGTTCCGATGAAAAGAGGAATTCAAGGTCTTGCCGGACCTGATCGGATATAATATGGACAACCATCCTGTGGGAGCCATCTTCCCAAAGCAGGCCGGAGGTAACCGGCTCCGAAATTTTCGGGGTATAGGCATTCATAGTGTATGCAGCGAATAGTACGAGTACGAAGAGTATTTTTTTCATTTTTTTATTTTATTGGATTATTTAAATGCGGCACGGGCATCTGCTATTGCTTTACGCATAAGAGTTGCCAGCTGCGAATTACATGGTCCGTAGACCGTGATCGTGAGTGTGGTAACAGATCCTCCTGATGTGATCGTCCCGGAGGACGTAGTACTGCATTGACAGGCACTCCCGGAAGCGTCCACAATGTCTCCGGAAAATTGGCCATTGACAGCCGTCGGATGTTCCGGAACCGAGCATGGTATATGCGGTTCCGGGGCAGCGCGCACTGTAATCTGAAACGCTGATATTAAAAGGATCAGCGAGAGTGAATAGTTTTTCATTGGAATGAAACTTGACTACACCTACTCTTAAAAGGCTTTTCGGTATCCGCCTGATTCAGCTGAACATATTGCGCATCTATGTAACTGAACGAAAGCTAAAGTAGATGGAGGAACTGCATCTACCTTGCGGATGTGCATTGTCCGTTTAAAGGATACCGCAAGCCGAAATGTGAACCAGCCATCAAATCCCATTCAAACCGTCTTTTGATTTGGCCGGAAAAACAATAATTGCTTATATTGGTTCAAGCAGGCTAGTGCCATGACATTTTCTAACAAAACCAGGATTGAGATTTTCAGCTTTTTTTATGAGAAGAATCACACTGCCCTACGGGTGGACTAGCGCATCCTTGTGGACAACCGGAAGGCCTGGGCGACCCGTAAAGCAAGTGACATCGGGATGGTTCCTTTTATCGCTATGCGGTTGCTTATTGCTGGGGTGTGCCATTAAAAATCCGCTCTCCATGCAATTACAGGATGAGCGGGTACGGATTCGGCCTGTAAAGGGCGGCAATGAATTTGCTCCTTTTGGAGTCATAGCTGCCACAGTAGTGCCAAAAGTCATAGATTTTGCCGTTGGGAGAGTATCCCAAATAATAGAAACTGAGAGTAAAAAGTACACAGCCAGTTATGGAGGCAGCTATATAGGAGACGACTTTTATACCGACAATTCAGGAGAGGAACTTACTTATGACAATATTGTCGTTGAGCGCTTTATCGCAGGAACGAAAGGTTCTGAATCAAAAGAAATAAAGGCCGCTTCACTACTTCTGGGTTTTGGATCGAACAAGGAAGGCAGTCTGCTTACCATGCAACCGGTTCAACTGGTAATACATAGGTCGAAGGCCAAACTTAAAAAAGGCGATGAAAGCTTAGATCTAGTGGTCTCCGTGAACATCAGCGGATACTGGCAGGCCAAAAACGGAGAGATAAAAAGCAGAAAACTGGGGGATATAGAATTGCTGCTTGTAAATATATCCCTGGGAGAAACATATACTTTAAAAAAGGACGGGGAAGGGGTGTCTTTTCTGGAAACTGAAGGAGGTGCCAAATCTAACTACAATTGTATCAGTAAATGGTTTGCTCCTGTGCCGCTATCTGTGGATGAGAAGGGAAATCCACTGGAAGAGGCACGGGGAAATTTTACGATCGACATTGTGGTAACCGAAATGGACGATTATTCCGGGAAGCTGCTACAATACAGTGGGGATCTGAAAGATTCCAGAGCCATCTGGTCCGAACTTGCAAAGCGATTACTCGACAATTGAATCTACAGGGATAAAGAAAACGCGCCAAACGGAGGTCTTGGTGCATGTGATGTTCCCATATCGCCCGGGATTAGTCCGCATAAGTTACTGAACATGTAAAAGTCACAAAGGGAACAATAATGATTTTTCACATTATCCGTTCCCTTTGCTGTCATCATTCTTTGCCAGCATTATCTGCCAAAGGTGGGTATATTCTCAGCCATTACATTCATAACAGCACCCCTTGATGATTCCATAAATATAGTAAATTTTTTTTTAAAAAAAACATGTCCGACTTTATTTTTCTGATTTTATGCAAAAGCGTCAATTTTTGTAATTGATGCAGCAATATCGGCTAAAAGATGGCAACTTTTCCATTTAATCACTTATATGGCAACCACCGACGTGATACCCACAATCGGATCAATAATAAGTTTGAAAAACGTGCCAGCGAGCGATCTTATTTTCCTAAATTTATTAGAGGATAGTATGCCAACCATCGTGATCCGAAAAAGTAATTTCAAGCGCTGAAATCCTATTAACAATTGGTTTAACTTAAATTTAATTCAATGAGAACATTAAAAGTATTAACAACATTAACCCTGCTGATTTTTGCTTTCGGCGCATTTGCACAAAGCAACAAAGACCAGAAAATAATCAAGGATGCTGAAAAGGCAAAGGCTAAAATTCTTAAAATGGAAATCGGACTGGAGGATTTCTTTGATTCGGCAGCGGGATATGTCATCTTTCCTAATGTTGGAAAAGGGGGCTTTATCGTTGGCGCGGCCTCAGGTAATGGGGTGGTTTATGAAAATGGTGCGATTGTAGGAATGGCTGATCTGAAAAAATTGAATGTCGGGCTTCAGGCCGGGGGCCAGGCCATTACCGAAATCATATTTTTTGAAGATGATGCCGCTCTGAATAAGTTTAAGGAGGAGTCCTTCGCATTCGCAGCTGAAGCTTCCGCCATCGCTTTAAAATCCGGTATTGCGGTCAATGCCAAGTATGAAGATGGGGTGGCCGTTTTTGCGATGCCCAAGGCTGGTCTGATGGCCGATGCTTCTGTGGGAGGGCAAAAATTCGGTTTTGTCCCACTTCAATAGTGAGACACTAAGTTTTTTCAACAAAAAGGCCGGCTTAGTTGCCGGTCTTTTTTTTTCAGGTATGGCCATATAAAAAGTAAACTGCAACAGAAATTGCTATTGGCAGGCAGTTGACTGCGATTTGGATTGAATTATTGCCGATTGAATTCTGTAAAACGTTATTCAGGCTGGGAGTGCGTTCCTTATAGCAACCTGATGCCCCTTTAGGTCTTTAGGTGTTGGTCTTTTCACCGAGGATGCCATATTCCATTTTGTAGATCCGAATTATAATAAAGAACAAGCTAATAAGCAAAGGCCCGAAAATGAGCCCTATAAATCCGAACAGGGGTATACCTACTATCACCCCGATCACGGTTATCAAAGGATGCACATTGTCCAACTTTTGGAGCACCAACATCCGGATGATATTGTCCGCAGATCCAACCACGACCAGCCCGTATATAAGTACCCCATATGCCTGAAAATCATTTCCACTGGCAATGGACAGGATGAAAACAGGAATGATACCCAGCAATGTTCCCACAAATGGGATCATAGACCCAATTGCCACAATTACAAACCAGAAAAGCGGATTTTCTACCCCAAAAATATAAAAGCCAATAAGCGCAATAATCCCCTGGGCCACAGCAACCAGTGGAATTCCCAAGGCATTGGACCGAACCATAGAACGGGTTTCGTTTCCAATTACTGCAAGATTCCTCCTGCTTATAGGAATATAGGCCAAATAAGATTCAGCTTTTTCTCTGGGAGTGGTAAGCATGTAGTACAATAAAAAATACATAATGGCGACGGAAATAAACATATTGAAGGTACCCCCTGCCAGGCTGGAAAGATTGTCTGTGATCCAGGTCGAAGTTCCCGAAGGGTCCATCTTTGAAGCGACATCATAGTCAATCGCTTTCTCAAGGACAAACATCTGTTCCTGCATGGCTTTCATCACACTTTCTGACTTATCAACAAGATTCCCGATTTCACTGCTCAGCATAAAAATAACGCCAGCTACAGGCAGGAAGATGCCTATAAAGGAAACAAGAAGTATAAGCAACGCTGCCCAAATACGCTTCCATCCTTTCTCCAGCAATTTATCCATCCATTTCCTGAAAATGATATAAAAAGTAATTCCTCCAAGAACCCCGGAAATGAAGGGTATCATTTTAAGGAGGATCATCCCTCCGGACACAATGATCAGTGTCAGTAAAAAAATCTGCCCTATAACGGTGGGATTTATTTTTTTCATATCAGGAGGAAAGATACAGAACTATGATGATGGTTTTACGACAAAATCATGTGCAGAAACACGCTTTGAGCCGGAGTTGCTGTTTTTCCGCCTTTTATCATGGCCTTAAACCGTTAATTATTGCCAACCAAGACTGAATTTTGTTCAGGTCGGGGCCATCATTAAGAGGGATACACCCATGTACTGGGGTATCCCTCTATTATAATTGACAAAAACATTAAATACCGCGACCTGTGACTAATTTGTAAATTATCAGGATAACAGCAATAACGAGCAGGGCGTGAATAATACCCCCTACCGCCGGGAAAGCGACAAATCCTATCAACCATCCAATAACAAGAATGACCACGATCAGCCAGATAATATCTTTCATAATTTTGTTGTTTAAGGTTCTGGTTGAAGATACTATTACCGGAACCGAATAAATGGCCTTAACCGTATAATTATTAAACCTATTGGATAAAGTATCCTGCCCTTCTCCTTCAGTTGCATTTAATACTCTGGCGGGTCTATCAGGAGTATTTGGTAGTTTAAGGAATCAGACCGCTTGCGGCTTGGTATGAGATTGCTTCTCCTATTCTCCGGTCAATTTCTCAGGAAAAAGGAAATCATTTGCATTTACCTGCGGATTGATTTCTATACTGTCAAACAGTATGGGTGCTGATTCTCCATCCTTAAGTCCCTGAGTGACAATAAACGGGAATAATAAGCCCCCTACTTCCTGATAGTCACTTCTCATGATCTGTTGCGTAGTCCCCTTTTGAGGACCGAACATCACTTCTGACTGCACAGCAACAAGGGTTTTATTTTCTGTGTCAAAGAAATAATAACTGCTGTCTTCTTTTTCCACGCCATCAATTATCATAGGTTCCTTTACCAGTTTTACTTTATAGGTTTCGGTTCCATTGATCGATTCTTTGCTTATATAATCTGCTGTATACCCCTTCTCTTTGTAATTTATAAATGCATCCGGAAAGTCATTCGCGTTAAGTTTGAAATTCTCCGTACTCTCAGCATCGCTTTTTTCAGCCTTCAGAGACACGAAATTATGACTCCATAAGGTTTCCCCATCAAACACTCCCTGCTTTAGTTCCTTCCCCTGAAAATTGATAACTGTCATTTGCCGTCCATCCTTTAACTGAATGATTTCCAATGGGATTTCAATCCCTCCCTGACTTACCCTCGCTTTCATTTTCAAGCCTTCGACGGCATTTAACTTTTCCTGTCCGCCAATACTTTCCAGGTAATCGTTAATGATCACATCGGCAGTCTGTGCCTGGATGGATAGGCAAAATGCGAATACCGCGACTGACATCCATTGTGGTAAGCTATTCATATCTCCTGTAATTTGAACAAAATATTTGTTGTTTCGAACCTAAAGATAAGATGAATGTTAGAATTCCGTAGTTTTTTTGCACCTCACGATACGGTTAACCGGAATCTCTGCCCGATCGTCTATATTATCGTTTACATGATGGGCCATCTACGTCTTAATGTCAAAATTGATCTGCCTGCTTTATGAAATGATCATTTAATGCTAACTTAGGGGAATAAACGAATTGCATTGAAAAAGTTGTTCCTTATTGTAATCCTCTTAACCCTCATCTTTATTGGCGCTACCTATTGGTCAATTGCTGAATCTCCGAAGGGGAAGGCAACCTGTCAGATTCTGGATAGTTCTTCCATTAACAATATTGACTTCAGCGATTTTGATTCTGTTTTGGTAGCAGCTTCAACTTTTTATGAGGCAGATGGTTTAAAAAAACTTATGCAGGGTAGCAATTACCGGAAGGCATGGGCGACCCCTGTGAGGATTCCTATTGCATATCTTGACACCTTGAAGGGTGGACTCCGTGTCGTCGAGGAAGGTGGGGGAAAGCAAACGCTCTCTCTCGAACTTGAATCAGGGAAAGGTATTCGCTACACCCTTCGCAGTATAAATAAAGATCCGGAACCCCTTATTCCTGATTTTGCCAAAAGACTGGGTCTGGAAAATATTGTGATCGATGGCATTTCGGCTCAGCATCCTTATGCTGCGGAAGTGGTAGCCATTCTGGCCGGGGCGTCGAATTTATTACACACCCATCCAAAATCATTTTTTGTCCCCAAACAACCTGCCCTCGGTAAATATAACAGTGACTATGGCAACCGTCTGTATTTGTTTGAATTTGAAAGTGAAGGTAAAGTTAACTGGACGGAACGCCCTGAAATCCTCGAATTTGTAGATACAGAAGATCTGCAGAAGCTTAAAATAAATCTTGGGGGCAGGCTTAAGGTGGATACTGTTTCACTTATCCGCGCACGTCTTTTCGACCTTCTCATAGGAGATTGGGACCGTCATGCCAAACAATGGGGTTGGGCGTTGAAAACGAATGCGGGTGGATATCTCGCTGAACCGCTGCCGACCGACCGGGATAATGCTTTTTTTAATATTGGAGGATTGATCCCGGCAATTATCTCTGATAGACGAATTACATCGGGACTACAATCTTTCAAAAATGAAATCGTATACCTTCCGGGCCTGGTATCGGACTTTGATACTTACTTTCTAAATATGACCACTGAGGAAATGTTTGTAGAACAGGCGGAAATGCTTCAGGGATATCTTACGGATTCAGTAATTTCCAAAGCCATGGCTTTTTGGCCGGAAGCATTGTACAAGCTGGATGGACAGGATATTGTGAATGCGATTCGCAGCCGCCGTGATCGTTTGAAGGAATATGCGGCAGATTTTCACCATGAAATTATGCGGAGGGACCTTCTGTCTGAACCCCTTAAAGGATCCGAAGATATTCAGCTTCCGGCACTGATAAGATGTTTTGAATGCGCTGTCAAGGCGGAGGGAAGATCGCCGGCTACCAAATAAATTCACCGGTCTTGGCAACTTTTAATCCTCTCTTCCCGTGGGAATTAAAATCTGTTATCCATTGGGATTCATATTGATTCCGGGAAGAGAGGTTATTCATTACAAATAGGAAGAGCGAAAGACGCTGTCCTAATAATTAACAACTGGACTTAATTATTTTGTTTCCAGTCCTCATATTTTGCCAACTGCTCCTCTGAAAGAATATCTTCAAGAATACGATCCTGTTCTTCCATGATACCTCCTTCTTCTCCTCCGGCGGAATTCGAATTCATTTCATTGGAATACTGTTGCATAGCGGAAGTAAACTGATCAATCTGTTCATCTGTCATTTCCAGATGTGTATACATAGCATCAAAATCCTGGACTCCTTCACCTTCAACCATCGCATCTTCCTGAATATTGCTGTTTGCGCCGGTTGTTCCGTTGTAATCCTCGACCACTGGAGTTTCCATATCATCTGTTTCCCCTGAATTCATCGTAGAGGGTGTTTCCATGTTGGTTTCTTCCATATTTGCGGCATCAGGGGTATCCATAGTGGCTGGCTCGGCTTCCATGGAAGTATTCTCTGGTGATTCCATTGTCACCGCATTGTCAGAATTCATGGTTGACTCTTCCGCTTCGGCCGCAGGTTCATCCATGGTTTGTGCAACTTCGGGATTTTCGCCACCCAGGGTGGTTACAGGTTGAATGGATGATTTGCAACTCACGATCATGCCAATTACGGCTATTCCTGTCATTAATTTTAAAGTGTTCATATTTCTGCTTTTATATTAGATTAAAATAGTCATTTTAAATCACTAAGGCAATGACGCCGGTTATATTAATTCAAGTATTTTCGGCAGGCTTCCATACAAGCCCTGCATGAAGCAGCACAGGCCTGACAATGTTCATGCTCATGGCGGCTGCATTCTGCAGCACAGGAATCGCACATATCCCTGCAATAAGCGAGCAGATTTTTTTGCTCATTGTCCTTCGCGCCCAGTAAAGTTCTTATTGTCAATTCACACACGTCGGCACATAGAATGTCTGTTCTGATACATTCGGCCATCATCGCGACATCCTTCTCCAATAGACATGCAAAGGCACAATGTCTGCAACTAATCGCACATTTCGTCAGCGCATTAATAAGTTCTTCGTGTTTCATTTAGACCTGCTAACCAACAAACTTACATGATGAAGCCGGATTGATTTGACTGTTTTACAATTTTTCATAACGTTATTCGCCAGGAACCCTTCAGCCGGTTACATACATAAAAAATGTAGCGCACTATGTGGTCCCGGAAGCCTTGACTATGGGGTTAAGATACCGCTCAATCCGGCACTATTTTTAAGGTTGATACTGTATCTTAGTATAAATTCACACATCATGATTAGATCTGTCAATCCATACAATGGGACGCAACTTCACACTTTTGAGGAACTCACCGCTTTGGAAACGGAAAAGAAACTAAGCCTTGCACAAAGCGCTTTTGAACATCATAGAGGTACGCCTTTATCACTACGTTCCGAGCTTATGAACCGGGTTGCCGCCACATTAAATCAAAATAAGCGCAAATACGCCGAATCCATAACGGCTGAAATGGGTAAACCAATCACCCAAGCGCTGGCAGAGGTTGAAAAATGTGCCTGGGTTTGTAATTACTATGCCCTTCATGCACCATCTCAGCTGGCAAGGGAAGTAATAGATTCGGATGCCGAAAGCAGCTTTGTGTCTTTTGAACCGCTGGGGGTCGTTTTGGCCATCATGCCCTGGAATTATCCTTTCTGGCAGGTTTTCCGTTTTGCGGCACCTGCCCTTATGGCCGGGAATGTAGGCCTGCTCAAACATGCGTCCAATGTAATGAAATCTGCATCTCATATAGAAGAGGTCTTCAGGTTGGCGGGATTTCCGGAAGGCTGCTTTCAAAATCTGATAATAAAAAGTAAGGCGGTCGAGGGAATTATTGGCAGTAAGGAGGTCAGGGCGGTAACCCTTACAGGGAGCAAACCCGCCGGGGCTTCAGTCGCATCCGTTGCAGGAAGGGAAATTAAAAAAACTGTTTTGGAATTGGGCGGGAGCAATGCCCTTGTAATATTTGAGGATGCAGACATCGATGCTGCGGTAAATACCTGTGTCGAAGCCCGTTTTCAGAATACGGGACAAAGTTGCATCGCAGGAAAGCGATTGTTGATTCAAAATGGTATTTATGAGGAGTTCCTTGAGAAGTTTGCAGGGAAAGTCGGCAACCTGCGGAGTGGAGACCCTATGGATCCCGAAACCTATATTGGCGTCCTCGCCAGGGAGGATCTCGCCAAAGACCTGGAAGACCAGGTTAACAGGTCCGTAGCTCAGGGTGCCAGAATCCTCACCGGCGGCCAAAGAAAAGGCACTTATTTTGAACCCACAATAGTTACTGACGTCACCTCAGAAATGCCAATGTTTGTCGAAGAAACCTTTGGGCCGGCTATTGGTATCACCCGCTTTGAGACAGATGAGGAAGCCATCCGGATTGTCAATAAATCAGAATTTGGATTAGGGGTTTCAATTTTTACTACCTCCCGAAAAAGAGTCCCGGCACTGATCAACAGGTTCAATGAAGGCGCCGTATTTGTGAATGAACTGGTAAAAAGTGATCCCAGGTTGCCCTTTGGAGGAATCAAAAATTCGGGCTACGGCAGGGAACTTTCCAGGCACGGGATTCTGGAGTTCGTCAATAAAAAAACCGTTTATATCAATGGACTTCATTAATCTGATCACCTGCGGCAGCCACCACCTATCTATGTAATGACTGGCAGGAACGTGTTCCTGGCTTTCGGTTAACTCAGGGATACCCCCGGCGGCTGGCTGTAATAACCACAGCTTAAACCGGAACACTCTGAAGCCTGATTGACTATTTGAAATTCATTGGAATTTTTTTCACAATCAGTGGCAGGATATCCGGTTTTGGCAGCAGCATATTCGGGCGACTCATCGCCATTAATACCTGGAAATAAAGGGAGCAGAGAGGCCAATAAAAGGCTGAATAGATACTTTGCGATGATTTGCATTTTCGTTGGTTTTGGATATTAAATGTATTTTATCTGACCGGCATGGAAAAATCATTTAAGAAAAGTTTATTTTCCCATTAACAATTTTTAGCATTTCGGTGAGAGGTCTGAGTCAAGGAAACCAACCGCCATTTATCAAGGGGAGATCACAGCCGTTCAAAGTGACGCGATACTGAGAAAATACCAATAATCCAATCCGATGCCCTTTTTGAATGATAGATCAAAAAAATGACAGGCCAACTTTGACAATACAGCACTTATTTCGATACGAAGTCCTTATTCAAATTAAATTCTATTCCTTTGTATGGCTGACGGTAAACATAATATAGAAATGAGCATGCGGTTTCATACAAGGAAGTGGGTCAGGCCCCAGGATCTTAATGCGAATGAAACACTCTTTGGCGGAGCTTTGCTTGCCTGGATTGATGAAGAGGCAGTGCTGTACAGCATTATTCAGCTCGAAAATAAAAAGATTGTGACCAAGTATATGTCCGAAATCAATTTTATGAGTACAGCGCGCCAGGGCGACATTGTGGAAATCGGGATAGAAGTCGTAAAATTTGGAGCGACCTCTCTCACGCTGAAAAGCGAAGTCCGGAATAAAATGACGCACGAAACGATTCTGACTGTTGACAACATCATCATGGTCAACCTTGGACCGGACGGCAAACCGGCGAAGCACGGGAAGACCAAAATCGAATATGTAAAGGACCGGCTTGAAGCAGGGAAGCAATAAGCTATCGCCCAGTTATGGGTCTAACCTGTAAAGTTTGCTGCTACCCGCTGCACCTCGTCCATCACCCTGAGTAGATTCGCCCCCCATAGTTTGCCAATCTCCTCTTCCGTATACCCTCTTCTAACGAGTTCCAGGGTCACATTAAAGGTTTCTGACGCATCCGACCAACCGGCAACACCGCCCCCTCCGTCAAAGTCGGAACTTATGCCTACATGGTCAATGCCTATCAGATCTACGATGTAATCAATATGATCCACAAAATCGGATACATCTACTGCAGGCGGGGCATTTTTCATCTCCCTCACACGCTCCTCAGCAATCCCCCTTACCTTTGGAATGTTGGCAATAAAATCTTCTTTCTGTTGCTCATTTAAAGTCGCGAAATCTTTCATCTCATACCAGGCCAGATTTAGGGAATCTGCTACATTTTGATAAACATCTTTCATAAAAGCGGCACGGGCTTCACTTTTAGCAGTATTTAAGTAGGTCGCAAAAGCCACGGTTTGAACCACTCCTCCATTTTTTTTCAGGAGCAGGAGCTGTTCGTCATCGAGATTCCTGCTGTGGTCACACAGAGCCCTGGCTGAAGAATGTGACGCAATAATAGGTGCCTTTGAAAGGGCGATCATCTGCTCCATGGCTTTTTTTGATGGATGAGAAACATCAATCATCAGCCCAAGTCTATTCATTTCAATTACAGCGCTTTTACCCAGCTCACTTAATCCATTATGTAACCAAATGCTATCCTTCTCTCCTGTATTGGAATCACTAAACTGACTGTGGCCGTTATGTGCCAGAGAGACATATCTGGCGCCCAATTCATAGTACTTTTTAAGGCCCTCAATGCTTTCCCCCAATGGGTATGCATTTTCGACCCCTATCATGGCCACCTTTCTTCCGGATTTGGAGATTCGCATTACATCGCCAGAGTTAAGGGCGAGGCCAATCCTGTCAGGCGCTATCTCCTCACATAGTCTGTGAATCGCATCAAACTTAGCCATAGCGTTGCGTTCAGCAGCCTGATACCCGGACGCATCAAGGGAATCCTGACCAGTGTATACAATAAACCAGGCAACATCCAGGCCTCCAGCTTCCATTTTTGGAAGATTTACCTGAGATTGAAGGTTCATGGTGTAATTCAGGCTATCTGTAAAATTCTGAATATTAATATCATCATGGGTATCAATAGTAATGGTCTTTTCATGAATTCTTCCGGCAAGTTCTTCCATACTTTCCTTAGGTTTATTTCCGGTATTTGAACAGGCATTCAGGCAAAGGAGTATAAGCGCACTTAGAAGGTATTTCATTGGGTCTCATTTTTAAACCTACAAATAAAGCAATTTGACAACATATAATGACTGGTAGATAACATTTAATTGCCCTCCTTCCGTTAATTACTGAGTTTTAAGCTCATAATTTCCAGCGTGTTATAATTTCCGTCTAATGCTGCTGGACTTCCGGATAGCCAAATAGCCTTCCGGGTATGATCAAACCCAAAACCTTACCATTTTGAAATTAGAGACTTTAATCAACCAGTTATCCGATTTGGGATTTGCCCTGCGCAACTTCTCAATGGAGGCGCTGCCTGCGGAAGAAGCAGTCAAAGCGCATCAGCTATTTCGCAATTTCCAGTCAGAAATTGAGTGTTTGTTCCGATATGCCGATCCTGTCGAAAGCATAAAGGGCGGGTCCAGCGTATCTGATCCCGGCAAGTCCAACCAGGGAATGCTTGGCAATGCAATTCAGACACCCATTGGCAATATCATAGGTTGTTCCAGCCTGCTGAAGGAAAGTGAGCTCAGTCTGGAACAATTAGAATATGTAAACGCTATCCTGGCATCTTCCAATATTTTGATGGATCTCAGCCGGGACATCGCAGGGTCCGCTTATCACCTTCAACAGCACGCTCATCTGGAGCAGGGTCATCAACAGGGATTATCAGAAAGAATGACACCAAGCACCAAGATTACAGGGCGAAAGCAGAAGTTCGACCTCCATCCCGTTTGGGATGATTGCCTGGGCGAAATCACCCTGCTTGAAGAACTTATCCTTCTATTTAAAAGGAATTGCCTGGAATTTATCGGAGAAGTAAAAATGCATCTTCAACTTGAAAACTTTGAGGGCATAGGGTTCGCCAGCCATAAGATCAAAAATGGCCTGAAAATGTTGCACGTAACCGAATTACTGACAATTGCAGAGCAAATGGATCATCTCAGCAGTACAGATAAGGATCTGAAATACATGAAATTCCTCTATCATTGTTTTATTGATGAATATCCGTTAACTGAGCAGGCAATCGACCTGGAAATAGTGAGAATGAAGAAAAAGCAGGAAAATGACGGATAATGGCAAGTACCAATTGTTGTTGGCAGAGGATGATGAATTGCTGGCATCACTGCTCGTATACCGATTGGAAAAGAGTGGATACGCCGTTCACATGGTACATGACGGAAAGAAAGTGAAGGAATATCTGCAGGAACAGACTCCCGATATGATTATCAGCGATATTATGATGCCCTACTTTTCAGGCATCGAACTTATTGACCATGTCCGCAATGTTTTAAAACTTGATGTGCCTGTCATCATCCTATCTTCGGCAGGCAATGAACAAAATGTACTCAGTGCTTTTGACCTTGGTGCCAATGATTTTATTTCAAAACCCGTCAGTCCGTCCGAATTGGTAGTGAGGGTCGAAAGGGAACTCAAAAAACGTTAATGATTGGGAATCAATAAAATTACATATCAAAGTTATTTCCTGATGCCTTCCATACAGATGACTCCTGAATGGTTAGGGAAGCTAACCCTGATATTCGTAATTCTATCCGGCCTTTACTTTCTGTTTATTTTTATCATTCGGAATCGGCACACCAGAATGTCAGCAGCTTTTGCCGAAAGAAAAAAAGTATTGGGTCCCATGATCAGTACTTTTTTATTTTATGAGGACGATGCCACCAGAAGCGAAAAAACAGATTATGTCGGGTTAAAGCTGGAAATCCGCCAGCTCCTGAAAGATCAATTTAACCGAAAAGTGCTTGTGGAGATATTCCTCGATCTTAAAAAGGATATTTCCGGGGAGGCAAATCTAGTGCTCAGTCAGCTTTATCGCAATCTGGGCCTTCACCTATACGCCTTTGACGCCCTCAAAAGCCGGCGATGGGTAAAAATTTCCACCGGTATTCAGGAACTCAACGAGTTGCATGTTGAGGAAGGATATGGCTTTATTAAACCCTTTATAAATCATAGGAGGGGAATCATCCGGAAACAGGCCCAATTGGCCATTGTAAGCCTAAAGCATGAGGGAATATGTTATTTTTTAGACAGCAACAAATATCCGATCTCTGAGTGGCAGCAACTCAAACTAATGGATGTCCTCCGGAACCTGAAGGATTTTCAACCTCCCCGTTTCAGAAGGTGGTTAACCTCCAAAAACAAATATGTGGTGCTATTCGCGCTCAGACTTCTCAAGCATTACAAACAGAATGATGCCAATGCCTCCCTTATCGAATTGGTAAAACACAGAAATGACCAGATAAAGACAGAGGCTATTGATTGTATAAGGGAATTTTGTGTCTTTGACGCTTTGGATATAATGAAAGCTGTCTTCTGGAAATACAGCCCGGAGATCAAAATCCTCTTGCTTGATACTATTGCCAATCTGGGCACAGAAAAGGACATCCCATTTCTTAAAAATGTAGAAAATAAAGAAATTTCATTCATCGTAAAAAGTAAGGCTATAAGTGCGATCAACCAGATCCTTCCGGGCACCATCTTGCCCACTATAGGTATTGAGGCACATGAACCCTATTGCGGGGAATTGCCACTATCCTCCAATGACCGGAATAATACTGAAGCGGAAATTAACGGTGATACAGATAAGGTAATTCCGGAAACAGCAAATGGGCAGGTAGCATTGAATGCGGAAGAAGAAGTGTTCGCCCCGGAAATTGGCTTGACCGGTTATCCGGTATCGGTTGAGGGCCCTCTGCCTTACACCTATGGCTGGGAGGAACTCCTGGATACAGAAACAGATGATGAAGTGATCTTTGATCTCTGTCTGATGGAAGAATTAGAGGATATTCTGGCGCAAAAAGAGTCATCCGAAGAAGAGGAAGCAGGGGTAGGGATACTTCCTTTGGATTTCCTGCCCGTAGTGACCGAAGCTGAACAACCGATTGAAGAATATTTGTGGTCGCATTCACTTCCGTTATCCATCCTGGAGCTGGAAACTGCGTGTGAAATAGTTTCAGAAGAAGAGAATTTCAGTATGGAATTGAATCGCATTCTCCAGTCCATAGGCAGCCCATCTGAGGAAGAAGTCCTCACTGCTCTGAAACCGGGTCCATCTACGGAAAAATATATTGCCGGCGAGCCTGGGCTTTCTGCAAATACTCAGTCCGGGGGTAATGAATCGGGAGCTATTCACGATTCGGTGCAGCTACCTACCGATGGAATCCGGGCAGAGGAAGAGAAAACCCCACCCTCCGATGTATGTGATTCCGATAATGACACTGCCGACATCATCTTTCACCTGGAGCCTTTGAATGGATCTGCAATGGCCGGAAGCAGCCCACGACCCCAGGAAGCGCCCACTACTACACAACGTGATTATGGCATGCAAAGCATCTTTTATGATTTCTTCAGGAATGCGGATGAGGAATCGAAGTTGATCCTGCTGGATGAAGTCTTTGCCGTTGGCGACAGCAAGGACCTTTGCTTTCTGGATTCACTTGAAGGTGACGCGTCCAGAAAGGTACGCATAAAGGCTGCCAGGATCAGGGTAAATCTCCCTAAAAAATGGGCAGGAGAATCTGGAACTGATTCGCAATCACCTGCATTTAGGTCGGCATTTGGCCGCACCGGAGGAAAAAATGGCCGCCTGATAAATGGAATAGTCATACGTCCGGAGACTTTATTTAAAAACTTACAACCTCTGGAATATTGCTTCCTCGATATTAATGGATCCTTTCACGACGCCGGAGAATGCAGATCTAACACCCCAATTAAGTCGTCCCCGAACGCTTCAGGAACTAACCAACAACAAATGGACTAACAGGATGGACGGTGGTTTATTTAATGTATTGTTACAGTACCTGAACATTGTATTCCTGATGTTCACTTTCTCCCTGTTCATCATTTTCAGTGGTATGGCTTACCTCGCCACGCGAAATTCCCTTCATTATAAGAAAAAAAATATGGTGGGTGACCTGTCGCGTATTATGGGTTCTCCGCTGGCTCCCGGAATTACCATTATTGCACCTGCGTTCAATGAGGGTTTGACCATAGTCGAAAATATTCGTTCCCTGCTCTCCCTGCGATATGTGAATTTTGAAGTGATGGTCGTAAATGACGGAAGTACTGATGATACACTGATAAAAATGATCGAAGCCTATGACCTGGAGAAGACAGATGTGTGTACCGACCCAGAAATAAAATCAAAACCAATTCGGGGAATTTATAAATCAAGACATCGGTCCTTTTCCAAACTCACAGTCATCGATAAAGAAAATGGTGGAAAATCTGATGCTTTAAATACGGGTATGCAACTATCTGTAAATAAGTATATTGGGTCCATAGATGTGGATTGTTTATTAATGCCGGATGCCTTGCTTCATGTAGTAAAGTCCTTTTATCAGCGCAGCCGCAAACGCGTGATCGCAGTTGGAGGAGTGATCCGGATTGCGAATAATTGCAGGATTGAAGGGGGTAATTTGGAAGAGATCCGGTTACCAAAAAATTGGCTTGCACGGTTTCAGGTACTGGAATACACACGCTCATTTTTACTAGGTAGAATGGCCTGGGGACAGCTGGACAGCCTGCTGATCATTTCCGGTGCCTTCGGATTCTTTGATCGGGAAATTGCACTTGCCGCCGGCGGTTATGATACCAAAACGGTAGGGGAGGACATGGAAATTGTTTTTCGGATGAGGCGCTTTATGCACGACAGAAAAGAACCCTATACCATTGAATACATGCCTGACCCATTGTGCTGGACCGAGGTTCCGGAAAGTATCAGGATGCTTGTCAATCAGCGTGATCGCTGGTCAAGGGGAAGTCTGGAGACTTTGTTCAAGCACAAAGACATGTTTTTCAATTCTCGGTATGGGAGGCTTGGCCTGCTGAGTTACCCTTATTGGTTTTTTTACGAATGGTTGGCACCAATTATGGAAATCACAGGTTTGATTTCTATCCTTTTGTTTTATTATCTCGGGATACTCAATATGGACTTTTTCCTCGCCATTTCCCTGATGGTGTATGCATTTGCGGTCATGTTTTCTATGTATGCCATTCTCTGGGAGGTTTATACCTATAATCAATACTCCAGGACCAAGGATATTCTCACCCTGATCCTGTTTGCGTTGATCGAACCGATTGCATTCCATCCCATAGTGACCTATTCCGCCTTAAGAGGGAACTACAAAAAACTTTTCCGGATGGAAGCAGGATGGGGAACACTTACCCGAAAAGGATTTAGCAAAGCGTAATTTTATGAATATTAGCAAGATAGACCGATTTACTTTGAAGCACTATACCCGGCTGATCCTATCTTTTTTTGGTTGTCTCGTCATATTATCAACATACCAGTATGCAACACTGTACTTCAAAGGAGTAGTGGATGCTATTTTCAGTATGAGCTTTCTCATCGCCCTGTTGCATCAAATCGGTTATGCGTCTATTATAGGAATTCTGCTGATTTTTCCGTTTAACTTTTGGGAAAACCTTCGCCCCCGATATGGTTTTGTATTTATTTTTATTGTACTCAGTTTTCTGTTGGTTGTGGAAGCCCTCCTGATCAGTTATTACTGCACTACTCTTGTGCCCCTTGGTTCGGATTTACTCGGTTACAGCTGGAGTGATATGCGGGAAACGATTTCAAACTCCGGAGGAATGTCCTATGGCCTGCTCCTCGGCATCGTGATCATTACCATCGTGTTTGGCTGCTTTTATAAAATTACCTCAAAATTCTATCACCGTATAAGCAGGCTCTATCCATTTACCATCATCCTGTTCAGTCTCTTCGTTGCGACCCTTTTCACGGAAGGCCGGCCAGTCAATCAAAATAAGACACAATATCTGGCCATCAATCTCTATGTGTCTACTACGGAAGACAACTCCTACAATTCTGCAGTGGAATACCCACTCATCAAAAGGCCGGAAGCGGAAAATGTTCTTGGGACTTTCTTTCAGCTAGGAAAAGAGAAACCTCATCTGGTATTCATTATAGTAGAGGGGCTTGGGCGCGACTTTGTAGGAGAAGGGGCCGAATTCGGCGGATTCACCCCCTATCTGGACTCCCTGAGCCGAAATTCGCTGTATTGGGAGAACTGTCTGAGCAACACCGGAAGAACATTTGGGGTGGTGCCATCCTTACTGGGATCACTCCCATTTGGGAAAAGCGGGTTTATGGAGCTTGATGAATATCCAAACAAACTTACACTATACGGGATCCTGAAAAATAATGGTTACAGGACTTCGTATTATCAGGGAACCAACAGCACCTTTGATAATGTTGAGAAATTTTTGAGAAGCGAGAATATTGACTTTGTTCTGGACCGATCCGGATTCGGAAAGAAATATGAACTGCAGGCGGAAGATGCCGCAGGTTCATCCTGGGGTTATCCTGATATGGAACTTTTCCGAAAGAGTATGAGCCTGACCAGAGAAGGCGATCAGCCCAGAATGGAAGTATATATGACCATCAGTACTCACGAGCCCTTTATCCCACCGTCGAAGGAAGCCTATGAAAGTCAGGTAGCAAGGATTTTGGACCAGGGAAGTTATGACAGCCGGACACGCGGTATCGTACAGAAAAATGATGAAGTTTTTGCGAGCCTGCTTTACATGGATGATGCCATCAAATATGCGTTGGACGCCTACCGGAACCAGCCGGGATATGACAATACGATCTTTATAATTACAGGAGATCACCGGTTGATCCCCATCCCTCAGAGAAATGCATTGAGCAGATTTCACGTTCCCCTGATGATATACAGTCCTATGTTGAAAACCCCGAGGAAAATGAGCCCTCTGGTGTCACATTTTGATGTAACGCCAAGTATCCTGGCGCTTTTGAACGGATCATATGAGCTAAAAATGCCCAAAAAGGTAGCGTGGATGGGCGATGTGCTGGATATTCAGAGGGCTTTCCGATCAACGAGGGACATCCCTTTGATGCGAAATAAAAATGAGTTGAAGGAGTTTGTAAGCGGCCTTGACTTTTATACAGATGGGGAAGTATTGTCCATTGATGAAGAAATGAATTTAGGTACTGCGATGGGAGGGACCTCTTTGCTGAAAAAGAAAATGGCCGATTTCAAAGCCATGAACGCCTATGTAACCACACAAAATAAGATCATCCCGGATAGCCTGTCTCTTTTTACGCTGAAAAAGGAAGAATTCGAAGAGAGCGAAGTGATATGGATCAACAGCGTTTACAACGGGCAAAATTCGGATCAGGCCTATCAGACTGCCAGGGAGCTGGCATTTAAGAAGGAATACGCCAAATCGCTACTGTTATGCCGCTTCATTATTTCCGAAGTTCCGGGACATATAGATTCTAAAATTCTCATGGGCAGGGTGAATGGATGGCAGGGCAACTATGAGACCGCAATTGAGATTTTACAAGCTTGTATTGAGATGGTACCGGATTATGTGGATTCTTATGCAGCGCTGTTTGATGTCTATTTCTGGTCAGGAAAACAAAAGGAAGGCTTTGAGCTCATCAGGCTGGTCGAGGAGAACAGTTCAGGAGCCGGAGAAGTGGCTGATAAAATAGCACGTGCTAAAAGGGAATACCTGAAAAATTCCGATCTGTCAGCGGAAGTCGACGGGCAGGCCTTACAGGTGCATGCAAAACCCGCCTTTGAAAAATCATGAACTTGCGCCGGACACATATCCTACTGATTTTATTGCTTTCGGGATCGATTATTTCGGCTCAGGAAATGGCATCATCTCTATCCGTACCTCAAAACTTCTCCAGCGCAAAGAGTCTTGCATATGAAGGCAATCACAGGGGGGCACAGGGTATTCTTGAGCGCTTGTTGGGAGAGGATCCTAACAATCCTGAGGTGCTATTTCTGCTGGCTCGGACCCATAGCTGGGACGGGAATTACAAACTGGCCCGGAAGGAATTTAACAGGATTACCTCCGTACACCGCAATTCAGGGGAATTTTGGAGAAGTGCCATCAAAAATGAACTATACGCCGGAAATTATCCGACTGCCCTTGGTTTGTCCAATAAAGCGCTGTCTTTCCTGGACGAAGACGCTCAGATCAGCGAATTGAAAACAATAGCCTTGTTTCAACTCTCCAAAACAGCACCAAGTGTGGAGGACAATTCGTTGCCAGTTAAGGAAACTGAACCACCGGCCAAGGAAAAGAATGCGATCAGCGTTTCCAACGCTGTCATGGTCTTTGATATGATTTACGATCCTATGGTCTATTCCAGCATAGAATATAAGCGACAGACACGCTTTGGAAGCCTCATCCCAAGGATTAATTACAGCCACAGGTTCAATACAAACGGAATCCAATACGACCTGGATCTCTATCCCAAATTAGCCAAAAGGGTATATGCCTATCTCAATTACGGTTATTCTCAGGCCAGTATCTACCCCAATCACAAGGTCGGAGGCGATGTTTACATGACTTTTCCCTGGGCAATGGAGTTTTCCGCAGGAATGCGTTATATAGATTTTGATGCGAGAAATGTTTCAGTAGTAACGAACTCTCTGGGCTTATACAAGGGCAATTATTATTTCTCACTCAGGTCCTATATCACCCCCAAATCCAATCAACTCACCAGGGTCTCCGGAAACTTGTTGGTTCGGAAGTATTTTAAGGATGCTGAGAATTTTTTAGGTGTTTCTGCTGGAATGGGCTTTTCTCCGGAGATCCGGCAGTTGGTCCTGGACGGTACCGTGCTATCAGAAACACTTCTGTACCTGGAATCACAGCGGGCGAATATGGACTACCAGTTCACCGGTAAGAGTGGACCAAATGTCTATAGAACAAGTCTCGGTATCGCCCGACAGGAGTTGGTAACAAGCCCCGGAGACTACTACTTTTCCGTCATTGGCGGCTTTACTTATAGGGTAAAGTTCTAGAGTGACGGGACTTACCTTAAAATTAACATGGAATGACAACAAAAAGTGTATGATACACCACATTTTGTTGAAGGGATTGGAGGAAATGAGTAAGTTTACTCTGTGATTATTGATACCCAAATATCAATAATGTTAAACCCAATCTTATCATGTTATACGACACCTACGGGGAGGAATACCTTACATTCCTCCGGGATCTAAATGAAATCTTAAGCTTGAACGAACTTGCCGAACTGGATTACCTGTAGTCCTGCGGCTCATTCTATCCTAAATCTTACAATTATGGCCAACAAGAATCACGACAATGCCTCCTATTTAAACTTCCTGGAAGATTTAAATACTATTTTAATGGATTACAATATTAACAGAATCAGCTACACCTAGGAAATCTCAGTGTAAACGGAAAGTAAATGGAGCGGAAACCGCTCCATTTTTTTATGTAATCAACCCAGATAGGTTTTCAATAATTTGCTCCTGGAATTATGCCGTAATTTTCGAATGGCCTTTTCCCGGATTTGCCGGACCCGCTCTCTCGTCAAATCAAAAGTATGTCCAATTTCGGCAAGGGTCATCGACTGGTGATCCCCTATGCCATAATAAAGTTTAACCACGTCGGCCTCCCGCGGCGATAAGGTTTCCAACGCTCTGTTGATTTCCGTATTCAATGATTGAAGCATCAACCCCTTATCCGGTTTTGGGGATTCGCCGGATCTGATGACATCATACAGATTGGATTCCTCTCCCTCTCTCAGAGGTGCATCCATAGAAACATGGCGCCCTGAGTTTTTGATGGATTGTTTGACCTCATTCACTGTCATGTCAAGTTCCTTCGCTATTTCCTCGGCAGAAGGAGGTCTTTCATGAGCCTGCTCAAGATAGGAGAATGTTTTCTTAATTTTATTGATGGAACCAATCTTATTCAGGGGCAGGCGTACCACCCGTGATTGTTCTGCCAGGGCCTGCAAAATGGATTGCCTGATCCACCAGACGGCATAAGAGATAAACTTAAATCCGCGCGTTTCATCAAAACGCTTTGCAGCCTTGACAAGACCGACATTACCTTCATTGATCAGATCGGGTAACTTCAGGCCCTGGTTCTGATATTGTTTCGCAACGGATACCACAAACCTGAGATTGGCGTTCGTCAGCTTATTGAGAGCCGTCTGGTCTCCTGTACGAATCTTTTGCGCGAGTTCTACCTCCTCATTTGCAGTAATCAATTCTATTTTACTGATATCCTGCAGGTATTTGTCTAATGACTTGGATTCCCTGTTGGTGACCTGCTTGATTATCTTTAGTTGCCTCATCTATATACAATGGATTAAATTATTACTAGCTTTCATTATACATTTTTATTCCGTTATATCCTAAAGGATGCGGCTAATATTATAAAGAATTTATGAGAAACGTCCCAAATCACTGGCTATCCGAAAAGGATGTAAGGCCACAGGACAGGGTATACCGCGATCTGATCTCCGGAGATTCACAGCGAATGAGTATCTTAGGCAGATGAGCAAGACCGCCCTGAAAAAATATTTGGCCCAACTGGACAAACCTCAATTGGAAGTCCAGATTACAGATCTCTACGATCGGTTTCCGGCGGTGAAAACCTATTTCGATTTTGTTTTTAATCCAAGGGAAGATAAATTGATCCGTGAAGCCAAAATGAAGTTATACAATGAATACTTTCCTTCCCGGAGAAAAAAACCCAGGGCAAGAAGGTCAGTTGCTCAGAAGTATATCAGACACTTTATCACTCTCGGAATGGATTCGCCTCTTGTGGCAGAGCTGATGCTGTATAATGTTGAAACGGGAATGGCCTATACCAGGGCTCGCAATGTGCCCGACAATTTTTATAAAAGCATGCTCAATTCTTTCACCGAGGCGCTTGCTTTTATTTCCGTCAATGACCTGCTAACGGAATATCAAAGTCGGATCCGTTCATTTTACCTAAAGGTCATGGAATCGGATTGGCAGTTGAAGGAGGATTTCACAAACGCCTTGGATCTAATAGATTAAAGTCGTCCCTAAAATATAAAGCATATGGCCATGGTTGTCATCAGGCAGGATCAAAGACTGGGCGAATGGGTGAACGCCCTCACTGAGGCTGCACCGGACATTCCCGTTTACAACTATCTGGAGGATCATCCAAGAAATGAGGTAAAGATGGCGGTGGTATGGAAACACCCGGACGGAAGTCTGTCCTGCTATCCCCACCTGGGATGCATCGCCTCTTCGGGCGCAGGGGTCGATTTTATCTTTGACGATCCCGAATTTCCCAAAGGCGTGCCTGTTTCACGGGTGGTGGATCCCTTTTTGACAGCTGACATGTCCGAATTTGTCATTGCACGGATCTTTGCACATATTAAGAATTTAAATATTTACAGCAGGGACCAGAGGCATAAATCATGGCATCCCCTGCCATACCGACGGAGCAGTGCTGTTTGTGTTGGTATTCTGGGAATGGGTGCGCTGGGAGGCAAATTAGCGCTTGATCTTTTAAATCTTAATTTCAGGGTGGTCGGTTGGTCACGCTCCCCGAAAAATTTCAGGGGGGCTACAATGTATTCAGGTGCTGATCAGCTGGCAACCTGTCTGGCCCATTCGGATATCCTGGTATGCCTGCTGCCACTTACCAGAGAAACCCGGGGCATCCTGAACAGTAAACATCTGGCGCTACTTCCTCGCGGTGCCTATCTGATCAATGTAGCCCGGGGCGCTCATCTGGTAGATGCCGATCTGTTGGAGGCTCTCGAAACAGGGCATTTAGCCGGCGCCAGCCTGGATGTATTTCATTCAGAACCACTTCCAGCAGACCATCCCTTCTGGATACATGAAGCCATACAGCTTTCCCCGCATGTTGCCAGTGTGTCAGATATAGCCTCCGTTACCCCGCAACTCATTGAAAACTACCGTCGTCTCGAGGCAGGAAAGGCATTGCTCAACCCTGTTTCTCGTCTGACCGGGTATTAAATATCCAGATTTCAGGGTGTATATTTCTTTTAAGGACAAAAATCAATTAGTTTTGCAAAATTGGCATGATGCCAACTGTAGGAATGCAAACCAAAATCCTTTTTGCCCTTGGCGATACAAACGGAGAATATTGAAAAAACCCTTTACGACTATCAGTTACAAGACCTGAATACCATTTTTCAGTATTTACAAGATTCCCCTGAAGATATCAACCTGCTGTACCAGCTTCCGACGGGAGGCGGCAAAACTGTGGTCTTTTCAGAGATTGCACGCAGGTATATTACCCGCACGAAAAAAAAGGTGGTGGTGCTGACCCACCGAATCGAACTCAGCAACCAGACTTCCAATATGCTGACGGGATTTGGTGTTAATAACATGATCATCAGCAGCGACATCAAAGCGCTAAATGATCAGGATGATTACACCTGTTTTGTAGCCATGGTCGAGACCCTGAATAACCGCCTTCAGGAAGATATGGTTCAATTGAACAATGTCGGACTTGTTATTATTGATGAGGCCCACTACAATTCGTTCAGGAAGCTTTTTAAGTTTTTTGAAAAGTCGATTATTCTTGGAGTGACAGCTACCCCCCTCAGCTCGAACATTAAGCTTCCCATGAAAGACAATTATAAGAAACTGATTGTCGGGGAATCCATTGGCTCCCTGATCAAAAAAAGTTTTCTGGCCAGAGCAATGGTATATAATTATGATGTGAGCCTGCGATCACTTAAACTCGGTATCAGCGGGGATTATACCGTCAAATCCTCAGATGAATTATATGGGAATCAGAACATGCTCGGCAAATTGCTCGTTGCCTATGAGGAAATTGGCAGGGGAACCAAAACCCTGATCTTTAACAACGGGATCAGCACTTCCAGATATGTCTACGAGACTTTTAAGAAAGCCGGATACAATATCAGGCATCTGGATAATAAAAACAGTGCTTCAGAGCGTCGGGAAATACTGGAATGGTTCGCAGAGACCCCGGATGCCATTCTTACTTCGGTGAGTATCCTCACTACCGGTTTTGATGAACCAACTGTAGAAACCATTATTCTGAACAGGGCTACCCGTTCCCTGACCCTCTATTTCCAGATGATTGGCCGCGGTTCCCGGATCCTTCCCCATAAAAGTACCTTTAATGTTATCGATCTAGGTAATAACGTTGCAAGATTCGGGTTGTGGGAAGGCGCCATTGATTGGCAGGAGATCTTTCACTTTCCTGATTTCTTTCTGGAGAATATTAAGAATGATGATGATATAGAACGCGAGTTTGTCTATGAAATGCCCGAGGATTTAAAGACCAGGTTTAAAAATTCAGCGGACATAGAATTTGATATCAAGGAAGAGTACAAAAAGGTGTTCGCCATGGGGCTGAAGTCGAAAACCGTGTTGGAAAGAAGCATTGAACAGCATGCTACGATCTGCGTTGAAAACAGTAGGGACGTTTTTGATGCCCGCATCCTTGCGAAGTTGTTAAAAGAAGAGATCGCTTTTCGCGTCCGCCAGTACTCTTATTGTATCATGAATAATACAAAGAACTATAAGGAATGGCTGGAGGAGGATTATGAAAGGAAACTCCGGTTGCGGATATCCCAAAAATTTGCAGGAAGGTTGTAACGGCCTTGCCATATCCGGGATCACGGAAAATCTTTCCAATGCTTTGCCGTGTACGATCCGCCCATTCCCTCCCGCACCACAGATTTTGTTGAAGCCATTCATTACTTTGATTATTAAAAGATGAATCAGGATAAACTACTGATTATCAGTCTCACCTGGCCTGAACCGACTGCCACTGCTGCGGGTGGGCGAATGCTGCAACTGATCCGTTTTTTTTCCAAAAACTATGAGATTACCTATGCGAGCACTGCTTCAGATGTACAGTATGCGGCAAACCTGGAGCAGTGGCGGGTAAAAAAAGTAAAGATTACAGTTAATGATCCCGGATTTGATAAGCTGCTTCTTGCTTTGCAGCCGCAACTGGTTGTATTTGACAGATTTCTTTCAGAAGAACAATTTGGGTGGCGGGTTGCGGAATTTGTACCGAAGGCGCTTCGCATCCTTGATACAGAGGACTTACATTCGCTCCGTTCGGCAAGAAGGAACGCACTGATTTCCGGAAAAATATGGGACACCCGATTGTGGGTAGGATCGGATCTGGCGAAAAGGGAAATTGCTGCGATATATCGATGCGATCTTTCCCTGATCATATCCCGGTTTGAGCAGCAAGCCCTGGCAGAGATCTTTCAGATCCCGGGGCCATTGATAGTTTATGTCCCGTACCTGCTTCCGGAGGGAGATGATCACATTACAATATCGCGAAAGGACAAAAGTTTTGAGGAGCGCAGGGATTTTGTGGCCATCGGGACGGGAAAGCATGCCCCGAATACCGATTCATTTGAGTGGCTGGCCAGGGAGATCTGGCCAATCATCAGGAACCGTATGCCGGCAGCTAAAGTGCATATTTATGGAGCCTACCTCCCGGCGCACATGTACAAACTCCACGAGCCTGCAACAGGTTTTTATGTTCATGGATGGGTACCCGATGTGGCGGAAGTACTCGGCGAGGCCAGGGTGTTATTGGCACCGTTGCGATTTGGGGCAGGGATCAAGGGCAAACTGGTAGATAGTATGATGTGCGGTACACCATCTGTCACTACTCAAACAGGCATTGAAGGTCTTGGACACGCCGACGAATGGGGTGGGGGAGTCGCCAGGCATCCGGAGGACTTTGCTTCAAAAGCGGTTGCTCTCTACGGCGACATGGAATTGTGGATAGAAGCACAGCGGAAAGGCCGTCAAATTCTCAAACGTGAATTCTTCGACAAGCGGCATATCACAGAACTCTCTAATATAATTTGCGATCTAAGGAACCATCTTGATACCCACAGAGAACGCAATTTTATTGGCGAGATGCTTTTACATCACAGGCATGCCGCGACAAAATTCCTGGCCAAATGGATTGAGGAGAAAAATAAGGGAAAGCATTCCACGAAGGTTTTCAGGAGTGATGCAGCTTTTGAAAATGGCCCGGATACAGATCAACCTTAAAACGACAATATTGCAGGAATCGCTATCTTTAAAAACGCAAAATCAAGGAGTCAGATGAACACACCCAACTGGAAAACGGTAAAGGATTACAGTGATATCACCTATAGGAAAATAGATGGGGTGGCCCGCATCGCTTTCAACCGGCCGGAAGTTAGAAATGCCTTCAGGCCAAAGACTACTGCTGAACTGTACGAAGCTCTTTATGATGCCCAGGAAGATACCTCTATTGGAGTGGTTCTTTTGACTTCCGAAGGACCATCCGCAAAAGATGGAGTATATTCCTTTTGCAGTGGAGGGGACCAAAAAACAAGGGGCGAACAGGGTTATGTTGGTGATGATGGCAGACACCGCCTCAATATTCTCGAAGTACAGCGACTTATCCGGTTTATGCCGAAGGTAGTGATCGCGGTAATTCCCGGCTGGGCCGTCGGGGGCGGACATAGCCTTCATGTTGTATGCGACCTGAGCATTGCAAGCAGTGAGCATGCCCTTTTTAAACAGACAGATGCGGATGTGACCAGTTTTGACGGTGGATATGGATCTGCCTACCTGGCAAAAATGGTGGGTCAGAAGAAAGCGAGGGAAATTTTCTTTCTTGGCCGAAGCTATACCGCTAAAGAAGCCATGGAAATGGGGATGGTAAACGCTGTTGTTCCGCATGAAGATCTTGAAAGGACGGCCTGTGAATGGGCAAAGGAAATTTTGGGAAAGTCGCCGACCTCAATTAAAATGCTCAAATTCGCGATGAATCTTACAGACGACGGGATGGTGGGACAGCAGGTATTTGCCGGAGAAGCGACACGGCTGGCTTATATGACCGAAGAGGCCAGGGAAGGCAGAAATGCCTTTCTTGAAAAACGCCGTCCCGATTTTGGTTCAAATAAATGGATTCCCTGAGAAAGTGAGGACATCAGGACTTATTCTGCAGCCTGAGGATCCCTTTTTTTGATCATATAGCAACTAAAAAGAGCCCTGCCTTTGGAACAGGACTCTTTTACGAGAACACTATATGAAAATGAAAAAATTAACTTTTTGATTACAGAGTAAACTTACAACCAATTGTCCGACAAGAGAAATTATTGTTGTGAAAGTCCTCATTTATGTGGTCTTTGGCCAGTGTATTGATATTTGTCATTTTATAGCATGCAAATTAAATCTCACAGGCGGGCTCGATTAACAAATGCTATCATATATGAAAAGCAATAACGATATTATTTCACCCATCTTCAATGAACTATATAAAGGAAATAATGAACCACTATTGCAACCAATGGCCGAAGATTATCAAGGGAATTGGATGGGTTTCGGGCAGGGGTCCAGATCTTTCAATGGAAAATAGAGGTTGTGAATGACTTGTGGAAAAACGTGCGGACCACTATTCAGCGACCTTTTGAAGTTGTGGTCCATAGCGCTATTGCCGATCGCGACAACATGGTAGTCGAAATAAAAGGACGAAATACTACAGTTACTGAAAGGTCCTTTCACCGCAAATATTACAGGGTATGTCAGGTAAAGGACGGGGAAACCACACGAGATCAACGAGTATCTAGACACTGAATTGGCAACAAAAGTTCTTGGCAATTAAGGATCCGGAACGTCAGTTGAAATCGATGTTCTGTCAGACTTTGAAGGGGGTAAAAATGCCTACGGCAATTTATAAAGCCCACTTCCCTGGTTTTTCAAATCATCTTTAGAAAAGCAGGTGCATATCATATAATAAAAGTACCGTCTAAATTGAAGGAGGGCTTCGCAGGAAAGCTGAGGGCAGATGAATGATCCAGCGGATGGTAATCTGTCCCTGTTACTCAACCGGCAATCACTGAGATTTGCTTTCAAAATTAAATGTAACTTTAAGGTGGCTAATAACATCCTATGTCCAGATTTAACTTGGGATTGTGCATGCTCTTATTTCTAGCCTGCCAAAAATCAAAAGAACAGAAAGAGGTCGCCCTTTATAATTCCTATTGCGCAAGTTGCCACAAAGCTCCCGACATTGCCGATCTCCCCAAAAAAATCTGGAAAGAAGATATTCTGCCTGAAATGGGTGCGCGTCTGGGCATTCGTGAAAATGGTTATGATCCTCTTCATGGACTTTCATTCACAGAAATGGAAGCCATCCTTAAAACGGGAACTTTTCCTGACCGACCAGTCATCCGTCCTGAAGATTGGGCGATTCTCAGAAACTATATCCTAAAACTCGCCCCCGATTCGATTTTGAACCCCACGAAAAAGAAAATGCCTTCGGTGATTACCCAGTTTACCGAAAATCCGGTATCCCTTGACAGCAATGGAAGATCCTCCATCACCTTTTTAAAATTTGATGCCGATAGCAACAAAATAATTGCCGGGGAACTTTCCGGGCGGTTGTTCGAACTTGATTTTTCAGGGGCTGGGAGCCGGGTAACTGGTACTTTTCGAAACACTATTGTTGATTATACTCAAAACGAGGGCAACCGGTATGTGACTGCAATCGGAAGCCTGAGGCCATCCGAACTCACAACCGGCACTGTGTTTTTCGAAAATTCAGGAACAACCTCTCCAATCCCGGAGAAATTCCACCGGCCGGTCAGTACCCTTGTTCACGATTTTAATAGTGACGGGAAAGATGAACTCGTAGTTTGCGAATTTGGAGATCTCACCGGTGCCCTGAGTTTTTTAATAAATAAAGGATCTGCACAATACGAAAGGAAAACCCTGCTAAATCAACCCGGTTCCATAAGGGCCGTTGCCGAGGACATGGACAAGGATGGTAAAACTGATATCGTCGTGCTGACAGCTCAGGGTGATGAGGGAGTGACCATCTTTTACCAGAAGGAAAATCTGGAATTTGCAGCCAAAAAGGTGATCAGATTCAGCCCTGTCTACGGGTCAAGCTGGTTTGAATTGCTGGATTATAATGGCGATGGTAATATGGATATAGTCAGTGTACAGGGTGATAATGCAGACAAATCAAATATCCTTAAACCCTATCATGGCATGAGGATTCATATCAACAACGGTGAAGGAGAATTTGAAGAAGTATTCTTTTATCCGTTTCATGGGGCGACAAGGGTCGTAACAAGCGACTTTGACCAGGACGGGGATTCGGATTTCGCCCTTCTTTCTACTTTTCCGGATTACCAATCCGGGGAAGGATCCTTTGTATATCTCCGTAATGATCAACCGGAGAATTTTACTTTTTCTCCTTTTTCTCTGGACGTTCCGGAGGATGGAAGGTGGTTTTTGATGGTTTCCGGCGATATTGATCTTGATGGGGATGAGGATATTGTCCTATCTTCTTTTAGTGAATCCTTTACTCCGGCGCCACCGGAATTCGCCAATCGTTGGAAGGCTAAAGATCACGATGTGCTACTTCTTAAAAACAATCTAAATCCCAGGGAATGAATAGCCGCAAACAAATAATGTTTGGAGTATTTCTAACTTTCGGAGTAAGTACCTGTACCGAGAAAGAGGAATACGTTTGGAAGTCAATGGAGGTCACAGCCTCCGCATATAACTCGGTGCCGTCTCAGACAGCCAATGATCCAAATCTCGCTGCATGGGGAGACACCCTGAAACCGGGGATGCGCTGTATCGCTGTGTCCCGCGACCTCATAGAATTGGGCTTGGATCACAATACCCAGGTAAAGATTGAAGGCCTGGAGGGCATCTATCTTGTAAAGGACAAAATGCATGCAAGGTGGCGAAGAAGGATAGATCTCTATATGGGGAAGGACGTAGAAAAAGCGCTCGAATGGGGGCGTAAAAGATTGCAAATACGCTACGCCGTTAAAAAAGTTACATCCAATGCTGATCCTGTAAAACCGTGAATAGTACCTTTAATTGTATTAATCCGCTTCGCCCATGAGGCTATTACAGTTGCTGCCCGGAATATCGCTTCTTTTATCCTGTACTGCCACAGTGAATATTAGGGATCAACCGATTTTATTTAATGATGAAAGACTGTCCCTGACCATGGACTACCTTGCGGACAGATATGGTCTGTACCCCGGAACGTCAGAGATCCTTCCAAAAATGATCGTTTTGCACTGGACCGCCATCCCCTCCCTTAAAAAATCCTTCGACACCTTTAACCCACCGTTAATAGCCGGCTCACGCACTGATATCCAATCTGCGGGTGCCTTGAATGTTTCCTCGCATTTTCTGGTGTCTCAGGACGGAACTATTTACCGCCTGATGCCTGAGACCATCATGGCGCGGCATGTCATCGGACTTAATCACTGTGCCATTGGAATCGAAAACGTAGGGGGCACTGAAAATATGCGCCTTACCAGGGCCCAGTTGAGAGCCAATATAAAACTCGTAAAATATCTTACTTCAAAATATCCGATCGACTATCTTATCGGCCATTATGAATACACTAATTTTGAGGATCATGCACTATGGTTGGAAAAAGATAGCAGCTATAGAACAATCAAGACAGATCCGGGAATGGATTTTATGAAGAAGATCCGCAAAGCGACAAATAAACTTTTATTTCAGCCTGTACCTGTAAAAATCAGACCTTATGAAAATTAAAATCTCGACTACCCTCTTTCTGTTATGTGCATTATGCCTTTCGAATGTCAGATGTCAGCATCAGGAATTGACCTCCTTTTTATATGACCGGTATGAGGATTTCAGGGAACCGTCGCTGACCAAACGGCGAATTAAGCACAAGGATCTCGAGCCACTTATCAAAGCGTACCTACAGAAGCCCGCTTTTACGGTTAAAACGGTGGGACATTCAATTGAAGGGAGGAAACTTTCACTGATTAGCATAGGATCCGGGGACACGGATGTCTTCCTCTGGAGCCAGATGCACGGGGATGAGCCAACGGCAACCCAGGCGATTTTTGACATCCTCCGTTTCCTGGACAGTGAGGCTTTTGAAAAGGAAAAACAGGAAATTTTCGGGCGTCTTACCTTGCATTTCCTGCCCATGCTTAATCCTGATGGGGCAGAAGTTTACCAGAGGCGGAACAAATTGGGCATAGATATCAACAGAGACGCGCTTATGTTACAATCCCCTGAGGGTCAAATCCTCAAGAAAGTTCGGGACAGTCTTGATGCGGAATTCGGGTTCAACCTGCATGATCAGAGCACATATTATAACGCTGAAAGAACCGAAAAACCCGCGACCATCTCTTACCTCGCTCCCGCATACAACTACGGGAAGGAAATCAATGACGTCCGCGGAAATGCCATGAAGGTCATTGCCTTTATGAATTCGGTGATTCAAAAGTACGCCCCCGGACAGGTTGGCCGGTATAGTGATGAATTTGAACCCAGGGCATTTGGTGATAATATTCAGAAATGGGGGACAAGTGCCATTTTAATTGAATCGGGCGGCTATAGCCAGGATCCGGAAAAACAGGAGATCCGCAAACTGAATTATGTTTCTATCCTCTCGGCTATTTATACCATTGCGACCGGGAAATATCAGGATATCCCGCTTGACGCATATGAAGCGATCCCCCAAAACGACAGACAATTATTTGATCTTAAAATTTCCGGGGTCACCTACGAACTTCTGGGCAAGAGATATGTCCTGGACCTTGGCATACACAGGTTGGAAATTGAAAAGGAGGGATTTCAGGATTTCTGGTACAACAGCAGGATTGTGGACCAGGGTGATCTTTCAACTTTCTATGGATATGAAACCCTGAATGCGGAGGGTTACACCATAGAACCCGGACGCATATACCCTGAAAAAGTGGCCTCGGTGAAGGACCTATTGGCCCTGAATTCTACAGAATTGCTCAGGTCAGGTTACTGTTATGTCAGGGTAGACAACTTATCCAAGGACCAAAAGGATTCACCCGTACCCCTGAACGTGGTCAGTAAATCCTTCAAACTACCCCATTTTCGACTGGAGGTTGGAGTGAATCCCACCTTCCTTTTAAAGAAAGACGGGAAATATCATTATGCGGTGATCAATGGTTTTCTCATTGATCTGGAGTCCGGGAAAGGAAATTTTAAAAATGCAATGATCATGAAGTAATTCCAGAGGAGCCGGAGGCGAAGGAATTTACTAGGACGCGGCATGACCCTGTCCGATCAGGTCAGTATCCAAAGGTAATGGTCATTTCGGGACCGTGGATCAGAAGGACCATCAGCATGGTAAGCAAGGTCATGACAATGGTTGAAAAGATCATTAATACCAGATTCTTAAAAGCAATTGGCACTTTTCCAATGGCACTTTGCCTGATAACTTCGTTGAGTACATCCATCATTGCGTTATTTAAGTGTAACATCTGCTTCTTTTTTTAGGATGCAGGCAGGTTGGTCATTAGTTGTTTGGTAGTAAAACAATTTTGTCAATCAATACCCTACCGGACCAGGCCAAAAAACATATAGAATCGACCAAAAAAGGGCATCCGCGCAAAGTGCGGATGCCCTTATAACCTAAATTTATTAAGGATTTTTGAGATCTCCTAAGTGAAATAATAGCGGTTACCGGTCCATAAAATGCCCGGCCTGGTCTTTACTGGCATCCGCCAGTGAATCCCTGGGTATCAAATTTGGTCTGAACGGCACCCTGTCTGCTTCCGTCCTTGACCTGTATTGCCAGATTATTTTCTCCGCTGCCATCTCTCTTTGGAGTACAGTATTCAAAGAGATAAAAACTATTCGCCTGCTCGGAAACCCGCAGGGAAATATCGTTGAAAGTGGTTTCCAATTCTTCCTTGTTTCCTGCGAATACACTGAATGTTTTGCCAATATCCGCAAGAACTTCCGTGTCGATCTCACCGCCCAGACCAATACTGAAAAATGAAATATTTGGGTTCGCGTCATTCACTTTCTGAAGGGCAGCAGCCTCTGTATACCGGGAAGCCTGATCTGTCCCATCTGTAAATATGACAACAGAAGAAGCGCCAATGATATTGTCTGTTGTACTCATGTTCAATAATTCTGTAGCCCTGTCAGTTGATTTTATGACAGCTCCGTAAAGATCGGTGGATGGGTCATTGCTTATTGTATCGGTGATACCGTCAATGGCAGAAAGTAATTCTTCCTTCAGGGGGGTCAGATCATTCAGCAGGTGAAGTTCATCCTCTCCGTCAAACCAATAAATAGCCATTTTAAAAGAATCCACCGGGTCTTCGGGCATGACATTGTTTATAAAGCTGACAGAAGCTGTCTTTAACTCCGCCAGGCTCGTTGTCAATACACTCGCACTCAGGTCGAGCACAAGCAGGGTATTGTTATTAAATATCTGCGAATTAGGAGAAATCCGGGCTAAAGATTCAGAGGTTGAAATCGTATTGAAGCAGTCGTCATTTCTCCCTTGCTCATAAATGGTAAACTGGGAGGCCGCTAGTCCGGGCACAGGTTTCCCGTCGCTATCTGATACCTTAAAAAAAATGGATACTTTTCCGGGAAGTGTTGTATACTGGTCCTGAATGGAGAGGACGAGGTCGTTTTCTCCGAGATTCAGGCAATCGTCAACCGGTTTCCCCTGTCCCAGCCCCCCGTCGTTAATGTCAAAATTAACATCATCGTCGGCATTGCCGCAGGAAAAGAATAAGGTTATTATGAATAGGGAACCAAGGCAATTTCGAAGTTTTTTCATTTCCATAATAGTTTTTGTTCACCAACAAAACGGATAAAACAGGATTAAATTATAGCATGGAATAAATTCTTTATATTTCTCCATCGATGAATGCGCATTTATTTTTGTAGTTTAACTTTCCGTTATCAACCCCTAAGCAATTCAGGATGAGAAATTATAGTCTTTTATTTATTTTATCCCTGGCGGCACTGAATCTAACCGGTCAGAAGGCCAGTGTTGCAGAGCTTCTGGGACACCCTGCCAATTCTAAGTTACTCATCATTCATGCAGACGACCTCGGGGTAAGTCACTCGCAAAATGCTGCAAGTATCAAGGCGTTGGAAAGCAGTCCCGTAAACTCTGCAAGCATTATGGTACCCTGCCCCTGGTTCCCGGAAATTGCGGCCTATGCCAGGAAGCACCAGGATACGGATTTGGGCCTTCACCTTACCCTCACCAGTGAGTGGAAGCACTATAAATGGGGGCCTGTTACATCCCGTGATTCGGTACCCGGCCTTGTAAACCGGGAAGGCTATTTTTATTCTGCAGTAGACAGTCTGGTGAATTCGGCTTCGCGGGAAGAAGTGGAACTGGAGTTACGCAATCAGGTTAAAAAGGCTTATCAGGTCGGAGTAAACGTAACACACCTGGATGCTCATATGGGTGCAGCTGTAAGCACCCCGGACTATCTGGCTGCCTATATGAAAGTCGGACAGGAATTCCGATTGCCTGTCCTTCTTGACGGGAGGGTCAACAGTATCGAATTGAATGAGGTAAAACAGATGATAGGGGATCAAACCGTTGTGGTATCCGGCATTCCAACAATACTTCCGGATGAGTTCAAAAAAGGCAGTAGGGAATTTTACACAAATTTGTTCCGTAATTTAAAGCCCGGCTTACATTGCCTGCTAATTCATCTTGCCTATGACAACGAGGAGATGAAGGCAGTTACCATTGATCATCCTGAATGGGGTTCGGCCTGGCGGCAGGCCGATTATGATTTTTTTACAAGTCCTGAATGTGCTCAGTTGCTGAAGGACCATAATATCATTACGGTCACCTGGAGGGAATTGCGGGACAAGGTGGTGCGACTGGAAAAATAAAAGGTGATCCCTGTAGTAGACTTGAAGTACCGACCGGTAACTTTTTTTCGCGAAACGCAATGATGAAAAAGTTTTGTATCCTGTTGTTTATGTTACCCCTTCTCAATTGGGCCCAGGAATGGCATCCGATCTTCAACGGATCAGACACAGAAGGATGGGAACATGTGGGGGAAGGTCATTTTACAGTGGAAGATGGTATTCTCAAAAGCCATGGGGGAATGGGTCTTCTTTGGTTCACTGCACAAAAATTCGAAAATATCCAACTCAGGCTGGTTTATAAGGGTGCGGAAGCTAACAATGCCGGGGTCTTTATCCGGATTCCTGAAATTCCTACGGAAGCATGGATGCCAGTTAATAAAGGCTACGAAGTACAGATTGATGATCGTGAAGACATAAATCACAGAACGGGAGTGCTATACTCTTTAACAAAGGCAAAAGCCAGTCCCGGGATAGCGGGGAAGTGGAATACAATGAACATTACATTGCAGGGTAACAGGACCATTGTTATGGTCAATGAGGTGCTTGTCACAGATTTTACGGAAGGCGATCCTGTTCCTGAGAAAATTGAGTCCTATGAACCTGATCGTGGTCCAAGGCCTCTAAAAGGCTATATAGGCATTCAGAATCACGGGGAGGGGGATGTCATCGAGTTCAAAGAGATCAGTTACAAAAAAATAAAGTGAGCAGGGTGAACCCACAATCCTTCGAACCCAATACCACATTAGAGAAGTAATATGACCATAGCAGGCTGTCTTTACATTAGAGATCAATCTCAGAGCTGATGCAAATTATTCACAGTCCGGATTATGAGACGATGAGCCGGTTGGCTGCCGAAACTGTAATAAAGGAAGTACGGAAGTCCGGCAATCTCCTGCTTTGTACAGCCACCGGAGTATCTCCTGAAGGTTTATATGCCGAACTCGAATCAACAGCCAGAAAGGAACCAGAGCTATTTGATAGCATGAGGGTGATCAAGCTGGACGAATGGTATGGGCTGCCACCTGATGATCCGGGCAGTTGCGAATCCTACCTTCAGCTTCGTGTGATCAGGCCTCTGCGGATAACTACAGACAACTATATTTCCTTTCAGGGCAATGCAACAAATCCGGTTACGGAATGTCAGAGGATGGAAACTGCCCTTGCTGCTTCCGGGGGCATTGACGTTTGCATTCTCGGCCTTGGAAAAAATGGACATTTAGGATTTAATGAACCCGGGGAGAGCCTGACGGCGGGGATTCATCTTAGCCGTCTCGCCCATTCCTCCAGGCAACATGCCATGATTGGCAATAGTGTCCTCTCCCCGGAGACAGGCCTGACCTTGGGACTTTCAGCCATTTTACAATCCAAAAAAATAATATTCCTGGTGAGTGGAGCAGGGAAGAAGGAAGTCGTCAATCAACTATTCAGGAAAAGGATCAGTACCCTCCTTCCTGCCTCTTTTTTATGGTTGCATCCCTGTGTGGAATGTTACATTGATGATAAATCAGTCTGATCTTATGATCCCCCATTGAGCGATCTAGCGGGTAACTATCTCACAGATATTCAAGGAAATATACACGGGTTATTAATTGTTAAAATCAATGCCGTCATTGTTAAAAGGGAGGCTTTTGCCAGGATTTTTAGATATCTTGTAGTCCATATGCAGCTTTATATTTCTTTAAAAAAAGGGGAATTCCCGATCTATTTGGAAAGTTGGTCTCAGGGAAAGGTGGCCATCCTGAGTATTTAAGGAAGGTTACCCAATCACTTAACGGACTGATTCAAAGATGTAGATGGAAAAGTATGGCGGGGGATCGCAGGATAAAAGATGAGAATTTATGTCCTGACCGGCGAAAAGAAGTCCGGTCAGGAGAACCCAAATCACCAAAAATGTACTGGTATTAATTAATTTAGCAGAACAAGACTTGAGCTTCAGGGAAAGCTCAGTGGGCATCACATTAGGCAGTGGAATTGGGAAATGGCTTTAAATCGGACTTTTTACAAATAAGCAGATCTGATAATGTCGCGAAGAAACTAAAACTGGCTGAACTATGAACATTCTTCTTTTCGGAGTCACCAAGGATATTGTGGGCAGTGCTTCCATAAGTCTCCCACTTACCAATGCCAACCGTCTAAAAACAGTGGGCGAGCTTAAGGACTACCTGGGTAACACTTATCCCGCACTGACAAAATTATCATCCCTGGCTATCGCCGTAAACAACAACTATGCGGCCGATACAACTAAAATTGATAACTTTGACGAAATAGCCCTCATACCCCCTGTAAGCGGGGGATGATTTGGTGCTGCGGAAGGATAAAAAAAATTCGGAGAGCCTGAGATTTGTCCTTACATCACCTTTGGGAGCAATGAGATGGAATAAGTTATCTATAATTCGCGCTGACAAGGTGTTAACGCATAATCAAACATTGGAAGAGGAAAGATGCTGATCGATAATCACAACAGACATATCAACTACCTGAGGCTGGCGATCACCGATCGTTGCAATTTAAGGTGCAACTATTGTATGCCCGCAGAAGGAATCAACTTTGCCGCGAAAGAAAACCTGTTTACAATAGAGGAACTTTGCCGGCTTAGTAAAATACTGGTAGACCATGGCATTGAAAAGATCCGCATCACGGGAGGAGAACCTTTTGTGAGAAAGGACCTCATGCAACTCCTCCGTTATCTCAGCGGTCTGGACGGATTGCGGGACATTTCCATAACCACGAACGCTACCCTCATCGGCCCCTTTATAGACGAATTGAAGGCGCTTGGAATCGTCAACGTAAATATCAGCCTCGATGCTATTCAAAAAGAGACCTTTGAAAACATCACCAGAAGATCACAATTTGATACCGTTTATACCAATCTTTTCCGGCTCATTCATGGAGGGTTTAATGTACGTGTGAATTGTATTGTCCTTCAGGATCAGAACATTCAGGAAATCCTGCCCATGCTGGAATTACAAAAAGATCACAATATTTCCGTCAGGTTCCTGGAGGAGATGCCATTTAACGGAGGATCAAAAAAATTTGATAACATACGGTGGGATTACAGGCGGATCCTGGAACACATCAGGGAGAAATACCCTGATTGCCGGCAACTTGAATCACATCCCACCTCTACCTCCATTAATTATAAAATAGACGGACACAATGGGTCCTTTGGCCTGATTCCTTCCTTCAGCAGGACATTTTGCGGGACCTGTAACCGTCTCCGGATTACTGCCACAGGAGATGTGATCACCTGTCTTTACGGAAAACCCAAACTCAATCTCAGAGAACTTATACGATGGGGTGCCCCTATTGAGCAAATCAATTCTGCCCTTGAAGAGGTGATTGGTAAAAGAGCCAAAACAGGGTTTGAGGCACAAAAGGAATATTCCGAAGTATTTGCTAACTCGATGACCTCAATAGGGGGTTAAACTAATTATTTGGGCGTCTGTAGTTGAATCATGAAAAGCCTTAAAGACAAGATAGAATTGCTGGGGTTGGTCCTTTGTGGTGGTAAAAGCACCCGGATGGGAGAGGACAAAAGCATTATAGAATATCATGGTATGCCCCAACGGAACTATGTTTATAAACTTTTATCCAAAGTTTGCAGCCGTACCTACTTTAGCATCCGGGAGGACCAGCTTTCAGAAATTCCGGACCATGCACTTTATATTATTGACAAGAATGAGTATAAAGGTCCGTATAACGGATTGTTAAGTGCTCATGCTGCCCATCCGGAGGCCGCCTGGCTGGTTTTGGCCTGCGATCTCCCCTTGATGGATGCGGTATCCCTGCAATCACTGGTAGCAGCCAGGAACAATGAGGTGGCAACGGCTTTCGCCACTTCTGAAAGCGGACTTCCGGAGCCTCTTGCTGCAATCTGGGAACCGGAAGGATTGGCAAGATCTGTTGAATTTCTAACCTCCGGTCGCGTCACCTGCCCGCGCAAATTTCTGATCGGACAGTCTCCGGAGCTTGTCTATCCTGAAAATGACAGTATCCTCATGAATGCGAATTCTAAGGAGGATTACAATGAGGTATTTTTAAGAATAGAAGCAACTTGAACTTGAACCGGTATTTACGGCAGACCAGCCTCCCAGATTTTGGAGAGAGTGCCCAACGAAAACTTAAGGCGTCCAGAGTTCTGGTGGTTGGACTTGGCGGACTGGGAATTCCTGTGGTTGAATATTTGAACGCGATGGGTGTAGGGACGCTCGGATTAGTAGACCAGGATGTGATCGCCCTGTCCAACTTACAGCGTCAGCCGCTATATACAGAGGAGGAGATTGGCAGGCCCAAATTGGAAATTGCCATCAGGAAATTAAGAGCAAGGAATGCTGAAACCAGTTTTGAGGCTTTTGACACCTTTCTTGTGCGTGAGAACGCCTTACAAATTATATCAAATTTTGATCTCGTGATCGATGCATCTGATAATTTTCCCACGAGATACCTTATAAATGACGCTTGTGTCCTCTTAAAAAAACCCTTTGTATCCGGGGCTATCCATGGCTTTGAAGGTCAGCTCAGCGTCTTCAATTATCACGGAGGACCTACCTATCGCTGCCTGTTTCCGAATATCCCGGGGCCCAATGAGATCCCCGATTGTGAAACTAACGGGGTCCTTGGGGTAATTCCGGGAATCATCGGTACGCTTCAGGCGTTGGAAGTTGTAAAAATCCTTTCAGGAATCGGGGAGCCCTTATCGGGTAAGTTGCTTATATTTAATGGGTTAAACCAAACTTTTCGCAATATTACCTTTAAACCAGTACCCGAAAATCTGGTACTCACAGAATTACCCGAAATCCCCGGAGGCCCGGATTGTCTATCACCGCCCGTCAGTTGGGCACGGCTGCAAACGCTAATACAACAGGAACATACTCCTCAGATCATTGATGTGAGAACGGCTGTTGAATTTATGAAAAATCCGCTTCCAGATGCGCTTAATATCCCTCTTCATACCTTGGAGAACCGGTACCATGAGATCGACTTTGAAAGAGAAATTTATTGCGTGTGCCAGACAGGTAAGAGGAGTAGCATTGCAGTATCTTACCTTAAAGATCGTATGCCTGGGTCGCAGGTATATCAGGTGGCAGGCGGGATCGGTGAATTCAAAATAGCCTGAACTGATCAGGACAGAATAGCCCTTGCAAACAGATGTAGTTGTTCTCTTTTGTATTTGGCGAACCAATGGATGGCATTAAACATGATTTGACAAATGTCTGGTATGATCACTTTTAAGGAGGCATATGACCTGGTCCTGGAGCAATCCAGGAATTACGGCAACGAGGCGATTGCATTAAAGTCTGCTACAGGTAGGATTTTGCAGGAGGAGGCGCTTGCAGACAGGGATTTCCCACCCTTCAACCGTTCAACCAAAGACGGGATCGCCCTGAACTATAACCCGGTCAGTGAGGGCCATAGGTCCTTTATGATTCAGGGAATTTTGGGTGCCGGGGTACAGCCGGTGGCCCTTAAGGATACAATGTCATGTATAGAGATCATGACAGGTGCAGTACTCCCTGACGGCACTGATACGGTGGTCATGTACGAAAAATTACGCATTGAGAACGGTTATGCGCATCTATTGGAAGTTCCGACCCAGGGTGCCAATGTTCATATGGCAGGAAGTGATGCTGGGTTGGGGACCCCGCTTTTACCTCTGAATTCTGTGTTAACCCCGGGAGCCATTGGCATTCTTGCCGCAATAGGCAAAACACATCCGGTAGTTAAAAAACTTCCTAAAATTCTGCTTATCTCTACAGGGGATGAACTTGTAGCTATAGACAGGCAACCCAAACCTTACCAAATTCGTATTTCTAATACCTATTCTCTTAATGCTGCCCTAAGTTACTGGGGTATTCAACCAGTGTCCACCCACATGGAGGATGACCGGGATATTATTCGTCAGAAGCTTGTTTACGCGATGCAGGAGATGGATGTGCTGCTTATCAGCGGTGGCGTATCAAAAGGGAAATTCGATTATATACCGGGCATACTGCATGAATTAGGTGTGAAAAAATCCTTTCACAATATATTGCAAAGACCGGGAAAACCTTTTTGGTTTGGCACAGATGAAAAAACGGGTACGGTAGTTTTTTCTTTTCCCGGAAACCCTGTTTCAACCTTCCTTTGTTATTATGTCTATTTTGTACCCTGGCTCAAAAATTCCCTTGGGCTGCCCATTCCGGAAAATAAAATATATTTAGGCCATGATACCGCGGCCCACCCGCAACTGTGCCTATTTAAAAGTGCCATATTGAAAAAAGAGGGTGGCAATCTCTCTGTAATAACCAAAGAGGGTAGCGGTTCGGGAGATCTGACCCTTCTTTCCGGGACGGATGGTTTTATAAGGCTCGACAGCGCCGACAAACCATACAAAAAGGGCACTGCAGTTCCTTTTATCCCCACTTAAAGAAGAGAATCTATGCTACATGAACTGATAAATATTTTTAATTCCTATGAACAAGCCGCGCTAAAAGGAGTAAGGGCAGTTTTAGCGACAGTGGTGGCGCTTGAGGGGTCGTCCTACAGAAGACCTGGGGTGCGTATGCTGATCCTTGGAAATGGAGAGATGACCGGTGCGGTGAGCGGAGGATGTGTTGAAAAGGAAATCAAAAGGCAGGCTGAGACAGTCCTCACGACTCATATCCCAAAAGTAATGATTTATGACGGACGGTACCGCCTGGGGTGCGAAGGAATTTTATATCTCCTTTTAGAACCTTTCACGCCAGACCGGGAATTTATAAATTCCTTTAACCTATTGGTTAAACAAAGGAAGGCGATCAAGCTGGTTTCTTATTTTTCTAAAGAAGATACGGCCTCCCAAAATTTTGGAACCTGTCTCGAACTTTCCACAGGACTTCAATGTTTCCGACCGGAATTTATTACTGGGGATGAGCTTCAGGCCTTCAGGCATGAGCTTCAACCGCGCTCCAGGCTGATCATCCTCGGGGCCGAACATGACGCGGTTCAGTTGTGCCGATATGCATCCCTTACGGGATGGGAGGTAACCATAGTTGCATCCCCTTCAGATGAAAAAGGCCTAAGAGATTTTCCGGGCGCAGCGGTGTTTATGCCTGTTCTACCGGAGGAAATGATGCTGGAGTCAATTGATGCGCAAACTTTCATTATAGTGATGACTCATAGTTATGTGACTGACCTCAGATTCTTATCCCGTCTTAAAAATGCACGTCCCGGTTATCTCGGTCTCCTTGGCCCTGCAGCCAGACGGGAGCGGCTGCTTAATGAATTAATGGATCGCACACCTGAACTTGATGAATCTTTTTTTGAAAGTATCCATGGCCCGGCCGGCTTGGCCATAGGGGCAGAATCGGCCCAGGAAATAGCGATAGCCATTATGGCAGAAATCCTTGCTTATGCCAGAGGCGCGGATCCCATTCCCCTTAAGGACAAAAGCGGCAGAATTCACAGCCAATGAGTCCATTTGTCGCACTAATGATCCTTGCAGCCGGAGGGTCGACCCGGATGGGGCGTCCCAAACAACTGCTGGAATGGAAGGGGACCTCGCTTGTGGGGCATGCTGTTAACACGGCGGCAGCTTCTATGGCAGACCAGATTCTACTGATCCTTGGTTCGGATGCGGAAACGGTGAAAGAACAGTTACCCGCACTTGATATTGATTTATTATACAATCCGGAATGGCAGTCCGGTCTTGGTACTTCCATCTCAGCAGGCATGAAACATTTTTTGAGTCTTAATAAAACCCCCGATGCGGTGATTATTATGCTCTGCGATCAGCCCCTAATCGATGCGAATCATCTGGACCACCTGATACATGGATGGGTGGGCAATGACAAGAAGATAGCTGTTACGGCTTACAAGAAGGGGATAGGGGTGCCGGCCGTCTTCTCCAGGGAATTCTACCCACAACTGGCTTCCATGGAAGGAGAACATGGCGCCAGGGATTTACTGCGTCAAAATGCAAATGACTGTCTTGTCATCGATGCCGGAATTAAAATTATGGACATAGATACCGCAGGGGATTATGACAGATTGCGGGAAATCGCGGCTGGTAATACCTAAGGCCGTCGTTTGAGAAAGTTCATTTTTATGCATCAATTTTGAAAGAGCGTGTTCTCAATAAAAAATAGTATTTTCAAGCCTCTAAATCAAAATGAGATGATACTTCGATTGAAGACAGTTCCCTTTCTATTTCTGCTATTTTGTTCTACCGTCATGTTATCCCAGGAAATGGGGTTTGAAGAATATCAACCCCCTTCCACCCTCATCGTTCCTGTTCATGAGACGCCCATGGCCAAATTTCCCTTTGTTGACATACACAGCCACCAATCAGGAATGGGTTCTATGGACCTATCTATTCTCGTCAGGGAAATGGACAAGTTAAATGAGGCAGTTATGGTCAATCTCAGCGGGGGCAATGGCAAGGAAATAAGTGAGGCATTGGCCAATATAAATGAATCTTATCCTAACCGGTTTGTTGTATTTGCCAACGTCGACTTTGATGGCGTAGGCCGTGATGGTTGGGCGCAGAATGCCGTAACACAACTGGAGACCGATGTCCGAAATGGGGCTAAAGGTCTGAAGGTATATAAAAGTCTGGGATTGAGAAATTCCGATGTCAGTGGGAAAAGGGTGGCTATTGATGACCCGAGGCTCGATCCGGTCTGGAAAAAATGCGGAGAACTGGGAATTCCCGTCCTGATACATTCTGCAGATCCAAGGGCATTCTGGGATCCAATGGATAAAAATAATGAGCGCTGGCTCGAACTCAAGACCCATCCACGCAGGAAAAGGTCCGATTCGGACCCAGCACCCTGGGAACAGATTATTGAAGAACAGCATCGTATGTTTAAAAAACATCCGGAGACAAATTTTATCAACGCCCATATGGGATGGTATGCCAATGATCTGGGAAAATTGTCAGCACTATTGGACGACTTGCCAAACATGTATGTTGGGATTTCAGCGGTAATTGCCGAATTGGGAAGACAGCCAAAAAGCGGAAGGGAATTTTTTATAAAATATCAGGATCGCATACTTTTTGGGAAGGACAGCTGGCAACCAAGTGAATTTCCAACGTATTTCCGGGTACTGGAAACAGATGACGAATATTTTCCCTATTATAAAAAGTACCATGCCTTTTGGGCTATGTATGGAATGAAACTTCCGGATGAAGTCCTCAGAAAAGTCTATTATAAAAACGCGATGTCTCTGGTAAGAGGTCTGGATGAGGGACTCTTTCCATCCCAGTAAGCCTCCAGAAGACTGATTTCTAAGGGGTGAAATTCCTCTGTGGCCCGCCATGAGATTTATTTGCTTTTTACGATAAAACATTCGAACTTATATCACCTTAAATCTAAAGTTACATTGTCATGTGTATCCAGTCGTACTGCCACATCATACCCCCCTATATTCTTGAGGAACTAGCAAAACTCGGTAATACCAGCTGCAAAAGGACTTTGAATGATATAGACAGGGTATATCAGAAAAGAAGGGAAGTGCTTAACGGCCTTTTGAAACGGCAACAGGAAGGAGATGCCGGCCAGCGGTATATCTATGATAGCCAGAACAGCTATAACCAGCGCGTGGTACTCGTAAGGGAAGAGGGTGCTGTTGTTTCCGCAGATCCGGTGGTCAACAGCGCCTTTGACACTTCGGGCTTCGTGAGAAACTATTTTTTGGAAACCTACGGGTTAAATTCTATCGATGGAAAAGGGTTGGATATCATTTCCAACATCCACTATGGGGTTAGTTACAACAACGCTTTCTGGGATGGGGACGAAATGACCTATGGGGATGGAGACGGTAAGGAATTTTCTGATTTTGCGAGTGCCATAGACGTAGTTGCTCACGAACTGACGCATGGCATCACACAGTTTTTGGCAAATCTGGAATACAAAGGACAATCCGGAGCCCTGAACGAGCACTTTTCCGATGTATTTGCCACGGTCATAAAGCAGAAATTCCTTAAACAGACGCCTGAAACAGCCGATTGGCTCATAGGTGACACGGTGGTATCAGAGGCTTTCCCGGGGGTTGCCATCAGGTCAATGAAAGCACCTGGGACAGCGAATGATTTTGATGTCCAACCGGACCATATGGCCAATTATTATACAGGGCCAGCGGACAATCAGGGGGTGCATATTAACTCTGGAATTCCCAATAAGGCATTTTATCTGGCCTGCATGGAACTGGGGATCGATTCCTGTGCCCAAATCTGGTTTGAAACCCTGCGAGCCTTATGGCGCACCACCAACTTTACTGAAATGGTGGAAATCATGCTTCAAACGGTACAAAGGTTAATTTCTGAACAAAAATTGGATATTACTGCCGAAGATGCCATCCGCAGGAGTTTCAGTACCGTGGGTTTGGCTGAACAACTTGTATGAAATATAAAATAGAAATTGAAGGAGGATTTTCCGGAATCCCAAAAAAGCTGACGGGCAAAATGTCCATTGATTCCGAAAAATCAGGCCAGTTGATCAGGATCCTCCGGAAACCTGTTCCGCAAATACAGAATGCGGGCCGCGATATGTATATTTACAAAATAGCGCTAAAGGAAGGGTCTCAGAAAGTTCAGGCTGAGTTCACGGACAGGTCTCTCCCGACAGAATTGAGAAGTCTAATTGATGATATAAAAAATAATACGCAAGACTGACCCCAAGGTATCGCCGACAGAATGTATCCGACACCTTATAAAATGAAGGCTTTACCTGCTGGTCCTGTGAAATTCCTGCCCGATATGCATTTCGTTTTCTGTTATTTCCGGAAGGACCATTGCACCAGGACGATTTGGGAAGCCGGGTCATGTGCATTCCTGATTTCGGAATTGAACCCTGCAACCCCCTATGCGTAAAACTGTCCTCATCTATCTGTTCCTGGCACTCGGCTGCCAGATGAATTCTCAGAAAAGAAACGCTTCCTTTCAATTGCATATCAAAAAGACCAATTTGCCGGTTGTCATAGACGGAATTGCAGATGACGCTGCCTGGAAAGAGACAGAAGTCGCCAATGATTTCTATATGGTGCTCCCAATGGATACCGGGAAAGCCAATGAACCCTCCGAGATCCGGATGACCTATGATGACAAAAACATATATCTGGTGGCTACCTTCTATCATAACACCCGCGGTTCATATTATGTAGAGTCTCTCCGCAGGGATTTTGCCTTCGGAAAAAACGACAATTTTTTATTATTTATAGATCCTTTTAATAATCAGACAACCGGTTTTAGTTTTGGCTCAAATGCAGCAGGAGCACAATGGGATGGCACCATGTTTGCCGGCGGGAGCGTCGATCTTAACTGGGATAGCAAATGGATTTCAGAGGTGACCCAGGATGACGAGAAGTGGGTTTTTGAAATGGCCCTGCCTTTTAAGTCGATTCGTTACAAGGAAGGTGTCAGGGAATGGGGCATTAATTTCAGCAGGCTCGATCTGAAAACCGGTGAAAAATCGAGCTGGACTCCGATTCCCAGGCAATTTCCGACGGCTTCACTGGCATATACCGGAGTGCTGGTCTGGGATGAATCTCCCCCGCCCCAGGGCGCTAATTTCTCCCTGATACCCTATGTACTTGGCAGTTCTGTATACACTGAGGCAGGAACCGATTATGATACAAAGGCCGGGGGCGATGTGAAACTAAGTCTCACCACCTCCCTTAATCTGGATCTTACAGCGAACCCCGACTTCTCTCAGGTGGAAGTTGACAGGCAGGTGACGAACCTGGACCGGTTCGAATTATTTTTCCCGGAAAAACGACAATTCTTCCTGGAAAACGGAGACCTTTTTGCCAGCTTTGGATACCCTGGTATCCGCCCGTTTTTTTCGAGGCGTATTGGCCTGGGGGTACCTATTCAGGCCGGAGCCAGGGTAAGCGGCAATCTATCGGAGAACTGGCGTCTGGGTTTAATGGATATGCAGACGGCCAGTGTAGACGACATTGGCCTTCCCGGCCAGAATTTCGGGGTGATCTCCCTTCAGCGGAAGGTTTTCAGCAGATCGAGCATCGGACTGCTCTATGTAAACAAACAATCCCTGAATTATTTGAATGATTCGGATTCCGTGCGACTTCAATATCCGCAGTATAACCGCAATCTGGGAATGGAGTACAACCTGGCATCTTCCAACAATCTGTGGACGGGGAAAGCCTTTTTTCTAAAATCATTTGCCCCGCAAAACAACGGAAAGGGTGTCACCCAGGCTGCCAACATAGAATACAGGAGCCGGCAATGGAATTGGGGGCTACAAGAAGAGTCCGTGGGAGAGAATTACAGTGCCGAAGTAGGTTTCGTTCCAAGACGGGACTATATCAACTTCACTTCTTTCGCAAGCCACCTATTATTTCCTCAAAAAGGTAAAATACTCAGCCACGGACCCAAAGCGGCTATCACTTATTACTTTAATCAGAAATGGCAACAGACGGATCATCAGAATGCCCTCTCCTATATTTTTAATATGAGGGACCGAAGTATTCTAAATTTGGAAGGCCTCGAGGAGTATGTGGAATTACTGCAGCCATTTGATCCTACCCGGTCCGGAAAACAAGAACTGGATTCCGGGAGCAAACACCATTGGAATGGCCTCCGGTTTGAGTATTTTTCAAAACCCCAAAGTGTCTTCACATATTCGGCCGGAGGAAGGTTCGGGGGATATTACCTGGACGGCAGCCGAACGAATCTCAGCGGGGAATTGGGATATCGGATACAGCCCTATGTCAGCCTCGGTTCTACTTTGAGTTATAACCGGATCAAACTGCCAGATCCCTGGAACATTACAGAATTCTGGTTGGTGGGCGCTGCTCTTGATGTGACTTTTACTAATAAAGTGTTTTTTGCCACATTGTTCCAATACAATGAACAATCTAAGAATTTTAATCTCAATTCCAGATTTCAATGGCGTTACAAACCCGCCTCAGACCTTTTTATTGTTTATACCAATAACCATTTACTGGAGCCATTGCAGGGCAGAAATTGGTCCCTGACCATGAAACTGACTTACTGGTTCAATAATTGAGTTAATACTCGAAGGCAGCTGAATTAAGAAAGGAGCTGAGGATAAGCAAACAAACTATAACAGGTTCTCCGCTCCGGATGGTAGTTATTGTCCCTGCTGTGCAGGCCACATATTTTAGGAAAATTTTAAGTTGATCCAGGGTGCGATGACGTATCTTAATGGTATGAAAATGATGCGTTTATCACAACTTTTATTAATGATGATCTGGAGTATGTCTGGTATTGCCCAATATGAGGTAGCCGAATGGAAGGCCAGGGACCACTGGATGGATCCTGAGCAGATCATGGATTGGGCAGGGGTGAGCCGCGGCGATGTGGTAGCGGATATCGGATGTCATGAAGGATATTTTACCATGCATTTGGCCAGAAGAGTGGGAGAGGAGGGGCATGTGTATGGAGTTGACATTCAGCCTGGAAGGATAAAGACCCTTGAGGAGATCGCCAAAGCCAGAAAGTTGTCGAATATAAGCCCTGTCCTTGGAAAATCCGATAACCCCGGTTTACCTGCAAATTCTCAGGATGTGATTTTTATCCTTGATGCCTATCATGAAATGGAATCCTATAATGAGATGTTAGAGAAGGTAAAACAGGCCCTTAAACCTCAAGGCAAATTGGTTATCCTTGAGAAACTGAAGGAGCATACTAAAACCTGGAAGCGTTCTGAACAAGCCGATGCGCATACCCTTGCACCACATTTTGTTAGGCAGGAACTGGAGGTGGCGGGATTTATTATCGGCCACCAGTTTAATGACATAGGAAATTGGGAAAATGAAGTGTCTAAAAAAATGTGGCTCATAACAGCGACGTTACCTGCGCAATAGCCCGGAGGCGTACAGAGCATGTATCCCGGACATCCTGAAAATATAGGGATATCCAGAAGACAGCGAAATAAGAATGGCATGCCATTTGTGTGATTTAAATGAGTACCAAATACCCGAAAGATGAAATATATAATCGGACTTATTATTTGCTTTTCAATGGTCGGTCATCGGGCAGCAGCGCAAACCAAAGAGGACAACCATGCCCAGCGAAAAGAGAATGACGTTGCCGCTTTCACTGAGATTAGCGAATTTGTCCGGGACGGCAATTATCTATTTACCGCCGACAGAACAATTCCAACAGGCGGAACGAGCATCAGTCTGGTGACAAATTCCAACCAAATCAGGTTCCATGAAGGTAAGGCTGATATTTACCTCCCTTATTTTGGCGTTGTTTATGCAGGTGCGGGATATAATCATGAAGGAGGTATTAAATTCACGGGACAGGTAGATGAATATCAGGTCACCTCAGAGGATGATAAACGTCGTCTTGTCGTTACTTTTGAGGTGAGGAATGGTTTTGAAGTCCATAATTTTAGGATTTCCGTAAACAAAAGAGGTTATACTTCCGTCTTCGTAAGAAGCAGTGGACGAAGCTCCATCACCTATGATGGATATATTAAGACTTCCGGGGACAATTTCAAGTAGGCAGCATACTACTTTTGAATTAAACGGCCATATTCATTTACATATTGATTGATCATGAGCGAGGATACCCCTTGGCAACGGAATCACCTGGAGGGTAATGCTTCTATGATAAAACATCAACTGCTGAGGCGCGGGATCCGGGATTCACTTGTTTTAAAAGCGATGCGCGCTACCCCCAGGCACTTATTCATACCCATAGATATGCGTCAGCACGCCTATGCAGACAGGGCCGTCGACATTGGTGAGGGCCAGACCATTTCGCAACCTTATATCGTGGCATTTATTCTGGAACAGCTGCAATTGAAGTCCACGGACAAGATACTTGAAATTGGCACAGGGTCCGGCTATCAGGCCGCTGTTGCAGCACTGATAGCGGGCTTCGTATACTCTGTGGAAATCAATGCACGTCTGGCCTTCTCGGCAAAATCTACTTTGGAGGAACTCCGCTATCATAATATTTCTGTGCGGAGAGGGAATGGGCACGAAGGTTGGGAGGAACACAGCCCTTATGATGCCATCATGGTTTCAGCCGGGGCGGAGGATATTCCTGAAAAGCTTGTGAATCAACTTAAACCCGGGGGAAGAATGATCCTCCCACTGGGACCGCATCACTCCGTTCGCCAACTTGTATTGATCCGCAACAGGGAAGGCAATATGGAAACCAACGTCCTGCTCCCTGTGCGATTTGTCCCCCTGAAAAAATACTGAAATTCAGCGAATTAAGCCGAAAATGTTACTCATTACAGTAATTTGAAATTACCTCGGCAATGAAATAAACCGGCATTCGCAGCGTTTATGTACCAGTAACCCACTAAAATCTTATCATGACCGAATTTATTAATAGGAGCAAAACAGCGCTTTTAATCCTTGGTGTAATCCTTCTGAATTTTAGTTGCAGTAAGGACAACGACGAAAGCCAGGAAGAAGTCCAGTTATCCCAGGCCGAACTGAAAACCATTCTGGAAACAGATGAAGCAGCTGCCTCAGTTGATACTATCCTGGCTGACATATACCTCAATGACAGCAGTACTGCAAAGGAAGGGACTGATTGCTATGTAGCCGAATACACGGAAACAGGGTATAACGTTACTTTTAACAATTGTGTTCTCAATGGTTCGGGAAACATTAATGGAGCTCTTTCTGTAACTTATGCAACCGAAGGGTCTTCCGCCACTTTTTCCGCCACATATGCTGATTTCTATGTCGGAAACATCAAATTAAATGGCACAAGGAGTTACAGTTTTGACGGGAATGAAATGGAAGGTGCCTATTCTTTTTCGGTTACCAGTAATATGACGGCTATTCTTGAAGATGGTTCTGTCATTTCTGAATCCGGTACGAAATCCTTCGGATTTACTTTTGGAAACGATCTATCGTCCAGCACCTACAGTATAGGTGGCAACTGGACCCTGCAACTGAACGGCAATACCTACGTGGTGGGTGTTTCCGAAACTCTTGAAGGGAATTTAAGCTGCGGATTTCTGACAATCGGATTACTCGAGGTATCCAAGAATGGCCTTGAAGTAACCGTAGATTTCGGGGACGGCAGTTGCGATGATACAGCTACGGTTGTGTATCCAAATGGAGCCACCGAGGAAATATCCTTACAGGATTAATTTCCCGACAAATGATCATAGTAAACCCTTGCCGGACAGGCAGGGGTTTACTTTTTTAAGCTGATCGTCTTCATTTTGCCATTTACACAGGAAATCTGCCCGCCCATACAAATAGCTGGCGTCTTCACCAGGCTATTCCCTATTTTCCTCCCAAAAGTCACCACCGGATCCTGCCCGCGCTTTCTCTGTATAGTCAGGCAGTACAGAACATTCTGTCGGCAGGTTCTAAAACCCCTATTATGAAAAATATGCCTTCTTTTTCGGTCCCGGTTGTCCTGATCCTTTTTCTCATGTTGGGACTTCAGTCCTGCTATTCTGTCAGGATCCGAGGTGCCAATGGAGTTCCTATGCCAGACCCGGTTGGAGAGCGCACGGATTATTACAGGAGTATGGAGGTGATAGAGATGGATACCACTATTTCCATAGATCTGGTCACTAAGGATTTTACCCTTCTGGTTCGGGAGTCAGAAAAGTGCCCTACCGCCAGAATTCATACCCTTGAATACAGGAACACGTTTGGTGGCCTCCTGTTGAGCGGAATCACCTTTGGCAGAAAACGGCAGGTTCATATCAAATATGTCTGCCTGAAACCAGAAAATTAAATACCATGGCATCCACAAAAACACATCCTAAAACAGTTTGGGATACGCTCCATAACAATGGTCCCTTTCCTTTAAAAACCTTATATGTAACAGAGTTGGCAGGGCAGGGGAATATACCGTCAAAAATTGACCGGTACAATGATGCCGCCGTGGAAATACAGCGATTGATTCAGGAAACCCATCAACAAAACCAGGGCTTTCGGGCTTTCGGTTCGGCATGGTCCATGTCAAATATCGCACATCACTCTGACAGGATGCATTATAATGGGTTTATGAATATAAGTCTGGCACTTTCCGATGAACCACCCCATCCGAATACTTCCTATAATAGCTCCAACCTTTTCTTCTTTCAATGTGGGAATGTGATTAAACGAATCTCTGAAGTACTCGCTGCCCATGGTAAGTCTTTAAAAACATCCGGGGCAAGCAATGGTCAGACCATTGCCGGTTGTATTTCTACAGGGGTGCATGGATCTGCCCTTGATACGGGTTCGGTTCAGGATTATATTGTTGGACTCAACCTGATTACCGGGCCGGAACCTGAGGATATCTATTATCTTGAGCGCCACAGCAGCCCCGCCATGAGCGACCAGTTTGCTTCCAAATTGAATGCCAAAGTCCTCCGGAATGACGGCCTTTTTAATGCCGCACTGGTCGGATTGGGGGGATTTGGCTTTATTCATGGTGTGGTCCTGGAAGCAGAGGATCGATTTCTGCTCCAGCGTTATGTACGAAAAATAGACAAATCGATAGCGCTACAACTGGCCGCCAGCCTCGATTTTGCCAACTCCGATTTTGTCATCCCGGAGGAGACCGACAGCCAGGGAAAGGGAAACCGTCCCTACCATTATAAGATTTTTATCAATCCTTATCAGCAAACACAGGATTATATGGTAGAACTGATTTTTAAAAAACCATATACAGAGCCTTACGCAGATCCGCTTCCATTAATTAGAACAAGCCTTTACCGTGACCTGATCCACCTGCTGATCAAGATCAGTGAAAATTTTCCCAAAAGCATTCCCTGGTTCATCAAAAGGCTGGAAAAAGCCATTCTGCCGGAAGTCCGCGAACATGTTAAAGGAACACTCTCAGAAATATTCTGGGATGCGCCGTACCAGGGCCCGGCGTTCGCGTGTTCCTTCGGCGTAGATCATACAGATGCCCCCAGGGCATTGGAATTACTGGTAAAGCTAACCAGGGAGGAAGGTCCGGTACCTGGGATCTTTGCCATGCGATTTGTTAAAAAGTCTGAGGCGACCTTGTCATTCGCAAAATTTCCTGTCACCTGTATGCTAGAAATTGACGGGGTATTGTGGAAAAAAACAAATAGTATCATGAGTCTTACCGAGTATTCCAGGCGCATGATAGAGGTTTTACAAGCCAATAATATTGCATTTACGCTCCATTGGGGCAAGAATGCAGATTGGGAATTTCCCGGATTGATAGAACATATGTACGGAAGTGCCGTGCCACTATGGAAAAACTATCGCAATTCCCTATTATCCAAAGAAATGGCAGTATTATTTTCTAACGACTTTCTTCAAATCACCGGCCTGTCGGTGCCGGAATCCATCATTCCGGACAACCTGATCGTTTCACTTTAACTCAGATAAAACAGGAACAATCAGCCAAAGATTTTAAAAATTTTGAGCGTACGCGACTGCCCCAAAGAGTGAGAGGAGCAGGACAAAAAAAAGGCAACGAATATTGCCTTTTTGTAAGATACCGTATCAGGTAATCTAGTATACATAGTTTCTGCTTTCCGTCCAGCGGACCCTTTTACTATTCCTGAAGTTTGAAAAATACGAGAATCGTCTGGATTCTGTAGGAGAAGGATTGATGAAGTTTTTCATGATATTATGTTTTTTATTGTTATGACTTGTTTTGGTAATCAGTTGACGTAGTGCCTGACAGACGCCCAACGTACACGTTTGCTGTTTTTGAAGTTCGAAAAATAACTGAATCTTCTTGCTTCTGTCGGTGTTTCGCTTATAAAAGATCTCATAGTTGTAAGGTGTTTAATTATTGTTTAATTGTTGTTTAATTGTTGTTTAATTCAGTGTGGAACTTTATATGACATAGTTCCTTGATTCTGACCATCTCACTCTTTTGCTATTTTTGAAATTTGAAAAGAAGGCAAATCTTTTAGAGTCTGTGGGTAATCCTTTTTTTGAGGTGCTCATGGCGTTTTGATTTATTGTGATACTGATGTATGTTTCCTTTTGACATGAACTCCGGTATGTTTCAGATGGTCTGGCAGAAATCCAGTTTGTTTTGCTCTGCCCGGAATCGCTTGTTAAAGTTTGATTATATAGAATAGACGAGGCTTTATTTAATTTGTTACAGTACTATGTTATATATAGTACTGTTTTTAACAATATTTAACATCTCTTTAACATTATTGGATCTTCAATAATTACACAGATATCAGTCTATCAAGTGTTTAACAGAATGAATGCTATTTATGATTTTGTTGATGAATGTAGCTTCCCGTTGGATGCTGCAGAAAGTAGGGGTAAGGTGGGCTACAAGGGTATGAACCGACACCGGTCAGTTCTCCGAGGATCGTTGATAAGAAGAGGATTTGAACCTTTGCACCTGTCTGCCTGAAGCCGGTACTGGCTATCAGTCTAGAAGTAATAATTCCAGCAGCTGGTTATAATCATCAACTCTGGTATACAATTTTCCCCCGAGGTTGATCACAGGATTTTGCAAAGTGTCTAGGTTGATGCGATTTCCCAGGGACCTTTCCAGTTGGTCCCGGATTTCCTTCCGTTCACCGAGAAGCTGGGCGTTGAACTTGTAAGGGCCCTGGGTCAGGGAATTGATAAGGCTGTCACAGGAGGTACAATTTTCAGGGATATATATTGTGATACTCTTTCTGGGGGCTACTTTTATAGGCACGAATTCCTTTTTTAACGCCCGGTTAGACAAACTGTCTTTCACATCGAGGTGGTAACTGTAGGTAGGCGTTTTGCCCCGCAAAAGTACCACGGTCTTCATATGAACGCGTGATCTGGCCGGAACCCTTATATATCGGGGTTTGGCCGCACTCTGACGAAAATTTGTTCCTGTGAGTTCAAAGAGGATATCAAGGTCCGTTTCATTTTCATTGAGTGCATAAAACTCCAGCCTATTAGGAATTTCTTCAGTGACGATCCTGATAGGATGTTCCTGGCCGAAGGAGGCCACAGATATCGTCAGGATGATTGTCAGCAATACATTCTTCATCATTCTCCGGGTTGATATCGTTCAAGATACACATTTTTTTTTCATGGGATTCTGAGAATATCCGTGGCCATTTCATTCCTTGCCAGGAATTGTATCATAAAAAAAGCGTCCTTCCCAAATTAGGAAGGACGCTCCGGACTGTCAATCAGCTTCCTGAAGTCTATTTGATGACAAATTTGGAACTATAATCATTTCCCGCGAGGATATAAATCCCGGGGGCCAGTTCAGAAACATTCACCAGCATCTCATTTTGCGCTGTTTCAATAGTTTTAAGAACTACGCCGGACAAATCGATTACCTGAAGGTATTCATGTCCCCTCTGGCTGAGATGTATCATTTTATTGACCACAGGATTCGGGGCAATCACCGCATAAGGCAGATGATCCGCTTCCCTCTGTCCTTCCTCTACCGCCAATCCGGTATTTTTAATTACCTGGGTATTCTTGGCGGAGGAAGAAGCTGATTTGGAGGCTGTTCCCCCGATGTTAAAAGTAACGGTTTGCGTGGTAACTGCACCTGAATCATCCGTCACCTCGGCTTTAACGGTGTAATTTCCCTCCTGTACATTCTGCATCAGATAAGGGGTAAATTCGGATTCATCCGTATCAACCAGTTCGCCATTGACAAATATCTGATACTGCACGATCTCGCCATCCATATCTCCACCCTCCAAAATAATACTTATATCTGAACCAGCCGGATAATTGGCGGCGCTTACAGGAGACAGAATAGATAATTCAGGTTCCCGGTTCCCTCCTTTTAGTTCCTCTAGGGGATCCGGAAGGTTGAAGCCGGCAGAGATATTAATGGATTTCAAGGTTTTCTGCCCGTCATTATCGGTAACCACTACTTCTATAGTGTGATTACCCCTGTCAATATTTGGGATTTCATAGGACGTGAAAGATTCTTCGTCTGTATCCACCAGCACATCGTTCACATATATTTCATGCTTTACCACCTTGCCGTTCCTGTCAGATGCTGAAACGTCTACAACGACCGACTTTCCGGGGGTAAAGCTCTCATTATTCCTTGGCGAAGATATGTTCAGGATGGGAGCCGTGTCGCCACTTCCATTTCCCTGTGGGTTGTTTGTATCCCCTCCGGCAGTGAACGAAATTGACTTCTGTGTTTTACGGCCATCCTTATCCGTCACCTCAGCTGTAATGGTGTGATTACCGGCTTTAATGTTTTCCAGGGCATACGGAGTGTAATCTCCACCATCCGTATCCACCAGGTTACCATTATAGAATACCTGATGCTGGACGATGCCACTTCCGGAAACAGACAGATTTAGCGTTAGCGAGCTACCTGCCGGAACCACCTGGTTTTCAAAAGGGGATTGTATGGTCAGGGACGGTCCGCTTCCTGAAGGCGGATTTGGAGGATTATTCGAATTCCCTTCTTTTTGTGCGATGATCACAATGGACTTGGTGACGGTAGCGCCATCATTATCGGTGATCAAGGCCTTTAAATTATAAGTGCCTTCCTTGATATTGGACAGGGTATAGGCGGTGTATTTTGAGCCATCTTCGTCCATCAATTGCCCATTTACATAGGTTTCATACTTTACCACCTGTCCATCGTTGTCGGACGCGTCAAATTCTATATCCACGTTGGTACCGGGAACCACATACATATCGGCTACCAGAGATTTAAAGGAAAGCGTAGGAGGGTTGTTTTTGGTATCCGGATTCGGTGCAGGGGAAGACGCCTGCCCGCAAGGATTTTCAAGGAGTTTCTGGAAGTCCTGTGGCGTGGCCCTTTTTTCTCCGTTTTTGTTAGGTCCGCCACTCAAAAGATAATAGACCATCCCTGCATCAGAAGGATCAAATTTTTCATTGCCGAAAGGATTTCGACTGTGGATATAGTTGTTATACTCTTTGCCACTGTTCTTCATCCATCCCCAGGTACTAAGGGCCGTACTCAACTTGCTGTTCTGATCCACCAGTTGTGAAATTCCTGAACAACTTCCTCCTGAGGCGGCACAAAATCCTACAAAGAAGACGCCTCTCGACTGATATTTGTTTTTCATATCAGACCAGGTGTGCCCGTTACAATCGCTATGGGTTTCGTTCCAGTTGGAATGGGAAATGATTGTGACGTTATTATGTCCGCCGGAAGCTTTTTCAAGTGCCAACCAGATTGTTTCCATGGGACCTGCTGCCAGGATCCAAAGCGGATTGGAGGAAGTGGACTTTTCAATTTCATTGGCCATTTTTGAGGTGGAAGCGCTGCCCTGATTCTCATAGTCATAAAAAATAGAAGGACTGTAGTTGAATCGGTTCATAGCACCATTCGCGCTGCTGCGCATATTCTGGGAATCATCTCCGGAACCGGCACCGGAACCATCATTCTCATTGGCTCCTGTATTGCAGACATGGTTATTATATTCTACCTGGACCAGGTTATTTTTTAGGCCGGCAGCCCACCAAATACCAAGTGACATGGGAAGCGCGACAATGTCATCATCATCGTGGACATTGCCGTCAAAACTCATGATCACCCTTCCGCCCGGGAAATTAACTTCCGGGTTTTGATTGCAACCAGACTGACTAAACAGAGAGTGGGAAAAGAATAATAGAGCAATTAGTTTTAATTGTGTTTTCATAGAATAATTGTTAATTAGTATACATGGATTTTGGGGTAATAGTGGATTTACCGGAATGGACCGGCGATTTTGGGGTAATGGAGAATTGACTGCCGAATGTCAATGAAAGGAATATTCCATTCAGATTATGGCAATCCAACAAATCCTATTCCGTCTGGAAATAGGATATATTCAGTAAAGTGCGGGATTTAAAAAAGAGATAAATTGAAATGTCTGAGCGGATCCTCATGTATATATGTGAGGATAGTACCTTCATGAGGTACGGTAGGATGTGGGGGAACATAAATTTTGTTTTAGAGCGTGATTTTAATCAAACAATCTCTGCTGTTCCTATTATGTACGAACTGAACAGTGAAGATGGATCATGAAAAGTGTAAATTCTTGGTAAGTTTTTTTGATGCTTCCTTTATTATTCTCTTTTTTTTATATGATCATCATCCTTTACCAGCGCCTCAAAGCGGTTAGAACAGCGGGTTCGGGTAGGTATGAAGGAATATATAAAAACCTTATGACATTCTTTAATAGATGTATCCGGGATCGTAAAAATTGTCTTTTGAAATTTTATATTACTGGCATGACACAATAATTTCATAACTTTAAAAGGCTATCCCTAATTTCTCAACATGAAAATTTATGATGACAAGCATATTAAAAACGTTGTCCTTGTGGGAGCGCACAATTGCGGAAAGACCACCTTGGCAGAAACCATGTTGTTTGAAGCGGGACTTATCAACAGGCGTGGTACCATAGAAACTAAAAATACCGTATCCGATTATCATGAAATTGAACTCGAACGGGGCACCTCCGTCTATGCCACCCCATTGCATACCGAATGGCGAAATTTTAAAATCAACATCCTTGATACCCCCGGCCTCGATGACTTTATTGGTGAGATCGCGTCGGCCATACGTGTGGCTGACACAATTGTCATGATTCTCAACGCACAGCAGGGGGTGGAGGTGGGAACTGAGATTATTTGGAATTATATAGATTCCTATTTAAAACCCACCCTTTTTGTCATCAACCAGATCGATCATACCAATGCCCGTTTTGATGAAAGTTTTAACAGTATCAAATCGCTTGTAGGGAATCAGGCGATCAAGGTCCAGTATCCGATTTTTATTGATGGCGCTTTGTGCATTGTTGATGTTTTGAAAATGAAACTGTATAAGTTTGGGCCGGAGGGTGGAAAGCCTGAAAAATTAGTCATTCCCGAAGACCAAATTGAACTTGCCTCCACTTTGCACAATGAGCTTGTGGAAAAGGCAGCAGAAAATGACGATGAGTTGCTGGAATTATTTTTCGACAAGGGGACACTCAATGAAGATGAGATGAGAAAAGGAATAAAGGCGGGGATGCTTCACCATGAATTATTTCCGGTTTTTTGTGTTTCTGCGCTTATGGATATGGGATCGGGAAGGTTGATGGGATTCATTGACAATGTGGCTCCGGCCGCTACTGATCTAAAACCTGAGCAAAGTGTGGAAGGAAAGGAAATTCCATTGTCCGGGTCGGCCCCGACCACCCTCTTTATTTTTAAGACTGTACATCAGCCTAACTTAGGGCAGATCACTTTTTTTAAGGTGATCTCGGGAGAAGTCGGAACTAATATGAAACTGGTAAATTCAAGAAATCGCGAAACAGAAACGCTGAATCAGTTGTTTATAATGGATGGCAAGAACCGACAGTCTGTTTCCAGACTTGCGACCGGCGACATAGGTGCTACCCTTAAACTAAAACATACCGAAACAAATGATACCCTCCACGCTCCGGATATGCCTGTTTCCATTATGCCGATCAAGCTTCCAGAAGAGCGAATCAGGAGGTCGGTTTCTGCAGTGAATACCAAAGATGAGGAAAAACTGAGTGAGGCATTAAAGACCTTACACAGCCAGGATCCTACCGTGGTTATCCATTATTCCCAGGAATTAAAGGAATTGATCATTGGCTGTCAGGGGGAACTCCACCTGGCGACCATAGACTGGACCTTAAAATATATCTTCAATATAGAAGCCCGTTTCGAAAAACCAAAAATCGCCTTTAGGGAGACCATCAAAAGGCCATCAACAGCCAGTTACCGGCATAAGAAACAGTCGGGGGGTTCAGGACAATTTGCTGAAGTTCATTTGAAAATTGAACCCTGGGAAGAAGGTATGCCAGAACCTGGTGGATTTAATATCCGGGGTAAGGAAGACATCAATCTGAAATGGGGAGGGAAATTAATTTTTTACAACTGTATCGTAGGTGGCACAATAGATCTCCGGTATCTCCCTTCCATAATGAAGGGCATCATGGAGGTCATGGAGGCGGGCCCGCTTACCGGTTCTTATATCAGGGATGTGCGTGTGATGGTCTACGACGGAAAAATGCATTCTGTGGATTCCAACGACATCTCATTTAAAATAGCCGGGGCTCACGCGTTCCGCCAAGCATTTTTGAATGCGCAACCAAAACTCCTTGAACCAACCAGGGAACTGACAGTTAAGGTTCCGGAGGAAATGGTGGGCAATGTCATGACCGATCTGCAGGCAAGACGTTCCCTCATACAGGGAATTGATAATATAGGGAATTATCAGATCCTGAAATCAATTACACCTGAGTCGGAGTTGTTCGGCTTTTCGACCGATCTCAGGTCGATCACCCAGGGTAAAGCCGCATTTCAATCTGTGTTCTCTTCCTATCAGCCCGTCCCGCCCAACATACAGGAAACCCTTGTAAAGGAGTTGCAGTGACTTGCGCTAATTTCCATTTTTTTGCATTTCTCTACGATATCGGTCAGGGCAGCAGGAGATAGTAAGTCGGCCGCTATAAAAAAATCCGATTCAAAATATTATATTTGTAGTGGTTTTGGCAATCATAAATTTTTATGGTGATCCAAAACTCCCCGGCCGATCCGTTGATTAATTATGAATTCCTTTTCCATAAAAAGTCCTTTATAATTCTCATCGCTTCAAAAACTCATTTGGAATAAACTTAAAATTAAAAATGGCAAAATCACAACAGACGTATAACAAAAGTGAAAAGGAAAAAAAACGCCTGAAAAAAAGAGAGGATAAACAAAAGAAGAAGGAAGCCCGTAAACTTGCTTCCAAAGAAGGTGGCGGAGGGATTCAATTCGCCTATGTGGACCATGACGGGCATTTGACGGATACCCCCCCGGACCCTTCCAAAAAAATTAAAGTTGATGCAGATTCCATCATTCTTGGAATTCCTAAAAAGGAGGAAGGAGATCAGGAACCCGTAGATCCGGTAAGGAAAGGAAAAGTGTCTTTCTTTGATTCATCCAAAGGTTTTGGTTTCATTATAGACGAAGAAAATCAGGAGAAATATTTTACACATGTCAGCGGGCTGATCGACGAAATCGCTGAAAATGATAAGGTCACTTTTGAACTTATAAGGGGAATGAAAGGGATGAATGCCGTTCGCGTAAAGAAAGTGTAACAAAATACGTGATCTTCCCCGGGCGGTAAATATCTTCCCTGGTATTCGCCCCGGATTCACCCGCACTTGATAATCTCTGAAAGACCGGCACCACAAATTTTCGCTCTGAATTTATTACACCCTCTCTTTTTAATTATCTTACCACACAATTTTTCCTATTTAAATAATATTCATGAAGGCCAGTCAAACTTTTTTTTCACTTTTTTGGATCCTTTCAGGGTCATTTATTGTAGGAGCACAGGATAAGCAAAAAGATGCTGCAGAGGATATATATAAAGGCCTCGCATTCAGAAATATCGGCCCGGCTTTGACCTCAGGGCGAATTGCTGACATCGCCATCCACCCCGGAGATGAAAGTACCCTTTATGTCGCAGTAGGCTCAGGAGGGGTGTGGAAAACGGTCAATGCAGGAACCACCTGGAAACCGATTTTTGACATTCAGGACAGTTACTCTATTGGTTGCCTCACTCTGGATCCCTCCAATCCGAACACGATTTGGGTAGGCACAGGAGAAAATGTGGGTGGCAGACACGTTGGATTCGGAGACGGAGTATATGTAAGTCGTGATGCTGGTGCAACATGGAAAAATTCCGGACTTAAGAATTCGGAACATATATCAAAGATTATTATTCACCCGGAAGATTCAGATGTTATCTGGGTAGCGGTACAGGGACCTTTATGGAGCAAGGGAGGCGATCGCGGTTTGTATAAATCCACCGACGGCGGAGTAACCTGGAGCAAAACCCTTGGAAATGAAGAATGGACTGGGGTGACCGATATTGTCCTTGATCCGACGAATCCGGATATCCTGTATGCGGCTACCTGGGACAGGCATCGCACCGTCGCGGCCTATATGGGCGGTGGCCCGGGTTCGGGAATCCACAGGAGTGAGGACGGCGGCCAAAACTGGGTCAAACTCACAGAAGGGATCCCCGCTTCAAATCTTGGAAAAATAGGCCTGACTATATCCCCGTTTGATCACGAAACCATCTATGCAGCGATAGAACTTGACAGGAAAAAAGGAGGGATTTACATGTCGTCCGATAAGGGTACGTCCTGGACAAAACAATCGGAAACGGTTTCAGGAGGCACCGGACCGCATTATTATCAGGAACTGTATGCTTCGCCCCATCAGGAAGGCCGTTTGTACCTGATGAGTTATATGGTCCTGATTTCCGATGACCATGGTAAAACATTCCGGACAATGAATGAAAAAAATAAGCATGTGGACAGCCATGCCATGATATTTAAGGAATCTGATCCGGACTATCTTTTATTTGGAACGGATGGCGGACTCTATGAATCCTATGATCTGGCAAAGACATGGCGTTTTTTCGGAAACCTTCCTGTCACCCAATACTATAAAATTGCTGTTGATGACACCTCACCGTTTTACAATATATATGGCGGTACCCAGGACAATGGTTCTCATGGCGGCCCGTCAAGGACAAGAAGTAAATCCGGCATTCTGAATTCAGACTGGTGGATCACGCTTGGAGCCGACGGGCATCAGTCTGCTATTGAGCCCGGAAATCCAAATATTACTTATGGGGAATTTCAGCAGGGATATTTGTGGAGGGTAGACCAGATCACAGGAGAAACTGTATTCATCCAACCACAGCCGGCTAAAGGAGATCCATTTGAACGATTCAACTGGGACGCCCCTATACTTGTGAGTCCCCATAATCCGACGCGACTCTATTTCGCTTCATACAGAGTTTGGAAATCCGAAGACAGGGGTGACGACTGGGTCCCTGTTTCAGGAGATCTTACCCGTAATGAAGACCGTATCAAGATGCCAATAATGGGCAGACAACAAAGCTGGGACAATGCCTGGGACGTAGCCGCAATGTCAGATTACAATACCATCACCTCTTTGGCAGAATCCCCTTTAAAGGAAGGTCTTCTCTATGCCGGAACAGATGACGGCATTTTGCAGATTACCGAAGACGGTGGATCCAGCTGGCGGAAAGTGATGTTGGGGTCTATTAAGGGTATTCCGCCCCGAGCCTTTGTCAACGATGTCAGAGCCGATCTTTTTGACGCCAATACTGTTTATCTGGTACTGGACAATCACAAGGAAGGGGACTACAGGCCCTACTTCCTTAAAAGTACGGATACCGGTAAAACATGGACGATGATCAGTGGTGATTTACCTCAAAGGTTGCTCGTCTGGCGGATGGTACAGGATCACGTAAAAAAAGACCTGCTCTTTGCTGCTACCGAATTCGGGGTGTATTTTACTTCCAATGGCGGGCTCAACTGGAAAGAGCTCAGCGGCGGTTTGCCGACAATTTCGTTCAGAGACCTTACAATTCAGCGAAGGGAAAACGACCTGGTTTTGGGTTCTTTCGGGCGAGGAATCTTTATCCTCGATGATATTGCCCCTCTTAGGGAATTCAGTACTGCCGTGCGGAGGGATTCCGTCCTCCTGTTCCCGGTAAAGCCGGCGAAGCTATACATCGAAAAGAATGAGGTGTATGGCCAGGGAGACGCACAGTACGCTGCCAGTAATCCACCTTTTGGGGCTACTTTTACCTATTACCTTCCCGAATCACTGAAATCCGCAAAGGCACTGCGACAGGAAAAAGAGAAAGCCCTGGAAAAGGAAAGAAAGGATATACCTTTTTCTGGTTGGGACAGTTTGCAACATGAAAAAAACAATGCAGGCCCCTCCTTTATTCTCCTTGTCAAGGATGGCCAGGGGGAAGTGGTCAATTCGGTCCAGGGAAGTAACCTGAAAGGATTTAATCGTGTGACCTGGCCCTTGAATTACGCCAAACGGGAAGCCATAAGTCTGAACCCACCAACGGATACTGAGTCCGAAGAGGAATCTTTTGACACCTCTTATCTGGCAGGGCCCGGAACTTATACAGTGACACTTTACAAGCAAATAAACGGAGAATTGACTCCGCAGGCCGGTCCCGTATCTTTTGAGGTCAGGGCTTTGGGAGAAGGCGCGCTTCCTGTCAAACCGGCTTCGGAGATTGCAGCATTCCGGTCGGAATATCAGCAGTTCACTCAGGATCTGGCAGCAACGGATATGGTATTATCCAAAAGCCTGGAAAAGGTGAGAGCCATGAAACGTGCTTTTGTCGAAGCTAAAAAACCAACTTCTGCGTTGCATAATGGTATTTATGATGCCGAACAACAGCTGCTTATGATAGATGAAACTATGAATGGAAATTCAGCCAAAAACGAGATAGGAGAAGATTCCGGACCATCCCCAAAGGATGCTGAATTTGTCGGGATGGCCGCGTTAATTACTACATATGGACCTACAGGAGGACATCGCAAGGCATTTCAGCGGGCCAAAACGCAGCTCGCGGAACTTAAAACTGAACTTAGAAAGGTAACAGAGTCAACCATCCCTACCCTGGAAAAAGAATTACAGGCAGCTGGTGCGCCCTGGATAGAAGGCCAGGGATTGATCGATTAGAATTTTGTCCCGCACCCTTTCCCCGGTTACATGGTATCATGTAAATCGATTTTAATTAAAAGTAACGTATGAAATCATTTACCACCGCTGAGCTTAGTAATATCTTAAAAGGGCAACTGATAGGAAATGGTCAGCAGCGGATCACCGGACTTGGAAATCTAACCACCGCTGCAAGCGAACAAATAACATTTATCGGCAGTTCTAAATATGCCCGTCTCTGGCCGTCATGTGGAGCTTCTGCGGCGATTGTTAATGCTTCACTCTCCCTCACTCCGGTTGATAACAGGCCTTTTATACTCGTGACAGATGCGGATCTGGCCATGGCAAGATTACTCGAGCTTTTTTTGCCTGAAACTCCGGTATTTGAAGAGGAAATTCATCCCACGGCCGTCATCCACCCTACGGTTATTTTGGGGAACGGATGTAAGGTAGGTGCCGGGTGTTATATAGGAAAAGATGTGGTAATTGGTGAAGGAACTGTGCTTTTTCCTAACGTGACCATTTTTGATGAATCTTCCATAGGATCGCATACAACCATTTGGTCAGGGACGGTTATTCGTGAAAGAACCCAAATAGGGGAAAACTGTATCCTTCATACCAACGTCAGTATTGGTGCAGACGGTTTTGGCTACCGGCAGAGAGAAGATCGAAAAGGTCTGGTTAAAATTCCCCATATAGGGAATGTCATCATTGGCAATTGGGTCGAAATAGGAGCCAATTCCTGTGTAGATCGCGCCAAATTCAACGCCACCATTATAGGGGATGGCTGTAAAATAGATAACCTTGTGCAAATCGGGCATAATTCGATTATGGGGCGCTCCTGCATTATGGCTGGAGGCAGCGGGCTGGCAGGTTCAGTCACTCTCGGGGACGGGGTAGTGATTGGCGGAAGTGCTTCTATAAAAGATCATACTACCATTCACTCCGGTGCCGTTGTGGGAGCAGGTTCCGGTGTAATGAATGACGTGCCCGCTGGAAAAACAGTCCTTGGCTATCCCGCCTGCGATTCACGGGAAATGCTGCGGCAGTGGGTGGCCCTCCGAAAGCTGGGTAAAGTCTGAATTCCTGCAAATATCAATCAGGAATCAGACGCCACCAACGCCCTTCCAATTTCTACAGTTTTATTGACCAGCAAGTCCAGGTCTTCTCTCTTTGTCCGATGATTCACTATACAAACCCGGATACAATACTGATTCCCCAGAATGGTGGAAGACGGGGAAGCAATCCCCCTTTCCTGTAATTGTATCAGGATTTCCCGGTTCAGTTCGTTCCTAGCGTCCTCAGACAAGCCCACTTCAAAGAACTGATAACACACGATACTCATGCCGACCGGAGCCATCACCCTAAGGTGAGGGTTTGAACTAATCATGTCGGCCAGATATTCTGCCTGTCTGTTGTTCTGGGCAATTAAAGCGCTGTATTTCCGCAAACCATGTTCCTTCAGGGACATCCAGACCTTTAATGCCTTAAAACCTCTTGAAAGTTCAAATCCCAGATTATTGTGGGATTCAGGTCCGGCAGCCAACCCCCTTGCCGCCTGAAGCAGATAGTTGGGGGTAATCGTAAATGCCTCCCTGTGAGCGGCGGCATTCTTAAACAACACACAGCCCACTTCATAGGGTATATATAGCCATTTATGCAGGTCAAATGCCAGGCTATCCGCTTTTTCTATGGCCTTAAGAGCATCGGAGTAGCGCTCATCAAGTTTGCAAAGTGCACCGTAGGCCCCATCCACATGGAACCACAGCTGGTATTTTTTACAGGTGTTATAAATGTCATCCATCGGATCTATGGCCCCGGTGTTGACCGTTCCTGCATTTCCCACAACGCACATGGGTACCAGCCCCTGTGCAAGATCCTCAGAAATAGTTTTTTCCAGCATTTCCACATTCATCCGGTATTGATCATCGGTAGGGATGACCCTCACCGCCAAAGTGCCAAGTCCAATGATCTCAGCTGCCTTGATCACGCAGCTATGGGTTTCTGAGGAACAATAAACCAGTAACTGCCGCCCATAAGCATGCAGACCGGCATTTCTGACCTTTTCATCCTGGTAGTTTCTGGCGACTGTCAGGGCGGTAATGTTTGCCATACTTCCCCCACTTAGCAGTATACCTGAAGCCGATGACGGGAAATTCAACATTTGCTTGCACCAGTTCACCACCTGTTGATCCACATACATAGGGCTGTGTTCTCCAATGGTTACATTGGGGTTCATCGCGGATGCAAGCAGATCGGAAAGCGCACCAAATGCGGTTCCCGTACCCTGAACCCACGCAAAGAACCTGGGATGGATATTCCCTTTGGTGTAGGGAAATACGTATTTTTTAAAATCTTCATATACCGCGTCGATATCCTGGGGATATTCAGGAAGGTCTCCGGAAAGAAAATGCTTTACCTCCTCAGGGATAGGTTTCCAGCTCGGTTGTTCCCCGATGGTTTCCAGATAATCCATCACATCGTCAATCATCTGATGCCCCAATCGACGGATCTGAGACCAATTTTCAGGGTCCAGCGTTAGATTCTTATCGACTGTCATTGCATGGTCTTTCCTGCTCATAATTGATTTTGCTTGGTTACATTAAATGCGGCGACCAATGTAGGGATTTCTGATTGTTTTTTGCTAATCACAAGGCTTAAAGACCAAACTGGGTCCAGATGCCCGAGCCTTAAAATATGTTCCGAAATCGTCACAAAATTATGCCGGTCATTCATCAGGTTATTCTTAATTTTGCTGTTTTTTAGGAACAGGTCAATCGACATGGGAAAATCTCCAAATACCACCCTCATCATACTTGCTTTTTTCTCCATCTATGTTATATGGGGATCCACCTACCTCCTCAATAAGATAGCCGTCTCTGAGCTACCCCCATTTATGTTGGCCTCCCTGCGATTTACAACGGCCGGACTTCTCATCTTTCTGCTTTGCAGGATCATGAGAATTTCACTGAAGGTGAGTTCCCGCCAACTTTTTAATACGGTAATTGCCGGATTTCTATTTCTGACTTTTGGAAACGGGGTGGTCGTTTGGGCATTGAAATATGTGGATAGCGGATTTGCGGCCCTTGAAATTTCAGCACAACCACTGATTGTCTTGCTATTGATGCGGATTATAGACGGAAAAAAGATAAAGGCCATGTCGGTTATTGGTGTTATCCTTGGTTTTATTGGTATCTATCTCCTGGTAAGTCAGAAACAGATTATCAGTCGCGAGGGCTCCCTTACCGGCATGATCATGATCCTCATGTGTATGGTTAGTTGGGGTTATGGCAGTCTCTTCGTCGCAAAGGCAACGCTTCCTCAGAATTTTTTTGTAAATACCGCTTACCAGATGTTTACTGGGGGCATCATGCTGTTTCTCGCCAGTCTTCTTTTCGGAGAGGAGTGGACTGCTCCGAATATCTGGAGTGGCCCTGTTCAATTATCTATGATCCTCCTGGTGGTATTCGGCAGCATTGTCGCCTTTACATCCTTTAATTATCTTCTCAAAACCATCTCACCGGAGAAGGTGGCGACTTCTACCTATGTCAATCCTATAATCGCTCTCCTGCTTGGATGGTATTTTTTAAACGAGGAGATCACCCTTCAATCCGTTGTGGCGGCAGTTGTCCTGCTCACCGGTGTATATTTTATCAACACCAGGAAAAAACTCGCGATCTATTCCCGTTTCTTAAGATAAATTACCGCAAGTTTTCACGGGGCATGACCACAAATTATTTGTGACTCAACTGATTATTATTTTTGACAATAGTCATTCCTGAAGATTATTTCTCAGGCCTGTTCAGGATTTCTTTTTTTGTTTTAGCTTTGTTCCGCCCGGAAATCAACCAACCGGGTAAAGTCACTTCAGAATTTGAATTAACCGCCCATTTTCAGAAGTTTTAGAGGGTTGGCCAGAGTCGGTGATATATCAACTGATATATTAAAATGACCGGGTGATAACCTCAGAAATGTGGATATATTGGCTTTGATTACGGGAAAAGGAACCTCCCGCTATCCTTATCGGATAACGGTGGTTACAGGGGTTCCATGGATGAAAGTGTCCTCCACAAAATGACCAATTGGCCTTGATGAAAATGTCACGCATAAATTCTACATATTGAAAAAAATTAAAAAAGGCAACGTCCTTTTTATATCGAAATATGGCGAAATTCTTGATCTTGCCTATGCCATGGCACAGGAAGGCCATACAGTACGAATGTTTATAGAGGAGAAATCCTGCAGAGAGATCGGATATGGCTTCGTTGCCAAGGTACAGGACTGGAGAAAGCATAAGGACTGGGCTGATTTGTTCATTTTTGACTACACCGGATTCGGCCGCATCTGCGAAGAATTGAGAGGTGAAGGAAAGCTGGTGGTGGGAGGATCATTATATACGGATAAGTTGGAGATGGACCGGCATTTTGGGCATGAACAACTGATAGCTCATAAAATCAAAGTCCTGCCATCGCTCGAATTCACCAACTTTCAGGAAGCCATTGAGCATGTACAGCGGTATCCTGATGCCTACGTGATAAAGCCATCCGGTGAAACTCAGGAATGGAAGCAGCTGTTATTCGTGGGAAGCGACGATGAAGGGCTTGATGTCATCCGGGTCATGCGTGCTTACGAGAAATCATGGGGTAACGATTTTGGAAATTTTCAACTTCAGAAAAAAGTAAAAGGGGTAGAAATTTCGGTAGCGGCTTTTTTTAACGGCACCCGTTTTTTACATCCCATCAACGTCACCTTCGAACATAAAAAATTATTTCCCAAGGAATTGGGTGTTTCCACAGGGGAGATGGGTACCAGCATGTTTTGGGTAAAGGATTCTCCGATTTTTGATGCCACTTTGAAAAAATTTGAGCAGACGCTCGCAGAGTCGAATTTTATCGGACATATTGATATTAATTGTATTGTTAACGGGAACGGAATATATCCTTTAGAGTTTACTTCCCGCTTCGGATACCCGCAGATTTTCATTCAGCGGGCCGGCATTAACGAACCGATCGGGGAGTTTTTCTTTAAGCTGGCAGCCGGAAAGAGTTTTAAGATCAATGTAAAAAAAGGATTCCAGGTGGGACTTTATGTTGTAGTACCTCCTTTTCCATTCTATGATAAAAAGACCTTCCGCTTGTTTTCCAAAGATGCAGTGGTCATCTTTAAAAAGGATAAAAAAGATGGAGTGCATCCAATGCATGTGAAAAACATCAATGAAGAATGGCTGATCACAGGTGATACCGGAATAGCTTTGGTGATAAGCGGAACGGGTCTGACAATGAGGGATGCCCAAAGGAACATGTACAACAGGGTGCAGCAGATCATTGTTAATAATAGCTACTACCGGACTGATATTGGAGACCGTTGGCACGAAGATTCCGACAAATTATGGTCCTGGGGCCTCCTTTGAGAAATGAGGCAGTTTCTTGACATTACGTCGACTCCCGAGCTCTTTTTTGCCATTCTCCCAGCTGACTGGCAGGAGGCTATTGTTCCCTATTGGGAGGATTACACCGGTCACACCTGCATATATATTCTAACTGAGGATCAGGAAATAGGGTGTGGGGGAATTGTATTTGAGAAAACTCCGCCAGATATGAATCACTTCAGATCAGAAGCGGAGCAATGGTTCGGTAAAGGCTATCTATATTTAGGATTTATTTGGGTTCCTGAGAACGCCCGCAAGCAAAATAAAGGGTCTCTTTGGTTGCGCGAATTGAAAAATACGCACCCCGAGCAGCGCTACTGGCTCACAACAGAGGAAAAGGAGCTTGCCGGCTTTTACCTTAAAAATGATTTCGAAAAAATTAAAACGCTTCATTACGGGATGCTTGAAGAGGAACTTTTCAGTTACACTCCATGATAATAAGCAAATTATATTGGCAAAAAATAATAACTTACACTTGCTTTAGGGACAACCTTAAATTTAACCGGTCAATGAATAAGATCGTCATCATGATAGCGGGACTAGCCATTCTTGGTTGTACCGGACAGCCTTCCGGAGATCTCTTCAATGGGAGTACCCTTGAAGGCTGGCATGCAGACGTTCCGGAAAAAGATTCGATCCCCGATGGCATCGATCCTTTTTTGGTCAGAAATGGACTTTTGGTAAGTCTGGGAACTCCTCAGGGTCATCTGATCACAGATGCTGAATTTAAGGACTACCGCCTCGAAGTTCAGTACCGCTTTGCCGGGAAACCGGGCAATTGCGGGGTACTGGTACATGCCTCAACCCCACGGGCGTTGTATGAGATGTTTCCAAAATCAATTGAGGTTCAAATGATGCATGAAAATGCAGGCGATTTTTGGTGTATTGTCCAGGATATCCGCACCGACAATATGGTTGCCCGACGGGGTCCTGAATCAGGCTGGGGTATTACGGAGGGAAAGGAAAGAAGAATCATGAACCTTACCGACGGATCTGAAAAAGCTTTGGGCGAGTGGAACAGGATGGTCATTGAATGTCTGGAAGACAAGATAAAAGTATGGGTCAATGGTGAGCTGGTCAATTATGGCTATGACTGTACAACTGACAGTGGCCATATCGCAGTTCAGGCAGAAGGGGCAGAAGTTGAATTTCGTAAAATATACCTGACCCCGATTAAGGAATTCAGCCTTGCTTCCCCCTGAAGCGAATCTGTACTGATTTGCGCCAACTCATCGCTGTGTTTACACCATTTGCCTTTGTCCCACAGACTCAGGGTTCCATTGTGTATTCCTATGGCATATCTCGTTGATACCCGTTTCCTCGTCCCCTGACATTTCCCGGGTTTGTCTTAAAAAGGGCATTGGCAAAGGCCATCCTGTACCCATCCTGTAGATTCTCAAAATATTTCAGTTTGCATTATGGACGTTTCAGTCCACAATTTAACCGGTTCACTCAGATTACTATGGAGAAGGGAAGGGAATGAAATTACATTTGTAGCATAAAAAGAATCAACAAGTACGATTCAGAATTCATTTAAAAGTAAGTAATATGAAAACAACAAGTTTATTAACAGGAATGGGGATATCAGCCATAGCGTTTTTATCCTTGTATAACCTAAGCAATTACGGGAAATCAAGAATAAACTCCACCCCAGGCATCGAGCTGAGCAGTTCAGCTGATACGGCATACAGTCCGATGACCGGACATACTCCAAAAATGCAGGCCATTGCCGCTGTTCAAAATACAAAGGTACCTGCAAAAAAGGTTTCGCTGCCTATAGTTTCCAGAATAACTACACCTGACAGCCATGTAGAACTCAACGATATCGTTTATATAGAAAATGAATCAGAGACCGATCTCGGGTTCGAGGTGGAAGCTTATCTGCCTGCTGATTTTGATCCTTATGCCGGAATGCCCGGGAATTTGAAGGAAATCAGTTTTGTAGAAAATGAAGAGGATGTAGAACTTGGGTTCGATGCGACCCCTTACCTTCCGGACGGATTTAACCCTTATATCGGTTTGGCCCATGGACCTGAGGATATCAATTACCTGGAAAATGAGGATATTGAACTCGGATTTGATACAGCGGAATATCTTCCTGCCGACTTTGATCCTTACGCCAGGAAGGCTCCTTCTCAGAAACTGGACTTAGATGAGATCATTTACATCGAAGAGGAAGAGCCTGTTGAAATTGAGCTTGGCTCAGGATTACTGGAATTCATCCCTTCCTGAAATTAAAAAAGCATACATAAAATAAGCTTTCTACCTTTGTAGTAAGCTTATTTTTAGTTTAAAACAGAAATTAAGAACAGGTATTACGTCAAGAAAATGATACTAAGAAAGGTAAAACAGGAGGAAATTGTAAAAATAGCAGTCCTGGTGTCTGCCCTGGTGACCTTGCCGATCACTATTTCGCTTTTCAGAATCTCTGCCCTCGGACAAGATGATCTCCCGGTCATCAGCTTTGGATATCTTCTCATCCGCCTGTTGTTTATTTTCCTGCTTTCCTATGTCGTACTCCAGTTCAATTCTAACTGGAAGTACCAAAACTTCCGGTTTCCGCCAACCCTTCAAAAAGTGTTGGTTGTTTTGGTGAATATCGGAATCTATATTGCGTCGATCACTCTATTCACAGCAACATATACCTTTTTTGTAGCGGAAGAGATGACCGGTCCGGAAAAGAAGTTCTTCTATTTTATCTTCAGTATCGTTCATATTTTACAGTTGTTCATCGCACGTATCCTCAGGCTGGGTATCATCAGGCAGGAAAACCTGCTCGAGAACGAAAGGTTGCAGCAACAAAACCTGCAGAAAGAGCTCAGTGCCCTTAAAAATCAGTTGAATCCGCATTTTTTATTTAATTCCCTCAATACTCTCAATTCACTGATTCGTGAGAATAGCGAGGCAACCATGTTTGTAAATAAGCTGTCTCATATGTACAGGTACATCCTTCAAAGCGGGGAGCGCGACCTTGTTTGTCTCAAAGATGAACTCAAGTTTTTGGACAGTTATGCTTTTTTGATAAAAACACGTTACAGGCAAGCCTGTTTTGAAATCGATATGGATATAGACGAACACCATTACCATCAGGAGATTCCACCCATGGCATTGCAACTGCTGGTGGAAAATGCGGTAAAACATAATGAAATATCAAAAAATTGTCCTCTCCAATTGCGCATATACTCCGAAGGGAATTATATTGTTGTACGGAACAGGCTCCATTCCAGAATTTCAGAAGTGGAAGGTACCGGGAGTGGACTACTGAATCTGGATAAACGGTATATGCTCCTGCGAAAGAAGAAAATTATCATAGAGCAGGATGACACCTTTTTTACAGTAAAACTGCCAGTAATACCCCTGGAATGAAAGTAGTCATTGTCGAAGATGAAATTGCGGCCAGTGATAATCTTACTTATCTGTTAAAGAAGATAGAACCTGCCATTCAGGTACTTGAAGTACTTGATTCCGTTAAGTCGGCGGTCGCATTTTTCAATAATCCTCATGAGGCCGAACTGGTATTCATGGATATCCACCTTGCGGACGGCAGGTCATTTGAGATTTTCGAGCGGGTTCAGGTAAATACCCCGGTTATATTTACCACTGCCTACGATCAATATGCCCTTCAGGCATTTAAAGTGCACAGCATAGATTACCTTTTAAAGCCCATAGATCAGCAGGAACTTGAAGCGGCACTCCTACAATTCAAAACGCAAATCCATGGCAGTGTATCACTGAATGATCAGATGGACCGGTTGTTAAGTCTTATCAAAACGAAAAAAAGAAATTATAAAACCACCATGCTTGTCAGTTTAAAGGACCAGATGGTGCCGTTAAAAACAACAGGTATTGCCTATACTTATATTGACGCAAGCCTTGTGAAACTGGTCACCCGGGACAATCAAACTTACCTGCTTGATAAAAACCTGGAAGACATGGAATTTGAATTGGATCCTGACAATTTCTTCCGTGTCAACAGACAATTCCTTGTCAACCGGGAAGCCATTGCCAATATACAGCAATATTTTAACGGAAAGTTGCTGGTTACCCTTGTTCCCGAGATAAGGGAACGGGTGATTGTGAGCAAGGCCAAGGCATCCGAATTGAAACACTGGTTAAATTCCTGACGCCGGAATCCGTAAAATCTTCAGGCGAGCTACTTCATTTTCATGACGGCAGTCTCCTTTTTATTATTTCAGGTACCAAAGCCCTTGTCGGAAATCCGATGATAAAATTATTCGCTGCCTTTCTTTTAATGCGTTAATTTTATGGACGGCAGGGGCACACAGGCAAATATGAAATTAAGTTTATTTGCAAACGAGACCTGCCAGTCACAAAAAGTAACGCATGGAAGTACCGATGAAGAGAACAGACATTACCAATGGCAATCCATTGGAAAAAATAATTGGATTTAGCCGTGCCGTCCGGGTAGGACCGTTTATTTCGGTAGGAGGGACGGCACCGGTGGATGAAACCGGTGAGACGGTTGGTGTCGGAAATATCACGACACAAACACTCCGTTGTCTCGAAATAATTAAAGATGCCCTGGAAAGGGCTGGAAGCGGTTTTCATGAAGTAACCAGAAGCAGGATCATGCTGACCAACATTGAGGACTGGAAAGAGGTCGTGGTGGTACGGGCAGAGTATCTGAAGGACAACAGACCGGTAGATACGATTGTACAGGTAGACAGGTTTATCAATCCGCAGTGGATGATTGAAATAGAGGTGGATGCTATTGCAGGCAACTGACATTAATTAATATGCCTGCTTTTAAGGCGTGAAGTTAAAAAACGCATCACAACGGGCCGAGAGGCATTACTTACGGAATTATTACATTTTTTTGGGCGGCATTCCAGCTATGTATGATCAACTAAAACAGCATGTTGCAAAAGTGATTACTATCCCGGATGAGGAAATGTCTGAGTTCGTCGGATTGTTCACAGAAGTGCCAATCAAAAAGAAAAACTTTCTGATCTGTCCTCATCAGAGGGTGGTGACGGAGTACTACGTGCTTAAGGGCTGTCTCAAGGCATATTATCTGGACGATTCCGGGGAAGAACATATCATACAGTTTGCTGTTGAGGATTGGTGGATCAGTGATTTTGAGGCCTTTTTCAGCGGCCAACTGTCGAAGCTTTATGTTGAGGCTATTGAAGATTCAGTTACCCTGGCTATTGATAAAGAGGTGCTGGAAACGGTGTATGCAAGGATTCCAAAATTCGAACGTTTTTTCAGGATAAAGACAACTGCAGCCTATGTATCGGCGCGCAAGAGGATCCTTGCCACCCTGGAAAAATCCGTCTCACAGAGATATCTTGACTTTTGCGTTGCGTATCCGGATATCGAGAAGCGTGTTGCAAATTATCAGATAGCCAACTACCTGGGCATTCAGCCTGAAAGTCTCAGCCGGATCAGAAAGCAACTGGAACTAACTTCTTAACGAATTTTAACAGGCCAGCATAACCCATATCAACCCAGGAATGGCATCATTACCCTTATTTTTGAGAGTATTAAAACCATATGTAAATGAAAAATTTAGGATTATTGGCAACCCTTAAGGCCAAACCAGAGCAGGCAGAGACTGTAGCCGACTTTATTAAAGGCGCTGTGGATCTGGCACGAAAAGAAGATAAAACCCTCAGTTGGTACAGTTTCCGAATAGACACCAATACTTTTGGCATCTTTGATACCTTCGAAAATGAAGATGGGAGGCAAGCGCATCTCAATGGCGAAATCGCTAAGGCGCTTATGGGTAAAGCTGATGAACTCTTGTCAGCGGCGCCTGATATTAAAAGGATTGACATCCTCTCATCCAAATAAATCCCAGTCAATTTACTGGCCGGACTTTTCCTCTATTGCCGGTAATCTTAAAAATATACCAATGAAAAAGCAGTTATTATTGCAACCATATACTTTAGGTGACATAGTGCTACCCAATAGGGTGGTAATGGCACCCATGACAAGAAGCAGATCTGATAATCAGGGCAAAGTGCCTATCGGTGACCTGCATGCTATCTATTATGCACAGCGTGCGACTGCAGGCTTGATCATCACCGAAGGAACCCAGGTTTCAGAAGAGGGAGTAGGTTATATTAATACGCCGGGCATCCATAGCAGGGAGCAGGTTCTGGGCTGGAAAAAAGTTACCGAAGAAGTACACGCTGCAGGTGGCAGAATCTTCGTTCAGCTATGGCATGTGGGACGGATGTCACATCCTGATTTTCACAACGGAAAATTACCGCTCGCACCTTCTGCGATCAATCCAAATGAAAAATCCTATACTCCTGATGGTTTTAAGGATACCGTGACGCCAAAAGCCATGACATCGGAAGATATCAGAACCACGGTTGAGGATTTCAGGAAAGCCGCAGAAAATGCCATGGAAGCCGGGTTTGACGGGGTGGAGATACATTCTTCGAACGGCTATCTTTTTCACCAGTTCTTTAATGCGACAAGCAACCACAGGACAGATGAATACGGAGGCAGCATAGAGAACAGAATACGTTTCTTTTTCGAAGTTCTGGATGCCATTTGTGCAGTTTTTCCGGAGAACAGGATTGGCGCCCGTTTTAACCCTTCACTTCATAAGATTTTCGGGATGACAATGGATGAGGAAACGATCCCTACTTTTGACGCCATCATTGAACGGCTGAACACCTCCTACGATCTTGCATATATTCATCTCTCGGAACCTTTTAGTGATGTTTCCGGTATTTCCTATGCCGAGACCGACATCGCCAAAAGATACCGTCCCAGGTACAAAGGCACCTTAATGATCAATTCCGGTTTTGATCAGGCAAAGGCCAATGACGTCCTCAACACCGGGGACGCGGACCTTGTATCCTTCGCCAAACTGTACATTTCCAATCCGGACCTCGTAGGGAGGTTCCGGGAGAATGTCCCTACTTCCGAATGGGATAAGGATACATTCTATACTCCGGGCAAAAAGGGATACACGGATTATAAGGCAAAAACCAGGGAATTGATTCCGGATAATCAATAATTTCAGGTCAGGAAATTGTACATTTAATCACTCGTAAAATCAAAGAATATGAAATTCAACAGATCAGCAAAAGCACAGTGGAAGGGAAGTGGCAAAGATGGAATGGGAACCTTAAGTTCCGCAAGCGGGGTTTTGGACAGCACCCAGTATTCCTATAAAACCAGGTTTGAAAATGCAAAAGGCACCAACCCGGAGGAATTGCTTGGGGCAGCCCATGCAGGTTGTTTTACGATGCAACTCAGCTTCCTTCTCGGGGAAGCGGGTTACACGCCCACCACACTAGATACAGAAGCCAAAGTCCACTTTGAGGACGGAAGTATCACTCTGATCACCCTGAAACTCACCGGTGATGTTCCTGAAATTAAGGAATCAGAATTTAAGGAAATCGCTCAGAAGGCAAAAGAAGTTTGCCCGGTTTCCAAGCTGTTTAAAGCTAAAATCGAACTGGAGGCCTCCCTGTCATAAAAGTCAGACATGGGTTGTTCTTTGTCTGCAGGTGTATTCCGGTTGTAATGCAATCATAAAATCAGAAATAAGATGAGTAAGGAAGTAAAAGCCTATGGAGCCAAAGCATCAAAAGGAGCTCTTGAACCCATGCAAATCAATAGGAGAGAGGCAGGGAAAAATGACATAGAGATTGATATCACTTACTGTGGGGTATGCCACAGCGATATTCATACAGTAAATAATGACTGGAAGAATTCTGTATATCCTGTAATACCAGGACATGAAATCATAGGGAGAGTGGTAAAGACTGGTCCGGGTGCAACTGAATTTAAACCCGGAACACTGGTGGGAGTGGGATGTTTGGTGGATTCCTGTCATGAATGTGATTCCTGCCGTGAGGATCTCGAACAATTTTGTGAGAAAGGGGCGACTTTTACCTATAATGCTGAGGACAAACATCTCGGAGGCCAAACGTATGGCGGTTACTCCACCAGCGTGGTAGTTGACAAGGAGTTTGTCCTGCGGATTCCTGAGAATTTAGATGAAAAGGCCGCGGCCCCGTTACTTTGCGCCGGAATAACCACCTGGTCTCCACTCCGGCACTGGAAGGTTAAAAAGGGAGATAAAGTAGGCGTTGTAGGACTGGGAGGCCTTGGCCACATGGGCGTAAAATTTGCCAATGCCCTCGGAGCAGAAGTGGTGATGATTACCACCTCACCTTCAAAAGCAGATGATGCAAAAGCGCTGGGCGCGCATAAAGTGCTGGTGTCTACGAATGAAGCCGAGATGAAAAATCACGTGGGTAGTTTCGACTTCATCCTGAACACAGTTCCGGTCGCACATGATATGGATCCTTATATCGGATTGTTGAAAAGGGATGCTACCATGGTACTCGTCGGCGCGGTCGAACCTTTGAAACCATTCCACGGAGGTGGGATTATTCTGGGACGAAAGCGTATTGCCGGCTCCCTTATAGGTGGAATCAAAGAAACGCAGGAAATGCTCGACTTTTGTGGCGAACATGGCATTGTACCTGATATAGAGATTATTAACATGCAGGATATCAATAAAGCCTATAAACGTGTGGTAGATTCTGATGTGAAGTATCGGTTTGTCATTGATATGACTTCTCTTAAGAATTAAGGCCACAGAGGGAAAATAAATTCTTGATTTTATATTTTAATTTGCAGGGTGTCAATTCCAGGATTTCCGGGGCCAGAAAGTCGCGATCTTCTTCTTTAAAAAGGCAACGCTTCGTTCCAGCTGGTCCATGCCATCCACGCCATCCTCAATGCTGATCCAACTATCAAAGCCGACCCTCTTAAGCTCCGTGAAAATGGCATCATAATTATTCAACCCCTTTCCAATTTCACCGTGTTTTAATCTTTTTACGTAACCAAGCGCCCCGCCTTCTTCCTGCCGCAGATCAGCAATGGTCCCTTCTGAAAGGTAGCGGTCGCTTGCGTGCATCGTCACCACCCTATCAGAAATAAGGGACAGCAGTTCCAGAGGATCCTCACCGGCAAGAAATGCATTGCTTGGATCATAATTAATCCCGAAATTGGGATGCCTGATCCGGTCGGCCAGCTGGCAAAAGATGTCCGTTTTCTGAGCAAATTCCGGATATTCCCAAAAATCATCCTTATAGTGGTTCTCCAGGATAAGGGTAATCCCAAGCTTTCTGGCGAACGGCAGACAGGATGAAATGCAGCCGACCGCAAGGTCAAGCCCTTGCTCAATGGTAAGCGATGGCCTGAACTGGCCGGAAAGCACACGGCAGTAGGAGGCGCCAAGGGTAGCGGCCATCTCTATCCAGTGATGCTGTTTTTCAATCTCGTTTTGTCGAAAATCCGGATCGGGATGGGTAAAATCAGGAGAACAACACAACATGGGAATGCTCATCCCATAGGATGCTACCTCATTTCGGAAGCCCTCCCACCCGGAGCGCTCTTTCATCTCCAAAAATCCCGAGTACCATTCAATGCCATCCACATGCAGGCTGGCCGCCATGGATATCCATTCCGATAATCGCATACTGCCGTCCCTGCAAAGGGCTTGCATATAGGCTTTAGGGAAAACTGCTATTTTTGGCATCCGCAGTTGAAATTATTGTTCATCAGCTGACTCATGTGTCTGCCTCCCATTATTCTTTTGAAATATTTCTTCCGATCATCGGGAATTGTTCCAGTTCGAGTACCTGCCCGCTTACAGGGCCACACTCATCAGAAAGAAGATATACCACCCCTGCAGCGATTTCCTCAGGGCTAAACAGCCGGCGGGCAGGAGAAAATATTTCAGGCAAAGTTGTATACCAGTCTTCAGGCATACCCCGCTCTCTCTGATGGATGATTTCATGCTCTGTAAGTACCCATCCCGGATTCACCTGGTTCACCCGAACCCCGTGATCCCTGAAAAGGCTGTCTCCCAGGTTCCGGCTCATGGTCATCAGAGCCCCCTTTGAAATACTGTACGGCAATAAATTGGGTTCACCACTCCACGAATTGATAGATCCGATGTTCACCACGCATCCTCTGGTGGCTTTCAGGTGGGGGAGCGCGGCCTGAATGATGGAAAATGGTGCCAGGGTATTTATTTCAAGCATCTGCCGAAAAAAATCAATCCCTGTTGTATTTATGTCTGATGAGGCCACAAGCGCCGCGTTGTTGACCACTGCGTCAAGCCTGTCAAAGGAGCGGAGGGCCATTTCTACAAGTTCGGATGGGGCATCCTCTTCCGTAATATCCCGGGTAATATGAACCGCGTTGTGCTTTCCAAGCGATTTTATGATTTCCGGGGCCAATTCTGCCTGAAGTCCATTGGCGACAATTCTGGCACCTTCCCGGACACAATGCTGTGCGATGGCCTTGCCAATCCCCGTATAACATCCTGTGATCAGGATCACTTTATTTTCTAATCGTTCCATATGATTCACTGCTGATTTTTCTCCTTGCCTGTTATCCCGCTCCAGGTCTCAGGACACTCTTTACAACACTTCCTGAGTGCATGGCCACAAAGGCTTTGTGCCAATCCCGCAGGTCCCAGATACCCCCTATAATGGGCGCAACATCGAGGCGGCCCGAGGTAAGCAGTGACAGGACCTTTTCCCAAATGGGCCAGATATGGCTAAAACTACCCTGAAGGGTTATATTCTTCTGTACGAGGGGATCCAGGGAGATATTCAAAGGGGTCCGTCCCCAGCCGACTTTGGTAATGTGTCCCTTGGGACGAACCAAACGCAGGGCGATATCCATAGTGGCGCTCACCCCCGCGGCATCTATCACACAATCCACCCCCAGACCGTCCCCGGAATAAGCCCATTCAGAAGGATCCCCGCAAATTGGTGTCACCCCATATCCGCCGGCGACCTTTAAGCGTCCCTTGTCACATTCCAGGCCTGCTATCGCCACCGTCGCCCCGCAGATATGCGCCATGGCGGCACATAGGATGCCGATTGTCCCCGGACCAAGGACCAGTACCCTGTCCCCGGGACGGATCGCAGAATTTTGAACCACTGCATTGTAAGCCACAGCACAGGGCTCCGCAAGACAGGCCTGCTCAAACGGCAATAGATCCGGTACCCTGTGCAGGCAGCGAGCCGGGACTTTTACAAAGCGTGTCATGGCTCCGTCCACGCCATAACCGAAACCTTTGCGCCCTGGATCCAGATTATAGAATCCCTGGCGGGAAAGCGGGTTGTGAATATCGATCACCGCGGCTGTTTCACTGACCACCCTATCTCCCTCTTTCCAACCCGTTACTTCTTTTCCCAAAGCTGAAATATGACCCCCGAATTCGTGGCCCAAGATCACCGGATAGTTTACAGGCCAGCTGTGGTCGGCAGTCCATTGATGCAGGTCACTGCCGCAAACCCCAACATGGGACACCTCCAGCAACACCTCCTGAGCTCCTATTGCAGGGGCGGATACTTCCCTGATTTCGACGCTCCCTGGTTGCGGGGCATAGTTCACCACGGCAAGCGCTTTCATAAAATTTTCATACTATGGGTGGGTATTATTTTCATAAGAATGAATTTTTTGACAAATCATCCTGAGGGCACCTTCAAGATCGCCTTTGGCTGTTTTAAAAGAATCGGCATCTATGGTCAAAGGGGCTCCGAGAACCACCAGCGGAGCTCCGAATTCCGGACAACGTATGGCCTCCTCCATCGAGAGTCCGCCTACTGCCTGTACCGGGATATCAACGGCTGATACAACTTCTGCGAGCTGGTCAAGAGGACTGGGCATAGGTAAGCCACTCGCCGCAATTCCCCTTCTTTCATCATAGCCGATATGATGGATGATATAATCACACCCCAGTTCCTGTAGTCGTATCGCAGCCTGGACCATATCCGGACATCCCAGGGTATCGCCCATTACCTTGACATTAAAATCCTTTCCTGCCTGGACGACCACCTTAATGGTTTCCTCATGGGCCCGGGCCATCACTACCACATGCGTGGCACCCGCCCCTGCCATCATTTCAGTCTCAAGGTAACCCCCGTCCATCGTCTTGAGATCGGCAACAATAGGTATTCCGGGGAATGCTTCCCGTAGTCTCCTGACCCCGTGCAATCCTTCTGCCAGAATCAGCGGTGTGCCGGCTTCAAGCCAGTCCACACCGGCATTTAAGGCAATGGCAGCTGTTTCAAGAGCTTCCTCAATATTGGTCAGGTCAAGGGAAATTTGAACGATGGGTTTCATAAGGTTTCAGCGGTTCTGAAGGCCCTATTCATAGGTGTGAAAATAAGATTGTTCTTCCCCTTATACATGTTTTAAAGAGATTTTAACATGATATTCCTGTAGGCTACTTTCATCGGAGGTCCGACATGAACCTGAACGCCAAGTACCCCTTTTTCACTTCTGTTGACCGTATCCTTATCAGTGACATCACTCATGAGGATCCCATTGATATAATGCAACATCCGGTTTCCGCGAATCACTAGGCGACATTCATTCCAGTCCTCCGGGCGAATGGAATCTTTTAAGGCATCCTGGTCCCCAAGGGAGCCTGTCACTTCCCTGTACTGCCAGGCATTATTCTTTACACCTTCCCGGAGGGAGCCAGGGGTATCAGGTTCTTCCTGGCTATTAATTATCACCCTTTCTCCTCTGTACGCCAGGGTGGTTCGTTTTCTTTCTTCATAATTCTGTCCGGTATAGGTATTGTTTCCATCAATATCGGCCTGATAACCCTGGAGCGCATAAGGGATGGAATCCACGAATTTACTTCTGTAGTTGATGCCGCTGTTACCTGCTTCTGCAATTCGGAATTCCAGTCGAAGTTCAAAATCGGCTGGTTCACCGCCTTCCCAGGTGATGAATGTATTGGTTGAAAGGAGGGTTTCAGGGGTAACTTCTCCAACAAGATTTCCGTTTTCAACTCGCCAATAGGTGGGATCACCATTCCAGTTTGTCAGGGTTTTTCCATCAAAAATGGGAATAAACCCATCAAGGGAATCCGCGGGTATGCCTTCCGCCCTTTTTTGACGGGGACTTTTCTCCTGGCAGGAGAAAGTCATGATTGAAAACAGCACCATAAAGGCGAAGGGGAGGGTGGGTGGAGGGAAGGAGTGATGGTTGTGCATGGAATAGTTTTAAAGGATGAGCGCCATGTGGCAAATGACGGCCAGAGAGCCGGGTGTACTAAAATAATTAAAAGATGGAAGGTATACACTATTTATTTAGCGACGCCTCAGGGCAGAACCTGTGCGCAATGTGGATAACACGAAAGCATCTTTGCCTGCACTGATTGGCTAGGGACAGAGTGGATAAAAAAGTCAGATCCTCCAAAAGGATGTTTTTGGAAAAATGGATATCTTACAGAATCAAAACCATCTTAAAACTGTTGCGATATGTCCTTTGAAAATTACTTTTCCATTTATGATACGGATAAGCCCACTGTTGCCCCGGAAAAATTACCTCCTGCTACCCCCAGGCGTCCCAGCGCTTTTTTCCAATGGCTTGCATTGCTTTTGGGGGTCATCGTACAACCATTTTATGCTTATTACAAGGAACATGAGGGGATGGTCGACCTCGGTGCCATTTACAATAATCCGTGGTTTATTGCCTTTGCTATTATTGTCGCGCTTATTGCTTTTCCGGCGGTATATCGCAGGGCTTTTGATACAGACCGGCCCAACTGGGTTCAGATGATCCCCATATTTACCGCTGGGATCGGATGGCAGACCCTTGTGGACGTTGCGGTGGAGGTGGGCGCCAATGCATCATCGGACCCGGAAATCAGCTATATCATGAACCTAGTTAGCCATCTCCCAGTATTGTGCCCATAAGTTAACCATGAATGGGATGCTTTCCTATGTCCTGTGCCATTATGGGACAGTTTGCATGGGTTGGTGTATATTATTTAGTAATTTCGCCTGAGCATTAGGCTTGGAGAATCACCAATGGAAAACTACAAAATAGCTGTCATCCAGTTGAACCTGAATGACATTCCGGAAAATAATTTAAAGAAAGGCCTCAAATGGGTGCGGCAGGCAGCCAATGACGGGGCGGAGGTCATTTGCCTCCCCGAACTATATAGCAGCCATTATTTTTGTCAAAGTGAGGATGTCGCCAATTTTGCTTTGGCTGAGCCTTTGTATGGCACTTCATTTAAGGCCTTCAGCAGCCTGGCAAGTGAACTTAATATCGTGATCATTGTGCCCTTCTTTGAGAAGAGAATGGCAGGTATCTATCACAACAGTGCCTATATAATAGACACAGACGGGACAGAAGCCGGATTATATCGCAAAATGCACATCCCCGATGACCCGCATTTTTATGAAAAGTTTTATTTCACCCCAGGCGATCTCGGTTTTAAGTCGATCCGGACCAAAAAAGGTCAGTTGGGAACACTCATATGCTGGGATCAGTGGTATCCGGAGGCGGCCAGGCTCACGGCACTTAAAGGAGCAGAGGTGCTATTTTACCCCACGGCCATAGGTTGGCATCCGAAAGAAAAGGAAGCGTATGGCGAAAATCAGTACGGGGCCTGGATGAACGTCATGAAGGGACATGCCGTGGCTAACGGCGTCTATGTGGCGGCAGCAAACCGGATAGGACTGGAACAATATCTTCCCGACACGGACGGCATTGAATTCTGGGGTTCCTCCTTTATTGCGGGACCTCAGGGCGAAATTCTGGCTCAGGCATCTGCTGATAAGGAAGAAATTGTAATGGGGACGGTTGATCTGGACCTGCAGGAGAACGTACGACAGAACTGGCCTTTCTTTAGGGACCGGCGGATTGATGCCTTCGGGGAACTTACTAAAAGGGCGATCGATCCATGAGGCGTTTTCCTGCGGAATGGGAAGACCATCAGGCAATCTTACTCTGTTTTCCTCACAATGGAAATGATTGGCCAGGAAAATACGGGGCTATTCAATGGGCCTTTATCGAATTTATTAAAAAAGTCAGCTGGTTTGAACAGGTGATCCTGTTGGTAGCCCACCGGGAATTGGAGGAGAAAGTGCGGGGGATGCTGTTACTGGCCCACGTTGATCTAAAGAAAATTGATTTTGTCATTGGAAAATCCAATCGGAGCTGGATGCGGGATTCCGGCCCCGTTATTGTAAAACATGAGGGTAGGAGAGAGGCACTTCATTTTAATTTTAACGGGTGGGCCAAATATTCCAATTACCGGCTTGACAGGAAGGTCCCTGAAATCATCTCCGAAGCCCTTGGGATGCCATTGACTCAGGTCAGCTACAAAGGCGAAAGGGTAGTTCTCGAAGGAGGGGCCATTGATGTAAATGGTCAGGGAACCCTTGTAACCACAGAAGAATGTTTGTTGGATCCGATGGTACAGATCAGGAATCCCGGTTTTAGCAGAGGGGACTACGAAGCAGTTTTTAAGGAATACCTTGGCATTACGAATGTCATCTGGCTTAAAAGTGGCATTGCTGGCGATGACACCCATGGTCATGTTGATGATCTTTGCCGCTTCGTAAATGCAGATACTGTGGTGACGGTTATTGATGACGATAAAGGAAGCCCGGACTATGAGGTGCTGCAGGAAAATTATGCCTTGTTGCAAAAATCAAGTCTGGAAAACGGAAAGACACCAAGGATTGTTACTTTGCCCATGCCCGCAGGCATTTATTATGACGGTGTACGGCTCCCGGCGAGCTATGCCAATTTTCTGATCCTTAATAAGGCGGTTCTTGTGCCCACATTTAATGATTCGCAGGACCGGATGGCCCTTCAGGTGATTGCCGCATGTTTTCCCGGACGGGAAATTGTCGGGATCAGTGCTATTGATCTGATCTGGGGTTTTGGGACCCTGCATTGCCTGAGCCAGCAAATTCCTGCCTGAATAAATCCGCCGGTAGCTTACCAGAAGAATCTCCCACTTTATTACTCATGTGGAGGTAAAACTGAAAAATTAATCTGAGATGAATAGTCTAACAGAAGGCGGGATCCGCACTGGATAGCGGCCAGGGGCACCATCTGATATTCCGGACCCGGCCAAGAGGCATCCTTAAGAAATGCCTGTGGCAGACAACCGAAAGCTATAAAAACGCTTAATGCTCCAGCCTTCGCTGGGATGGTAGTACAGGCTGCGTTTGTCGTATTTCATTGCCAAAGTATTCATGAGCGTATGAATTGATGTTCTTAAATAAAGACGAATAAAACCTTCTGTTGTTACAGTTCAACGATTTCAAATGGGCAATTATTGTATTTCAACCGAAACTTGTGGTGTTCCGCCAGTGTTTACTTAAAGGTATCATCCGAAAATTCCCGAAAGGTCCTGGGACCTGGAATCTTTTAACAATACAAAATAGAAATGTATCTTGTAGCTGAGATTCCTTTTCTCCCGTTGTTCGCTAATTTAAAATAAGTGCTATGAAATTTGACGCTCCCACCCGAACGGTTTTCTATACCGTAGAAAAAACGATCAAACAATATCGAAAGATGAGCCAGAAAAATATTTCAGCGGTAGTGAGTGATATTACCATCGACCAGGCATTACTGCTAATCATCCTGGAAGAACATCCCGGATATTCACAGAAAGAAATAGGTGGAATATTATTCAGGGAAGACGCCTCCATTACGCGTATGATTTCTTTGATGGTAAGAAATGGGTTGTTAAAAAAAGGGACGCATCCAGAGGACAAACGACGATCATCACTCCAAATCACAAAAAAAGGGCAGGAATATATCGCTTTACTCATCCCGGTAATCGGCAGGAACAGGGCGTTGGCCCTTCATAGTATCGACAAAAGAGAGGTCAGCATGGTCGAGGAGGTCCTCAGAAAAGTGATTCGGAATTGTAGCGGAAGGGAGTCATCATAGATCGCATGAAGAGCAAAAAAGTACCCTGAGTTTCCATGCATATTCCCGGTATTTGGGAGCATCATTTTAAACTCGGGGTACTGTACCGGGTCTGATGAGCGACCGGACCGCTTTTTGATTGATGATAATTAAAAGTACAGAAAATCCCTTCACATAATTGATACATCAATTAAATTTAACAAAACTACAACAGTGTGACTTTACTGCGTAGCAAGAAAGAACGGATAACAGTAGTGCGAATTCCGTGAACCAGCCTCACAAAATCTGGCGCTTAATAAAACAAAATTTTAATTTAACTGAATATCTGGTAGCTTGTAGGAAAATTTTAAGATACATTTATGGAAACATCTGTTATGGCCGCTAAGCACACCTTAAATATGAAATTGGGATTAATCATGTTAGCTCTTATTCTATTGAATTTTTCTTGTAAGGATGACAAAAAGACCCAGGAAACCGAAACCATGGAAGCCGCTACTACTACCGGGGAGGATGAAGTCGCGCGCAAGGAAGAGATGAAGGCGGAGGCAGCCTCTGCCAGTATCTCCGGAAAGGCGATGGCATCCAATGACCTGTCCACACTTACAACAGCCCTTAAATCTGCAGATCTTGCTTCAATGCTATCGGAATCCGGTAGTTATACGGTTTTTGCACCGTCAAACAATGCCTTTTCCAAGTTGAAGGAAGGCACGCTGGACGATCTTATGAAACCTGAGAATAAGGAACAACTGCGCAAATTATTGCAGTATCATGTGGTAAAGGGAAAGATCACCACTGGAAAACTGGCAGATGCCGTAGAAAACAGCAAGGGAAAATACGCTTTCACGACCGTTGCAGGGAATGAACTGACAGCGATGATGGATGGAGGACAATTGGTTATTCGCGACGAACGGGGAAACAAATCCCAGGTGGTTCAGGGCAATATTGACGCTTCCAACGGAGTGATCCATATACTCAATGATGTATTGATGCACAAAAAGTAACCAAAGCTTATTTATAATGGCACAAAAGCCTGTGAGGTTGTTCTCACAGGCTTTTTAATTAAAAGTATCAGGTTGTTGGTCAGTCCTACTTAAAACCGATCTTACTCAAAGCATCATGACTGATCTTAATGGCTTCCAAAGGTTTCATCTCAAATGTCTGATCCTGCTCCACCATATAATATTTCATTCCTGAAAGCTTTTTCTGTGCCAGGATCCTGGCAAAATCTATGTTGCCCTTTCCTACCGGAGCAAACCTGCCCTGATCATCCATGTCCTTTACGTGCCATATCTTGAATCGGCCCGGGTATTTTTCAAAATAAGCCACCGGATCGGCTCCGGCCTTAGTAACCCAATAAAGATCCATTTGGAAATTGACCAGTTTGGGATCCGTATTTTCAAGAAGATAATCAATGGTCACTATCCCGTCTGCATCTTTAACAAATTCGAAGTCATGATTATGATACAGTAGTTTGAGTCCGGCCTTTTTACATTTTTCACCAAGGGTGTTAAGGACCTTTGCAAGGTTCTCGGCCCCACCGGTCATTCCCAGTTTTTGATTCACATTATCGTAAGTGAAGAGGCCCATTGGAGGCACAGGGATTACAAAATAAGTAAAACCGGCAGCTTTCACATCGGCCATCATCGTATCCGCATTTTCCATGGTAACGGCCCCCTGGTGTGTGCTTACAGGTTTTAGTCCCAGTTCTTTCAGGTATTTTTTAAATTCTTTCGGAGTCATTCCATAGAATTTACCTTCATTATATCCTGCAGCTTCAATGTTCCGATATCCCGCTTCTGCCACCGCCTGCAAGGTGGCTTTGGCGTTAGTTCCCATATCATCCCTCACAGTATACAATGCCAGGCCGCCGAAATTATGTTGTGCGGAAAGCCCGGGTGTAAGCAGAAAAAGTACAATTGCTATCAGATAGATCTTATTCATAGTATATATATTGAGATTAGTGGCTCCTAATGTAATAAAACCCCGGAACCCCGCCATATAAAACCCGTAATAAGTAGGAGGTTATTTTTGACCAGATCGATCGCTTCCAGCTCCCCGGGAACAGAGGAACGCCAGTTGTAAATAAACAGCATGCCTCTGACCTGAGCCGGAATAAAGTATCTTAGCAGCCATCAGATACGCCTGATCCGGGATGCCAATGAAAAAATTTATTCCCCTGCTGTTGTTGGTTCTTACCATGCTTTCCTGGGCTGCTAATTTTCATATCACCAAGGTGGCACTCGCCTTTTACAGTCCGATGGGTGTGGCAACCTGGAGATTTTTTTTCGGAGTGCTCGGACTTGTTGCGGTACTTTATTTCCAGTACGGCAGCAAGGCCTTTAAGATATCTTTTCGACCTGTTACCTGGTGGTATATTTTCCTGACTTCATTTTTTGGTATTTTCCTGACGATCTATTTCTTTAATTTCGGATTACAGACCACGAGCGCCATCAACGGTTCCCTGATCATAGCCACAAGTCCCGCCATCACAGCCGTATTTGCCTTTTTGTTACAACGTAAAAAAGTCAACCTGATCCAATGGTTGGCCATCCTGATCAGCTTTTTAGGGGTAGTATTGATCCTGGTGAAAGGCGACCTGGCAAAATTCGCAGCGTTATCCTTTGAGGAGGGGGATCTCTATATCCTGGGAATGGCCACGGTATTCTCCCTGTCACAGATCATTGTGGGCAAATACCTGGTAAAATTGGATGCCACCCTGCTGACCACCCTGAGTTCCATCATGGCATTGATTATGTTCCTGCTTTTTTCTGTGGAGGAATTTGCCAGCGTAGCCTTTCCGGCCGATTACGGTTTTTGGGCAAGTGTGCTGTTCATGGGGTTGGTAGGAACGACCTTCGCCTACACGGCCTTCTATTACTGCGTGATTCGGGTGGGACCCACCATTTCTACCCTGTATATGAACCTGATCCCTTTCTTTACGGTGCTGCTGGCCTTTCCCTTTGGAGAGAAACTGCTTGGTATCCAGGTAGTGGGAGGTTGCATCATCATTGCCGGATTATTTATTTTTAATGCTGTGAAAAACCCGGAAACGCCTGATAAGAGAGAAGCTGCCGTGAAGCTGTAATCAGGGACTCCGCAGGCCAGTTGCACAAAGATCGATTACTTTTTCTTTGCAGACTTGAAAGGCGTTCAGCCTTTATGAGAACTGGAATAACATCCTAGTTGCCAAATGTGTAAAGAATGCCCAGGGTGACTGTTGTCCATGGTTTTTCTTCCAGGCCGATGTTGGTATACGAAATGTTCAACTCGGTAGACGGCCCCATCAGGTAGCCCAGTTGCGGTCTCAGATAGAATCCTCCGTTTATCCCGTCGTTCAGGGAAAAGGCCTGGCCCACGTCTCCACCTATAGAAAAGCTCCTGGACGGCCATAAACGTATCATTGCTGCCACAGGAAGAAATTTCAGGTCCGGGAGGGCAGCTACGGGTAGATTTCGCTGGTAGGTTTCATGAAAACCGTAAATAAATCCAGCCGTGAGCCCAAGATCGACTACTTCTCCCAGCGCTTGCATATAACCTGCATCTACTGCAACGACGATCCCTATTTCATCATTAAAATCGCTTACCGGAAGTCCCCCCTGAATACCCAGTTTGACTCCTTGCTGGGCTGAGAGGGAGGTGAGAGTTAACATGAGGAGGACCGTAATCAGATTGGATTTTACCGTCCCGGGGCGCCCTGATTGATGCAGATGTATCAAATTATGAAGATTTTACCGTTGTATCATTGAATCCGAAACTGCATCTGCGATGACCTATAAAACCAGGGCTTCAAACCTAGGATCCATTCTTCCAAAACTATCGCCTTCCGGGGAATCTGCATTTTTTATGTTGCGAACAGGTCATAAATAGTGGTTAGTAGCGCCCGGGTTGTTGAAGAACTTTTTTTTCAGGGGTATTTTCTATGGCAGATAAGCCGTTATCATACTGGTTTAAAGTTAGTTCCTCAAAGATTTAACGTCCAATAAGATAACAGGGATTCAGGAAATTTGTACATTTAATACAGGAGTTATCCTGACCAGCAATCCTTAGATATGACCATCTTCCGAATCTTTTTCCTGGTGCTCATCCTGTTTGCTTCCTGTAAGCATCGACCTGTGTCTCCAGATATTTCCACGATTGACTTGCTCCGTGGCGATTTCAGTCTGTGTGGCAGCAATCAGCTTGGCAAAATCGACTTTTCCCTGTCCTGCGACCCCACAACAAAATCGTCCTTCAATCAGGGCGTCGCCTTGTTACATTCCTTTGAATATGAAGAAGCTGAAAGGGCCTTTGTAAAGAGCATTGATGAAGATCCCGGATGTGCCATGGCCTACTGGGGCGTGGCCATGAGCAACTTCCATGCCCTCTGGCTTCAATCCGGAACAGACTACCTGGAAAAGGGCGAGAAGATCCTTAATGCCGCCCGGCCGCTGCCAAAAGGGGAGAAGGAGGCAGACTACCTCGACGCGATCGGCGTCTTTTATACTGACTGGAAGACCATCGACCGGAAGACACGCATCAACTCGTTTCTTAAGGCTATGGAAACCTTGTCCGCGAAATATGAGACAGATTCGGAAGCTGCTATTTTTTACGCCCTGGCTCTTTGTGCCGCAGCCGACCCGGCTGATAAGACCTATGCCAACCAGAAAAAATCAGGCACCATCCTTGAAGGTCTTCTTAAAACCCAGCCTGACCATCCCGGGATCACCCATTATTTGATCCACAATTATGATGCTCCGGAGCTTGCGGAGCTGGCATTGCCCATGGCAAGGAGGTATGCCTCAATCGCACCTGCTTCTGCCCACGCACAGCATATGCCCTCCCATATTTTTACCCGGCTCGGATTATGGCAGGAGGCCATTGCATCCAACCTGAAATCTACGGAAGCGGCCCAATGTTATGCACAAAGTCTGAAGGAAGGTGCGCATTGGGATGAAGAGCTGCATGGGATGGACTATCTGGTCTATGCCTACTTACAGACAGGGGATAGCCGGAAAGCTCAGGCCCAACTGGACTACCTCCATACTTTTCGGGAGGTCTTCCCTTCTAATTTTAAAATTGCTTATGCGATTGCCGCCATGCCTGCGAGGGTTGCTCTCGAGAACCGGGACTGGCCCGCCGCGGCGCAACTGAAACTCCCTGATCTTCCCGTTCCATGGGAGGAACATCCCTGGGAGGCCGGGATCTACCATTTTGCCCGGGCCCTGGGTGCCGTTCATACCGGAAACCCAATCGCCGCAAGGCAGGAACTGGATACCCTGGAGCGTCTTCAAAAAAAACTGCTGGATGCCAAAGATGGCTACAAGGCCAACCAGGTGCTCATCCAGGTTCATGCTGCCAGGGCATGGCTGGCATTTGCCAATGGAGAAAAGGAGATGGCATTATCTGAAATGGAAGAGGCTGCCCGTATGGAAAGCCTGACAGCAAAACACCCGGTAACACCTGGGGAGGTGCTGCCAGCGGCGGAACTCCTAGGCGACTTGTTACTGGCATGCAAACAACCGGTGCAGGCCCTGAAAGCCTATGAATCGAGTCTGTCCACGCATCCCAACCGGTTGAATGGCATTTATGGCGCCGCTGTGGCGGCCGATCAGGTGGGTGATAGCGAAAGGGCGACCGCTTATTACAAAAAGCTGTTGGAGGTCGCCACTGCTTCGGGAAGTGAAAGGAAGGAAATTGCACAAGCCAAAAAATATTTGGGAAAATCTATCTAACAGTCCCTTTCTAAATTAATATGCATCCTCAGGCAATAATCCGGGGAAGAATCGTATTTTCATCAGGAACCATCCAAAAGTTCTAAAAACAAAGGGGAGTGACCATTGAAAACTTAAATCTGCACAAACATCATTTATCCGGTATTTAATGAACCGCCGATCCTTTATTAAAAAGGGGGAAACCCTGGGCCTCCTTCCCTTTATTCCTACCGGTTTTTCTTTTGGAGATCGTCGGATTCCACCCCATAATTGGGATGGGTTTGACTTTGGCCCGCCTCCTGAAATAACCGACAGGTTGGAACAGGGTCCTTTTTCGTCCTATGGTAAAGATGCCACGGCAGCTGGAAATGATATCGTGATGGCCACTTTCCCCTCCCTGGAACCCATTTCGAATTACGGGATGGGGATGGTTACCTATTTGTGTGATGAAGTGGGGCCACCAAAAGCGCCCGAAGGAAAGTTGTACCAGACCCTGGAGGCGCTGGCAAGCTATCCGCTGGGGGATAAGCTTTACCTAAGGGTCGATTGGCGGGATATTCAGAAGAAGAAGGGGCAACTCGATTTTCCCGAGCATTGGAAAATCACTATGGACCTGGCAAGGCAGTACAATAAGCGGGTAGGGATTCGTATTCAACTGATGAGCCCGGTCATTGCCAATCATTCTGTACCTGATTTTCTACAGCATAAAATTCCGTTTGTGCGCCTTGGGACCACCGAGGAAATCGGCATCCCTGGAAAAGTTCACTATTCCCCGAGGTTTGACGATCCTTATTTTATTGCAGCTTTTAAAGAATTGGACGATCTGCTATCTGAAGCATACAATGGTCATGAACTGATAGAGTACGTTGATACCTATATGTATGGGTTTTGGGGTGAAGGACACAGCTGGCCATTTGAAGGCAATCCTTTTCCGGATTATAAAACAGCGGAGGCCACTTCCATCCTCATGTTCGAACATCAGGCCGGAAACTGGACCAAAACGCCGCTTGTAACCAATACACAGCCGGATTATAACCACGTGGGGAATTCGGAAGTACTGGACAAAACGATACGAAGTCACAACTGGCTCAGAACGGATACCATCTTTATTGAACCTGAGCAAATTGACGCCCTTAGTAATCGCCCTCCCTGGATTGGGGCAACCATCGAAAACGGCTTTTCAAATGGCAGGCCGGAAACCTTAAAAATGACAGCCGGAATCCCCAGGACCGAATGGATCATACAGCACATTCAGGATGTCAGCCCCAATTACTGCTCTCTCTGGAACTGGCACGATTTGTCTGCGGACAACCTAAAACGGTATTTTGACCAATATCCTGAGGCCATTGATGGGTTGCGGAGACGTATCGGGTACAGGGTTCGCCCTTCGTGGGTTTGGTACGCCGATCATGAGGAAGCGCCATATCTGATCCTTGGGATGGTGAATGACGGGATCTCAGGAGTTCCGGGTGCACTGAGGATCTATCTGACCGATGAGGCGAAAACCTTCGAGACGGGAGGAAGCCTCGATCCGGGTTACCCTTTGCCGGGAAAGGTACGACAGGTGAAGATCCCCGTCCCCAAAAATAAGGACTGGCAAGGTCTCAGGCTCAGGGCAGAGATAGAAGTAAAATCCGTGAGATATCCAGTCCGGTGGGCCTGTAGTTCCTCTCTGAATAATGATGGTACTTTGACCCTCGCTAAAAATCTTTAACTGCATAAAGTGCAGACCGGAATTGCTATCAGCATCACCCCATAAATACCTTCCGCTTTTTTTCCTCCCACATCAAGATTGAGGGATCATCCTGATTGACCCCCCGGCAATGATGGTATGCCGCGTAAATTCCTGAAATTAAAATAAAGTCCGGATTTTATGTGATTTATTTGAAGTTCACAACACTAATAAAACAAAGCTGCAATTTTAGATGATACAGGAAGAACAGGCATTTGTCGAAATCATACGTAAAAACGAAGGAATCATTTACAAGATCACCCGACTTTACGCCAGGGATGAAGAAATGCAGAAGGACCTGTTCCAGGAAATCGTCTATCAGTTATGGAAAGGATATCCGGCTTTTAGGGGAGAAGCCAAAGTGAGTACCTGGATGTACCGCATCGCATTGAATACCGCGTTGTTTCAGCTGAAAATAAGTAAAAAGGGTGGGAATAAAGTTTCTATGGATGGCCTAATACTGGAACAGGATCACTATGACCCGGTATTTGACGAGCGTTTACAAGTCCTTTATGCAAGTATCAGGAAACTTGGGGATGTAGATAAGGGAATTGTTTTCCTTTTTCTGGAAGGAAAGAAATATGAAGATATTGCAGGGATCACCGGACTTTCATTGACGAATGTCAGTACGAGAATGGCCAGGATCAGGGAGAAGCTGAAGAGAACAATCATTAATTCATAAGTTATGGAACTCGAAGAAATGCAGATCGTATGGTCACAAATGAGTGCACAGTTAGAGCATCAAAAAAAACTGACAAATAAATTAATTATGGAAATGATACAACAAAGATTTAAGGCTAAGATCGGGATTATCTCAAAATATGAGGGGATGGGAGCTATTGTTTGCTTTAGCGCAGCTATCCTGCTACTCTTCCAGATGGAGAAACTGGATACCTGGTATCTTATGGCTGCCGGGTTGTTTACACTGCTTTATTTAATTGTGGTTCCCATTCTTGCCCTTTTATCCGTCTCAGCGATGAGACGTATTAACCTGACCAGGAACAGCTACAGGGATACGGTGGCAGATTATGTCAAAAAGCAAAAACATTTTCTGCTGACGCAACGGGTTGCGATCTATTTTAATTTTATCCTTCTTCTGGTGAGCCTGCCTGTGGTATTTAAAGTTTTTAAGAACGAAGACCTGTTTGTTTCTAATATTCAGTTGATGTACTGGTATATTCCTGTAATGACCGTCTTTTTGATCCTGTTTTCAAGATGGGGTTATGGGAAATATAAGTCGGTGACCACCTCGGCTAGCAGGATTTTGGAAGAACTGGAAGCACCGGGGGCCTGAAAGCAGAATTTTAAAATGGTCTCTCATTGCTGACCATCCGATGCTGGCTTACAGGCAGCCGGGTACCACTAAGGTTTTCGAAAAGAGCTCGGGCAAAAGGGGGTGGCAGCTGATCGGGCCCGGGAAGGCGGGAGCGGGTTTCCGCGACCTTTCCTTGCCTGGGCTATGAAAAGTGGTATCTTTAGCGTAACACCTTAAGATCCGGAACCTATGAAAAAATGTATCTTATATACCGTCGTCTTCGCGCTCTCAATCAGCGCCTGTAAAGAGAACAAAAAAGAAGTGCCGGACGACGGATTGCCGGCGGATAGTTTAAAAGTGGCAGCAAAACCGGAACTGGTCCAAAGATGGACCACAGATACTTTGCTGACCACGGCAGAATCTGTGATCTATGACAAGGAAAGAGATGTACTCTATGTATCCGATATTGCAGGGGCACCGGACGGAGCTGACGGGGTGGGGTATATTTCTCAGGTCGATCTTCAGGGGAAGATCGTAAACGCCGAATGGATCAGCGGGCTTGATGCGCCCAAGGGATTGGGGATCATTGGCGATAAACTGTTTGTCACTGATCTGAAACAGATTGTGGAAATTGACATAGAGACTGGCAAGGTCCTGAAAAAGCATAAGGTAACTACCGCGGTTTTCCTGAATGATATTACCACAGATAATGGAACGGTATATGCTACGGATTCTAAGGATGGCAAGATCTATTCCCTGATTGAAGGCAAGGTGAATATGATCGCAGACAGCCTCGCTGGGCCCAATGGCATCCTGAAGGACGGGGATAAGATGCTTCTGGCCCTGTGGGATGCAAAAACCCTGAACTATTTTGACCCTGAAACCCGTGAAGTCGAATTGATTGCGGAGGATATCGAAAATCCGGATGGTATTGAAGCCGTTGGTGATGGCACGTTTCTCGTGTCCAGCTGGAACGGGATGGTGCACCTGGTAGATCCCGTGAGCGGGGAAAAACAATTGCTGTTGGATACTACAAAAGAGGAAATCGGCGCGGCGGATATCGAGTACATCCCGGAAAAAAACCTTTTACTGGTCCCGACTTTTTTTAAGAATGGGGTGACAGCTTATGAGTTGAAGAGGTAGTGCGGCGGGGGATAGTTATGTCGTTATATTGAAAGATAGATAGGGCTGCCGATAAAAATATCTTTACCAAGCTGTCCATTTATAATAAGAACTTATTTTATTTCCAATTGACAAGGTACTACTGATATCGTATACATAAGGTTGTCACTCTGAGCGAAGTCGAAGAGGACAACCGGAGAAATAAACTAAAGTTGTCACTCTGAGCGAAGTCGAAGAGGACACCCGAAGAAATAAAATCCACTTAAAACAGGCGCCAGGCTTCGACTCGGCCAGGCTTCGACTCCGCTCAGCCTGACATTATAATTACCAACGAAAAAGACAGAGTTGTCACTATGCGAGAAGTCGAAGAGGACAACCGAAGAAATAAAATCAACTTAAAACAGGCTTTGACTCCGCCAGGCTTCGACTCCGCTCAGCCTGACAGTGAAGGAAGAAATTATGAAAAAGTATTTTGTCTATATCCTAAAATGTTCTGATATCAGCTACTACACTGGAGTAACCAACGATTTAGATCGTAGGTTTGCAGAACATCAGGAAGGAATTGGCAAAGAATCATACACCCATGGCAGAAGGCCCGTTTCTTTGGTATTCTATACAGACTTTAACGATATAAATCAGGCGATTATATTTGAAAAACAAGTAAAAGGTTGGAACCGAAAGAAAAAGGAAGCTCTAATCAATGACGAATGGGAAAAGTTGCCGGGATTGGCTGGATGCAAAAACGAAACATCCCATAAAAACATTTATAAAACAGGCTTCGACTCCGCTCAGCCTGACTTTAAAATTAAAAACGAAATAGACAGGGTTGTCACTCTGAGCGAAGTCGAAGAGGACAACCGAAGAAATAAAATCAACTTAAAACAGGCTTTGTCTCCGCCAGGCTTCGACTCCGCTCAGCCTGACATTTGAATTACCAACGAAATAGACAGGGTTGTCACTCTGAGCGAAGTCGAAGAGGACAACCGGAGAAATAAAATTAACTAAAACAGGCGCCAGGCTTCGACTCCGCTCAGCCTGACATTTAAATCACTAACGAAATAGACAGGGTTGTCACTCTGAGCAAAGTATCCATTACCACTTCTATTTAAATTTTTATTCTCAAAACTCTGTTTGAAAATGTAATGGAATACTTATTGTGCAACCCGACGGACTTGTCCTCCATAGCTGGCAGAGCGACGGAGGGTAGGAGGGGAGTGTAATGCCTGCCTGCCGGCAGACAGGTGAGTGGAATGGGAATAGTCACAAACCGTATTGTTAGAAAGGGCGGGTACGCAACACGCCTTTTTATGCTATCCATTCAAACACACGATTCTAACCTGTTAAATTCGAGTTAATTAAACGCGTTTATGATCAAATGTAGAGGTGAATTTTCTACTTTGAAGGTGAACATAAATTCCAGGAACAAATGAAAAAGATTTTACCCATTCTCGCCTTGTTTGGGCTCGTGCTTCTGACCTTATCGGCAACTATACAACCAACATCCGATTCCGATCTGACATCGAATTTCACCTATGGCAATCCAGAAATCGCCTCGATCAATCAACTGACCTTCGGACCGGAGGGAATATTGTTTTTGGGAGATTCGAAAAATGCTACCGTCTATGCTGTAGATTTAGGAGATGCGAAATCCGAGGCATCGAAAGCTGAGCTCGATATAAAGGCCTTTGATACTAAAGTTGCTTCCGCCCTGGGCACCACGGTAGATAAAATTGAAATAAACGATATGGCGGTAAATCCATTGACAAAGATCCCATATTTTGCGGTAAGCACTATGGATGGTACCCCGGTTCTACTGAAATTGAATGGAGAAACTCTTGAGAACGTACCGTTGGATCAGATGAACTTTTCAGAGATGGCACTAACTGATGCAGTGGATAAGGATGCCAAAGACGGCCGCGAACGCCCGTTGCGCGTTTGGGCGATATCCGATTTGAAATATCACAATGGTAAGGTTTTGGTTAGCGGCCTCTCCAATAAAGAATTCGGGTCCACTTTTAGAAGCATTCCCTTTCCGTTTTCTGACACCCAGGACTATGCGTCTTTGGAAATTTACCATGCCGCTCACGGGCAGTATGAAACCCAATCTCCAATTAAGACGTTCGATGTCATTACGATGGAAGGAAAGGATTATTTGATGGCCAGTTATACCTGTACGCCCTTAGTCTTGTTTCCGATGGAAGAACTAAAAAACGGTGAGCATACCAAGGGAAGAACCGTCGCTGAACTAGGTTCGGGAAATTCCCCCTTGGATATGATTTCCTATGAAAAGGAAGGCAAAAAGTACTTTTTGATGTCCAATACCAATCGTCCGGTGATGAAAATAGATCATAAGGATATTGCCAACACAAAGGAATCAATGACCGAACCTGTAGACGAATGGGCTGTGGCAAAAGGAGTAGATTATGTTTCCCTGCCTATGGTGAACATCTTACAGATGGATAATTTGGACAATGAAAACGTCGTATACCTGCAACGCACATCGAGTGGCGATATGGTATTGCAGAGCAGGTCTACGGAAAGAATGTAAAGAAAAGATTGCAAAGCCTTTGATCATATATAATTTTACGTTGTACAGCATAAAAAAGGTCAGGATTATCCTGATCTTTTTTTATGTCTTCATGTCGGTTTTTTATGGATGTCGGCAGGAGGGAAGCCTTGGTCCCGTTCAGGTGATTTATAAAAACGAAAAGGCAGTAAGCGTTCAACTGGATTATTCCGGAAACCCGGATGCCATGGGTATTTATATCAAAGGGGAGACGGAAAGTGCAGTATTGGGAACGTTTGACACGAAGGATGGTAAATTACTGTTCCGTCCCCCGGTTCCGTTAACGCCTGGTCAGGTCTATGAGGTCAGGGAGGCAGGGCAGAAGCTGGCCGATTTTTCAATTCCGTCTGCAACATTTGCAACACCGCCGGAAATTATCCGCATTTATCCGACGCAAGACAGCATTCCGGAGAATCTGCTTAAAATCTATGTGCAATTCTCACAGCCCATGCAGCATGTAGGAAATGCTTTGGAGTTTATCACGGTGTATAATACAACCGAGGGTAAAGAAGAATCCATTTTTTTACCCTTGGAAACCGAACTATGGAACAGGCATCATGACCGTCTGACCCTATGGCTGGATCCCGGGAGGATTAAGACCGGTTTGATTCCCAATAGGGAACAAGGTGTTCCTCTCAAAAAGGGCAATGCGTACAACATAACTATGGATAAAAAATGGAAAACCGCCGCAGGTCAGGAATTAACCGAGACATACCATAAGCAATGGACAGTCACCGCTCCCGATACCCTGAAGCCTGATGTAGAAAATTGGAAAGTTGATGCTCCAGCCTCCAAGACTGATAAGGCTTTGGTAATTCACTTTGACGAACCCTTAGACCATGAACTGGCGCAGGAAAGTGTTGGCATTCACGATTCAAACGGCAAACCTGTTCCAGGTGATTGGGAACTGACCAAATGGGGAACAACGCTACGTTTTACGCCGTCAAGCAGTTGGAAACAAGGCCATTACGAGATTGTAGTGAACCCAAAACTGGAGGACTTTGCAGGTAATAATTTAAATCGACTATTCGATGAAAATCTGGGAAATAAGCCCAAAGTAGATAGCGAGCAGAATGATTACCGTATTGATATTACGATCGATATGAAATAGCGATCGTGGTTGTGATTAGTTATAAGATAACCTCGGATTATGGCAGAATAAGCTTAAAAGACGTTCCTTTAAGAAGAGAAATCGAGATCAATGACTGGCCGATTCCTTCTAAAACAATCACTGGGGATTGGATAATTAGTGAGGGTTATTTGAAATCATATAGAATGGTGGATATCAACTGATCTAAGGTTGCTGCTGGCAAGAATGATTCAAGTGCTATCCGTAATTTACTTTTACATACACGGCAGGTGTAAACATCCAATGGATGTTTAAGACTGACGGCTAGATGAATCGGCTGTACCCCTTCTGTTCTTTGCGAGTTAGAAACTGTTGTAAAAATAACATTTGGCAACGTCTAAAATCCATTTATTGTGCATCCCCTGGTTTATTGAAATGGGAAATCTTTTATAGGTCCATCGTGAAAAGGGACATTGGCTTTGTAAATGAGCTCTTGGCCTTCCGTTACCTTAAGGGGATCTTTATGGTCTTTAAACACTTTTTGTATGTATTCATCATAATCCGTAATTCCATGATACGACACAAGTTCGGTGGAAGTAATTTTTAATTCATTGTTTGTGTAAAAGCTCAAGAGATTGGATTCTTCCATTTCCGGAGGTAGTTGGGGTAATGGAACACTGGAAATAGCCTTGCTATTGAACGTTATGTCCCATACATAAATTGGAAAAACTCCCCCATTGTTTAGACGAATCCTTCCCATAATATGATTGGTGCCGGTAATTTCAAAATCGACCTTGTTATTTGCATAGGTAAAATCAAGGGTATTCTCTGGAATTGAAAAACTGTCCTTTGGCGTACCAATACCCGCTGCAAAATAGTTTCCAAAGGTTATCCAGTACCTGTAATCGTAAAAGTTGGTGTTGAGGGTATAGTTTATTTGGTCACCGGGGGAAACAGCTTGGCTGATATTCTGGATCAAATGGAAGTTGTTGATTTCAATATCATTTTCTTTCCAATAACCAAATAGGCTCATAAACGCTGAATCGTTCTCAAAACCCTTGGAGGAATTCAATACGATGCTACGCTGTTCCAAACCTTCTGTGCTAAATTCGGCTTTATCCAACAAAAAGTCATCGGCCAAAGGAGGAAAAAGCGTCAAATATTGATAATTGCCCAGCGCATACCCACTCATATAAAAAATTTCTGGGGTATTCATATCCCCATCAATATCATCGATTATGGTAACCGAAAAAGTCTCAGTTTCTGTATCCAAGTGGAGCCTGTAATCTGAGTTATAAGGTTCATTTATGTTATCAGAAGTTATTATATCATGACTCTCAAAGCCAGTAATTGGATATGTTTTTGTTTCGCCCTCTTCGCCTCTGAAGGGTTTTGTTAAATTGATTGTACCCGGATTGTTTCTCGTAAGGTTTGTATGGGTTGTCATGCCCGTGGCAAATCCATTGTCAGTAAGGGCAAAAGTCAACATAAACTCGTCGTCCCTATCAAATTCCTCGGGGGAGCTAAGGACAACTTTTCGGTCATTATTGGTAAATAGCTTTGCTGAAATTAAACTGCCGTCCATTTTGGAAGCAAAGGCAACGGCATTTATTATATATTGATTCATCATGTTTTCGGGCAGGTTAATCACGACCAATCTTCGATGTATGCTAAAGTTCAATTCCTTGAAGGTGGTTTTCATATTTGTATGGGTCAATACAATCTTCAACAAGTGCGAACCTGTACTATAACTTTCAGGATCGAAATCGAGCGAAATATCCTTTGTGTTTTGAGAGGAATAAATAGATTGGGAATCTATAAAAACCTCTACCAAGTTTCCGGTAAGATTAATGGTTGCATTAATTTTTACAGCTTCATCGATAATTTGACCATCACTGATTGTAGAAACTATAATAGTTTCATCCTTTTCCGGGATGTCAGATAAGGGATCCTTGCCGCAGGAAAGAACTATAAAAAGCACTAAAAACAAAGAAAATATTCTTGATTGGGTAAAAATCATAATATGGTTTTGAAAAACGGATTCGTATTGCTTTCAAACGTCTGGTAGTACTCCATATTGTTTAATTTGTTATTCATTCGTTATTTAGAATATATTTTCTTTTGTGTTTAAAATTTCCGGCGGTGTAAACCTTGCAGCTGAAAGTCAGATTTAGAATGTTGATGACGCTAATCGCAATGCGCTAAAAAGGAAAAAGGTTGAGTGCTATTTCGAATAATATAGAAATATGAAAAACAACTGTTCTAAGGTTGCTGCTGGCAAGAATCATTCTAGTGCTATCGGTAATTTGCTTTTACATAGGCTGCAGGCGAAAACATCCTGTGGATGTTTAAGACTGACGGCGAGATGAAGCGGATGGTTGCTATCACTGTATAGGATCCAGGTAAAATCCGTAATTTGTTTTTACATAATACCTGACGATATAGTTCTTAAGATCCATTTCTGGTACTATAGTAAAATAGCCCGTTCCGGGCTATACACAAATTACTGATGTGTTTGCCCCATAATTTATATTATGTCAAATAGAAAATGTAATATAAGATCTCACATTTTCGGTCCCTGAATGCTTCTACCTACCTCCTGATGAGCAACTCCCTGCAATACCTGCCATTCACAATCACTCATAATTTCACCTGGGTCACTTCACAACTACATCTCAATGAGCTGCATTGACATCGTTTTGTGAACAAGCAGCGATTAAATTTTTATATAAAAAGAAGTAATACTTTTAGTTTTAGCAACCACAGGTTAACTACATTAGCTCTTGATAAGTCCCCGGAATAATGTACAGTATTGTTTACCAATCGATTGCCCAGTCCAGCTTTCTGGAGCATCATATCCCGGCCATGTTATACCAGGCCCGCGATATGAACCGCAAACATGCCATCACCGGTTGCCTGCTCTACCACAACCGGAAATTTTTGCAGCTGATAGAAGGCGAAGAAGCGCTCGTGAAACAATTGTACAACAACATCCTGCAGGATCCCAGACACCATCAGATCACTACCCTAAGCAGTGAGGTACATCCCTCCCGCATTTTCAATCAATGGAGCATGGTTTTTGACGACCTGAACGTGGCCTCAAATAAAATTGAAGACAAGCGGACGCTATTCGATCTCATGTTCCACCAGTCTCAGCAAATGCCAACGGCCAGTGTCTCCAAAATGAAGATGTGGCACCAAGTGCATCGTGTCCTGGATGATGCGGGCATGCCTGAAGAAATTTAAGGGGTTTTCCTGAGAATTTTTATTCTATCTGTTCGCCACTGTTGGTATCTGCCAGCAGCACTTTTGCAAGCCTTTTTGAATCCTTATTCATATACAGATCCCGAATCAACTTTGTTCGCCTTGTCTCAGGGATATCCATGGTATCAATGATGGCGCGCTTCGCAAGAAACTCGTTTCGCTCCTGAACTGCTGCTTCGGAATAGTCAGGTTCAAATTTAAAGATCAGTGGTGCCTCTTCCTCTGCTTCTTTTTCTATCAGGTCCTTCTGGGGTTTGTTCTGTGCGGCCAGCTTATCGATTGCAGTAAAATAGATTCCTGTACATAGGAACAGGAGAATTACTTTTTTCATTGGTCATAGTTCTGGCATGAAGATACATCAAATTGCCTGAACGGCCATAAACAAGGCTGTTAATGGCCGTTCATCCGGCACACCCAGCCATAAGTCGATTACTCCCTGACTTCATACACAAAAGCGCGGAATTTTAAAAACGCGACGAAGACCACGCCTCCAAAGGCATTCCCTATTAAAGCCAGCGCCTGAAACGAGAGATAACTAGTGAATAAAATTTCCGGGGTTGATAAAAATCCGGCGAATACTTCGACATTTCCTATGATACTGTGGTGTAAACCCATAAAGGAAATAGAAGCCGTGATCAGGTAGATGATCACAATCCTGCTTATGGTATCCTTGGAAGCCGCCACGAGCCAGGATAGAAGTCCCATCAGCCATCCCGCCATCACAGCGCTCATAAATAACACCCCGGCCGGTGCCATTAGTGCATGTTCCGCAATCATCCCTACAACAGGAAGGTCAAATAAATGGAGTTCCGGCCCTATCCATATGATGAGTGCAGCCATCGCATATCCCCCCAATAGATTGCCCGTGATCACGAGCCCCCAGAGCCTGAGCAAACTGCCGACAGATCGCTTCTTATTCAATACCGGCAATGCCAGAAGCGACGTCTGTTCAGTAAACAGGATGGACTGTCCCAAAACCACCATGATAAAACCGAAAGGATATACGAGGGACAGCGATTTCACAAGGGTGTCCTCCGCCACTTTGCCTTCCAGAAAAAAATACAGGGTACAAAGCAAAAGGTAACTGAAGCCAATCTCCAGGCCGGCAGTGAACGAACTCAGCAGAATGCTTAACGGTGCCTTGTCATAGGTTTCCTGTCCGTCAATAATCTGTTGCTTGAGAATCTCCCCATGCGATTTGGCCTCATCTGATTTGCTCTCCGGAGTTTCAGAGGCTACATGGTCCTCTTCCTGACGCTTCCCGGATGCCTTGTCATCAATTCTCACCTTTGCCATAGCCCCTTTCAAAAATATTTCGGATAGCACCCATCAACCCCAACTGCCAACATCTCCTATGCAGCCGGCTATTCCTCTTCATCTTCTTCAGGCAACAACCCATCCACTACCTCCCGGATCTCACTTACATCCTTTCCGGTTTCCTCATCATATTCAAGGGTACCATCGCCTTTCGGGTGACCCTTGCTGTCATCTTTTGTTTTTCCGAAATTAGACGATCGTCGATATGAATTCTGAAAATCGGCGTGATCTCTTTTTTTTGTCTTATTACCCATCGTGTTTCATTTTTAATAATTTAAATTCCACTTCCCCAATAGGTGTTCAAGTCTCCGACCCCGAGCGGATGACCCGCACTTTTAGGGACTTGCTGATCGGGGTCTTGCTCCCATCGGCGTACTTGTTATAAGGTACCAATACATTGGTCTCCGGGAAATAAGCGGCCAGATTTCCCGGGGGGATCTCATAAGATACCACCTTGAAATTAGGAGCCGTACGGGTCACTTTGTCGTAGGTGCTGGTAAGGGTGACCACCGCTTGCGGTTCGAGACCGGCTAATTCCATATCGTCTTTGTTCATAAATACCACCCGTCGTTCTCCGTATATACCCCGGTACCTGTCATCCAATCCATAAATAGTTGTATTGAACTGGTCATGGGAACGGATGGTCATCAGAAGGTACTCCCCCTTCTCCAATTTGTGCTTTGGAAGGCTGTTTACCTTGAATTGAGCTTTTCCATTGGGCAGCATTGAAAAATCACGGGTCCTTGTATTATTCGGCAGGTAATAGCCCCGTCCCTCTGATCGATTTCCGGTATTCTCAAAACCCTTGGCCACCTGGTCTATTTTTTCCCTGATAAGGTCGTAATCTTTTCCAAGGACCTTCCAATCTATTGGATGTTTTCCTTTAAAATACGCCTCCCCAAGTCCGCCAACAATTTCAGGTTCGCTCATGATCGCCTCGGATGCAGGTTTTAACATGCCTCGCGAGCGCCTTACCTGCCCCATACTGTTTTCCACGGTCACAAACCGCGCCGATCCGTTTCCTTCGTCTTTCTCAGATCGTCCATAAGTGGGCAGTATCAGCGCAGTTTCTCCGGTAACGAGGTGGGTTCGGTTAAGTTTTGTACTCACCTGTACCGTAAGCCGGCAGTTTTGCAACGCCCTTGCGGTGTACTCCGTATCCGGGGCCGCCATAAGAAAGTTCCCGCCGAGACACATAAACACCTTTGTCTTGCCATCATGCATGGCCTGAATGGAGCCTACTGTATCTACCCCCTCATGGGTGGGTGCCTTAAACCCGAGATACTTTTCGATCCGCTCATTCAGTTGGTGATCCACAAAATGCTGTATCCCCACGCTGCGATCACCTTGTACATTGCTATGTCCCCTTACCGGGCAAGTGCCACTATGGGCCTTCCCAATAGCACCCTTTAACAACAACAGATTTACGTATTCCCGGATGGTTTCCACCCCGTTCTTATGCTGTGTAAGCCCCATGGCCCAACAAATTATAATCTTTTTGCTCTTTGCCAGCAGTTGCACGGCAGCATCGATCTTCTCCTCCGAAACGCCGCTTCGGGTAAGCAACTCGGTGTCATAATAACTATTGAGATCTTTTACCAGGGCTTCATAGCCCTCTGTGTACGTCTGAATAAAATCGTGATCGAATACGGTGCCATCTATGGCATCCAGGGCTGCCATTTTTTTTAGTATCAGTTTTACCAGGGGAATATCCTGATTGATATGCACCGGCAGATGGAGATCGGCCATCGGTTCTCCGCTGCCCAGCCATCCCTTGACCCGCTGCGGATTACTGAAGCTGACAAGGCCGGTCTCCCTGAGCGGGTTAATACTGATAATGGCTCCCCCGTTTTCCTTGCATTTTTCGAGCGCGCTGAGCATCCTGGGATGGTTTGTTCCCGGATTCTGCCCGGCGACAATGATCACTTCTGCCTTATAAAGATCCTCCAGGGTGGTACTCCCCTTCCCTATCCCGAGCATCTCGGATAATGCGATGCCACTGGATTCGTGGCACATATTGGAACAGTCCGGTAGGTTATTTGTTCCTAACGCCCTTGCCAACATTCCGTAAAGGAATGCCGCCTCATTACTAGACCTGCCGGAAGTGTAAAAAATGGCTTCATCAGGATTCTTAAGGTGGTGAAGTTCGGCGGCGATTATTTCAAATGCCTCCGGCCATCCGATGGACTCATAATGCATGCTGCCTTTCCGCAATATCAAAGGTTCCGTAAGCCTGCCATACTGGTTGAGCTCGTAATCCGACTTCAGAGACAGGGATTCAATGGAATTTTCAGCAAAAAAATCAGCTCCGATATGGGATTGCGTTGCTTCATCGGCCAGAGCCTTCGCGCCGTTTTCGCAATATTCGGCTACTTTGGAAGGATGTGCCGGATCGGGCCAGGCACAACTGGGGCAATCAAATCCATCCTGTTGATTCATCTTAAGGAGTGCCTTCATTGAGTTTACAACCCCCATTTCCCTGAACCCGTGCTTTAAACTTTCGTAAACAGCGATCTTTCCGGCGGCTACCTCTATACGCGGTTTTACCTCTAAAGAAGTAAAGGTTTCCGGAGGTTTCACGCGCAGTTTACGTGAAACTATTTTGTCCTGCATTGATGATTCGGTCATAAAGTTAGATTCTTCCCAGGCCTTTATTATTTCCCGGCAGTGGGATTCGGGTATTGGTCTGTCTCATCTTCCTCCCGGTTGTCCAGACAGGTGAAATCCTTTTCAAGCAGCAACGACAATTGGTCGCCATTTTCCAAATGCATTTCACCTTTGATGCTGACCAGATCAGTGGTATGCCATTGCCTTCCTAGTTGATCAGGAACCAGTAATACGATTCGATCTGCCGTATATTCAATTTCCAGCCCGTCAAGTCCTTCCATCAGCTGTACCGCATACACGAGTTTTGCATTCTTAAAAGGTGTGATTTCTTCTATATACCCCTTATCAGAAAGGGTAGCCACCTCTGACTGGGTTAGCCGGTACCGGACCGTATGTGCTCTGATTCTGATTTTCATAGGACTTTAAAATTACGACTTAAAAAAATTTACCAGTAATTAAGTCATTTTTTTTTTGGAAAGAATAGCATAAAAATTTGCCTTATTTGTAGTTTTACCGGAAACAAAATAACCAATCATGAAGAATATCTTAAGGGCCATCCTCGCCGGCTGGGGCGCAAAAAAAATAGGCGGCGGCAAGTGTGGATGCATCGGAACTATTGTGGTCTTTATCATTCTGTACTGGTTGCTGGGGTATGTATTCGAGGTTTTTTAATTAAGTTTCCGCCAAAAACATCAGAGATCCATCAGGTTGCGCTTTTCGGAAAGGGCTGTGGATCTTCCGCTGTTCTAGTGAAAAGATAATTAGTACAAGCCGCTGCGTTCCCCGGTAACATAGTAAATATATGACATATATTAATTTACCTTCAAAGGTTTGATCGGTCTCCTTCCTGCAGGCCTATACAAACCTTTTTGGCAACTGACATCACTTTTTCTGCTCTTCCCTGCCTTTCATGCGGTTGCGCAGGACTACCTGGATCTGGCCAGATTCTCATACGCCATTACACCCAAAAATGAATATAAAAACGGCGAGGAAGGATTTGGTATTGACGAATGGAACCTGCAACTGGATGCGCCTATTGTACTGAATGATAAAACGGCGATCATTGCAGGTTTTACGGGGATCGGTACTAAAATCGGGCTGGCCCCGGAAATCGAAGGTGAAACGAAACTGTATTCCCTTGCCTTGAGGCTGGGCGTGAATCAGAAGTATTCGGATACCTGGTCAGGGACCTATGTCTTTATACCCAAAGCCTCGTCCGATTTTGGCGAAGGGTTAAGGGATGGCCTGCAACTGGGTTTCGCAGCCCTGGTCAATCAGACCCGGTCTGTCCGGCTAAAATATACCTTTGGGATCTATGCCAATACGGAGGAGTATGGCCTGTTAATGGTGCCTTTACTTGGCGGATACTATCTGAGCCCGAGCGAAAGATTCGAAGCCACTCTTTTACTTCCGTCCGTTGCTGACTTCAATTACCGTATGACACCCGATTGGCGCCTGGGAATGAATTTTGATGGCCTGGGATCCACTTTTGTCCTTCATTCTCCAAATTTTGGCCATGCCTATGTAACCAAAGGATCCAATGAGCTGTTTCTTTATACCCGTTTTCCAATCAGCAAATCGCTCTATCTCAATCTCAAAGCCGGATACGCCCTTTTCCGATCCTACAGGATATTTGACCGCGATGATAAAGTCAATTTGTCTATTGCGTCCATCTATTTGGGAGATAACCGAACACAACTGAATACGGAATTCAGGGAGAATTTTATTTTTAAATTCGATCTGGTCTACCGGTTTTACCTTAATAAAAGCACTGCCGCTCCGGTTGAGAAATAGTCCTTTCACTGCGGTCTCCACTTTGTTAAATCCGCTACTTTTGCCGCATGTTAAAAGTAAGGCGCTCCCAAATAGAGTTTATGGCACTGATGGCGTCACTGATGTCCATCGCAGCCCTCGCCCTTGACGCCCTGCTCCCGGCACTTGATATTATAGGCCTGGCCGTAGGCGCTGAGGACCAGGCAGATCATCAATTACTTGTGGTTTTGTTCTTTTTGGGTCTTGGAGTAGGGCCCATTTTTTTTGGACCTTTGTCTGATACTATCGGGAGAAAACCAGTGGTATATTTCGGTTTCGGTCTTTTTTTCGTCTCCAGCCTGATCTGCATTTTCTCTCCCAACCTCGAAATCCTCATCGCGGGCCGGGTGCTTCAGGGAATCTCCCTCTCCGCCCCGAGGACGATCAGCATTGCTATGATCCGGGACACCTATAGCGGCGATCACATGGCGAGGATCATGTCGTTTGTGACGGTGGTCTTTCTTCTGGTTCCCATTGTCGCCCCCGCAAGCGGAAAATTCATCCTTGATAACTACAACTGGGAAGCCATCTTCTATGCCCAGGTTTTCTTTAGTATTCTGGTGTGTCTTTGGTTCTGGCGCCGGCAACCGGAAACCTTGCCCTCCGTCTACCGGCTCCCCTTCACCCTACAAATATTTGCAAGCGGTATAAGGGAACTCATTTCCTATAGGTCCACTATCGTCTATACATTGATTTCAGGTTTTATTACAGGCTCATTTCTGGTTTATCTCAGCACCTCGCAACAGATTTTTGAACATCAGTACGACCTGAAAGAAGAGTTTCCCTATATATTCGCCGGTCTGGCAGTAACGATCGGGGCGGCCATATTTATGAACGGGTCGCTGGTACTTCGTTTTGGGATGCAGAAATTGATCACTCTCTCCTTATTTTTATTTTTCCTCGTATCCCTTACCTATATTACAATGTATTCCGGAACCGGTAACCCCCCTGTTCCGGTGTTATTCGTTTTTTTCGGGCTGCAGTTCTTTTCCATTGGTTTTCTGTTCGGAAATTTAAGGGCGATTGCCATGCAACCGGTAGGTCATATCGCCGGGATGGCAGCCGCCATGACCGGACTTATTTCCACCCTGATGGCGGTGCCTATAAGTATTTTCATCGGGGGTTTTGTAATGGACACCGCCCTGCCTTTATTTATAGGTTTCTTGGTGTGCAGCATACTTTCCTTACTCTTGCTGGGGTCCGTTCGGTTGCGTGAATTGAAACTGGGCAGCACAACGCTTACCACTGAGCATGACTTGTAACCTGGCCTCCGGAGCGCTTAATTTTTGTCCGTCGCCAATAAAAGCATTTTTACTTATACGACGGCCTCATCAACTTCAGTTGAGAAAGCCGATGATATTAGGAAGCCCTACCCCCGGGGATATTCGCAGCTGTCAGGCGCTCAAAATTGTGTCTTATTCCCTTTAATTTTAATCCCTTTCGATTGCTTTTAAAATCAAAGTTTAAGTAATGAGAAGGATGTCTATATTTGATCATTAAATTCGAATCCATGCTGATCTGGGCATTATTTATCGGGTTGATCACTATTTTCCTCGCTATCGACCTTGGGGTCTTCAATAAAAAAGATCATGTTATAAAATCTAAGGAGGCCGCTATATGGACTGGCGTCTGGGTAGGAGTCGCCATGGCTTTCAGCGGTGTCATATACTGGATATTTTCGGAAGGGATTATTCAAAATCCGACCAGGCTTTCTGCGGGTACGGCGGTACTTAAATATATCACAGGGTATCTTATAGAGCTGTCCCTGAGCATTGATAATATTTTTGTGATCGCTGTGATCTTTTCCGCCTTTCAGATCCCGGCACAGTATCAGCATCGTGTGTTATTCTGGGGGATTCTGGGCGCTATCTTTTTCAGGGCCACTATGATCCTTTTCGGGGTGACACTCATCACACATTTTGAATGGATCATCTACGTGTTCGGAGTCTTCCTGCTATATACCGCTTTTAAAATGCTACGGACTGATCAGCACGAATTTAATCCAAAGAATTCATGGGTGTTCCGACAATTAAAGAAAGTTTACCCTATTACAAAGGATATGTACGGCAATCATTTTTTCGTAAAGAAGTTGGGCGTCAGAGCCGCTACTCCGCTTTTTGTTGCGCTGATCATCATTGAATTAACGGATATCCTTTTTGCCCTTGACAGCATTCCGGCGATCCTTGCGATCACCGCCGATCCGTTTATCGTTTTCAGTTCCAATATCCTCGCGATCCTTGGATTGCGGTCAATGTATTTCCTGGTGTCCCGAATGCTTGCCAAGTTCCGGTTCATTAACTACAGTCTGGTAGTAATTCTGGCTTTTGTCGGATTGAAAATGCTCTTTACGGAATATGTGGAGCTGGAAGAATGGGTATCGCTTACGGTAATTGTGGTTTCACTTGCAGCAGGGATCATTGCCTCTGTGATGATCCCTGCAAAAGAAACGGATTCAGAGATATAATCAGTGCACCTTGGCAAGGCCAATATAGTCAAGAACATTTTGTTCCAGTTCCAGAAGGGCCTGCCTTTGTTCCCTGATGATCTCCATAGGGTCTGTGAACAGCATTGTCCTTTTCTTAAGGGAATTAATTAATTCCTGGTTGCTGCTGCACATGCCTTCAAGTCGATCCTTAAGCATTTCTTTCCTTTCAAATAATTTTAAGGTGCGCGGTTCGCAGACATAAGAGCTCAATTTTTCCCTAAGGAAAGAGAGGTTCTGATTGTTTCTTTCCAATCGCAACATGGCAGTGTTGGAGTCTGTTTTTCCTGGGAGTACGTAGGGTTTTTCTTGTGTATTCATTGGGATATTGATTTAGGGGTGACAGAAAGCAAATATTAAATTAAACAATTCTGGGTAAAAATCCTACTTCTAAGTGCAAGAAAATCAGACTTTAACTATAAATTATTAGAAACCGGCATTTTGTCGATAAAAAAATAATTGCCTTAACCTTAAATTAAATTTGGAAATAGCCGTGGCCCTTTCTATTTTCATAGCAAATATGCCCTCCATGCAGATCAATTTTGAGTATGACCACGTAAAAGCAAGTGAAAGGCTCGAAATGATGACCCTCAAGCGACTTGACAAGCTGGAAGATAAATATGATTTTATCATAAGTGCCGATATCATCTTCAAAAAGGAGAATACTACCGAACAGGAAACTGGTAAGATTTGCGGGATTCAGTTAAACCTTCCGGGCATCCGCCTCTATGCGCAGGCCAGCCACTCCAAATTTGAAGCTTCAATAGCTGAAACCACTGATGATCTGGAAATTCAACTACGCAAAAGGAAAGAAAAAATGAAACGTTCCTAATATGAATTCCATGAAGGATGATATAGGTAGCCTGGCCTCTGACAAGCGTCAGTTCACTTTGATTTACAATTCTCAAACCAGTATAGGTAAACAGACTTTTGGTTATGTCCAGGGCATAGCAGCAAAAGTGCGGGATATTGATATCAGTAAAACCAAAATAGCCGACACAAGCTGGGTTTCCCTGGCCGATGAGCTGGGCGTATCACTGGGAGATCTTTTTGCAACGGACCATCCGGACGCCCCTGACGTAAAATTCTCAGATTTCAGCGTAGATGACTGGATCAAAATGATCCAGCATAATCCTGTTCTCCTGCAACATCCCATTGCCTTCCGGGGAAAGCATATCATACAGGTAGAATCACCCCCTGATGTAATGCAGCTACTGCAGGAAAGTCCGCCTGCTCAATAATTTATTGTAGATGGTTTGCCTTTGTAAATTTCCTGAAGCCTTTGCAGGTTATTGATCCTGAAACTCAAGGTCGGCGATCAGTTTCTCCCACTGATCAGAATGAGGCGAATTATACAGATCCCTTAGCAATTTTTTCTTTCTTCTATCCGAAATACTAAGGGTATCAAGGATTTGCCTTCTTTTCCTGATTTCTGCAAGTCGCTCTTTCTTCAATCGGATCCTGTCATCTACCGGCAGGATCATGGTTGGCTCATATTGTTCCATGACGGTTTTATGCCTGACTTTTATTTCTTTTTTTTCGGCCACTTCCTCATTATGAGTTTGGGCACTTATGGAAGTAACTGTCAGGCACGTGATCACTATGATGTGCCATCGGAATGGTTTTTTCATAATCATTGGATGAAGTTCTGTCTGCAAATTAGCCCATTTCTGTGACATTCATCTTCTCAGGTCTGTAGGAATTTCATCCTTCCAACGAATATCCCCGCCCTTCGACGGCAGATCGTGTAGCAATGCTGTTTTTAAAGGCCTGAGGATAGAGGATCAGTCGGCGTAAAAGTTTTGTCAGGGCATTGCAAGCTTTTTATCTATCAGGCGCAAGGCATCCGAGACGGTCAGCATTTGATCCATATCCTCATTTTCAAACAGGATGCCAAAAGCGTCTTCCACATCCAGAACAATATCCACGAGATGTGCCGAATTGATATTCAGTTCATTTATAAAATGACTTTCCGGACGGATGGTATCCACAGAAATATCTTCGGGAAGGTAGATCCGGACAATGTTTTTTAATTTTTCGTATCTCGCTTCCTCAGTCATCAATTCTAATATAAAATATTACTTTAAACTCCCTTATAAATAATTGGCCAGGACAATTCATTTATAATCCGGTGCTACATGTTTTTGCAGCGCACCCCATTGCCCTCTATGATCTATCCGCATTAAAAGCCTTAAAGATAACACAGGCATTCACATCACCAAAGCCAAAACTCGCTTTGGCAATTACAGAAGGAAGGACGTTTACAGTTTCACGAGGCACCCTGCCCGGATCAATAAGACCTTCAATCTCCGGATGAAGATCTTCACAGTTGCTATTGCCAAAGATGACCCGATCCCTGAATTGCAGGACGGAGGCCACACATTCAACACTTCCGGATGCGGCCAGGCAGTGCCCGGTCAGGCTTTTAAAAGAATTGATAAAGGGAAAGTCAGCCCCTTTAAGATCGAGTGCAAGCGACCAGTTCGCCACCTCAATGGGATCTTTAGAAGTGGCTGTAAGATGTCCGTTGATACTGTCCACCTCCCGCGCTGTCACCCCTGAATTGGCCAGGGCTTCCCGTATGCACCGTTGCACGGCCCTGCTATTGGGTGCAGTCATACTGCCACCTTCCCTTTGTCCCCCACTGTTCACTGAACCACCGAGTACTTCGGCATAAATCTGCGCCCCTCGTTTCTCGGCACTCTCCAAAGATTCCAGAACCATCGCTCCTGCCCCGCTCCCCGGTACAAATCCGGAGGCAGTAGCGCTCATAGGCCGGCTCGCTTCTTCGGGTTTATCATTATAACTCCTTGGTAAGATCCGCATGGCATCAAATCCACCCCATACATAAGGTCCGCTATCACTGCAACTTCCTGTGAGAATACGCCCCGCTCTCCCCGCTCTGATCCTCTCATAGGCCATAAGAATGCCTTCCGTCCCGGTGCTGCACGCCGAGGAATTGGTGGTCACCTGATTCCCACTGCCAAGGATACCCCCCAGATAAGCGCTGATGCCGCTGGCCATTGTCTGGATGACAGAAGTACTTCCCAGTCGCCTCACATTGCCTTCATCTACCAGGTAAATGGATTCACGAAATTTGTCAACCCCCAGAATTCCGGTCCCAAAGATGATGCCGCTCTCCCAATCAGGATCTGCCTGTTCTTCGCGCGACAGTCCTGCATCCTGCCAGGCATCCAGGCCCGCCATTACTCCGTAAACCAAACCGGATGAATTAAGTCCGCGTCGTTGCAGCGGTGTAAAATAATTATTTATTCTGCCCTCCGGAAATGAGGGCTTCCCGGCGATCTGACACCCAAAATTCAGGGCTTCCAAATCTGGCTGCCATGTGATCCCGCTGCCTCCCCTGGCCAGGTTGGCAGCAAAGGTGTCAAGGTCTGTCCCGTTGGGTGCGCATATTCCAAGGCCCGTGATTACTACACGCCTATACATCTGTAGCGGATTTGAACATCCCTGCGATGAGTCCCTTACAGACAAGTTGGTTGTGTTCGTTGTACATCCTTACCTTGCATTTGAGTTTTGAAAAGCGAAAGTACTGCTTTTCGGACCGGACAATAACACGTTCCCCCGGGAATACCGGAAGGTAAAACTCCATCTCCGCCTGGCTAAGGGCAACCGACAGTGAACCGACTTCTGCCTTCCCGGTCTGTGATTGAAGGAAAATACCAAGGCAGACCACCCCGATTTGAGCACAGCATTCGGTCAGGATGACCCCCGGCGTCACAGGCCGGTCCTTGAAATGACCCTTATAAAATTCCATCTCCCCCCGGAACAAAAAGCTGCCTTCCACTCCGGCATCATCTATCCGGCTGAGTGTGTCGACAAACAGAAAGGGTTGTGCGTAGGGCAACATGTCTAAAATCCGGTCCGGGTTCATAAAACGATTTTTAGTTGTGGGTCCCTTTACTGAAGGCTTTCCCCACCATCCGCCTTAACGACCGTTCCGGTGATCCAGGCAGCCTCCGGGGAGCAAAGGAGGTAAGCCACGTTTGCCACATCTTCCGGCAAGGTAAGTCTGTTGTTGGGGTTCCTGCTGAGCGCGTATTTTTTTATTTTTTCACTTCCGGGGATTCTGGCAAATGACTCCGTTTCTGTGACCCCGGCCTGAATGCAATTCGCCCTGATACCCAACGGGGCAAATTCGAGGGCAATGCTTTTTGTAATCGCCTCCAGGGCTGCCTTGGCAGCGGATACCGCCGCATATCCGGAAGTGGTCCTGCTGCTTCCTTCACTGGTAAAAGAAAGGATCCGGACATCCTTGCCGAACACATCTGCACTAATAAGGGCCCTGGTCCAGTCGTACAAACTGAAAGCCATCGCATTGAGGGTCACCTGAAAATCGCTCACGCCCAGGCTTTTTACCGGGTCGGCACCCATGGGTTTCAGATTACCTTTTGCAATGCTGTGAACCATCACACTGATTTTAGCACCAGCAGGTATTTGATCACAGATTTCAGCTACCAGGTTTGCCCGACTTTCCGGTAAGATGGCATCCGCATTGTAGGAATACAACCCGTTACCATACGCCTTTATCTCCTTGAACTCTTTATCTATCGCCGGAAGATCTGCTTTCCTGTCGCGGTGGACAATCATGAGGGCGTACCCGTGCCTGGCAAGTTTTTTTGCCGTAGCCAGACCAAGCCCCTTGCTGCCTCCCAGAATGAGGGCAAATGGCGTATGTTCTGTATGTATAACTTCTCTTTTTTTAATCATTCAAGTAAAGATCCATTAATTATTTGGCGGACACCTCAATAATCTTCCTGACCCTTACCACTCCAGCAGCACCCTTTGTGCGGAGAATCCCGGGCCAAAACTCAGAAGCAGACCCTGCTCACCTTTGGCAATATCTTTCTGTAAAAATCTTTCAAGTACATAGAGCACAGTAACACTGCTCATATTTCCATATAGCCGGAGCGTCTCGCGGGTGTCCTCAATACTTTTGCCCATGTTTCCGAAGAGGTCTTCTACGGTCTGAACAATTTTTTTACCGCCCGGATGGAAGATCAAATGATCCACCGCTGCCATCGAAGTGCCGTGTGCTGCAAGAAACGGGTGGATAATATCCGGAAAATGAGCAGCAATGGTCTCAGGTACTTCGGGGTCCAGGATCATCTTCAAACCTGTATTGGTGAGATCAAAACCCATCAGATGTGTTGCGTCTCTGAAGTGATACATCCCTTCTCCTATTATTTCCGGCCCTTGTGCTTCTTCTTCTGAAGAAAGCAGCACGCAGGCCGCCCCATCCCCAAAAATAGCCGCACTTACCATGTTGGCCATGGAATAGTCATTCAGCTGGAAGGTGGCGGTCGGACTCTCTACAGCAATAAGCGCTGCGCGTTTTCCGGGATGGGACCTGAGAAAACCTGCGGCATATATAAGGCCCGAAATTCCTGCGGCACAACCCATTTCTGTGACAGGCAAACGTACTATATCCTGCCGGAGTCCCAAGGCGTTAACCAGATAGGCATCCAGAGAGGGGATCATGATCCCGGTACAACTCACCGTAATTAGATAGTCAACAGATTCAGGATGCCAACCTTGTTGCCGGAGGGCGTTGTCCAGCACGCGAATGCCTAGTTTTTTAGATTCACTGACATAAACCTGGTTTTTTTCCTCGAAAGAAGTCGCTGTAAAAACATCCTGTATGTCCATGATGCCATATCTGACATCAACACCCGCCCCTTCAAAGATCTTCAAAACCTTTCTTTGAAACCGCTGTTCCCTGTCTCCCAGCCATTCGGAGACATAAGGCAGGATCGCTTTGGTTTTCCGGCTATAGGGGGGTAAAACCTTCGATACACCTGCAATCCTTATTTTATTCATTCGCCGGCTTTAGTCGGATCTTGCGCATGACCCAAAGATATCTGAATGCCCATTTCCATTGGATGCTGTGGTGTACGCCCTGTACATTTGCCGCCAATTGATCCAGATCCGCTCTTGTAAATCCGCTTCTGATCGATATCATGCCGTCATGCCTTGCTATTTCCATTTGCATAAAAATAGCACTAAACCCCTTAAAAAGATAATATGCTATCTTACTTCTTTGCAAATCATTGATGACAATCCCAAGGTGGGCCAGTTCAGCAAACTGCTCAAGGAATCGGGGAATCTGTCGATTGCTGAAATGATGCATGGTAAGTGTACAAAGCAGAATATCACAAGGGATACTATTGGTGGTCAGGTCTAAAATGTCATGCTGTACATAGGTAATTTCCGGAAATTTGAAAGATTTGTTATGAGCTATTTCCAGGGCATGGGAGTTCAGATCGACCCCGATGAAGTTTGCGGGTATCTGCTGTCGCCTGCAATATTCCGCGACCCTCCTCAACATGCTTCCATCGCCACACCCAACGTCAACAAAAGTGTAGGAAGGTTGCGGAGATTCCGAGATCAATTGGGCCACTGCCTTTAGAGTGATGGTATATCCGCCTAAAAATCTATTTGCCTTATTGATATCCTGCAGGACAAGGGAAAGGGTTTCCTTTGCCAGCTGAGGATCATCCATCAGCTCCCTGTCCGTATTTCTGCTTGAAAAGTCCACTATATATCAATAGGTTGCCCGTGTGTACGGCGGATAAGCTGTTGCAGCATCCAGGGCGACCTGACCGCCATTCCGACCAGCCGTTCAGCAAGTACCGGTTTCATCAACAGAGATTGTATGAGCCTCCCTGCCCGCAAGCGGTCAGCAAAGTTCCGGTGCCACTCGGCCTGATATTCCTGATGTAGCTTTTTAAGGTCAAGGGATTTTTTTTGAAGGTGAACCAGAATAAGTTCAGAGGCAATCTTCGCCGAATGGATCGCCATTGCCATGCCATTTCCACAGAGAGGATGAATCAGGCCTGCCGAATCCCCGCACATCAGTATATTGCGGTCCACTGCGGGTTTCTTTGTAAATGACAACTGGGCAATGGACAGGGGCTGTTGAAAAACAGGAGTTGCGGCTTTCAGGAATTCGCCAAGAAGAGGATTGGCCCCAACAGTTTTCATGGTAAAGGTATTGATGTCCTTTGACTTTGTAAAGCTTTTATAATGTGCGAGATAACAAAAATTAACAGCGCCTGATTCTGTCCGGGAAAGACCGGCATAGCCTCCGTCAAAGGTATGAAGAGCAACCAGGTCATCCGGGAAATCCTTTAAGGAATAATGACCCTTTACGGCAAGCCAGGGAGATTTATTTTTTATAAATGGGCGTTCCAGGTGGCGGTCCAGCTGGGATCTTTTACCATAAGCCCCAATGATGATCCGGCCCTTTAAGGGGTTTCCGGTTTTCGTGCCAACTTTAAACCCCCCGCCACTGTACTCAATGAAATTCACCGAATCCCTGGTGACCAATGCCCCTTTTTCCAGGGCCTTTCGAAACAGGAGGTAATCCAGCGTATATCTGCTGATTCCCTTTCCACCCAGGGGAAGACGGCTCTTAAGACTTCTGCCTTTGGCTGTGCTCAACTGGAACTGACTGATAGGGATGGCTCCTGGGAGATGGATTCCCAGAGAATCGAGGTACGGGTTGATTTCATTAGAGAGGTATTCGCCGCATACTTTGTGGTGAGGATAGGTTGCCTTTTCCACTACCATCACCTTCCTGCCAGCTCCGGAAAGGTGGATAGCCGCGGTAAGGCCGGCCAGGCCCCCGCCAATAATCAGGACATCGTATGTCTCGTCACTCATAATCCCTGCTTTCAAGGAATGAAAAATCCCGGAGGAAAGGCCGGGATTTTTATAATATTAAAAGGTTCGCTTTTAACCCTTGGTTTTCTGTGCGGCCTCCTGTTTCAGTTCATCATTGGCAATGATCCCGAGTTCTACACGGCGATTGCGGGCTTTTCCTTCAGAGGTGGCGTTGTCACCTACTGGCTGATTTTCCCCGTACCATTTTGTCGTGAACCTGCTGGCATCCACTCCCTGACTTACCAGATACTTGGTTACGGATTCCGCTCTCATTTTGGAGAGATTCATATTATATTCATCCGGTCCCGCACTGTCGGTGTGACCTTCGATAAGAACAATCGTTTTCGGATACTCCTGGAAAATACCAGCAAGCCTGTTCAGGGTTTCTGCTGAGGTCCCCTGTACATTGGCCTTGTTAGTTTCAAAGTGCACTCCCTGCTCCTCGGTAAAGGTCACATTGATACCCTCTCCTACCCGGGTAACTTCGGCCCCTGGAATTTCTTCTTCAATCCGCTCCGCCTGTCTGTCCATCCTGTTTCCGATATAGCCTCCGGCTACACCCCCAACAACACCCCCGATAATGGCTCCGAGTACAGTATTGCCCTTCCCAACATTGTTTCCAATGATTCCGCCAGCTACGGCACCTCCGGAAGCTCCGATAACGGCTCCTTTTTGTTTATTATTGGCATTTTTCACTGCATTGCATCCCAGCACAAGGCTGAATACAATCACAAATGACAAACTTCTTACTAGGCTTATTTTCATCTTTCTTAATTTTTAGAGAATTCATAAACAACATTTATAGGAGAACCGTCAACCGTCGCATTCGATTTCAGGGTCATTGATTCTGCTGTAAGACTGGCAATATTAAGTCGGTAGCCTGTGCCGCCCGACACGTCTTTCCGCTTTTCATCAATAAACTTAAATTGCAACTGACTGGAATAATTGGCGGAAGGCTCAATAATGGACCAGCGGATAAAACGGTCACCTCCGCTGCACAAACTTCCCTGTTTGATCGTATAACGTCCTGTGCTGTTGTTGTTGCGAAAGAACCAATTGCTCCCTTCAAAACAAATGGCATCGGCATCGTCAAAAAGCACTGTTTTAAGCGCTCCTGAATTATTTTCATAGCCAATATTGTCCAGGGTCCAGGTGCCGCTTAATAAATTGCGCTGATCAACCACTGCTTTTGACCCCGTGCAAGAGCTGAGCAGGGCCACAATAAGCAGGCTTAATAGGGATTTTCTCATAATATTATTTTTCGGTTATCAAGTGGATATACGTGCAAACGGGCGAATTGGTTTATCGCCCCGGTCATATCCTACAATGCAAAAGTGATAAATTTCCCCGAGTATAGCGGTCGTAAAGCCAATAAAAATTAACGCTTTGCTCAATAAGCATACAGCTCGTTCAATGCTTTTTCAAACCTTTCCTTTGGAAGGTAATTGTTTTCAAGACTGCGGGCGAAGGGAATGGGCGTTTCAAGACTCCCAATTCGTATGACGGGCGCGTCAAGGTATTCAAAACAATGTTCCATAACCAGCGCAGAAATATCACTGGCGATACCTCCGAAAACCGTATCCTCCTGAAGAACAATGAGTTTTCCGGTCTTCCTGACTGAGGTGTAGATTGTTTCCATATCCAGGGGCTGCAGGGTCCTGAGATCGATCAGATCGGCCAGCACATGTGGATGCCCGCCCAGGATTTCTATAGCCCAGTGCACCCCCGCACCGAAAGTAACAACGCTGAGATCCGGCCCCTGCGATAAAAGGGTGGCTTTGCCAAGCGGCAGGGTGTAATAATCTTCCGGCACTTCCTGATAACTGCTTCTGTAAAGTGCCTTATGTTCAAAGAACAACACGGGATTGGGATCATTGATTGCCGTGTTAAGCAGCCCTTTCGCATCATAGGGAAAAGCAGGGTAAATTACCTTCAGGCCAGGCGTTTTTGTAAACCAGGCCTCGTTGGTCTGAGAATGAAAGGGTCCCGCCCCTACTCCCGCGCCACAGGGCATGCGAATGACCACATCGGCCTTTTCATTCCAACGGTAATGGGACTTCGCAAGATAGTTCACAATCGGATTGAATCCCGTACTTACAAAGTCGGCAAACTGCATCTCTACCACCGCCTTCATTCCGTTTATTGATAAACCCATGGCAGCTGACACGATAGCCGATTCGCAAATCGGGGTGTTGCGCACCCTATCCTTGCCGAAGACCTCGGTAAATCCTTCTGTAATTTTAAATACCCCCCCATATTCCGCGATATCCTGACCCATAATCACAAGGTTGTCATATTTCTCCATGGACTGTCGCAGACCCTGGGAGATGGCGTCTATGAGACGAATGCTTTTGACTTTGGATCCAGGTTTAACTTCCTGATATATATGTTTTTGATACACATCATTTAACTCTCTGATTTCATCTATGGAAATCTCTTCCTCATCAAACGCTATTTGCAGGTTTTCCTCTATTTCTTTCTGGAAATGTTGCTTTATGACCGCGATGGTTTCTTTAGAAAGAATGTTTTCCTGGAGTAAAAAAGCTTCATAATTGCTAATTGGATCTTTAGTTGCCCAGCGTTCCATAAGCTCACCAGGTACGTATTTGGTGCCGCTGGCTTCTTCGTGGCCTCGCATTCGAAAGGTATCGAAGACGGCCAGTACCGGCCGTGGTTCTTTTCTCATGCTCCGGCACAGGGAATCGACTTTCTGATAAACCTCAAGTATATTATTCCCGTCAATGGTATGGGATTCCATACCATAGCCCACCCCTTTATCGGCCAGTTGGGCGCATTTGTATTGCTCGTTGGCAGGAGTGGAAAGTCCGTAACCGTTATTTTCGACACAAAAAAGGACCGGAAGTGACCATACTGCGGCGATATTGAGTGCCTCGTGAAAATCCCCTTCGCTAGTGCCACCTTCACCTGTAAATACTGCTGTTATATGAGATCTCTCCTGAAGGATATCAGCCAGGGCGATCCCGTCTGCCACCCCCAGTTGCGGTCCCAGATGGGAGATCATTCCCACAATCTTATATTCCTGTGTCCCAAAATGAAAACTCCGGTCCCTTCCCTTGGTAAATCCGCCAGCTTTACCCTGCCACTGCGCGAACAACCGGGATAGCGGGATATTCCTGCCCGTAAAAACTGCAAGATTCCTATGCATCGGGAGGATGTATTCCTCAGGTAAAAGGGCTGAGGTAACACCCGCGGAAATCGCTTCCTGCCCGATTCCGCTGAACCATTTGGAAATTTTACCCTGTCGCAACAGGATCAACATCTTTTCCTCGATCATTCGCGGTTTCAGCATGGCTTTATACAGGGAAATCTGTAATTCGGCACTGATGCCACTATCCTGGTAATGCATGAGTGAATGCGGTTAAAGGTTCTTTCAGCCGGTAAAAGTAACAAAATTGAAGACACTAAATCTATGGCCGACCCTTGCCAATTAACCTTGGGAATTTAGTAACTTTGACAGAATCATTAATCGTTTTGGCATGGGTGCAATTCCAAATGTAGATCTTCGGGATTATCTGTCTTCCGACGAGGCCAGGAAATCGAAATTCGTTAAAGAAATAGGCAAGGCATTTGAGGAAATTGGATTTGTGGCCCTCAGTGGTCACTTTCTGTCAGAAGAGTTGGTTGCCGAGCTGTATGAGGAGATCAAAAAGTTCTTTCATCTTCCACAGGAAGTGAAGGACCAGTATGAAATAGCCGGAATTGGCGGACAACGGGGCTATACTTCCTTCGGCAAGGAACACGCAAAAGGAAGAAAAGAAGGGGATCTTAAAGAATTCTGGCATTTCGGACAGTATGTGGAAAATGATGAAAGGTTGGAAAAGGAATATCCTTCCAATGTTCAGGTTACAGAATTGCCGCATTTTAATACCGTGGGTAAAGAGACCTATAAAATGCTCGAAAAAACTGCCCTTTACGTGCTCCGCGCTTTAGCGGTATATCTCGGACTGGAGGAAACTTATTTTGATAAATACATCAGCAATGGCAACTCCATTCTGAGACCCATTCATTATCCGCCGATTACGCGCGAACCTGAAAATGCGGTCCGGGCTGCGGCACATGGAGATATCAACCTTATCACCCTGCTTATGGGGGCCCACGGAAAAGGGCTGCAGGTGAAAAATCACAAGGGAGAATGGGTAGACGCCATTGCCCGTCCGGACCAGTTGATGATCAATGTTGGAGATATGCTTTCCAGGCTTTCGAACAACCAGCTTAAATCGACCATTCATCAGGTGGTAAATCCGCCCCGTGAATTATGGGGAAGTTCCAGGTATTCCATTCCATTTTTTATGCACCCCGTAAGTGAAATGCCCCTTAATTGTCTGGAAAACTGCACGTCACCGGAGCATCCGAAACAATTTGAAGATATCACTGCAGGGGAGTTTTTGAATGAACGCCTCATAGACCTGGGCCTGATCAAGCATTAACTTTATATTACCCGGACTTTATCATTTGCGGACTGCACCGCACCTCATACTATTTTGGATTAAGGGACGTTGGATATCATAGTATTTAACCAAATCCAAATTCTTCCGTATGAAAACCGTTCTGATTGCCATATGTTTTTTTATTTCCTACTTCCTGCCGGCTCAAACAGAGTTTGAACCGGGCTATTTCATTGATAATACCGGATTGCGGAAAGAATGTCTGATAAAAAATCTGGATTGGAAAAATAATCCTGAAAGCATTACCTACCGCATCTCTGAAAATGGCGAGCTTTTTAAAGCCTCTGTCTCCGAGGTTCGTGAATTCGGGATTACTGGCGTTTCAAAATATTTTCGATTTATTGGGCCCATGGACCGTTCAACAGATGATTTGAATAGTATGGGGAATGACCGTCAGCCCAGGTTTGAAGAAGTTCAGCTGTTGCTGCAGGAGCTCGTTGCGGGCGATGCGCATCTTTATTACTATGAACAAAACAATCTGCGCAGGTTTTTTTATAGCACACCGGATACTCCCCTTAAACAGCTGATCTATAAAAGATACAGGAAGTCTCCTGGCGTAGTTGGACAGAATGCGGCTTTCAGGCAGCAACTCTGGAATGATCTGAAATGTGCTTCAGTGTCAAAGGCCGCAACGGATAAACTGGGATATGACGAGTCAGATCTTACCTTCATTTTTAACCGGTATAATACGTGCAAGAATCCTGATCTTGAAGTAGTTATTGAAAAAAGAGAGCAATTTGACTTTAACCTGACGCTCAGGCCCGGAGTTAACTTAAATAGTCTTGAAATTAATAATTCATCATTCGGAAATCGGAATGTCGACTTTGGCCAGGTGCCGGGGTATCGGGTGGGCGGCCTTATAGAAGCCGTACTCCCGTTTAACAATAATAAATGGAGCTTTTTCTTTGAGCCTTCCCTTCAGAATTACAAATCTGATAGTCAGACTATCACCAATGGCTTTACCCCTTCAGAAAATGTCAATGTGAACTATACTTCTCTAGAGGTTCCAATGGGTATCATGCATTACATGTACCTTAGTACCAAGTCCAAATTATTCCTCAGCGGAGCTTTTGTTTACGACAAGGAGTTGAATTCGTTCATTCGTTTTGACAATGGGAGTGAGCTGGAAATTGATTCGCTCACCAATTGGTCGGCAGGTGGAGGATATGTATATAATAGCAGGTTGTCCATGGAATTCCGTTATAGTACCCAGCGGGAAATTTTGAATTCCTACCAGTTTTGGGATTCAGGATACGGTGGATATTCGCTGATTCTGGGATATGTCATTTTTTAGTATCTTTCCGGATGGATCTGAGCGATCAATTAAAACAACTTTTCCCGGACCACAAAGCCCCGATAAACAAAGAACAGCCTGAGTCTTCAGGACTATGGATGCAGGAAGCGCCTTTGTTGTGCAAGTATGAAAAACGCAACGGGAAACCAGTGACGATCATAGAAGGCTACAACGGGGCGGCTAAGGATATAAAAATTTTATCAAGGAAAATAAAACAACAGTTCAGCGTCGGAGGATCCTTCAAAAATGATAAAATAATCATTCAGGGGAACCATCGGGACGCGATCATGGGATTACTTTCAGAACTGGGATTCAAGGTAAAGCGGGTCGGCGGATAGGCAAGCTTCTTAAGAGCCAGACCGCCAAAAAGGTTGCTCAGTTTTTTGTTAAATTTATTTTGTTTATTTCCATTTAATGTTACTTTTACTGGTTATAAGCTAAACTTCGAGACCCTTATGAGTTCCCAATTGCATATTACGAACGGGGATAGTTTTACCCAAAGGTTAGAACAATTAGAACTTAAGGGAGAAATAATCACCTGGCGTGAAATGCTTTGTGAAGGGAAGACGGAAACCAATGTTGGCAGTGAATCTTTCTGGAAAACGCGCTTTGATTTCCTTCATAAAAATTACAAGGTAAGCAAGTCTTGGTTTGTTGAAAAAACATTAAAGGAGTACCGCTCACTCTGCAATCACAAGCAACAGGATCAGATTGTTTTATGGTTTGAATATGATCTGTTCTGCCAGGTAAATCTGCTGGCGGTGATCAGTTGGCTGAAATCATACCGACGACACGCGGAAATCTCGTTGGTGTGCAGTGGACGGGAAGATACCACCGATAAACTTTACTCTTTGAACGACCTTAGTGATGAGCAGTTGCTGGAGCTGTACAACAACAAAAAGATCTTATCCCAGGGTGATATTGAATATGCGGATTATGTCTGGCAATTGTACTGCAGTGACAACCCCATCAGGCTGGAAAATCTGACTGACTACGAGGACTATCAGTTTGCCTATCTGGGGGACGCCATAAAGGCTCATTTGCATCGTTTCCCCACCATTAAGAATGGATTAAACGCAATTGAGAATAAAGTGCTGGAAATTAGCGCTGTTCAAAAACCCAAGTCCAGGAAGATCCTCATTTCCAACCTGCTTGAGAACCAGGGTATGTACGGCTTTGGAGATATTCAGTACGATCGTGTGATCACCAATCTCAAGCCCCTGTTCTCCTCCCTGACTCCCGTAAAACTTACCAGGAAAGGCAAGGACATCCTCGATTGCAAGACAAGTTATTATTCCTATATAAGAGACAATGAAGCCTATTTGGGCGGTGCGTTAAAATATAATTTCCTTTTCAACACCGATTCGGACAGAATTCTCAAATTATAGTCTGCCATGCAGCTTGGTCCGTCGGAGCTTATCCTCAATCCCGATAACAGTATTTATCATCTCCATCTCCTTCCGGAAGACCTTGCGGAAACCATCATAACCGTAGGAGATCCGGATCGCGTTTGTGAAGTATCCAAATACTTCGACATCATTGAGGTGGAAAAGAGGCATCGTGAATTTACCACCCATACCGGAACGCTTGAGGGAAAGCGGTTTACAGTGATCTCGACCGGGATAGGGACTGACAATATTGACATTGTCCTAAACGAACTGGATGCCCTTGTTAACATCGATTTTGACAGCCGAACTTTCAAAGAAGAACCAACCCAGCTCGACATTATACGAATTGGATCTTCCGGAGCTATTCAACCGGACATTCCGCTGGATAGCTTTCTGCTCAGTACCTTTGCCATAGGATTTGATTCGCTGCTCCATTTTTACGAAAGTGCGCACATTCAGCAAGCCGGGATGCAGCTGGCCTTTATGGACCATACGGGATGGTCGGCCATGAAATCCGTTCCCTATATAGTAAAGGGCAACACGGCCCTGACCAGACGCTTGGAATCAAAAAAAATTATCAAGGGCATTACAGCCACCAATCCCGGCTTTTACGGACCACAGGGAAGAAAACTACGTCTGGCCCCTGATGATCCGGGTTTAAATGAAAAGTTAGCCACATTTGTATATGACGGAATGAAGATCACCAATCTGGAAATGGAGACTTCAGGTATTTTTGGCCTCTCCGCCCTTTTGGGTCACAGGGCGGCCTCTCTGAATTGCATTCTTGCCAACAGGAGCACCGGAGAATTTTCCCTGCATCCCGAAAGGGCCATGGATGATATGATCCGCTTTACCCTCGACCAACTTCTTTAACTCCGCGAATGTTATTGACCATCCCGCTTTGGAAAAATGAAGACCGTGAAATTTCCGGTCACCCCTCCGAAAATAAATTGCACCATACGGGCAAACATTGAAAATAATGATAAAAGTATCGATTGCCGGGGTCCCCGAACATTTTAACCTGCCTTGGCACATGGCCATTGACGATGGAGCCTTTGAGGCTCGGGGAATTGATCTGCAATGGACGGATATTCCGGAAGGAACAGGGAAAATGAGCCAATGGCTCAGGGAGGGTAAAACAGATCTGGCCATTGTACTGACTGAGGGTATCATCAAAAGTATCGCTGACGGCAACAGGGCCGTCATTGCACAGGAATATGTGGCTTCTCCCCTTCTTTGGGGGATCCATGTGCATACCGATAGCGTGTTTACTGAAATTTCACAACTTGAACAAGCTGTCGCAGGTATCAGCAGGGAAGGAAGCGGAAGTCAGCTAATGGCCTGGATACACGCTCTGCAGCAAGGCTGGGATCCGGCCGGCATTCGGTTTGAAATCGTCCATACGCTGGAAGGTGCAATAAAGACATTGACCCAGGGAAATGCAGATTACTTTATGTGGGAATATTTTACCACCAAACCCTTGGTAGACCAGGGTTTGTTCAGGTATCTGGGAAATTGTCCTACCCCCTGGCCATGTTTTGTCATTGCTGTTTCCGAGTCTTTCTACAGCGAAAACAGAGGAGTACTCCGTCATATCATGGAAGTGATTAACAGTTATACAGAAGAATTCAGGGACATTCCCAGCATAGACAGGACCCTGGCCAACCGTTACGGTCAAAAACTGGAAGATGTGCGTCACTGGCTTTCCCGGACCAGATGGAGTCAATCGGAACTTGAATCACATGTTGTTGATTCTGTTCAGAATACCCTGCTCGATTTAAACTTAATTCAAAATAGAAGTGCGCCGGGTGACTACCTTTTGAAACCACTTTAAATGCCGGGATGCACCGCATCCTACCATCGTACTGGGGTATCCCCTTTGTTCTGCAGCAATTTATTGGCCGAGCTGAAATGATGGTTTCCAAACCATAGCCCACGGTTGGCACTAAGTGGCGAGGGATGTCCGCTGGAGAGAATATGGTGTTTTTGCTTGTCGATGAGCAAGGATTTCTTTTTTGCAAAAGCACCCCACAACAGGAAGATCACTTTTTCCTTTTCATTGGAGATGGTCGAGATTACTGCATCCGTAAATAATTCCCAGCCCTTATTCTGATGACTGCCTGCCTGTCCCTGCCGGACAGTAAGGGTGGCATTGAGAAGGAATACCCCCTGTTTTGCCCATCTTTGTAGATCTCCATTCAGCGGATAGGGAACCCCAAGATCCTGTTCCACTTCTCTGAGTATATTGACCAGCGACGGCGGATGTGGAATACCATCATTTACAGAGAAACAAAGACCATTTGCCTGTTTAGGGCCATGATAAGGATCCTGTCCAAGGATGACTATACGGACCTCATCCAGAGGGCAACTGTCAAAAGCAGCAAAGATGTCTCTTCCTGCCGGGTAACAGCTATAGTTGGTGTATTCCTCTTTTACAAACCGGACGAGGGATTTAAAATAATTTTTACCGAACTCAGGTTGTAGTGCCTCTTTCCAGCTGGGGTGTAATTGGACATTCATAAGGACTGCGCTTGCAGCTAAAGTAACGCATTGCGTACCCGGAAACAACTGTTCTTTCCCTCCCTAGAATTCGATGGTGCCGAGGCTCAGTTGTGCTTTTACAATTTCGAACTTTTCTTTCCGCTGCCCTATTAGCGCCATATATTCAAAGGATTTTTTATTCCTGAAGTGTCCGTACGCCGCGGTGGCCCATTCAAGTGCACTGGTGAGGTCACCCTTATATTCATGATACACCGCCAGATTATGGCAAAACCTTCCCTTATTGACATTTCCTGGTAAGCGTAAACCTTCTTCCCATATCGCTGATGCCCCTTCCCAGTTCCCGGCCTCAATCAACGCCCCTGCTTTATTTAACAGCCCGGAGCCCTTCTGAAAGTATTTCCTTTCCGCCTTTTGAGCCAAAGGCTGCAGTCGACGGGCAAAATCGCTTCCCGATTGCCTGCTCATGGAAAGGATACTGTCTTTCCGGTTTTTAATCGCCTCTATTGCCAATGGTATATCTACACCCTGGCCGGAAGTTGTCAACCGATCTTCATACACCATTGCATCAATGATCACTTTTCTGAAAGGATCATAAATATACCATCCCTGTGCCAAGACCGTGTTCAATGTAATTGTCCGCGCCGGAACTTCATTTTTTACGCGCATCAAATCGGCCTGCAACATAGTGCTACTGCTCGTTTTCACTTGCGTATCTGTATCAAAGAATACCAATGAAAATAGGACATCCACCCTATTCTCCCGGCATATTTTTTTCAGGCGTTCCCACGAGATGCTTCCCGCCAAACCATCAACCCGGAGGTTGACACCCAGCTCAGGTTGGATGAGAAATACGGTATCAAACCGGGCATCTTGCTCCAGTGCATTCAGCAGTGAACGCACTGCCGCCTGCCTCCCCCTAAACGCAACGGATAGGTCCTGTTTTTCGACAATCCCAGCAATCCCGGGGCGAAGGGCCAACTCATTTTCTTCCCGGCTTTCATTGATGATCCCAACATTCTTGATCCTTTTGTGAATATATACCGGTGCCGGTTCCAGGGTATATAAGGTTATTGTATCGCCTGTGGCGCAGCCGGCACAAAAGACCAACAGCAAGAGTTGAATAGCCAGTATTTTGGAAAGCTTCATCAGGTAGTGTTTTAGGAAGGTCATGCTCCGCTGTAATATCGCAACCCTACAACAGTTTTTAAGGGTGGTTTATTGTATAGCATCACTTCCACGGAAGGCAAATTCCGGAAATGGGCTCGAATTCCTACCTTTGCCAAATCAGATCACTGAAGCATGGGTTCAATTTCCGTCAAGACTTTGCAGGACCTGGAATATCCCAAGGTGCTTCAACAGGTGTCCGAACATTGCAAAACCGTCCCCGGCAAGGAAATTGCCCTCGGCCTGTATCCCTATACAGACTGGTTTCTGCTTCGAACCAGTTTGGGGCAAACGATGGAATACCTCCTGTCTATCACCAGCGATAACCGCTTTCCCACACATGAATTTCAGGATATAAGAGAGGCCCTGAAAATCCTGAAAATTGATAACACCACCCTGCCAACTGATAGTTTTCAAAAAATATCCCATATCTGTACTACCCTTAAAAATCAAAAGATATTTTTAAGGAAATTTAAAGCCTATTACCCGCTGCTGACCGAGTTATCTGATACTGTGGATGAGGACGCCGCCATCCCTCAGCAGATAGATCGGGTTATTGACAGGTTTGGGGATGTCCGTGACGATGCCTCTGTAAAACTCCTGGAAATCCGCCGGAAAATACAACAGGTCAGGGCCAAAAGCAATCAGGGTTTTGTAACTGCAATGGGGACCTATCAGGCTTTGGATTATCTTGATGAAATTCGCGAATCCGTGGTAGAGAACAGAAGAGTACTGGCCGTAAAGGCCATGTACCGCAAAAAAGTGAAGGGTTCCGTCATGGGCGCATCCCGTACCGGCAGTATAGTATATATGGAACCGGAGGCTTCTGTGAGGTATGGCCGGGAGCTCCAGCATCTCGAACTGGATGAAAAAGAGGAGATCCGACATATTCTCCATTCACTTACCGCAGGCATCCGTCCCTATGCGGATTTACTCAGCACTTATCAGGAGTTTCTAACCACAATTGATTTTACCGCTGCCAAAGCCGGCTACGCCGCACAAATGAATGCCGTACTGCCGGAAATTACTTCAAAGAAAAGATTGTATCTCAGAGATGCCGTTCATCCGCTGTTATATCTGACCAACAGGCATGCCAGGAAAAAGACCTTCCCCCAGACCATCGAGCTGCATGAAGGGAGCCGGATCATCGTCATCTCGGGTCCCAATGCCGGGGGAAAGAGTATTACCCTCAAAACCATTGGCCTGCTCCAACTAATGCTTCAAAGTGGTCTTCTTATCCCCGTTCATGAAAAAAGTTGTTGTTGTTTTTTTGAGCAGGTCCTCAGCGATATCGGCGACAACCAATCCATAGAAAATCACCTGAGCACTTATAGCTACCGCTTAAAGAATATGCACCGCTTCCTAAAAAAGTGCAATGAGGATACCTTGTTTCTGATTGACGAATTCGGCACGGGGAGTGATCCCGAACTGGGGGGAGCTCTGGCCGAAGCTTTTCTCGAAGTATTTTACCAGTGCGGTGCTTTTGGGGTCATTACCACGCACTATGCCAACCTCAAGGCGCTTGCAGACGAACTCCCTCATGCCAGCAATGCAAACATGCTTTTCGATCGCGACACCCTCGAACCGGCATTCAAACTGATAATGGGGGAAGCGGGAAGTTCATTTACTTTTGAGGTAGCCCAGAAAAATGGGATTCCTTATAGCCTGATCAACAAAGCCAAGAAAAAAATATCCCATGGAAAGGTGCGCTTTGATGCCACCATTGCCAGACTCCAACAGGAACGGAGTAAGATGACGGCTACAGACACCAGATTGAAAGAAGAGGAAATTAAAGCAAGAGAGGAGGCAAACCGGCTGGAGGCACTAAATATCAGGGTCAAATCAAAACTCGAAAACTATCAGGAGCTATATGATCACAACCAGCGCATGATCTCTCTGGGCAACAAACTGAACACTGCCTCAGAAAAATATTTTTATGATAATAAAAAACGCCCGTTGATCGCCGAGTTGTTGCGTCTGGTGGAGCAGGAGAATAGCAAACGCAAAAAACAATCCCCCCGGGAATCCAGGCAGGCCGTGGAAAAAAAGGCGAAAGTGGCCAGGGAGGTGGAAAAGGAAGTGGGCGCAATCAGGAACAAGAAAAAAGTGAGTGGCCAGGCTAAGGGGTCTATGAAGAAAGTTGTAGCACGACCAGACTTTAAAGTGGGCGACCGTGTTCGTTTAACCGATGGAAAGGCCGTTGGAAGCATAGACAGTCTTGAAAAAGACAAGGCGATTGTGAATTATGGCATATTCACAACAAATGTCAGTGTGGAACAGCTCGAACTGGTATCCTCGGCCAGGTAAAAACTCTTTGTGTAACCGCTTATCTGTATTGGGGATCGTATCTTTGCAATGCAGGCGGCACGGACCAGGTTCCTAAATGGCCTCCCCTTTTTATGGAACTACCTTTGAATAAAAAAATCATCCTCTTTGACGGGGTTTGCAATTTGTGCAACCGGGCCATCCAATTTGTGATTAAAAACGACCGCAAGGACCAGTTCCGTTTCGCATCCCTGCAGAGTGCAATCGGGAATGCTCTTGTCAGTGCCCGGCGTATTGACACCTCCAGGGTAGATTCAATGATCCTAATTGAACCTCAGGTAGCTTATTATACGAAGTCTACTGCGGCCATAGAAATCGGGAAATCCTTTGGCGGGGGATGGAAGCTCCTGGCGCTTCTCGAATGGATTCCCCCGGTTATCCGTGATGGCATCTATGATCTGGTGGCAAAACGACGGTACCGTTGGTTTGGTAAGAGGGAAGAATGTATGATCCCTACCCCGGAATTAAAAGAAAAGTTCCTTAATTAATTGACGTTTCGCGCAGCAATCCTGCTTTGCTTCTTCGGAGGTCAATGAATTTATAGAGTAGCCAGTCGGCTATTGAAAAGATAGTCGGAATACAGGTTGTTGTAATGGACCTTTTTTTCAATGGATTTAATGACTTCAGCGGAAAAATCGACCTCATACATTTTGGCCATGACATTTAAGCCTCCCGGGCTGAAAACATTGATCTCCATTAATTTATCACCTACAATGTCAATCCCGACGAGAAACATTCCGTCCTGAACCAATTTAGGACGAACGATTTCGGCAAGTTCGAGGATCTTGTCCGTCACCTTCACTTTTTGAGGTTTTCCCCCGGCATGGATATTACTGCGGATATCCCCGGAGGCGTTCACCCTCTGCATTATGGCATAATGGCCATCGGCCTGCAAGGGTTCGCCGTTCATAAGAAAAAGGCGGGTATCTCCGTTTTTAGCCTCTGCAAGATATTCCTGGGCAATCACAAAGCCATCCCTGTTAATGGCATCAATGGTCTGCGAAAGGTTGTGCTCATTCTTTTTATCCATCATAAAGACATTGGTCCCCCCGGAGCCCTGAAGGGGTTTGAGGATCATTTTTTGTTTCTGCTCCTTGAAGAATTCCCTGATCTCTTCATGATCCCTGGTAATGATGGTTGCCGGGCGCAATATTTCGGGAAAGTGCTGGAAGTACATTTTATTTACTGCCCCGGCAAGGCTGCTTGGATGGTTGAGAACGAGCACGCCATCCCTCATCGCTATTTCCCCGAAAATAAAAGCGGCATTCTGAGCCCAATCCCTTTCGTTGATCTCATCAGACGGATTATTCCTTAAAAAGAGAACATCTAAATCCTGGGATGTGATCTTGGTAAATTTTTCCTTTTGAACGGCCTTAAAATAGGTTTCCGGACTGTTAAAATTTTTTCCTGATATGGATTTGCAACGGGCAGACAAATGCCCATCCGATGCATAAGCCAGTTCTCCGATCCCTATAAAGAAAACCTCGTGATCCCTTTTATAGGCGGCATAACCGAGGGATGGTGTTGTATAGTTGGGTTTTTCGGTAGCGTGATCGTTAATTATAAATGCAATTTTCATGGAGGCACGATTTTCGGACATTTATAGGACGGATATACACCATACCCGAACCCCATTCAAAAGGGTAAATTAAGCATTAAAATGATTGATCATCCGGTCATTTTTGACTCAAATGCCGTCGGGTGTGCTAGTCAAGTAAATGGGTAACTTCCAGACCATCAACAATCCGCCGCAGTCTCGCTTTCACTTCTGGCCTTTCAAGATATTGTGGTAATCTGGGCGGGCTGAGGACCTTCCGATGTAACAATTCCTCTATAAGAGAAATATGGTTGACATTGAATTTACCTGTATATAATATATCCAGATCCCCTCCTTTCCTTAGATAATTCATGACGTGGATCAGGCCTGCCAGGTACACCGCATCTTTTGTGAGCCCCCCGCCCCTGTAGATTCGCATGGTGATATAGTAAGCCCTGTATGGCACAAAATGATGTACCTCCCTGAGAAGGTGAAAAGTCTCAAGAAAGCTGGCACCCATTACCATAGATTCAGCTGCGATCACCCGGGCCGCGAGAAGCCGGAGGCGATTAACAGTCAATCCCCCCACGAGGTACTCGGACAGCACAGCCAGCCCTTCCTGAAGCTGATCATAGCCCGCAAATCCTGCATACATCTGCTTTAATGGCTGATTCCTGCCATTACAGTAAGTCAGAATGTGCGTACTTATCTCGTGCTGCATAAGGGCGTCGCACCTGGATTGGTCCATGGATAACTGATCGCTGATGAGCAATCTGGTCTTGGACACCATGATCCCAACCACATCTTCGCGTATTTCCAGCGAAAGTTTCAGTTTTGGAAATTGTTTCTGATAATAGTTGATCAGTTGCTGTGCACGTTCGGCAAACTCATAGCAATTATATCGGGGCACATTTCCGGGTGGCACCCCGTTCGGGTATTTACTGAGAATGGCATTTGCGGCATCCAGGGTTTCCTTAGAAATTTTTCCATAAATACTTTCCCCGATAAATCTGAAATTATCAGTACCGCGTTCTTCGAGCATGGTAAGTTGTTTCTCAATTTCCCGCCGTTTATCCCTGAAAATGAATGACAGGGTGGGATCCTCCACCTGATCAATGGGAATATCAAACAATTTGCGCTTTTTAATTTCAGGATCAATGGTAATCAAACGGTACTTAAATGCCGGGGGCTGTGTAAAATGGTTTTCCTGGAATTTCTTCCATTCGGAGTTGCTGTTCACAGGGGTGGTTCTCAAAAGAAAGGACATCCCCTCTGAGATCCTGGCCAGCTCCCTGTCTGCCATAAGCGTTATCTTGTCCAGGTACGTTTTCCCCAGCATTAAGTAATGGTGGAATGGGTTTGCAGTCTGTACCCGGATAAACTCGTAAGCTGCCCTTTTTATGATTTCGGAAAACCGGGAGTAAAATTTCCGGTAGAACAGGGAGTAAATTTCAGATTCATCCGGCTGTTCATAAATTGTGGGTACGCCCACTCCGATGATCAGGCAACCGCTCAGCTTTAATTTCTCGACGGTAAGCAGGGGTTGCAGGTAATCGGGGTTTCGGACATCCGTCGAAATTACTTTTGCGGACACCTCCGGGTAGATGACCTTTAGATCGGTGAATCCCTGCTTAAGGGAAGCAATCGTGGCGGGCGCTTTCCCCTTTGGACCAAAGATCCGGAACAAAGCCTTGTGATCTTCACGCACCGGCCACATTTCCAGCAGTAGAAATGCGTTTAATTTGGTGGAGACCGTATTGGCAATCTCAACCAGCAGTTCTGAAATTTCCTCTTTACTGTCAACAATGATATAGGAAGCCTGGGTCTTCAGCAAACCGGCAAAATAGCTCTGGTATTTGGTAAAACGATAGACACAGATATAGGGCATCAACTTGTCCATATGAAGGATACCCTGTTCCCCCAATAATTCAGTGACCGGCTTTTCCTCAGCCAATTGCCTGCAGACACTTTGTATAAACTGTTTCTCAATCATATCCTGGTCTCGCTAAATTCCTCCGCCAGGCGCGGGATAAGATGCCTCAGTTGTGAACTGACTGCGTGAACTACTTCGGGAAAGATGATCCCGGAAGTCTCGTCACAATAGACTTTCGCAATCTCGGTGGCAAGTACGAGCGTATTGGAGAATTCTTTTGTGAGATATTTTAAAAAGTAACCATTCCCCTGAAATGTATCATTTATTGCGGCCGTTTCCGGGATCTTATACGGTAATTTCACAGAACTCAGTTTTTCACGCCATGATGTGGCCAAAGAATCAAATCGGCTGTTATCAATATTGGCAGTGCCCAGGTTCCAGGTTGGGATAGCCCGGTCCCAGCGGCCACGGTTATAGCTATGCATATCTATTATGAGCGCTTTGCCGTATTTCTCTTCAATTTTGGCTACCATTGCGTGGGCCACCCGGTAAAATGCCTCGTGTTTATCCAGGCTGCGTTGTCTTTCGGCGCCTGACAATGGTTGCTTCCAGAGTTTTTTCCCCCAGGCATCTTTATAAATGGCTTCGGAAGTTTCCCTGTTGAGGTCATATTCAAAGCGACTGTCAAGACCTGAGATGACCATGGGATGTCCGTAAATCATGTCATAGGTGCAGGGATCTTCTTCAAACCAGCGCTCGTATTCGGTGTGATGGCAGTTGTCCCATAGGGATTTTCTGAATTGATGCCCGTCGTGAACGGCAGCGCACAGGTAGGGTGCATAACGCTCCACCTTTAACGTGAAAGAATAATCCGGGGATACTGCTTCAAAAGGTATTTCGCCGGCAATACAATCCAGTATCTCCCGTATACTAAGTTTACGCATTTTCTACTTCATTTCTCAGCCTGGACCGCCTGTCCAGCGCTTTCACATTATCCAATACCCGCGATTCAATAAAATCAATGACTTTGGCCTGTATTTTAGTCTTATAGACTTTATTCATAAAGCTGATACCCCCGGGAGACATCACATTGACTTCCACAAGTTTACCTCCGATCACATCAATACCGACAAAATAAAGGCCGTCCTTTACCAGCTTAGGACCAATCTGCCGGCATAGCGCTTTTTCCTGTTGTGTAAGCGTATGCCTGGCCGCGGAGCCGCCTGCAGAAATATTGGAGCGATGATCATTTGACTCCGGGATCCGCCTCATTGCGCCAATGGGTTCTCCGTTAAGGAGTAAAATACGCACATCTCCTTTTTCCGCTCCTTCAATATATTCCTGGAGGATGACATAATTTGAGCTGCCATCGGCATTGCTGACATAAAAGTCGAGAAGAGACTTAATATTGGACATAGCAGATTTTTCAATCAGGATCACCCCCGATCCCCCGTAGCCGTTCAGGGGTTTTAAAATCATTTTTTCAGCTCCTGATGCCCGGACCTGATCAATCAGGTATTTCTTGTTTTTAGAAACATGGGTTACCGGGATGATATTATTGTGAGTATCCCCAAAGGCTGCTGTGTAAAGTTTGTTATTTGCTTCGCGCATTCCCTGCAGGGAATTTACAATAAAGACATCGTCTTTTACCGAGTCCAGGAAATTGAGCATCAGGGGGTCCAGCGGAGGATTGGCACGCATAAAAATCACGTCAAAACCTGCCAGTGGAAGCATTTCTTCTCTGGTCGTAGCCTGTTTGTAAAAGCTTTTAACACTTCCGGATATTTTTTCAGCCCGGTTGATCACCGTACAAAATGCGTTGGTAACACTATTGCGGATGGTGAGGTTGGCCGGGGTGCATAGGGCGACACCATGGTGCCGTCGTACACACTCATGAATCAGGGTAAGGCTGGTATCCTTCTCCGGATTGATCTCTTCCCAGGGATACATTAAAAAGCAAATATTCATAGCATGCCAATTATGTTTTGTTTAAGGATGTCATCGATTCCTGCAAGATAGCTGATGGAATACGGATGAGGTAGCGCCCCAGGCATTATTCTTAACCGAATACCCAGGAAGAACCTGCTGTGGCAAAAAATATTTGCGGTGAAAATGCCCGGCAAACCAGGGAAATTGCCGGGTTTGGCAAGGGCAGCTCACTTTACCTCGTAATGATCATTCCAGTGCTTTGCTTTTGGGGTTCCTAATTTTCCCATTGATTTTGCGACTACCATGGAAATGGTAGCATCCCCGGAAACATTCACTACCGTACGGCACATATCCAAAGGTCTGTCGACCGCAAAGATCAATGCCAGCCCTGCTTCAGGGATCCCGGCCTGGGCAAGGACGATGACGAGCATGACCATTCCGGCACCCGGAACCGCCGCACTTCCGATCGAGGCCAGGGTAGCAGTAACAATTATCCCGAGCTGGGCCGAAAGTCCCAGTTCCATTCCAAAGGCCTGGGCAATGAAGACCGCTGCCACAGCCTGATAAAGGCTCGTACCGTCCATATTGATGGTAGCACCGATCGGCAATACAAAACTCGTCACCTCCTCATCTACCCCCAGGTGTTCTTCCACACGTTCCATGGTCACGGGAAGTGTCGCTGCACTTGAGCTGGTAGAAAATGCGAGCAGTTGTGCAGGCCCCATGCCTTTCATGAAAAAAGCAGGAGACTTTCTCGTGAAGATCCAAACGATCAACAGGTACACACAAAGCATCAGGATCAGCCCTATAACCACACAGAAAGCGTAGGATGCAAGGGCCTTAAAGAGATCGACGCTGGGAGACTCGACCACCAGGGCGGCCAATAGTGCAAATACGCCATACGGAGCTGCCAGCATAATGATATCTATGAGTTTCAGGATAACTTCATTGAAACCATCAAAAAAGCGCTTCACAGGTGCCGCTGTCTCTGCTGGAATCAGGATAAGTCCCACCCCGAAAAAAATAGCAAAAAAGATCACCTGCAGCATGTTTCCGTTATCACTTGCGGCTTTAAAAATATTACTCGGCACCAAATCTTCCAGAGGTTTCAGCGGGCCTGCGTCTTTTTGCATTTCTGCCTCTGCGATACGGCTGTCAGCGTCTCCCTTGTAATTTTCGACAAGATCATTCCGGGTTCCTTCTGAGATAGAACCCCCCGGATTTACGATATTGACCACCGCCAGTCCGATGGAAACAGCGGTAACAGTGGTCAATATATAAAGCAAAATGGTCCGCCCCCCCATCTTGGACAACTTGGAAATGTCCTTGAGATCAGAAATACCTTTAATCAGAGAAGCCAGGATCAGGGGTACGGCAATTAACTTCAGGGAATTTATAAAGATGGTCCCGAAGGGTTTGATCCAGTCGGCAACCAGGCCCGGGCCAGGCTCAAACTGTACCATCAACAGGGCAAAAAGGACGCCCGCGACCATCCCAATAATTATTTGCCAGTGCAATGCAAGTTTTTTCATCTGCGCTATTTTTTAAAAAGTAAGATACGCTATTGGTCGAATTCTGTCTGAAAAAGCCTCCTATAATTTATTTGCACGGGCAAGGAGGATACAATCAGCCAGCACGAGGGCGGCCATGGCTTCTACAATGGGCACCGCCCTAGGTACGACGCAAGGATCATGTCGGCCTTTTCCCCGGGTCATCACTTTATTGCCCTCTTTATCTATGGTTTCATAAGGCTGCAGGATGGTCGCAACAGGTTTGAATGCTACACGGAAATAGATGGGCATTCCATTGCTGATGCCGCCCTGTATTCCCCCGCTGTGGTTCGTCCTGGTGGAACCATCCGGGTTGAAAGCGTCATTGTGAGTGCTGCCTTTCATGGCTACACCGGCAAAGCCGCTGCCATACTCAAAACCTTTTACCGCGTTGATGGAAAGCATGGCCTGCCCCAGTAAGGCATGCAGTTTATCAAAAACAGGCTCCCCAATACCGGCAGGTACATTGTGGATCACACAGGAAACCACCCCCCCGACAGTGTCGCCCTCCTTACGGATGGCACGGATATATTCCTCCATCTGAGCCGCGGTCTCCGGATCAGGGCAGCGTACGGGATTGCTTTCTGTCCGGGACAAATCGAGATCTGAGTACGCTTTATCCAATGAGAGCTCTCCGACCTGGGATACATAGGCATTAATGGAGACTGAATCGAGAAATTGACGGGCAATAGCCCCTGCAACCACCCTGCTGGCCGTTTCCCTTGCGGAACTCCTCCCTCCTCCTTTATGGTCCCTGAAACCAAATTTCTGATCATAGACATAATCCGCATGAGATGGCCGGTAGCTCTCTTTGAGATGCTCATAGTCTCCTGATTTCTGATTCGTGTTGTAGATGGAAAAGCCAATAGGGGTTCCCGTGGTCTTCCCTTCAAAAATACCGGAATAGAAAGTGACGGCATCCTCTTCTTTGCGCTGTGTGACAATGGCCGATTGCCCCGGTTTTCTGCGCTGCATTTGGGCCCTTATTGCATCAAGGTCAATATGGATGCCAGCCGGACATCCATCAATAATTCCCCCTATCGCTACACCATGAGATTCTCCGAAAGTCGTAAGCCTGAAAAGTGTTCCAAATGTATTTCCTGCCATTGTACCGGATAGTATTAAGAAGGTCGTTTCGGATAAGTCACCCTGCTCCGCTGATTATTACGGTCGGCGTATCCGTCGGAAACCAAAGGTACATGTTAAGAGGGATGTAAACAACAGATGGAAAGGCTTAATCTTATCGTAACACAAACCATAGACTCACATCAAAAAAATAACACTGGACCACTTACTCTTCAGATAAAATTAATACGGAAATGTACCAATAGTTATAAATTTGTCATAAGGCAGGAACTCCGTGAGAAAGAGAAATATAGAGGTGGTGGTTATTTCTAATGTGCATTTGGGCAGTGAAGATTGTCATGCCGATGAACTGCTCTCTTATCTGAACAGCATCAAACCGAAACATCTGATCTTAAACGGTGATTTCGTGGATATCCATTCTATAAGTAAAGGAAACTTACCCTCTATGCATTTAAGGGTGCTGAAAAAACTGATAGGCCTGATGTCCACCGGAACCGAGGTTTCCTATACTACCGGACAAAACGATCTTTTCTTTCGGAAATTTGCGCCTTTTACCCTTGGTAAATTTCGATTGCGAGGTCATGTGACTCTGAACCTTGACGGAAAAAATGCCTGGTTTCTCAACCGCGATCTTCTTGATATTTCCCCTGTGATTATCCGATGGCTGACCGGTTCAGGCAGTCTGGGATTTGGATTTTTACTGAAGTTAAATGTATTTTATTCCGGCATCCACCGATACTTCAGACGCGGTGTTGAAAACCGGCGGAAAGTGCTGAGGGAAGACACTGCCCGATTGCTGCAGATAGAGAAAGCTCTCGCGGGCCTGGCCATTGAGCAGGGCGTCGATTATATGATCTGTGGACACCTGAGAGAACCCAAAAAGGAACGGCAGGAAACACAACACGGCAGTTGCACCCTGCTCAGTGCGGGGGATTGGATAAAGAGTCTTACCGCCCTTGAATATTCCTTTAAGCGTTGGAAAATCTATTACTACAGCGACGATAAATTACCGGCTTTCTATGCTGATGAAGATCTGAAGGAAATGGATATGAATGAATTGATGGCCATTCTGGTCGATAATCGTATTGATGGAAGAAGCCAGAAAAAAGAAGGCTCATCAGGGCTTTAATGCCTCTTTAAGTATGGTCACCGGGTGCAGTGCCTTCCTGCCTGTACCATCCATAATCTGATGCCGGCAACTGGTTCCATTGGCCGAAATGATGGTCGATCCTTCCATTTTCCTAACCGTTGGAAAAAGTTTAAGTTCCCCGATTTGCATGCTTACAGCATAGTGTTCTTTTTCATATCCAAAAGAACCTGCCATGCCGCAGCAACCTGAACTGATGATAGACACCGCGTAATTGGCCGGCAGATTGAGAATGTCAAAGGTGACTTTTTGGTTAGAAAGCGCTTTCTGGTGGCAATGGGAATGTATTTTAACCGTTCGTTTCTCTGTGGTAAACAATCCGGGGCCAATAATTCCCTTTTCAACTTCCCCGGCAAGGAATTCTTCAATAAGGAAACAGCAGGAAGCGATCGAGTCCACCTGCTCAGAAGGAAATCCAAACCGCTTGTATTCATCCCTGAATGTTAGAATAGCGGAAGGCTCCAGGCCAATCACCGGTGTTGCTGTGGTGGCATAAACTTTCAATTGCGCTATATTTCTTACCGCAAGCCGTTTTGCCTGCTTTAAAAATCCTTTGGAGATAAAAGTTCGGCCACTCTCGCCGTAAAAAAGACTGACATCATAGCCAAGTGTACATAACAGAATAATGGCATCTTTTCCAACCTCATTGTCCAGATACCGGGTAAATTCATCGATATATAGTGCAATTTTTTTCTTACTGCTGCCCCGCTTATTCCTTGTCTGCCTCAGAAAGCTATCAAAATTGAAGCGAGATACTTTGGGCAGAGACCGTTCAAGGGCTACTCCGGATGACCTCTTTATCAGCCGCCCAATACTTTTTGAAGTGAACATAGAATTGCTCAGGCCCGCCATTTTGCTCGTCAAGCGGTTGAGCCTGGTATTATAGGCAAATAATTTACTCCTCATAGGATACCCATTCGCTTCCTGATACTGATACTGGAACTCGGCTTTGAGTGTGGCCACGTCCACATTGCTGGGGCACTCCCCTGCGCAGGCTTTGCAACTGAGACAAAGATCAAAAACCTCTTTAAGTTCCTGCCGGTCAAATTTATTGGTTTCGCCGGGCCTGGTTAGAAATTCGCGCAGCGCGTTGGCCCGGCCGCGGGTGGTGTCTTTTTCGTTTTTAGTGGCATGATAACTCGGACACATCGCCCCTGCCACCTGGTGGGTCTTCCGGCAATCCCCGCTGCCATTGCATTTTTCAGTCGCCCTCAGGATGCCTTCGCTGTCCGAAAAATCAAGCATGGTTGGAATAATCGGTTCCTCCCTGTTGATTTCATATCGTAGCGAGGCATCCATGGGATACGCATCCACAATTTTTCCGGGATTAAAAATGTTGTGAGGATCAAAATAGGTCTTCACGCGTTTTAACAGCGCGTAGTTCTTAGCGCCAATCATCATCGGAATAAATTCCGCCCGTACAATGCCATCCCCATGTTCCCCGCTGAAGGATCCCTTATATTTCTTGGTAAGTCTAGCCACCGCCGTTGTAATTTCCCTGAACAGGACGACATCTTCCAATTTTTTAAGATTAAGGATGGGTCTCAGGTGCAGTTCCCCGGCCCCGGCATGCGCGTAATAGACAGCATCCTGTCCGAAGTCCTTCATGATCTGCGAAAAGTCGCCGATAAAACTATGGAGATCTTCCAGAGCCACCGCGGTATCTTCAATACATGCCACGGCTTTGCGGTCCCCTACCATATTGCCCAGGAGTCCAAGACCGGCCTTACGCAATTCGACCGCTTTGTGTATATCGTCACCTGCTAAAACCGGATGCGCATAACTGAGGCCCGATGCCCGGATCGTTTCAAGCAAATCGTGCAACTGTATCCCAAGGCCGGCCTCCGAATGATCCCTAACCTCAAGCATCAGAAGGGCGGCCGGGTCCCCTTCCACAAAAAAACGATTCGGTAACTGCGCCCTGTTATTTTTGGTGCAATCCAGGATGACCCTGTCCATCATTTCGCAAAGATAGAGGGTGTGGGTCATCAATTGGGCAACATCCCGGAGGCATTCCTCAAGGGTGGTATAATGAGTAACTACCATTGCTGCGTATGATGGCGGAAGATCATCCAGCTGTAGCGTGATCTCGGTCGTAAATGCCAGGGTCCCTTCACTCCCGGAGAGCAGGGAGCACAGGTTGGTATCGCGGTCCGAATGGCCAAATACGGAGGTCTTAAGAACTTCATCAATCGCATAACCGGTGTTCCTCCTGTGAATGCTATCCTTTGGAAATTCTTTTAATATCTCAGAAGCTATTTCATTATCCGATAGCTCTTTATGTAGATTTTTATAAATCAATCCTTCAAGATCATCCTGTTGGGCCTTGCGCGTGTATTCCGCGGGAGACCCGGCCTTGAATTCGACAAGAGACCCATCAGACAAAATGGTCTTCAAAGAGATCACCTTATCGCGGGTAACCCCGTACTGAATAGAGGTGGTACCACTTGAATTGTTCCCTACCATGCCTCCGATCATACAGCGGTTACCGGTAGAGGTGTTCGGACCAAAAAATAATCCTTCCAGCGAAAGATACTGGTTCAGTTCATCGCGGATCACCCCGGGTTGCACGGTGACCTGTTTTTTTTCGCGATTCAGGCCTAGGATGCCTGTGAAATGACGGGACATATCGACAACAATGCCGTCCCCGACGCATTGACCGGCCAGCGAGGTTCCGGCTGTTCTCGGGATGAGTCCGATCTTTTGCTCCGTTGCAAAATGAATAAGATGAACAATGTCCGGCACATTTTTGGGAAAAGCCACCGCCAAAGGCAGCTTTCTATAAACAGAGGCATCCGTGGCATATAAGGAACGGGTAAGTTCATCGCTATGCAAAGATCCTTCCAGGGTGCCTTTAAGAATTTCTAAATTAGACTGGATCAACCGTATTCAATTAAGGCCACTAAATTAAGTTTTTCTTGTCTAGGGGCCATCAAATGTCCTATTTTTGGAGGAATTATAAATCAGTCTATATGAAAAGTTACAACCTACTTTTAGCCGCAGCCCTCGTGCTGACGTCAATTACTGCGAGTGCTCAGGATATTTCGGATCACGCCCTGGGTCTCCGTCTGGGTGACAGTGACGGTTTCGGTGCAGAAATCTCTTATCAGAAATCAATCAGTACTGATAATCGGCTGGAGCTTGACCTCGGCTGGAGGGATAGCAGAAACTACGATGCATTCAAACTGGCCGCCGTCTACCAGTGGGTCAGAACGCTTGATGGGGATTTTAACTGGTATTACGGGTTTGGCGGGGGACTTGGCAGTGTCGACTTTGAACCCACAGTGAATGGAGATCCGGATGGAGGGGTCTTTATATTTGGTGCGGGGAATATCGGGGTAGAATATAATTTTGATATCCCACTCCTCTTGTCTCTTGACTTCAGGCCGGAAATAGGAATCGTAGGATATGACGATTTCTCGGATAACTTCGATTTTGACATTGCACTCGGCATCCGTTATCAGTTCTGATTGCGTCCGGTAGCCCCACAAGAATGATTTCCGGGGCTTTTTTTATTATCATTTTATATAATTACCTTTGTAGCTCTAAAAAAATAACGCATGAAGAATGTTGTTTATGGCATGCTGGTCGTACTGGCATTAAGTGCCTGTGGTAAGGGGTCAGATGGTTATACCATCTCCGGAACCCTGACCGGGGATCTGGAGGCGGGCACTCAGGTTTTTCTGAAAAAGACGGATGAAAAAAACATGCCTGTCGATGTGGATACCACCACAGTGGAAAATGGAAAATTCACTTTTTCAGGGGCCGCCGGAGCGCCGGAACTTCACTATATTTTTATTGATCAGATACGCGGAAACATCCCTGTTATTATTGAAGAGGGAACTATCAATGTAAGGGCACAAAAGGACAGTCTTGCCTTCGCCGAAATGGAGGGAACGGAACAAAACGATCTGTTCACCGCCTTTTTGGAGGGTTCACGTGCGCTGTCATTCAGAGCAATGTCCATGCAGGATGACATGAGGTCTACCAGTACAGAAAAGGATTCTGCCACCAGGGAAGCCGCTATTGCCTCTTTAAGGGATGAATATGTCGAGCTGCAGGATGAAGCTAAAAAATTTGAACTGGATTTTGCAAAAGACAACCCCAATGCCCTTATTTCGGCTTTGATCATAGATAAAGCCCTAAGCACAAAGGCCCTTTCAGATGCCGAAGTAAAGGTGCTTTACGATGCGCTTAGCCCTGAGATCAAGGAAAGTAACGTTGGAAAGAAAATCATGGAAAAACTGAGCAAATCGGAAGCCACCTCAATTGGTTCAAAAGCTCCTAACTTCTCCGCTCCTACCCCGACCGGGGAAGAGCTGGCTTTGCACGATGTGCTCGGAAAAGCCACCATTCTGGATTTCTGGGCGGCCTGGTGCAAACCCTGCAGGGCCGAAAATCCCAATGTCGTGGAAGTATACAATAAGTACAGGGGAAAGGGTCTGAGTATTCTCGGCGTATCTCTGGACAGGACCGCAGAAGACTGGAAAAAGGCGATCAAGGATGACGGTTTGGACTGGAATCATGTTTCCAATGTCAATTATTTTGATGAAATCGCTCAGTTATACAATGTGAATGCCATTCCCGCCACCTTTATCCTTGATGAGAACGGAGTGATCGTGGCAAAAGATCTTCGGGGTGCTGCCCTGGAACAAAAAATAGCCGAACTCCTCGATTGAGATCGGAACCTCTGAATAAATTGAGCCGCAGAAGATGCGGCTTTTTTTATTTGAGGTAACGCTGTCATCCGCCTGATGTTACTTTATTGTCACGTCCTAAAATACGGCTACAGATTAATACTTGTTTTTAAGCGGCATATTGGTGCACGTAATTAGGTGTTCTATAATCTAAAGATAAATGTAATCGTTTTGTGTTGTACAACTTGATTGCATTTTTGGTCGCATTTTTAGCGTGGATAACGCTGGTAAATGTCTGGTCTAGATAAAACTCGTCTTTGAGTATTCCGTTGACCCTTTCGGCTAGGGCGTTTTCATAGCAATGGTTTTCTTCGGTCATGCTGATTTCTATCTTTTTTCTTTTCAATATTTGTGTGTAAATGTTGCTACAGTATTGAATCCCCCTGTCCGAATGGTGAATGAGCTGTTTAACGTTCTTGGCATTGTAAATTGCTTTGTTGAGTGCCCTTACACAACCTTTGAGTTCAAGACTGTCACTTAGGTCGAAGCCTACTATTTTTCTTGAATACATGTCCGTTATGAGCGCTAGATAGCAGAATCCTTGTACGGTCCTGATATAGGTGATATCCGAGGCCCAAACTTGATCGGGTCTATTGATTTTCAGGTCTTTTATAATGTTCCCATATTTATAGAACCGATGGTGTGAGTTGGTCGTTCTGGAGGAATACTTTTTTCTCCTAATGAGCAGCCCGTTCTCCCTCAGGATACGGAACAGCTGGTCCCTTCCGATTTTCAGGTGTTGCTTTTGAAAGTCTTTACTTAATGACTTCATCAGTTTTCTGGTGCCTTCCCTAGGAAGCGTTTTTCTGCTTTTTCGAACGAGGTCGACTACGGTCTGTTCCATTCGTTTTTTACCAACAAACCGTTTTTGGAATTTGTAGTAGGCATCTCTTTTTAGATCGAATGCATCACAGATAGCGTCTATGGTGAAGCGTCTGTCCTTTCTATTTTTCGGTGCTGTTTTCATTAGGGCTCGATGTTTAAGTTTTTTTTTAGTTCCTCAACATCCTTATATCCCAGGTTTTCGGCGGCCACTTCAAGATAGCTGTCGGTAACAAGCTTATCCAGGTCCTTTTTGATAAGAAGGTCCTTGAGTTGCTTTAGCTCTTTCTGCAGGGCTTTTATACGGGTGAATTCATCGTCTTTCTGCACGGTTACACGGGTGTTCATTAAATCTTTACGGCCATACTTCTTGATCCATACGTTTATGGTACTGGATTGTATCCCGTAAGTTAATGCAATTTGTCTTTTGGAATGGTTTCCTTTGGTAAGTTCCGCGAGGATCTTGAGTTTAAAGCTTTCGCTATAACGTCTTACATATCCATCATTTTTATACATATACATTTGTTTTTTGTATACATATTTCAGGACGGGTCATATGTTATGGCAACACTGTGCGCATATTTACCGTGGCGACTGCGAATACCCATTACAACTAAAAAGGCCGTCTGATAAGCTTCAGAAGGCCTTTGTATACGTTTTTATTTCGTAGGATCAGAGCTTATTGTTCAGGTCGATGAAGTTTCCTTTGATCACAGAAGAACTTTTCTTTTCTACGGACCCGGTAATGAGGACTATCGAAGCTGGCCCTATAAATTCTAGGGTGGCGTTTTCTTCCAGAATGAGCTTGCCGTAGATCTCCAAAGTACCTTCAACACGGAAGGTTGCTCCCTTTTCCACTTTCAGGTCCTTCATTTTTTTATTCGTTCCAACTGCCAAAAGTCCTCTCATCTCAAATAAACCGTTGTCATCTATATCGACGTCATTCGTTGAAGTCCAGGATCCGCAGAGAAGCAATGATCCTTCAACGTTGATCGAACTAAAACTTTTCGCACCGGTATACTCCTTTACCTGCCCCTTACTCACCGTCAGTTTGGAGCTGCCGATATACAGAGGTTTGAGAAGACATCTTGAAAGCAGCGAAGGTGCAGGTTTATTCATTTTTATGATGTACAGACCTTCCCTGCCCGATGCGGCGAAAATATAGTCTTCCCTGGATGCCACAAAATTGGTCGAACCTTCAAGATCTATGATGCCGTAGAGGTCGGTGTTATCTGCGTCCTTTTCTGCAAGACATAGTCCGGCGCCGCCGTTGGCCATTAAAATTACATCTTCATTGAATGCCACGGCATTCGTATTTATATCGGATGCTGCTACCCCTTCCGGATTGATCAAAATGGGGATATAGGAAAGCAGGTTACCACCTGAATAGCTATAGATTCCGGCGCCTTTACCGGCTTCTGCCACAACAATCCTGTCGTCCTGAAAATCGATGGTCTTCTTGGATTCAGATCCGAAATCGGTATCAATGGGGATTTCCTTGATGGTTTGAAATGCGGAGCTTATGACCCGGACCCCGCTGCTGGCATCAAGCAGGGCGATATTCCCGTTTGACATGGCTACCCCGCGCAGGTCAGCATAGGGAATTTCATTGGCGGTAGTCATATTATTCTTGTTATACGCTGTAAGTGTTCCTTCTTTTCCACTGGTCACATATACGAAGTTGCCATTGACAAGTACATCGTTGGCATTATATCCCTGCTGAAAGCCGTAAGTAATCCCTGAAGCCGTGCTCAGCTTTCCGTTCGGGCATGAAATTTTGACTACAAAGGCGTTAGAGGTAGCCGTGGCGGATAGTTCCGCATCTACGCCTCCTACAGCATAAACATAACCATTTTCATATTCAACGGAGTTGATATCGGCGTTGAGATACATCAGCTGCGAACTCACAACCGGCTTATGAGGGTCGGAAACATTAATTACCTGGATGGCCCCAAAATAAGTCGCTCCCGCTGTATTATAGGAGACATACGCGAAGTTTCCATCCAGATCTACGTGCGTCGCAGTGATAGGACCCCTACCCGGATAGGTCGGAGGCTCAATCTGAGCGACGAGTGTCAATGGATAGTCTCCTGCCTGGTCTCCGTCCTTTGAAGCCAGACCTTTACGAGTGATGGTTGCTTCTTCCACAATACCCAGCACCCCGGATTTGGCATAGCTGACACTTCCCTGGAGTTTTTCCTCAGAATTTTCTATCACTACATTTTGTTGTAGATCGTCCTGGAAGACGGTAGTTTCGTCGCTGCAGGAAAAAGTGCATCCCATAAGGATCAGGGAGGTGATTGCATATTTTGTATTCATAAGCAGGTCTATTAATTAGATTTGGGTTCATATCTAACGTCAAAATTGGCCGAAAGGTATATTTTACGGGGATAATTTCGACCATCCGGCTTAGAAAGCCGATTTGTCGTATTTGCACAGGAAGGAACCTGTAAATAAAGGAAGTAACAAGGATTCAGATTTTTCCTAACTTTTGTAGGACGAATAGTATGAGAATCGGAATGGCGAGGAGCAAGACCATCAGGGTTTCATCAACCAGCAGCTGCGGCCTGAACAACAAGGTACTTACATACCCCCCAATGGCCCCTCCAAAATGTGCGGTATGGCCAATATTGCCCTGCCGGCTTTTCATGCCGTATATGGAATACAACATATACCCTATGCCCAGAATATAAGCCGGCAAGGGGATTGGAATGAACATCAGCGCCAGGCGCATATCGGGATACAGCAGGATGGCAGAATACAATATACCTGTAACCGCCCCACTGGCACCCACAGCACTGTAGTAAGGCTCATCCCTGTGAAAAAATAAGGCCAGCAGGCTTCCGGCGATCAGGCTGATAAAGTAAATCATTAGAAATCTCCCCGGCCCGAACCATTGTATCACCACATCGGCAAAAAAATAAAGCGTAAACATGTTCAGGAACAGGTGGGCAATATCCACGTGGAGAAAGCCGGAGGTAATCATACGCTCCTTCTGGCCTGATTGTATTTGCGCGATCCCGAACTTATAACGTTCAAAAAAGATTCTGTCACCAAATCCCTTAAGGGAAACAATCACATTGACCGCAAGGATCACAATGGTCGCCAGATGCATATTCATGAAAACCTCAATTATAATTCGTGCCAAATATAGCTATATTTGCCAATAGATTCCGTGCGCATGCAACTTCTGGTTTATATCCTTGCCTACCCTTTTTTATGGCTTATTTCCGTTCTTCCGCATCGCCTGTTTTACCTGTTTTCAGATCTTGTTTTCTTCCTGGTATTTTATGTTGTGGGCTATCGTAAAAATGTGGTTCTTGACAACCTGCAACTCGTCTTTCCTGAAAAGTCTTTAAAAGAACTATTATACATTCGTAAAGCATTTTACCGCCATTTGTGTGATGTATTCCTTGAAATGATCAAAACCATGAACCTCCACCCGGAGACGATCGGGCAGCGTTTTACCGTTACCAACAAGGAATTGCTGCAGGAATTGGAAAAATCCGGAAGCGTCATGCTCCTTTGCGCCCACTATGCCAATTGGGAATGGGTGATCAGCATCAACAACTACTTAACTTCCCGCGGGTACGCTGTATACCAGAAGATCAATAATATTTATTTTGAAAGGCTCATCAACCGAATCAGAAAGCGATGGAACACCATCCCAATCACCCAAAAGGAAACCATCAAAAAGGTGATCCGCAATGAAGAGAAAGGGATAAAAGCTGTTTATGGGTTGGTGAGCGATCAGTCTCCACAGATTCATGGCAATCCCTACTGGAGCAGCTTTCTGGGGGTAAAGGTGCCGATTTTTAATGGCGCTGAAGTCCTGGCAAGACGACTCGATCTGGCGGTTGTTTATCTCAAAGTAAATAAAGTAAAGCGCGGGTTCTATACCGCTACTTTTGTACCAATCACGCGATCAGGGGGCCAGACACCCGAACATTGGATCACTGAGCAATTTTTGAAGCTTGCCGAAGAACAGATAAGGGAAAAACCGGAATACTACCTGTGGACACACAGGCGTTGGAAACATATGGACAAGGTTCCGGCCCGGGCAGTCTGAATGGCTGCTTCGGGACCGGAGACTGGAATGCCTGGGACCATATAAAAATCAGGTGTCTTTAATGAGCCACCAGTTCCCGTATTTCAGTGATAAATCGATCTGCGACTTTATCAGCCATTGCCTGGCTGCCAGCCTCTGTATAGATCCTGATGATCGGCTCCGTATTGGATTTTCTGAGATGCACCCAATATTCAGGAAAATCGATTTTTACGCCATCTATAGTGGATATGTTTTGATCAGCATAGTTGTCCGCCATGGAACTTAATAGTTCATCGACATTCAGATCAGGGGTAAGTTCCATTTTCTTCTTACTCATATAATAGGAAGGATAACTGTCGCGAAGGTCCTGAACCGTGCCTCCTCGTTCTGCCAGCAACATCAGAAACAGGGCGGTACCCACGAGGGCGTCCCTGCCATAGTGACTGTCGGGATAGATGACGCCTCCATTGCCTTCACCGCCGATGACGGCTTTTGTATCCTTCATTTTCCGGACCACATTCACCTCACCCACAGCAGCCGCATGATACTTTCCGCCGTGTTTCTCGGTAACATCCCTGAGCGCCCGGGAGGAAGAGAGATTGGATACCGTATCTCCCCTGGTTTTGCCAAGGACATAATCCGCACAGGCCACCAGGGTATATTCTTCCCCGAATATTTCTCCGGTATCGCTGATAAATGCCAGCCGGTCCACGTCCGGATCGACTACGATCCCTAAGTCGGCTTTTTCCGCAACCACGCGTTTACAGATCTCCCCAAGGTGTTCTTTTAAGGGTTCGGGGTTGTGCGGGAAATCTCCCGTTGGCTCGCAATAAAGCTTTATAACAGTTACACCGAGAGCCTCCAGTAATTTTGGAATGGCAATGCCCCCTGAAGAGTTTACCGCGTCCACAACCACCTTCAATCCGGCAGCGCGGATAGCGGATGCATTAACCAGGTCAAGGTTAAGTACTTCCTCGACGTGGATGTCAAAATAGGCATCATTGGAGGTCACCGTGCCCAGGTCATCCACCTTCGCAAATTCAAAATCTTCCCTTTCTGCCAGATCAAGAATAACAGCGCCTTGTTCCGCATCAAGGAATTCTCCGGCTTCATTTAGTAATTTGAGGGCGTTCCACTGTTTCGGATTATGGCTGGCTGTCAGGATGATACCCCCGTCCGCCCTTTCCAGGGGTACCGCCAGTTCAACCGTTGGGGTAGTCGAAAGGCCAAGATCAATAATATCGATGCCAAGGCCCACCAGGGTGGCGGTCACCAGCTGCTGGATCATCTCCCCGGAGATCCTCGCGTCACGGCCAATGACCACTTTTAAATCCTGTTTATCTGCATACCCTTTCAGCCATGTACCGTAGGCAGCTGCAAATTTAACGGCATCCACAGGGGTGAGGTTGTCATTTGTCCTGCCGCCTATTGTCCCGCGAATTCCGGAAATGGATTTTATTAAAGTCATAGGAGTTAAAAAGTTTTTGCAAATATACAGGACTGCCATGAATCCTATTCTTCGAATTATTATTTTCGGGATCGGAATACCCTGATCAACATGAATTATCTGGCGCATATCTATCTTTCGTTCGGGGACCGGGAAATCACGCTTGGCAATTTTATTGCAGACAGCATCCGGGGAAACCAGTATAAGCACCTTCCCATCCGGATACAAAAAGGGATCCTGCTCCACCGCGACATAGACAGTTTTACCGACAGCCATCCAGTACCGAAGATGAGCAGCAAAAAGCTGCACAAAAAATACAGTCATTACAGCAGGGTGATAGTCGATATTTATTACGATCATTTCCTGGCGAAGAACTGGGCAGATTATTCTCCTACGCCCCTGGAGGTTTTCGTAGAACAATTCTATGACCTGCTGGAAGAGCACTATGCCATTTTGCCGGAAGGGGTTCAGCGGATGATGCCCTATATGATCGGTGATAACTGGCTCTGCAATTATGGCAACCTCGACGGCATTGCCAGGGTTCTGAATGGGATGAACCGAAGGACCAGGAACTTGTCCAGAATGAACTATGCAATCGTTGATCTTAAGGCCCATTATGAGGAATTTGAGAACGAATTCAGGATTTTTTTCGACGAACTCTGTACCTATTCCAAAGAAAGATACCGGCTAAGGGCCAAATAGAAGGCAGAACTTCTCTGGACCCATCGAATCTGCCGGACAGCGGCTGCCCTGTCCTGATACGTTCTTCGGACCTCTTTTCTTTTTGATTAATTGCTTACCTTTTAAGTAAAATTTATCTATGTACGGCCGTATTCTGATCCCCGCCCTGGTATGCCTCTTCCTATATTGCAAAACAGGACCTGCCGCACCCACCGGACTCATAACCAATGAAGCCATAGTGGTATCTGCCCGGGAGGAAGCTTCTCGCATCGGGTCGGATATCCTGAAGAAGGGAGGCAATGCCTTTGATGCCATGGTGGCTACCGAACTCGCCCTGGCAGTGGCATATCCCTATGCCGGAAATATCGGCGGGGGTGGATTTATGGTGTATCGGAAGAACAACGGGGATGTAGGCTGTCTGGATTACAGGGAAAAAGCACCGCTTTCCGCTTACAAGGACATGTACCTGGACACGCTTGGAGAAGTAATTCCGGATAAAAGCCTGAAAGGCGCAACGGCGGTCGGTGTTCCGGGGACCATTGCCGGGGTGTTTGAGGTTCACAAAAAATTTGGCAGCCTTCCCATTGCGGAACTTTTCCAACCGGTAATCGAGCTGGCAGAAAGGGGGGTGATGGTCACCACCAAGCAGGCTAAAAGATTGGCCTCTTATCGCGAAGAATTGATAAGAGTAAATGGTGACAGTACCTTCTTCGCTTCCGAATTTAAGGCCGGCGACACCATCCGATATCCGGCCCTGGCCGAAACCCTCAGGAAGATCGCGGTAAATGGAAGGGATGAGTTTTACAAAGGGGAAACCGCTCAGAAATTAGCCGCTTTTATTCAGGAAAAAGGAGGGTACATACAGATTGAAGATCTTGAAAGTTATGAAGCAGTATGGCGCCAGCCAGTCATTTTTAAATATCGGGACCTGAGGATCATCTCCATGTCTCCCCCCAGCAGCGGCGGCGTGACCATGAATCAGATCTTTAAAATGATCGAACCCTATGACATCGCAAAGTTTGGACACAATTCAGAAAAAACCGTACAGCTATACACAGAGGCGGCCAGGCGGGCTTATGCCGACAGAAATTACTACCTGGGGGATCCGGATTTCGTGGATATACCCCTTGATGTGCTGTTAAGTCAACCCTATCTGGAGCGACGTATGGCCGATTTTAGTTTTGATGCCGCCACCCCTTCAACGCAAATGAACCGGGGCGCGGTATCAATGTCTGAAAGTTCGGAGACTACCCATTACTCTATTATCGACAGGGATGGGAATGCGGTTTCTGTGACAACAACGTTGAACGGGGGTTACGGGTCAAAACTATTTTCGGAAGAACTCGGATTTTTCTTTAATAATGAAATGGACGATTTCAGCTCGAAACCCGGAGTACCCAATATATATGGTCTCACAGGCGCCGACGCAAATAGTATCGCTCCCGGGAAACGAATGCTCAGTTCTATGAGTCCGACCATTGTGGAAAAGGAAGGTAAGGTATGGATGGTCGTCGGGACGCCCGGAGGATCGACCATTATTAACAGTGTGGCACAAACCATCCTCAACGTCTATGAATACCGGATGAGCATGCAGGCTGCCGTGGATGCCCCGCGGTTCCACCATCAGTATCTGCCGGATGTCGTCATCCTGGAACCTGACGGATTTTCACCGGAACTGGTTCAAGGGCTTGAGCAAAAGGGGTATCAGGTCAGGGAAGAACTGACCCCCATTATGGGCATGGTAGACGCCATCCGGGTATTGGAGGATGGCCGGCTGGAAGGCGGAGCCGATAAACGGGGAGATGACTGTGCTGTAGGATTTTAAGGAGATTTGAATTTTCTTAAAGTCTTAGATGCGGTGACCATATCTCCCGAAAATAGAAATGTAAAATAGAGATACAGTGGACAAGGAAAGAAAAGGGATTCCGGAAATCCTAAAAGCGTTGGAGGTGCCGGGAGGCAACTGGCTGGAAATTCTGCGCATGGTCCTTTCAGAATTTGATTGTACCAAGGGAACAATTCATTTTACGGATAAGAATACAGGGTTATTAAAATTGCAGGCAGAAGAAGGGATACCTTCTTTTTTAATCCCCAAACTGTCAGACATTCCATTTGGCAAAGGCATGGCGGGGATCGCCGCGGAAAGAAGGGAAGCCGTGGAACTCTGCAACCTGCAGATCGATACTTCCGGGGTGGCACGGCCGGCGGCTAAGGAAACGGAGGTGGCAGGATCTATAGCGGTTCCCATGCTGGCCGATGAAGAAGTAGCCGGGGTATTCGGGATTGCGAAACCCCTGCCCTACAACTTTACAAAAGCCGAGACCACGGCACTACTTGAACTGGGAGCTGCCATGGCGGTCGCTTACAGGACACAGGTATAAACTGGTGATCATTTCACTTTCTCAAGGCGAAAGAGGAAGCCGCCTCCCGGGGCAAGGTGTACGGTACGCCGGTCATTTTTCGTAATAATTACCCCTTTTTCCAGGGTATAATCCGCCGCGTAGCGGTCCGCATTGACGCCGTCTGTACAAAGGGTGGCGCGGTAAACGCCCTCCTTAAGGAAATCGAAGTTCACAGGCAGGTCCCTTTCCTGCCAGTCGCTCATCCCTGCGACAAACCAGCTATCGCCCTTTCTGCGGACGGTAACGATATACTCCCCAATACTTGCGGCAGGGATATAGGTCTCATCCCAGGTGGTAGGCAGGCTCCCCAGCAAATCCATAAATTCAGGTTCCATCAGGGCCTCCGAGGGATTCCCTGAAAATAGCTGCATGGGACTGTCGTAGACAACGAACATGGCCAATTGATGGGCGCGGGTTCCTGGACTGGTAACGGTGCCTTCCACCGGTCGGGTGGCGGTTTTTCCGGCGTTGTTCAACTGCCCCGGTTCATAGTCGAGTCCGCCGGCCAGCATCCGGGTAAAGGGCAGGACAAGGTCGTGTCCGGGGGTGACCCTGTCTGACCAGATATTGTATTCCGAACCCAGCAACCCTTCCCTCCCCACCGCATTGGGATAGGTGCGGTTAAAGCCTTTGGGTGGGTAGGACCCGTGAAACATGATCATGATTTTGTGATTGGCACAGGCGGCCGCGATGCGCTCATAAAAGCGGACCATTTTCTGATCATCCCGGTCCATAAAGTCCGTCATAATAAAGTCGACCCCCCAGGCCTTAAATTGATTGAGGGCCGGCTCCAGCTGCTTTTCCAGGGTCATGGCAAGGGTCCACATACTGATCTTCACGTCTTTTTCCCTGGCATATGCCACCAGGGTATCCATAGAGATATCGGGGTTCACCTTAAAAAGGTCGTTGTTGTCGCTCCAACCGGCATCCATCATGATCCTCTTAAAGCCAAAGCGCTTTGCAAAGTCGATATAATATTTATAGGAAGCTGTGTTGAGGCCTGCTTTAAACGGGACATTAAAAAGGTTGATCCCGGTGATCCACTCATCGGTGAGCAGACCCGGGCGGATCCAGGAAGGATCTGCGATCCTGGAGGGTTCCGCCAGGCGGTACACCAGGTCATTGGCCGGCAGGTCGCGGTCTTCCCCGGCGATGATCAAAACCCGCCATGGCAGCCATCGGTCCCCTTTGGTCCTGGCGATATATGGTTCCCGTTTGGTAACAATGCGCTGGGAGTACAACTCATCGGTGCTTGCTTCTTCAGCCGGATACGGCGCAAAAACCCCTTTTAGGCCTGGGGTGGCGGTACCACCAAGAAACATACCCGGGTAGTCAAACAGGTCGGATTCGGTGATCCCGATCTTAGGGCCCTTCGCGGGGACCACGAGAATGGGGGAATAACCCAGCGTGCCGTCAGCGAGACTATCCAGGCGGACTAAGGGATACTCCTCTTCAAAACTGGTATGAAAGATATCCACATTATCCCGCTTTTTAACCCTTGGAAAATAGGCGGAGGGCTGTCCGGGAAAATGAAATTCCGCGATTTCCCCAGCAATGGTGATACTGTCTTTAAACGAGGTGCCGATGCGGTAGGCCACCCCGTCATCGTAGGCCCGAAACTCGACCTTATAAGGCGTTTTAAAGTGAATGAGCAGTTGGGTATACCGGTCCGGAATGTGTTTCCTTTTTTCCGGGACTTCGGCAATTATTTTACGGTCCACCTCCCTGGTTTCAGACGAACGAATGCCCTTGCTGGCGGCCAGGGATGGAAATTTTTCCGGAATCAGGTCGATAAAAGAGGGCGACACAATCGGCAGACCGTCCTGGTGAATGGTGTAGGTGAGTTTTTCAGCCTTCCATACTTTGATACAGAGGGTATTTGAAGGAGAACAGATCTGCAGAGTATCCTCCTGGGCCAGGCAGGTGATGATAGAACCTAAGAACAATAGCGGCAAACAGCGATTGAGGGTCGAAAGAACAGGTAGTTGCATTGGAAAATCATTTCTATAAAGATAGGCGGACCTATAAAGAAATTAACGACAAATACGTAGGCTTCCTGGAAAATTTGGAGAATTGGTTATTAAATAGGGCCCTCGGAGGGCTCAAATTGTGTTGATCATTGTGTAATTAGGAAAATGCGTAAACTGGATCATCTATGTTCTCAGATTTGGAAAGTTTAATACATAGGGGGCTTTTCTGAGTTTTGAATTTTTCATTACCGTCTGCCAGCACTTTAGTATTTTTTGCCAACCATAAACACGTAAGATACCATGGGAATTTTTAATAGTCCGATTTCTGATATCTCGATCTTTCGATAATCTATTACTATTATCGCTCCCCAGGAAGCGTTCCGGGATACCTTAAATTTAAATTTTC
>JBGTKP010000052.1:0-7075 GCA_041744575.1 Muriicola sp.
GCCTTGACCTGTGATAGACGGGTGACATTGGCTTCCCGGAGTTTGGACCTGAGATCCCCTTTGGTTACCCTTGCCTTCTTCAGATTTTTCTCCAATATCTTCGACCCATCCATGAGAAGCAGCGGGGAATTATCCACTAACCGACGTACCAGCTTGTTGCGTCTTGCAAAGGCTACGCTTATCTGCAGGACATATATGGAGGTGAGGCCAACCAGCCCATCTCGCAAGGGGACGGAAGAAGACAACACGGTGGTGGCTATGATCGATCCCACCGCAACAGTCATGGCAAAATCAAAACTGGACATTTTGGAAAAACTGCGCTTGCCACAAATGCGGGTCAGGAAGATCACGGCTATATAGATACCAGTCGCAATTAAAAAGATATCCAGGGCAGAGATAATCGCGTGGTACAGGAAAACTTCAAGTGCTATCTGGAGGGTATAAGTCATCATTCAGGTAAGTATATATATTTTTTAGATTCCTACTACGCTGGTATTTCGCAGCGGGCTGCGATCCGGGGGTATTTTGTTTTAAAGGTAGGCACATCAGCCGAACCGGGTTGACTCATATAAAACATTAATTCGCACTTTAGCATGAGATCTGGCAAAGGGGCTTATCCTTCAAAGGATGTGGATGAAGCTTCAGGCAAATAAAAAGGTCAGGGATGCTGGATGCCGTGGGTCTCGATAATTTCGATCGCTTTTTGGATCCCGTCCTCTGACTGCAGTTTTTCAGAAAGTTGTGCTGCATTTTCATACAGAGACTCCTTTGACAAAAGTTCCCGAACCCCGGAAATAAAATTCTCGGGGGTCAGTTTTTTTAGAGGGAGGGGCTTGAGGCCCACGCCCTTTTTAAAGGCGATGTCTCCCCAGAAATACTGATCACCCATCGGATAGAGTACCGGGCAGGTCATAAATGGTTTCCCTGCCTTCAGGCAGGCGGCCATGGTGCCAATGCCACCATGGTGGACGACGGCCCTGACCCGTGGCAATAATTTGTCATAGGGGGCGGAGTCGACCACCTTGATACCCTCTGTGCCTTCCAGCGCACTGGTATCCTTTAACCCCCACCCTTTGATCAGCAGCACCCTGATTTGCAGTTGTTCGTGTACAGAGCGGATCAGTTGCTTTAAATCAAGTGGGGTATCAAAAGGCATACTCCCAAAGGTGATGAGCAACGGCGGTTCGCTCTCTTTTAGAAATCGATCGAGGTCGTCCGGAAGATCTGCATCAGAGGGGTAAGACCAGAATCCGGTAAAGGTGCTGTTTTTCGGGTAGTCTGTTGGTTTGGGCAGGAAGTGTTCACTGATCCCGTAGAGAGACGGCAAGGCAGGCTTTTTAAAAGGCAAAGGCAGCCCGGCTCTGGTTCGGAAATCCTTAACAGGTTTCGTCCACATTTTTAATCCTAAAGTGGTTATTAAATAGGTGAATCTGTTCATCAATTTGGGGAGGGGCAGAAAACTGAAAACGGGATTTGGAAAGGCGTTAGTCGGCTGTGTGGCGGGGATAACATCTGCCTTGATCATCTTTTCAGGAAATTGGTCCGCAAAATTGTCTGACATAGTTTTTACATGGAACAAAACAACATCACTTTCTTTTGCCAGATTATAAAAAGTGTCAAAGGCATCTTCCATCATAGGATACACAAATTTGCGAAGCTGTTTCTTTGCGAGAAATGGATTTTTCCGGATCTTTTTGAGATCGTCAGATTCGAGCATCGTCTGGAAATCGGCCTCCACCGGAACAAAGTCGATCCCATAGGACTGTATGAAGCTTGCAAAATTCTTAGCTGTGGACAATACCACTTGGTGTCCCCGGTTTTTAAGAGCTTTGCCCAACACCGCATATGGTTGCACGTCTCCCCGTGTACCCAGTGTAAAAATGGCTATTTTCATAGGATTAGTATTGTTGTAGTTGCCTTATAGGTTGGCCGCACCCCTGACAGAGCTTTCCAAATAAAAGTACGTGGGCATTAATTTTTTCTCTTCCTGCAGGCAAGCTGTCTTTCCTGATGTCCCGCCTATAGGTGACCGCAACCGGGCCCTGATGATTTTTATAATGCTAAAGCCATTAGTTATGATACTGCGGGAGAAACACATTAAAAGTGGCACCCCTCTCCGGGATGGAGGAAGCCCTGACAATGCCCTTGTGATTGTCCACTATTTTCTTAACGATGGCCAGGCCAATTCCGGTACCGGAATAGTGGGTCTTCCCATGGATCCGTTGAAAAAGTTCAAACATTTTTTCAGCGAATTCCGGCTGAAATCCAATACCATTGTCTTTTATCTCAAGATGGCAATAGGGCGTTTCATCAGGTTTGGAAATACCTGCAATTTTATTTGCCCTTACTATTTTACTGTTGATCAAAATATGCGGAGATTTCTCAGCATTGGAAAATTTAAGGGAATTACCTATCAGGTTAATCAATAATTGTTTGATCTGAAAAGGGATGATCTCAGCCTGGCACATTTCCTTTACTTCTATCACCGCATTGGTTGCGATCAATTCTTCCTCCATTTCCGATCTGACTTCCTCAAGAAGGCGTAAAAGGTCGCATTCTACAAATGTTTTATCAAGGTCATTGGTTCGCGAATAGGCCAATAAATCCCTGATAAGATTCTGCATTCTGGCTGCTGCAGATTCCATGCGGGTAAAATATTTAAGTGCCGTCCTCGTGAGGGATTTCGCCTCATTGTCCTTAATGAGTGAGGCAAAAGTCTGTATTTTTCTCAAAGGTTCCTGAAGGTCATGGGAGGCAATATATACAAACGACTCTAGTTCGGAGTTCATTAATTTAAGTTCTTCATTTCTGTGAATCAGACTTTTTTGATATTCCAGAATTAAATTTTCGTTTTTTTTCTTCTCAGTATAATCCGTAATGATGATCCCAACCGTCGGAAGATTTGGCTGCAGTGATGTCAGGGACAATAATACCGGGATGAAGGTCCCGCCTTTCTTTAAATTGATTTCACCCTTCCAACTGTGCGCGATGGATTTTAGAAATGCCTGCTCAAATATTGCGAGCGATTCACTATGAATAAAATCGGAGATTTGAGCCCCAATGACCTTGTCATAGGAGGTTTCAATAAGTTGACAGAAATACTCATTGGTGTATACAATGAGCCCCTCCTCGGTAACATTCAGCGCCCCTTCCTCAAAATTCTCCACCAGAATTCTGTAGGCATAATCCCCGCTTTGCAGGGTATAGATTTCGGATTGCCGGTTATTATGAATTGCAAAGGCATCAACCTCTCCTGCTTTAATGGCATTAATAAGTTGTTCCGATTCTTCGAGCCGGGCCTCAAGCGTGTCGATCTGAATTTCCAATTCTTTCCTGGACAATCCCTTCATCACCTACTATTTAAATTTGATCCCCAACGCCCGGATCACCTTGTTGCTGTCGGAGAGTGTTCCAATAAGTGTTTTTTTTGGAAGAGGCAGTTGTTTGATCAACGATGGGCTAAAAACAATATGTTGTTCCGAAGCCAATTCCGGATGCTTATAAATATCGATGATCTCCAGATCGAATGCTCCCTCGAGATGTTCGGCACAAAGTTGCTTTATATTCTCAATAGCCTGCATGGAATTAAAAGACATCCCTGACACATAAAGTTGCAGGACCAACTTGTCCTCAGTAACCACGCTTTCAGCTTTTGATTTCTTCATAACGGGTTAATTCTCTTTGTTCACAGGCCTGATGTTCAGGCCAACCAGTACCTTCTCCTTATCAGACAAATCCCCTATGATCTTTCTGAGGGGTTCCGGAAATTTTCTCACGAGAGTCGGAATTGCAAAAATCTGATCCCCGGCAGCCAGCTGGGGATTTTTTAGGAGATCAATGACTTCAATGGAATATTTGCCCAAAAGGTGTTCCTTGCAGTATTGGGTAATATTACTGAGCGCAAGAACGGATTTTGGGGTTTGTCCCGCTATATACAGCCGCAACTCCAATTTTTCAGTCTGTTTATTCATTGCTGAGGTTAAGTGGTGGCTTTGGTGTGTTTTTGGTATACGGTGCTTCCGAAATCCAGCCCGGAATCTGAAATTTTACATACCACCGGATTGTTGTAGTGTCCCATCCCTCTGGTTTTGACAATTCGCAGAATTCTGGTCCGTTCCCCGTCTACTATTTTGTTTTTACAATCGATCCATGTGTCAGCGAGGGAAGATACTGCCTCGAGGATTTCATTTTTAAAACCTCCGCTGATATCAGAGGTCAGGGTGGTAAATACGGCATTTATATTATTGATTTTCAGATCATCAATAAGTCTGATCAGCATGGTTCTGACTTCACTTTTTTTACCAATGGTGATCAGGTTGCTGATAGGATCTACCACCACCATCTGTGGTTGGATCTGTTTAATTAACTTAAGAAGGACCAGTAAATGCATTTCCAGACCCTGAAGCGAGGGGCGGGAAGCGTGAATAGTAAGATGGCCTTTTTTCAGATGCGGGGACATATCGATGCCAATGCTCTTCATGTTACGAACAATCTGGTCTGAAGATTCTTCAAATGAAAAATAGATCACCTTTTCACCACGCAGGCAGCTTGCCACGGCAAAGTGGGCCGCCAGAATCGTCTTCAGCGTTCCGGCAGCGCCTGAAATCAGGGTACTGCCCCCTTGATAAATACCCCCTTTTGAAAAGAGCTTATCCAGCCCAGGATGGCCCGTGGACACAATGTCTCGGGAGACAATATACTCCATTTTCAGAGAAGTAACCGGTAATACAGAAAGGCCATTTTCATCAATTAGAAAAGGATACTCATTGGTTCCATGTGTGGAACCCCGGTATTTTACAATGCGCAGGCGTCGGGTAGCAATCTGGTCGATGATCCTGAAATCAAGTAAGATGACGCAGTCGGAAATATATTCCTCCAACCCATGTCTGGTGAGGGTATTTACGCCCTGTTCGCCAGTAATCACCGCAGTTACCCCTTTCTCTTTAAGCCAGCTGAAAAGGCGTCTGATCTCTGCCCGTAACACCGCCATATTGCTTATTCCTGCAAAAAGGGACTCCAGGGTATCCAGAACGACTCTTTTAGCGCCAATCTCATCGATAGCGTGATTCAATCTGATAAACAATCCTTCCAGGTCGTATTCCCCGGTCTCTTCGATTTCGGAGGGTTCAATTCTTACATAGTCCACCCGAAGCTTGTTTTCCTTTTTTAAACGCTCCAGATCGAACCCAAGCGACCTTACATTTTTTGATAAATCATTACTGGATTCTTCAAAACTCATCAGAACACCCGGCTCGTTATGATCGGTGATGCCTTTGACCAGAAATTGAATCCCGAACATGGTTTTACCACAACCGGCACTGCCGCAAATCAGTACAGGCCGACCTTTAGGGTAACCGCCCAATGTAATTTCGTCAAGTCCGCTCACGCCAGTGGAGACTTTGGGAAAGTGAGGTTTACTGTTTTTGGACATTATTGTTTAAAAATTTTAATTTTTATGTTGAGATTCATTCAAATTTATAAGAAACATAGGCAAAACCCAAATATTTTGTTAGCCCGGCTGGGCGCATTATTAACTGACAAACGCAATTTAAGTGGTGCCAAAGGCTTCAGGCGACTTATTCTATGCTGCGTCATACATTCCATTCTATGTAAAGGGAAGGATTTGGTGATTTCATATCCTTCACCACAAGACCAATGATTTTTGATCTGCCATTCGCTCATAGTCCAATGATAGCAGCTGTGGCCCTATTATATGAGTCGGTATTGCTTCTGTTGGTAACTGGGATATTCGTTGCTTTTGTAACAAAACATGAATGCCGTCGTCATAATGTTTTTAACTGAACAAACCCTATGGAACCGACCAAAAAAACCGCAAGACTAGCGGGTCTCTTATACCTGATCCTCATTATAAGCGGCGTCCTTGCCCTGGTGTATATACCCTCTCAGGTCATTGTATGGGATAATGCATCGGCCACGTATACAAACCTTCAGGCCTCTGAAACTTTGTTCAGATGGAGTGTGATAGGCGTGATCATCTGCTTTACGGTCTATGTGGTTCTTCCCTTAGTCCTGTACCGATTGCTAAAGGATGTGAACAAAATGCATGCGGTGCTCATGGTGATATTGGCATTGGTCAGTGTTCCGATTTCATTTGTCAATCTGTTACATTATTTCGAAGTTCTGACGCTGACAGGCGATTCTGAATACCTCAAAGCGTTCGAATTGGACTACCGGCAATCACAGGTTATGTTGTTGCTTACAATGTTCAACCACGGCAATCTTGTCGCCCATATCTTTTGGGGACTTTGGCTGTATCCCTTGGGTTACCTGGTCTATAAGTCAGGCTTTTTACCTAAATTCCTGGGTGTCTTTCTAATGGTAGGTTGTTTTGGCTACCTGATCGATTTTGGTGGCTACTTTTTCTTTCCTGATTATGGAGATACTCTTTTTAGTACCATCGTAGGCATTCCTTCCGTCATTGGGGAATTTGGCATATGTCTGTGGCTTTTGATAGTGGGGATCCACCGTAAAACAATTAAAAAAGGGGTTGTCAATCAGGAACCCTTGATTTAAAAAAGGAGACCGAACGATCAGGCGCTGCCATTTTCTAAAAGCGGTTGTTTGAACTGCATCATCCGGAGTGGGATAGATGTATCGGGATTTTGGAGGTCTCGAGTATAGACATCCACGTACTAAAGGGAGCGGCTGCAGCATTCAGGAGGATCCAGAGGAGCCATAGATGCAATTTTTCAGTGGATCATGCCCGCTGGCCGGATGTACCTTTGAGAAAGGGCGCTAAGCCTGATGTAAGGTGCTTAGGCTAAAGGACAGGAGGTGTGTTTCTTCATTGAAGCTTAATGAGGCTCTCTGTCAGCCCAAGTGAGCGGAGGTGTGCTGCCAGAGGTTCGGCTTCCTTTCCACCTTTTTCAGCGTGGTGCAATAAGGTGAAACCATGAGGCCCCGGGGCGGTCAGAAGGTTGGGATAGGCATTCAGGGTGGCCTTCACAAGTTCCGTATGGCCGAGCATGGTAAGCACAAAGAGGTCCGTGCGGGCACCCAGCCCAATGAGAAAGTGGGCGATGTCTTTATGGCCCATGTGTCCTGCAGCGCCAAG
>JBGTKP010000053.1:0-74814 GCA_041744575.1 Muriicola sp.
CATTTCAGTGGAGCCGGAGGGATTCGAACCCTCGTCCAAACAAGCAATTACAATGCCTTCTACGTGCTTAGTTTTTGTTTGATTGTCGATGTGCAACTGACCAAAAACCGCCTATTGCACACGTAGCTTCTTTAGCTTTACGCCTTTATCGAAGCCCTAAAGACGCTATGTCGACATTTATGGTGCCCCGGATTGGATCGCCGCCAACAAAGGCTATCCAGGGACATCTCGCTTCCCTGCCTTGCAGGGACGAGGCTATATCCTACTGTAATTCGGATTAAGCGGCAAGAGCGTAGTTATTATCGCCAATTAAAAAGTGTGAAATATGAGATTTACGAGCTGGATCCCAGCGCTCGGCATGCTTACATTCCAATTGATCTCGCTGTCAAAACCAGTCGGCCCCTTTACCAGATATCAAAGAACTTAAATTCTTCAGGAGGACAAAGATACGCATTTTAACACGGATTGCAGGGCCTCCTCCCTTCCCTTGCACAACCTCGCAATTCCACGTACTTTTACCCAAAATCCATACCAAACACTTTTATGCTCTTCGGAATCCTCAGAGAACGCAAATCACCCCCGGATATGCGCGCCGTACTATCACCCGCCGCCTGCCAGCAAGTCATCTCCCAATTTAACAAGGCTGAAATCATCGTAGAACCCTCTCCCATCCGCGTATTTCCGGATGCCGAATACCAAAAAGCCGGTATACCCATGGGCAGTGACATGGAACATTGTGATGTTTTACTGGGGGTCAAAGAAATCCCGGCGGAAGCCCTCATCCCCCATAAAAAGTATTTCTTCTTTTCGCATACCATTAAAAAACAACCCCATAACAGGCAACTGCTTAAAACCATCCTCGAAAAAAAGATCGAACTCTATGACCACGAAACGATCACCGACGTCGAGGGCATCCGTCTGGTCGCCTTCGGGTACTATGCGGGGATCGTCGGTTCCTATAACGGCTTCCGTGCGTATGGACTTAAACACCATCTCTTCGAAATGCCAAAAGCCCAGACCCTGGCAAATCAGGATGCGCTTCTCGCCGAATTAAAGAAACTTTCCCTGCCTGACATGAAAATTCTCCTGACCGGCAAAGGCCGTGTGGGCAATGGCGCGCGTAAAATGTTACTGGGAATGGGCGTGAAGGAAGTAGGAGTAGAGGCCTACCTTTCCCAAAACTTTTCGACCGCTGTTTTCTGCCAGATAGATGTGCTGGAATACAACAAACGCCGGGATGGTGAAACCAGGGACATGCAGGATTTTTTCGATAACCCGCAGGATTATCAGTCCGATTTTATGCGCTTTGCCAAAGTAACCGATTTATATATGGCCTGCCATTTCCACGCCTCCGGAGCTCCGAAATTTTTTACAGGGGATGATGCCAGACAGGCCGATTTTAATATTAGCGTAGTAGCGGATATCAGCTGCGATGTGGGAGGACCGATTGCAACGACCCTCCGGGCTTCTACTATTGCCGAGCCACTCTATGGCTATGATCCCGCAACGGCTTCTGAAACCGATTACATGTCGCCGGCGGCCATTGCTGTAATGGCTGTGGATAACCTCCCCGCCGAATTGCCAAGGGATGCCAGCGAAGGCTTTGGCGCAACCTTTGTTGATCATGTGCTGCCTGCCTTCTTTAATGGCGATGCCGATGGCATCCTCGCAAGGGCCCGTATGACCCTAGACGGCCGGCTCACCGAGAAATATGCCTATTTGCAGGACTTTGTCAATGGTCACTGACCGTTTTTCTTAAATGGTCGTCCCATGGCTGGTGATGGTTTTAGTCCTCAGAATAACCCATAAGGTTACTGTTACCCTTGCCGGATTGGCAGGTCCTTACCCAAGGCTGCAGCCGGCAGGCCTTCAGTCAACAAATGCCCCTGGTCCTGCCACCCAGGGTTGTTTGACTCCACCAGCTTGTTGAGATTCCTTTGACTTCCGGCCTTAAACTGCTTTTCTCTGGCAACGGCGTCCAGGATATGAAAAAAGATCTCAAAGTATACAAGCCTGCTGTAATGGTGCCTGCCCAAATATCCCCTGAAAGCTTTGTTCTTATGTTGACGGACCCGTCGTTTCAGGTTGGTGGTGACACCTATATAACTGACGGAATGGTCATCATTGCACATGACATAGACATAACTCTTTTTTTTCCCCAGGTCCATAACGCGATTTGTTTTCTCCTATAAAGAAAGACCTGGAGGCTGCACCTACCTTGCAAGAACAGCTGATACCGACCGCATAATTTAAATTAGTCGGAGGATACGGCAGGACGAAGCACCCACTCGATAACAGGCTGTACCCTGGGTGCGGTAAAGGCTCCCAGGGCCTTTAAACTTAGCGTGACTTCCGTCTTTTCCTCCAGGGTCTTGATGCGAATGGTATAGGTATCCCCGGCCTTCACCTCAAATATCGGGGGGCTGCTATAGAAGGTATAGGGCATCTGATTTTCAAACAGCAGGTCACTGCTCGAAGTATTTTCCAGGATCACCTCCAATACCTGGGTATTTTTGATATAAGCGGTTTTGGTTATTTTGACTGACGCCTTGATCAATGGTTTAAGGTAGGCCTCACGGCCCACCAGAAGATCATTATAAACCGCCACCGTCCTGCCGGCGAAAAGCGCCTCTTTAAGACTTTCCAGCCGCTTGTCTTTGGCAAAAACCAGGGTGATGGGACGATGGTTCCCTTTTTCGGTATAATCCCAGTCTATAAGGCCATGAATGTCACTGGTTCCAAGAATGGTGAGATTGTATTCCAGGGCCAGTGCCAGGGATTCCTGCGCAAAATCCACGGAATTGATGACTTCGATCCCATGAAGTTCGCCATTTTTCACCCGGTCTTTCTGAAATGCACTCATAAATGGAGTGCCTTTCGGGTTTTGGGCATGCCATGCCGGATGGTTCCAAAATATAAAGGCGCCTTGCTTCCTGGCCTCCCTGAATGCAGTGATAGAATCCGAGGCAACCAGCGGATTCGCATCGGAGATAAAGACGGCATTGTTGTGGCCTATGGGTGCATCCCGGGTAATTTCCGAACCCCGAATAATGAGGAGATCATGCTCCCCCGCCTCCTCGAGCGCCAGTTCATATGACCTGTTCCTGTCCGGATGCGGAATGTCTTCCTTATGGGGCTGGTATTCCAAATGTTCCGTCAGGGAGATCGCATCCAGACTGTCTCTTAAAGCTTCCATCACCCGGATATTCGGCCATACGTAACCATCTGAAAAAGCGGTATGCTGGTGGAGATCCGTTTTCAGCGTGACGTATCCCTCAATGTCCGGATAGTGCATTGCTCCGGTCCCTGAGTGGGAATGCGTTTGCGCATGGCACGTTATTATAGAGACCAGAAGGCCGGGAAAAATCAGATATTTCATAGTTTGGTTTTATCAAAAATATAAAAGGGCAACGGCCAAAATGTTAACAAATAGTAGTCTTTTAATGAAACGATCCTAATACTTCTGAAATGTGATCGAAGCCTCTTTGTCAGGTATCAGTAGAAACCCTCAATAGAAGTCGAACATATCCTGTTTTGGCCAGTTTTCCTGCTCATTAATTTTAGCATTCATAAACCGGCGAACAAAACTTATAATATCCTGGTAGTTCGTTTCACTTTTATTTAAAAGGACCGCATACGAAAAAGGATAACCTACTTCAAGCACAGCGATAGTACCCGGAACGGCCCCGTTTTGGTTCCACCGTCCGCTTTGAAAATATCCCAGCCACTCATGGTCCTCAAGCAGGTCGGGTACCCCCCCGCGTTTATCGACATGAACTGCAAATTTGACCAGATCCTTTGCGGATGCGAGCCAACCTCCGTCCGCATCCATGCGGCTGACATTTAACTGGTAAGGGGAAATGTAATTGGAATAATAACTGACTTCATTTGGGAAGGCCTGGTCTTTCTCATTACCCCCGATCCGGATCTGAGGGAGGTCCAGGAGATTAAAAATTTCATCCCTGACATAGGCCTCATACGTCTTTCCTGTTACTTTTTCTATCACCCTTCCCAGGATGTTGTAGCCAAAATTGGAAAAGCTGTAAGCCGTTCCGGGTTTAAAGGCAAGCGATCTTTCATCGAGTACTCTGTCTATCAACTCATTCCGTGTCAACCGCCTATCATCAAACATGATATCATAAGGGACATCAGTAAAGCCAGCTTTGTGTTCAAGAAGGTGACCTACAGTAATGGTCGTCTCGGTGGTTTCATAAGGCGGTGTACCATAAACTGTACCCAACAGAGCTCCAGGCCCGAACACCACGTCGTCCAGCTTTAATTTCCCATCGGAGACAAGCTTGGAGACTGCCAAAAGAGTAAAAGTTTTGGAGACACCTGAAATCCTGAAAAGGGAATTTTCATTCACGGCAATGTTGTCCTCCGTTTTTGCCTGCCCCAAAGCGGCGGAATAGACCAGTTTCTCATTTCTACTGATAGCCAGCTGGGCACCGGGAATATTAAATTCTTCCATGAACACCTTAAAATCCCGGGCGATGTGCTCCAGGTTGTCATCGGAATAACCGGCGGCATTGGAATCGTTGTCAGTTCCTGACGAATCCCCTTCCGCACTGCTGTCATCCTGTCCGGAGCGGTCCTGATCCATTGAGCCGGACGAGTCATCGGAATGGGAACAGCCAGCCAACATTACTATTGCAACCAATATGAAACAAATATTTTTCATCCGAGGAGTCTTTCATGAATGGCCATTACCGGAGAAACGGCTCTCATAAATATAGGTATAAAAATGAACCTGAAAATGCGACCTGAGGGTTTTGTGAGATTCCTTGAAGACTTTCAGTATGATTAATCCTCTATCCTGAAATTTAAAATGGGCCTTTCTCCCAAATAGACAGTAAGTAAATCATGATCCCTGTTTAACCGTTTCCTGAGCCGAAACCTGGAATTATAGCCGTGATTCCGTCCTTTTTTTGTAAATCCCATTCTCATGAATTTTGAATCACCCCCAATGGTGTAGTGCATGGCATGCCGGGAAGGGAGCTTTTTAAAATGAATGAAATGGGATTTAGCTTCGGACCTTCGCAGGGTGCCCCGGGTATTGGCTGACAATTCGATTCCCTGGTCGAAATAATCGGGCAGAAAGATGGGCGCTTCAAAGAAATTCCGTGACTTAACAGGTTCCGGAAGCAATTGCCACTCCGGTTTTGCGGGAAGATGATGCTTTACAAAGTCCGCGGGTGGCGTAAAGAAATAATGATCGAGGTAGCGGGGGATAAATGTATTGGTGACAAGATCACGATACCCCGCGGCCCAGGTGGGATCCATAAGTTTCCATTCGCCTCCTATTTGTACCACGTTCCAGGTATGATTTTTGTACCGGAGTTCACGCCCGATGTCACTGATATCCGTTTTGCCAATACCTTTTACAATCCGGGAAGGCACTCCGAACTGCTCGCACAAGGCATTCAGCAGGAGCGAATAATCAATGCATACACCCTTTCGCAATTCAAATACCCTGTTCACCCTGGTACCCACCAGCCGGTCAATCTGCTGTTGCTTTTCAACTTCAGTCTGATAGCTGACCTGGTACCTGGTCTGGAAGATGTTATCAATTGAATTGTCATATCGGATACGATGGGTTACCCAAATAAAAGCAGCGCGGACCCGCTCCTTATCCGAATCAAAATCGTTCATAATCCTGTAGCCAAGCGCCTCGGGCGAACTAAACCGGGGGTATCGCAGCACTTTTGCGTCCACCGGTTCAAATCCCTGAGACAAGACGGCATTGGTCAGCAGGAAAAAAACGAAAAATGCCGGATGTCGCATAACATAGGATTGCTTCCTAAAGATAGTCAAAAGTCTGATTATGCTGATTATACCTGCTTTTTCCTGAAAACCAGCAAAGTGGTATTCTCTGTTTCGACTGCCTTACTGAACAGGTCTCGCAGTTCAGGATACTGATCAGGAGTAAAATGGGAACGGTTAAGCATCAAACTATAGTTGATGTTGAGGTTATTTCCGGAGATCGCCGAGGAGAATTTTAGCAGGCCCCTGTTTTCCGGCAGGATGATCTCAAGGCTTTCAGGTAGCTGCTCAGGCTCATATCCGTCCGGAACGATGATTTGTGCGGTATATTGAAAATTGCGGGGATACCCGAAATCGACCGGAACCTGTCGTTCTGCAGACATTAAAGGATTTTTATCAAAGAACCTGACTACAAAAGGGTCAAAATAGATCATTTCATCTGAGTAACGATTCTCCAAAGTTGCTTCAAATCGTTCCGTGACCATCCGATCCGAGGTGCGTTCATCCAGTAGTTCGTAGTGGTTGATTTCGGCTCCGGATATCCGGCTTTCTGTTTCTTCAAGGTACTGTTCGCGGGATTGTTCGTCCAAAGTACGCCGTCTGGCAATGGCGTCATAGCCCATATTGATTTCATCAAAGGTGGCTTGTGTATTTTGATGCCCGGGATCAAATGTTATCTTCGCCCTTACCACGTATTTACTTTTGTCCTCAATCAATATATCCTCCCAAAAACTGACATTCTCAAAATCCATGACCCGTCCGTAATAGTTCAGACATCGGTATGGAAGGTTGCCAAAGGGGATATATTTATCAGTGGCATCCAGCCAGTACACCTTACCGTCAATCATAGCCCGGGCGATGGTGTAATTAAAATCGGACATTACCGGATGTGTCTTTTTCGGCAGTCCATGAGCCCTGGTGGCAGTGAGCATCAGTTGGGTCGGGATGGCTGCGGCATTGAGCAGGTTAATGAGTGTGATGTTGATCTCACCCACATTGCCCTTTTTTTCATCAAAAGCCTCTTTCACACGTATATCGCGATAGATCCCATAATTTCCGTTCCACACATAGTGATTCCGAACGAACTCGTAAATATTTGTAGCCCGGGTAAGCATATCTCCCTCTGTCAGCAGGGATTCCGGCACATTTTTCTCAAAATAGCCTTTCTTGTTCAATTGCCTGCCGATATCCTGGTCACTCCGGAATTCCCTGTCCACATCCTCCCAGCTCTTGGTATATTTATCGGTAGTGCCATCAAGCCGATGGTATTCGGAAAGTTCAAAATCGATCCGCGAATTATAATTGGAGGCAGCCAACATGAATTCCTCCTCTTTAAATGCCGGGATGTCCTTCATCGCATATTTCAGTACTTCGCAATCGGCAGCATCCCGAAAGCCGTCAACGACAAAACATCCTTTCTTTAGAGTAGATTCATTGATGGCCAGTTTGAGATAGCCGCTAAGGTTGCGGTTGTATCGGTAGTTCGCCGGAATACTGGCATTGTACTCACTATAAATTTTTGGAATGCCTGATTGAAAGGTCCAGCCATTCAAATTGTATATAAACGGGGAGATAAGTTTGTACCGGTATTCGAGAATGGAACCCACCTTGATGTTGGGAAAAGTAAAGGTGAGTTCAGACCAGTTTTCATTTATTTGCTTTGTATATAATCCATTGGGCGACAGGCTAGTCTTCAGTGTACCATTGTGGGTGATCGCACGTACGGCCTCTACCTTTTCTGAACTGTTCTCCCCCTTGTAGATCGGAATGCTGATGGTTCCTTCCCCGTATCCCTGATCTGTCAGGATTTTTATTTTTCCGTGATATTCCTTGATCAGCCAGATGCGTTGGTGGATGACATCGAAATAATTATTGCCCTTTTCATAGAGCATAATGGCCGTGGCAGCCTGGTCCTTTTGATAGATGGTAAATTGCTGTTCAAACTGGGTGAGTTCACCAAAGGTGTCCTTGAATTGGGCAGTAATGGTACAGGTACACAGGAAAGCCGTGATTACCCTTAAGATCCTGAATTTCATATAAAGTAGGTTAAACATATCCTACCTTAACAGAAAAAACCCGGGAATATTATAGACTATTTACTGTTTGGCGGAGTGTAACCAGGTTGGTCAGTAATTTGTCGAGCCGGTCCAAAGGCAACATGTTGGCTCCGTCACTTTTCGCGTTGGCGGGATCAAAGTGGGTTTCCAAAAAGATGCCATCTACTCCGGCGGCAATGCCGGCCCTGCCCATGATATTGATAAGCTCCGGCCTGCCTCCGGTTACCCCGGATGCCTGGTTTGGTTGCTGCAGGGAATGTGTCACATCGAGCACTACAGGGGCATATTGCTTCATAGTCGGAATTCCACGAAAATCGACCACCATATCCTGATAGCCAAACATGGTCCCCCTGTCGGTAATCATTACCTGTTCATTTCCTGAGTCAGTCACCTTGTTGACCGCATGTTTCATGCTCTCAGGGCTCATGAACTGGCCTTTTTTGAGGTTGACGACTTTTCCGGTTTCGGCGGCAGCCACCACAAGGTCGGTCTGGCGTACCAGAAAGGCGGGGATCTGCAGGATGTCTACATATCCGGCAGCCATTGCCGCATCAGACACTTCGTGAATATCCGTTATGGTGGGAACCTGAAAGGTTTCCGAAACCTTTCTAAGAATTTTAAGGGCTTTTTCGTCGCCGATCCCCGAAAAGGAATCCACACGGCTGCGGTTCGCCTTCTTAAAACTTCCTTTAAAAACATAGGGAATTTTCAGCCGGTCCGTTATAGTGACTATCGCCTCGGCAATCCGCAAAGCCATTTCCTCTCCTTCAATGGCACAAGGCCCTGAAAGCAGGAAAAATGTATTCTGATCCGTGTACTTTAACTTCGGAATTTTATGTAATTTCATCGTCTCCTGTTATGTCGCAAAGATAAACTTTGTCCGGGGATTTCAACGCTTATGAGACCACCCCGCCCGGCTTTTGGTTTAATTTGGATTCCGGTGACCTTGTTGCTGTACAGTCTGAGTGTCACCGGGCAAAGTGCCCCGGGACTTGACATTTATCAACTCAAGGCCAATGTGCTTTTTCCCGGACTCGGATTTGAAAAGGCTCTGGGCATCCGGCAGTCCATTTTTGGAGAAGCCTCCCTGCTGCCGGGCCTGCAAATAACAGAACGTATATTTGACTTTCATATTTTCCCCGGCGTAGAAGGCCAATACCGATACTATATTTCCATGAAACGACGGGCAGCCAGGGGACGTCGGGTTGCGGGAAATTCCGCAGACTACCTTACCGCGTCTGCGACCCTGTATTTTGGGAAAATAATTGACATTAAACAAGCCACCACAGGGTCCTACTTTGGCATAGCCGGGCCCTCCTATGGCATTCAGAGGACCATGGAAAACGGATTTTATATGCGTACAGAATTTGGTGTAGGCTATTATTTTTATGACAATATCAAAGGTGCAGTTCTGCCAGTGGTGAAGGTGCGTCTCGGGTGGGTCATATCGTCGAAATTGAGATCACAGTGACAGCCGTGACGGGGTCCGCGAATTTATTCAAAACGGCGTCAGCACTGAAAATAGCATGTCTGTATAGACAGATGTTCAAACCATAGCCGATAGCCATTCATGTCCCGTGGATCTGCTCCCCTAAAGTTGCCTCTTGTTATCATCATTGCTGGGCCAATGCATCCAGGCCTTTCGCATTCCTGACTATCTCTTGCCTCAGATCTGCGCGGAGAAAGCGTCAATTAACCTCCACACTTTGTTGACAATATAAAAATCGGGGCGGCGTTTAAGGAAACAAAATTAGCACTATCTTTGCACGCTCAAAAGAAAGCCATGTCCGCCACAAAAAATATTGCGATTATTGCCCACGTAGACCACGGGAAAACGACCCTGGTTGATAAAATCCTGCACTTTTGCCAAACCTTCCGGGCGAATGAAAAAATGGGAGATCTCATCCTGGACAATAATGACCTGGAAAGGGAGAGGGGGATCACCATTGTTTCCAAGAACGTCGCCGTCATGTACAAGGGGACCAAGATCAATATCATTGATACTCCGGGCCACGCTGATTTTGGCGGGGAGGTGGAAAGGGTGCTCAATATGGCCGACGGGGTCTTGCTGCTGGTGGATGCTTTTGAAGGACCTATGCCACAGACCCGTTTTGTTTTACAAAAAGCGATCAATTTAGGCCTGAAACCTTGTGTCGTAATTAATAAGGTGGATAAGGAGAACTGTTCTCCTGAAGAGGTGCATGAAAAAGTGTTTGACCTGATGTTTGAACTCGGGGCGGAAGAATGGCAGCTCGACTTCCCGGTGGTGTATGGATCAGCCAAGTTTAACTGGATGAGCAATGACTGGAACAAACGTACGGACTCGATTGAGCCATTATTGGACATGGTTGTCAATCATATTGAAAGTTTCAAACCATCTCAGGGAAATACGCAAATGCTGATCACCTCCCTGGATTTTTCCTCCTTTACTGGAAGGATCGCCATCGGCAGGCTGCAACGGGGAACGCTGAAAGAAACACAACAGGTATCCCTGGTGAAACGGGATGGCAGAATTGTCAAATCGAGGATCAAGGAATTGTACACCTTTGAGGGACTCGGCCGCAAAAGAGTGGAGGAGGTCAGCACAGGTGACATTTGTGCCATCGTAGGGCTGGAAGGTTTTGATATCGGGGATACCATTGCGGATCCTGAACGGCCAGAAGGTCTAAAGACCATTGCCATTGACGAACCTACCATGAGCATGTTGTTCACCATTAATGACAGCCCTTTCTTCGGAAAGGACGGGAAGTTCGTAACCTCCCGGCATATTAAAGAAAGGTTGGAGCGTGAGCTTGAGAAAAACCTGGCACTTCGGTTACAAGCTACGGACAGCGCCGATAAGTTTACCGTATTCGGAAGGGGTGTACTGCATCTCTCCGTGCTGATCGAAACCATGCGGAGGGAAGGATACGAACTTCAGATAGGGCAGCCACAGGTCATAATCAAAACCATCAACGGCGTAAAATGTGAACCTATTGAGCAGCTTACGATCGATCTTCCGGAAGAAGTTTCGGGAAAGGCTGTAGAAATGGTTTCCATCCGGAAGGGTGAAATGACAGGGATGGAGGCCAGGGGAGAGCGGATGCATTGTGAATTTCTGATTCCGTCAAGAGGGATTATAGGCCTTAGAAACCAGTTGCTTACAGCAACAGCCGGAGAAGCCGTCATGGCCCACAGGTTCCTGGAATACCAACCAATGAAAGGGGAAGTCCCCCAGCGTCAGAACGGATCCCTGGTTTCTATGGAAAACGGGAAGGCGATACCTTATTCTATTGATAAGTTACAGGACAGAGGTCGTTTTTTCATAGACCCGGGAGAGGATATCTATGAAGGACAGGTGATAGGTGAGAATTCGCGGGGAGATGATATGACGATCAACATTACCAAAACCAAAAAATTGTCCAATGTGCGTTCCTCCGGGGCAGATGATAAGGCCAGGATCATCCCAGCAGTAAAATTCTCTCTCGAAGAAGCGCTGGAATATATTCAAAAGGACGAATATGTGGAGGTTACCCCCAAACACCTGAGACTGCGGAAGATTTATTTAAAGGAGGTCGACAGAAAACGCAACAGGATCGACTGACCGCAGCAGGGTCTCAAGGTCAAATCAGGGGTTGCTAAATCTGGCATTTAACACAGGCCGTGGCAGCTCCGATGATCCCGGCGTCATTCTGAAGCCCTGCAGCGATAACAGGGGTTTCAATTTTAATAAATTCTCTGAATTCTGCAAAATCCTTAGATGCGCCTCCACCTAGGATGATCAGGTCCGGAGAGATGATCAGTTCTACGTACTTCAAAAATTTATTGAACCTTTTGCCCCATTTTTTATAGGTTAGCCCTTCTTTGTCCTTCGCAGAACCTGCCGCCCAGGACTCGATCTTATCATATTTCTTATAGGGGATCTGGCCAAGTTCAAAGTTAGGGATCAATCGGCCATCGAGAAAAGCACCACTTCCCAGTCCCGTACCAATAGTGATCATAACCACGAAGCCCTCTTTGCCTCTTCCGATCCCGTAATTAATTGTGGCATAGCCTGCTGCATCTGCATCATTGATTACCGTAAATTCCAGGCCGGTGACCTTTTCAAAAAGGTGTTCCACATTCACCCCGTTCCAGTCAGAGTGGAGATTTCCGGAAGATTTACACACTCCGTTCTTGATAACCGTTGGAAATCCACATCCCACAGAGCCTGAGTAATTGAAGTGCTCAATAATTTGCTTCACCACCGCCGCCATTTCATCCGGCTTCCCTGAAGGGGGGGTGGGAATCCGAAAGCGCTCGGTAATCATTTCCCCGGTTTCCATTTTGACAAGGGCACCTTTTATGCCAGAACCGCCGATGTCTATTCCAAGTACTGCCATAAGAAATTAATAAGGGTAAGGTTGTAGTTCATGGGCAAAAATAACAAAACTTTCAAAGCGGACCACCGCTTATTCCAGGTCCCCGTTCTCCTGTAAAAAGTCGAAGATCAATTGATCGGCCTCAGAAACACTTGTACGGTCTTTATAGGATAGCCAAACGATTTCTTCGGGGCCGGGATCTGGAAGGATGGGACCAACAAAGCTGGCCGTATAGCAGGTCTTACGCAAAAGGATCGCCGGTTCCCGTCCCACTGCCTTACCTTCAAAGATCCCAATAAAGGTCAGGGAACGAAGCGTGAGTTCAATATGAAACAAGCCCTTCATTTCCCTGAACAAGGCCTCGGCATCTGATTCGCCGCTGATCCTGATGCCTGCCGGCACCGTGAAGAATGGGTTCCCTGGCGATTTTACACACAGGATCTTGCGATCCAAAATGTAGATCCACCCAACGGTGTCTATGATTTCTTCGGTTGGTTCAATATAATAGTCTATGGAATTCAGGGAATGGCCGCGATCTACCATGTCGAGGAAGTGATCAATGGCCCTGCCCAGGACAGTCAGGGTATTTAGCTTCCTGTTTCGTCCCAGGGCACTGGAAATGGTTTCGTCCCGGTTGCCGAATTTATAACCTCCGGGTTGAACCCACAGCAGGTTCAACAGATGCTGCATGACCACATTCCCCAATTGATCGATGGAGATCGCCGCCTTCAATAAATACTCTCCAAGGCCCGGTACGCCCTTCATCAGAAAGCTGTACACCACCCCGGTTAAAAATCCTACCGGTACCGTGATCACAAATAAAACAATGGAAATAAGGAACAGCAAAATCCCGATAAGCGGATTCGCTTTTTTATCGGGTTGATATACCTGTTTTTTTAAGATCATTCGCTAGGCTATAAAAGCATCTTCAAAGCACCGGAACCCACAGAAAAGCGGACTGGCTTATCTGAATTAGGGTTCCGGTTGCCTTGTCAAGTTACGACTATTCGGTAGAATCAATGGATCAAGGAATAATTCCGCTCGGCCAGGGTTGTCTCTGCTCAGGAAGCTGCAGGCCTGTCAGCCATGGTTCCCCCATGCTTCTCCGCTTTTGAGGTACGGAGACTTAGCAGCAGGAAGCAGAGACTGAGTACCATCAAAATGGCGCCAAGGAGATAAAATAATTGGGATACTGAAAGGATATCAAGTAGCGGGAGTAATAGCAAGGGCGATAAAAACTGGCCCATGAACCAGAAAGTGGTAAGACGTCCTATGCACCTGCCACGAATTTCCGGCGGGGCCAGCTGCATCACCCAAATGTTTCCATTCGGGATCATCAGGCCCATTCCAAGACCTGCGAGCAGCATTCCAAACAGCACCATATTGTAGGATTGTCCATAGGCTACGCTGACATAGGCAGCTGCCATCAGCAGATAACCCATGGAAAAAATCTGCCGGAATCCGAAGCGGTCCTTAATACGGGAATAAAAAAAAGAGGCAATGGCAGAAAAAAAGGTGCTGGAGGCAATGGCGATACCAATGAGCGTATTACTTTCCACCCCAAGTGATTTCAAATAAAATGGAATCTGGACCGGGATAATAAAAAACAAGATCCATAGCAGCATGACATTAATATAGACCAGCCAAATAAGGGCCGGTGCTTTAATTGATTTAGGTCCCGGATCCGGAACCAGGTCCTTCACAGGTTCTTTTAAGTATAGCAGGGTAAAAGGTAAGATGACAACCGGAAACAGATAAAGCAGAAAAGGTATCCGCCAGTTGATATCGGCAAGAATCCCACCAAGTGTGATAAAAATGATGCCGGCCAGGGACATTACTGCAATCTGCAGGCCTGCGAATTTCTGTCGGGATTGGCCCAGATAATAATCAGCTACCAAAGTGGTGACAATGGTCATTGATATCCCTACGCAAACGCCAAGAAGGGCACGGCCTAAAAGTATCAGGTAGATATTTTCAAGCCAGTAGCCAGAACTTCCCGCAACGGCGTAGAGCAGCAGGGATATGCCCAATGGTTTCAACCGTCCGAACCTGTCAATAAAGATGCCAGCCAACAGTGCGCTGAGGGCAATGAACAAGGCAGGAAATGACAACGAGAGTTTTACCAGGGACGCTCCCTGCGGATGGGATGCAAAGGCCCTGGACATATCCGGCAATGAAGCCGAGATCGTAATCATAGACATAATGGTAAGGCTGCTTACCAATAATAAGGTGGTTTTAACCTTCCAGCTTTCCGTATCCATAAATCTCACACTTCCTGAAAATGGAGGATCTCTAGGGCCACAGGCCGCGATGGCCATATGGGCGAAGGGATCAGACCATATTTCCTTTCATTAATTGTGGCAGCATCTCCTTGAAATTCTCTTTTTTATTCAAATGCGGGAGGGCTTCATTTGGGATTGGAACTCCAAGGAAGGTGCAAAGCGGGGCCCATCCCTCGGCTACGTCATATACCAGTAATTTTTGCGCTGGCACTGTCGCCTTTACTTCCTTTATATGTGCATCCCACACCGATTTTGCAAAGGCCTTGTCCTGGAATTTTCCCTGAAGTTCCCGTGCAAAAAAGCGTTTTTTAAAGAATTTTATGCACTTGACCACTTTTCTTGCCCGGGGATTGGTGAGCAGCTTGCCGATCATCTTTATTTTTTCTCCTGGAGTCTGCGGTCCGGCCTTCCATACGGTGCTGGTCACACTGTTGTACCAGGCATCAAAATCGCGGACAGTTAGAATCACCTTGGCTTCCGGATACTGTTTCATATGCTCCTTATACCAAGGATATCCGGGAAAATCGACCGTGGCGTCATATCCCTTGTAAAGTCCTGCCCAATCCGTATCACCAGTGGTATCCAGGGTGGTCCAGTAATGGAGCATGTCCGGTTGGACCAACAGCTCCTTCATATGGTATACTTTTTTAAATCCAAGCTTTTCAAGGCATCCCTTAAGTGTTGTGGTTCCTGTTCTCGGAAATCCGGCTCCTATTATTTTTATCGACATGGCTGTTTTTTTTATGGTTGGATTTATTTTTTCACTGTACACTATCTTTCTCCTTAGGGGCGGGGGGCATTTTAAATACAAATGGTTCCGGCTGCGGGGAAATGGGTTTGAGCTCCTTTCCTGAAAGTGCGGCATGATCTGGTTGAATATGTGTTGCCCTGAATTGATTGTACATGAACGGACCTACTGGTTGGGCACGGCTGCCGTCAGGCAGACGGTAGTGTTCGTTATAGGGATTCCAGTATTCCCACACGATCTTATTGTCAGGGGTGACTTCAAATAACCTGCCACTGGCACCGGAGGTTATAAAAGTGTTCCCGTTTTTCATCCTGTGTGCGCCGGAAATAAAGGCGGAATAAAACGAATATTTATCCGGAGCCATATACGACCAGCTCGGTTCATCGGGTCCGAATGCCGCCGGATCTTCCAGGAGATAACCACCATCACCGACGGGGACACTGATTTCGTAAACCGCGCTGTAGTTGCCGAAATCCCCAACACTAATTTGCGGATCCGGTGACTTGGCCGTTGCAAATGCTGCGAACATGCTGGGGAGTTTATTGCCGGGACCTTCAATATCATTATTAAAAACGATCAGATTTCCAGCCCCGGGATAGCCCTCAGGGATCCATTTCACATCGTGCTGGCCAAACAATTTCTGATCCTCTTCAGTCCCCCGTCCATAATTTGCCGGATTGCCCCAACGGTATAACAACTCCCCGCCATGGCCGGCCTTTCCCCCGGTACTTCCTCTGGCCTCCTCAGTCGTGGTGCTATGATCTATGATCATAATTTCATTATATCCCGGAACGCTGATCACGATCTGATCCAAAGCCTCATTGTAGCCAATGGCGTTGGTATGTGTAATATCCGAACCGCGATTCTCCACCGTGGCATTCGAAGTTGCAGATCCGTTTTTTATCTGTTCATTGATTTGCTCCTGGGTCACCGGAGGACCACCGCCTGCTTCATCCCCCCCGGCGTTGATATTGATTTTTCGGGGGTTTTCCGCGATCACTCCGTAATTCGCTTTCTTCTGATCAAAGTCCTGAATCAAATGGTCCCACATGTGCCACTCCCATACGATTTCTCCACCTTCCGGTTTTGTTGGCTTGATTTCAATGATCTTATCGGGCCATAATCCCGCCTTGGGGATGTGTTTTGGATCCCTGCCGGCGGCTGCTGCTTCTACCGGGGTTTTGGCCTCATAAGAAATGGCAAGAATATTCCCGTTGGGCATGATCTCAATATCATGGTGGATCAACTGTTTCTCATCTGCCCATTTGAAACTCCACACCTGATTTCCTTCCCAGTCATATTCAGTGATCCGCCCAGACTGACCTCCGGCGGCAAAGGTGGGGAAATTCTCATCCCGTTCCAGACGAACCAGGTTGCCGTTCTTAAGCAGGTAAGCGTTCATGGAATTGAGCTGCCCCTCCCATTTATGAACTACTGACCCGTCCAAATCCAGTAAATAGGTTCGTTTGCTCTCACTTGGTACCAGGAGCACAAAACCCGGGGTGGCCTCCGCGGTTCGGGAGATCAGCCCTCGTTTAGCCATCAACCCGGTAACACTTCGGGTATCCTCCGGCTTCCACTGCCGAACCTCGGTATTTTCCGCAATGACCGGTTTGGGAGATTCCCTTTTGCAGGATTGGAAAGTCAATAACAGCGCACATAATAGTGCAATTCCTCTGATTTTCATAGGGTTGTGTTTAGGTTGTAATGTATTTTTATAATATGCGGGGGAGAAATATTGTCCATCCATTCATCACAGGAATGCGGTTTTTTCAAAGGCCGGACCAAAAGCTCAGGCACAGGAAAAACCATTCCCTGGACGACTCCTAAAGTAACTATTTTCACTAGATCCCGGTAGCTAACTGATTAAAAATGTTTTTATAGACTTTTGCTGACAGCCCTCGATGGAAAGTCTTACATAATTCCAGGCTATTGAGATTCTGGACGAGGGGTTGTGGCAATTCCCTATCCTGTATTTATACGGCCTTTTGGATGACTTCGAAAACCTTGTTCCCATCGCATTTCAGGGTCTTCGACGGGTATTTCAAGATCAACGCGTAGTCATGGGTCGCCATCAGAATGGTTCGACCGTTTTTATTGATTTCCTGCAGCACTTTCATCACTTCGACACTGGTTTGCGGATCGAGGTTTCCGGTCGGCTCATCCGCAAGGATCAATTCAGGATCATTCAGCAGGGCCCTGGCTATGGCAATCCTTTGCTGCTCTCCTCCCGATAATTCATGTGGAAATTTAAACCCCTTTGTTTTCATTCCTACCTTGATCAATACCTCTTCCATCTTTGCCTCCATACGGGCCTGATCTTTCCATCCCGTAGCCTTGAGTACAAAATGAAGGTTGCCGTTTACATTCCGGTCCGGCAACAGTTTGAAATCCTGAAAAACGATCCCGAGCTTTCTCCTGAGATAAGGGATATCCTTTTCCTTCATGGTCTTTAGATTAAATCCCACAACGTTGCCTTCACCCTGGCGCAAAGGCAGATCCGCATACAAAGTTTTCATAAAACTGCTTTTGCCACTCCCTGTTTTCCCGATAAGGTATACAAATTCTCCTTCCCTTACCTCCAGCGTGATATCATTTAATACCATATTGTCTACCTGGAAAACCGCGACCTCCTTCAATGATAAAATACTTTCAGCCATAGCTTTTTTGTTGACATAAAAGTAATAAGTTCCTGCATAGAATGATGACGGACATTGATTTTTCTGTTAATTAGACGGGATGTATACTTGAGTACAATATTTGACGTTATTAAATTGAAATACGGTAATTCTTAACAGCTCGAGAACGCTATGAAATGTAAAAAAACCGCGCTTCTGCTAAGTTTCTTTGGCGGCGCAGTCTTCAGCTTTGCCCAGGAATCAAAGATCTATACCCACGATCTAAAGCAATACCAGGATGCCCTTGCACTTTACAATAATAAGCAGTACCAGGCTGCACAGACTCTTTTTGAGGAGGTAGGCGACAACAGCAGGGATCCGGAAACCCAGGCCAATAGTGCCTATTATGCGGCGAATGCCGCTGTCCGTCTGAATCAGCTCGGTGCAGACCGGTTGATGGAAGACTTTGTTGAGCAATACCCTACTTCCACCAAACGCAATTCTGCTTTCCTTGATGTGGCCGATTATTACTTTGAAAACGGTAAATATCCCTATGCCCTGAAATGGTATGCCAAAGTGGATCAGAGTGCGATGGCCAGAAAGGAAATGGAGCGCTTTAACTTCAATATGGGTTATTCCCTGTTCTCCTCGCAGAAGTCCAGGGAAGCAGAAAGCTACCTGAACAAAGTCACCACCTCTCCGACCTATGGGTCGCAGGCAAAATATTACCTTGGTTATATCGCCTACCAGCAGGACGATTATGAAGGAGCTAACAAACGATTTGATCAGATCACGGATCAAAAGTTACTCGATGAAAAGCTTTCCTATTATCAGGCCGACATGAACTTTAAGCTGGGAAGGTTTGAAGAAGCCATCACCCTTGCCAAAAAACAAATCCCAAAATCGGATCGCGAAGAAGTTTCTGAACTCAATAAGATCATAGGTGAGAGCTACTTTAACCTGAAACAATACGCGGATGCCATCACCTACCTTAAGGAGTACAAAGGACAGCGTGGAAAATGGAGCAATACGGACTATTACCTGCTGGGTTATTCCTATTATCAGCAAAAGGATTATGCGAATGCGATCCAGCAATTCAATAAGATCATTGGCGGAACAAACAGCGTTTCACAAAATGCCTATTACCACCTGGCGGAATGCTATCTGGAATCGGATAAAAAACAAGAAGCACTCAATGCCTTCCGTAATGCTTCACAGATGGATTTCAGTCCGGAAATACAGATGGACGCCTACCTGAATTATGCCAGGCTCAGTTATGAAATTGGCAATGCCTATGAACCGGTGCCCGGTGTTTTGACCTCATTTCTTCGAAAATATCCCAACCATGAAAGCTCAGGTGAAATTCAGGAACTGCTGGTTGATTCCTATATCACTTCCAGAAATTTTGAAGGAGCCATGGCCCTGTTGGAGGAGAACAGAAATTTTGCAAGCAAGGCAACCTATCAGAAGGTAGCCTTTTACCGTGGGGTTGAACTTTTTCTTGAGGCCGATTATGTCGGCGCTGCGGACAATTTCCAAAAGTCACTTGGCAGTGCCGAGGATCAGATTTTCAAAGCCAGGGCCAGTTACTGGAAAGCGGAATCAGAATACCTGTTGAACCGCTTTGAAGAAGCACTGGCGGGGTTTATTCAATTCCAGCAAAATCCCGTGGCATCATCCACTCCGGAATATTCGGATCTGGAATACAACCTGGGGTATACTTATTTTAAAATCAAGGACTATAACAATGCCATAACCCATTTTAAATCATATTCAGCCAATCAGGATCGGCCGCAAAAGAAGAATGATGCCCTGGTCCGGCTGGGGGACAGTTATTTTGTTACCAGTAAATACTGGCCGGCCATCGAAGCCTATAACCTTGCCTTAGATGCCAATGGACCCGAAAAGGATTATGCGGCCTTTCAAAAAGCTTTGAGTTATGGTTTCGTAGACCGGAATGACACTAAGATGGAGGATCTTAATTCCTTTGTGTCCCGGTTCCCGAACTCCTCACTGAAGGACGATGCCTTATTCGAACTGGGAAATTCGTATGTAAGGGCGAATCGGGAACAGGAGGGCCTGCAGACGTATGACCGCCTGATTAGTGAATATCCTGCGAGCGGCCTGTCCCCGCAGGCCATGCTTAGGCAGGGACTTGTGCACTACAATGCGAGCAGGAATGAGCAGGCGCTTACCAGGTTTAAAACAGTGGTGAGAGACCATCCCAATACCCAGGAGGCCATTCAGGCAGTCGCAACGGCAAGGCTTATTTATGTCGATATGGGGAGGGTGGAGGAATATGCCTCATGGGTCAAGGGCCTGGATTTTGTTGAAGTTACCGACACAGAACTTGACAATGCCACTTTTGAGTCTGCCAATAAACAGCAACTTGACGGCAAGAATGAGGCTGCCATCAAAGGTTACGAAAATTACATCCGTCAATTTCCCAACGGCCTTCATGCCATGAATGCCAACTTTAACCTGGCCCAGATCTATTTTACAAAAGGAAATCAGGACAAGGCACTTAATCATTATCAATATGTCGCGGACAGGGGTGCCAGCGAATATTCCGAACAAGCCCTAACAAGGGTTTGCGAAATTTATATCGGCAAAAAAGATTATGTAAAAGCCCTGCCTTTTCTGGAGAGACTGGAGGCCATGGCCGACATCCCACAAAACCGGACTTTTGCGCAGTCGAACCTGATGAAGGGGTATTATCAACAAAAAAATTATGAACAGACCCTCGCCTATGCCGACAAGGTTCTGAACACGTCCGGGATTGACAATCGTATCCGCAGCGATGCCCAGATAATGATAGCCAGATCTGCTATACAGACGGGCAATCAGGAGAAGGCCGAAGCCGCTTATAAAGAGGTATTGCAGATAGCGACCGGAGAAACGGCAGCGGAAGCCCTTTATTATGATGCCTATTTTAAGAACAAAGGCGGGGCTTTTGAATCTTCCAATGCTTCCGTTCAGAAACTGGCAAAGGATTATTCCGCTTACAAGGAATGGGGAGGGAAAGGATTGGTACTGATGGCGACCAACTTCTATGCCGTTGGGGACGCTTACCAGGCGACTTACATACTCGAAAGTGTCATATCAAATTTTAAGGAATTTACCGAAATAGTCAGTGATGCCAGGGTGGAGCTGGCCGCCATTAAATCGAAGGAATCCCGCAGCAATTCCTCTGTCGATACGGAAGGACCTGAGTAATGGATGTTTTGACATCGGCAGACAGAAGGTTGCAGGATAAAATTATTATAGATCAAATTGAGAACAACATATGAGGTATCTGAATTTTAAACTTCTATATTTTGCGGTTTTTGCCATGGTACAGATGGCCTTGGCCCAGGAAACGGATGATATTGGCACCGAAACCGTTACCGTAGTCAGGCCTTACGCTCCTACGATTTCCGATGCCTTTAAAATTAAATCCCTCCCGGACCTGAATGACTCCATCGTCCTTCAGAAAAAGAAGATCAACTACACTATTTTTTCAGTACCTGTAGCCTCTACCTTCACACCTGCAAAGGGTAAGGCTTCAACAGTAGAGAAAGCGAAGCCGGAAAAACTTTTTAATTCTTACGTGTCCGCCGGGTTGGGGAATTATAACAATGCACTACTCGATTTCTACACCAGCAGGGAAATCAATCGCGGGGATGAACGACTTGACATAGGTCTGAACCATATCTCCTCCAGAGGGGATATCGAGTCAACTCCGCTCGATACCGATTTTTACAACACCAAACTCGATGCCGCCTATTCCAAGAAGGACAGGGACATGGATTGGGGTGCATCGCTGGGACTGCAACACCAGCTTTATAACTGGTACGGTATTCCCGAAGGTTTATTTGATGAGTCCACAGTAAGCGGTATTGACTCAAAACAAAATTACTTCAATGCCCAGGCAAAAGCCCATATCAATCTGGAGGATTCCTTCTTTAAACAGGGAGAGGTACTCGTTCGCAGATTCTGGGATGCGGTCTCGTCCGGTGAGAACAGGGCCATTGTCGAACCAAGCCTGGAGATCCCCGTAGGCGAAGAATTGTTTACCCTTAAATTGAAAATGGACTATGTTGGAGGCAATTTTAAAAACGCGGATGTCAGCAGTGAACAGCAATTGCCGGAAATCAACTACGGACAGTTTCAGGCTGGCATCAGTCCGGGACTGACGATCCTTCAGGACGATTTTACCATCAACCTCGGGGCACACCTGGTCTATGGTCTTGATGTGGAAAACAGCGAAAATAATTTTTATATCTACCCAAATGTGACCGCCTCCTACAGATTGCTTGAAGATTTTGTGATCGTATATGGCGGAGTGGAGGGCCAGTTACAACAAAATTCCTATTATGGGTTCGTGGAGGAAAACCCCTTTGTTTCCCCAACCCTGTTCGTCCAGCCCACCGATCAGCAGTACAATGGCTATGTGGGCTTTAAGGGGCAGTTGTTACCAAATCTCAGTTATAATCTGAAAGGTTCTTACAGGGCTGAAAACAGGAAACCTCTCTTTCGCCTGAACCCTCAGAACGAATTCAGGGATGACGAAAAGGGATATTATTATGGCAATTCTTTTACCCTATTCTATGATGATATAAAAACGCTTGGGGTCTTTGGAGAACTTCACCTGGACGTCAACCGTAATTTTAGTCTGGGAGTCAATGCAGAGGTATACGATTATAGTACGGAAACCGGTAACCCGGCCTGGAACCTCCCGAATCTGCAAGGTTCCTTTTTCCTGGACTATCAGATCGGAAAAAAATGGTTTATGGGTGCCAACCTGTTTTATGTGGGGGAACGGGAAGATTTCAGTTCACAGGTGGTGCAGAACGTACCCCCGTCCGCCTTTCCTGCCTCAGTTATTACCCTGGATGCTTATTTTGATGCCAACGCACACCTGGGCTTCAGGTTCAGTGATCAGCTCTCTATTTTTGCAAAAGCCAGCAATCTTGCGAACAATCAGTATCAGCGATGGGCCAACTTTGAGGTCCAGGGATTGCAGGTTCTTGGAGGGGTAACGTATAAGTTCGATTTTTAATCCCGCCTTGCATTCGGATACCCGTGTCCTCATTGCTGTTCCGCCCGGACACAATCAATTTCGCCATCCGTTGGTTTGAGTTGATCTGTATCCCCAATTGCTTATTACGATTCTGAATTCCATTTTCAATTGGACCATTCATTTCCTTGAAGAATTAACCTATAGGCGTAGCATTACAGGGATACCTGCAACTGCGCCATAAAAAAGGCCGTTTGCCGGGAAAAAACATTGCTGATAGGTCCAATTGCGTAATTTAGAAGAGGTTATGGACAGGAAATCAACTTTGGGCAAAAAATTGATTGGCAGCGGGGTTCCGGCTTTCATTTTACTTTCACAAATGGCCTTCGGACAGGAGTACATTCCTGATCCAAGTTTTGAGGATTACAGAACATGCCCTGTGCGGCTGGGTAATTTTGACGCGGACCTGTTGCATTGGAGCGCGCCCACTCTTGGCTCTACAGATTATTTTCATGATTGCAGTACTGCCATGGGCACTCCGGAAAATTTCAACGGTTCGCAAAGAGTCAACTTCGGAAAAGGATACGCCGGTATGTATCTGTTTGCTCCTGATGATTACAGGGAATATATCCAAACCCAGCTGAGCCGGCAATTGGAAAAAGGACAGCGATACCGGATCTCATTTAATATAAGCCTTGCGGAGAGTTCAGACTATGCCATCAGGGAATTCGGGATCTGCCTTTCTGAAAAGGCTTTGATGCTTCCTGTCAAAAAGGAATTGTCAAAAATGCAACTTCATAAAGTCCGGGACAACGCACATAGGCTGATCGAGATTGCATCTCCGGATTTTTACAAAGAAACCCGGGACTGGGTCTCGGTGCAGACCTCATTCATCGCCACGGGTTTCGAAAATTTCCTCGTGGTAGGAAATTTCAGGAACAACAAACAAACGCAGACCTATCAGACAAAAAAAGGCGCCAAAAAAGGAGCGTATTACTATGTGGACATGGTATCCCTCACAAGGGAGCAAAAGGCTAAGGAACGGGAGCCGGACGAAAATCCGCCCGGTGAAATAAATGCAGACATCCTCCCGGATGTTTCTAATGCCCTGACGGGCATCTTATTTGAGTTCGACAGTGATGCGCTTCCGGAATCTGCCAAAGCAGGCCTCGACAGTCTTATGAACAGTCTAAGAAAGGACCGGACCCAGTATCTTTGGATCCGGGGTCATACGGATGACCTGGGATCAGCGGCCTATAATCTGAGGCTATCCATATTGCGTTGCGAGACTGTTGTTAAATATATGGTGGATAGGGGCTGGCCAAAGGAACAAATCAGCTGGAAAGGTTTTGGTGGCAGCAGACCCACATCAGAAAATACCACAGAAGACGGAAGAAGCAGAAATCGCAGGGTGGAGCTGGTTCTCTCGCATCTTGCCAATGAGGCCGCAAAAGGGAACTGATGCCATTTAACTGTCAGTAACGGCCCGAACGGACACGACCTGATGTCAAGTCCTCGTGTTACATTTCACTGGAATTATTGCTTCGGTATTTCGGGAAACACCGTAATTTGCAGGAAATATGCGAATTGTATGGACGTGAAACTGGCAGTGCTCATTGATGGCGACAATATCCCTTCAGCTTACGTAAAGGAGATGATGGAAGAAATTGCCAAGTATGGAAACCCGACCATTAAGCGGATATACGGAGACTGGACCAACCCACGTCTCGGAAAATGGAAGCATGTTCTCCTTGAGAATGCGATCACTCCGATCCAGCAATATGGGTATACTGCGGGTAAAAATGCCACAGACTCGGCCATGATCATTGACGCCATGGATATTCTTTATACAGGGGATGTAAATGGCTTTTGTCTGGTTTCCAGTGACAGTGATTTTACCCGACTGGCTACCAGGTTGAGGGAGGCAGGGATGCATGTTTACGGGATCGGGGAGAAAAAGACGCCCAGCCCGTTTATCGTGGCATGTGATAAATTCATCTATATAGAAATTCTGAAGAATCAGGTGACAGGAGCTATCCTTGAACCCGCCGGGCGATCCCAGGAAGGCAAGGACAGTATTGACAAGATCACATCTAAGGAAATCCGGCTGATTGCGACCACCATTGAGGACCTTGCCGATGATGACGGTTGGGCGTTTCTCGGAGATGTCGGCAGTCTGTTGCAGAAAAAGCAACCTAATTTTGACTCCCGAAATTACGGTTTCCAGAAACTTACCCCCCTGATCAGTTCTATCAGCGATTTTGAGATCAAACGTCGGGAAGATGCCAAGGGTCGCAGAAAACTGATCTATGTCAAAATAAACGAAAAACCGCCCGCGGGCCGTAAAAAACAATGATCCTCTGTCCTTGCAGTTTCGCTGCGGGTTCTGCCCTGCACCTGAGGTCAGATAAGCCCTGACGAAGACCATCAGGGTAAGCCTTTCAGGCAGTAGAGGTTTGGTCCAAAAGAATATTTATGTATCTTGACATAACACTAAATTCAAGCATATGAACATAAGCCATATCCTCCTCGCGTGTTGTACCGTGGCATGCGCCTTTTCCACATCCTGCCTCGAAAACCAGACCTCGGTCCTGACACAGATTACCTCCGAGGTGATGACGTCCCGGAATAAACTGGAAGGTACCTGGGATTATATGGTAAAGGATGTGCCGCCGGAGTACAGCAAAGGCGTACTGAGAATTATCAGGAATCAAAAGGTCTTTGGAGTGGAGGTTGATCTGAGTGACGGCAGCAACCTGAAGGCTTCCGAGGTGATGGTCCGTCGCAAAAATATTTCATTTTATCTAATGATTAATGGCCAGCGTGTTGACGTGGCGCTTCATGTCGAGGGAGATACCATTTCCGGGGAGAGCACTTCTCCCGATGGTGTATTTAAGCTTGAAGGGACACGAAGGCAAGAGTAGGACAGGAGAATCGATTCTCAATGACATAAGAATACCAGGTACCGGAAGGCTGAGTTTCCTTTATTTTTTAAACACAGGACATTATGATAAATAGCAGATGGATAGTAGCCGTCACGGTGCTCCTTTGCGCATGTAAAATGACAAAGGAAAAAGCGGATATGATCATCCTGAATGCCAATATTTATACGGTTGACATGTCGTTTAGCAGGGCGGATGCAATGGCCATCAGGGACGGGAGGTTCCTGGAAGTCGGGAATGCCAGCCAGATTGAGGCAAAATATTCCTCCGGTCAGATCATCGATGCCAAAGGCAGGACGATCCTTCCGGGGCTGATCGATGCCCATTGCCATTTTTACAATCTCGGCTTAAAACAGCAGACCGTGGATCTGGTTGGTACCAAAAGTTACAGCGAAGTGCTGTCCCGTGTGCTGTCATTTCACAATCAGGCTCCCGGGGAATTTATTATGGGTTATGGTTGGGATCAGAATGACTGGGAACAAAAAGATTTTCCTGTAAAAAAAGAACTGGACAGTTTATTTCCTGATATTCCTGTGGCGCTTCGCAGGGTGGACGGACATGCATTGCTGGTAAATCAGAAGGCATTGGATCTGGCAGGTATCGATGGGAATACGCGCGTCGCGGGCGGAGAGGTGATAACATCCAATGGGGTCCCCACGGGTGTCCTTATTGATAGCCCCATGCGACTGGTGCTGGAGCAACTTCCGGCCCCTGACAGGGAGGCACAGATCAGCGCGCTCAGGGCGGCTGAAAAGATCTGCCTTGATCAGGGTCTCACCACGGTAAACGATGCAGGTCTGGACCGGCAGGTGATAGAATTAATTGACAGCCTTCAGCAATCAGGAAATCTTCGGATACGGGTATATGCCATGGTTAGCAATACCCCGGAAAATCTGGATTACTATCTAAAAGAGGGTATCGTAAAAACGGAAAAACTCCATGTGCGTTCTATAAAGGTATATGGAGACGGAGCCCTGGGCTCCAGGGGCGCGGCGTTGAGAACCTCTTATTCTGATCAGGACGGGCATTTTGGCGCGATGATCACGCCAGCGGCAGAAATGGAGGAATTGGCAGGCAGAATCGCTGCCAGTGAATTTCAGATGAACACCCACGCGATCGGCGATTCGGCCAATACCGTGGTTTTAAAGGCGTATCAAAAGGCGCTGAAGGGTGAGACTGACAGGCGCTGGAAAGTGGAGCATGCCCAGGTGATATCCACCGGGGATTTTGATCTTTTTAATGAAAATATGATTCCCTCCATTCAGCCAACGCACGCTACCAGCGATATGTACTGGGCAAATAAAAGGTTGGGAAAAGACAGGATGATAGGTGCCTACGCCTACAGGCTACTGCTTCTTAAGGCCGGCAGGGTAGCTCTGGGTACGGACTTCCCCGTAGAAGAGGTAAATCCTTTCCATACGTTCTATGCCGCAGTCGCCCGCAGGGATCACGAAGGTTTTCCTGCTGAAGGGTTTCAGATGCAGGACGCCTTGTCAAGGGAAGAAGCCCTAAGGGGCATGACTATCTGGGCGGCGTATTCCAATTTTGAGGAGGAAGAAAAAGGGAGTATAGAAGCCGGGAAGCTGGCCGATTTTATAATTCTGGATAAAGATATTATGACCATTCCTGAAAAGGAAATCAGCGGGGTAAAAGCCTTGAAAGTTTACCTGGATGGCGAAGTCGCCGAATAACTTTAATATCAAAAGCCTTGCCTTGGTAGAGGTATTGGAATCTTACTCCGATAATAAAAAAAACCGGAGCTGATCGGCCCCGGTTTATTTTGTGGTATTCAAAGGTGATTACATGCTGGCAAATGTTACAGGCAGGCTGACCCGGGTGGTTCCCCAGCCCATCACCATGTCCGCACCTCCATCAGCATCCTTGAAGGCGATGGAAAACGATTCAAGTGATTCTCCGCCTTTACTCGCCGCCGCTTTTACCCTGGCCATGTCGGCGGATTCGTCATACGAATAGGCACCCCATTGGTTCAATTTACTGTTAAGGATCACGGTCCATTCCTTATCGCCGGGAATGGTGAAAAGAGAATAAGCCCCCGCTTTTATATCGGTTCCGCCCACTTTCGCATCCTTGTAGAAAACAATTTCTACCGCTTCGTTGGCGCCGGTCCGCCATACTTTGCCTGCAGGCGCAAGTTCTGCCATGGAGCGTCCCTTTAATTGCGGACGGCTATAGGTAACCCTGACTAATTTATCAGCTTCTTTATAACTCGAGGGGAATGCGGCAATGTCAGCCGGACTCTTATCCATCCCTCCGAATTCCTGCGAGATCGCGTTTGTAGAAAATACCAGAGCTAGTGCTAAGGTGGCAAGCGTCATTAATTTTTTCATAGTAAGAAGTATTTGTTTTTCGTGCCGTTAAAGCTAAATCCTTTTTAATTGAGACCCTTATAAAGAGTCGTTAAATTTTAAGGGACTTACAGAAACCTGTATATTAAGAGATAAGTGATAATAAATACTATCAATTTATTTATAAATATTCATTTTATATATTAAATTATAATCAATAAGCAGTAATATGTTTTTTAAATAATACTTTCGATGCATCTTTGCCTGCTAATTATAATATCAGTGTTTTATGTGTGGAATTGTATGCGCGTTTGATGTGAAAGAGTCTACGGAACTCCTGCGGCCTCAGTTGCTTGAGATGTCAAAAAAAGTAAGGCACCGGGGGCCTGACTGGAGTGGTATTTACGCCGACTCCAGGGCAATTTTAGCTCATGAAAGGCTTGCCATCGTAGATCCCGCTTCTGGAAAGCAACCGCTTTTCAGCGAAGACGGATCGCTGGTACTGGCGGCCAATGGCGAAATCTATAACCACAGGGAGCTGCGCAGGCAGTTTGAGGGCAAGTACAACTTTCGTACACAATCTGACTGTGAGGTAATCCTGGCCCTGTACAAAGCCAAAGGCACTGACTTTCTGGATGAGCTGAACGGCATTTTCGGATTTGCCATTTACGATTCGGCTACCGGAGACTATTTTGTAGCGAGGGATCACATGGGTATCATCCCGCTTTATATTGGCTGGGACAGGAAAGGTACTTTTTATGTCGCATCAGAATTAAAGGCACTCGAAGGCACTTGTACGCGGATAGAACTTTTCCCCCCAGGCCACTACCTGCACAGCCGGCATGGTGAATTTATACAATGGTATTCCAGGGATTGGATGGAATACGAGGCGGTTTGTGAGAATAAAACGGTGATTGCAGACATCCGTACGGCTCTTGATGCAGCAGTGCACAGACAGCTGATGTCCGATGTTCCGTATGGGGTTCTTTTGTCGGGGGGCCTTGATTCTTCTATAACTTCGGCCATCGCCAAGAAGTATTCACAGAAGCGTATCGAGACAGATGATACCAAGGAGGCCTGGTGGCCCCAATTGCATTCTTTTTCAGTGGGCCTCGAAGGTTCTCCGGATCTGGCAGCAGCCCAAAAGGTATCGGAACATATCGGCACCGTGCATCACGAAATAAAATTTACGATTCAGGAAGGCCTGGATGCCATCAGGGATGTCATCTACAACCTCGAAACCTATGATATTACCACCATAAGAGCCTCAACTCCTATGTATCTGATGGCCAGGGTCATCAAATCAATGGGTATTAAAATGGTATTGTCCGGAGAAGGAGCCGATGAATTGTTCGGGGGATACCTCTACTTCCACAAAGCCCCCAATCCCCGCGAATTCCATGAGGAGACGGTCAGGAAACTGAGCAAACTGCACATGTATGACTGCCTTCGGGCCAACAAGTCGCTGGCTGCATGGGGCATTGAAGGCCGGGTGCCATTTTTGGATAAAGAGTTTATGGATGTTGCGATGCGGATCAACCCACAAGATAAAATGATCAACGGAGAACGCATGGAAAAATGGGTGTTACGCAAGGCATTTGAAGATATGTTACCTGCCAGCGTTGCCTGGCGTCAAAAGGAGCAATTTTCAGATGGGGTCGGATACAGCTGGATTGATACCCTTAAAGTCATGGTAAATGATGAGGTAAGCAACGACCAGTTGGCGAATGCCAAATTCAGATTTCCCATACAAACTCCATCGACCAAAGAAGAATACTATTACCGGGCTATTTTTGAAGGACATTTTCCTTCTGATGCGGCAGCCCGCTGTGTTCCTCAGGAACCTTCCGTGGCCTGCAGTACGAAGATTGCCCTGGAGTGGGATGAAGCTTTTAAAAATATGAATGACCCGTCCGGCAGGGCCGTGGCAAAGGTCCATGATGCGGCCTATATTAAATGATCTTACAGCGACTTCGGGGATCACTGATTTTTTGCCGGCCACTCCGAGTTAGCGGACATAAATACAGGGCGTTCAGCACGGGCGGTGCGGTGCGGTGATACCAGCATGGTTCCGGGCCTGATCGGGGGGTTGTTCTCATGGGAAAAAGAGATGCCCAAACCATATGGTCCGAGGACAGAAAATGGCGCCGATTCAAAACACGCCACGCGGCGGGAATTTTCCACAATTTTTGTTGATAACTTCGCAGCTTGCAAAAGCGGAAAAACCCTTATTTCACAGGGTATTCCTTATATTTGCAGGATTGTAAAATTTACAGTTGTAAAGACCTGTTTTTTATGAGTGAGGAAGCAAAAAAAGACAATTATTCCGCCGATAGTATTCAGGCGCTGGAAGGCATTGAACATGTGCGCATGCGCCCTTCTATGTATATTGGAGATATCGGTGTCCGGGGGTTGCACCATCTGGTCTATGAAGTAGTGGACAACTCTATCGATGAGGCGATGGGAGGACATTGTGATACGATTAGTGTGACCATTAATGAGGATAACTCTGTAACTACCAAAGACAATGGCCGCGGGATTCCAGTGGATCTTCATAAAAAGGAAGGGGTCTCCGCCCTAGAAGTGGTGATGACAAAAATTGGCGCGGGTGGGAAATTTGACAAGGATTCCTACAAAGTATCGGGAGGGCTCCACGGGGTCGGTGTATCCGTAGTCAATGCCCTTTCAGATCAGCTGAAAGCCACTATTTACAGGCACGGTAAAATCTGGGAACAGGAGTACCAGAGAGGAAAGGCTTCCTATCCGGTAAAGAGTGTAGGGGACACAGAGGAACGGGGCACTGTGGTTACCTTTCATCCGGATACTTCCATATTTACACAAACTATCGAATACAGTTACGAGACCCTTTCTAATCGGATGCGGGAACTTTCTTTTTTGAATAAAGGAGTGACCATCAGCATTACTGACAGACGGGAAAAAGATGAAAACGGCGAATTTATTTCGGACGTGTTTTATTCTGATCAGGGCCTTAGTGAATTTGTTAAATTTTTGGATGGCAACAGGGAATCCCTGATCAGGAATGTGATCGCCATGGAAGGGGAGAAAAATGAAATTCCAGTAGAGGTGGCCATGATTTACAATACGAGCTATACTGAGAACCTCCATTCCTATGTCAATAATATCAATACCCATGAAGGAGGTACACACCTGTCAGGTTTCCGACGGGGTCTGACAACCACCCTGAAAAAGTATGCTGATTCTTCTGGGATGCTCGATAAATTAAAGTTTGAGGTGCAGGGGGATGATTTCAGGGAAGGCCTTACGGCTATTATTTCGGTCAAAGTAGCGGAACCGCAGTTTGAGGGGCAAACCAAAACCAAGCTCGGGAACCGGGAAGTTTCCGCAGCGGTTTCCCAGGCAGTTTCGGAGATGCTTACCAATTACCTTGAGGAGCATCCGGATGATGCAAAAATTATTGTACAAAAAGTGATCCTGGCTGCCCAGGCGCGTCATGCCGCTACCAAGGCCAGGGAGATGGTCCAGCGAAAGTCGGTTATGAGTATTGGCGGACTGCCTGGAAAATTGGCGGATTGCTCAGAACAGGATCCGGTTAAGTGTGAACTCTTCCTGGTGGAAGGGGATTCCGCCGGGGGGACAGCAAAAATGGGTAGGGAACGTAGTTTCCAGGCTATTTTACCGTTAAGGGGAAAAATCCTCAATGTGGAAAAGGCCATGCAGCATAAGGTTTTTGAGAACGAAGAGATCAAGAATATTTATACGGCTTTGGGGGTGACTATCGGGACGGAGGAAGACAGCAAAGCGCTCAATCTCGAGAAGCTGCGCTATTATAAGGTAGTGATCATGTGTGACGCGGATGTGGACGGAAGTCATATCGAAACCCTTATTCTTACCTTTTTCTTCAGGTATATGCGCGAATTGATCGAGGGAGGGCATGTCTATATTGCGACACCGCCCCTGTACCTCGTTAAAAAAGGCACCAAAAAAAGATATGCCTGGTCCGATAAGGAAAGGGATGAAATTGCGGAGAGCTATAGTGGGGGAGTAAGCATCCAGCGTTACAAAGGTTTGGGTGAAATGAACGCGGATCAGCTGGCCGATACCACGATGAAACCCGAGAGCAGAACCCTCCGGCAAATCACTATCGATAATGCGACGGAAGCAGACAGGGTCTTTTCCATGCTGATGGGCGATGAAGTGCCTCCCAGAAGGGAATTCATCGAAAAGAATGCCGTATATGCCAACATTGATGCATAAGAAACCGGACTTTCACAACAAAAACTCGCCACTCAATGGCGGGTTTTTTAGTTTTAGACAAAACTCCTGAAATGAAGAACCTTGTCCTCCCCGCTTTTTTCTGCTGCTATCTGATGAGTGCGCAGTCCAATGTAAATGAGTTGCTTGCTGCCGGACTCGCAGATGCACAGCGATTTACCACCGGGTATCTCGCGCCGGTTTCGGAAGGGATACTCTATAGCATTTCCGGCAGCTGGTATAACACCGCCGATGCAAAACCCCCGGGTGGGTTTGAAATTTCTATCATCGCCAATACGTCCCTTTTTAAAAATAAAGGTGATAAAAAATCATTCCAGCTCAATACAGCGGATTATGAAAATCTTCAATTTGTCGATGGCAGTACTTCCAGGGCAGTATCGACAGGTCTGGGTGACCTCGAAGGTATCCGTGTATTTGTGGAAGATGATAACGGGATATTGAGGGAAGAATTTGAACTGCCAACAGGATTGGCCTCAGAAGACATCAACTTTCTTCCCTCGGCCTTCCTTCAGGGGAGTATCAGCCTGCTAAAGGGGACGGAACTAAAGGCCCGCTTCCTTCCCAGAATTAAAACGGATGATGTAGCCATTGGGATGTATGGTTTCGGCATACAACATGAACTCACAGAACATCTTCCGGCTGATAAAATACTACCGGTCGCCATCTCAGTACTCATCGGTTATACGCATCTTGACGGTTCCTATGATTTTACGGACACCTCTATAATCGCAGGTGAAGATCAGCGGCTTGAAACCAAAACAAATAGCTGGATCTTTCAGGCCATGGTATCTAGCAGACTGCCGGTGATCAATTTTTACGGAGGTATCGGCTACCTTACCGGTGCTTCGGAAACTGACATCCTTGGCACCTACCGCGTGCAATCGGGTCCCTTCCAACAAACCTATACAGACCCTTTTTCAGTTTCCGATAATTCAAGTGGGGTACTGGCCAATCTTGGCGTGAAACTGACACTGGGTTTTTTCAGGATCCATGCAGACTACGGCCTAGGTAACTTCAATACCCTTTCGGCAGGACTGAATTTTGGATTCAGGTAGCTGGTTGATTTTTCACGCTCGGCCTTCGAGCAGGTGCTTGTATCTATTGGTGGAGCACCTTTTCACAATCCCTCAGTCTCGCTAAAAACCGGTACAGGTATATTTAGGCCGGGGTAGTGTTCCAATTTCGCGCTGGACCTTTACATAAAAAAACAGCCCCTGATTACAAGGGCTGCGTTCATAACTATATGGAAAAATAAACAGGGGTTTTATTCGCGGGTCGCCACGATATGTCCATCCAGGTCCTCGAGGTATTCGGTAGCGTTCGTCAGTTCTTTCATACTCACTTTCCTTGGTGCCATGTCGGTGCCGGGATAGGAAATCATATAATAGTCATTCTGACGTTCCCATTTGAAATCTGTTTTAAAGGAAAGTTTTTTGCTATTATATTGGTGGTACCTTCCCAGGTAGGCATCATTAAAAGTCCATTCCTGGCGGATCGTCTGAGATTGGTCACCAGCGGACGGCTGAACCTCCACTTTATACCAGATGCCAATGACAGGGTCGTTATTCTCGGGGATTCTTGAACAGTTGCTGGCCGCGACAATAGCGATGATGGCCAGAAATGAAAAAAGTCTTTTCATTTTGCAGGTTATTACAGGATTTGGGTATCTTAATAACGGTTTCCTTACATCGCTATTGCCAAAATTCGATGTATAACATCAAATGAGGCCAATCTTCGTTGAACGACTTTTTTCTTTAACATTTAATAGGAAAAAACTTTCAAAATAAACAAAAATGGAAGGGGAACCCATGGGAGGAATCTGCCCGGGGAATATCGGTACTATTTCAAAAATCCCTATTTTTGGCAGGCATCAATTCCCTTGCGATGCAGAAAATCATACAAACCATTATAAAGATAAGTACATGAAAATTACTGTTGTTGGCGCGGGTGCCGTAGGTGCCAGTTGTGCGGAATATATTGCCATCAAGGATTTCGCTTCAGAAGTTGTATTGCTGGACATCAAGGAAGGTTACGCCGAAGGCAAGGCCATGGACCTCATGCAAACAGCCTCCCTGAATGGTTTTGATACAAGGATCACAGGCACAACAGGAGATTATTCCCGTACTGCGGACAGTCACATAGCGGTGATCACTTCCGGAATTCCAAGAAAGCCGGGTATGACCCGTGAGGAACTGATAGGGATCAATGCCGGGATTGTAAAGGAAGTGGCATCCAACCTGGTCGCGCATTCCCCCGAAGTGATCCTTATAGTGGTAAGCAATCCAATGGATACCATGACGTACCTTGTTCATAAGTCCACAGGGCTCAGGAAAAACAAGATCATTGGCATGGGCGGGGCACTTGACAGCGCACGGTTCAAATACCGGCTGGCAGAAGCCCTCGAAGCGCCACTTTCAGATGTCGATGGCATGGTGATCGGAGGACACAGCGATACGGGAATGGTACCTCTGACAGCGCATGCCACACGAAACAGCATCAGGGTTTCCGAATTCCTGTCTTCTGACCGTTTGAACCAGGTAGCGGAGGAAACCAAGGTCGGGGGTGCTACCTTAACAAAATTGCTGGGAACAAGCGCCTGGTATGCGCCGGGCGCAGCTGTATCCGCCCTTGTTCAGTCGATTGCCTGCGATCAGAAAAAGCTATTTCCATGTTCGGTGATGCTTGACGGGGAATACGGACTCAGTGATATCTGCATAGGGGTTCCCGTGATCCTTGGCAGAAATGGGATCGAAAAAATTGTAAGCATCGACCTGGATGCATCTGAAAAGGCGCAAATGACCGAAAGCGCGGACGGTGTGAATCAGGTCAACGCGCTTCTAAAGATCTGACCCTCCTTTCTGGATAGGAGCCCTCGTTTTTCAGGGAGTGAACGATTTTCTGAAAGCTCACATCTTCGGAGGTTCTCACCTTAAACCCCGGAACCTGGGGCAGGAATGGCTGTCCGCAGGACTGCAGATTAATAGCATAAATTAATTGTCAGTTCCTGTTGGAAATAATATATTTGCACGCTGTTTGCAAAACCATCACCTAATTCTATTAACTCATGCAGAATAAAGGACTTGTAAAGCTTTTTGCTTTCCTTTTCGGGATCGTCAGTATCTATCAATTGTCATATACTTTTATCACCAGCAAAATTGAAGATGACGCTGAGGCCTATGCTGCCAGGGAGATCCCATCCTCCGAAGATAATTATGTGGCACAACGGGAAGGGATTGAAGCACAATATCTGGATTCTATTGCCAAGGATCCCATCCTCGGTTTTACCAGCTATGAGGACGCAAAGAAGAAAGAGCTGAATAAGGGACTGGATCTTAAAGGAGGGATCAACGTGACGCTGCAGATTTCCGTTAAGGACATCCTAAGAGGTCTGGCCGCAGACAGTAGAAATCCGGTCTTCAACAAAGCGCTGGCCGATGCGGATGCGGCATCCACCAGTAGTGATGACACTTACCTCAACCTGTTTTTTGATGCTTTTGATCAGATCAAAGGCGATCAAAAACTTGCCTCTCCTGACATATTTGCAAATAAGACCCTGAGCGATGAGATCAATTTTCAGATGTCAGATGATGAAGTAAAACCGATCATCCGCAGAAAAATTGATGAATCTATAGTTTCGGCATTTGAAGTGCTCAGGGAGCGAATTGATGGCTTCGGGGTTACTCAGCCCAATATCCAGCGGGAAGGTAATTCCGGACGAATTCTTGTCGAACTGCCCGGAGCCCGGGATATTGCCAGGGCGCAGGATCTACTCTCAAGTACCGCGCAGCTGGAATTCTGGGAAACCTATGAACCCGGCAATCAGAATCTGATCAATTTTTTCATTCAGGCCAACGAAAAACTCAAAACTTTGGTGGCTTCCACCGAAGAAACTCCGGTAAAGGAAGAATCGGAAATAGATTCCCTGCTGTCTGACGTCTCCAAAGACTCCCTGGATCTCAGCACCGAGAAAAACCCTCTGTTCGATAAACTACAGCTTAGCGGCCAGGGTTTTGCCATTGGCGTTGCCGCTGTTCAGGATACGGCTGCAATCAATGGTTACCTTAAAATGCCCGAGATACGGCGATTGATGCCGTCCGAAGTGCAGTTTACTAAATTCCTCTGGGAACGTCCTTCCGCGGATTCCGAAGTGGCTTCTCTCTATGCCCTGAAGTCGAATCGCGAAAATGAACCGCGTATCAGCGGGGACGTAGTCAGTGACGCCAGGGATCAGTTCGATCAGTTTAACCGGCCGGCGGTCGGAATGGATATGAATGTCCGCGGGGCAAAGTTATGGGAAAAGCTCACCAGTGAGGCCAACCTGAATAATACGGGAATAGCCATCGTCCTGGACAACAAGGTATATACAGCACCCGGGGTATCCCAGGTGGGTGGGATTTCCGGAGGAAGTTCGGAGATCACAGGCACTTTTACAATCAATGAAACCAAGGATATCGCCAACGTCTTGCGTGCAGGAAAACTCCCGGCATCGGCAGAGATCATCGATTCATTTGTAGTGGGTCCTTCTCTGGGACAGGAAGCAATTGACAGCGGTTTCTCATCCTTTCTTATCGCCATGATCATCGTTCTGCTATGGATGATCTTCTATTACGGGAAAGCTGGGATATTTGCAGATATCGCCCTGATTTTCAACATTGTTTTGATATTCGGGGTCCTGGCAAGTCTCGGGGCGGTTCTGACCCTTCCGGGGATAGCGGGGATCGTACTGACCATCGGGATGTCCGTGGACGCGAACGTACTCATCTTTGAACGTATTAAGGAGGAAATAGCCAAAGGCAAGGGCAAGGGTCAGGCTATTGCCGATGGCTTCAGCAATGCATTGTCCTCCATCCTGGACGCCAACATTACCACAGCCCTTACGGCGCTGATCCTCCTGATCTTTGGCACAGGCCCTATTAAAGGCTTTGCAACCACACTGATCATTGGTATTCTTACCTCTTTGTTCACTGCCATTTTTGTAACCCGTTTATTGGTTGACTGGTATCTTAGCGGCAGGACCAGACGTCTCGATTTTACCACCGCGATCACCAAAAACCTTTTCACGAATACCAATTTCAATTTCCTTAGTAAACGTAAGGTAGCCTATATTTTCTCAGCAGTTATGTTGGCCATCGGATTGTCTTCCCTGTTCACCCAGGGACTCGACCAGGGAGTTGATTTTGTAGGGGGCAGGAATTATCAGATACGATTTATCAACCCTGTAAACCCTTCTGAAATTGCCAGTGATCTCACCACTGCCTTAGGAAGTGCCAGTGCCAAAACCTTTGGAGACGCCAACCAGGTGATGGTCACTACAAAATATAAAGTAGATGCCCAGGAAGTTGAAGTGGATAACGAAATCCTCGAAAAATTATTTACCACCCTTCAAAAATACCTGCCCGACGGGGCTACTTATGAAGATTTCATTCCGGGTGGGACCAATGATGATATCGGGGTGATGAAATACCGGAAAGTTGGGCCGACGATCGCTGATGATATCAAGAAGAATGCGCTATGGGCCGTGATAGGCTCGCTAGCTGTGGTCTTCCTTTATATCCTGCTCCGTTTCCGGAAATGGCAGTTTTCCCTTGGCGCGGTTGCGGCGGTCTTTCATGACGTCCTGATCGTTCTTGGAATTTTCTCTCTGACGAGTAAGATAATGCCCTTTTCAATGGAGATTGATCAGGCTTTTATTGCAGCCATCCTCACCGTTATCGGTTATTCCCTGAATGATACGGTGGTCGTTTTTGACAGGATCCGGGAGATCTGGAATGAGAAGGGGATGCGCGCCGGAGAAAACCTTAATCTGGCCCTGAACAGCACGCTGAGCAGAACCCTGAATACCTCTACCACGACCATTGTAGTACTCATCGCCATCTTTATTTTTGGCGGGGAGTCACTCAGGGGCTTTATGTTTGCGATGATTGTGGGGATCGTGGTTGGAACCTATTCCTCTTTGTTCATAGCAACACCCATTCTTTTCGATACCCTGAAAAAGAACGTAGATCCCGTTAAGATTCAGGAAAATCCTTCCCCGAAAACACCCAGAAAAAAGGCGGCAAAAACACATTGAACCTTTTATTAAATCAGGTGAAATGGTTCCCGGTTATATTACCGCACCCCGGGAACCGCTTTCTTCTGATGTCAACTGAAATATCAACCGTGGATTTAACCCCGGCTCTTTTCGATGGGAAACAAAGACGATGGCAGTGGTCTGTTCTTCGGCAATTTTGTTCACCAGGGTAACAAAAAGGTGGGCACTCTCATCGTCCAGGCCTGCAGTAGGTTCGTCCAGAATAAGCAATAGGGGATGTTTGATCATCGCACGGGCGCACATAACCAACCGCTGCTGTCCCTGGGTGAGATCATGGAAAAGTTTACCGGCAAGACCATCCATTCCCAATACCTCCAACCACAACCTTGTAGTCCTCATCTGTGCTTCCGATGGGATCACATATAATCCAATGGAATCCATCAGACCGGAAAGTATCATATGCTCAAGGCTATGATACCCGCTGAACCTGTCAATCATGGCCGGGGTAAAATATCCGATATTGCTTTTAATATCCCAGATGCTTTCCCCGCTTCCCTTTTTCCTTCCAAAAAGTATGATATTCTGCCCGTAGGCTTTGGGATTGTCTCCGGTAATCATTGTTAAAAGGGTCGATTTCCCACTGCCATTGGTCCCCCGCAGCTCCCAGAATTCTCCCGGACGGATATCCCAGCTGATATCCTTAAGGATATGCCGGGATTCATAGGAGACACTGACATTTTTAAACCTGATCAGGAACTCCCCATCAAACGGATGGCCTTCCGGCGATTCTGGAAGCTTGTGAAGCAGGCCGGGAAATATCAGGTCGCTGTTTTCCGGCTTCTCCTTGTTGCATTGAAGGTTCTTTCCTTCCAGCCGGAACCGGTGCTGAATAAAGGGTAGTATATCTGAACGCCTGCTTATGAGCTGTACCAGGGGCAGTTCGACTGACAGCTTTGCAAGGTCTTTTTTCAATGTTTCCTGAGAACCGAAATCCAGGTTATCAAAAGGGTTGTCAAGGATAAGATATCCGTTACCTTGGGCCATGAGGTGATTCAGCAAGGCTTTTTTCCGCTCGCCACTGCTCATAGACTGAAGGTTCTGTGAAGTAGCCGCTGTGAGAATCTTGTTATCATGCAGGCATTCCTCTTCTATCATCCTGTTCACCTCATAGGTGGAAAAAAGACCTGCCTTTTTACCGCGGAGCACGCCGAAGGCATCCGGCAGATATCCCCGCATCAAACGGCCCACAAAAGCCGATTTGTCTGAGGTATTGTCGGTAAAAACGGCCCAATGGGGAGGATTACTCATGGGTGTCACAAAAAAAATTGGTATTTAGATGAACCTTGAAACGACCTTTCAGGTCACTAATCAGCTATAGCAAACACTCTGTAGATAACAACGGGATTGCTCCTGTACCTGGTTGTCCTTCCGGCAGCCATTCCATTTTTCACAGCCACCTTTTGGGATGGCAGGTTATCTCTGTGAATGATAGAGATCACAGACGGGGCGTAACCCCTGGAAAATGCGATCTCCCTGCAACGCATGGCAGCCTCAGAAGCATAGCCTTTGCATTTGTGGTCCGGCAGGATGGAATACCCTATTTCCAGTTCTTCGACCTTATCTACTTCCTGTAATAGCAAACCGCACAAACCCGCCAGTTGTCCACTCGATTTTATCATCAGGGCATACATGCCTCCCAAATCCCCATCATAGCGTTCAAAGATCCTGTCAAACTGTGCGATGCAATTGGTTCGTGGATCATCGGATAACCCTTCCCAGTAACGGACACTTTCCGGATTTTCAAAAAAGGGTAACCACAGTTCAAAATCTTCAGGGACCACTTTTCTGAATAACAAACGGGATGTTGATACATTATCAAGAGGATACCTGGACATTCCTTTTTTTATTGCTTCCTTGTCTTGCCATCAGAATGACATCAGTTGTGTTTTGTAAAGGAGATACTATCACCGCTTTTTACATTCCATGCCTCCACCCTTCCTGCATTGACTTCGAGGACATACTGTACGGGTACACGTGAAGGGATGACGGAATCATCAAGTGGTACGGCATTCTCCGCTATTGTAACAATTTTTTGATCTCCCCGAATAAAGAGGAGATCCAGCGGAATCAGGGTATTTTTCATATAAAATGAATGAATCTTCTCCGTAGGGAAAATAAAAAGCATGGCCTGGTCCGGGTCCATCGTTTCCCGATACATGAGACCGGTCTGTGTTTCGTATTCCGAATCCGCTATCTCAATTTCCAGCGTGGTGAGCAGGGTGTCGCTACCGGCGCGATAGATCGATAGTTCTCCTTCATTGGTAAAGGTTATGGGACCGGTTTTTACGGCAGGTTTTTTCTCCTGTTCACATGAAAGGATGAGGGTGAGTAATACTGCGATGGCGTATACTACCGGCAATTTGTAAGTTGATAATGGACGCATAGATTATTTCACTTCATTTCCGGTCCTCCCTGAATGAACATCATCTGAGGGAGATCCGGGGTTTTCTCAGAATAAAGTATAATCCGATAAGGATAAATGGAATGCTAAGCCATTGACCGGTTGATAACAAACCAAGTGCTTTCTCAAACCCGCCCTGACTTTTCTTTACAAATTCTACAAAGAAGCGAACAGTCCATAGCAATACCAGGAACATCCCAAACAAATATCCCGGCTTGTTTTTCTTATCTGTTTTCCAGTACAGGTAATAAAGGATCAGAAAAACGAAAATATAACAAACCCCTTCATACAATTGTGCCGGATGGCGGTATGGGATCGCGTTCAGGTATTCGGCAAATTTCGGATTGCTCTCGAGGGCTGCATAGGCATTGTTAGCCGTTTGCTCGCCAGTGACAGACATGGCAGTGGAAGCCGGCATATCATCGGAATCGCGGATAAATCGCGTTCCAAAAATATAGGAGGCATCCGTTACTTTGCCATTGATTTCAGAATTAAAGAAGTTCCCTAACCTTACAAAAAAGGCGCCGATGGCTACCGGAAGTACCACCCTGTCCAGAATCCACAACATTCGGAATTCCTTGTGCTTTCTGGTATATAGATACATCCCGATGATGATCCCAATGGCTGCGCCGTGACTCGCCAATCCGGTAAAACCCGTAAATTCATATCCCCGGATAAAGCCAAATAGAGTTCCGTCTGCACTTTCACGGATCGGCAGGAGAATTTCCAGGAGATGGTTCTGGTAATAGGCCCAGTCATAAAAAAAAACGTGGCCCAACCGCGCGCCGAGCATGGTGGCAAGGACCGTGTAAATAAAGAGGGAATCCAACTGCTCCATGGATTTCTTTTCATTCATGAATATTTTCTTCATGACAAACCACCCTACAGCAAAAGCCACAATCCAGAGAAGATTATAATACTTGATTTGAATGAATCCTACAGTGAATAAGGTGTCATTTGGATTCCAGGTGATGCCTAAAAAATGCATAGCGCTTTTATTGTGTGGCTAATATAAAAAATAGAAATCAGACCGCTGTCAATAAAGTAGATAGATAGTCCGGGAATGGGGGCTAAATATAGATTTATTGACCTCGTAAGACTTCCTCCTCCAGATCTGAGTTCGGAAGCTTTTATGGTACCGGATCGTATCCGGACCCCCCCCACGGATGGCAGCTGAAAATACGTTTGATACCAAGCCAGCCTCCTTTTATTAATCCGTGTTTTCTAAGCGCTTGCAGGGTATAATTGGAGCAGGTCGGACTGTAACGGCAACTTGGAGGTGTCCAGGACGAGATGAGGATCTGGTACATGCGGATAAGTCCAATGAATGGTGCGATCAGTATTTTCTTTGTGTCCCAGGTCATCCCGATGCCTTGCCTTTTTATGCCCTGTATCAGGCGGTTTTCAGGAAAGATTATAGGTCGTGCCTTCCTTTCCATCCTTGAGGTGGATCCCCAATTCTGCGAGACGGTCCCTTATGGAATCCGAGGTCTGAAAATCTTTGTTAATCCGGGCCTCATTACGCAGGCGTATCAGCAAATTAACCACCCCGGAAAGCTTTTCCGCTCCCTGATTCTCATTGTTTTTTCGTTCGATGCCGAGTACATCAAATACAAAAGTATTCATAGTGGTACTGAGCATTTCCTTGTCGCTCTCAGAGCATGCCTGAGCCCCCTCCTTAACCTGATTGATATATCTGACACCATCAAACAAATGCGCGATCAGGACCGGGGTGTTGAAATCATCATTCATTGCATCATAACAATGCTGCTTCCAGTCGCTCACCTTAAAATCCGTTGTGCCCTTCGCTACGTCCAGGTCCTTTAACGTGTCAAGTGCCTCCATTAGTCGGGAATAGCCCCTCTCAGATGCGAGGAGCGCATCATCGCTAAGGTCCAGAATGCTTGTATAATGGGCCTGCATCATAAAGAAACGAACCACAGAGGGCGAAAATGCCTTGCTCAGGATCTCGTTTTTTCCGGTGAATATTTCTCCCGGCAGAAGATTATTGCCAGTGGATTTCGCCATCTTTTTGCCGTTCAGGGTAAGCATGTTGGCATGTAACCAGTATTTAACCGGGGGCTCTCCGTTCATAGCCTGTGCCTGAGCGATCTCGCATTCATGATGCGGAAACTTGAGGTCCATACCGCCTCCGTGAATATCGAAATGCTCCCCGAGATACTTCATGCTCATGGCGGTGCACTCCAGATGCCAGCCGGGAAAACCATCACCCCAGGGCGAAGGCCACCTCATAATATGCTGAGGTTCCGCTTTTTTCCAAAGAGCGAAATCCTGCGGATTTCTCTTTTCATCCTGGGCGGTCAGATCCCTTGTATTGGATATCATATCCTCCAGCTTCCTTCCACTGAGCTTGCCATAGGTATACTTGGTATTGAAGGATAATACATCAAAGTAAACCGATCCGTTCATTTCATAAGCATACCCTTTGTCCAGGATATCCTTGATTATTTCTATCTGTTCAATAATATGTCCTGTGGCAGTTGGTTCTATGCTCGGAGCAAGGAAGTTGAATTTTTGCAGGATGTTATGAAAATCAATGGTATAACGCTGCACCACTTCCATTGGCTCTATTTGTTCCAGCCGCGCTTTTTTGGCTATTTTATCCTCTCCTGTTTCTGCATCTCCTTCCAGATGCCCTGCGTCTGTAATATTCCTGACATAACGTACTTTATACCCAAGATGGCGGAGGTACCTGAAGATCATATCGAATGACATGAAAGTCCTGCAGTTTCCAAGATGGACATTGCTGTACACCGTAGGTCCGCAGACGTACATTCCGACGTGGCCTTCGTTTATTGGCTGAAATGTTTCTTTGGAACCAGAGAGGGAATTATATATTTTGAGGGATTGGCTGCTATACAGTTGCATCGGTGCTGAGGCACATTAAAAATTAGTATCGAGGTTCACGTAGTCCAAAAATTCCCTCCGGACGCCTTCCTCCTTAAACTTACCCCCATATTCCGCGGTAACCGTACTGCTATCTATATCCCGGATACCCCTTGAATTTACGCACAAATGCTTTGCGTCTATAACGCAGGCCACATCTTCGGTTCCAAGGACCTGCTGGAGTTCCCGTACGATCTGGATATTCATTCGTTCCTGAACCTGAGGTCTTCTGGCATAATAGTCCACGATGCGGTTCATCTTGGAAAGTCCTACCACGGTTCCGCTTGAAATGTAGGCGATATGAGCCTTCCCTACAATGGGCAGTAAATGATGTTCGCAGGTGGAATAAACAATGATGTTTTTTTCCACCAGCATCTCCCCGTATTTATACTTGTTCTTGAAGGTAGAGGATTTCGGTCTGTTTTTGGGATGCAAGCCTCCGAAGATTTCATTTACATACATCTTTGCCACCCTGTCCGGGGTACCCCGCAGGCTGTCATCCTCGAGGTCAAGGCCCAGGGTATACATGATCTCTCTGATATTGTCCCTGATGATTCTGATCTTTTCATTGTCCGGAAGAACAAAGGCATCCTCTCTCAAGGGTGTTTCTTCAGAAGAGGAAACATGGTCATTTCCCATGGCTTCAAATTGCTCCTCCAATGTTCGGTCAAATTTCATATTCACCTGTCTTATGGCAGGTTCAAAGATATACATTATATGCCACTTTATGGTCTGTTTGGGGAGTTACACAACATAAATTAGTGTTAAGCAAACCTTCCGTCTAATTTTATACTTTCCAAATTTTACGTCTCCCTATGACGCGATGGATCCTAATTTTATGCACACTCACCATATGTGGGAGTGACTGGCTTTATGGGCAGGTTGCATATGATTGTGCCAATGCCGTGCCTATTTGCAATAATACTCCGGTGAACGCAGGGACAGAGGGTTATGGCGTGGATGACTTTAACGGGGACCTTACCAGCGGATGTCTGGAACAAACCATAACAGGCGTTATAGAGTCTAATTCTGCCTGGTATCGTTTTCGGACGGGAGCTACGGGGCAGCTGGGTTTTAATATCGGTTTTAATACATCAGAAGACTGGGACTTCGCCCTCTATCTGGCTAGCGACTGCGGGGATCTGGGGGAACCGGTCCGATGTAACTTTTTTGATAACCAGGATGAGATGGCATTCATGGGTGTAGGCCAGGATCCGTCGGGCGATCCCGGTAGTGTCCTCTATGAGGATTGGTTGCAGGTAACCCCAGGGGAAGACTATTATCTCCTTATCAACAATTTCACAAATACAAATTCGGGATTTTCAATACAGTTTTCAGGCGAAATATTTGTGACAAATCCCCATGACGCCCTTGACTGTTCGATTGTCAGCAATCTATTGGGACCTCCGGTGGCGGCTTGTTCCAATGAAAATGTGATTCTGAACGCGATGACATCCAACGCTCAGAATTATACCTGGTACAGAGATATGGGCGCAGGTTTTCAGCTACTGCCCACAGAATCAGGTCCAACCATGCAGGCGTTGATCTCTGGCATTTATCGTGTGGAAGTGCAGACCCTCACCTTAAATGTCATTATCAGTGATGTTCAGGTGGGTTTTACCCCTGCACCTGTCACCCACGAGGTATCAGATGAAGTAGTGTGCGACGGTGCCGGCATTTTTGATCTTTCGGACAAGACCACAGAGGCACTCGGTTCCCAAAGTACCTCTGACGTCCTGGTAAGCTTTCACAGTTCCCTGTCACAGGCGGCCGGCGGATTGAATCCCTTGCCTGGTGCATATCCGCTCTCTATGGGCTCTGCCACCATTTATATCCGAACGGCCTCCTTGCAGAATGAAGCCTGCTTTGATGTCTCAGAACAGTTTGAACTCAGTGTTTTGGAAACGCCCATCCTGAATATCCCTTCCGAAGTGTTCATTTGCGAACAGGAAGTGGGGGTCCTTATTGGGGAGTTTGCCCCTGATCCTGCATTCAGTTACGTCTGGGACAGCGGGGAACAGGTACCTTCCATCTATATAATCTCCCCGGGGTCCTATACCCTGACTGCTACAAGTACTGGCCCGGGTGGGCTTACATGCAGTGCTGCTACTACCATCACGGTGGTATTCTCCAAAACTCCTGAAATATCTGATATCATTATTGAAGATGTCAGGGACAACAATACAGTTGAGGTAATCGCCCATAGTCCTTCCGCACTCGAATACCAACTGGATCAAGGCCCTTTTCAGTCCACTGGTATTTTCAGGGAGGTCGCTCCCGGAAACCACCGTGTCACCGTAAATGATCCGGGGGGTTGCGGAAGCACCTCAGAGCAAATCCTTGTTATAGGATTCCCTAAATACTTTACACCCAACGGGGACGGTACAAATGATCGATGGAATATTATTGGGATCCCTGGCCTTTCCCATCCTGTCGTTCATCTGTATGACCGCTTTGGCAAATTAATAAAGGAACTCCAGCCCGATAGTGACGGATGGGACGGCACCTTTAACGGGAGGCTTCTTCCTTCCTCTGATTACTGGTTCAAACTGAGCTATGTCGATGAGCGTGGCACCAGGGTGGAGGCAAAATACCTTGACAGTCACTTTTCCCTGAAACGCTGAATTTTATTGGGTCCTGAATGATACTGACCTGGATTGCAGCGGTGTATAATTCTTCCGGAATACATACTAAATCAGGACGCGTGGAGTTATATAGTTGATTATAGCCCCAATCATCTATGCGGACACACTTTTGTTCCATGTGTTGCATGCTTCTGTTGTTTGCAGGAGTAAGTGCACAGAATTCTCCGGATTGCAGGAGTGCCATTCCGGTTTGCGCGGATGCTCCTATTTTTTCGATGACGGATGGCGGCGGGGATATTGAGGATTTCGATCCTGAGGTGATACTTCAGTCCGGGTGCCTGGAGAAAGGAAGTATCAGTTCTGCGAACATTGAACACAACACCTCCTGGTATGTCTTCAGGGCCGGAACCGGGGGACAGATTGGTTTTGATATTGAAGCCCTGCCGGTCTCCGGGAGCGGCACCATTACCGCGGAATATGATTTTGCGCTTTATGGCCCCGATGTGGATTGCAACATTATCAGCAACGGGACTGCCCAACCGATACGTTGTAATTATGAGGTGAATTCTTCAAATATGACCGGAGTAGGGGTGAACCCGGTAAACGGGCAGGAAGGCGCCCCTTTTATTAAAGGGAGTCAGAACACATATGATGAATGGCTGGAGGTCCAACCGGGAGAAATATATTACCTGCTTATCAATAACTTCAATACGAACTTTGACGGCGACCCGGAGCCTTTTTCCCTGACCTTTACAGGCAGGTCTGTGGAGGACGATCAGATCAATGCACTCGATTGTACGCTCAGGGATGAATTTCTTGGCCTTGATATCGTTGCCTGCGAAGACGATCCGGACATTGTGCTCAGCGCGCTGAATTCTCCAGCCGGGCCGGATATCGCATATGTCACTTGGTCCGTAGATTATGACGATGACGGGACGATTGATCAGGTACTGGCCGGCGGACCGAGTGCCACAGAAATTACGGTGAGCAGTCCGGATTCCGGACGTTATTTTGTCTCCATCCAAACCTCCCTGGCTACCACTATTGAGGATGATATTCTTATAACTTTTTACGGAGTGCCTGAACTGGACCGGATAGATGTTCTGGAATATTTGGCTGATAGTAACATCGTCGAGGTATTTGTAAATGGAGACAGCACTTACGAATATGCGATCAACGGAGGTCAATTTCAGGATTCCCCCGTGATTGTGAATGTTCCTCCTGGTCTCAATTCTCTTATAATTAATGATAAGAACGGTTGCGGCATCACGGACCCCATACCTTTCCTTGTGGTGGGGTACCCAAAATTCTTTACCCCTAACGGCGATGGTATTCATGATGCATGGAATATCCTCGGCATCGAAACGCTCACGGATCCCGTCGTTTATATTTTTGACCGCTACGGGAAATTATTAAAAGAGATCGATGAAACTACCGTTGGTTGGGACGGAACCTTTAATGACCGGCCTATGCCTTCCTCTGACTATTGGTTCCGGCTTGAGTTTACAACCAATGACACTGGGGTGGTGGTCGCCAATTTGCGCCGAAGCCACTTCAGTCTCGTTCGCTGATCCTACAATTTTCCAGGTTCCTTTCTAAAAATTGAGGGTATATCCAAGGGTAATATTGCTAAGCTCGGTGGTGACCATGGCTGGAGTGGGCAGGCCTGTTTCAAAGAGTTGTTCATTCATATCCTGCTGTGACCGGCTATAAGTCAGATCGATTCGGCTCCCTCCGAAATTATATCCCAACCCTGCAGAAAACCCGTTAAGGTCACCAATAGTTTCACCATCGGCATAGGGGCTCTGTTCAAAGCGGTAACCGCCTCTCAGGCTTACTGCTTCAATGCGGTATTCCCCGCCTAACCTGAAGGATGATACCCCTCCCAGCTGACTTGCAATATTTTGATTGACAGCACTGAAACTGGGATCTGAGGCAGGTCTTAATTCGGCTTTTGACATATCCTGATACCCATAGTCAAAACTAAGAAGGCCATCGGTCCCAAAAATAATGGCCATACTGCCCGTAAATTTCGCAGGAGTTTTAATGGTATACCTTTCAAACAGATTGACAATGCTGAAATCTATAAAATTGATGTCGTTGTCAGCCAGGTCAGAGTTGATCCTTTGAGAAGTATCATCCTCCAGGCGGTACCAGGTAGGGGACTGGTAGCTGCCACCGATACGGATGTTGTTATTCAATTTGGCGATGGCCCCCAGACTGAAGGAAAATCCATTCCCTTCGGTATGCAGGAAGTTGTCAAAATTAATCAACTGAATGGTTGACGCCTGGTCAAAGCCCCGTTCATCCAATTGGGTCAGCCGGTCGTATAATACGGAATGGAAATTAAGAGATGCTCCCAGGTAAAGATTTTCTTCATACTGTGATGCCATGTTAAGTGTAAACTTGCTGTTGTAACCGGCTGTACTCTGAAAATAATCCTGACTTACTGAATTGTACTGGGCGTTGGAAACATAGTCCGTATTATTATCATCCTCAAAATCCACAGGATCTATTATCCCTCCGAAATAACCCAGAAATGCCTGTTGGGCACCAAAGCCAAGACTTGATCCGATGTCCAGATACGCCTCCTCAATAAATTCTCCGTCCTGAAGAAGTAAGGGTCCGAATTGCTGGCCCTGTGCGAAATTCAGGAAATAGGAATCAATACCCTGATCGCTGTTACCGGTTACAACCAGTTCCTCGTCAAAATTTCTCACCAGGTCGTAATTAAAGGCGAGGCTGAACTTTTTCCAGGGAGAGGACTCATTGGTCGACCTGAAAACAAAGACCCCGCCCACCTGATTCAATTCGAGAGAATTAAGGTCACTGTTAGCGCTGCTGTTAAAGTAGACCGCCTCTTTTTCCGAATGGTAATTGGATCCGGTAATGGTAAAAAGACTGTTATTAAAGACTGCAGATCCGGCCGGGTTGACATTGAGGGCGGACAAATCTCCGCCAAGGGCGCCAAATGCACCGCTGAGAGCCTGATAACGAGCGGATCCCTGTAAGTTTTCGATGCTGTATCTCAAGACATCGGTGCTATTCTGAGCTGCCGCTACTGAACATACCAATGGCATGATGAAAATTATAAGTCTTTTCATTAGGTGAAATTTTTAGTAAATAAATGGATTTGTGGATATTAATTGCTTCTGCCTCCCCTGCTTCCACCCGAAGACCTTGTGCCTCCGCCCGATGACCGTGATCCGCCTCCTGATGACCCGGAGCTCCTGTAGGAACTGGAGCTGGGAGCACTTCGGTATCCACTGCTTCCGGAGCTGCGTGAACTGCCTGCTGAGCTTTGGTAACCCGAGCTTCTTGGTGCGCTGTTACCTGAGCTTCTGTAGGATCCCGAACTCCTGGACGATGATCCTGAATAACCGGAAGTCCGCGGGGTTGTCGAACGGTAAGTTCCTGCCGAGGTGTTACCGCTGGAAGAACGGCCACTGTAGGTGCTTCTCTGGGGTGAACTGTTCCCGTATGCCTGAGAAGATCTTGCAGATCTGTTATTGTAATTCGGTTGTGTACGCGTACTTCTCATCGAACGATACGCCCTGTTTCTGGCAATTGCATCAGCGCTTACAATATTTCCGGAATTTGATCCGGACCTGTAAGAACGCGAATTTCTTGAGCTGACAGCGTTCCTGTCTATATTGGACCTGCCGCTATTGGTTCTGTAACGGTTGGAAGACACTCCGGACCTGCTGCTCAGGTTGGATCTGCCTCTTAAATTGTTTGATGCCAGGGAACTGCGGTCAAAATAACCTCTCCTGCTCCGGTTATAGGCGTAATTCCCGCCATAGATATTGTTGTTGTAATAATAGGGTGGGCAATAGAAGGAATTGTAATAGCCGCCCCAGCCACCATAACCATAGTATCCGCCATAACCGCCCCAGCCCCAGCCGATACCATATCCGCCGTAGCCGCCCCACCAGGGATTGTAGTAACCGCCATAGCCCCAGCCATTTCGAAATCCCCATCCATAACCTCCATACAGCCAGGGGGAAGCCCAGCCATAATTCAATCCTCCCCATCCCCAGTTATCATAGACGTTAACAGTCACGTTGCCGCCGCTGTCTCCCCATCCGGCATAACCTTCGTAGTTATTTTGCCCGTTGATATAATTGTCGTCTTCTATGGAATTCAGGCTATCCTGCGGGATGTCACTGTAGTAACTGTCAACGTCCGTAAAGATCTCATCGGTCATGATCTCATCAATCTCATCCGCTTTTTGTCCGAAATAATCCCCATAAACCCCGTCCTCCTTATGAGCTCTCGGTTGTTGTCGCGGATCTGTGGTCCTGTTCACAACCACTCTTTCCGTTCCTTCTGAATATATTCCGTCATTGTCATAATAAGAAGCCTGCTGATAGGATCCGCAGGAAGTGACCAGCAGTCCGAGGACTGCGGCTGTAGAGGTCACTTTATAAAGGGAGCGTTGGGAATGTATCATCGTTTGAATTTATTATTGTTGAACATACTAAAAATAGTTAGTTTTACCAACTATTTGTGTTAATAAAGACACAAGATTTGTGCCAAACTCTATTACATGGGTAAAAATTTAACGACGCGGAACGAGGACTATTCCAAATGGTATAATGAACTTGTTGTGAAGGCTGATCTTGCCGAAACCTCTGCAGTCAGGGGTTGTATGGTCATTAAGCCTTACGGCTTTGCGATATGGGAAAAAATGCAGAGTGCCCTGGATGGCATGTTTAAAGCCACAGGCCATGAAAATGCTTACTTTCCGTTGTTTATACCTAAATCTTTTCTTAGTAAAGAGGCTAGTCATGTAGAAGGTTTCGCGAAGGAATGTGCAGTGGTGACGCATTACAGACTGAAAAACGCCGCTGATGGCAGTGGCATAGTTGTCGATGAAGATGCAAAACTGGAGGAAGAACTGATCGTCAGACCCACTTCAGAAACGATTATTTGGGACACTTACCGACGCTGGATCCAGTCTTACAGAGATCTCCCCCTGTTGATCAACCAGTGGGCCAACGTGGTCCGTTGGGAGATGAGAACACGGCTATTCTTACGAACTTCCGAATTTTTATGGCAGGAGGGACATACGGCCCATGCCTTGGAACAGGAAGCCATTGATGAAGCGGAACTCATTCTCAACTTATATGCAGATTTTGCTGAAGGATATATGGCTATGCCTGTAATCAAAGGCCTCAAAACGGAAAGTGAACGCTTCGCCGGAGCGGTTGAAACCTATTGTATCGAGGCTTTGATGCAGGACGGAAGATCCCTTCAGGCCGGTACTTCACATTTTTTGGGACAGAATTTCGCCAGGGCCTTCGACGTAAAATTTACCACGCGGGAAGGGAAACAGGAATTGGTCTGGGCGACCTCCTGGGGCGTATCGACCCGACTTATGGGAGCCTTGGTGATGACACACAGTGATGACAACGGTCTTGTACTCCCGCCGAAACTGGCACCTATTCAGGTAGTCATCATCCCGATTTATAGAGGACTGGAGGAACTGGAAGCGATTTCCGCCAGGGTGGAGCCGCTTGTCCGCGAGTTGAAGGCCAAACACATTTCAGTAAAATACGACCGGAGAGACACCCATAAACCGGGTTTTAAGTTCAATGAATATGAGTTGAAAGGAGTTCCCGTGCGTCTGGCGATCGGGAAGCGGGACCTGGAAAATGACACCTATGAACTGGCAAGAAGGGATACCTTGCAGAAAGAAACGGTGAAAGCAGCCGGGGTCGTCAGGCGGATTGAGGAACTGATGGTCGAAATTCAGGAAAACATTTTTAACAAGGCCCTCGACTATCGAAAATCCCATATAACGGAGGTTTCAGATTACGCAGAATTTAAATCCGTGCTCGAAGAAAAGGGGGGGTTTATTGCTGCTCACTGGGATGGAACCGCAGCTACGGAGGAACGCATTAAGGAAGAAACCAAGGCCACCATCCGATGCATTCCGCTGGAGGATTCGAAAATTCCGGGGAAATGTATGATAACAGGGAATCCCTCCCCACAAAAGGTGCTTTTTGCCAAGGCGTATTAAACAGGCCAAAAAATAAGGCCTTGCTGTTGTGATAGTTAAAAATAATTGTATTTTTGCATCCGCATTTATGCAATCCAGGGCCCGTTCGTCTAGGGGTTAGGACGCCAGGTTTTCATCCTGGTAACAGGGGTTCGATTCCCCTACGGGCTACCAGGCCGGCACATGCCGGAAGAAGGAGTACATAAGACTCCGGCTGCAGTACGTAGGGAATGAGGGTCGCTGATTTTAGAAGAGGGAAAATAATAAGGCCCGTTCGTCTAGGGGTTAGGACGCCAGGTTTTCATCCTGGTAACAGGGGTTCGATTCCCCTACGGGCTACAAAGGCTTGATCAGGAGAGACATTAAAAATTTTGAAAGGATAATAAATAGAACATGGCAAATCACAAGTCGGCTTTAAAGAGAATCAGAAGGAATGAAGAAGTGCGCCTTCGCAACAGGTACCAGCACAAGACCACGAGAAACGCGATCAAGAAATTGCGGGAAGAAACCAGCCATGAAAAAGCAGCTGCTTTGCTGCCTGCCATCCTTAGCATGATCGATAAACTTGCGAAGCGCAATATCATTCATGACAACAAGGCAGCCAACCTGAAGGGAAAACTCATGAAACAGGTGGCCACCCTTAAAAAATAAACCAAACTAGCTTGAATAAAAGGGAGCCCGGGCAAATGTCCGGGCTTTTTTAATTGGAACGTTTTCCTCAAAACAATTTAAGCCCTTACCAATTTCAGGGAGAACGGGTACCTTCTCTCAGCCGTGTCCGTGTCGCCGGCGCATTCGTATAAATCCAATAGCAAAGAGAGAATACATCAAGATGATCAGAAGCAAATGAATTCTTCGTACAACCGGAATTTCTGCGATGTCCCGAAGGGCATAGTAATACCGAATCGGTTTTATGGGCACATAACCGCAGTAAAAAAGCAGCATGCCTGCTCCCACCCAGGACAACAGATCCCTATTTAAAAAATAGACCCCTTCCGTCTTCATAAGGTGCTCATAATAAAAAAGGATACAGCAAAGCATAACAGCCGCGCCTACGATGTAGGCGTACAGCTGCGGGAGCGTCACGAAAGACTGGAAAAAGACGTTGAGAATGGTCGTTGTTATAAATAAAAACGCCCCCCAGAGTATCCACTTTTTCCGTTTTACATCCGCAATATACTGGCGAAAAACATAAAAAAAGAAAATGAAAAAAATGATGTTATAGATGTTGAAGATGATCCAGTTGTTGGTCTGATATATGTCTCTTAATAACAAGATGACAGAATCGTTCGTCCGGGTAATATAGCCTAGTAATTCATTTAAAAAAGTATACATCAGGAGCACCGGGAAAAAACGCAACGGCGTGTCGTAATATTTGGGATACCGCCAGAGTGCCAATGCCACAACAGCACCATAAAATGGAATAAAAGCGGTTTCCAGTAAAAGATCGATCATAAAGAGATCCGTTGATGGATTTCAGAAGGTTTGTTTAACCTAATGGTTTGGTGGGGGTGCGGAACTGCCTTCATTCATGATCAGGCTCTTCATCTTGCCCTGGAAGGCTGCGGTGCTGGATATTTCAGTGGGTCCCGGTACAAACCCGGCATAGGAATAGGTTCCGGAATTCCCTGCTTGCTCCATCCCTTTTTCACCGTAGGGTTCCAATTGGCCTGTCAGTAAAACCGCTTCATAAGTGCCGTCCTGATTTTCGGCCAGATAGAAAGGGTGTTCCAAATCTCCTTTTTTGGTTGCGGGTATTAAAAAAATCGAATTTTGCCTTGGATGCATGATCTTCCGTCCGCTTTCAAAGGAAGTAGAATCAGGATAATTTGAAAAATAGAACCTCAGGGAGGAAATTTCCACGTTGGCAGCTTTGGCTTCCTGTTCAATGTAGTCCATGTATTGTTTTATGGTGGCATAGTCATAGTAAGTGTACCTTGCAGCCGTAAATTTGGAACCGTCCGGATTCGCAGCCTCAGTCTTTTCGATTAAATTGATACGCCGTTCTGTGTAGGCGTCATAGGTGGTTTTGGCCTGCTCCAGAGAGACGATCTGACGTGGCGGGTCAACGGGTTTTTCTTCGGTTGGAGGAATTTCTTCCCCCGGTTCCTTTGTTTCGGGCTTGCAGCCGTTAATACTTAGTACTATCATCGTTAAAACCAGAGAGGTCCATAAGGAGCGATTCATGTAATTCATGATTGGTCGTTTAAAGTTCTGTAAAGCTATTTGATCCGATTGTAGGGAGGAACGGTTTTTCTGTTACTAAATGTAGTATTTATTATTAATAAATGCACTAAATGACCTATGTATTCGATCATGGGACGCAGGCAAAAAAAAATCCCTGTGGTCCGTACTCACAGGGATGGAAATGCAAAAAGAAAACTCCTTTATTGATTCATCGTCAACAGGAATTCTTCGTTATTTTTTGTTTGTTTGATACGCTGTTCCATGAATTCCATGGCCTCCACCGGGTTCATGTCTGCCAGGTACTTGCGCATGATCCACATACGCTGGATTGTATTCTCATCCAATAAAAGGTCATCGCGTCGTGTGGATGAAGAAATGAGGTCGATCGCAGGGAAAATCCTGCGGTTACTGATCCTTCGGTCCAGTTGCAGCTCCATGTTCCCGGTACCTTTGAATTCCTCAAAGATCACCTCGTCCATTTTGGAACCGGTCTCTGTCAGGGCTGTGGCAATAATTGAAAGTGACCCTCCGTTTTCAATATTCCGGGCGGCTCCGAAAAACCGTTTTGGTTTGTGCAACGCATTGGCGTCAACGCCACCGCTCAATACTTTTCCGGAGGCAGGTTGTACCGTATTGTAGGCACGGGCCAAACGTGTAATTGAATCCAGGAGAATAACCACATCATGGCCGCATTCGACAAGTCGCTTCGCCTTTTCCAGGACGATATTGGCTACACGAACGTGTTCGGTAGCCTCCTTGTCAAAAGTGGAAGCTACTACTTCGCCCCGTACATTCCGTTGCATATCAGTCACCTCCTCAGGACGCTCATCAATAAGTAAAATGATCTGGTAAACTTCCGGATGATTCGCGGCAATGGCATTTGCAATATCTTTCAGCAACATGGTTTTCCCGGTTTTCGGCTGGGAAACGATCATACCCCGCTGTCCTTTTCCAATAGGACAGAAGAGGTCCATGATCCTTGTAGAAATATTGCTCTGCCGTTCGGCCAGCTTGAATTTTTCTGTGGGGAACAAAGGGGTAAGGTGTTCAAATGACACCCTGTCCCTCACCACCTGAGGATCCAGCCCATTGATCTTATTGACCTTGATGAGCGGAAAGTACTTTTCGCCTTCCTTGGGAGGGCGGACATTTCCAAGCACGGTATCTCCCGTTTTCAGACCGAATAACCGGATCTGGGATTGGGAAACATATATGTCATCCGGGGAGGAAAGGTAATTGTAGTCAGAAGATCTTAAAAACCCGTAGCCGTCCTGCATGATATCCAGTACCCCTTCACTTTCGATGATACTGTCAAATTCAAATTCCGGCTGTTTGTATTTATTCTTTAGGTCCTTGTCAAAATTGTTATTCTTTTTATCCTGAATATTTTTGTGATGGGTATTCTTCTTAGGACTGCCATTTTTGTGAGGGGAAGGGTTTTTTTGCTGATCTTTCTTTCCGGTACTGGTGTTACCCTCCTGATTTCCGCTGCCTTCCTGATCTCCGCTGCCCTGCTGATTGTCATTGCCCGGCTGATTGCCGGAATTTTCCCTGAATTCCCGGGTCTCCGGTTTGGATGCCACCAGTACTTCACCATTGTCATTGGTAGGTGCAGGCCTGGTATCCTTCCTGTGGATACGTTCCTTTTTTGGAGTGAATCGTGGTTTTTCCTCCGATTCAGTGGTGGTTTCCTGGGGGGCCTTTGGATTACTGGCCTGCAGATCAAGGATCTGGTAGACCAGATCAAGTTTTTTTAGGGTTTTGTGCTTGGGTACGTTCAAACCTCTCGCAATGTCCTGAAGCTCGGTGAGCTTCATGGCTTTTAAATCAGAAATCTCAAACATTAAATATTGAATAAATTATACGTATCTCAAAAAAAATGAAGTGTCTTGTTATGTGGGTATTACGCGGGAATGAAATCCCAATTTGGTAAGTGTTATAACGAATAACTTGGCAATATTACGAATTATTTTCAACAATCGGTAGATAAATTTTAAAAAGACCTGTATTTTTGGCACGGAATATCTAAAAAGTGTGATCCAGCGTATACAAACAATTTACCTGATAATCGTAGCTCTGCTGACAGGGGTGTTGCCATTCTGGGTGAATCTGTGGTCCGATGCCAAGGGAGAGGACTTATTTGCCAGAAATGATGTAATGATTTCGGCAGTTTTCTATACGTCTGCAATTATGGCCGTCATCGCCATCCTGCTTTATAAAAATAGACAACATCAATTTGTACTTAACAGGTTGAACATGATATTGGAACTTTTTTTACTGGGATTTTTCGTTTACCGGTCCCTAAGTGTATCCGGAGAGGCTCAGGTCTCAGAGAAGGGTATTGGGATGCTGATTCCTGTTTTTTCTATCGTTTTTTTGGTCCTGGCCAACAGGGCTGTCAAGAGGGATGAGGATCTTGTAAAATCTGTGGATCGTCTGCGTTAAAACTAAATCTTAGTTGTATTAGTGCGAAGAAACCCTGGTGGCAACATCAGGGTTTTTTGCGAGGTCGTTTAAAGTATCTCTCCGCATCAGGCAGGCCGCTCCTTCTGTCGCAGGCCCAACTCTATTACCTCCAGGTTTCTGATCTCACCTCCATCGATTTCAAACCGGAGCATGGTCCGTACCTTATGGAATCCGAATTTCCCGCAGGCGCCGGGATTCATATGCAGCAGCTGCAGTTTCTTGTCGTACTGTACTTTCAGGATGTGGGAATGGCCGCAGATGAACAATCCCGGAGGTTGATTCGTCAGCAGATTCCTGGTTCTGGCATTGTATGAGGGAGGATAGCCCCCGATGTGAGTCATCAATACGGCCAGACCTTCACAACTAAATCGCTGGTCCTTCGGGAATTCCTGCCGGACCGCGGTACTGTCAATGTTTCCATATACTGCCCTTACAGGTTTTATGGCGGCGAGCCTGTCGCTTACTTCCAGGCTCCCAATATCACCCGCATGCCAAATCTCATCCGCCATTCCGGCATAGGCCACGATCCGGGAATCGAGATGGGCATGGGTGTCGGAAAGAAGTAGAATTCTGGTCATTGTATTCCGGGGTCGGGATTCACAGAAAAGAGGCGCCCCGGCCAAAATTTGAAGGGGAACCAGTATCTTTGTCAAGGCTAAAATAAGGGATTCATTTGAGATATTTTATTGACTTTTCCTACGTGGGAACTGCCTATCACGGCTGGCAGTCACAACCCAATGCAATCACGGTACAGCAGCTTATGGAGGAGGTTCTTTCTGCTGTCCTTCGCGAAAAGGTGGCCCTGGTGGCAGCGGGCAGAACGGACACCGGTGTTCACGCCAGACAAATGATCGCCCACTGTGATCTTTCGGAAATAGAGAATGAAGCGACGCTTATCCAAAGGCTGAACGCTTTTTTGCCTGAAGATATCGCGATTAATGCCATCCTTTCGGTGCCGGCCGATGCCCATGCCCGCTTTGATGCCATTGAAAGGACTTATGAATACTGGGTGGTCCGAAATAAAAATCCCTTCTACAGGGATGCTGCCTGGTACAGGCATGAAATGCTTGATTTAAAATCAATGAACGAGGCTGCCGCCTTACTCATGGATTACAGAGATTTTAAATGTTTTTCAAAGACGGGAAGCGATGTGAAAACGTACCATTGTCACATTACCCACGCGGCCTGGCAAAACGTGGGGGAGCTGTTTGTATTCAGAATATCGGCCGACCGGTTTTTGAGGAACATGGTACGTGCCATTGTTGGTACACTGATAGAAGTCGGTCAGGGGAAGATAGCCGTTGAGGATGTTAAGACAATAATAAAAAGCGGGGATCGGGCCCGCGCGGGAGTATCAGTACCGGCAAAAGGATTATATTTGACCAGGATCACATACCCGGAAAATATACAGGCACCGCATGGATAACGAAGGTGGTAAAGCGTTTGATTACAGGTTATTTAGCAGGGTTTTTGCCTTCACCCGGCCCTACCTCCTCACCTTTTGCGGGGTGGCCCTGGCCGCTGTTCTGCTTTCCGGATTTGCAGTGGTTTCTCCGCTGATCGTTGGGAATATTATTGATGAGGCGATCAAAAAAAGCGATGCCGAAAAATTACTCTTTCTCACCTGCCTCATGGCGGCTGTCCTGGTTGGGCAGGTCCTGAGCCAGCTTGGCTTTAATTATTATGCCAACTGGTTGGGGGAATCTGTCATCAAGGATATTCGGATCAGGTTGTTTGACAGGATGGTGGGCTTTAAAATGCAGTATTTCAATAATTCATCCATCGGCGTTCTTGTGACACGTGCCGTCGCGGATTTACAGCGAATCGGAGAAATTTTCAGCCAGGGATTTTTTGTGATCGTCGCAGACCTTCTGAAAATGGTGATTGTAGGACTTGTCATGCTGATCCTGAACTGGAAGCTTGCCCTGATCGTTTTTGGCGTACTTCCCCTGATCCTTTACGCCACACGTGTTTTTCAGAAGGCTATGAAGAAGGCCTTTATAGATGTGAGGGCACAGGTTGCAAATCTCAATTCATTTGTACAGGAACGTATTACTGGAATGAAGATCGTACAGCTCTTTAACAGGGAACAAACAGAAAGCAACAAATTCCGGGAGATCAATCAGAAACACCAGGATGCCTGGCTGAAAACGGTGTGGTATAATTCCTTCTTTTTTCCGATTGCGGATATTGTCTCCTCAATTACCGTTGGTTTGATCGTTTGGTACGGCGGGCTGCAGAATGTGACTCAGCTGGGGGCGGAAGAATACGGCACTATCTTTTCCTTTATCCTTCTATCCGGGATGTTGTTTCAACCGCTCAGGCAGATAGCTGATAAATTCAATACCCTGCAGATGGGGATGGTTGCTGCCAACCGCGTTTTTAAGATCCTGGATACGGATAGCAGGATTGCGGATACGGGATCGATGGTAAAGGAGCATGTGGAGGGAAACATCCAGTTCAGGAACGTCCATTTCAGTTATATCAAAGAGGAGGAAGTGCTTCACGGGGTGTCCTTCGAAGTCTCAGCCGGACAGACCATTGCCATTGTCGGTGCCACCGGGGCAGGCAAGTCGACCATCATCAACCTGCTCAACCGTTTTTATGAGATCAACTCAGGGTCTATCCTGATTGACGGCGTTGAAATACAGGACTACCAACTTTCAAGTCTTAGAAGGAATATTGCCGTCGTCCTGCAGGATGTATTTCTTTTTGCGGATACCATCGCGAATAATATTTCCCTTAAGGATACTTCCATTAAAATTGAGGATATTAAAATTGCCGCCAAACAGATCGGGGTTCATGATTTTATCAGCTCTCTTCCCGGAGGGTATGAATATAATGTCAAAGAGCGGGGAACGATGCTGTCCAGCGGACAGCGGCAACTTATTGCATTCCTGAGAGCGTATGTCAGCAATCCCAGCATTTTGGTCTTGGATGAAGCCACCTCATCGGTGGATACCTATTCCGAACAACTTATACAAAAAGCAACCGAGCGTATTACAGAGGGGAGGACCTCCATTATTATTGCCCACCGCCTGGCGACCATTAAAAAAGCGGATATCATTTTGGTAATGGATGCCGGCAAGATTGTGGAGAAGGGAACCCACAAACAACTCCTTAAAAAAGGAGGATACTACAACAGCCTTTATGAAGCGCAGTTCCTGAAGGAAGAAGTTGCCTAATCATTCACTTTTTAGGCATAAAATCCTGCAAGTTCAGATCTCCTGTCAGAAAAAAGAAAATATTCATTCCAATGGCGACGGCCATATACCCGAATAAAAATAATAGGATGTATATCGCCGATCTTTGTATCCGCTGCAAAAACCTAATGGAACAGAGGGAATTCAGTACAAACAAAGAATACCCAATCATTAGTGCAATGAAAAGCAGGGAATATGAAAAATAGGATTCAGGCGAGAGTATTAGCAGGAACAGGCTGATTGGGAAGGAAGCTATATTGTATTGCGCAAGTGAATAAATGGAGATAACGGCATGTTCCGGAAGCAGGTAGTCTGCTTTATTAAAAGTAAGATACCCGGCTATGGCCATCACAGGGACGTAAAGGATAAAAATGAAGGAGCTGTAGTCAGCGGTTAGGGATAGAATTTTTTGACCGGTCTCAGGGCTGAGGCTACTGTCAAAAATATCCATTTGCATCCGATCCAGATAGTACTTTGTTATCAAAAAAAAGAGGATCCCGGAGCAGGCCAGGGAAAGGCCCAGATAGTTGAAAGGCCCGAGGTATTTTTTTCGCACCCCGGCAATATATCCACGGAGTACTTCCCCGGGCCGCACTGTCAGATCGATCAGGGTACGCATAAAGGTATTGTCAACGCTGAGAAACTGTGTCGAGAAATCGGTGGCGATATTTTGCAGCGTCAGTCTTTTTCTGATCACTTTTGCACCGCAGTGCGAACAAAAGTTCTGCTCGTCCTCAAGCCGATGCAGGCAGTTTTTACATTCCATCCCTTACAGCAGGTCTTCCTTTATAATCAGCACCAGTTCGGGCAGGTCATTATAAAATATGAATTCCCCATTCTTGATATAGGAAAGCTGTCCGGTTTCTTCGCTCACTACCAGGGCCAAGGCGTCCGTGCGTTCGGTAATTCCCACTGCCGCCCTGTGCCTCAGACCAAATCGTTGTGGCATATTGCGATCCTTTGATACAGGGAGGATCACCCTGGTGGCAATTATAGCATTATTTGCTATAATGGCCGCCCCGTCGTGTAAAGGACTATTCTTATAGAAAATACTTTCAATGATCGGCTGATTGACCTCAAGGTTCATGGGATCGCCGGAAGACTTGACAAAGTCCAGCGAATTATTGCGCTTTAAAACCAGGATGGCACCGGTCCTCGATTTGGCCATTTTATCACAGGCAGCTATGATACTTTCAACATCCAGTTCCGATGGAGCCCCCTCCTGCCTTAGGAATTTGAAGTGTTTGACGAAATTGCGTTTGGTGGCAAAATTTGTCGAACCGATCAGTAGCAGGAATTTTCGAATTTCCTGCTGGAAAACGATGATCAGTGCGATAAGTCCCACCTGCATGAAGCCGCCAACCATACTGCTGATCATTTTCATATCCAGAAGCTCTGTCAGCTTCCAGAATCCCCATACGATGACAATCCCAAGAAAAATATTGATGGCTACGGTTCCCCGGACAAGTTTGTAGATATAATAAAGCAGGATGGCGACCAGGACAATATCTATAACGTCTGTAATTCCAAATTCCAGAAACTTTATAAAATCCAATCCTCGCTTTTTTGTAAAATTATGAAATGAACCAGTACTAAAAAATTGTTATCAACTGAAATGTTGATATATAGATGACACCCACAGGCCTACAGACTCGGATGATATATAAATTCTGACACCATTGATCAGATAAACAATGAGCGCGCTTGAAATCAATCTTTTAAACCGGAGATATGCCTAAAAAGAACGATGCATTCCTGAGCCTCCCTTACATCATGTGCTCTCAGGATATGGGCGCCTTTGCTCAGGGCGGTCATATGCAACGCAGTTGTTCCATTCAGGCTTTCAGACACTTCTGCTTCCAGGGTTTTGTAGACCATCGATTTACGACTGATCCCCACGAGCAAAGGAAGTTCAAAATACCGAAAGAATTCCAGATTTCTGAGCATTTCAAAATTTTGAGAAATGGTTTTGGCAAAACCAAAACCCGGGTCAATCAACACGTCATTGATACCGTGGGTCCTGGCCAGGGCCACTTTTTCAGAAAGCGAATAATATATTTCCCTCACGAGGTCCTCATAGACAGCGTGTTCCCTCATAGTTTGTGGCGTCCCTTTCATATGCATCATACAATAAGGAACCTGACATTTCGCTACCAGTGGCATCATGTCCTTATCCCCGGTTCCGGCGGTGATGTCATTGATCATGGCCGCCCCTCTGTCCAGACATTTTCGCGCAACTTCACTTCTAAAGGTATCAACAGACAAAATGCTCTGGGGAAAAGCCTCCATCAGCCATTCTATGACCGGTAATATCCGCTCCTCTTCCTGAACGCCTGTTATATCTGTGGCTCCGGGTCTTGAGCTGTATGCCCCGACGTCCAGGAAGGTGGCACCTTCTTCCAGCATCCTCCCTGCATGCCTAAGGATCGAATCTCTCCCCTTGTGCTTCCCGCCGTCATAGAAGGAGTCCGGGGTGACGTTGAGAATGCCCATTACCCGGGGGATTGAGAGGTCGATCAACCGGCCTTTACAGTTAATCGTCATACTACCATTCTGCATATACAGGCATTTGGCAAAGGGATAAGTTTGATGTTCAATTCTTGACGGATAACTAATTTTAATCGAAATTTACGCAAATTACAAAGATTACATGCAGCAAACCTCCGAACAGTATGACGCCGTAATAGCCATTTGCAGAGATTTGTTTCTGAATAAAATGAAAGACTATGGCAGTGCCTGGCGGATATTACGACTCCCTTCGCTGACCGACCAGATCTACATAAAGGCGCAGCGCATCCGGAGTCTGCAGGAGAAGGGGACGCAAAAAATCGCCGATGATGAAAGTTCTGAATTCATCGGGATTATCAACTATTCGGTCATGGCGCTGATTCAATTGGAAAAAGGTGTTTCTGAAGAACCGGATCTCAGCGAACCGGAAGCTGCCGAACTGTTCAGGAAGGTCGTTGCTGAAACAAGGTCGCTCATGGAGGATAAGAATCATGACTACGGGGAAGCCTGGCGCGATATGCGCATAAGTTCCCTGACCGATCTTATTCTGCAGAAACTGCTTAGGATAAAGCAAATGGAAGATAATGACGGCAAAACCCTGGTAAGTGAAGGGATTGACTCCAATTATCAGGACATCATCAATTATGGGGTATTTGCCATGATCCTGCTCGGGAAGGCCATCTAGCGGAAACGACTTAAGACAGTCTTTTTCGGCACAATTTTCAGAGATAAAAGAGCGGAATTTTAACTTCAAAAGAATGAACGAAATAAATAGGATATTTTAATATGGTCTTGAAGTATATTACGGGCTTTGCCCGGATTTTTGTGGGCATCTTGTTCATCATCAGCGGTTTTATTAAATTGAATGATCCTGTGGGATTCTCCTTTAAATTGGAGGAATATTTCAGCCAGGGAGTTTTGAATCTCCCTTTTCTGATGCCCTATGCCCTTGCGTTTGCCATTGTGATTGTCATTTTCGAACTGATATTGGGCGTGTTTCTACTCCTGGGCTTTCAGCGGAAGTTTACCGTCTGGTCCTTATTGCTGATGATCCTGTTTTTTACTTTCCTTACTTTCTATTCTGCCTATTTCAATAAGGTTACGGACTGTGGCTGCTTTGGCGATGCGATTAAACTGACCCCCTGGGAATCGTTTATTAAGGACGTGGTCCTGTTACTGCTGATTATTGCCCTGTTTGCCGGCAGGAGGTATCTAAACGGTCTGTTCCGCCCCAATACCAGGGTGCTTCTGGCAGGAATCGCCTTATTGGCCAGCATCTTTTATGTCAACTATGTCCTGAATCACCTTCCCCAGATCGATTTCAGGGCCTATAAGGTAGGTGAGAATATTGGGGAAGGGATGAAAGTTCCGGAAGGTGCCCCGAAGCCATTGTTTGAATATTCCTGGAAGTTTGATGTACAGGGGGAAGAGAAGGTGGTGGTGACCAATGGCGAGTACCCTACTGTGGAGGGCGAGTTTATTGATGTGGAGACCAGGGAAATTCAAAAAGGGTATGTTCCACCTATCCATGATTTTTCGATTATGGAAGACGACAATGATGTCACCACCGAATTTCTGGAAGAGGAGTATCTCCTCCTGGTTATTGCCTACGATTTGAACAAGTCGGAGCGTGAAGGTTTCCAGGCGATCAAAAGAGTTACTGACAGAGCACTTGGCCTGGGATATAAGGTTGCTGGATTGTCCGCATCAAATTTAGAACGGGCTGAACGCCTTATCGAAGACTATGATTTGAAATTCGATTTTTACTTTACGGATGAAACCACCCTGAAGACCATCGTCCGCTCTAATCCGGGGCTGCTTCTTTTGAACAGGGGCACCATCCTTCAGAAATTGCACTTTAATGATGCCGGAGACCTGAAGCTGGAAGATGTAAAGCTGGCAGACGACTTCAAGGGCGATGACCACTAAAGCTAACAAGTTCCAATCGCCAGGGCACTTGAATTAGGAAATTAAAAAATAAAGAGGATAGATATGCGAACAAAAATAGTTGCAGGAAACTGGAAAATGAATAAGGACCTGAAAGAATCCGAGGATCTTTTGAAGTCTCTTACTGCCCGCTTGCCGGAGACCATCGCCGAGGTAATGGTGGCACCGCCTTTTGTACATCTGGCCACCGCGGTAAGCAGCCTCTCAGATTCCGACATCCGGGTGATAGCTCAGAATATGCACTTTGAGGAATACGGGGCATTCACAGGGGAAGTATCGGCACCCATGTTACTGGGCATCGGGGTGGATACGGTGATCCTTGGGCATTCTGAAAGGCGGGCGCTGTTTCAGGAAACGGATGAATTGCTTTCTAAAAAGGCGAAGTCGGCAATAGCTCATAAAATGCGCCTCATTTTCTGCATCGGAGAGGAACTCAGGGATCGGAAAGCAGACAGGCACTTCGAGGTTGTAAAACATCAGCTGGAGGCAGGGCTGTTTAATTTAAAGGCCAGGGAATGGTCTGGGGTGATCCTGGCCTATGAACCCGTATGGGCTATCGGAACCGGGGAGACCGCTACCCCGCAACAGGCTCAAGAAATGCACGCCTTCATAAGAAAAACCATTGCGGACGCCTATAGTCCGGAACTTGCCGATTCCGTGACAATTCTGTATGGGGGCAGTGTGAAACCAGCTAATGCACGTGAGATATTCTCCAAACCCGATGTTGATGGGGGCCTTATCGGGGGCGCTTCACTCGTGGTGGACGATTTTCTGGCCATCATTGGTGCCGTCGTTTGAGCAGGCTGGATTTTTTTAAAATAAGTGTGCGTTAACGGTGGCTAAAAAGTACCGTTTTCACTGATGACCAACAAAATATATATCGAATATTCCTTTAGTGTCGAACCCCTGCAACCGGCTTGCGATATCCTCCTGGCCGAATTGGGCGAATTGCCCTTTGAGAGTTTTGTCGAGGAGCACGATGGGTTGCTCGCTTATATCCTTCAGGATGATTGGCATCCTCATATTTTAGAGTCAGTGCAAATCCTCAATGCTCCCGAAACCGTTATCACTTACAGCTTACGAGAACTGCAGCCCGAGAACTGGAACGCCACATGGGAGCAACATTTTACGCCGATCTTCGTAGGGAATAGCTGTGTGGTGCGCGCCCCTTTTCACGATCCGCCTGACGTAGAATATGATATCGTTATAGTTCCCAAGATGAGTTTTGGCACAGGACATCATGAGACAACTCAGCTCATGTTGGGCTACCTTCTGAAGTATGACTTCGAAGGAAAAGCGGTCCTGGATATGGGGTGCGGTACGGGGGTACTGGCCATTATGGCGGCGATGAAAAACGCGGATCCGGTGCATGCCATAGACAATGATCCCTGGTGCTATCTGAATGCCCTAGAAAATGTGGAGAGGAATGGGCAGGGCCACATCCGTGTTTTCGAAGGGGACGCAGGATTACTTAAAGGGCAGCAATATGACTGTATCCTGGCCAATATTAATCGGAATTGTCTGCTGACAGATATCCCGGTATATATCCGCCACCTGACTGCCAAAGGATGGCTGATCTTAAGTGGATTCTATGCTGATGATATTCCGGTCATTTCCGGGAAGTGCCTGGAACACCAGCTTTACCTTTTCGAAAAAAAGTCCATGAATCACTGGGCGGCAGTCGTTTATCACCAGAGGTAAATCATGCCGGGCTCCCCATTTTTTGCGGGTTGATAGTCCATCTGCGCTGTCAGATGCGTACATAACCTATGGCTGAAACATAGGTTCCCCCAATCCGCTTGCCATGAAGTACATAAAATTTCCCCTGTTCACAATATTGATTTTGATTTTTATTACCTCCTGCCAGAAGGATCCGATAGATGACTACCCGCCACCGGATGCACAAAGTCCTGAAGAGGTAACGGAACCCGTTTTAGTCAGTGAGGAATTCCTTGCCTTGTTGAAAGAAAATCAATTTTATCCCGGAGAAGTGAGGCTGACGCAAATGCTGCTTCCGGATGGGAGTCATGAGCCACGGTATCTGGTGGAGGGCGACCTGCTTTTCACACAGTCCAACCTGGAAGCTATGGGGAAGGCGAAGTCACTTGATTCCAAGAACTTTCATACTTACAACCTGGTCACACCGGGCACCCTGACAATCATAGGTTACAATGCGGCCAATACGGCACTGTCCAATAAAGAGCGCAATGCGCTTCGGATGGCTGTTACAAACTACAATAATCTGAATCTGAGTATCCGGCTGAATCTTTCTTTCGGCTCCAATTACACAAATAAGGATATCGTGGTGTACCACAATCCCGAGATTCAGGAAAGTGGCGGACTTTCAGGATTTCCGGAGGACGGCAATCCATATAAGTTTATACAGATACACGGATTGAACGATTATCCCCTGAATGCGGTGGAACATGTCATTACCCATGAGATAGGCCATAGCATCGGGTTGCGGCATTCGGACTGGTCCACCAGGGAAAGTTGTGGGGTGACAGAGAATGAAAGGCAGGGAACTATCGGTGCTGTTCCCATCCCGGGGACCTCTCCCGGGTATGATGCGACCTCCCTGATGCTCGCCTGCTTTACCGCAGGAGTGAATGGGGAATTCAATTCGAATGACATCACCGCACTAAGATATCTATATTAAGCGGAATGGATCACCGCCTGACGAACGGATCTCATTCTATTTCCAGGACTTTTGGAGCATTTTAATCCCGATCCGGCTCTGGCACGGACTTCCTGCCCATTCACCTGTCTAAAGCCCGACTTATGAAAAAGCCAGCAACCGGACCCATAGGAAAGAAGGTAACAGGAGGCTTTCGTTCGCCATTGCTTGATGGCTGTCCTGCCGACCATTGCCCGGGATGTTCCTCAATTTACTTGAAACTTTGAATTTTCTTTTGTAAATTTCTTGAACCTTGGTCTTTTGTTAGGGCTTTTTAAAAATACGACACATGGGAATTAAAGAAAAACAGCTGGAAGAAATTTCGCTTAAGGAGACCACCCTGGAACATAACGAAATTGTCCTGTTCAATGACGATGTCAACACTTTTGATCATGTGATCCAAACGCTGATAGCTGTATGTGACCATACAGCCGAGCAGGCCGAACAATGTTCACTTATTGTTCACTACAACGGCAAATGTACCGTCAAAACGGGAGAATATAAGGAGCTGGAACCGCGTTGCAGCAAATTGTTACTCGCAGGTCTTGCGGCCGAGATCGTCTGAAGTGAATTTGTAAGTACATAATTCCGCGCCAGCGGTTCAGGCTGGCATTAGCCGGCCACTTTTAACTTCAGATATTGCTTTCTTTAATTCGCTATGGCCTGTCAACGGCGCATGGCCACTATAGCCAAAATGTTGCTTCAGTGAGGCAGATAGTCCTTCATCATTCCGTACAGCAGAGTGCCGGCCAACGCTGCAAAGATCACGATCAACATTGACAATGTTCCCGTCCCAAGAAGCACATACATAGGCCCCGGACAAGCCCCGGCCAAGGCCCATCCCGCTCCGAAAATAGTGCCTCCCAACAGGTATCTGTAAATCGATCTTTCCTTGTCCGGCAGGCTTATTTCATGCCCATCAACCGACTTCATCCTCCGTTTCTTCAGGAAAAATAAGAATACGATGCCCAGGATAACGGCAGTACCAATGATGCCATACATATGGATCGACTGGAATTTGAACATCTCGTAAATCCGATACCAGGACACGGCCTGCGATTTTACAAGGACGATCCCGAAAAAAATACCGACCGAAAGGAACCTGATGAATTTCATTAATTGTATACTTTAGAAAATAATGGGGAACAGGAGATGGATCATTAAGAGACCCCCTGCAAAAAATCCAATCACCGCAAGGAGGGAGGGAAACTGTAAATTGCTGAGTCCGGTGATAGCGTGTCCCGAAGTACATCCCCCCGCGTAGCGTGTTCCAAAACCGACCAGCAATCCGGCAACCAGGAGCAGGAACCAGCCTTTAATGGTACCAAGTGCTTCCGGTCCGAACATTTCGGCGGGAAGCAGGGACTTTCCGGCATCCATAAAGCCCAGAGTTTCCAGGTCTTCAACTGTATGCGGGTTGAGGGCAATGGCTGATCCGTCAGAAAGAAATGTCACTGCTATAAATCCGCCGATTACCGCCCCCAGGACGACGGTTAAATTCCAGCGCTGCTGCCTCCAGTCGAAATTGAAAAAGGGAAGGTAACGCCCAGCCCCTGCGATGCTGCACAAAGTCCTCAGATTGGAGGACATCCCGAAAGTTTTGCCGAAATACACAAGACTGAACATCACCAGGGAAATAAGCGGTCCACTTACGTACCAGGGCCAGGGTTTGAGAATGATTTCCATGTGTCAGAGATTGAAGAGCTATAAAGTTCCGTGCAGACACGGCTTCTGAGATATTACTATAATTCGGGTAATCGAATACGTTATTGTTTTTCGTAGACTTCACTTCTGAATCCTGGGAGATCTTCCCCTACTGTATTGGTCAGGGTTGTTCCATCCAGCATAAAGAAAGTGCTGGTCGTCTCACGGAATAGGGTCAGCTGATTCGACTTTAACTGCCAGGTTCCCGAATTGATCTGGGCATTGTTGGAGCAGGAAATAATGAATAGTCCGCTGGTTATGCCTGTCACATTGACTCCGGAGAAATCGGAAGACCATGTAGCATCGCTTTTGATGGTCAATGTTCCGGTGACACAATCCAGTTCGCTCAGGATATTGGTGGTGGTAGTCCCGTCATTGTCAATGTCCTGTGCAGGATTAATTATAAGCGCTGTCAGTTCCCAGGTGCCGGTCACCGGGCTGTTTATGGGCGTGTTATCCGAAGGGTTGTCCTTTGAGCAGCAGGCAAGCATAAAACACAGAAAAGCGTTTCGCAAACCAATGGGAAGGTGTTTCATACCCCGCAATTTTTTTATCAATGATACTAAAATTAGATTGAACTTGAAAATATATCCCCGGAACGTCACTTCATAGACAGGGAAATGCCCATGAAGCAGGTAACGTTCATAGTGAGCGATTCCCGCGAAGTAAAGTAGAAAAAATTCGTAATTAAGTGTAATTTTAAAGGGACCGGTGAATTTTGACAACCCCTGGTCCGATGCGGTTTTTTTTTAAGGGAATACAGAAGTAACACGTAATTAGTAATATGACCTCTGAATTACATATAATCAAGGATGATTTCGAAATTATTTGTTCACGGATCATAAACGCCCCCCGGGTTAGGGTATATCAGGCCTGGTCAGACCCGAGGCACCTTGAAATCTGGTGGGGGCCTGCGGGATTTACCAATACTTTCCAGGAATTTGACTTTCGGGTGGGGGGAAAATGGCGCTTTATCATGCACGGACCGGACAAGGGTAACCATCTCAATGAATGTGAATTTACAGAGATAAAAGAACCTTCTCTTATCGCATGGAAACGCTTTTCAAAACCCATTTTTCAGGTAATTGTGACCTTAGAGGAGAAAGCTCCCGACAAAACAAAGGTGATTTCCCGACAAATTTTCGAGTCTGCCGAAATTTGCAGGAAGGTGAGAACTTTTGCGGTTGATAAAAATGAAGAGAATTTTGACAGGTTGGAGGCGGAGTTAGGACGAATGAGCAGCAAATCAGCACCAACCGATTTTCAGGCCAAAAACAGTCTCGGAACAGGATGATCAACTCATGCGACAAGAGCCATGAAGACGCAGGGGTTACATCTGGCGGACTTAAAGGTTTCGTATTTCGTGGCGCATATATAAGACCGAATGATCTTTATAAACCAAATAATAAGAACGCATGAAAATTAAAAAAGAAGAAATGCCGGTGGCGATGGAAGCTCCCGGAACGATTATGAGAAATCTCAAAGGGTATGGAGGAATGACCGTTGCCTATAATGAACTGCCCGCAGGAACGGATTTCGCACCCTTGTTGGCTGGACTTAAAAATGATAGTTGTCAATGCCCGCAATGGGGGTATGTGGTTGAGGGGGAGCTACTGACAAAATATGATGACGGCACGGAGGAACGGTTAAAGGCCGGGGATGTTTTTTATATGCCTCCGGGGCACACTGCCGCTGTGACGAAGGACCTGAAATTTATTGACTTCAGCCCTGAAAAAGAATTGGATGAAGTGTTGGGTCACATTGCAAAAAAGATGGCAGAATTCGGGGGATAAGTCCTACCCCCCGCTCCCGCCAGACTTTGTCTGGTAGTAAAAGAAAGCAGCACTGCGGTTAAAAGCCTGTGGTTTTTTAGGATGATCATAAAACCACCCCTTATAAACTGGCGGTAGCAGGGGGCATGTATTGTTGAAATGAGGATATGTCATACCACAATGCCTCCGCGGGCCCGATTAAAATACTTCCGTTTAATGATATAAAGTAACATGAGTCGGATTTCATATCATTTTAAACCATTCTATTTTCCAACGCGTTGCCAGGGAGTTGTCAGGTGCTGTTTACACATGATCCTGTTCCTGGCCCTTGTATCGTGTAGCGGAATCCCTGACAAAGTGCAGGATGACAATCGCCCCAATATTCTGATCCTCGTGGCTGATGACCTCGGTTATTCGGACCTGGGATGTTTTGGCGGAGAAATAATGACACCGAACATTGATGAGCTTGCTGCCCGTGGTATCCGTTTCAGCAGATTTCATACGGCCCCCATGTGCGCGCCAAGCAGGGCCATGCTCCTGACCGGGAATGATCATCATATCGCAGGTGTCGGTCGGCAGGCTCTGGCGGCAAATGTCTTTGGTTACGAAGGCCATATCACCGAAAGGGTTGTCACCATCCCCGATCTGCTCAAAGAAAATGGTTATCATACTTATATTACCGGAAAATGGCACCTTGGAATGCGTCCGGAGGCCAATCCGAACAAATTGGGCTTCGAACATTCTTTTGTCCTCCTCGAAGGGGTCGGTAACCATTTCAATTCCCAGGGGATATTCGGGGACAATTCACGTTCTCATTATACTGAAGACGGCGAAACAGCGCAGTGGCCGAACGGAAAATATTCCACGGATGTTTATACGGACAAATTGCTGGATTTTATAGAGAATAACCAAGACCAGCATCCTTTTTTTGTCTATGCAGCCTTTACTGCCCCCCACTGGCCATTACAGGTTGAGGAGAACTATTGGAAAAAATATGAAGGTCGCTATTCGGCCGGTTATGATCAGTTAAGGGAACAGCGCTTTATTCAACTCAAAAAGATGGGGCTTATTCCTCAAAAATCGATTTTACCTCCGTTCCATCCTTCTGTAAAGCCCTGGAACTCCCTGACCGCGACAGAAAAGCAGAAAGAGTCCCGCAAGATGGAGCTGTATGCAGGCATGGTAGACAATCTTGATGTCAATATTGGTCGTATTATCCAACACTTGAAAGCAACCGGAAAATACGAGAACACGCTCATCTATTTTATTTCAGATAATGGGGCTGCCGGGGAGGATTATTTCGCGGATGCCGAGATAAGGCCTAATATCAACCATTATTTCAATGATAATTACAATGCCATGGGAAGGCCGGAGTCCTTTATTTCCTATGGGCCACCCTGGGCTGAGGCAGGATCGGCCGCTTTTCGTTACTTTAAGGAATATACCACCAATGGCGGAATCCTTGCCCCTATGATCGTTTCGGGCCCCCTGGTTAAAAATCCCGGTGAGATCCGGGATGCATTCGTTTCCGTAATGGATATTGCGCCAACCATCTATGAAGTTAGTAATACTGTCTACCCGCCGACATGGAAAGGCCAGACCGTGTATCCTTTAAGGGGAACATCCATGTACCCCATCCTTACAGGTGCCACCAAAACCATTCACCCGGATTCTTATGTTTTCGCTTTGGAGCATGCCGGCTATACTATGCTGCGTAAGGGAAATTGGAAGATCACCAATGACATACGCCCTTTTAACGAAGCCAACTTTGCACTTTATGATCTTTCCAATGATCCTGGAGAAAATCTTGATCTAAAATCCAGCGATCCTGAGAAATACAGGGAACTCCTCAAAGAATGGGATAGCTTTTCCGAAGAAGTGCGTCTTCAGCTTCCGCGATAAAAAACACCCTTAAAAATTTGTTACTGCATAATTGCCTTAAACTTCGAATTCCTTGGTAATTAATTTAGTATCTTAACTGCATTGATTGTTGTAATTATGACCCGTTCTATCCTTCTTTGGGTCTGGCTCCTAAGTACCTCTGCAATAAGCCAGGAAACAAAGCCGATGAAGCACATATTTTATCTACACGGGATGATCATTGAAGTCCAGGGAATCAACGCGGAAAGTGAAGAATTCGGCCCTTATAAATACGAGGATATTCTCGATTCTCTTGAGGCCACAGGGGCCCGGGTCCACAGTGAGGTCCGAACGACCAACACCGATTTTAACACGTTTTCTGAAAAAATATCCGCGCAGATCAACGCCCTCATCCAGGATGGCATACAACCCCATGACATTTCAGTGATAGGAGCGTCCAAAGGAGCCATGATGGCCATGGCCATTTCATCTCTCAATAAGCAACCTGTCAATTATATCCTGCTTGGGGGCAACAGTGAGCAGACAGAACAAAGTTTTGACTGGAAATTACATGGCAGTATTCTGGGGATATACGAAAAATCAGATCTTATAGCAGGAAAAGATTATTCCTATTGGATAGCCCGGTCTCCAGAAGCCAGGGTATTTCAACAGCTGCAACTCAATACGGGTTTAGGGCACGGATTTTTGTACCGGCCAATTGAAGAATGGTTGGGGCCCGCCCTAGAATGGATCATGTTGAAGCATTGATTTTAGGGATTCTGAAACAGGTGATGGCCTACAGACATTACTTTCATTTATAATTTCCTTTACAAGACAACTTATATCAACTAACAACCAAGCAAATAAATAACCAATGAAAAAATTAGTGTATTACGCCGCATCAATTGCGCTTTTGGGACTGATGGCATTATGCAGTGACCAACAACCAGTCGAGGAGAAGCCAAACAGGAATATGTTCGGTCACAACATCCCCCGTGGGTTGACAATAACATCAGATAGCCTTAGCCAGGGTTATGTCATGTTCTCAGTCTCCAACTCCGGGGCTACTTATCTTATCAATCGAAAAGGGGAGGTGGTACACCAATGGAAAGGCACTTACAGTTCCTTTAATCCATATATCATGGACGACGGCTCCATTATGGTGGGGGAACAAGATCCCGATTATCCTGTTTTTGGGTTTGGAGGGCCGTACGGACGGATCCAGAAAATCAGCTGGGATGGAAATATACTCTGGGATTTTGAGTATGCGGATACGATACAGATTTTACATCATGACTTTGCCATTAAACCTAACGGTAATATCCTGGCCATTGCCTATGAGACAATGTCTTATGACGATGCCATTGCCATGGGTCGGGCCGCGCATTTGTCACCGCAGTCGGGTCCCTGGCTTGAAAAAATAATTGAAATAGCGCCGGAGGGGTTACAGGGTGGCAAAATAGTCTGGGAGTGGCATTTAAAAGATCACCTCATCCAGGACCTGGATGCAAACAAGCCCAATTATGGCATTCTGTCGGCGCATCCTGAATTAATAAGTTTTAACATTGGCGACTCGGTCCCAGCCCCAATAACCCAGGATAGCCTTGACATATTGAAAACTCAGGGGTTGTCGGAGACCGACAGAAACCTTACCCGTTTTAACGCAGGGTCTGATATCTTTCACTTTAATGCCCTTGATTATAACCCGGCGCGACAAGAGATAGCAATCAGCTCCCCTGCATTGTCTGAAGTATTCATCTTAGACCAAAGTACTACCACAGAGGAGGCCGGAACACATCTCGGAGGAAAAAGTGGTAAAGGAGGTGATTTGATCTATCGCTGGGGCAACCCGGAAAATTACCTTCATGGCGACTCTACCAATCGCCGGTTGTATCACCAGCATGATGTCCGCTGGGTAGAAGCAGGTAAACCCGGGGCGGGCAACCTTACTATTTTTAATAATGGTGTTCCGAATGGTCCTGACAGCCTCGAATATTCCTCAGTATATGAGTTAAAACCGCCGGTAGGAGAAGGTAGCAACTATGTGCTGATGGCTGACGGGAAGTATGGCCCGGAGGAGTTGGAATGGAATTATGTAGCCGGGGATACCGTTTCCTTTTATAGCAGCTTTATATCGGGTGCCCATCGTATGGAAAATGGAAATACCTTTATAAATGAAGGCGCCAAAGCGCG
>JBGTKP010000054.1:0-251988 GCA_041744575.1 Muriicola sp.
CAAGGTACCGCTCTTTTCGCGTCTTGTAAAAATCCATTGTTGACCATCTATTCCCAGTACAATGTGCTCATGCTTTAATTGGTATACATCGATATAACTGAGACCCGTATAGCAGGCAAAAATAAAAACATCCCTTACGCGATTTAAGCCGCAATCACTTAAAGAGAGTTCGGCTATTGCGTTCAACTGCCCCATTGTTAACACAGGACGGTCGTAGGGCTCAAACTTCGATTTAAAAAAAGTAAAAGGATCTTTCTTCAAAGCCTCAAGTTTAATTGCAATAGACGTCATTTTCTTGAACCGTTCCATGTGCTTCATAATGCCGTTGTTGGTTAGAGGCTTTGATTTAAGCAATGGCCTGCAATTACGCAGATAATGGTCAAAATTCAGTACAAAGTCATAATTGATATGGGATAATTTGACATCCGAAGTTTTGTATCTTTGACCAAGGTAGCTAAGAAGATATTTTTCCGTTGAATTGTAATTCTTTGCCGTGCCTGGCTCAAGTTTTTGTAATTCAATATCCCTATGATGCTTAAGCAAGTCTTTAAGGGTCTGCAGGAGAGTGTCTTGTCCAAGATACCTCAATTTGATATCCTGGGCCGATAAAAAACGGCCTTCAGATTCAAGATCTTTTTTGCATTCGCAAATATCACTAAAAAGTCCATCCAGCCAATCATTGATTAGCTTTGCATTCTTAGATTTTGGCTTTACACGACCAGCTTTAGAGTTCCAGTGCACCTCTAATATTTCTTTTTTTGTACTTACATCTACCCGCTTACCATCTATACTAATTCGCACATAAATCGGAACTTCCATGTTTTGTCTTATAGAAGTTTTTTTTAACCAAAAATGTACATTAAAAGTCTGTAGTTTTCTCATCACTTTCGTTTTAAGGGTTGTTAAATCCGTTTTACGAAAGTCAAATCGCCGTGAAAGTCAATTGCGATATTGCATCCAAGTTAATAAATCGTCCTGAATAAAATAGGACACCTAATAGGACACCTTTAAATATGGTTTCAAAACTATCCAAATGAAACCAAGAATTATTTAAATCCTTGGTTTTCATTTATTTAGTACTCAGATGATATCCTTTGATACCCCCTTTGTCGGGATGACAGGATTTGAACCTGCGACCACACGGCCCCCAGCCGTGTACGCTACCGGACTGCGCCACATCCCGAAAAGAATTGGCAAAACTACTAAAGTTTGCCGGAAAACCACGCACGATTTTATAAAAATAGAAGTGCCTGAATTGCGACAACCTTGGAATTTCAGGCCTGCTCCCCTGCCCTGCTGAGTCCATATAAAGCCAAAGGCCTGGCTTTTCCACGCAGTGTAAGATTCCCCAGCGGCCTGAACACAAATTGGGACTTTTGGAACTGCGGAATTTGACTTACAATATCCTGTGAGATGATAAAACGCTCGCCATACACATTGCAAAGTTCCATCATCCGTGCCGTGGTGTTGAGTATGTCCCCGGAATAAACGATCTCGCGCTTCACTACGCCCATTTCCCCAGCCACCACCATTCCCGAATGCATGGCGGCCTTAAAATTCAGGGTTAGCCCGTATTTTTTTTGATAATATGACCCCCGCCTTTCCAGCGCCTCCCTAATCCTGAAATAACAATGAACTGCATGGGCCTCCTGCCCAAAAGCTTTCGAGGGTGACCAGGTGACGATAACCTCATCGCCCACGTACTGATAGATCACACCTTTCGAATTCAGGATGGGATCCGTAGTATCACTGAAAAAATCGCGGACCAACTCAAAAAAACGGAGGTGGCCAAGCTGTTCGGCCAGGGAGGTTGAATCACTGAGATCTACAAACAATACCACCCTGGAGACTTCATTGGCCCTGTGATAGTGACCCAGCAGTAATGAAAGGAAGGTTCCGGGCCCGTATTTTTCATAAATCTTCAGGCCCAGGAGCGTCAGAATGACAAGGACCATCCAGGTGGCAACGTTCCGAATAGCATAAGGGTCCAGAATCAACAAATCGAATGCCCTATTCAGCGGGTGGGGGCTTGAATGGATCTCTTCACGATAATAAAAAAAATAAGACACCACGCAATTGAGCGTAAGAATGATGACAAAGAAGCACGCGATGCTGATTGCGAGGAATACGCCGTACTTAACATTTCTCAGACGTTCATTGAGATAAAAAATAATAATACTCCCGCCGATAATACCGCCCATGGCCGGTCCGATCAGGTTGATCAGAACGAACCGGGAGAGAGAAAGGCCCTGGGGTACAAGGAAAATAAATCCATCCTTGACCGGATCATAAGTCACGCATTTATACAGGGCTAAAAGTGCTCCGAAAAAAACCCAGAAAATGGTTATTACCAGGACCTGAGAGATCTGGATTCTGATTTTTGGACGGAGAGGCATTTGGTTGTATTAGGCCAACTAATGTACACAAAATCTGCTGTGAAATATACGCCTGTAAACAGAGCAGATTATTTATTTCAGTGTTAGGACTTGCCTTCATTTTAATCGCAGGTCAGCCAAAAAAAAGGGATACGCTGCTGGGCGTATCCCTTTTAAAGTTATTGTAATTGCGCGATTACCTGTATAAGGTAAAATGCCCAACATATTGCTGCTTGTCCTCATCATTTGCGTGTACTACATACCAGTAATCCCCGGAAGGCAGTTCATTGCTATTATATCGCCCATCCCATGAAGTAATCTGATCCAGGATGGCTACCACCCGGCCATACCTGTCATAGATCTTAACTTCTATATTCGGGAAGAAATCGCGGTTTTTTGGAGACCAAACGTCATTCATATTGTCACCATCCGGTGTAAAGAAATTCGGGATCTCCAGCATTCCGGTAAACTCAAATGGAATGGTAATACTCACTTCACAGCCATTCTGATCCACTACACGGATAGTAACCGACGCATCGGCGTTAGTGGTAAAGACATTCTCACTTCCATAGGAAACATCCTGAAAATAAAATTCATATCCTCCAAAGCCACCTGTCGCTGTCGCAGTAATTTCATTGGGTCCTGATTTTACTCCGGTCAGGGTCAATGGATCATATGATTGCATGGTAAATTCCACAAAGGTGGTACAACCATTGGAATGATAGATATATACGATGTGATCCCCGGCAGGGAGATCCCCCCATTGCCTGATCGTTCCTGCCTCTGCCGTAATGGCATCCGCAGGATCCACAGGATCGAGGGCGAATAATAATTCCGGGTATTGGGCAGGATCCTGTATGGTCACTGTGGCCGTACTGTTAGGAAAAATGCCATCGCATCCGTAGTCAATAATGGCCTCCGGTTGCAAATCCACCCCGATGCCCACCGAAACGACTACGTTGGTTTCGCAACCTCTGGAGTCCCTGAGAAAAATCACATGGGTCTCTCCGCCCGCCAGATTATCCCATGACCTGGATGGGTTCAGTGCAAAGTCGGCGTCATCCGACGAATTCAGTGCGAACCGATACGGGGGGGTACCCCCAACCACCTGTAAAGTAACCGTTCCATCCGCATCTCCCAGACATGTTTCCGGTGTGGAGGAGGCAATTCCTGCTACCAGTTCCATCGGTTCAGTGATGGTAACTGATTGCGTGATGGTACATCCAAGATCGTCCTGTATAATGACTTCGTATGTCCTTGGAATAAGATCGGTAAAAGTTTTCCGATTCGGGAACATCGGATCGTCCCCTTCAAAAAATTCGCTTAACTGGTCCGAAATGGAATATCGGATGACCCCGGTTCCACCACTGGCTTCAATGATGAGTTGCCCGTCAATGTCACCGAAGCAACTGACCGAAACCGCCTCAATATAATCCAGGACCAACGGTGGAGGATCCATGATAGTAATAGGTGTGGAAATGGCTGTACAGCCTCCACTCTGGGCAAATACCCAGTAAACTCCCGGACCCAGATCCCTGAAAATCCCTGATGCCTGAGCACTCCGCTCGACATTGCCGCCTGCCGGCATTGGAGGGCTGTCAGAATTCAGAAGGGTATATACATAATTTCCTATCCCTCCAAAGGCTTCGGATCGAATGATTCCTGTTGCCTCGCCTGCGCAATTGATGGTTGCATTGGCCAGATCAAGGGCTATGACAAGCGGCGCGGCCGGATCAAGGGAGATCTGATTCGATCTCTCGAATGCGCAGCCATTGGAATTCTGTACGTCATACTGGAAAGGTCCCGGATCTATGGTTATATCCTCACTGATCAGAGCGCTTGTTGCGGTAGGATCACCTGAATCCAAAGGCAGGAATGGATTTCCGGAACCGGTACGACGGTAAAAATAACTGACACCCGGTTCGGGGTTGGTGACGGTCAGTTCCATAATTCCAACATCCCCACATCCAGGAGGCTGAAGCTCCACCAGTTCAGCGAGGACTACTTCCGGATCCACTATGGTGATCGGAATGGTCACATAACTACAATCCCATCCGTCAAACACGGTAATGGTGTAATCGCCGGCAGACAGGTTGGCAAACAGGGCCGTTGTCTGAAGGCCGCTGTCAGTACCATCGGAAAGACGGTTCAGCTGATAGAGATAATTTCCCGCACCCTGGCCTCCGCTTACATTGTAAGCCTCAATAGACGCATCATTGTCGTTGTTACACTGCAGAGGATCCACGATCTGGATATCTGCAAATATTGGAGCAGGTAATGCCAGGTTGATGGTATTCGTAGCAATACATCCCTCACTGTCTCTGACACTCACTGTGTACGTTCCATCAGATAAGCCTGTAAAACTGGTATTGGTGGATGGAAAATCCTGAATAACGGTTGACCCGTCAGGTGCGATGACGCGGTACTCATAGCTCCCCCATCCGCCGTCACCGACCGCGAATAGTTCTCCCAGCCCGGGGATGGCGCAGGTCACCTCTGAAGTTTGTTGCAGGTCTACCGTCAATGCCCTGTTGGGCTGCCTAACGGTGGCAACATTGCTCACGGTATCACAAAAAGGACTTGACAGGGCCTCAATTCGAACTACCAGGTTACCGGCAGGAAGCCCGCTGATGATCCCCGGATTCTGCCCGGGAACCGTTGTATCAAGACTGCCTGTAACACCGGTACTTGTTTCAACACCGGCATTATCCCTGGAAAATACTTCGTAGGTATAAAGTCCGGTGTAATTATTTACCTGTATACTGAGCTCCCCATCCGATCCATTAAAACAGGTTACCGGTTTGGTCTCGGCAATAAGGGCTTCGATGGTGTTGTACTCGGGGACATTAATAACGGGTGTCAGGTAAGTACATCCTGCGTTCCCTACATCTGTGACCGCGAAAATATAATCTCCCGGGGTGCTTATGGCCCAGATCACCCGGTCTGTTCCCCCGGAATTCTGTACGGGCTCAGAACCTAATGGAAGTATCTCCACCTCATAACTGCCAGGCCCCTGATCCATAATGATCTCTATAGATCCGGGACTTACCCCTGAGCCTGTGACATCACAGGTGATGGAATTCACATTGATGGTAAAAGTAAGTCCAGTCGGGGCGTTGATGGTGACAGATTCTGTCTGTTCGCAGCCATTCTGGTCCCTTGCGGTAATGAGAAGGGTCTGATTGGTACCATTATCCACTACTTCAAAGATATTGTTCGTTCCGTTCGAAATGGTCGATGTGCCATCGAACATCGTGTAGGTATAGGGTGCCGTTCCGGTAAGCACACCAGTTCCATCCCCATTCGTATCATTGAAGACCGTAATGGAAGCTGTATTAAAGCGGTTGCTGTTAGGATCGCAGGTAAATTCGGTATGGGTTGTCGCTATCTCAAGCACGGTGGGTTCAGTCAGCGTAACATCCCCCGACCGGTCCGTGCAGCCCCTATTTGAGATCACTCCGGCCTGATAGGTGCCGGGAGGCAGGTTATCAAACAAGGAGGATGCCTGTGGTCCGTATAGAACAGTCGCTGTACCACCATCATACAGGACAAAAGTAAAAGGCGTATCCGTATCGGTTCCGGGGAGTAATTCTATGGCGATGGTACCGTCATCGGCTCCATTACAGGTGATATCACCCTCAGGGGTAGCACTGATCACGGGGTTGTCAACAATGGTCACATCAACTGTGGTAATATCGGAACAAAGAGGAATGGTATTGGAATCGAGGTCAGTCACCAGGATGCTGTAGTTCCCCGGAAAAAGATTGATGAACGTCGGGTTATTTATCTGGATCACTGTCGGGTTGACACCATCCTCCAGTTCATAACGGAAGTTACCGCTGCCTCCGGTGGTGATTACAGTAATCACGCCGTCACCTGCATTACAGGTAGGTTCGGTCGTCGCGTTGGCCGACATGGCGAAATAATCAAAGACCCTGGCCAACACCGTATTGGTACAGCCGTTGCCGTCCCGCACGATGATGGTATAGTCGCCTGGATTTGCCACAACGAAATTCGGACTAGTCTGGAAGCCACCTCCGATATTGTATTCGAAGGTTTCTTCGGGAAGGCCCGAACCGGTTGTAAGAGGTGAGGTAATATTTACTGTATAATTACTCACTGCCGTACACTGGTTCACCACATCCACCGTTGGGGTGGGAACCCCGGGATCTGTGGTTACGGTCACGGTGATAAAGGAAGAACATCCGTTACTGTCCTGCACATAAAAGTCGTAATCGGCAGGATAAGGCCCGGAAAGTTCATAGGTTGTCTGAACGCTGAATATGGAAGGCGCCGGATCCCCTGTCGGAACAACGGCGTAGCCATAAGCGGGAGTGCCGCCATTCCCTCGGATCGTCACCAGGGCACCTACATTACAGGTGGCGGGCGTATTGCTGTCAACAACAAGGGTGGGAATGTTCGTGACGATACTAACCAGTGCACTCGCATCACAATTGGTAGCATCATCATTTACCAGCACCTGGTAATTTCCGGGAGGCAGGTTGGTGATAGTTCCTGTGTACGGAATGGTCTCCCCCAGAAAAGAAACCGTACTGCCAACAGTCGCTCCGGTATCCGTATTTTCAAGGGTTATGCTAAAGTCAGCAGGGCTGGGTGTTATCCCATCCACCGTATAGGTAATCACGCCATTACCCCCGGGTGCGCAGGAGGCAGTAGTGGCGGAAGCTGTGAGACTGATCGGACTTGGCGGAGGGATCGGGTCGATACGTTCAATATACCTGCATCCTAGTGCATCTTCCACTTCGACAAAGTAGGTGGTTCCATAACCGATCTGTCCTGTAAAATCGTGCCGGTCCACGCCATTGATATTGGCTAGTACAAGCGGATCGCCCACAAGGCCAAACAGGTAGGGCGCTGTTCCACCACTGGCCTGAACCCTGTAGGTAAACACGGTATTACAGTCCGTTGCCGGCGGGGGATCAATCGGCGTCAGGTCGAGCTGATTTTGCTGCACCTGAATGATATCGCGATCTTCACAGCCCGAGGCATCCGTTGTTACTATGGTATAGGTACCAGGCAGCACATTCGGGAAATTCGCGGCGGTAGCGGCTGTCGGACCTACCGTGGCTACCACAATGCCGTTGATATCCACCAGTTCATAAGTGAAGTTCGCAGTGCCGTTGGCAACCGAAGTCACGTCAATGATCCCCGCCACAGAACCCGCAGTACAAATCGCATCGGTAACGGAGATACTGGCATCCACCGGAATACTCGGGGCAATGGTGGCCGACAATAATGGCGTGGTACAGCCCCTGCTGTCCCTGATCATGAAATTGGAATGAATACCTGCTGCATAGCCGGAAAATATATTCTGGGTACTGTAGGTCGCGCCACTGTTGTCACTGAATTCATAAGGCGGGACCCCAAAATTCGTATCAGCGACAAGGGTTACGATCCCATTATCCGTTCCACAAGTGGTATCAGTGGCAATGGCAGTTCCGGCAATGGTTTCCGGAGGAGACAGGGTTACGATGTTAGTTTCTGTCAGACACCCCCTGCTATCGCGCACCTGAAACTGGAAGGTGGTAGGGGTAATGATGGACCCGTCATTTGGAATATTGTATATAAAGAAGGTTCCTGTGATGTTATTGGCATCGGTTGTATAGGGTGCCCCTGCAATACTCACCTCATAGATATCATAGCTGCCTGCAGAGGGGTATCCGTTGCTGATATTCACTCTTATCTGGGCATCAGGGCCGCCGCATGTGAGTTCCCTGATAATATTGGCAGATGCGGAAATTTGCGGGGCGATAGTGGCATTCACCGTATCCCGGCAATCATTGCCGTCTACTACTTCGATGGTATAGGTTCCGGGGGTAAGGCCCGCAAAACTATTGCTTGGAGTAAGAGGTCCGCCATTGATCCTGTACTGATAAATCCCATTACCGCCACTTGCATTGACGACAAGGGTGGCTGCATCCGTATTGTCATAACAAAAATCGGACGCGGCATTGTCCAAGGTCAGGACCGGTGAATCGAGTGAGGTAAGTGTAAAGGATGATGTCACGGTGCATCCGTTGGCATCCGTTGCGATCACCTGATAAAGTCCGTCAAGGGAAAGTCCGGAAAAAGTCCTGCCGTTCTTTGGTCCCCTTACGGAACCGTCGGGTTGTATCACTGTGTATCGTGTACCTCCCCATCCCCCGACATTGTTTACTGTCACACTTCCAATATTCCCGTTCTGGCAGCTCATCGCAACAACACTAAGGCTTGTTATGGCGAAGGCGATGGCAGGTTCCTGAATGACCAGGGTTGCTGTATCTGTACAATTGGTATCCTCATCGGTCACCAGGATGTTGTAATTGCCTGCGGTGAGACCGGTCAGGTTGATAATTCCGAGAGTTTGACCTGTTAGCACGGGTCCGGCGTTGATCTGGTAACTGTAGCTGTTGGCAAATCCGTCCACAAGAAATCGTCCCTCCCCGTCGCTGTCACCCACACAGGTCACCACTTTGGTAGATTGTGCCTGAACCCCAATGGAGCTGATGTCGGTAATGGCAAAGGCTTCGTTGTAAGTGCAACCTTCAATATCGGTCACCCTAAACATATAGGTGCCGAGGCCAAGTCCAGTAAACACAGGATTATTTCCATTGTTGATCGCACTGCCGGCCGGTGCGGTGATCTCATAAGTCAGCGCTCCGGAGCCTCCGGTTGCTGCCACAGTGACCGAGGCAGTATTGCTAAGACAATTGATCCCGGAAATGCTAAAAGACATATCGGTGGGCTTGTTCAATGCGGCAAAGGAGATTGGAGCGAGATTTTCCACGCAGCCATTGGCATCCCGGATCTGAGGGGTATAAGTCCCTACGCCAAGATTCGTGAAGACCGTGGTGGGGCTGAAACCAGCCCCAATGCTGTAATCATAAGGAGCCGTACCGCCACTGACCCCGGAAATGGTAATCTGACCCCCATTCTCATTGGAACAAGTGGGGATGGCATCGGCTGTTGCGGTGCCATTGATCGTTGAAGGGGTCCCGACGGTGTGTGGCGATGGGACTGTCGTACATACAAAAGTTCCCTGTTGGTATCTGACTACCACATCATAACTGCCGGGAGCCAGGTTGTTGAAAACATTGCTCAACTGGAAGGTGGAACCGTTGTTAATACTGTATTGTAAATTGTATCCGAATCCATTGGTGACATTGACGGTTACCCTGCCATTGTTGGCACCCCCGCATTGCGCATCCTGCGTGGTCACGTTAAAGACGGGCGGCGGCAGATTCTCAACTGCCACACTGGCGCTTCTGGTACAACCGTTGGCATCCTGGATGAGGATGTTATAAGTTCCAGCGGAGCTGACTGTGAAAACAGCCGATGGGGTATAGGTCGGACTATAGGTCGATCCGCCATTAAGGCTGTAACGGTATGGGCTGGTACCTCCCGTGGTGTTGACTGTGACATCAACGGTTGTCGCGCCGCAACCAAAACTATCGGCAGCGGTCGCGGTTACGTTCAACGGACTTATTCCATTTCCTATGACAATAGGGGCACTGTTTACGTCGAGGGTTACCAACCGGTTGCACTTGTTGGTTTCAACGCGGACGCTATAGGTTCCAGGACTCACATTTGCAAAAGTGTAATTGCTTGCGGCATTAGGTCCGAAAGTGTCAACGGTAACGCCACCTTTGATAAGGCGATAGGTATAAAAACCCGGAACTCCGAAAACCTGAACATCAATACTTCCCAGTTGACCGCTGCACAGGATCTCATTGGTTGTAACGTCTACGGTAATATCCAGATTCTGAACATTGACGGTATTTGAGGGAAATACACAGGCACTGCTCGATACATTTTTAAGACGCACCCAAACCATATAGTTACCGGGAGCCGTAATATCAAAGAAAGGATTATTCTGATAGGGGCCTGCAGCACTGTTCAGACTGTATTCGTAACCGGCAGGAACATTGGTAACCTCCACCCTGCCCGGGTTTCCGCAAATGATGTCCTCTTTTATCAATTGAGGATTCAGGGGATTGAGGGTCGATTTAAAATAGTAAAACTGACCGCCATTCACCTGAACGCGGAACTCCCCTGAGGAATTTAAGTTGTAGGTCGAAGCGTTACCAACCGTATCGTAGCAGGTGTTGTTGGTGTTTGCACAGTCGTCCAGGACCGAAAGAGCACATCGGTTGGGATCTAATTTCTGCCAGTTATAGGAACTTCCGCTGTGGCTCAGGGTGATGGTCCTGACATCGCTGGTACCGCAAAGAAAGAATTTGGCCAGGGTACTTCCGTCATTGGGGCAGGTGACCGTTTCATTGGCACCCTGAATGATCGTAATGAACATCGGCGCGGAAAATTCGCCTGTATTATCTCCGGAAATGGCACTGTTGGAGAAGATGAGAGATTCGGGGATGTTGTCAACTTCTTCTGCTTTTTCGGTCGTTGATCCCGTGGTAAGGTCCGACAACCCGTTCATCAGCTCGTAAACTCTTGTATTGGCAATGGCTGTGGTACCGGCAATTGATAGCGTTATCAAAAGCACAGCATATAGCACATGCCTGGGTTTTCTTGAGAGCATAGGTTAAGTAGTGTTATGGCATGAATACACTTGATTTGGGATCAGAATATTCTAAATTGTAATTTTTTCGCTTATATAATTCTCTTTATCTTTAGGCGATCCAGCCTACTTTATATAATTCCATTTTAACGTTAAATAATGAGAAATAGTATCCTTACCCTTGGTTTTTTCGTTGTAATGATAAATTTGTCATGCGGTCAAAAACCTGATAACGCGATCCATCAGCCCGTAACCAAGGATTTTACCGCTGAATTACTCGTTGATGGCCTTCAAACCCCCTGGGGAATGGCTTTTTTGCCGGATGGCAGCCTTTTGATTACGGAAAAATCAGGTGAAATCATCCACTTTAAAGAAGGAAAAAAGACCAAAATATCCGGGGTTCCCCCTGTATATGACCGCGGACAGGGCGGACTGCTTGATATTCTGTTGCATCCGGATTATGCCGAAAATGGATGGATCTACCTCACACTGGCTTCCGAAGAAGGTGCTGAAAAAGGTGGTAATACGGCAGTAATACGCGCAAAAATGGAAAATAACACCCTGGTAAACAAGGAAGTACTATATGAGGCTTCACCGAATACTACAAAGGGCCAGCACTTTGGTTCCAGGCTGGCATTCGATGCTGACGGCTATCTTTATTTTTCCATTGGTGAGCGGGGTGAAAGGGACGTCAATCCACAGGATCTAAGCAGGGACGGGGGCAAAATTTATCGTATCATGGATGACGGGACCATCCCGGAAGATAACCCTTTTTTAGACCAAGCCGGAGCCGTTAAAGCCGCCTTTACCTATGGGAACAGAAATCCGCAGGGGATGGCTGTGCATCCTGAAACGGGCGAGATCTGGATCCATGAACACGGTCCCAGGGGTGGCGATGAGATCAATATTGTTAAAAAGGGTAATAATTACGGGTGGCCGCTGGTCACTTATGGGATCAACTACGGAGGTACCCCCATTACAGACAAAACAGAGATGGAAGGGATGACACAACCCATTCATTACTGGGTTCCATCGATTGCTCCAAGTGGTATGGCCTTTGTCAGCTCCGACCTCTACCCTGCCTGGAAAGGAAATCTTCTGGTAGGGTCGTTGTCCTTTCAATATCTTGAGCGCCTGGAACTCAATGGAAACGAAGTGACCTACCGGGAAAAATTAATGGAAAATATAGGGCGGGTGCGCAATGTGCTGCAAGGTCCTGACGGCTATTTATATGTTGCCGTGGAAGGAAAAGGTATCTATAAACTGATCCCGGGTGAGGGATGAATCACGGGACTTAACTATGGCTTGCGTCCATTGCTTTTTTGACCGATCCGTATTGAAGAAGTAATCCTGACGCCTCTTTATATTCAAGGTTCAGAGCTTCCATCAGATATCTGGTGCCACGGTCAATCAGTTTGTCATTGCTCAATTGCATATGCACCATCTTATTGCCTTTTACCCTGCCAATGCGGACCATCAGGGCGGTAGAAATCATATTCAGCACCAACTTCTGTGAGGTACCGCTTTTCATGCGGGTACTGCCGGTTACAAATTCAGGACCCACATTAATTTCAATGGCAATATCAACCAGTTTGGCCAATGGAGCATCCGGGTTATTTGTAATTCCTGCGGTCAATATTCCATTCTTCCGTGCGTCCGTTACCCCTCCCAAAACGTAGGGGGTGGTTCCTGAAGCGGCAATCCCAACAACGGTGTCTGCCTCGGAAATGCCAAAAGCCTGTAAATCCAGCCAGGCCTGTTTCTCATCGTCTTCTGCAAATTCAACGGCTTTTCTTATCGCCCCGTCACCGCCTGCGATAATTCCTATTACCCGATCATGGGGCATGCCATAAGTGGGCGGTATTTCGGAGGCATCAAGGATACCAAGCCGGCCGCTGGTTCCTGCTCCGATATAAAAAAGCCGGCCTCCTTTGGCGAACCTGATTTCCAATGCCTCCACCAACCGGGCTATCCTGGGGATAGCGCTTGTAATTGCATCGGCCACCTTTTTATCCTCCCTGTTAATATTTTCAAGGAGAGTAGGAATATCCATAAGTTCCAGGCCATCATGTTCGGAAGCAGATTCAGTGATTTTACGATATTGGGTCATTATAGCAGATGTATGTCGCGATTGCGGAATGGGTTGAGGAGGTTATTTGCGGGATCAAGTTCGGTGATCATGGTATTTATGGCGTTGATATCACAGGTTTTGTAACGGTGCTGCGAATTCAACTTCTCCGAGATGCATAAAAGTACTGATTTTTTGGAGGCGTTGATGACAGCCTTTTTGACCTGAACAATCTCCCAGTCAAATTCGGTTAATCCATGAAGGGCATCCACATACCCGGTACCGATAAAGCCATAATCCACTTTTATTTCAGACAGATCATGAACCGTTCTTGCTCCGGTGGAAATCTGAGCCTCACGTGAAATACGGCCCCCTATGAATATTGTTTCTACATTGGGCTTGGAAAGGAGTTCCATGGCCACCGGAAGGCTCAGGGTAAAGCAACTCATTCTCAAATGGGGAGGGATCAGCCGTGCCAGTTCCAGGCAGGTTGTTCCCCCATCAATGAAAATGACACTCCCCTCTTTTAATAAAGACACCGCCTTCCCGGCAATGATTGTTTTTTCTCCGAGAGCATAGGTATTCGGGTTGGGGATGGTCTGACTCGAGAAACCCAATGAAATGGCACCGCCATGAACTTTACGAAGTTTATTACCTGCATCAAGTTCTTTGACATCCCTTCTGACGGTATCGACAGAGACTTCAAGAGAATCTGCAATATCCGTTAACAGGATGCGGTTGTGTAATTCCACTTCTGTCAGGATGGTCTTTTGACGTTCTTCTTTTAACATGTCATCTTCAGAAAAAACAAAGATATTAAATAAAATGAGTTGCCATTTAATGACGTTTTAATAGGTTAAATATCAAAATAACAGAAAATTACTGCAAAATATACTGCAATAAACAGCAAATATGAGACTAATTTTCTATATTTGTACCTCCACGATCACTAGAAATTATAACGATATGGCGGATATTATTGCAAAACCCAGTGTAATGGCCATCCCGACAGATGAGGATGCCAGAAAATTTGAAAAAATAAATACCATTATCCATGAAAGCTCAGAGGAGGCTTCGCGCTATGTAGCCAATGAGATAGCTGAACTCATTAAGGAAAGGCAGCGCCAGGGTAAAAATGTTGTGTTGGGACTGGCGACCGGTTCTACTCCTACCAAAATGTATGACTACCTCGTAAAGTTTCATCAGGAGGAGGGACTGAGTTTTAAAAATGTGATCACCTTCAATCTCGATGAATACTTTCCGATGGCTCCTGATTCTATTCACAGCTATGTGCGGTTTATGCAGGAACACCTCTTCGATCATATCGATATAAAGAAAAGCAATATCAATATCCCCGACGGAAGGCTGGATAAAGAGGATGTCCGGGAATTTTGCGAAGCCTATGAGAAAAAGATACAGGAAGCCGGCGGGATTGATATTCAGGTGCTCGGTATCGGAAGGACAGGGCATATTGGTTTTAATGAACCTGGATCTTCTGTGAACAGCAAGACCCGGATGGTTCGATTGGACAGGGTGACCCGCCTTGATGCCGCAAGTGAATTTTTTGGTTTGGAAAATGTCCCGGCAAAAGCCATCACCATGGGGGTAGGCACGATCATGACGGCGAAAAGGATCATCCTGATGGCCTGGGGAGAGGGCAAGGCTGGTATTATCAAGCAAGCTGTCGAAGGAGAAATACGGGAATCGGTTCCGGCCACCTTTCTGCAACATCACAAAAATTGTGATTTTATAACAGATCAGGCAGCCGCTTCCAACTTAAAGAGAATTTCCACGCCCTGGCTGGTGAGTGAATGCATATGGCATGACGGGCTCATTAAACGAGCCACGATATGGCTTTCCGAGAAACTTCAAAAAGCGATCCTCAAGCTCACCAATGAGGATTACAATGAATATGGTATGGGAAATCTGGTAGCCGAAATCGGTTCCGCAGAACATATCAACCTCATTGTATTCAATCACCTGCAGAGGACCATCACCGGCTGGCCCGGAGGTAAACCAAATGCTGATGACAGCAACCGCCCTGAAAGAAAAGATCCCTATCCCAAAACCTCCCTGATCTTCAGCCCGCATCCGGACGACGACGTGATATCAATGGGAGGTACTCTTCTCCGACTTGTAGACCAGGGCCATGATGTACATATTGCTTACCAGACCTCGGGAAACATAGCCGTTTTTGATGACGAAGTGATCCGGTTTATGGATTTTGCCACCGACATCAGAAAAGAGGACCAGGGTTTAATGAAGCAATTTAAAGAGATTCGGGAATTTTTGAGCAACAAAGTACCAGGGCAGGTAGACAGTCCTGAAATTCAGAGATTTAAAGGTTTAATTCGCAAAGGGGAGGCCCTGGCAGCCTGCCGGTATTGCGGGGTGGCAGAAGAAAACGCCCATTTCCAGAATCTTCCCTTTTATGAAACAGGAACGGTCAAGAAAAAACCATTCTCCGAAGCGGATATCAAAGTGACCTACGAGTTATTAAAAAAGTTGAAACCCCATCAGATCTTTGCCGCAGGAGATCTTTCCGATCCTCACGGCACCCACCGGGTCTGCCTGCAGATCATCTACAAAGCGCTGGATCAGTTTGTGAAGGAAGGTGCCGAATGGATCAATGACTGCTATGTCTGGTTGTACCGTGGTGCCTGGCAGGAATGGGATATTGCCGATATGGAAATGACCATTCCTATCGGACCGAAAGATATGGAAAGAAAGAAAAATGCTATTTTCAAGCACCAGTCCCAAAAAGACAGCGCCATGTTCCCGGGTAATGACAAAAGGGAATTCTGGCAACGGGCCGAACAGCGCAATACAGAAACAGCAATGAATTACAATGCCCTTGGCATGGCTGAATACGAAGCCATGGAAGGTTTTGTACAATATAAATTCCTGTGACGGAACTCCTTCCGGGAGGTAAATCAGTTAACTGAAAAAAATGAAAAGGGTAATTTGCCAGCTGCTTTTAACCCTTTTTTTATTTTCTTCATGCAGCCTTTTAAGGCGCGGTAACGATGTTCCGAAAAGGGAATTCCGCGGGGTGTGGATTGCGACAGTTGCCAATATCGACTGGCCCGCACATGGTGCTGATACCTGGTCCAGCCAACAGATGGATTATCTGCGCCTGCTGGACCATTACAAAAATCTCCATTTTAATGCCGTTATCGTTCAGATCCGGGATGCCGGTGACGCCTTCTATGATTCGGATTATGCTCCCTGGTCACGCTATCTTACAGGCACCGAAGGGCTGGCCCCTTCTTCAGATGTTGATCCTTTGGAATGGATGATCCATCAGGCACACCTGCGCGGCTTTGAATTTCATGCGTGGCTTAATCCTTACAGGGCTACATTTGACCTTAAAACCGAACTGCTGGCGCCTTCGCACGATTTTAATACCCATCCTGAATGGATATTCCGCTATGGCTCCAAATACTACTATCACCCCGGATTACCGGAAGTACAGGAAAGACTGGTAGCTATTATGGAAGAAGTGGTGCGGCGCTATAAAGTGGATGGGATACATTTTGACGACTACTTCTATCCCTATAAAATTTCAGGGGAAACCATCAGGGATTCTGCGCAGTATGTGCGTTACGCAAACGAGGGGACTACGCTGGAGGACTGGAGACGGAGCAATGTGGATTCGCTCATAAAAAAAGTGCATTCAGCAATCAGCAGAGTAAAACCATGGGTTCAATTCGGCATCAGCCCTTTCGGCGTATGGAAGAATAATAAGACTGATCCGGAAGGTTCGGATACCCGGGCGGGCCAGACTACCTTTGATGAGCTTTATGCTGATCCCATTACATGGATGAAGCAGGGGTGGATCGATTACCTGGTCCCTCAGGTCTACTGGAGCATGGACTTTCCGGCGGCCCCCCACCGAACCCTGGTGAAGTGGTGGGCAGCCCATGCCTATGGTACCAATCTGTACATAGGCAACGCTGCGTACAAGATCAGGGATAACCAGGACAAAGCCTGGGACCGGAAAAAAGAACTTCCGGAACAGCTTGGATGGGCCAGACAATTCCCGGAGGTAAAAGGTAATGTGTTCTTCAGTGCAAAGTCCCTGCTCAACAGACATAAGGATATTAGCAATTACATCCGAAAAAAATATTACCCTTATCCCGCCCTAACTCCTGAATTTCCCAGAAAAAATGTCACCGTCCCGAAACCTTCGCGACTGCTGCCGACCCGTCGGAATGACTATTGGGAATTTACACTTGACGCTCATAACAGTGAATTATTTCCATTTGTACTCGTATATGCCAGTCGAAATAAAAAACGCTTGAGCCGACTTCAACCGCGGCAGATCATCGCAAAAATTTATCTCGATGAAAGAAATCGTTTTACACTGGGAAACGGCCTGGTGGGCAAAAACAAATACCTGGCCGTTTCTTATCTCGACAGGTTTGGGGTCGAAACTGAGCCCATTGTCTTAAATTTAACTAAATTAACCGGCATTCAGATCGCTCAATAACCAAAATACCGAAGAAAAGCTTAGCATGGCAGCCAACAACACCAGAGAACCAATCCGGAGTCATGATCAGGAAAGACACTAGGGCATGGGGGTGGGTCCCCGTTCTTTACTTTACGCAAGGGCTACCCTATGTCATTGTAGTTACGGTTTCCGTAATCATGTATAAAAAACTGGGTGTCAGCAATGCCGACATAGGATTCTATACGAGTTGGCTTTATCTGCCCTGGGTTTTAAAACCCCTTTGGAGCCCGTATGTGGATCTCAGAAGCACAAAGCGGACCTGGTTTATTTCGATGCAATTTCTCATTGCACTGGCGCTTTTCGCTGTTGGATGTACGATTCCGGTTAAAATGTTCTTTGTGACCACCCTGGCCTGTTTCTGGATAGCGGCATTTGCTTCTGCCACCAATGACATTGCTTCAGACGGGTATTATATGATCGGCCTGAGCCAAAAAAAACAATCTTTTTTCGTTGGCATCCGCAGCACTTTTTACAGGCTTGCCATGGTCACCGGAGAAGGGCTGGTGATCATTCTGGCAGGATTTCTTGAAAATTATTACGGTGATAATACCAGGGCCTGGAGTTACACGATCATCTGTACTGCTGTTCTTATGCTTTGCCTCTCGATAGCCAACACCCTGATCACCCCAAAATACGAATCTTCCGCTTTGTCAGCGGAAAAACCCCGGGGCTTCGGAGAGGTATTTTCCTCCTTTTTCCGGAAAAGGAATATTGGGGTGGCCCTGGCTTTTATTCTCACTTACCGCCTCGGGGAATCACAACTGGTGAAAATGGCAGCACCCTTCCTCCTCGATGATCCGGCGCAGGGAGGGTTGGGATACACAACCGCAAAAGTTGGTGTTTTATTCGGTACGGCAGGAGTCATCATGTTGTCCGTAGGAGGCATTCTGGGCGGGATACTCATTTCAAGGGACGGACTTAAAAAATGGATGCTCCCGATGGTACTGTCTCTTAATGTCCCTAACATCCTCTATGCCGTGCTTGCAGTAACCGGTAGCTCCAGTACGATCGCCGTAACGGCTACCGTCCTATTTGAAAAATTTGGCTACGGATTTGGTTTTGCCGCCTTTCTCATGTACCTCATCTATATCGCGGAAGGAAAATCTAAAACCTCTCACTATGCCATTGCAACAGGATTTATGGCACTGGGGATGATGCTCCCTGGAATGATCAGCGGGTATATGCAGCAATGGCTGGGGTATGGTGGATTTTTTATATGGGTGGTGATAGCGGCCCTCCCTGCACTTTTTCTCCTCAGATATATTACCTACCCCGCAGATTACGGTAAAAAAGATAATGAAACCAATGGCTGATTCAATCCCTTACAATTCGGCACTCAGATGCGAGGGCACCCTTGAAAAAATAGGACAGTTATTCATGCCGGCTGCATTTATCAATGATAGCGAGGAAGAAAAACGAAAACTTGAACACCTGATCCGCGATCACCACATCGGGGGCCTTTGCTTTTTTCACAGCAGGGCCAGTGCTGCCACTAATTTTGAAGGCAAGGAAAAAGTGGTGCGGAATGAGGATAGCCTCCAGACACTCAAACGTCTCATTTCTCGCTATCAGCAGGCAGCCGTTTACCCGCTTTTAATAGCCATCGATGCCGAATGGGGGCTCGCCATGCGGGTTGAAAATACACAGCAATACCCCTATGCCCTCACGCTGGGTGCATTACAGAACAGGGAGGATCTGGTTTTTGAAATGGCTCGAAACATCGGGCGGGATTGCAGGGATGCCGGCATCCACTGGAATTTTGCGCCGGTGGCGGATATAAACAACAACCCGGCTAATCCGGTAATCGGTTACAGGTCCTTCGGAGAAGATAAGCACACGGTTAGCACCATGGTCAGAAGGTATGCAGACGGTCTTGGCAGTTTGGGTATACTCAACAGTATAAAACACTTCCCCGGTCATGGTGACACCGGTACGGACTCCCACCTTGGTCTTCCTAACATCGACAAAACCTGGGAGGAATTAATGGACAATGAACTTTTCCCTTTTATCAATGCCATAAACCATGGGATAGATTCTATCATGGTCGGCCATCTCGATGTGCCTGCCATCACGGGTGAGAAAGGAAAGCCGGTTTCCGTATCCAAAAGAGCCATAGAGGGGATATTACGTGAAAAACTGGGATTTAACGGAGTGGTAGTTTCAGATGCTCTTAATATGCATGCCGTCTCAAGGCTCTTTCCGGAAAAAGGTATGCTGGAATGGAAAGCTTTTGATGCAGGGAACGACATTTTATGCTTTGCGGAACATATTCCCGAAGGCATTGCCATGATTGCAGCAAAGGCCGCCCCATCACAAGTGGACGAACATTATCAACGGGTCCTTTCCTTAAAAGAAAAAGCCCTGACATCCCGGCCGTCGCCATCCGAACTATTCATGGAGGCGGGTATGCTCAACAGCGAGCTTGCGCGGGAGACACTGACCCTTTATCACGGAGACGCCGGAGTGCTTGCCGGGATGGCCCGCAGGAAGGTTACAGGGATCACAATAGGTCGCAGACCCGCCGAAACTTTCCTTGATGCCCTTTGTCCTGAAGTAATTCAGGAGTGGCTCTTTACCCAGGAAATCTCAGCTCCGGAATTACGCAGACGAATCGGGAATCAGGACCATATACTCCTGACCCTAGTACCTCCGAGGGTGAAGCCGCAACAGAATTTTGGCCTTGCTGCTGAAGAAGTAGATTTGATAAATTGGTTGGTTTCGGAAAAGCAGGTCATACTTTATGTCTTTGGAAATCCCTACGTGCTTCGCTTGTTCGATATGAAAAAAATGAAGGCGGTTGTCATTGTTTATCAGGATTTTGTGGCGTATCAGGAAGTCGCGGCCGCTCATTTCCTTGGTAAATTCACCACAAGGGGCAGGTTGCCCGTGTCGCTTCAAAAATAATGAGGCGCGCTTTTCCAAATGATTGAGCAGATCATTTACAGCAATTAACCATGCATCCGACATACCACCGGCGTCTTGTTTTTATAACAGGTTTCCGACAGTAAAATTAGAATTGAAAATTAACACTATATTATCATTATGAAAACCTACCGTGTTCTGGGCCTGATGTCTGGCACTTCCCTTGATGGTCTCGACCTTGCCTGTTGCCATCTCAAAAAAGCTTCAGATCGTTGGGAATTTGAAATTGCACAAACCGCCAATGTAGAGTATGACCCACTCATGCAGCAAAAACTCAAGGAAGCCATTTCGCTGTCATCCGTCGATCACCTGGATTTTCATAATTCCTATGGTACATGGCTCGGGAAGCAGGCAAGGGAGTTTTTGAAAAAGCATACCCTCGAGGTGGATTTTATCGCGAGTCACGGACATACCTCCCACCACCAGCCAATAAAGGGCATTACCTGGCAGTTGGGTTCAGGACAGCATCTGGCCAATGAAAGCGGATGCATGACCCTTGCGGATTTCAGGACGAACGATGTCGCTTTGGGGGGACAAGGCGCTCCCCTGGTCCCTATTGGGGACAGGTTGCTTTTCAGTGAGTATGATTTCTGCCTGAACCTCGGAGGTATCAGCAATATCTCCCTGGAACAGGATGGACAGCGTATCGCATATGATATAGGCCTTGCCAACATGATCCTCAATTATATCACCCGCAAGGTTGGTATCGCCTATGACGAAGGGGGCAAGCTGGCCCGGAATGGGCGTCTGGACAAGGAGATGCTCGGGAAGCTTGACAGGCTTGAATATTACGGACTTCCCATCCCTAAGTCGACAGGATATGAATGGTTTTTAAAGGAGGTCGTACCAATCGTTGACGCTTCCAGTGGTGATACTTCATCCCTGCTGCATACTGCAGTCTGTCATATCACCGGGCAGGTCGCCCGGGAGGTCCAACGCTTTTCAGGATCTGATGCCCGTCGACTTTTCGTTACGGGAGGAGGTGCTCTGAACGGCTATATGGTCGAAGTACTTCGCGCCAGCTTGGGCGATCACATCCGTGTCGAAGTGCCTGTACGGAAGTTGATCGAATTTAAGGAAGCTTTGGTATTTGCATTGATGGGGGTCCTTCGAATGCGGGGTGAAATCAATGTGTACCGCTCCGTAACCGGTGCCTCCCGCGATTCCTGCAGCGGCGTCTTTTTTCTTCCCTCCTGATTTTGTCAGGAGCCGGTGGGCAGGGGTTTTTCGCAAGTACGTTTGGTGCAGACAGTTGTAACAAACAGCAGACAACTCTTACTCTAATCCCCCTTCCCTCCCCTCCCTATATCATTTCAAATATGTACTTTTGATGTAAATTCATGGCCATGCTGATTATCGGGATAGCGGGAGGAACTGGCTCTGGCAAGACTACAGTGGTCACCCAGATCATCAACGAACTACCGGAAACCGAAGTTGCGGTTATTTCCCAGGATGCTTATTATGCAGATCTGTCACATCTCAGTTATGAAGAGCGGGTCAATGTAAATTTTGATCATCCGAGGGCCATCGATTTTGAACTTCTGGCGTCTCATCTCAGGCAGTTAAGAAAAGGGGAACCCATTCGTCAGCCAGTGTATTCCTTTGAAGAACATAATCGAACCGACGAATATATTCTGACCTATCCGAGAAAAGTGATCATCGTTGAAGGAATTCTCATTCTCACCCATCCGGAAATCAGGGAAATGTTTGACATTAAGATCTTTGTCCATGCCGATTCGGATGAACGGCTGATCCGCAGATTAAAAAGAGATATCAATGAACGGGGCCGGAATCTTGAAGAAGTTCTGATGCGGTATCAGACTACCTTAAAACCCATGCATGATCAGTTGATAGAACCTACCAAGGAATTTGCGGATATCATCATTCCAAACAACAGATATAACACGGTGGCAGTTGATATAGTACGAACGATCATCGATGAAAAACTGGCATTAGGATGATACGATTTAAAAAGATAAGGGCAACCAAATGGTTTGCACTTATAAGTAATATTTATGTCCTGGTCCTGACCGTATTTTTAGTATGGATGCTATTTTTTGATACCAATTCCCTACTCATCCATCTGGAATTGAGAAAGGAGATCAGGAAGCTGGAGAAACAACAGGATTTCCTCAAAGAGGAAATCGCCAGGGATAAAAAGGTGATCCAAAAATTATCCGATCCGCGGGAACTGGAAAAATTTGGCAGGGAACAGTACTATCTTAAAAAAAAGAATGAGGAAATCTACCTTATCGAATATGAGGACAGCTTAAAGCAGGAAAAAGATGAGAGGAACAACCCTTTTTGAAGAATTTCCGGAAGTAACCACCAAAGAGTGGAAGCAACAGATCCAGGCAGATCTTCAAGGTGCTGACTATAATAAAGCGATGGTTTGGGAGTCGCCTGAAGGAATTTCCGTAAAACCCTTCTACAATCATGACGACGCAGGGACTCAGAGCCCGCCAATGCATAGGAACGGGGCGTGGCTCATTGGCCAGGTCATAAAAGGTAAGAATTCTGAAGGGATCCATAAAAGGCTGAAAGCCTGCATATCACTGGGAGCAGAAGCCCTTATCGTCTCCCCTGCTTCAGAAGAACCCACCGCCGGTTGGCTCCCCGAAAAAGCAGACCGAAGTACCATACCTCTGTTCCTGGAGGCGTCATTTCTGTCACCGCCTTTTCTTCATGACCTTTGTAATGCCTACTCCGAAAGTTCATCAAAGCTGCATCTTTGTCTGGATCCTATAGGTTTTCTCGCTCGGACCGGGAACTGGCACACGGATAAAAAAAAAGACCTGGCCGTTGTATCCGGAATCCTCTCGCAATATCAACAGGCCAACCTGGGAGGCATCCTTGGCATAGACGGAAGCCTCTATCAGCAGGCCGGGGCTAACATCGTCCAACAACTGGGATATACTCTGGCACATGTCAATGAATACATGTATCTCCTGAAGGCAGAAAAATCAGGCTCCCGGACCGGTTTCACCCCTACATTTAAACTATCTGTTGGAGGGAATTATTTTTTTGAGATTGCCAAAATCCGCGCATTACGCTGGTTGTGGCGCACCCTGGCCTCGGCATACGGCTGGGATCCGAAATGTAAGATTATTGCCGGGCCAGGCCTTCGGAATAAGACGTTATATGACTATAACACCAATCTTATAAGATCATCCATGGAATGTATGTCGGCCATCCTGGGTGGCTCTGACGTGGTATACAATCTGCCGTATGATACAATGTATCTGGAGAGAAATGATTTTTCTGAACGGATAGCCAGAAATCAGTTACTGATAATGAAGCATGAGGGATTGCTGGAAAGACCACTGAATCCCGCTGACGGAAGTTACTACATAGAAAGGCTTACGAGGCAATTGGCGGAAAAGAGTCTGGACTTATTCAAAGACATTGAGGCGGGGGGAGGATTTTTGAAATTACTGGGAGATCATACGATCCAGAGAAAAATAAAGGAGAGTGCACAGAAGGAAGAGGCCTCATTCCGCAAAGGATACCTCATCCTTACCGGCACCAATTTGCACGTAAACAAGGAGGACAGAATGAAAAGTTCGATTGGGAAATCGCCGTTTTTGGCAGCTTCTCCACGGAAAACACTTATTGAACCTATTTCGGTGAAACGCCTTGCGGAAGAAGCTGAGCAATCCAGATTGAACCATGAGTAGAAAAAATCTTCAGGACCTAAGCCTGGATCAACGCGGATCAGAAATTCCCGAAAATTCAAACTTTTCGTATGTTCCTCCGAAGGTATCTGAAAAATCAGTTCCAGAAACTCCTGAACGGATTGACATCCGGGAACATTATGATGCCTCAGATCTCAGGGCATGTTCCCACCTTCATTTCGGTGCTGGCAAGCCACCCTATCTGAGGGGACCCTATCCTGCCATGTACGTCCAACGACCCTGGACCATCAGGCAATATGCCGGTTTTTCGACGGCGGAGGAAAGTAACGCCTTTTACCGCAGGAATCTGGAGGCAGGGCAACGAGGCTTGTCTGTTGCGTTTGACCTTCCTACGCACCGTGGATATGACAGCGACCATCCGAGAGTAGAGGGAGATGTTGGCAAAGCCGGAGTTGCCATTGATTCCGTAGAGGATATGAAAATTTTATTCGACAAGATCCCCCTTGATGCCATCTCCGTTTCGATGACGATGAATGGCGCGGTTTTACCCGTTCTGGCATTTTATATCGTTGCAGCAGAAGAACAGGGCGTACCAATGAATGCACTGGAGGGAACTATCCAGAATGATATCCTGAAGGAATTCATGGTGCGAAATACTTACATTTATCCGCCGGCTCCTTCTATGTGGATGGTAGCATCCATCTTTGAATACACGAGCAGGCATATGCCTAAATTTAATAGCATTAGTATTTCGGGATATCACATGCATGAAGCCGGAGCACCGGCGGATCTGGAATTGGCCTATACCCTTGCCGATGGCCTGGAATATATCCGTACCGGGCTTAAAGCGGGTTTAAAAATTGATGATTTTGCCCCGCGACTCTCCTTTTTCTGGGGAATTGGCATGAACCATTTTATGGAAATTGCCAAATTAAGGGCCGGTAGGATGTTATGGTCCAAACTTGTGAAGCAATTCAACCCAAAAAATAAAAAGTCCATGGCACTCAGGACCCACAGCCAGACCAGTGGCTGGAGCCTCACCGAACAGGATCCGTTCAACAATATCGCAAGGACGACGATAGAAGCTGCGGCGGCTATTTTTGGGGGTACGCAGAGCCTGCACACCAATGCGCTTGATGAGGCCATTGCCCTGCCCACCGACTTTTCCGCCAGGATTGCGCGAAACACACAATTGGTGCTTCAGAAAGAAACAGGGATTACCCGCACGGTGGATCCATGGGCAGGTAGCTATTACTTAGAATCCCTGACCAGCGAGCTTGCCGACAAAGCCTGGAATCATATAGAAGAAATAGAGGGCTTGGGGGGCATGACCAAAGCCATAGAAACCGGGATTCCGAAACTCAGGATAGAAGAAGCCGCCGCGCGAAAGCAGGCACGGATTGACAGTGGGTGTGACCTGATCATAGGCGTAAACAGCTTTCCGTTGACCGAGGAAGATCCGCTCCTTACCCTTGAGGTTGATAATCAAGTAGTCCGCAATCAACAAATTGAACGCCTCAAAGTAGTGAAAGCTGAGCGAGATGATCAGCGAGTGCAGGGAGCACTGGAGGCCTTAAGACGAAGGGCTGCTACTTGGGAAAACATAAAGAAACAAGATCAGGTACAGGACAATTTACTAGCTTTAGCCATAGAAGCGGCAAGGGCACGGGCAACATTGGGTGAAATCAGTAGTGCGCTGGAAAAGGCTTTCGGACGCCATACCGCTGAAATCAAATCATTTACAGGGGTGTATTCCAAGGCATTAAAAGATAACGGGAGTTTTAACAAGGCCAGGGAACTTGCCGACCTGTTTGCTGTCCGGGAGGGCAGAAGGCCACGAATCATGGTTGCTAAAATGGGACAGGACGGCCACGACCGCGGCGCCAAAGTCGTAGCGACAGCCTATGCAGACCTTGGATTTGATGTGGATATCGGCCCGCTTTTTCAAACCCCTGCGGAGACAGCAAGGCAGGCCGTAGAAAATGATGTTCACATCCTGGGGGTGTCGTCGCTGGCCGGCGGACATAAAACCCTGGTGCCTCAGCTCATAAGTGAACTACGCGATTACGGAAGAGAGGATATCATGGTGGTAGTGGGCGGAGTGGTTCCGAAACAGGATTATAGCTATTTATTTGAAGCCGGAGCAGTAGCTGTTTTCGGACCTGGCAGCAAGATCAGTGAAGCAGCGATTCAGTTACTTGAAATACTTTTGGACGATTCCCCATCATGAATATAAATACACGGCCCTCTCCCTGATGAAACCTTTACACCTGAATGCCCTGACAACCACTCCCGGAACCACAATGAGAGGCTGGCGCAGCCGGTTGTAATCCTCCAGTTTTCTTTAACTTATTTTAACGCGAAGCACCATAGTTATTCACTTTGTGTTAACAAGTTACATTTTTTAGTAGGCTAATTAATTGTATTTTTAGACCCAAACTTACAACAACAATGGGCAAGATAATTGCTATTGCAAATCAGAAGGGCGGGGTAGGTAAAACCACCACAACGGTCAATCTGGCGGCATCCCTCGGAGTATTGGAAAAGAAAGTGTTGTTAATAGATGCGGATCCCCAGGCAAATGCGACTTCAGGCCTTGGAATCAATGTGGATGAAGTGGAGCAGGGAACCTATCAGCTGCTTGAACATTTAGGCAATCCACTGAATACTATTATACAGACTTCTTCTCCCAATCTGGATCTCATCCCTTCCCACATAGATCTGGTGGCCATCGAAATAGAGCTTGTTGACAAGGATGAGAGGGAATATATGATGAAAAAGGCAGTAGCCGGACTGCGCGACATGTATGACTTTATCCTCATTGACTGTGCTCCCTCCCTCGGGCTGTTGACACTGAATGCACTCACCGCGGCCGATTCGGTAATAATTCCGATTCAATGTGAATATTATGCGCTCGAAGGCCTCGGCAAACTGTTGAACACGATTAAGGGGGTTCAAAGAATCCATAATCCTGATTTGGATATAGAGGGTATGCTCCTCACGATGTATGATTCCAGACTGCGCCTGTCCAATCAGGTAGTGGAAGAGGTTAAAAAACATTTTTCTGACATGGTATTCGACACCATTATACAACGCAATGTCAGTCTCGGAGAGGCCCCGAGTTTCGGCGAAAGTATTATAAAGTATGACGCTAGCAGCAAGGGGGCTTCCAATTATCTTAATATGGCCAGCGAACTTCTGAAGAAAAACAGAGAAAAAGTCTGATGGCGAAAGCAACGAGGAAACAAGCTTTGGGCAGGGGTTTATCGGCTTTGCTGAAAGATCCGGAGCATGAAAATGCTCCCGTACGGGATCTGGAGGCAGACCCTATTGTTGGATCCATCGTTGAACTTGAAATGGATACCATTATAGTGAATCCCTTCCAGCCACGGTCGAATTTTAATGAGGAGACGCTGAGGGAATTGGCCAGCTCCATCAGGGAACTGGGCGTTATTCAGCCCATCACTGTCCGCAAGAGTGATTCAAACATCTATCAGTTGGTTTCCGGGGAGCGCCGGTATAGGGCCTCAAGGCTTGTGGGTCTGAGCACTATCCCCGCTTATATCCGGATTGCCAATGACCAGGAATCCCTGGAAATGGCATTGGTAGAAAATATCCAGAGACAGGATTTGGATCCCATCGAAATCGCATTGTCCTATCAACGCCTTATAGATGAAATTGAGGTCACCCAGGAAAAACTCAGTGAAAGGGTGGGTAAAAAGAGATCTACCATAACCAACTATTTACGGTTATTGCGTCTGGATCCCATCATTCAGTCCGGGATCAGGGATGGGTTCATCTCTATGGGCCACGGCAGGACACTGGTTACTATTGAAAGTAAAAAAGATCAGTTGGAACTCTATGAAAAAATCCTCGGGCAGCAGCTTTCCGTAAGAGAAACGGAGAATCTGGTGAAGGGATATCAGCATCCGGACAGGAAGGAAGTTGTTCCGGCTTCAGTTCCTCCATCCACGATGGAATTCACCACTACAGGCAAGCGCGAGTTGACGGAATTTCTGCAAACCGATGTAAGGGTAACTTCAAATAACAAAGGCAAAGGGAGCATTACCATTCCGTTTGCCACGACCGATGAATTCCATAAGATAAAAAAGCGCATTACCGGTGAATAATTCCCTTTTCGTCTGGCTGTTTTTAGGTTTTTTCACAACCTTTACTGCTGCCCAGGATCCTGTTACCCAGGAAAAGGCAACGGATTCACTTGCCCGTAGGCTGGAAAAACAAGGGGTAAAAGTGGATACCATTGTGGCCAAAAAACCACTGAATCCTTTGGCTCCGAGCAAAGCCGCTTTTTATTCAGCCGTATTGCCGGGACTGGGCCAGATATACAACAAAAGGTATTGGAAAGTGCCAATCGTCTATCTTGCCATGGGCACCAGTATTTATGCCTATGTTTACAACGATGATCTCTATGACCGTTTCAGATCTGCTTTTAAAAGGCGGAGGGCAGGGTTCACCGATGATGAGTTCTATGATGTCAACGGGTCCGGCATCAATCCCGGAAATCCTGACCTTTCTGATCAGGCCATACAGGATGCGCAGGAACGTTATCAACGTGACCGGGATCTCGCTCTTGTGATCACCATTGGCCTGTATGCCCTGAATATTATTGACGCCAACGTTGATTCCCATTTAAAACAGTTCAATGTAGACGAAGATTTGAGCGCCAGAATACATCCATTTCTTGAATATAATCCAGTCACAGCCGATCCCAATTATGGCCTCGCCCTGACCTTCAGATTCTGAGAAATGTCTAGGAAAATAGGCCACAAATGAATGATCACAGATAAATAGAGATAACGTGAAGATAGGAATTTTAGGATATGGGAAAATGGGGCGGATGATCGAGCAGCTGGCCCTTGATCGCGACCATACTATTGTAGCCAGGGTCGACCTCGGAAGCACGGATATTGATTATTCCACTATGGATGTTGCTATCAATTTCAGTACGCCGGATACTGCTTTTGAGCACATAACGGACTGCCTGCAACACCATATTCCCGTTGTTTCGGGAACAACCGGCTGGCTTGACCGCTACTATGAGGCGGTGGCTATTTGCCATGAAAAAGAAGGCGCCTTCCTGTACTCATCCAATTTCAGTCTCGGTGTACAACTTTTTTTTGCACTCAATAAGTCCCTGGCCATGATTATGAAGAACTTTCCTCAATACCGGACGGGCATCCATGAAACACATCACACGGAAAAACTGGATGCTCCCAGCGGTACGGCAATCACCCTGGCGGATGATATCATTCAGAAATCCAATTATATCAGCTGGCAGCGTGATCATCACGGGGATGCCATTATATCCATCACTTCGGCAAGACAGGGCAGCATACCCGGCACTCATGTGGTCCATTACACAAGTGAAATTGATACAATTGAAATTAAACACACCGCACACAACAGGATGGGATTCGCTCTCGGAGCCGTTATGGCTGCCGAGTGGATCATCGGCAAAAAGGGAATTTTCACCATGCAGGATGTGTTAAACTTGGGTTAAGACACACAACAAACCAGCATATATGGCGTAATGTTATTTCCGGATTTTCATTCAAAGTTTTAATTATCACACTAAAGTAAAAATTACGCAATACATTTGCCGCTGGTTTAAAATCATGTAGTTTACGCATATGGATAGTATACAATGGATCATCTTTATTTTGATCGTTCAACTCATTCATTTCCTCGGAACCTGGAAATTGTACCAAAAGGCCGGCAGAAAATCATGGGAAGCCGCCATTCCGGTCTACAATGCCATAGTCCTCATGACCATTATCAACCGTCCGAAATGGTGGGTCATATTGTTGTTCATTCCTATCATCAACCTGCTCATGTTTCCCGTCATCTGGGTAGAAACCATCCGCAGTTTCGGCCGGAACAGTTTTCTTGAGAGCTGGCTGGTCGTTCTGACCCTTGGATTTTATATCTATTACGTGAATTATGCCCTCGACGTCACTTATATTCCCCACAGGAGTCTTCATCCTACTACCGCCCTCGGAGAATGGGTCAGTTCCATAGTATTTGCCGTAGTAGCTGCGACGCTGGTTCACACTTATTTTATTCAACCCTATGTGATTCCAACCGGTTCCCTTGAACGTACGTTGAGAATCGGAGACCTGCTTTTTGTAAGCAAATTCCATTTCGGTGCCCGGGCTCCTATGACTACCATTGCAGCCCCGATGGTACACGATACCCTTCCGGTCCTTGGGGTCCGTTCATACCTCAAAAAACCGCAGTTGCCTTATTTCAGATTGCCGGGATTTGAAAAGATCAAAAAGAATGATATTGTTGTTTTCAGCTGGCCCGCAGACACCGTCAGGGCTTTTTTCAGGCGTGAAAAGGGAGTCGACAAACCTATCGATAAAAAATCAAATTACGTAAAACGATGTGTTGGGGTCCCGGGTGATTCTCTGGACATCAGGGATGGTTTTGTTTTCATCAACGGAACCCAACTCAAGTTATCAGACAGGGCGAGACCTCAGTATGATTACACCGTTTATTCCCAGAAGGGGGTATCGTCCCGATTGCTACTGGACTTAGGTATTGAAGAATTTAACCGCAAGTATGTCTCTGGTCCCCTGAACCAGAACCAATACCAGATGATCAGCGGTCGCCTGGTAGCTGCAGGTCAAAATGGCGACGGCGAGATCGAGCTCATAACAAAATCCGGAGGATTTCCGCCGGACCTGGTTCGCAAGGCCGGTCTGTCCCTTCGGGAAATAACGGACCGTCAGCGTACGGTCACCCTTTCGGACGAAATGGTCAGCGCATTGGAGAAGAATCCGGGAATTGATTCCATAGTGAAGGACATAGACGCGGCGGGACAACCCGGTGGCAATGTTTTCCCGCAAAATCCGTCATATCCATGGAATTATGACAACTTCGGACCCATTTATATTCCAGGGAAAGGCGACAAGGTAGCGCTGACCCTTAGGACCCTGCCATTCTATAAAAAAATAATAAGGGATTATGAAGGCAATGCCATTAAGGTAAATGGTAATCAAATCAGCCTCAATGGAGAGGTAACTGATTCGTATACTTTCAAACAGGATTATTACTGGATGATGGGTGATAACAGGGATCATTCTGAGGACAGCAGGGCCTGGGGCTATGTCCCGGAGAATCACATCGTGGGAAAACCCATTTTTATCTGGCTGAGTTTTGACAATTTTAATGACGGAATCGCCAGCTGGAAACCGCGATGGGACCGCATATTCACCACTGTGGGAGGAAGCGGAGAACCCCGGTCCTATTTCCGGACCTTCTTAATTCTTCTGGCCGCTTATTTCGTCATTGACTATTTCTGGAAACGGAGGAAAAAGAAACGCGCAGGAAGCGCCTGACAATGTTGGTGGCATTGATAGCCTGCCGCTAAAAATCCTACCGGTCGTTGTCAGCCCCGCGATCGGTCTTGCCTATGAAGTTACTCCTCCATCCGGTTTACTTCCCTAATATATGCACCTTTGCGGTCATCTCACGACATCATGTCATTTGGGAAATGCATGACAACTACCAAAAACAGACTTTTCGAAATCGATGTCACATCTGTACGGATCAGGGAAGGCATCTGCTCACAATACCCATCAAACATGTGGGTGGACGTAGTGGGCGGCAACTATACCTGGATGTACGTCTGGACAACAGTTACCATTGGCAGAGCCTTCACTGGAAAACACTCCAAACCGCCTACAGAACATCTCCATTCTTCGAATATTACGAGGAGGACCTGGCCCCTCTGTTTGAATCCCGGCATACCTTCCTGCTCGACTTTAATCTCAAAGCCATCGAATTCCTTTGCCACTGTCTTAAAGTCGAATTTCCCCAGGAAACAACCGCGTCCTATGAACTGGTACCTCAGGTTGAGGATGCCCGGAGGCTTGTAAATGCCAAAACATTGCAGCATATGCCTCAGCAAAAATATGTTCAGGTTTTCGGGGACAGGCATGGTTTTGTTGAAAATGCCAGCATTTTGGACCTGATATTCAATGAAGGGACTCGGGCAAAGGATTATTTGCAAACCTTCCAATTGCCCTGGTCAGATGCTTAGATTCCTCATCCATTACGGGATCCATTTCCTGGTTCCCGTTGCCATGGGATTTGCTTTTTTTAAGAAGCGTAGGATCGTTGTCATCCTGATCCTTCTGGCCGGGATTCTTATTGACATGGATCATCTGTTAGCCACTCCAATTTTTGATCCTGATCGCTGCAGTATCGGATTTCACCCACTCCATAGTTACTGGGCAGTTGGACTCTATCTCCTTCTTCTGCTTTACAAAAAAACGAGATTGGCAGGCCTTGCATTGGTCATCCACATAGTTGCTGATCTTGCGGATTGTCTGTTATTATCATGGGATGTGGATTGAGGCCATGATAGGAAAGTGGTCGGAAAGTGCTTCGCGGAAAACTTCATGTGTCATTACCTGATAGGTGGTATCGGCCATGATAAAATCAATTCGTGCCGGGAAGTAATTAAAGTTATAGGTGCTCCCGTATCCCTTGCCTCTCGTCTCAAAGGTATCCTGCAGGCGGTCTCCCTTGACGATATGGTACACATTGGAGAACTGGGTGTTATTAAAATCCCCGCTGACGATACTCTTATACCTGCTGTTCCTTAGATGGAGGCTCAGGCGTTCCGCCTGTTGTTCCTGCCTGGAAAAGGAAATCCCAAGTCTCTTTAACAATTTAACGGAAGGTTCTCCGGTGAGTGCCTCATAATCCGGGGTAATCCGAAGAGATTCCATGTGTACGTTATACAGGCGCAAAGTGTCCTTGCCATACAGAATATCTGCAAAAATGGCGTTGTTATAATTATCCTGAGAATTCAGAGAACCCTTATGAATAATTGGATATTTTGAAAAAATGGCTTTTACGGATTTCCTTTCCCCGGGCACCATTGATTGGACATACTGATAAGGGTATTGCCAGAGTTCAGTAGCCCTGAGCTTTTCAAATTCCTGGAAACAAATGACGTCAGGATTCTTTTCACTGACAAAAGTGATGATCTGTTGTCCAAGAGCGGGATTCTTGATCCAGTTATATTTGTTAAATGCCCTTGTATTGAAACTCATGATGCTGAGGTCTTCAGTGCTTGGTACCGGCTCTTTTGAATTAATTTTAAAAAAAGTCCCCAGAAAGAAGTATGAGGCTGCCAGGGCTGTCAGCGGGATTAAAAGGGTCCTTCTGATTCTAAATGCCCAGAACAACAGGAAGAATAGGTTCGCCAGGATAAGAATCGGTACGGTAAGGCTGAGCAGGGATATGATCGGAAATCTGGCCAGCGATATATACGGGAGGATACAGGTGACCAGCAAAAGCACCGCAAAGAACAGGTTGGTCAATAACATACCTTTACTAAAAATGGAATACCGCCCCACTGGTTAGTCTTCTTTTCCGGCTTTGAACAGGAAATCCTTTTCTGCGGTCGAAAGGCTTTCATATCCGGATTTACTTATCTTGTCAAGGATGGCATCAATTTTCCGCTGCCTGCTCTCCCTGTCATATCCTGCATTGGAAACCGTCGTGGTTTGCTTTTTTCGGTATACGGTTTTTAAGGGCGCCTTTCTTTCACGTTTTTTGAAGAGATTCTCTATGCCTTCGAGTAGACGGGTAAACCCTGAACCGATGTCTTTTCCCTGCAGTAACTGGCGTGCATAAACGTATCCGAGCAAAGCGCCTCCAAGATGAGCAAGATGGCCACCTGCATTGCCGCCTTCCGGAATTTGAATCAGATCTACCAATACAAAGAAGGCACCGATGTACCACAGTTTCACGTTAAAGAAGAAAATACGCACCTCCTGGTTCGGAATGTAGGCGCAAATAAATATCAGCACTGAGGTTACCCCGGCGGATGCGCCTATTAAAGAAGTATTGATACCCAGGAAAGCGGGAAAAACATTATAGCTCAGCAGGAACAGCAGCCCTCCGAAAATGACCCCCAGAAAATAAACATTAATAAATTTGGCCGGGTTAAAAAGATTAAGGAAAATCCTCGCTGAAAAATAGAGCATTACCATATTCCAGAAAAGATGCCAGATGCCGCCGTGGAAGAACGAATAGGTTACCAGAGACCAGGGCTGGGACAGGAAGGCATAGAAGTCTTTTGGCAGTTCGAACCAATGCATAAATGTATCCCTGGAAATACCCAATAAAAAAGTAAGTAAGGCATTCAATATAAATACGAGTACATTAAGTGCGATGAGTTTCTCAGCGATACTTAAACGTGCGTATTGATATTTTAGGTTTCCGGTGGTCATCTGTCCCAACGATTGCTTTTAAACTGATTATTTTTCCAGTACCACATCATCAAAAATCCAAAAAGTGCGCCACCGACATGCGCGAAATGTGCAATACCACTTCCGAATATAGAGTACCCGGTTACTCCGGAGAACAGGTCGAGCGCAATTAAAACGGGGATAAAGAATTTGGCCTTGATTGGAATCGGTAAAAAGATAAGGAATAATTCCATATTGGGATAAGACATACCAAATGCCACCAGAATTCCATAAATAGCCCCTGAGGCTCCTACTGCCCTGCCATAGTAGGCACTTGCAAAATTATCCACTATATTGGGCGGAACCAGTTCTTTTAATTTTTCAACATCTATGCCGTTTGGATGTCCCAGGGCGTCAAGGATTTGTGTCTTTTGGAGGCCGGCATTCATGAGCGCTTCCATTCCGGAATTAAAGTAATAGTAATTGACTCCTGTATGGATCAAAGCAGCTCCCAGTCCGGCTGAAAAATAGAAGAAAAGGAATTTATTCTTGCCCCAGATCTGTTCCAAAGGGGAACCAAAGGCCCAAAGAGCGTACATATTAAAAAGGATATGGGCAAATCCCCCATGCATGAACATATGGGAAACTATCTGCCACCAACGGAAGTGATCATTCTGTGGGAACCATAGTGAAAACCACTGTTCCATTTGCTCGGCATAGAGATTGGTGGCAATAAAGAAGAGGATATTAATGATGAGCAAGTGCTTGATTGCATCGGTTATTCTAGCCATTCAGTTGAATTTTCTATCGAGATCGCCTTCGGGGATGGTGATGTAAATAGGCTTGTTAAACGGACTCAGTTCAGGTTCTTTACAGGCAAATAGATCATTTACAAGGGCCATTTGAGAGGTGGTTTCCAAAAGATCTCCTGTTTTTACAGCCAGGGTTTTTGCCAGAGTTTTTGCCAACAGATCAGCCTGGGAAAAGGACGTGCCCGGAACTTCCTCCTGATACTCAGAAATCAACCTATCCAGGACAGTACCTGCTTCTTTTTCAGGAATCAATGCCGGCAGTGCGGTCACTTGTAATATATCACCCTCCGGTTGGTCAAAGATAAAGCCAAGGCTTATCAGGTTGTCCTTCATTTCCCCGAGGATATTGATTTCCGTAGTGTTAAAGGAAAGTTTCAGCGGAAACAATAATTGTTGGCTGATGGTTTCCTTTACAGTAATGATCCGCAGGAATCTTTCATAAAGCACCCTTTGATGCGCCCTGGCCTGATGAAGTATCAGTATTCCGGACTTGATAGTCGTCAGGATGAACTTCCGACCAAGTTGCAAGGTGGTCCCCAAATTCTCTTGCCTCTCCGTCTGCCCTTCAAAGATGGAGCTGGTCATAGTTTCAGATTCCTCATCCCCTCCGGACGAAGGCTCATGGTCACCAATGAGGGACTGAAGGCCCAGATACATATGTTCCAGGGCATGGCGCTGTTTTTTGTTTGAGGTGGAGGCCGTAAAGGCAGCGGCAGGGCCGTTCATGAAGGGATTGAACCCCGCATCTACCGAAACATGAGGCTGACTGGCATCGCGGTTGCGGAAGGCATAGGGGGTATTCAGCAGAGGGTCCTGATCAAAATCCAGGACAGGGGAAACGCTGAATTGTCCCAGACCATGCTTGATAGTTGATCTCAGGATAGCGTAGAGCGTCTGTTCATCATCGAACTTAATTTCGGTTTTAGAGGGGTGTATATTGATATCAATTGAAGACGGCGGCACTTCCAGATGGAGGAAATATCCGGGATAATTATCCGCCCGTATCAAACCTTCATAGGCATTCAGAACAGCGTGATAGAGATAGGGGCTTCTTATAAACCTGTTATTGACAAAAAAGAATTGCTCCCCCCTGCTTTTTTTTGAAAATTCCGGCCGGCATATGAAGCCACTGATCTTCACAACCTTCGTATCCTCGTGTACAGGTACAAGCTTATCATTGGTCTTATCGCCGAATAAGCGTACAATCCGCTTCCGGAAATTACTTCCTGGCACATGGGAAATCTCCGAGCCATTGCTGTAAAAATGAAAGCTCACGAATGGGTGAGCCAGGGCGATGCGATGAAATTCATCAGTAATATGACGGAGCTCAACCTGATTTGATTTTAAAAAATTTCTGCGGGCCGGAATGTTGAAGAACAAATGTTTTACGGAAATGGAGGTTCCCTGTACGGTAGCCGTAACCTCCTGACTAATAAGATGGCTGCCTTCAATTTTGATCAAAGTCCCAACCGAGGCGTCTGCAGACATTGTTTGCATCTCCACATGGGCTATTGCGGCAATTGAAGCGAGCGCCTCTCCCCGGAAACCTTTGGTATGAAGGCTGAAAAGATCCTCTGCACTGCGGATCTTGGATGTGGCATGCCGTTCAAAACTGAGTCTCGCATCGGTAGGGCTCATGCCGATCCCGTCATCCACCACCTGTATCAGCGTTTTTCCGCCGTCCTTGACAATTAGTTTAACTGTTCCGGCCCCTGCATCAATGGCATTTTCAAGTAATTCCTTAACAACGGAGGATGGTCGCTGGACCACTTCTCCGGCAGCAATCTGATTGGCAACATGGTCTGGCAATAGTTGAATGATGTCGGCCATTATCGCTTGAAGAATATGGAGAGGTCAAAGTCAATGATATAAAGAAAAATGAGAAGCAGTATCGCCGTAATGATGAGCAATCTTGTTCCCAGATAACGGTCACCTTGTCTGCGGGAATCAGCCATCGCTCCGCTGAATCTCCCCTTCAGATTGCCCTCTGAGCCAACGGTACTTCTGAATTTATCCAGTTTATGTTCGATTTTAAACGGATTTCCCCTGCCCTGATCATCATAATAACGAGGTGAATAACTGAACTTTTTATTTTTGCGTAATTTTGAAAATTTTCCCATAGCCATGTGGTCTCAAAGTTACTCAAAATCAAAAAAAGTGCCGAAGTATACTTGCCAAAAATTGTTAACAGTAGCTATGATAAAAAGGGTTCTTCTTTAGCCACATTCGGTTTGAGGAAGAAGGCACATGGCCGGTGGTATATTTAAAGGGTGGCCATTCGAATAGCGGCAATGGCAGCCTCGGTTCCCTTATTTCCGTGTTCCCCACCACTTCTTGCTCTGGCCTGTTCCAAATTGTTGTCAGTAAGGACACAAAATATGACAGGGATGTCCAGTTGAACATTCAGATCCTTGATCCCCTGAGAGGTAGCGGTGCAGATGAAGTGAAAATGATCTGTCTCGCCCTTGATAACACTGCCAATGGCTATGGCCGCATCCACTTTTTCCCTGCGTATCATTTGCTTGCAGCCATAAACAAGTTCAAAACTACCTGGTACGTTATAGCGCAAAATGTCGGAACTGATTGCTCCGCAATCTAGCAAAGCGGCATATGCGCCCTGAAAAAGTGCTTCGGTGATCTCGCTGTTCCATTCGGCGACTACAATTCCAAACCTGAGATTTTGGGCAGAAGGAATCCCGGTCTTGTCATAATAGGAGAGGTTTTTTACAGCTGTAGCCATTTTACTTTCCGCTTTTGACCATCCCTATATAAACGTCGATCGTTTGAGCTTCTTCCGAATCAGGAAATTCTTCCTTTATTCGCTGAAAGGAGGCCAGGGCATCCTGGGATCTGTCAAGTTCCATTGCAATGACGCCTGCCTTGAACAAAAATCTGGGAGTTGTATAGTTATTCGTATTATGTTTGATGGCGTTCTCATAGTAGCCAAGCGCCTCTTCCGGCTGTCCAAGTTGAGCAAAAGCATCACCGATACCGCCAAGAGCAAGTGGGCCTGTTATTGATTCGTCTGTGGAAAACTGGTCCAGATACCTGATAGCTTCATCATACTTCTGCATATTCAGGTAGGCCATTCCTGCAGAATAAGCAGCGAGGTTGGCCGATTTTGTTCCCTGATATTCCTCTATGATATCCAGGAAACCGTATTTTCCCTCGGCCCCATTGAGGGCAAGATTAAAAAGCGAATCCTTTTCGGCTGTATTTTCCAAGGCCTGGTCAAAATACTGCTGGGGATAAAACATTTCATTTGCAGCATTTTCTTCTTTTGGTTTAAGAATAAATTGCCTGTACGCCAGGTACCCCAGAACGACTACTGCCACCACCCCGATGATACCCAGGATATAATTCTGATTTCTGGCCACCCATTGCTCCGATCTCGAAGCACCCTCATCCAGGCTGCTAAAAACCTCTGCGGTTGTGCTGTTAGGATCGTCTGATCTCCTGCCTTCCACGCCAGATTTAGGTTTGGAACCCCGCTTTTTATATGTTGCCATTGTTCATTTTATTCGTGGCGCAAAAATAAAGGTTTTATCCAAAACCAAGGGGTATTTATTCGTAATTTTTCGATATTTTGCACCCCCCATTGCCATCTTCAAATTAGGCCCTGCATGTTTCTCAAGAAACTTTCTTTGATCAACTATAAAAATTTCAATGCCGGCGATTTCACTTTCGACCGGAAAATAAATTGTTTTGTAGGGGACAATGGAGTGGGTAAGACCAATATTCTCGATGCCATTTATCATCTGTCGTTCGGAAAAGGGTATTTTAATCCGATCAGCATCCAGAATATCAAACACCAGTCCGATTTTTTTATGATCGAGGGGCATTTTGAGCACAGGGAACGGGAAGAAAAGATCGTATGCAGCCTTAAACAAGGTCTGAAAAAGGTGATCAAACGCAATGGGAAGGCCTATGAACGCTTAACGGACCACATAGGCCTGCTCCCGCTGGTGATCATCTCTCCCGCTGACAGGGATCTGATCATTGAGGGAAGTGAAACCCGTCGTAAATTCATGGATGGTGTTATAAGTCAATCCGATCCGGAATATCTTCAAAAGCTCATTAACTATAATAAAATTCTTGCGCAGCGAAATGCGTTGCTGAAGTATTTTGTTGTAAATCATACCTATAATGCCGCAACGCTAGCAGTTTATAATGAGCAATTGGCCGGGCTTGGGGGATTTATCCACCAAAAAAGAATAACGTTCATTGAGTCATTCATTCCGGTTTTTAAAGAACAGTACTTAGCGATTTCCGGGGGTACTGAGGCTGTGGTTCTAAAGTATGAAAGTCAGCTATCAGAGGCGCCACTGTTGCCATTACTTGAAAGCTCTATTGCCAGGGACCGCGCATTGCAGTATACCAATACCGGCATCCACAAAGACGACCTCCTATTTGAAATTGCAGGGCATCCTATCAAAAAATTCGGTAGCCAGGGTCAGCAAAAATCCTTTTTAATAGCCCTGAAATTCGCACAATTTCATCTGCTGAAAAAGCAGTCGGGAATGGCCCCAATCCTCCTCCTGGATGATATTTTTGACAAACTCGATGAGAACAGGGTGGGTCATATCATCGGGTTGGTGGATAACGCAGACTTTGGTCAGATCTTCTTAAGCGATACTCATGCAGACCGGACGGAAAATGTGGTTAAATCCATCCATCAGTCCTATAAAATCTTTAAATTGTAGGATGAAATTCGCCAGGATCATTGCTCTTCTTATGGTGTTCCAGGGATGTTCCTCCGGACCTCAAAAGACGGAGCTTGATACCTTAAACGGCTATTGGGAAATTGAAATGGTACACTTTCCGGACGGCAGTAAAAAAGAATTTCAGCTGAACAGCACCATTGACTATTTTGAAATAAAAGGCATGACTGGGTCGCGAAGAAAGGTCAGACCGAGCCTGGAGGGCACTTTTGAAACTGCCAATGAAGCCGAGTATTTTGGTGTCTCTCAGGAAAATGACCACCTGATAATGGAGTATACAAACAGATTCAGTAACTGGAAGGAAGTGATCACCAATATCAGCAGCAACCATTTTTCTGTAGTCAACGAAAATCAGATCACTTATCATTACAAACGATACAAAGCGCATCAATTACAACCATGAAGAGCCGTAAAAACAACGATCAAAGCCTTGGAGAAGCGCTCGGCGAATTTATTGCCGCCAATAAACTGCAAAAGGGAATTGATAAGGTGAATGTGAAGGACGCCTGGAAAAAATTGATGGGTAACGGGGTCAATACATACACCACTGCGGTAGAACTCCGCAACGACACTTTGTTTATATCGCTTTCTTCCTCGGTATTACGAGAGGAGCTCAGCCATGGCAAATCGAAGATTATAGTGCTTCTGAATGAAGAACTGGGAAAAGAACTCATTAAAAAAATCGTTCTGAGATAACGGCTCTGAAAATCAAGTGTTGTAACTCCCAAGCCCTGTGGAGCAAATATTCCGAAAACGATATATTACATGAGAGCCAATCAAGGCGACCTGTTATGATCGCTAGCTGTATATTTCCCGGCCTGCAAAATGAAAAGCCCCTTCCAGTGCCGCATTTTCGTCGCTGTCAGACCCATGAACGGCATTTTCACCTATATCACGGGCATAAAGTTTGCGGATGGTACCTTCAGCCGCTTCTGCCGGATTGGTAGCCCCGATGAGCGCCCTGAAATCTTCGACGGCGTTTTCCTTTTGCAGGATGGCCGAAACGATAGGGCCTCTGGTCATAAAATCGACCAATTCTCCAAAAAATGGGCGATCCTTGTGAATGTCGTAAAATTCGCGGGCGTCCCTCCTGCTTAACTGCGTATATTTTAGTGCTATGATCTTAAAACCTGCCGCGGTAATCTTTTCTAGAATCGCGCCTATGTGTCCATTCTCCACTGCATCCGGTTTGATCATGGTAAATGTTCTGTTTCCTGTCATTTCTGAAAAATTTTGTGCAAAAGTACATTTTCTGACTGCAACCCCCAAATTAATGACTGCCGGGACAGGCTTTCCTGATTTGCACATTCAAACCGTTCATCTGACCTCCAGCCATCCCATGATGCCCTAAACACTGCCACCCACGATTCTCTATTGGGAAACGCTCCGACAATTGCCTGGGGCGCCCTGGTCACTTTCATCGCGCAACCTTCCTGTGCCGTAACTTCCTCCGTTTACATAAACATCCAAATTCGCGAAGCGGATACAAGTCTAAATGATAATATCGTATATTTGCGCGCATGAATTCAGAGGAGGTTAGGGCGCTAAAATCCCTATTGGCCAATCGGCAGAAAATAGTCATAGTACCACACAAAAATCCGGATGGCGACGCAATTGGTGCGACACTGGCCTTGAATCATTATCTGAAGGATACCGGACATGAAACTGTGGTTATAACTCCAAATGATTTTCCAAAATTCCTGAAATGGATGCCGGGAAATCGCGACATAGTAAATTTTGAGAAGGAGAACATCCGTGCCCTGGAATTACTTGAGAAGGCAACCCTGTTTTTTACACTCGATTTTAATCAGCTGAGCCGAACAGGACATTTGCAGCCCATATTGGAAAATGCCGTACAGCCATTTGTGATGATCGATCATCACCAGGAACCTGCCGGGTACGCCAATATTCAATTTTCTGATACTTCCATGAGTTCCACCTGTGAAATGGTATACACCCTGATTGAACAGCTGGGCGACCTGGGAACTATTTCAGCTGATATTGCCAATTGTCTCTATGCCGGAATCCTGACGGACACCGGATCCTTTAAGTATGCATCTACCAGCAGCAGAACACACAGGGTAGCAGCAGACCTGATCGATAAGGGAGCAAAAAACGCAGAAATTCACCACAACATTTACGATTCCAACAGCCCTGACAGGATGAAGCTTTTAGGTTGCGCACTTGCCAACCTGAAGGTATTGCCGGAGTATAACACCGCCTATACCACGCTGGACCAGAATGAGCTTGATGCCCATGAATATAAGAAAGGGGATACTGAGGGATTTGTAAATTACGCGCTCGCACTCAATGGGATTAGGCTGGCGGCAATTTTTATCGAGAACCGGGAAGAAGGGATTATAAAAATATCATTCCGTTCACAGGGTGATTTCTCGGTCAATGATCTGGCAAGAAATTTTTTTCACGGGGGTGGGCACACCAATGCCGCAGGGGGTAAAAGTGAGCGCTCCCTTGCTGAGACTACCGCCTATTTTGTAGCCTTGTTAGCTGAATTTAAAATGATACTTACCAAATGAGATCCCTAAATTTCACTTGTCTAATTCTTCTGGCGGCTATGGGCTGCCAAGGCCCCGTACCCAGGAAACCGGTAGAGGTGCGCACAGGAAGTTTTATAAAAGAATCCGTTGAGAGAAATAAAAAACTCCTGGCATTGGAAGAAGAAAAAATCCATGGAATCATTGCCCGGGATACAGCGCATTCATATGAAGCCTCTTCCAGCGGTTCGTGGTATTATTATATTAATAGAATTGAAGAACCCGCCCCGCGGCCTGAGGAAAAAGACCTGGTTACCATGAACTACGAAATTTTCAATCTGAACAATGACACTATATATTCTAAAGAGGAAATCGGACAGCAGAGTTACCGGGTAGACCAGCAGGAATTATTCCCGGGCCTCAGGAATGGTATAAAATTGCTGAAAGCAGGGGAAACGGCCGTATTTTTGTTTCCGTCTTCGCTGGCATTCGGATATCATGGAGACAACGATAAAATAGGAGCCAATGTGCCGCTCAGGGCCGTGGTAACCCTTCTTGCGATTGAGAAACAAAAAGACACTATTCTAAATTAACTTAAATTTTATGAAAAAAACTTCGATTGGTATTTTCCTGGTTATCGCTACCTTGTTAAGTTGCAAATCAAGTAAATACGCAGATCTGGGAGACGGGATCTTTGCCGACATTCAAACCAGTAAAGGGGATATCATCCTGACCCTGGAATATGAAAGAACACCGGTGACAGTGGCTAATTTCATATCGTTGGCAGAGGGTACCAATCCCTTTGTAGGTGAACAATATAAGGAGAAGAAATTTTATGACGGACTTATCTTTCACAGGGTGATGAAGGACTTTATGATTCAGGGCGGTGACCCTTTGGGATCGGGTTTTGGTAATCCGGGATACAAGTTCAAGGATGAATTCAACGACTCTCTTCGCCACGACAAGCCCGGAATGTTATCTATGGCCAACGGCGGCCCTGGTACGAACGGAAGTCAATTTTTTATCACTCATAAAGAGGCGCCTTTTCTCAATGACAGGCATTCCGTTTTCGGGGAAGTTGTTGCGGGGATGGAAGTCGTAGATTCCATTGCCAATGTTTCAACCTCCCAGGAAAATGACAAGAAGGACAGGCCGCTTCAGGATGTGGTTATTAAAACCATCGAGATCGTCAGGGTGGGGAAAACAGCAAAGCAATTTGATGCAACTCGCATTATGACTGACTATTTCGCAGAAGAAAAAGCGAAGCTTGCTGCCATAGAAAAAAATAAGGCGGATTTCGCCCAGGAAATTACCAGACAACCATCGGAAGCAGATTCACTTCCTTCAGGACTGAAAATAATTACTTTGTCGGAAGGTCAGGGTGACCAGCCAAAGATCGGGCAGAAGGTCCTGGTTAACTACGCCGGCTGGCTAACTGACGGAACCCTTTTTGATACCAGCGTTAAAGAAGTGGCCGAAAAATTTGGGATGTTTGCGGAAATCAATAAAATGCACGGGGGGGAATTCTCACCCGCCCCTATGGACTATAGTCCTGAATCCAGACTTATAGCAGGCTTCAGGGAAGGTCTGATGACCATGAAAGTCGGGGATAAAAAACGGCTGTTTATCCCTCCTCATCTCGGATACGGACCGCAGGGAGGGGGACCGATTCCTCCGGACGCCAGCCTGATATTTGATCTTGAAATTGTTGGTATTACCGAATGATCATCTGAAAAGAATCTCAAATTTACGTTACAATAAAGGCCGGAAGCATGCGCTTCCGGCCTTTATTTTCATTGGATATGCCAATGTATCTTAAGATGAGGCTTTCAATAAATATCACCCGACAACCTTTCCTCAGTCCCAGTGCCCTGACACTTGAGAAGAGGGGTAAGCAAGTATTTTTTAATAGCCGGTGATTTCCTTTATTTTGGAAAAAAAGCTTTTTTTCCTGGTTGAATTCATGCCCCAATCCACAGGTACGGACTGGTATCCGGCAGAAAAGGTCTCTCCCTGCCTCCTGTAATCAAAGAATCCCCAAGACACAAAAGATTCCACAGCCGAGACCAGGTTATTGTCCGGCGATTCAAAATTGTAGTGATCATCCTCATTCACCATGATCGGCTTTCTGGTATAACCCGGGACATTTCTGGTTTCCCTTATCAGGTCTGTCATCCGTGAAGGTTGCCTCAGGCCATTACCATGCAACAGTACATAATCCGAAACGGAAATAACACTGCTGTTAGGAGCCAACCCACCACTAAAACTGGTACTCACAGGCAAATTTCTGCCCACTGATCCAGCTTGTTTTACCCTGGTAATCAATTCATGCACCCGGTCAGGACCGAGGATATCGTGATCGTAATCGTAGTTGCATTCGTTATTGATCTCCACCAGGATATTTTGATAATTCCGATCAATGATCCATTGGGTGATGTTGTCAACCGCCCGAATGACGGCGGCTTCATCCTCCAGAAGTTCATCCTGTCCGAAATAGAAGTAGCCCAAAATGACGACCATATGCAGTTCATCCGCTTTATTAAGCACACGTTCCAGTCGATCCATATATGCAGGTCTCAGTTCGCCTTTCTCATCAAATGCGGAATTTATCCAGCCTTTATCATTCCCGTAACCTGTAGGGCTGCCCCCCTGCAAATTCAGGGTGAAAGCGAGTAAACCATGGGCTTTCCATTCGTCCATCGCAGCTACAAAATCGCTGGTATTCCTATTGGCATCCCATTTCCTGCCGTCAGGATAGATAAATAGTTTTGATGTTTCCGCATTCAGGTCATCAAAAATTCCCTGGACCATCCGCGAGTTCATCAGCAGCCCTTCAATGTTGGCCCCGTTCCAGGACCTGCCCTCGTAAGTAGGCCGTCCATTAATATAGAATTTGTCATTCATGATAGAAACGATGGTTTCCGAAGGGGCGGCCAATTCGGCAAGACTGTCAGAATCTTTTACTTCGGGCTCCGGCGGTACCGTATCGAGCTGCACCGTTCCGGTGGTATCCGGGGTGCCCGATATCGGTGCACTTTCTTTTGTGGGGATGATCTCCTCTGTATCCTTGGAGCAGGAAGTCATTGAGGCTCCTGTTAATAAAAATGCAGCGACAATAGTGGTTAAGAACTTTGTTTTATTTTTCATACTTGGGGAAATAAGAAAATTAATTAATAGTTAATAAAAATTCAGGCATTCGCGCAATAGAGGCGAATGCCTAATAAGCAGTTCAGTATCGTCAGGTGGTTTTAAAAAGAAACACACGGATCACTCCGTGTGTCTGAATGAAGTTGCAAAACTACGGCCAATTCAAGGGTTATTTTTTAAAAAAATCTTAAAATCAGCGCCTTAACGAAACTTTAGGATTTCTTTTTTGGCGTGCCAGTCCTTCAGGTTCAAGCGTGTAATTTCTCAATAAGGTTGGCCACCAAAGCTGTCCAGCCCGTTTGATGGGACGCACCCATACCCCTGCCATCCTCACCGTGAAAATATTCGTAAAACACGATCAGGTCGCGAAAATGTTCATCTGCATAAGCACGGCTGTGCTGGTTATTAACTGGTCGCTGTCCATCTCCATCCTTTAGGAAAATGTTTAACAGTCTTTGACAAAGCAAATCCCCGATCTCCTTCATGTTCAAATTTACATTACTGCCGGAAGGGCAAGCGAATTTCAGGGAATCTCCAAAATAAGTAGCGTACTCCATAAAGGAATCAATAAAGAGGTAATTCATTGGAAACCATATGGGGCCTCGCCAATTGGAATTACCGCCAAAAAGGCCCGTAGTAGATTCTGCGGGTTCGTAGTCAATAGAATACGTAGTACCTTCTATGGAAATGGTATATGGGTTGCTATGGATCTTGCTCAGTGATCGGATCCCAAACGGAGACAGGAATTCTTCCTCTTTCAGAAGACTGGTCATCAGTATCGCGAATCTTTCTTTGGGAACCAGCGAAAGCAGAACATCCCTGTCCGGGGCATATTCTTCCATTACCTGGTATTTGCCGGTTTCAATCCGATGCTTCCGGAACCATTCCACACTTCGCCGAAATCTCGGTAATTTGTCCAGATACTCCTTCCTGATATTCAGTACGGCACACAATGACAACATTCCGGAGATGGAGCGAACTTTAATTGGAATTGAGGGACCCTCTGGTAGAATCAGGGTATCGTAAAAAAAACCTTCCGACTCGTCCCAGGATCCCCTGGAGCCCAGGCTTATCTGATTTAAGGCTTCTGCAATAAAAACAAAGTGTCCGAAATACTTCATGGCCATGTCTTCAAAACTCTCATCCTCCAGAGAGATCTCAAGGGCCATCTCCAGCATATTGAGGCAGTACAAGGCCATCCAGGAGGTACCATCTACCTGTTCAAGTATCCCGTTACCCGGAATGCCATTGCTGCGGTCAAAAACCCCAATATTATCCAGGCCAAGAAAGCCTCCCTCAAATACATTGTTGTCAAAGCTGTCTTCCCTGTTGACCCACCAGGTAAAATTGAGAGTCAATTTATTGAACATTCTTTTGAGGAATATGAGATCGCCACTCCCGGTCCTTTTCTTATCAAGCTGATACACCTGGAGTGCGGCCCAGGCCTGAACAGGTGGGTTGATATCCCCTAAAGACCATTCATATGCCGGTATCTGGCCATTGGGGGCCATATACCATTCCTTTGTGAATAACAATAATTGGTTCTTGGCAAAACCGGGATCAATCAGGGCCAGGCTTACGCAATGGAAAGCGGAATCCCATGCCGCAAACCACGGATATTCCCATTTATCCGGCATTGCCAGGATATCATGAATACGCAGTGTTTTCCAGCCATTGTTCCTGCCCCACATCCTCTCGGACGGCGGCGGTGGCTCTTTGGGATCACCTTTCAGCCATTGCTCCACCTCATAATTATAATACTGCTTGGACCAGAGCAGCCCTGAGAATGCCTGTTTCTGTATGTTCTTATAGTCCTCAGGAATGCCTGCGAGCAGTTCCTCAAAATAGGTCTTGGATTCCTGTCTGCGCCGACTGAAGACTTCTTCATATTCCTGGCCCAATGGGTTGGATATCCCGTTCATAGATAGCCGCAACCGCAGGATTTTTGATTCCCCAGGTGAAAGTTCAAGGGAATATACAGGAGCACATTTGGTGCCCCCATCCTTTTGGGAAGCCGCCTTATAATCGTCCTGAATCACAGTATGGTGAAAAAAATCCTTTTTATAGTGATGATCATTGGGACTATTAAATATCCGCTCCCTATTTGTTTCGTTTTCAGTGAAAATAAGTTGTGAAGGAGGATCAAAATAAAAAATATAATTTCCCACATAGGTATGCTCAACGGAAACCTGCAAGCCATGGTCCCCTTCCTGCTTTTGCAGCTTGGGTTGTTCAGGCATATCCATAAAACTCCATAAATTCCTGAACCACAGGGTAGGCAGGACCACCAGTTTTGCCTCCTCCCCGCCCCTGTTGGTAACGGTGATGCTGATCAGTAGGTCTTCAGCATCTGCTTTGGCGTATTCAGTGACAACATCAAAATAGGCATTGTTCTCGAACAGACCGGTGTCCAGCAATTCAAACTCGGGTTCCTCCTTCCCCCTGCCCCCGTTCTCCCGGACCCGTTGTGCATAGGGAAATTCATTCTGAGGGTATTTGTACAGTTGCTTCATGTAGGAGTGAGATGGTGTATTCTCCAGGTAATAGTAGAGTTCCTTTACATCCTCCCCATGATTGCCTTCAGGGCCGGAAAGACCAAAAAGCCGCTCTTTTAAAATCGGATCCTTTCCGTTCCAGAGACTGATCCCGAAACAGATATTGCAATACCTGTCAGATATGCCCGCCAGGCCATCCTCTCCCCAGCGATAAGCCCTGCTCCTGGCATGATCATGCGGAAAATATTGCCAGGCCTGTCCATCCGGACTATAATCTTCCCTTACCGTGCCCCACTGTCGTTCGCTCAAATAAGGTCCCCATCGGAGCCAGTCCTTTTGATTGGCATAATGCGCATCTAACCGTTCCTGTTCTGCATTTTTCTTTTCCTTGGACATATCGACTATCCGTTGGTGGTAAATCCGGGATAACAGGTCATACCTCCGTCAACAAAAATGGTGGTGCCATTGATATACTCTGATTCATCAGATGCCAGCCAGGCGGCGGCCCGGCCAATATCTTCCGGAACCCCGATCCTCTTGTAGGGGATCAATTTATTCAGTTTTTCAAGGGCTTCCTCAGTGTCCCACGCATCCTTGTTTATGGCTGTCTTTATGGCTCCGGGGGCAATACTGTTACACCGCACCTTCATCGGCGCGTATTCCTGACAAATACTTTCCATCAACATAACGATAGCACCCTTGGAAGCTGCGTAATTGGCATGGCCTGCCCAGGGAATTATCTGGTGCACTGAGCTCATGTGAATAATTTTGCCAAGCGATTTGGAAACTTCAGGCCTCATTCCCCTTTTTAAAAATTCCCTGATAGCCTCTCTGGTGCATAAAAACTGACCGGTCAGGTTGACATCAATTACAAGCTGCCAGTCCTTAAGTTTCATTTCATGCAGGGATGCATCCCTCTGCAGGCCTGCGTTGGCAATGCATATATCAACAGTGCCGAAGTGCGCAATTGTTTTGTTAAACATCGAAGCAACCTGATCTTCCTTACTCACATCACATTGGATGGCAATGGCATCCCCGCAATCGTTGTCTATACTGATTTTATGTGCAATTTCCTCAGCCGCTTCGGGCTGCGAATTGTAATTGACAACCACATTGGCACCTTCCCTCCCAAGTGCCAGAGCGACGGCCTCCCCAATTCCGGAACTGGCTCCGCTAATCACTGCGGTTTGCCCGGCTAGCCTTCTGCTGTTATTCTGCATAATTTATTTCTGTATTAAATCTGATATTCGTTAAAATGGGGCCATCCGGAAAGGAGCGTCAAACTCCTGATACAGGTCGCACCCTGCCAAATTTACTCTGTTTTTTCGGATTTCTGCGACTGATCCGGATCGAGGTTGGTAACAGGGACCATCCTGACAATTCTGAAATAAACAGGACTTTTTCTATAACAGCCTTTTCGGATTTTGTCTGTTAAATGGGCGGATGATAAGCCCGAGCGGGCGATCATAATTCAGATAATTGAAGAACCAGTCAATAAAGGCCATAAGTCTGTTCCTGTGCCCGACAAGGGCAAAAATATGCAGCAGCATCCATAAGATCCAGGCGAAAGTACCCTGAAATTTGTAATTCGGAAGATCTACCACCGCCTTGTTCCGGCCAATGGTGGCCATCACGCCTTTGTTCCTGTAGCTGAAGGGTTTCATCGGTTTGTTCCTGATTAATGCAAGAAGGTTTCCGGCCAAATGCCTTCCCTGCTGTTGGGCTACCGGAGCAAGCATTGGAAGGCCTTGCGGACGTTCTTCGCTGATATGGGCCGCCACATCCCCAATAGCAAAGACATGGGGAATCCCTTCGACCTGATTAAATTCATTGATGAGAATCCTGTTGCCTCCGGCCATACATCCGGGAGGGAGATTATCGATGGGGGCTCCCTTCACCCCGGCAGTCCAGATCACTGTATCGGTGAGAAAAGTAGATCCATCTGCCAGGGTGATGTTGTCACCGTCATATCCGGTGACCCGGGAATTGAGAAAAACATTCACCCCGAGTCCGTGAAGGTACTCGAGACTTTTTGCCGACGCTTCCTCTGACATGTTATTGAGTAACCGGTCGGGCGATTGGTAGAGGTTGATGTGCATTCGGGAGAGGTCGAGTTCCGGAAAGTCCTTTGGAAGCACAAAGCGCTTCATTTCGGCGAGGGCACCTGCGAGTTCCAGTCCTGCAGGACCTCCTCCAACAATAGCAATATTCACGATTTCTTCGAGTGTTTCCTTCCCGGAATTCGACAACGCCCTCTCAAGATTCTGAAAAACATAGCTTCGGAGATTCAGAGCGTCAGGAATTGATTTCAAAGATAAAAGCTGGGATTTGATATCCTCAAAATTGTAATAATTGTTCTGACTACCCGTAGCGATGATCAGATAATCAAATTCGAAAATACCAACTGAAGTAAGCAGGGATTTCTGATCGTCTCCCAAACTATAAACCTGTCCCATCCGAAATCTGATATTTGCGGAAGACCTGAAAATTCGTCGTACGGGATAAGCAATGCTTCCAGGTTCCAGGCCACCCGTAGCCACCTGATACATCAAAGGTTGAAAATTGTGGTAATTGTTCTGGTCCAATACCAATACATCCACCGGCTTATCTCGCAGGGATTTGGCAATGGCTATACCACCGAATCCACCACCGATAATAATAATTTTTGGTTTCCTATGCATAACCCTGATAATAGATTTAAAATATGAGCCTCCCTGAAAGCTATACGCAGACAACGCCGGTATACCTTGCAGGACACACCGCTCTTCTCATGTTTTCCTCCGAGTTAAATATATAAATAATAGGCAGTATCGCAGCAGCCCACCTATGGATTGCCACCCGGGGTCGTGCAGTGGTCAGGGAAAGACCCATTTGTTATTGGCCTGTCTTTCCAGGAGGCCTCTCTCTGAACAGTTACACCTCCCGGAATAATACCCTAAGGACCATATTTCAAAAGGCACTGGAGAAAGTTCCAGAATTTAATCACAGAAGGGATGCTCACACGTTCCTGAGGAGAATGGGCCCCGAGAATGGTCGGGCCAAAGCTGATCATATCCATATCCGGATAGGTTCCCTTGAGAATCCCACATTCCAGGCCGGCGTGACATGCCTGTACCTCGGGAAGAGATCCGAACATTCTGAAATACTGGGCCGTGGCGATCCCGAGAATTACCGAATCAGGGTCAGGATCCCATCCGGGATAGCTACCTCCCAGGTCGACCATGAATCCTGCCTTTTGGAAAACTTTCATGAGTTGATTCGCCAGTTCCGTTTTAGCAGATGCCACCGAGGAACGGGTTAGGCAAGTGATATGTACCTTACCGGTACCCACTGATACCCTTGCTAAATTATTTGAGGTTTGAACAAGGCCCGGAACTTTATCGCTCATGGCTACCGGCCCGTTCCTGACGGCCTCGATGGTTTCATATATCCTGTAACTCGTTGCCCGATCCATCAGCCGTTCCACCTTTTCCACGGCCTCAAAGGAAATAGTAAGGCCGGGTTCCTGAGGCTGCCATTCCTTTTCGAGTCTCACCTTTTCCAAATTCAAAAACTCTGATAGTGCCTGTTGCTTCTCTTCAGGAACAGCCACTACTGCAATACTTTCACGTGGAATGGCGTTGCGAAGTCCACCCCCATCAATTGACGCAAGCCGAAGATCAGTGAGTTCAGCACATCTCCGTAGGATGACATTCATAATTTTATTGGCATTTCCCAATCCCAAATGGATGTCCATTCCGCTATGTCCCCCCTTCAAACCCGTTACCGCAATGGTAAAGGTGGTCATCCCGGTTTCCGTTTTTTCTTCCTGGTATTTGAGAGTTGCGGTAATATCTATGCCCCCGGCACATCCTATGTCTATTTCATTGTCGTTTTCCGTATCCAGATTCAGGAGAATGCGGCCCTCCAGGAAATCTGCTGTCACCCCCATAGCGCCGGTCATCCCTGTCTCCTCATCAATTGTAAATAACATTTCAAGTGGGGGATGAGGAAGGTCTGTGCTCTCCAGCACTGCAAGCATTGCGGCGACCCCGATCCCGTTGTCAGCTCCCAGGGTAGTATCCACGGCCTTTACCCAGTTCCCATCTATTATCATCCGGATTCCCTGTGAATCAAAATCGAACGCTGTTGCGGCATTTTTCTGGTGTACCATGTCCAGGTGTGATTGCAGAACGATCATCTTCCGATCCTCCATTCCGTGAGTCGCTGGCTTTCGTATAAGAATATTGCCCGTACGATCTACACAAGTAACCAATCCGAGTTGCTGACCGATTTCTTTTATGAAAGCCACTGCCTTTTCTTCCTTTTTTGAGGCCCTGGGAATCTTATTCAGCCTGGCAAAATTTTTCCAAAGCATCCTTGGCTCCAGTTCACTGACGTTGTAATTCATTACTTTTGATTGTGTTTTCAAAAATACGTTTAATGCAACGACCTGAGAGATATTTGGCTATTTTGGCCGGATGTATGACCGATTAAAAAATGGCCTTGCTCTTTCGCTCCTCCCACAGATCGTTCTTGTAAAATGGCTTGGTTCCTATCCGGAGCTCATCGAATCTTATTACAGCCAGGGAATCTATCCGGTCATTTCAAAAGTGTTAAGAACGATTTACGGTTGGTTGCCTTTTTCCGCAGGAGATATCATCTACACGCTCGTTGTTATTTTAGGCATTCGATATATTTATATAAATCGCCGTCGCATCAGGTGGCAACCATTTCAGTTCCTGAGAAATATGATAGTGGTATTGTCCGTGGCCTACTTTACGTTTCACCTCCTATGGGGATTTAATTACTACCGCCTGCCTTTGAACAAAGCACTTGGGCTGAAAGAATCCCATAGTCTTACAGAACTCAAAATTTTTACTGAAGAACTGATTCTCGCTACGAACAGTATGCACCGCAACCTGATGCCGGATACTACGCTGGCTGTGGCAATCCCCTATACAAAAATGGAATTTTTTGACAAGACTTTGGAAGGCTATGACGATTTGCAGCACCAAATCCCCGGGTTTGCCTATCATCGGTCGAGCCTGAAGTTGTCCCTGTTCAGTACGCTGCTTTCATATATGGGCTACGGAGGCTATCTCAATCCATTTACCAATGAAGCCCAGGTGAACGCACTGCTTCCCCCCTTCCGTTTTCCAGTGGTCGCAGGCCATGAAATTGGACATCAAATCGGTTATTCCGCTGAAAACGAAACTAATTTCGTGGGGTATATCGTTACATTAAATAACCGGGATCCCTATTTGAAATACGCTGCTATGGCTTATGCCCTGAGCTATTGTCTCAACGAAATTTACAAAAGAGATCAATCAACCTTCCACCTTTATTACGCTGAATTAAATGCCGGGGTACAAAAGAACTACGAGGAAATGAATACCTTCTGGGAATCATACGCCAATCCGCTGGAACCTGTCTTTAAAAGTTTCTTTAATTCTTTCCTCAAGGTAAATAATCAGCCGGCGGGACTGCAAAGCTATAATATGGTTGTCTCCCTGCTCGTGGCATATCATAAAAGAAATCCACTGTAAAATTTAGACCAATGTTGGTTACTGCCTTTTAATGATACAAATGGATATTTTGAAAGTTAAATTATGAATTCATCCTCGGCTTTACCCAACCTCACCTATTTTTTTCCACCACGAAGCGTCCCTTATCAGGCCGGCCGTAAAAGGGTTCTGGTTTGGCGCTTTGGCTTACGGTTGCCTGACGGAAATGTGCCGTATCCCGTGGCTTAAGCAGGCTCCGTCCCTCATGCTCATACCATGTGAGAGACGCAGGTAGTAGGAGACCATCCAATTCCTGCCAGTCATTGTAGCGTATCCAGTTTATTTTATCAGAGGGTGCCCCGCTACGGTAAGTAACTGTATAACCAAGCCAAGCCATTCGGTAAGTTTCAGGATCATAGTGCAGGTAATATTCATCCTTGGGTGAGGCCCCGACATCTTCCCCAAACCCAATGCTCAAACCTGGATACTGCCTACCCTCATATTCCAGCATTTCAGTTTCGCCATATTGGATCCCGGCATCGCCCAGGACAAAGGGCATGGCGTAAAAATAGAACATAAGGTTATGATAAAATATGGCATCACCCTCATAAGGCTGAGCTCCCTCTTCCAGCCATACTTTACCGCCATCATAACCCATGCTATAGGCCGGGCCGGTTATCTTGTCCATTCGGCTGTGTAGATCTATGGTATGGGTCTCAGGGCCCTCCTCCTGATCCATGATAAAGGACAGTGTTTTTTGTTCCTTCCAGTGATCCATGCCTCCATGGGCTTTAAATATCTTTTCGAGTGCGGCCGGGTAGTGAAGTTCTTTCTTGTTTTGGATTTCGGCCGATTCAGCCCGGTTGCTTTCATGTCTTGATGTGGATTCCTTACAGTTGAGTAATCCTAGAATTGTTATTGACAGGAGTGCGGAGGTCGTAAATTTCATGGTATTCGTTTAAAGGTAGTTTCTTTGTCGCTGTTAATCTGAAAAATTACGCTTTCCCCCCTATTTTTGCAATTATGAATGACAGCAAGTATATTTCTTCCCTGCAAAATCCGGTGATTAAAAGGATCGTTCGCCTCAAGGAGAAAAAAAAAGGTCGCGACCGCAGCGGTGAATTTGTCCTGGAAGGGCGTAGGGAGTTAGAGATGGCTATAAGAGGCGGATATCAATTGCTCAGTTTGTTTTTTTGTGCAGGGATTATCGACAGGGAGGAAGTGGAAGCGATGTCAGGCGATAGTGTCCCGATTACAGAGCTGAGTCGTGAGGTGTATCAGAGGATCGCGTACAGAGAAAAAACAGAAGGTATTCTGGCCATTTCTGTGTCCAAATCTCATGATCTTACGCAGTTAAAGCTTTCCCCCGACAATAGTCTCATACTAATAGCAGAATCCCCTGAAAAACCAGGCAATATCGGGGCACTGTTAAGGACTGCTGACGCTGCCAATCTCGATGCCGTGATCATTGCAGATCCAAAAGGAGATCTTTATAATCCGAATGTTATCCGCTCAAGTGTGGGCTGTTTGTTTACCGTACCCATAGGAATTGGGACCTCTGCCGAAGTCCTTGCGTTTCTGGAGGCAGGAAATATAATTCTTATAACAGCATCCCTTCAGGCCTCTACCCTATATACTGAGGTTGATTTCACCAGGCCGTGTGCCATAGCGGTAGGAACGGAATCTCATGGACTTACGGAGATCTGGAGCCGGCACGCAACAAAACAGGTCATCATTCCGATGCAGGGCGAAATCGACTCCATGAATGTTTCAGTTTCAGCGGCAATACTTATCTTTGAGGCAAAGAGGCAGAGGGGTTTCCGGCTGCGCGGATCGTGAATTTAATGATCATTTCCAGGACTTATGAACAGCCGTTGCCACTACCCTGACAGGTGTCTCTTTTGTTAAAATTAAGTGCAGCCCTATGACCAGCATCACGCTATATTATTGCATCATTGGTATCCTGATCCTGCAATTTATCCTTGAAGCCGTATTGAATTATCTCAATGCACAAAAATTCAACGACCCTGTTCCTGGGGATCTGGATGATGTTTTCGATCGGGATGAGTATATCAAAGCGCAAAAATACAAGACGGTCAATTATCGTTTCGGAATGATATCTTCCCTTTTTTCCCTGTGTGTTACCCTGTCGTTTCTGATGGCAGGAGGGTTCGAATGGGTGGACAATCTTGCCAGGGGCATTACCGAACAACCCGTTCCAATGGCCCTTGTTTTCTTCGGTATTATCATGGTTGCCAGCGATATTGTATCCATACCTTTTTCTTATTACCACACCTTTGTGATTGAAGAGCGGTTTGGTTTTAACAAATCCACGCCTGCCCTGTTTTTTACCGATAAATTGAAGGGAATTCTGATGATGGTATTTATTGGCGGGGGCATCCTGGGGCTGGTGATATTGTTTTTCCAGTGGGCGGGCACCGACTTCTGGCTCTATGCCTGGGCACTTATCGCGATTTTCACCTTATTTATGAATCTTTTCTATGCAAGGATCATTGTGCCCATTTTTAACAAACAAACGCCCCTGGAGGATGGCAGCTTAAAAAGCCACATTGAGCACTACTTGCGTAAGGTCGGATTTGAACTTAAGAACATTTACGTGATTGATGGGTCAAAAAGGTCAACCAAAGCCAATGCCTATTTCTCAGGATTTGGTAAGGAAAAGCGGATTACCCTTTTTGACACCCTGATCAAGGATCTGGAGGAAGATGAAATTGTTGCGGTTCTCGCTCACGAGGTGGGGCATTATAAACGGCATCACATTCTGTTCAATCTTACTGCTTCTGTCCTGCTGACCGGATTGACCCTGTTTCTCCTTTCCCTTTTTATCAACATCCCTGAGGTCTCCATGGCCATTGGAGTGTCCAGGCCCAGTTTTCATGCCGCCCTGATTGGCTTCGGTATTCTCTATAGCCCTATCTCAGAACTTACTGGTTTGGTCATGAATTATCTTTCACGGAAATACGAGTATGAGGCGGATGATTTTGCAAGGTCCACTTTTGCCGCTTCGCCGTTGATCAGTTCCCTTAAAAAGCTTTCCAGAAACAGTCTGAGTAATCTTACGCCACATCCCGCTTACGTTTTTATGCACTATTCGCACCCTCCGTTAATCAACCGGATACGCAATCTCAGAACGTAATGAATCCACTTTGGAATTATAACAAACGAAAGCGCAGCAAAGCTATAAGTCAGGGTGTGATTTTGTTGCGAACTACAAAAGTTTGTGGTAATTTTAATATACCTTCTGCCAACAACATCCGGTGAACTGCCCGGAATCTTATCATTTGTGAAAAGTGTTCCCCGGGGACGGAGAGATTGACCTCCACCTCTTTTAAGATGCATTGATTAATTTATGAGTACAGAAGCTGCTTTAGAGAAAGAAAATAAGGAAATTACGAGGCAATACAAGGAATTGCTTCGCGCGAGTTATCAGGCGCTGTCCAAGGAAGACAAAAAACTCCTCCGGGCTGCTTTTGATGTTGCCGTGGATGCCCATAAACACCAACGAAGAAAAACAGGGGGGGCTTACATTTTTCATCCCCTGGCCGTTGCAAAAATCGTGGCGTCGGAGATAGGTCTTGATGCAGTATCCATCGCATCCGCCCTGTTACATGATGTTGTCGAGGATACCGCCTATACTTTACCGGATATTGAGCGGATGTTTGGCGAGACCATTGCCAGGATTGTGGATGGCCTTACGAAGATAGCCCATCTCAACAAGGACATGAATATCTCCCAGCAAGCGGAGAATTTCAGGAAGATGCTGCTTACGCTGAATGATGATGCCAGGGTCATCATCATAAAAATAGCCGACAGGTATCACAACATGCTGACAATGGATGTGATGCCCGAGCATAAACAGGTGAAAATTGCCTCTGAAACCCTATATATCTATGCTCCCCTGGCCCACCGCATCGGCCTGTACAACATCAAAACGGAACTTGAGGATCTCAGCCTGAAATACACAGAACCTGAGGTGTACAAGGATATTCTAGGCAAAATCGAGGATACCAAAGAGCAACAGAAGGCCTATATTGACAATTTTTCATCTATTATTAAGGATTCGCTTGACAAGGAGCAACTCAGCTACCATATCAAGGGGAGGATGAAATCCATTTATTCGATCCGTAAAAAAATGCTGGCGCAGCATGTGTCTTTTGATGAAATTTATGACAAATTCGCCATCAGGATCATTTACGATTCAGATAAGGTCAATGAAAAGTTTCTTGCCTGGAAAATCTATTCCATTGTAACGGATCACTTTACCCCCAATCCGATCCGACTTCGCGATTGGATCTCTTCGCCCAAATCTACAGGCTATGAGGCCCTTCATATTACAGTTATGGGACCGGAAGGGAAGTGGGTGGAAGTGCAGATACGGAGTGAAAGGATGCACGAAATTGCCGAAAAAGGATATGCGGCACATTTCAAATACAAACATGGCTCCCAGAAGGAGCAGGGTATTGAGGAGTGGCTGAACAGGCTGCAGGAAGCACTCGAAACCTCCAATGGGAATGCGGTCGACTTTGTTGAGGAATTCAAGCTCAACCTGTACTCCAAGGAAATCTTTGTCTTCACCCCAAAAGGGGAATTAAAATCTCTTCCCAAAGGGGCTACCCCTCTGGACCTGGCTTTTCATATTCACACAGAGATCGGAATGCATACGCGGGGGGCCAAAGTCAATGGAAAATTAGTTCCCTTGAGTACGGTCCTTCAAAGTGGTGACCAGGTAGAAATCATAACATCGGATAGTGCCAGGCCCAATCAGAACTGGCTGGATTATGCAACTACCGCCCGTGCCAGGGCAAAGATCCGGTCATCACTCAGAGAAGAGAAAAAGCAGGTATCACAGGAAGGAAAGGAGATACTTCGAAGGAAACTGAGAACGCAAAAGATCACCCTGGGAGAGGATGTCATCAATAAAATGGTGGTCTATTTTAAACTGAATACAAGCCTTGATCTTTTTTACAGGGTCGGGGTAGGTGCCATGGACAATCAAATGATCAGGGACTTCGCTTCGTCTTACAATAACGCCTTTATAAGTTTCTTCAAAAATAAAATCAGAAGAAAGGCCATCCCCGAGAATATTGATAAAGAGGAAATCACTTCCAAATATGATATGCTTGTGTTTGGGAAGGAAGAGGAAAAGCTCAACTACACCCTTTCCAAATGCTGCACCCCGATTCCGGGCGATGATGTCTTTGGATTTATCAGCGTCAACGAGGGGATCAAGGTGCATAAAAAAAACTGCCCGAATGCCATCTCGCTTCAATCAAACTACGCTTACCGCATTATAGGGGCCAAGTGGATCGATTCTTCCCAGGAAGAATTTACTTCAGAGATAAAACTTACGGGGATAGATAACCTTGGTCTGATGAATGAGATTACTGAGATCATATCTGACAACATGCATGTCAACATGAGGAATCTCAATTTCAGTACAGACGGGGGCACCTTCACCGGAAGGATCACCGTCGTCGTAAAAAACAAATCCATTCTCAAAAAGCTGATAGAGCATCTCAGGCAGATAAACGGGATTGATAAAGTGACAAGAATTTAAATATTAACTGTACATTTGCAGCTTGACGAAGTGATATACTTGCCATGGCGAATAACAAGGATCAGGAGATCGTAAAGAGCGTATTTACAGCCTTTTTAGAGGACAACGGGCACAGGAAAACCCCCGAGCGCTACGCCATACTTCAGGAAATTTACGAGAGCGAAAAACACTTTGATATTGAGTCCCTCTATATCAATATGAAAAACAAGAATTACAGGGTAAGCAGGGCCACCCTCTATAATACCATAGAACTTTTACTGGAATGCAAACTGGTCAGAAAACATCAGTTTGGAAAGAACCAGGCACAATACGAAAAATCCTATTTCGACCGGCAGCATGATCATGTCATCCTGACAGACACGGGAGAAGTAGTCGAATTTTGTGATCCTAGGATACAGACTATTAAAAAAACGATAGAAGAAGTTTTTGATATTAAAATAACCAACCATTCGCTTTACTTCTACGGCACTCGCAATACGAAGCAAAAAGCCGACTTTAACCAAAAAGAATAAATGGCGGTAGATTTACTACTAGGACTGCAGTGGGGTGACGAAGGAAAGGGAAAAATTGTAGATGTACTGACAAAGGGGTACGACATTATTGCCCGGTTTCAGGGCGGACCTAATGCGGGCCACACCCTGGAATTTGACGGGATAAAGCACGTCCTCCACACCATTCCTTCCGGGATCTTTCACAAAAATGCGATCAATGTGGTGGGCAACGGGGTTGTTATAGATCCGGTTGTATTTCGGAAAGAACTTGACAATCTAAAAAAATTCAATATCAACTTTAAAGGGCGGCTGCTGATTTCCAGGAAAGCACACCTGATACTCCCCACCCACAGGCTGCTAGATGCCGCGTCGGAGGCTTCCAAGGGAAAAGCAAAGATCGGCTCAACCCTGAAGGGGATCGGTCCTACCTATATGGATAAGACCGGTCGGAACGGATTGCGCATAGGTGACCTCGAACTGGATAACTGGAAGGAAAAATACCGGGCACTCGCTGACAAGCATGAAGCCATGATCGACTTCTATAATGTGGATCTGGAATATCACCTTGAAGAGTTGGAGGCAGATTTCATGAATGCTGTGATGGAGCTTAAAAAACTGGAATTCATAGACAGCGAAGAATTTCTTTTTCAGGCACAGTTGGCCGGCAGGAAAATCCTGGCAGAAGGGGCACAGGGCTCCATGCTTGACATTGATTTCGGAACCTATCCTTATGTAACTTCTTCCAATACGACGGCCGCCGGGGCCTGTACCGGTCTGGGCGTTGCCCCGAATGAAATAGGCAGGGTATTTGGAATATTTAAAGCATATGCCACCAGGGTGGGAAGCGGCCCCTTCCCGACAGAATTGTTCGATGATGCCGGAGCGACCATGGGAAGGGTTGGCAAAGAATTCGGCGCCACCACTGGTCGGCCAAGACGCTGTGGCTGGTTAGATCTTGTGGCCCTCAAATACGCCGTAAGGATCAACGGAGTTACAGAACTCATGATGATGAAGGCGGACGTACTTTCAGGCTTCAATCAAGTGAAGGTATGTACAGCCTATGAATATAAAGGCAAGAAAATAGAGTACCTGCCATACAATATTGAGTCAGAAAACGTCAGGCCCATATATATTGAAATGGATGGCTGGAAGGAGGATCTCACCGAAATGAGCCAGGCTTCGGACTTGCCCGCTACGCTCAATGCATATATCGATTTCCTCGAATCCGAATTAAAGGTGCCGGTTAAACTTGTTTCTGTCGGGCCGGACAGGATGCAGACCATACAAAGATAATTCTACCCCGACCGGCTCCTGGCGCTTGCGCCATACAGTTAAAAAAGGTGCATGGGAACCAATCATATTTTGAAAAGGTTCTTTCGAAAACAAAAGGAATGCCTTATTTTGCAGGGATGTCAATTCAGAAAAATAAAAGGAGGGATTTCATCAAAACAACAGCCTTAGCCGGTGCAGGCACTATTATGCCACAGTGGACCTTCGGGATCGGGAAATCAAATCAAATGAAAGCCGCAGAAATTGTAGGTCACGGGAAATACAGGTACAAGGTCGATAAGGCATGGGGGGTGCAGGATCCTTCGAAAGTTCCGGTGAATGATTGCCACGAAATGGTACTCGACAGCCGGGGCAATATCGTGATGACCACCACAGGAAATAACAATGACAATATCATCGTATATGACCGTTCCGGGAAGGTTCTTCGTTCCTGGGGCAGAGAATTTCCAGGGGCTCACGGCCTGACCATCAGCGGAGAGGGGTCTGAACAGCATCTTTTTATTACCGATCCGGATTCTCATAAAGTGTGTAAGACCACCATGGATGGCAGGATCCTGATGACCCTGAACAGGCCCAGAGAAGTGGCCGGTTACACCAGTGATGATCAGTTCAAGCCGACAGAGACCGCCATAGGCCCGAACGGGGATATCTATGTGGCGGATGGCTACGGACAGAACTTTATCATCCAGTATACCGCCGCCGGAGAGTATATCAGGCATTTTGGGGGTACGGGTGATATGGATGACGAATTTAACTGCTGTCATGGTATTACGCTTGACACAAGGCGACCGGATAATCTTTCGCTGCTGATTACCTCACGGGCAAGCCAGCAGTTCAAGCGATTTACGCTGGATGGAAGACATCTGGAAACTGTTTCACTCCCGGGATGCTCCATTTGCAGGCCGGTTTTACAGGACCAGCATCTTTTGTTTGCCGTGATTGTGACCAAAACTTGGGAGGCATATGACGGGATGCTCGCCGTACTCGATGAGAATAACAGGGTAATTTCATTTCCGGGAGGGAGTGCTCCGGAATATGATGAGAACGGTACGCTTCAACCCCCTTTGTATGATGGCAGCACGTTCCGGAATCCGCATGACGTACTTGCGGATGCTGATGGCAACCTCTATATTCCTCAATGGGCATCGGAAAAGAGCTATCCTGTAAAACTTCACAGGATCTGATCTTTCGGGAGTGTCTGCTCCCCAACCACCCAGGCGGGACAATTACTAAATCCCTCTTAATTGTAGAAACACTCGCCTTAAAAAACTTATTTTTGGATAAAATTCAGGCCTTGAAACCCACTATTGCAAGCCTTATATTGTCTTTATTCCTTTTCACCGCATTTTCCCAGGAACAACCCCAGGAAAAAAAGGAGATCAATATAGTCTATGGGGCCAATTTTACCAAGGATGAGGCGAAATATCCCGGCGCTTCCATCTTTAGCAAGGATACCAGGCAAGTACAGTTTGAGCATCAGGGTGCCGATCTGTTTTGCGATATTGCCATCTTCTACCAGAAGGAAAACAGATTGCGTGCTATTGGTAACATTCGCATGCAGCAGGGAGACTCCGTTCAAATGACCAGCAATAAAATTGACTACGACGGCAATACCAAGCTGGCAAAGGCACGCGAATCCGTAGTCCTGAAAAATGCTCAGATGACCCTGAGGACGGATACGCTTTATTTTGACAGGGAAAAACAGGAATCCTATTATAATACGTCAGGTACCGTGGTTGATTCTGCCAATACCCTCACCAGCGAGATCGGGCGGTACTACATGGTTCCAAAAAAGTATCAGTTTCTGGACAGTGTTCATATCCGCAATCCTGAATATACCTTGGATTCTGAACAGCTGGACTACTATACCTCATCTAAGAATGCTTATATGTACGGGCCTTCCACAATTACCGGAAAGACCTATAAAATCTATTGTGAACGCGGATTTTATGATACAAGGGTGGAACAGGGGTATGGAATCAAGAATACGCGGATTGACTATAACAACCGTATTATTGAAGGAGATAGTGTCTACTTTGACAAAGCCACGGAGTTTGCCTCCGCTACCAACAATATCAGAGTAACAGACACGATCAATCAGGGCGTTATCAGAGCGCATTACGCGGAAGTCTTTAAGGCAAAGGATTCCGTTTTCGCAACCAAGAGGGCGGTTTCAATAAGTCTGGTAGAGAACGATTCGCTGTATATGCACGGGGATACCCTGATGATTACCGGGAAGCCTGATGCACGTATCCTAAGGGCCTTCAGGAATGCGAAATTCTATAAAACGGATCTCAGCGGGAAGTGCGATTCCATCCATTTTGCCGAGGTAACCGGGATCACACAGCTTATTACCAATCCGGTAATCTGGAATGTTGAAAATCAAATGACGGGAGACAGCATTCATCTGCTGACCGATCTGAAAACTGAGAAAATGGATTCGCTTAAAGTCCTAGAAAATGCCTTTATTATATCACTTGACAGTGTGAGTAAGACTGGATACAACCAGGCAAAAGGCAAGGACCTTTTCGGAAAGTTCATAGAAAACGAACTCAAAATTGTAGACCTCGTAAAAAACACCGAAGTCATCTATTACCTCTATAATGATGACGATGAGCTGGTGGGTATTGATAAGACGATTTGCAGTTCGATCCGAATGGTCATGGCGAAGAATGAAATAGAGGATATCACCTTTTTCACCGATCCGGAAGGAGATATCTTTCCTGAAAGAGACCTCCCCGTTAACAGCAGGATCCTGAAGGGATTTGTCTGGCGCGGGGAAGAGCGGATACTGACAATGGAAGATATCTTTGATAAGGATGATAATTCGATCATTTTACCCGTTATCAGGGGAATTGATCACTCCATAGATATCGACGCTGAAGAAGAAGAGCGGTCAAAGAACCCCGGAGATCCCGTCAACCGAATTCCGGCATCGGATCCGGCCGCTCTTCCGGCCAGTTCCGGAATTCAAAAGAAAGTAAACTCCTCCGGAAAATAGGATGCAGGTCTTAACGAATGTCCGGCTGCTGTTTCCCGGTGATACCCGCGCCAAATGAAAGACGACTTTATCAGGTACCAGGCACAAACTTCCCTTCATCCCATGGGTCTGGAGGTCGCGCGAGCCCAGGGAAGCTATATTTTTGACTCCGACGAAACAGCCTACCTCGATTTTGTAGCAGGGGTTTCGGCATGCAGCCTTGGACATTGCCACCCAAAAGTTGTGGCGGCGATACAGGAACAGGCTGCGAAATATATGCACGTGATGGTTTACGGGGAATTTATTCAGGGACCGGCCGTGGATTACGCCAGATTCCTTGCTTCCAGACTCCCGAAAGAACTGGAAACCACCTACCTTGTAAATTCAGGCACCGAAGCCATAGAAGGATCACTTAAACTCGCAAGACGGGCAACCGGAAGATCAGAGATCATCGCGGCGCGGAATGCCTATCATGGTAACACCATGGGCAGTCTCAGCCTGATGGGACTGGAGACGAGAAAAGCGCCGTTCAGGCCTCTTCTTCCAGACATTTCATATCTCACTTTTAATCATCTGGACGACCTGGAGAAAATTACCCGGCGAACGGCCGCAGTCATTCTTGAAACCATTCAGGGAGGCGCAGGGTTCATCGTCCCGGATCCAGGATATCTCGAGGCCATCAGAAACCGCTGTAACGAAGTCGGCTGCCTGCTCATCCTGGATGAAATACAGCCCGGATTCGGAAGAACCGGAAAGCTGTTCGCCTTTGAACATTTCCAGTGTGTCCCGGACATACTTGTCATGGGAAAAGGGATGGCTTCAGGCCTGCCGGTGGGTGGTTTTACAGCTTCTAAAAGTCTGATGTCGTTCTTATCGGACCAGCCCGAATTTGGTCATATAACAACGTTTGGGGGAAATCCGGTTATTGCCGCGGCCTGCCTCGCCACCTTACAGGAAATCATTTCCACAGATCTTATTCCGGCCACCCTGGTAAAGGAAAACTTGATCCGCAACCGCCTGAGACATGATCTTATCAGGGAGATCCGCGGGAAGGGTCTCATGCTTGCCGTGATCATGGAAGAGCCATACATTGCTGATTTTGTGATTCGTGAATGCATGAAGCGCGGGCTACTACTTTTCTGGCTGCTTTTTGAACCCTGTGCCCTTAGAATTTCCCCGCCCCTGACTATCACTGGGGAAGAAATCGATAAAGGGTGTGATCTTATTTTAGAAGTTTTGGATGACTATACGCAATAATTTGTTAACTAATTTGTTAATAATATAGCCGAAAATTGGAATAATCGGTAGTCCCAAAAGGATTATTTTTATTTCCGAAGTTTAACCAAGCACCGCAGTATGGCGTTAGACCCAAATGAAAAACCCAACCAGCCCATTGCCAAGTTTGAATCCATGCTCAAGACTGATGATATCTACTTCTTTGACGCAGAAGATTTTGAAGACATCATCCACCACTATCTCAACAACGGCAAAATTTCCCTGGCAAAAAAAGCCATAAAAATCGGGCTTCAGCAACATCCGGATGCCATAGACCTCAAATTATTGCATATTGAGGTACTTGTATTCGAAAATAATCTTGATCCAGCAGAAAAATTGCTGGATCAGTTGCAATTACTGGATAGCAGTAACGAGGAAATCTATATTCAGAAGGCCAATATATTTTCCAAAAAGGACAACCACGAGGCTGCCATAATTCTGCTACAAAGAGCCCTCGAACTTTCCGAAGACAGTTATGATATCTATTCCCTCCTGGGAATGGAGTACTTATTTATGGACGATTTTGAACGGGCAAAAGAGAATTTTATAAAATGCGTCGATTTTGATGAAGAAGATTATTCGTCACTTTACAATGTCATCTACTGTTTCGAATTTTTAGAGGATTTTGACGGAGCGATATACTATCTCAACGAATACCTTGAAAGGCACCCTTATTGTCAGGTTGCATGGCACCAGTTGGGAAAACAATACTATATGAAGAGGATGCTTCCGGAAGCCCTTGGCGCATTCGATTTTGCTGTCATTTGCGACGACACTTTCATAGGAGCCTATTTCGAAAAGGGGAAAGTGCTCGAAAAAATGGGCCGCTATAATGAAGCCATAGAAAACTACGAGATAACCATTAAAATTGAAGATCCCACTTCCCATGCCTACCTGGGGATTGGCAGGTGCCATGAGAAGCTAAAAAATGACGACCTGGCCAAATATTACTACTACCAAACAGTTCACGAAGATCCACTATTGGATAAAGGATGGTTGGCGATCACCGATTTTTACAGCAGAAAGAAAAATTTCGAAAGAGCACTATATTACGTAAATAAGGCGATAAACATTGATGGCGAAAATCCATTATACTGGAAAAAATGCGCCGGAATCCACGCCTCCCTTAAAAACTATGATGAAGCGGATTTTTCATATAAACAGGCTGTCGACCTCGGGAATTACGAGCTGGATACCTGGATGAAATGGGCAGAAGTCGTTATCAGGAATAAGGACATTCGATCTGCCGTGGAAATCCTTCTTCAGGGACTCGAATTTTACCCGGAAGAGACAGAAATGGAATATAAACTAACCGGATTGTATCTCCTGTTAAAAGAACGAGATAAGGCAGAATACCGACTTAAAAAAGCTTTACATGCCGACTTCGGGAAACTTGCTGTCTTCGAAACCGAATTTCCAAGGCAATACGGATCACGATGGGCACAGAACATAATCTCCAATATTAAAAAGGCTTCGGAATAAAAAAACTACTTTTGTTTTTTTATTTTTTATGGGAGACCGCACTTTAGCTCAGTACTTTATTATTACTCTGAAGGGAATGGCCATGGGAGCTGCGGATGTTGTTCCTGGCGTATCCGGAGGTACAATTGCCTTCATTTCAGGAATTTATGAGGAATTGATTACTTCTATAAATAACATCAACTGGTCCCTTATCAGATTGTGGCGAACCAGCGGTATAAAAGCAGTCTGGAAACAGATCAACGGAAATTTTCTCTTGGCCCTGGTAATTGGAATCGCAATCAGCATCTTTTCCCTTGCCAAATTCATTGGATGGTTACTTGAAAACGAACCTGTATTGCTCTGGTCTTTTTTTTTTGGATTGGTACTCGCCAGTATCCTATTTGTAGGAAAAGCCATTGAGAAATGGAATGCTGCCGCCGTTTTCATGTTAGTTTTTGGCGCGGGGATCGCTTATTTTGTTACTACCCTTCCTCCTACCTCTAATGCCACAGCACTGCCTTTTTTGTTTCTTTCGGGAGCCCTGGCCATTTGCGCAATGATTCTTCCAGGTATTTCCGGGGCCTTTATCCTGGTGTTGCTGGGGGCGTATAAAACAGTTCTGGATGCAGTAGATGCGAAGGATTTTAAAATACTAATAACGGTAGCCCTGGGAGCACTGTTTGGGTTACTCAGCTTTTCGAGGCTTCTGAAATGGATGTTTAACCATCACAGAAATATGACACTTGCCATGCTGACGGGCTTCATTATAGGATCTCTGAATAAGATCTGGCCCTGGAAAAAAGTACTCGAATCAAGGACTTATGGCAGCACATCCCTTCCTGTAAGTGAAGTGAGCGTATCCCCTTTCGCATACGAAGGCAATCCGGATTTACTTGGTGCATTGTTACTGGCAGCCATCGGATTTTCCCTTATCTTAATCCTTGAAAAAGCGGCCTCCAAAAACCAGTAACCCCCCGATGCATCAGCCAAGAACATTCCTTGACCAGTTTTTTTTGTTTATCAAGGGGCTGTGCATGGGAGCTGCCAATAAAGTCCCGGGTGTTTCAGGTGGCATTGTTGCCTTTGTCGCCGGATTTTATGAGGAATTTATATACTCCCTTCAAAAAATAAATCTCAAAGCGGTCAAATTGCTTATCAATGGCCGGTTCCGTAGTTTTTACCGATATGTCAACGGGCAGTTTCTGGCCTTGCTGATTTTCGGCATGCTGGTAAGTTATTTCAGCGTTTCTAAAATCCTTGATTATTTTCTGGAAAAAAAAGAACTATTTGTTTGGGCCGCTTTCTTCGGAATGATCATCGGGTCCATTTATTATATCGCAAAGGATTTTAACCATTGGGATAAGAGGACCATTCCCCTTGGACTCATGGGGTTCCTGGTCGGTATTTCTATAAGTTTTTTAAGTCCGGCGAGGGAAAATGACAATCTCTTTTTTATCTTTCTCTGTGGCATTATCAGTGTTTCCGGTATGACTTTGCCAGGACTTTCAGGTTCCTTTATTCTGATCCTGCTTGGCAACTATGTCTTGCTGCTTGTTGACTCAGTAAATGCATTGTACGACACCTTTGCCGAGATGCTACGGGGAGATATGAGTTTTATAAATAATGACCAGCGTCTGAATACGCTGCGGATTCTCGCTGTTTTCACTGCGGGTTCTGCTACTGGCCTTGTCTCCCTTTCCCATCTCCTTGGATTTGTGCTCAAGCATTACAGGCATATGACCACTGCGGTTATTGTCGGATTCATAACCGGTTCTCTGGGAGTGGTATGGCCCTGGAAAAAAACAATTTTCATGGTGGATTCTAATAACAAAACTATTCTGGATTCCAATGGGGATGGGGTGATAGTAAATTATATACGGTATTTGCCTGATCCTGGAAGCTCGGAAACCTGGTGGGCCGTTGCCTTTATTATTTTGGGGATAAGCGTGTTATTAGGATTGGAGTGGTATGGGAAAAACAGAAAAGCGGCATTATAGGTTTGGGCTTGTGGGCAGGAATATCTCTTATTCCTTTTCGCAAACGTATTTTAGTAACAAGTTCTCGGAACTTGGACTTGACAACCACAGTTATGAAAATTTTGACCTTCCTTCCATAACAGGATTTATTGATCTGCTGAAAGCTCACCAGGATTTGAAGGGACTTAATGTGACCATCCCCTATAAAGAAGCGGTAATCCCTTATCTCCAAAGCCTGGATCCAAAGGCCAGGGAGATCGGAGCAGTCAACACCATCCGCTTCAGGTTGGAGGGGCCGGTCGGACATAATACAGATGCATACGGTTTCCGGATGGCGATTCAGCCGCTGCTCCAGAAGCAACATACCAAGGTGCTTATTCTTGGAACCGGAGGTGCATCAAAAGCGGTTGCCTATGTCCTGGGGCAGCTCGGTTTGCACTATACCATGGTATCCAGAACCAAACGTCCGCAACATTTAACCTATGACGACCTCGATATGGAAGTTTTTCGGGAATATCAGGTTCTGGTAAATTGTACCCCACTCGGTACCTATCCCACGATCGACCAAAAACCAGGGTTGCCTTATCACTTCATTACGGAGTCGCATTTGATGTTCGACCTGATCTACAATCCTCCCCTTACCGCTTTTTTGCAGGAAGGGAAAAAGAGAGGTGCCACTATTAGCAACGGTCTCCGCATGCTGCAACTTCAGGCCGAAAAGGCATGGGAACTCTGGAATACAGAATAACCGGTGTTTGACATTTTATCTTTAACCCATCTAAACAAGCTCCTTCAAATTAACCGCCTGATACCATTAGTTAAAAAGATGTTTCATTGCCATTGCCGTTAACCCCGATGTTAGTATCTTACATTAGATATATACAGTTGTATCAAAAAAATGGGGACAAATGTCGGAAGATAAAGGACAAGAGCTAAGGAATACGGTGGGGAAAGATGAAAAGATAGCATCTGCCGGCGCAAGTAAAAGCCGGAAGGTTGTGCGCACCTCAGAAACAGCTGATGAGACGGCAGTAAAAACAACTGCGGAAAGGAAAAAGAAAAGAGTTGTACCCGGTACAGAGAATGACACCTCTTCAGAAATAAAACACGACAAAAAAAAGGCAAACCCCTCCAACAAACAAAAGCAGTCTTCCGGACACGTGGTACCTGAGTCATCCGGTATCCCTCAAGAAGATGTCTCTGTGCCCCTTGAGGCTCCACCCGGGCCGCCTGAGGCTTCGGAAAGCTTGGAAGTCCCCGTTCCTGCGATGAAGGCTGATCAGGAAATCAATCAACATTTCGGTTCTCAGCACGATGAAAATTCGTCACCTTCAACCACCCGGACCGGGCTGGCAGACGGATCGGATCAGACCAAAAGTCCAATTCCGTCGAAGAAAGCCGACAAAGAAAAGGTTGAAACCGCTGATAAATCGAAAGAAGACGGGCAGGAGGAAATTGATGAATCCAATGCGGAGGATGCTGAGGATGAAGACAACAAACACAGACATCATATCCAACTACTGGACTACCATTCGATGTCAATGGAAAACCTGGTGGGTGAATTGCAAAAGCTGGTGCGAAATGAAAAAGTACAGGCCATTAAAAAACACGTCGATGGCATAAAATACGAGTTTGATCATAAATTTCAGGAATTCCTGGATCATAAGAAAGAGGAATTTATTTCCAAGGGAGGCAATGAGATCGACTTCAAATACAATTCGGTTACCAAAAGACAATTCAATGAGGTTTATACGGAATACCGTGAAAAGAGAACCCAGTACTACAGAAATCTGGACGAGCGCCTAAAAGCCAACCTGAATTACCGCCTGGAATTGATTGACGAACTCAGAGGCCTGGTAAATGTGGAAGAGGATATCAATACCACCTACCGCAATTTCAAGGATATCCAGGAAAAATGGCGCAATGCAGGTCCTATTCCCAGGAACAGCTATAACGATGTTTGGCGAACCTACCACCACCATATTGAAATATTCTATGATTTTCTGCATCTCAACAGGGAACTGCGGGATTTGGATTTCAGGCATAATCTGGAAGAAAAGGTGAAGATTGTACAAAGAGCAGAAGCTCTTGCCATAGAACCTGATCTCAATAAGGCATTTCGGGAGTTACAATCCCTGCATAAAATCTGGAAAGAGGATATCGGTCCTGTGGGGAAGGAACACAGGGATGTCATATGGGAGAGGTTCAGCAATGCGACTAAGGTATTACATCAAAGGAGACAGGACCATCACAAGGAACTGGAAAAAGACTACGAGAAAAATCTCGAAATTAAAAAGGAAATTATTGGAGGCTTAAATGAGATTGGCACCCGGCTGGCGGGCAATCATAAAGCCTTACAACAGCAAATAAAGGAGGTGGAATCACTAAGGGAAAGGTTTTTTAAGGCCGGAAAGGTACCTCAAAGTGAAAATGAAAAGACCTGGGCCGCTTTCAAAGACGCGGTACGGGCCTTTAATAAAAATAAAAATGCCTACTACAAAAATCTCAAACATGGGCAGCAGGAGAATCTGGAAAGGAAAAGGGGCTTGCTTGATCTTGCGTTATCGCTGAAAGATAGTGAAGATTGGGAGACCGCCACAGGAGAAATGAAGCGAATCCAGGGAGAATGGAAACTCATCGGGCATGTCCCAAGAAAATATTCCGATAAAATATGGCAGGATTTTAAAACGGCCTGTAATCATTATTTCGATCGCATGCATGCGAGAAAAAATAATGAGAATAAGGTGGAATATGAAAATTTTGAGGTGAAGAATGCATGTCTGGAAAAATTAAAATCATATCAGCTTACCGGTACAAAATCAAAGGATCTGGCAGCAGTTAAAATGCTGATTGAAGAATGGAAATCCTTTGGAAAGGTGCCATTCAGTAAAAAAGGCATGAATGCCAAATTCAATAAAATCCTCGATGCTCTGTTCAGGAAACTAGGGGTTAGCAGACAGGAATCAGAATTGCTGAAATATGGAAATAAGATTCAGCAATTGGCCAATGCAGAAGATAACCGTGCCATTGTTGATGAGCGGCTTTTTATCCGACGGAAAATAGACGAAAGTAAGGGAGAGCTCAGGCAGTTGGAGAACAACCTTCAATTTTTTTCGTCTGCATCCGAAGATAGTCCCGTGGTACGGGAAGTTATCCAGAATATTGACCGCCTGAAGGAAGCTGTCGGTACATGGAAAGCAAAGCTTAAGAAGCTGAATATTCTTGAAAACGCACGTAATAAGGAAGTGGCCGGCGATCCGGGGTTGAATGAGGAAGAATAATGTCCTACCCCTCTTAATTTATATTTAGTTATATCCGGAACAACATTGATAAGAAGCCCCTATTGGACAATCTGATTCCCACTACAACTACACACAACATTTCCGGTCGGAGGTTCCTTCAATTATAGAAGATTCTGACACAATTACCGCTTGCGATTTCTGGGCCTTCGACCACTTCTGTTCTGGAATTTCCGCTTTCCGCCATCCTGTTTAACGACGGCAGGTTCTGAAACGGGAGTTTGTCGTGGTTCAAATCCGACGAGGCTTTCACTGGCGAGTTTCTCACCAATCAGCTTCTCTATATCAGCTAAGTACTCATATTCGTCCTGGCTGACTAGGGACAGTGCCTCCCCGCTGGCCCCTGCTCTGCCGGTCCGGCCGATCCTGTGGACATAGTCCTCGGCAACATTGGGAAGTTCAAAGTTTATTACATGCGGTAGCAATGGAATATCAAGTCCCCGTGCGGCAATATCCGTGGCCACAAGTACTCTGACGTCTCCTTTCTTAAATCCAGCCAGGGCTTTTGTGCGTGCTCCCTGACTCTTATTTCCGTGGATGGGGGCCGAACTGATCCGGTTTTTGTTTAATTTTTCACTGAGCCGGTTTGCCCCGTGCTTGGTCCTTGTGAAGATCAAAACCTGCCGCCAGTCGCCCTCGGAGATTAATTTAATGAGCAACTCTGGTTTATCGGCTTTCTCCACCTTATAGACTTTCTGGTTTACTTTTTCGGCCGTGGTGATTTCCGGGGATGCCTCAATAAGCACAGGATGGTGCAAAAATCCATTTGCCAGAGCCCTGATTTCTCTCGAAAAGGTAGCGGAAAATAGCAAATTCTGCCTTTTGGCAGGCATAAGGCCGAGTATTCGCTTGATATCTCTCAGAAATCCCATGTCCAGCATACGATCCGCTTCATCCAGGACCAAAATTTCAATACTTGCCAAGGATGCCACGCCTTGACTATGAAGATCCAGCAACCGGCCCGGCGTTGCCACAAGTACGTCAACTCCCTGACGGAGTGCGGCTATCTGCGGTCGGGCATTAACCCCGCCAAAAATAACAGTGGCCCGGATATCCAGAAAATGGCCGTATTCCTTTACATTTTCATACACCTGGGCAGCCAGCTCCCGGGTTGGTGTGAGTATCAGCGATCTTATCGGTCGTTGTCTCAGTTGCCTGCTTTGAGATAGGATCTGAAGCATTGGAAGTGTAAAACCGGCCGTTTTGCCGGTGCCGGTCTGAGCAGAACCCAGCACATCCATTCGCTCGAGAATCAGGGGTATGGCTTTTATTTGAATTGGTGTGGGGTTGTGATATCCCTTTTTATTGACAGCCTTCACAAGTGATTCGGACAGTCCTAACGACTTAAATGACATTCAGATGGTTTTGAGAATGGCCTGTAAAAACTGGGCCCTCTGCTACGAAGCGGCAAAGATACATCGAATTTCCTCCATTTAAACAGGGGGTGCAAATAAAGGCAAATAGGCCTTAAACTGGAGTAATAAACTTAAACACTGTATATGGGACCGCCCTGGGATCATTCCTTCTCTCCCGGACGTCATTTGGCGACATTAACAGACCTTGTCTCCCGGATAACGGTTACCTTCACCTGTCCAGGGTAAGTCATATCAGTCTGGATCTTTTGAGATATTTCAAAGGACAGTTGTGCCGCTTTGTCATCAGTGACTTTTTCACTTTCCACAATCACCCGTAATTCCCGACCAGCCTGGATGGCGTAGGCCTTTTGAATCCCTCCAAATCCAAAAGCAATATCCTCGAGATCCTTTAATCGCTGGATATAAGAATCGAGCACCTGCCGCCGTGCGCCGGGTCTGGCTCCGCTAATGGAATCACAAACCTGAACGATCGGAGATATGAGGGTCTTCATTTCTATCTCGTCATGGTGGGCCCCTATGGCGTTGCAGACCTCCGGTTTTTCACCATATTTTTCCGCCCATTGCATTCCGAGGATGGCGTGCGGGGTTTCTACTTCCATCTCAGTATTGGGCACCTTTCCTATATCATGCAGTAAACCTGCGCGCTTTGCAAGTTTTGTATTCAAACCGAGTTCAGCGGCCATTACCCCACATAACTTAGCAACTTCCCTGGAATGCTGCAACAGGTTTTGCCCGTAGGAGGATCTGTATTTCATTCGGCCTATGGCCCTGATCAGTTCCGGATGCAACCCGTGAATACCCAGATCAATAACAGTGCGTTTTCCAACTTCTACAATTTCCTGTTCTATCTGCTTTTCAGTCTTTTTTACCACTTCTTCGATCCTTGCCGGGTGTATCCTGCCGTCTGTTACAAGTTTATGAAGTGAGAGCCTGGCCACCTCCCGCCTTACGGAATCAAAGCAGGAAAGGATGATCGCGTCGGGGGTGTCATCCACAATGATCTCCACCCCGGTCGCAGATTCAAGGGCCCGTATATTACGGCCTTCCCGACCGATGATCCTTCCTTTCACATCGTCCGATTCCAGGTTGAAAACTGAAACGCAATTTTCAACTGCTTCTTCAGTTCCAATCCTCTGAATGGTGTTAATGACAATTTTCCTGGCTTCCTGCTGAGCGGTCAGCTTTGCCTCTTCCAGAGATGCCTGCAAGAACGACATAGCGTCTATCCTGGCTGTTTCCTTCAGAGATTCCAACAGTTGACTCCGGGCATCTTCCGCGGACAGACCCGAGATCACCTCGAGCTGTTGCACCTGGCTTTTATGCAACTTCTCAAGTTCCGCCTGTTTCTTATCAAAAAAGTCCTGCCGATGATCCAGTTCCTTCATTTTACTCTCGAGCTGCTCATTAACTGACTTGCTTTTCGCAAGTTCACTGCTTACCTGAGATTCCTTGTCACGCACACGCTTTTCGGTCTCTGCAAGCTTTTTATCCTTGTGGATGATGACCTTTTCATGTTCCGCTTTCAATTCAAGGAATTTCTCCTTTGCCTGAAATATTTTGTCTTTTTTGATACTTTCCCCTTCAGAAGTGGCTTCCTTCACAATGGAAGCTGCCTCCTTTTTAGCGCTTGCTATGGTTTTGGATGCTTTGCCTTTCTCGAGCGCTTTCGCGACTATAAATCCGATCACCAAGCCCGCTAGGACTGCAATGATGGAGGTTGTTATTATATCCATATCTATAATTAAATTAATTTGGCCGGTGGTATGTCCGGCTTAAAGAATAATGATCCGGAACCGCAGGGGATATTGTTGGTACCGATGATCCGGGTAAGTTACCTGATATTCTGGCTCTTGGCAAAATCCTGTTTTGACAGGATTACGGCAGACCCAAAGACACAGCACTTGTTACCCGTTACAATAAAAAAGCCCACATTGATGGAAGTTCTGTACAAACTCCGATAAACAAGTTTAGGGCTACCAGATTGCTCAAGGATCCTTTGCAAGAAGGCCTGCTTTTACAACCTAAACTCACCCTTTTCAAACAAATTAGTGTTGAGTTCGTCAAAAATTAATTACCAATGTGGGCAGTAATCTTACTATGATTTCAAAAGAACTTACTTAATACCAAGTTTTGAACTAACAAGCAGATCCAGCGCTTTCAGCCTTTCCACAGTCTCTTTCGTATTCTCGGTAGTATCAATACCTTTCTGTTCGATCTTGGAAGCAAACTGCAATGAGCACATGGCCAATACATCCTGCTTATCCCGAACAGCATAATTTTGCTCAAATTTTTTGGCGAGCTGTTCTATGTTCTTCGCCGCTTTTCGCAATCCTTCCTCCTGACTCGGATCAATTGTCAGAGGATAAACCCTGTCTGCAATTGAAAGCTTAATCTTTAGCTTTTCGTCCATAGATCCTGTGCTTTATACAGCCAGTTGGGTTATGCAATAGTCTAACTCCCTGATTAGGGAATTTATCTTGAGCTTCGCCTCGGTTTTATTAGTTTCACTGCCCAGCATTGTACTTGCAAGTTTGAGCGAGTTGTACTTTTCTTCCCATTCCAAAACCGCGTTCCTGGCACCGTTGTAGTCATTTTTCATGCTGACAAGTTCCTCTTCCAGTCTTTGGTTAGCTTTGTTGAGCAACTCCAGTTTATGCAGTAATTTGCTAATTTTATTTTCAAGGGAATCAACGATTTCAACCAATTCGCTCATATGCAAATGTCAATGCGTTTTAAACAAAGTTAACACACATCAAACGACTTCGCAATAGTTTTGGCAATTATTCTTAAAGTGATACTTTAGCTGTTTCGATATTCAAAGACGCCTTTATCACCCAGTCAATATCGTCTGTCTCTTATTATACAGCAATCCTGTACCTGCCAATTTTATAACTTCTCTGCTACCGCTTTTAAATGGTATTGATTAATTTCGCACCAACTTAGCTACTATGAGAATAACTTTTACCGGTTTGCTTTTGCTATGGGTGATGGCGCTTCATAGTCAGGAAAAGTATCCCAAGGATACCTTCGGATCACCCCTCGATGTTCCAATCATCCTCGCAGGCACATTTGGGGAGCTCAGGTCCAATCATTTTCATTCGGGACTCGATATTAAAACCCAGCAACGCGAGGGCTTGCCGGTTTATTCAATTGCTGATGGAACGGTTACAAGAATCAAAATATCTCACTGGGGTTACGGAAAAGTCATTTATGTTGCCCATCCGAACGGATTTACTTCTGTTTACGGTCACCTGCAGAAATTCTCCCCGGATATTGAGGCTTACATAAAAAAAATGCAATATGAGCAGCGAAACTATGAAATAGAGCTTTTTCCCGATTTTGGCGATCTCAAGTTGACCAAAGGTGCCCTCATTGCCTATACGGGAAATACGGGTGGGTCATCCGGACCTCACCTGCATTTTGAAATCCGGAACAGCGTTTCGGAGTGGCCGACCAATCCCTTACTATATGGATTCGAAGTCAGGGATGCCACAAGCCCCGTCCTCTCAGAACTTTATGCCTATCCCCTCTCCGATGATGCTGTTATCAACAGAAGTAATGGAAAAGTACAGCTTACATTTAAAAAACAAGCTGACGGGACTTTTCTCGCAGATAAGGTGTATGCCGCAGGTACCATCGGTCTGGGCATCAATACGTACGACAGGCAGGACCTTGCTGCCAATCAGAATGGGGTTTATTCCATTGTACAGCAAGTGAACGGAACGGTTTATTCTGCCCTTGATTTTGAAGATTTTTCCTTTGCCGAAACAAGGTATATCAATACCCTGATTGACTATGACCATCTTAATAAGTATCACCAAAGAATCGTAAAATGCTTTAAATCTCCTGGCAATATCCTCAGTATTTACAGCCAACTTCATAATGATGGTAAAATTGAGGTTGACGAGGGGATGACCTACAATGTAGAAATACAGATCGGCGACTTTAAGGGTAATACCACCAAACTTACAGTTCCCATCGAGGGTCGGCGGGAAAATCCGGTTGTGCTGAAGGAGGAAAAAAGAACACAGGAATACGTTATCGCCAAGAAGGCAAACAATTATGATCTTGGTATCGCAAAGGTCTACTTTCCGGCAGATACCTTTTACGAAAATTTCTTTATTGACTTACAAAAAGGCGCAGATACGGTGGCAATTCACGATAACAGTATAGCCACTCACAGAAATTTTACCATAACATTTGATGTTTCCAAATACCCCGAGGCAGATCGCAAATATTTATTTATCGCCCGTCTGGATAACAGGCTCCGGCCTGATTATGAATCAACCTATAAACGAGCGGAGCGGTTTACTACCAGAACGCGCAATCTGGGGACCTATACCCTCGTGAAGGATACCACTGCCCCCGTTATCAAGGCTAAAAATTTTAAGCAAAAACAGTGGTTGAACAATTACCGGTACCTAAGCGTCCATCTCTCGGATGATCTGAGCGGGGTAGAAACGTATTCGGCCACCCTCAACGGGGAATGGATTCTCATGGAATATGAACCGAAAACGAACACACTTACCTATAATTTTGATGATATCATTCTTGACAAAAAAGAATGTGAATTAAGGATAGTGGCTATGGACAATGTGGGCAATGCAGCAAATTATTCAATACAGTTTTTCCGAAAGTGAATTCCGCGATTTACCCAGGCATTCTTAGATCTGCATCATTATCCCCCCGCCCATGTTTACCTGTCATGAGCCGGACAAGCAAATGAAATACCTTTCTTTATCATAAAAAACGCCCAGGGACATTACTTCTGTACTTTAAACCCATAAAACGCTGATTCAGGAATTTCCACTATTTTTGCATCAGCAGAATTAAAATCAGTGATGCTGGAGACTATTTCCCACCTGCCGGTTGAAAATTTTAACTGAAGCGGGTAGGGATCAACGTGAAAAGGCTGTAGTTAGAAAGTGCGGTGATTCCCGGATAATTTCAGAAGATGACCATGACATGTAGTGTTAATCCTCACCACAGAGAACAAAGTACAAGATGAGATACTACCTGAGTACGATTACCTTTTTTATGATCCTGGCCATGCAGGCCCAGAAGAATGTTTATGAAAGCAATAAATTTGATGCGCTTAGCATGGATCATAAAACCCTGGCAATCATACCATTTTTTACCCACCTGGATCTGCAGGAGAACATCAGCAGGGAAGAATTAATACATTTAGAAGAGAAAGAAGGCATGGCGGTTCAGAATGCCCTGGAGGGATATTTCGGTTTGGGCAAGAAAAGAAAAAAATTTACTGTGGAATTCCAGAATACCAGTAATACCAACGCCATTCTGGCCCGAAACAATATTACTTACGCCAATATTGACACCTATACCATCGAGGAGCTGAGTGAAATTCTTGAGGTAGATGGCATAATCAGTGGCAATCTTGATGTTAATATTCTTTTATCTGAGGGCATTCCGGCAGAATTCAGTTTCCTTGACTACCTCCTTGGTGATGCTAATTATGGCAGGATAGGGATCAAGATAAGCGATGGCGAAACCGGGAAACTTTTATGGAAATTCGAAAATGAAATCAATAAGAAATCGGGGAAAAACACAGATGACCTAATCGACAAAATGATGAAGAAGGTTACCAGAAAATTTCCATATGACCGGGAACGTCAAAAAGATCTCTAGTCACAAAATTCCTTCAGCACCTCCACGACATAATCCAATTCCTGGCTGGTATTAAAAATGGAAAAAGAGAATCGCAGCGAGGGGAATTTCAATTCCTCTTCGGTCAGGATTTCGGAGAGAACATGGGAACCCTGTTCACTTCCGGATTGACAGGCACTCCCCTTAGAACATCCAATGCCCTTGATATCCAGGTGAAATAGTAGCATGGCCGCCTTATCCGCCCTGACCGGCAACCGGACATTGATAAGGGAGTATGTGCTTTTATCAAGGTCGCCGGAATGGCCGTTAAAACGACTGCCGGGAATCTCCTGTAACAATTGCTGCATAAAATACTTTTTAAGCCCTGTCACATACTCCCTTTCCTCCTCCATCCTGTCATAAGCCAATTTAAATGCTTCCTCCATCCCAATAATATTATGAAAGGGTTCTGTCCCTGCCCTGAATCCTCGTTCCTGAGATCCCCCGAATATAAAGGGTTTAAGGCCGGTTTTTCTTCGGATAAATGCAAATCCGACACCTTTTGGACCATGAAATTTATGCGCAGAAGCAGTCATAAAGTCGATAGCGATCGCTTTCACATCCCAGGGATAATGACCAATAGACTGAACGGTGTCAGAATGAAGATAGGCCCCATTCGCCTTACAAATTGTGCAGATCGCATCAAGGTCTATTTTATTTCCGATTTCATTATTAATGTGCATCAGGCTTACCAGCTTGGGCCTCGCGTTTTGTTTTAAAAGCTCCTCTAGATGGTTCAGATCCGGATCTCCGAAGGCATCGAGCTTTAAATAACTGAGTGTAATTCCCGAATCCTTCACCAGCTCCTCTGCCGTGTGCAGGACGGCATGATGCTCAATCCTGGAAGTAATGATCGTGCGGACATCCAGGTCACGGATCGCCGATCTAAGTATCATATTGTCGGCCTCTGTTCCCCCGGAAGTAAAGATAATCTCCGAAGGATAGGCGTTAAGGTATCCGGCAATGGTTTTCCTGGCCTGTTCTATCCCTGTTTTGGCAGTTCTGCCGAAACCATGGGTTGATGAAGGATTGCCAAAACAATTAGCAAGCGCTACCTGCATCTTAACGATCACTTGCTCTCTAACCGGCGTCGTCGCCGCGTTGTCCAGATATACTTTTTGCATAAAGATACCAGCCTGTTTTAAGAGCGTAAAATTAACATTATTATTATTATGCTCAAACCATGAATGGAAAGGAAGTGAATCTTGAAAAGGCAGGAACCGGCAGTATTCCGTTCCCATATGCGTGCCCCGGGTATACCAGGGTTCCGTAATCACGTAAGTTACTTTCGGCATATAAAACCAACGCCCCGACGATTACCCTCTAAGGCTTTAATTCCTTTAAGCCCCTTGCAAAAAATGCCTACAATCCCTTAACTTTAGCCCATGAAAAGAATATATCCATTCCTGTTGCTTCTATTTCCAATGGCTTGTAGTGACGGAGATTTGCAGATAGAGACCATAGAGTTTGACAGTGTGAGTATAGACTCCTGTGACCCAGCCCCTGATATTAACAGCACCGTCTTTTTCAAGGTGAGCAATTCGGAAGCCCTGATTCTTGATCTTCAGAATGGCATCCTACAAAATGAAGATTCCGATGGCCCAATTATCAGTCCTGTTCCCGGCTCCTCCCAGGTGACGTACCGGACCTTCTCGGACAACGTTTCACGGGCCTATTTCTGCGACGTGATCCCGCCCGTGAGCCCTACGGTGGTAGAGGAAATCATGGCAGAGGGGGGTTCTGTATTTGTGACCACAATTCAAAGTGAAACAGATACTACCCAGTATGAACATACCGTGGAGCTCAGTGGTATTTCTCTGGTGAACTCAAAAGGGGAACGCATCACGGATTTGAGTATCAATATGTTCGGAACATTTACAACTCAGAAAAACTGATCTACGGGTTCTGCATAATATAAATCTCGGTAGCCCCTGCGCCATATTTTTGGTAGCTGGCGTCATAATACCGAATGAAATCGTAACGCCTGAAAAGCGAATACAATTCTTCCCTTAACACCCCTTCTCCCACCCCATGGATAAAAACAACTTTTTGTATGCGCTTCCGGATGGCAAAGTCGATCTGTTTTTTCGCAGTATCCAACTGTATATTCAGGATTTCAAAATTGGTCAGATTTCGGGTAGAAGGAATGAGCTTTTCTATATGAAGGTCGATTTCCATCGGTGGCAAAGTGCGTGATTTGGGCTTTGGAACAATGGCCTTTTTGGTTTTCTTCGCTTCCTTTTCCCCTTTTATCCTTGCAACATCCTGCAATGAAATATGGATGGTTCGATCGCCCTCCACCTTCACCAGGTCAGAAATATCAAACCAAAGTGAAAAACCATCCCTGGTCGCCACCAGTGCCTGGCCTTTGACCACCCGAATTACCTTACCACGTACAATATCATCCAGGGTCTCGACCTGATCCCCCTGCTTAATAAGGCTCATCGCGGCCTTGATTTGGGTCCTGGCTGGTAACTGGCCAAACCCGGGTGGACTGATAAATCCCCGCCATCAGGAGCACAATTCCAATGGCCATGATGTACTCCTTTAGGATCCATCTATCTCCGGTAGCCATCATGACTGCCCCACCAACCATCATCATAAAATAAATGATTCGTTTTGTTTTCATTCCTCAAAAATAATAGTATTTTTCCGTAACAGAATCTTTGGTTTTGACAACACTAATGGCCACTTTGTTTCTGGCCGCGGACAATTTTATGCTTCCCTGCATGAGCAAACAGCTCCTTGGGATGGAATGCCCCGGCTGTGGCTTACAAAGAGCCGTCGTTTTCTTTTTAAAGGGGGATTTTATTGCTGCCTTTAAAATGTATCCGGCGATATACCCAATGATGTTATTATTTGGATTTCTGATTGCAGGTCGGTTCCTTCGGATCCGCTTTGCGAATGCCATTACTATTTTTCTTATGATCACTTCTGTGGCTTTTATACTAATCAACTTTATTCTAAAATTCATATAATCCAACCTGCCAAATGGAACCACGAAAACTTCCGAACATCACTCTCGCCATCGTTCTGGCTATTCTCTCCTATCTCTGCTGCTGCTTTGGAGGCCTGCCCGGAGCCCTGCTGGCGGGAATTGCCCTGCTGATCCTGAGAAAGGACGAAGCCTTGTATAAGGAAAATCCCCAGGACTATTCCAATTACAGCCAGTTAAAAACGGTCAGGATCCTTGCCATTATAGGGCTGGTACTGGGCATCCTGTATTTCGCCCTGTCCTATTACCAGATCCAGCAATTGGGAGGCTGGGAGGCCTATATGGATAAGGTGAAGGAGGTGACCGAACAACTGGGAATTGAAAATTAGAAACAACAAGTAAACTGAAATGGACCAACAACCTCTTCCCGGCGCCAGTAATGCCCTGACTATGGGTATCCTTGCGGTCGTAGGTGCCCTTGTCTGTTGTGGGCCGTTCGCGGCCATCTTCAGCATTATCGGGCTCGGCAGTGCAAGGAAAGCAGAAAACCTTTATAAGGCGAATCCCGGATTATATACCGGGTATGAAAGTGTTAAAACGGGAAGAATACTTTCTTACATAGGCCTGGCTCTGGCAGTGATCATGCTCATCCTGGTCATCCTCTATTTCGGGGTGATCATTGCATTGATAACCACTGGCCAGATGGACTTCGATTAGTTCGCGTTCCTAATCCTGATGGGCGACCCATCCCGAGGCCTTTTCCGGGCAGAAGAATGGTTAAAAGAGTTGGAATTTGTAACGGACTGAGCCGTTTGGTAACTACCAGGAATGCGGGCCGGTAGGATAAAAATGAACAATGCGCGTCTTTGGATAACTGGTCACCACAGGATTTCCTCGTTCCGGCCTTGTAAAATTAAAGCCTGTGGCGCTCCCTGACTTGTTCGTACTTAAGATCGCAGAAACTTTGAGGCTGTCTCAGGAGACACTCTCAATCTTTATTTGGAAGGACAGGAAGCTCTCAGTTTGCAACTTCGCTCATGAATTTCAGCCGGTATAAACGCAATTCCTCATCCTCATATTCTCCGTCGAATTCCTTCAAAGCCTTTTCTATATCATCGGATTCTGCTTCGAGGAAATACTCGTGAATTTCTTCCTGCTGCTCTTCGTCCAGGACCTCATCAATCCAGTATCCAAGGTCAAGCTTGGTCCCGCTGAAAACAATCTGTTCCATCTCCTTCACCAATTCTGATATTTCGAGGCCTTTGGAAGAAGCGATATCATCAAGAGGAAGTTTCCGGTCTATGTTCTGGATGATGTATAATTTAAGACCTGAATTCGCCCCGGTACTTTTAACAACCAGGTCGTCCGGCCTTGTAATTTCATGTTCCTCCACATAGGATGCAATGAACTTGAGGAAAGGTTTCCCATACTTCTTTGCCTTGCCTTCCCCAACCCCATAGATATTTACCAGCTCCTCCATGGTAATCGGATATTTAAGAGCCATGTCTTCCAGGGAGGGATCCTGAAAGATAACAAATGGAGGTATTTCCAGGCTTTTTGCCTCTTTTCTCCTCACATCCTTCAACAGTTTAAGCAACAACTCATCTGCAACTCCTGCAGCGGTCCTGGCCGCCGTGACGATGGCGTCATCAGCCTCAGCACTGTAAATATGATCCTTTGTCATCATAAAGGAAGTCGGATGCTTCAGGAATTCCTGCCCGGCTGGGGTTACATGAAGGATTCCATATTGTTCTATTTCTTTTTTGAGAAGTCCGGCGACAAGGGTTTGACGGATCAGGGCCATCCAATAGCTCTTGTCTCTTTCTGCCCCGGAGCCGAAGAAAGGTTTTTTATCTGCCTTGTGTGAGGAAATCAGGGCATTGGTTACTCCTGTAAGGGACTTTACAATTTCCTTGGCTTTAAATTTTTCATTGGTTTCCTGTACCACTTTAATCAGTTTGATGACGTTGTCGATCGCTTCTTCCTTTTCCCTTGGGTTGCGGGTATTGTCATCCATTGATGCCCCCAGGCCGTCCACTTCATCAAATTCCTCCCCGAAGTAATGAAGCATGAATTTTCTTCTGGACATGGAAGTTTCTGCATAAGCCACTATCTCCTGCAAGAGAGCGTTCCCTATCTCCTGCTCGGCCACCGGTTTTCCCGACATGAATTTTTCAAGCTTTTCAACATCCTTATAGGAATAAAAAGCAAGACAATGGCCTTCACCCCCATCCCTTCCGGCACGACCTGTCTCCTGATAATAACTTTCAATGCTCTTGGGCATGTCATGATGGATCACATAACGCACATCAGGTTTGTCAATTCCCATCCCGAAGGCAATGGTTGCAACCACCACATCCACCTCCTCCATAAGGAACATATCCTGATATTTTGATCGGGTTTTACCGTCAAAACCGGCGTGGTAGGGTACGGCCGAAATACCGTTTACCTGCAGTACCTGGGCCAGTTCTTCCACTTTCTTCCTGCTCAGACAATAGATAATCCCTGATTTGCCGGAATTCTTTTTGACAAATCGGATAATATCAGCTTCAACATTCTTTGTCTTGGGCCTGACCTCGTAAAACAAATTGGGCCGGTTAAAAGAAGATTTGAATACCTCGGCATCCGCTATCGCCAGATTTTTTATGATGTCCTCCTGCACCTTAGGAGTGGCCGTTGCAGTGAGTGCTATAATAGGAATGTTCTCACCCAGTTTATCGATAATTGTCCGAAGATTGCGGTATTCAGGCCGGAAATCATGCCCCCATTCAGAAATGCAATGCGCCTCATCCACCGCCACAAAAGAGAGGGAAACGGATTGCAGAAATTCGATATAATCTTCCTTGGTAAGAGATTCGGGAGCAACATAGAGGAGTTTGGTGATCCCATCCACAATATCCTTCTTCACCTCTTTTACCTCCGTTTTTGTCAGGGATGAGTTCAGAACATGGGCAACCCCGCGATTGGCAGAAACCCCCCGGATAGCATCCACCTGATTTTTCATCAGCGCTATTAAGGGAGAAACAACAATGGCCGTACCCCCCTGAAGTAAAGCAGGCAGTTGATAACAAAGGGATTTTCCTCCCCCTGTCGGCATAATGACAAAGGTGTTTTTCTTTTGAAGAATATTCTTAATTACTTCTTTCTGTAGACCTATAAACTTGGAAAACCCAAAATACTGCTTCAGTGCGGCATGTAGATCAATATCATTCAAAATCATTACGTGTAATTCATGATCCGTTCTCCGAGGCAGAAAGTACTTCTCATTTAATTAAGATTTACGTTATAATCATTCAAAGGGTGGAAACAATCAATTTTGTTGGTCGTAAAGAATCTCGTGTATAATAAGTTTGCTTAATTTTGTTTTCTTAAATATAATACATTCTTTTAGAATTTATTGGAATAATCAGACAATTTCTCTTAACCATATCTTAAAATTTCCACCGTACATTGAGGGATAGCAAAGCTATACTGGCATTAGCGAAAAAGACCATAGAAACAGAAGGGGATGCCATTTATAATCTGTCAAATCTTTTAGATGAGCACTTTGCTGAAGCCGTCATCTGCATTCTGAATTCACAGGGTCGGGTGGTCATTTCCGGAATTGGGAAAAGCGCTATAATAGCCTCTAAAATTGTCGCCACTTTAAATTCTACAGGGACTCCGGCTATTTTTATGCATGCAGCGGATGCCATCCATGGCGACCTGGGCACAATTCAAAATAATGATATTGTGATCTGTATCTCCAAAAGCGGCAATACACCGGAGATCAAAATTTTAGTGCCGCTGATAAAACAAGGTGGTAATAAACTTATCGGCATCACCGGAAAACCGGATTCCTTCCTTGGACGACAGGCAGACTTCATTTTGAATACTTATGTGGCGAAGGAAGCTTGTCCGAATAACCTGGCCCCGACCACCAGTACGACAGCCCAGCTGGTCATGGGTGACGCGCTCTCGATTTGCCTTCTTGAATTACGGGGTTTCAGCAGTAAGGACTTCGCGAAATACCATCCCGGCGGCACCCTCGGAAAAAGGCTTTATCTTCGGGTTTCGGATATCAGCTCAGGCAATTTGAAGCCCGCAGTTGATATCGGCGCTGATATTAAGAAGGTAATAGTTGAAATTTCGGAAAAAATGCTTGGCGTTACCGCTGTTATAGAAAACGATAAAGTTATCGGGATCATAACAGACGGTGATCTGAGGAGGATGTTGAACAGATACGAGAACATCAGTGGTTTGACCGCCAGGGATATCATGACCTCCAATCCAAAAACCATCGGTTCTGATGTCCTGGCTATTAAGGCTCTTAAAGAAATGCAGGACAAGGGTATCTCCCAGCTGTTGGCAGTAGACGGAGACAGCTATGTAGGGGTGGTCCACCTGCACAATCTAATCAATGAAGGAATTCTGTGATGACAAAAAAAGTAGGTGATCCCAACGAGATGTCTTTTCTGGACCATCTCGAAGAACTCAGATGGCATCTCATTCGGTCCACATTTGCCGTAGTCATAGTGGGTGTGCTGGCTTTCGTCATGAAAAGGTTTATTTTCGATGTGGTGATCCTGGGTCCCACGAAAATGGATTTTCCAACCTACAGGATCTTCTGTGATATCGCCACCTACCTTGGTTTTGATTCCGCCTTTTGCGCGGAGAAACTTCCCTTTACAATACAGAGCCGGCTGATGTCCGGACAGTTTTCCGCACATATCTGGACTTCCATCTGGGCAGGTTTCATCCTGGGTTTTCCCTACATTCTTTACGAACTTTGGAAGTTCATAGGCCCCGGCCTCTATGATAAGGAAAGGAAGAATTCCCGCGGGTTCATCTTTATTGCATCTTTTCTCTTTTTTATGGGGGTATTGTTTGGTTACTACGTAGTGGCACCGTTATCCATTAATTTCCTCGGGTCGTATCAGGTCAGTGAAACCGTTCTTAATGAATTTGACCTGGATTCCTACATCTCGACAGTCAGGGCTTCTGTTATTGCCTGCGGCATCATGTTTGAATTGCCTATTATTATCTTTTTCCTGACCAAGGTGGGATTGGTAACCCCCGAAATCCTGCGAAAATACAGGAAAATTGCCCTTGTTGTGGTCCTGATCGTTTCTGCAGTGATCACACCTCCTGATGTGGCCAGCCAGATTATCGTGGCCATCCCGGTGCTCATCCTGTATCAGGTGAGCATTTACATTTCAGGTATTGTATTGAAACGGGAGGCGAAAGCACTTAAAAAAAGCCAAATAACCCGGAAGAACTAAAGGCTCGTCCCTTGCGGATGAATGAACTAGTTCCGCTGCTTCCAATAGTTTATCCGCGTCTTACCTGTGAGGATAACGACTTGTAAGTAACCTTTCAGCTGAGATAGAATCTGCCTTGCCACTCTTATCCGCGATGGCAGGTTGGAAGTAGGTGGAAATAACAGACGGATCTTGCCCTACGCCTTGTGTCCCGGGTATGACAGCGGTGGTAATATTCCGTTAATTATTCCCTGGCATTCATATTATATCCTTAGTTTTGGTGGACTGAAAAATGAAGCTTAGCGCAGAAAATATCATGAAGTCCTATAGGGGCCGCCAGGTGGTTAAAGGTATTTCCCTGGAAGTCAACCAGGGCGAGATCGTCGGCCTGCTAGGCCCAAACGGAGCGGGAAAAACCACATCATTTTACATGATTGTCGGCCTGATCAAGCCCAATGGCGGATCCATCTTTCTGGATGACATGGAAATCACACGTTTTCCAATGTACAAAAGAGCACAGAACGGGATCGGATATCTCGCACAGGAGGCGTCGGTTTTCAGGAAGCTCAGCGTGGAACGGAATATTCTAAGCGTCCTTCAGCTCACCAGCCTATCCAAGAAAGAACAATTAATGAGGATGGAATTGCTTCTGGAAGAATTTGGTCTGACCCATATCCGGAAGAACAGGGGAGATTTGCTTTCCGGCGGAGAAAGAAGGCGAACCGAGATTGCCCGGGCACTTGCAACGGATCCCAAATTTATCCTCCTTGATGAACCATTTGCAGGCGTGGATCCGGTTGCGGTGGAGGATATCCAAAGGATCGTGGCCCAATTGAAAAACAAGAATATCGGCATCCTTATCACGGACCACAATGTACAGGAAACACTTGCCATAACAGAGCGTTCCTACCTGATGTTTGAAGGCGGAATCCTCAAGTCGGGTATCCCTGAAGTGCTCGCAGAAGATGAAATGGTCCGAAAAGTATATCTCGGGCAGAACTTTGAGCTGCGAAAGAAAAAACTTGATTTCAGCGAATAGCGCTTGCCGGCTAATCTCTGCTACCCTTCCGTGCCGGTCTTCGGCTCTCCTGAAAATCGGAATAAAATTGAACACACTATATAGAAGAGGATGATGGCCGGGATGGCCAGTAATTTGAGCGTCAGAAGCATAAAGAGGCTGATGGTAAGGAAGATGTATCTCACGGCATTATCTTTAAATCTCCAGGTCCTGAATTTTAGTGCGAAAAGCGGTAGCCTGGAATTAAGGAGATAACAGCTGACAAAAGTGAGGCCCAGCAGGAACCACTGATTTAAGATGATGGCATTCAGGTAGTCACTTCCCTGATAGAGCAGCAATAGTGGCAGGGAAACGATCAGTAAGGCATTGGCCGGGGTTGGAAGCCCTATAAAAGAATCAGCTTGTCTTGTATCTAAATTGAATTTAGCCAGCCGGTAAGCCGATGCCAGAGTAATCAGCAAACCGGCAAAGGGAAGCAGGTTCTGGGAAAGATCCGATAAAGGCAGTGCATCCGGATATGTATGGCTCAGCGCCATGTTCCATCCATCAGTCGCAGACATGCCCAACAGCCGAAACATGACGATGCCGGGAACCAGCCCGCTAGTAATCATGTCCGCCAGGGAGTCGAGTTGCAGGCCAAGGTCACTTTTAACTTTTAAGGCCCGGGCGGCCAACCCATCAAAAAAATCAAAGAAAATGCCTGCGAATACCCATAACGCCGCGAGTTCAAAGCGGCTCTGAATGGCAAATATAACTGCCACTGAGCCACAAAACACGTTCAGCAGTGTCAGGAGATTTGGGATGTGTCGTTTCACCGAACCGCTTTTCCGTAAAAATAAGATAATTTTTAATCGAAAAGAACCGTCCCGTATTTTATTCAGATATTTGCCTTCATGTACATCCGCAATTTCCTTTGCCTTGAAATGTATCTAAAAAAGCTGCTATTCTTTCTGATTCAGGCCAGTTTCCTTATAGGAACCGGGCAGTCTGCCGAACTGTCACCCTCGTCCACCATCAGTGTAATCACCTGTGGCCCGGGAGAAGAATTATACGCATCCTTTGGTCACAGTGCGTTTAGGGTGCTCGATCCCGTCCGGGGTACTGACCTGGCTTACAATTATGGTACTTTCGACTTCAGGGCTGCTAACTTCTATGTCAACTTTGCAAGGGGTAAATTACTGTATTATCTGAGCGGATCAACCTTCCCTGATTTTTTAGCTACCTACCGCTATGAAGGGAGATGGGTCCGGGAGCAGGTTCTTAACCTGGGACTGGCAGATCGAAAATTGCTGTTTGCCTTCCTTGAAAATAACAGGCAACCTGAGAACAGGGATTACAAATATGATTTTCTGTTTGACAATTGTTCAACGAAGATACCTGAGGTGCTTAAAGAAGTGTTGGGGCAAAAGCTGATATTTGAGCCGGATCACCTGAAGTCCCAAAAAACCTTTCGCCAACTGATCCGGCAAAATCTGCAGGTGAATTCCTGGTCCTCTTTCGGAATTGATCTTGCACTGGGTTCCATGATTGACCGGCTGGCAACCCCTGAGGAGCACATGTTTTTACCTTACTATGTCATGCTGCAATTACAAAATAGCAAAATAAACAATGCGCCACTCGTCGCCACGGAACAAAGTCTGCTACCGGCAGATAATAATAGCACTGACGGGAATATCATCAAAACACCGGGCTTCTGGCTCGGCCTCCTGTTACTGGTAACTCTCATGATCACCTATTTTGATTTCAGACATCATGCCCGCAACAGGTGGCTCGATTTTAGTCTTTTCATGATCTCAGGACTAGCCGGCCTGCTTATCATTTTTCTCTGGTTTCTTACAGAACACAGCACTACGGCCAACAATATGAATATCTTATGGGCCATTCCCTTCAATGCATTGACGGCCTATTACTGTTTATCCAAAAAAGGATTACCACATTGGTTTACAACCTACTGCGCCATAGCACTAGGCTTTTTACTGCTGATACCCGTTATATGGTTATCAGGAATACAACAGTTTTCGCCATTGATCCTGATCTTTATGGGAACGCTGGCAGTCCGTTATGGTTTCCTTTGGCATCATACGGCCCGAAAAAAAATTATTGCATGAACTTGTTGTCCGTCGAGAATATCGCTAAATCTTATGGGGAACTTCAGTTGTTTGAAGATATTTCCTTTGGAATTAATGAACAGCAGAAGATCGCCCTTATTGCAAAAAACGGCACAGGGAAGACCTCTATACTTCATATTATTTCAGGAAAAGACCGTCCCGACAAGGGTCAGGTGAGCCAAAGAAAGGGCCTCCGGATTTCCCTGCTCGAACAGGAACCTGATCTCAATGCCGAACGGACCGTCGAAGAGACTATTTTTGCCGCGGATAACGAGATTCTTAAGGTGATAAAAGCTTACGAGAAAGCGCTTGAATATCCGGATGATACGCAGGGCTATCAAAGGGCTTTTGAAGCCATGGAACGTATGAATGCCTGGGATTTCGAAACCCAATATAAACAGATCCTGTACAAATTGAAGCTGGAAGACCTTGGTGCCAGGGTCGGTACATTGTCAGGAGGACAGAAAAAGAGGTTGGCGCTTGCCAATGCCCTGATCAACAGGCCGGATCTTTTGATTCTTGACGAACCCACCAACCATCTGGACCTCGAAATGATCGAATGGCTGGAATCCTATTTCGCCAAAGAGAACCTGACGCTGTTCATGGTAACCCATGACCGGTATTTCCTGGAACGGGTTTGCAATGAAATCGTGGAACTGGAGGACCGGAAATTGTACTCTTATAAAGGGAACTATTCCTATTATCTTGATAAAAAAGAAGCGCGGATGGAACAGGAGGCCGTGGAACAGCACAAATCGAAAATCTTATATCAAAAGGAACTCGCCTGGATGCGCCGGCAACCAAAAGCCCGTACCACGAAGTCCAAGTCGCGTATAGACGATTTTCAGGAGATAAAGGATAGGGCATCCCGCTCCAGGAATACCCAGGAGGTGGAATTGGAAATCAATATGGAACGAATGGGAAGCAAAGTGCTTGAGTTTCACAAAGTAAGCAAATCCTTTCCTGGCAAGCCCATCCTCAAGAAGTTTGATTATACTTTTCTGAAATCTGAGCGGATTGGCATCATTGGCAAAAACGGTACGGGTAAAACCACCTTCCTGAACCTCGCAACAGGCAGGGATCAACCTGACAGCGGAAAAATTGTGATTGGTGAAACCATCCGTTTTGGATATTACACACAAAACGGGATCTCTGTAAAAAAGGAGCAAAAGGTGATTGATGTCGTTCGCGAATTCGGAGACTATATTCCCTTGAAAAAGGGACGTCAGATTTCGGCACAGCAGTTGCTTGAACGTTTTCTTTTTGACAGGAAAAAACAATATGATTTTGTAGAGAAGCTTAGTGGTGGTGAAAGGAAAAGGCTCTATTTATGTACGGTTTTAATTCAGAACCCGAATTTCCTGCTCCTGGATGAACCGACCAATGACCTGGATATTATTACGCTCAATGTTCTGGAAAATTTTCTTCTGGATTTTCCGGGATGCCTTCTCATAGTTTCACATGATCGTTTTTTTATGGACAAGATCGTGGATCATTTGTTCGTTTTTCGCGGAGATGGCGTTGTGGAGGATTTTCCGGGAATTTATTCGGATTTCAGGGAATATGAAGCTCAGAACTTCCCGACGCTTTCGTCGCCCGGTCCTTCAGAAAAAGAGGGAACGCGGAATTCCTGGCGAAATGAGGGTATCAGAAAGCTAACCTATGCGGAAAAAAAGGAATACGATTTGCTGGAAAAGGAAATTCAGCTCCTGGAATCTAAAAAATCGGCCATAGAAAATCGTTTTTCAGAAACTGCACTTCCGGGGTTTGAAATAGACCAGCTTTCGATCGAGATTGGGCAGGTTTCCGATGAAATCATAAAAAAAACAGATCGATGGTTTGAGTTATCTGCTATCCTCGAAGCCGGGACATCCGGCGATATTCCAACATGATCTCATTTTTTTCTTATCTGAGATTTCTGATCCTTTCTAAAAAGCGTCACGGCCTGCATTCTCCATTTGTGTATTCCTATGTAACAAACTGCCTCCTGAAACGGGACATGTGTCAGAAAAAGGTCCTGGGCAGAACTGCGCGGATAGTATTGAAATCCATTGCGTATTTTGATGCCCGTAATTTATGGGTGCGGCCAGGCGATGGCCAGCTCCAATTGTCAATTCTTAAGGAAAATACGCCTTCGTCATTTGATATTTCCCCTTTTGACCTTATGTATGTCGAACATCCTGACGACCCCCTGCTTCATTCACATGATCTGCCACAATGTACCCACAATAATTCCCTGATCATCATTGACAATATTTACAAAACCAGTCGTAATAACGCTCTTTGGAAATCCCATTACCAATCTGAAAAATATCCGGTTACCATGGACCTGTACCATTGTGGCATCCTTTTTTTTCGCAGCGGACAGGCCAAGGAACATTTTAGAATACGGATTTAAAGGCTTATTTTTAAGAAAAAGTAGGCCCCATGGACCATACCATATACTATGTGCTAGGTGGACTTGCTGTGATATACCTGCTAATATCAATCTGGAATAAGAGAAATGCGAAACAACGCAGGTCGAGGAACTTTATGGACGGCTACCATCCCCACAGTAAAAAAAAGGATTAGTTTCGGTTGCACAGGCCAGAAGCTCTCCTGACTCCGGTCGTCATTAATAACCTTTTTTTATACGATACAGGGAATGATGCCCCCGTAATCCTCATATCTTTTTTTCCATCGACATGGTCAAGTCATGACTTTGGAAGCGCATTTAAACTGATAAGTATTTATACATGAAAATATACACTAAAACCGGAGACAACGGGACAACCTCACTTTTCGGTGGGAAACGGGTACCAAAGCATCACATCAGAATTGAAAGTTACGGGACGGTTGACGAATTGAATTCATGGTTGGGATTGATCAGGGACCAGGAAATTGAACCGCATACTCGTGAAGTTTTGATGAGGGTTCAGGACAGGCTCTTTGTTATCGGTTCGCTGCTGGCCACGGCCCCCGGGAAAGAAAAATCTCAGGGATCAAACCCTCATAAGCGGCTTCCTGCCATCAATGACAACGATATCCTCTTATTAGAGGAGGAAATTGACACGATGGAGACAAGCCTCCCGGCATTGACCCACTTTATTCTTCCAGGCGGACACAACTTCGTGTCATACTGTCATATTGCGCGTACGGTTTGCAGAAGGGCAGAAAGAATGGCCACGTATCTTGACAGTCAGGAACCTGTGGACGTAAAAATACTTAAATACTTAAACCGCCTTTCAGATTATCTCTTTGTTCTGGCACGAAAATTGTCCCGTGATGCCGGAGCAGAAGAGAACATATGGGTGGCTCGCAAGGAGGCCTAATAATTTCCCGGTTTTACCGTTATCACAAGACAGGCAGCAGAATATGTTGATAAATTATTTGAAATATGTTCGATTTTGCTTGACTATGTGGCTTAAAAAATTATTTTTGCAAAAATTTTAAAATCAAACTATTGCGATGTATTGGACATTAGAATTGGCTTCTTATTTAAGTGATGCCCCCTGGCCTGCTACCAAGGACGAGTTGATTGATTATGCCATCAGAACAGGAGCGCCGCTGGAGGTGGTGGAAAACCTTCAGTCCATGGAAGAGGAGGGGGGTGAAATCTATGAGTCTATTGAAGAAATATGGCCGGATTATCCGACCGAAGAAGATTACCTCTGGAATGAGGATGAATATTGATATTCTTAACTTAATTACAACAAAAAAGTCTCAATCGAGGCTTTTTTTTTATGTAATTTTGACAGCTGCCGGCGCTATTTCCCAGGATAATGCAAATTGGAATACCTTTTGCAATACGGAAGCCGGTACCCGCCTGTGAGGTAGCTACCGGCAATTCAGAATCCCCTAAGCCAGATATGCCGGGGGCTTGTTCCAATCTAAGAACTACACTATGAGTTTATTAAATTCGGTTTTAAAGGCATTTGTTGGAGACAAATCAAAAAAGGATGTAAAGGAGCTTCAGCCTATTCTTGACAAGATCAAATCTTTTGAACAAAATATCGCCACATTAACACACGACCAGCTAAGGGAAAAGACCACCTTCTTTCGGAATACCATTTCCGAGGCAAGTGCCGCACATTATGTAAAAGTGCTGTTATTGAAAGAGGAGGCTCAAAACTCGGAGGATATAGACAAAAACGAGGAGTTTTATGAAGAAATAGACAAGCTGGAGGATGAAATTTATGCGATCACCGAACAAACACTTAATGAGTTGCTCCCGGAAGCATTTGCCGTCATCAAGGAAACCGCCGTCCGATTTGTGGCCAATAAGACGCTGACGGTAAGAGCCACTGAACAGGATCGTATCTTTTCTGCAAGCAGGGACTATATAACCCTCGAAGGTCAAACAGCCATATGGAGTAATTCATGGGATGCTGCAGGTAAGGAAGTTACCTGGGACATGGTGCACTACGATGTCCAGCTCATTGGGGGTATCGCCATGCACAAGGGTAAAATTGCCGAAATGCAGACAGGAGAAGGCAAAACGCTGGTTGCCACGCTTCCGCTTTATCTGAACGCCCTGGCCGGCAAAGGTTGTCACCTTGTAACTGTAAATGATTATCTGGCCAAAAGGGACAGCGCGTGGATGGGTCCCATCTTCGAATTTCATGGCATGACCGTGGATTGTATTGACAAGCATCAGCCCAATTCAGATGGCCGGAGGGCAGCATACAATGCCGATATCACCTATGGCACCAACAATGAGTTTGGCTTTGACTATTTGAGGGACAACATGGCCCATACGCCTGGCGATCTTGTTCAGCGGCCCCATCACTATGCTATTGTGGACGAGGTGGATTCGGTGCTTATAGATGATGCCAGAACGCCTTTGATCATCTCCGGTCCGGTGCCTGAAGGGGATCGGCACGAATTCAATGAACTCAAGCCTAAAGTAGCAGACATCGTTCAGAAACAGAGACAATATCTTACCGGAGTGCTGGCAGAGGCAAAAAAGAACATCGCAGAGGGGGATGTCAAGGAAGGAGGCTTTCTGTTGCTCCGTGTGCATCGCGGGTTACCAAAGAACAAAGCGCTGATTAAGTTTTTGAGTGAGGAAGGAATCAAGCAACTCCTTCAGAAAACTGAAAACTTTTACATGCAGGACAACAACCGGGAAATGCCAAAGGTAGATGAGGAATTGCTTTTTGTAATTGACGAGAAGAACAATCAGATCGAACTCTCCGACAAAGGGATTGAGTACCTCTCAGGTGACCATAGCAAGGATTTTTTCGTGATGCCCGATATTGGCAGTGAGATTGCCATGATAGAAAATCAGGACCTCGAAATAGAAAAAGAAGCCGAGCTAAAGGAAGAATTATTCAAGGATTTTGCCATTAAAAGCGAACGCATTCATACCATGAGTCAGTTGCTTAAGGCCTATACCCTCTTCGAAAAAGACGTGGAGTATGTCGTAATGGAAAATAAGGTGATGATCGTGGATGAGCAAACCGGCCGCATCATGGATGGCCGGCGTTATTCAGACGGATTGCACCAGGCGATCGAGGCAAAAGAAAATGTCAAGATCGAAGCGATGACCCAGACCTTTGCCACCATCACCCTCCAGAATTATTTCCGGATGTATAAAAAGCTTGCAGGAATGACCGGAACAGCGGTAACTGAGGCAGGCGAATTCTGGCAAATCTATAAACTGGATGTGATGGAGATCCCGACCAATCGACCGATCTCAAGAAATGACCGCAATGACTATATCTATAAGACCAAGAGAGAAAAGTACAATGCCATCATTGAGGAGGTAACCCAGCTTTCTGAAAAAGGTAGGCCGATCCTTATTGGTACCACCTCTGTTGAAATCTCAGAATTGCTGTCGCGAATGTTGCTCATTCGGAAAATCCCTCACAACGTATTGAACGCCAAACTGCATAAAAAGGAAGCGGATATTGTAGCGGAAGCCGGAAAATCAGGTATTGTGACAATCGCCACGAATATGGCGGGACGGGGTACGGATATTAAGCTTACCCCTGCCGTAAAGGATGCAGGAGGTCTGGCCATAGTTGGCACGGAACGCCATGATTCCAGAAGGGTGGACCGGCAGTTAAGGGGTCGATCAGGGCGACAGGGTGATCCCGGCAGTTCGCAGTTTTATGTCTCACTGGAGGATAATCTGATGCGCTTGTTCGGTTCCGAACGAGTGGCCAAAATGATGGATAGGATGGGATTGGAAGAGGGAGAGGTCATTCAGCATTCAATGATGACCAAATCCATCGAGCGGGCACAGAAAAAAGTGGAAGAAAACAATTTTGGTATTCGAAAACGCCTGCTGGAATACGATGATGTAATGAATGCCCAGCGCGAGGTTATATACAAGAGGAGAAGGCACGCGCTGCAGGGAGAACGCCTTAAGGTGGATATCGCGAACATGATCTACGATACCTGCGAGGTGATCGCCGATACGAACAAAGCAGCAAGTGATTTTAAAAATTTTGAATTCGAACTTATTAAATATTTTTCCATTACCTCACCGATTTCGGAGGCGGATTTTTCGAGAAAAGGTTATATGGAAATCGCCAATCAGATCTACACTGAAGCTTACCATCACTACCATGAAAAAATGGAAAGAAATGCCTCAACCGCTTTCCCCGTAATTAAAAAGGTCTATGAAGATAATGCCAATAAATTTGAGCGAATCGTAGTCCCCTTTACAGATGGTATTAAAACACTGAATGTAGTAACCAATCTCCGGAAAGCCTATGAAAGCAATGGAAAAGTGCTGATTACGGACTTTGAGAAAAACATTACCCTGGCCATTATAGACGAGGCCTGGAAAACGCATCTACGGAAGATGGATGAATTAAAACAATCCGTACAACTTGCTGTCCATGAACAAAAGGATCCACTGCTGATCTATAAGTTCGAAGCCTTTGAACTCTTCAGGTCCATGATTGACAGGGTCAATAAGGATGTGGTATCCTTTCTTTACAAAGGGGAATTGCCATCGGCCAATACGAGTGAAATCCATGAAGCCAGAAATGTAAGAAGACCTAAGGAACAGTTGCAGGTTTCCAAAGAAGAGATTCCAAACAGTGATGAACTTGCTGCACAAAACCGGGCGGCAGGGAATACCCAGCGAAACCGACCTCAGGTCACTGAAACTATCACCCGTGAAAAGCCTAAAATAGGAAGGAATGACCGCGTGACGGTAAAGAATATCCTGTCAGGAGAAAACAAGACGATGAAATACAAGCAGGCCGAGCCATTGATCGACAGTGGCAATTGGGTGCTGGTAGAAGAATAACGACTTCAGAAGGCAGTTTAAGCCAACACCCTTTCATTTTGAGGGTAATAGAATGAAAGTAGCAAGAGCTATGTGAAGACCGGTGAGATCTCCCCCGGTCAGGCAGGGTCGCGGAAGGCATTTACATCTTTTCTCTAGAATGACCGATGCAATGACAATTTGAGGTGTCCGATTTCAAATTCCGTTTCATCTTCCAAAATTGAATATCTTTAGATGGTCCTACTATCAAATGTATCAGGCCATGAATCCTTCAAGACGCAATTTTCTTACCTCCATTGGCATGCTAGCCGCTACCACTGCATTCCCCATATCCGCTTTCGATTTCGGCAGTATAAAGAAGTTAAAAATAGCCCTTGTCGGCACCGGGATACGTGGCACAACCTTTTGGGGGAAAAGGCTGGTGGATGAATATTCTGATATTCTCGAGTTTGTCGGTCTGAGTGACATAAATCCGGGACGGCTTGAATTCGCAAAGGGTTTTATCGGTGTTTCCTGTCCGGTTTTTACGGATTTTGAAGAAATGATCATCAGGACAAAACCCGATTTGGTCATCGTCACAACAAAAGATGCCACACACCATCAATTCATCATCAAGGCTATGGAAATGGGATGTGAGGTACTGACAGAAAAACCTCTGACCACCGATGAAGTTAAATGTCAGGCCATCCTTGACGCCGAAAAAAAGTCGGGTAAAAGCCTGATCGTTGGATTTAATTACAGATGGGGGGCTTACGCCACAAAGGTTAGGGAACTCCTGAGAGCCAATACGATCGGCAAGCTGACCTCAGTCGATTTTCACTGGTACCTCAATACGTATCATGGTGCAAGTTACTTTAGGCGGTGGCATGGGCAGATCAAAAACAGTGGCTCCCTTTGGGTCCACAAGGCCACACACCACTTTGATCTTCTTAACTGGTGGATCAATTCGGAACCTGAAGAAGTATTTGCTTATGGGGATTTGGAATTCTATGGAAAAAATAACACTTTCAGGGGTGACAACTGCCGTAAATGCCAACACACTTCTGAATGCGCTTTTTACTGGGATATCAACAAAGAACCCTTTTTAAAGCAACTTTACACAGATAATGAGCACCATGACGGTTATGTAAGGGATAATTGCCTGTTTAGAAATGAAATAGATATCTACGATAAAATGTCGGCCCAGGTAAAGTATAAGAATAATGTTCAGTTGAATTATTCGCTGACGACCTATTCGCCCTATGAAGGCTGGAGAGCATCATTTAACGGAACTGAAGGCCGGCTTGAGGCTTGGTCCGATATCCCTTATAATGAACACCTAAAATCGGACCAGGCCGAATTGCATGCCCTCGAAATGGATCAGACCGGTCCAAAGGAATTGTCGGTCGAACCCCTGATTATACATAAGCTCTGGCAGGATCATGAAACATTGAATATCACTATTGATAAGTCGGGACATGGCGGAGGGGACGAAGAATTGCAAAATAAGCTATTCCGAATTCCGGAAGCAAAAGATCCTTATGGACGCCTGGCCGGTTCAAGAGATGGTGCTATGTCTGTTCTGATGGGGATAGCAGCGAGTAAAAGCATCATCAGCGGCCTGCCTGTGAAAATTCAAGGGCTTACGGACCTCATCCCCAGAACCGAAAGAAGTTAGGCGTTGGCCGGTCTGTGTATGGAAAATCAAAAAATGAGCAATTACAATAAGAACCTGATCTGAATCTTCAGGTTGGACACCTATGGCCAGAAATTATACAACCAAAAGACCTATAATTAAATCCATTGTTTATGCTGAAAGCCGCGGGTGATAATGAAAGGATGAAGGACAAAGTGGAACTGACCCTCAGGGTAAGTTTTTACGCTTCATTATTGTCACTGTTTTTTGGCTGTATCTGCCTGTTTCTGCTGCACATTACCATTGTAGTGCCCTATGTCTTTTTCTTCTTCGCCATCGTTAATATCATCAACATCAGGGCTTACAAAAATCACAGAAATCTTACGCTTGCTTATAATATCATCTCAATTACCGGCCTGGCCTGCGCCATGGTGATCACTATGTACACCGAAGGTATAAACAGCGCTTTTATTTTTGTCATGGCTGTGGTCGTCTTTGCGGGATATGTCTCAACGCAGCGCTATGGCAGAATCTATCTGTATATTACCATTCTGATGGTGGTTTTGATCTATGTACAGGGCATTTCTAATTTTTCCCTGACCAGGAATGTTGTACCTCCGGAATCGCAGCGATTGTTCAGTTTTCTAAGTGTTCTTTTTTCAATCTATATTCTTGGAGGGGTTTTAGGAAAGAATCTCCTGAAGGCCCATCACAATTTATACAAATCCAAAAAGGAAATAGAGGAAAGGATCAAGGAAAAAGAAACCCTGCTGAGGGAGGTCCATCACAGGGTCAAAAATAACCTCCAAACCGTGTCGAGCCTTCTGAATCTGCAGTCCAGGACCCTTGATGACGACCAGGTAAAAGATCTTATCCGAAGCAGCCAGAACAGGGTGATTTCGATGGCTATGGTCCATGAAATGCTCTACATGCGGGACGACCTGTCAAAAATTGAATACCGGTCCTATGTGCGGGAGTTGAGCGATTATCTCGTAAAATCCCTGAAGGGTACGGACCATCAAATCCAGCTTTTAATTGATATCCCGGATATAAGCCTCGGCATAGATACAGCCATCCCCCTGGGGCTTCTTATCAATGAAGCCATTACAAATTCGCTGAAATATGGCATCCTGAATGACGAATCCGGGGTCATTAGTATCAAGCTTATCAGGGAAGATGACAACAACCTGGTACTTTTGATTGGAGATGATGGCCGTGGATTTCCGGACACCATCAATTATAAAACCACCAAATCGCTGGGACTGAAGCTTATTCATAATCTGACCAGGCAGTTGAACGGGACCATTTCAAAGGATCTTATAAAAAAAGGAACCCATTATATCATCAGGTTCAGGGAAGTTTCTGAACAGGACTATTTTCATACCGTCCCATAGCCACCGCCATCCGCTACTCACAACTGAATCCCTACCATTCTTTTCCAGAATTCAATCCTGTAGCCGATGGTTAATTCATTTATCCTTATATTTAAATCGACGAAACATAGCGAACTTTAAATGCATTATAAAATAGCCTGCCTTCTACTGCTTTGCAGTACCCTGATTCATTCTCAGGATTATTTCTTTCAAAAATTTCAACCCTTCAATCCCGATATACCCTCCCCTGAAAAATTCCTGGGTTATGCTATTGGTGAAAGGCATACCCGGCATGACCTCATAGTTGCTTATATGGAGAAATTGGCCGAATTATCTCCCAGGGCGACACTCTATCAATATGGGACAACCCACGAGGGCAGGAAACTGGTAATGCTGACCCTTTCTTCCGCTGAAAACCATAAAGACCTGGAATCGATAAAGAGGCAGCATCTGGCATTTACTGATCCGTCAGCAAACGTCAACAATTACGATGATGTCCCTGTATTAATAAATCTCGCGTACAATGTACACGGGAATGAACCGTCCAGTTCCGAGGCAGCGCTGCTAACGGCCTACACCATGGCTGCTTCGGAAAGTCCGGAAATTCTCAACTACCTTAATAAAGCGGTCATATTTATTGATCCGGTTATCAATCCGGACGGTCGCGACCGACATACCCACTGGGCCAACATGTACCAGGCCAAATCCCTGGTCGCGGACCCGCAGGATGCGGAACACAGTGAATACTGGCCCGGAGGGCGAACCAACCACTACTGGTTCGATCTGAACAGGGACTGGCTCCTGGCGGTGAATCCTGAAAGTCAGGGAAAACTTGCCTGGTATCATGAGTGGTATCCCAATGTGGTAACAGATTTTCATGAAATGGGCTCGCAGAGCACTTATTTTTTTGAACCTATGAAGTCGAATGGCTCCCTGAACCCTATCATGCCAAAGGAGAATTACGAAGATCTCAATACTATGTTCGGCACATACTACGCAAAGGCCTTGGACAGTATAGGATCGTTCTATTTTACCAAGGAGGTGTTTGATGGCACTTATCCTGGTTATGGCTCTTCTTATCCGGATCTTCAGGGAGGCCTCGGCCTACTTTTTGAACAAGCCAGTTCGAGAGGCATCAAACAAACCACCGCTTTCGGCGAGATTACTTTTCCATTTACCATTAGAAATCAGTTCACCTCTGGTATTGCCACGATACAGGCGGCTGTTGAGAACAAGGCCTACCTTCGGAAGTACCAACAGGATTTTTTTAAAGGGGCGCTTAAAAATGCCACCAGGGGAAAGATCAGGGGGTACCGGTTTGGTGACAAGTTTGATCAGAACAGGAACAAGGCATTTATTGCGCTTTTGCTTCAGCACGGAATTAAAGTTTATAAGGACGGGGACCGCGAATTTGTTGTTCCGGCCGCGCAGGCGCAATACCGGATGGTCCAGACTATGTTTGAAACCTACACCAAGTACCGCGACAGTGTTTTTTATGATGCCTCCGCCTGGTCTGTTTCCAATTTTTACAACATGAAATCAGCGGCCGTATCAACTGTCGCCCCAGGGGATCCGGTCAGGAGTGTGGATGAACTCATAGGCCCCCCGCCCGTAGTTAGATCAGAATATGCCTACCTGATCGACTGGGACGATTATAATGCCCCCGCGGCCTTGTACCGGCTTCAGGAAAAAGGTATTGTACTCTCGTCTGCCTTCAAACCCTTTACAACACAAACGACAGAAGGTGAGAAAAATATGGGCTTTGGTTCACTTTTGCTTCCGGTGAGCCTTCAGAAAAAAACCTCTGATGAAATTTTCCAATCGCTGCAGGAAGTCCATAAAGAGTTTCAGGTTCCGGTATATGCGGTTCCCTCTGGTCTTAATAAAAAGGGCATTGACCTGGGGAGCCGGTTTATCTTGCCTGTTGAAAAACCCAAAGCAGCCATGATTATTGGCACCGGGGTCAGTTCCTATGAGGCCGGCGAAGTATGGCATCTTTTGGATACCCGGGTCCGGATGCCCATCACAAAATTACCACTTCGCAATTTTAACGATACGGATTTTGACAAATACAATGTTTTGGTAATGGTTTCGGGCCGTTATGATCTCACTGACAAGCAAGTGGCAGTGATCCGGGCATGGGTGGAAAAAGGGAATACACTGATCACAACGGGCACAGGAAGCAGTTGGGCCATTGAAAGGAAACTGGTCAAAGAAAAACTTGTCAAGGTGGAAAAGGACTCTATTAAACCAGTCGATCGAAAACGGTATGTCGATGCAGAAGATGACATTGGCAAAGAAAGCGTGGGCGGGATCATATTAAAGGTCGATCTGGATATTACCCATCCCCTTGCCTTCGGGTATCACGACCTGACGCTGCCGGTATATAAGAATAATGAAGTCTGGCTCTCCCCCAGCAAAAATGCTTATGCCACAGTGGCCAGGTATAGCGCTGAGCCCCAGGTCGACGGTTTTATAACCGGGAAAAACTTGTCGGATTTTGTATCGGCATCCGCCTCCCTGATGGTCAGCAAGCTTGGTTCAGGCAGGGTCATCCTCTTTGCGGATAATCCTAACTTCAGAGGGGCGTGGTATGGGACCAACAGGCTTTTCCTGAATGCCCTCTTTCTTGGTGATCACATAGAAGTTCCGGAATAACCATTCGATCAGCAGATATAAAAATGATAAATCTTTGATGCAAACCTATGATAAAAAAATGCCAGTTTTTTATTCTTTTTTTGGGCCTCTGCGGTGTGGGTCTCTTTTCGCAAACCGTGGGTGATGGGCCTTATCCGCAGCTCATCTTCAGGGGTCTGACATTGATCAATGGCAACGGTGCCCCACCACAGGGTCCGGTTGACATCACTGTTGAAAGCAACCGGATTACAAACATTCAATCCGTTGGATATCCCGGGGTAGCTATAGATGAAAAGAAAAGACCCAAACTTAAGGAAGGAGGCAAGGAAGTAGATTGTAGCGGTATGTACCTCATGCCCGGATTTATAGATATGCATACTCATATTGGTGGGGAGGCTCAGGGAGCAGGTCCGGAATATGTTTTTAAACTATGGCTTGCACATGGCGTTACAACAGTCCGCGAGGTTGGCGGCCCAGGTCTGGAATGGTCCCTCGATCTGAAGGAAAAAAGCCGGCGTCAGGAGATTGTCGCTCCCCGGATCTTTATCCATACCGTTTTCGGACAAAACTCCGAACCGCCCATAAGCACACCGGAAATGGCAAGAATTTGGGTAAGGACAAATGCCAAAAATGGCGCGGACGGCATAAAATTCTTTGGGGCTCCACCGGATATCATGGCTGCGGCCCTGGAAGAAAACAAAAAACTGGGACTTCGCTCGGCCTGCCATCATGCACAGCTGGACGTCGCCCGCTGGAATGTCCTGCAGTCGGCAAGATCGGGCCTGACCTCTATGGAACACTGGTACGGGCTGCCTGAAGCCCTTTTTGAAGATCGGACCGTACAGGACTATCCTTTGGATTATAACTATAACAATGAACAGGATCGGTTTGGAGAGGCTGGAAAACTTTGGGGACAGGCTGCGAAACCATATTCCAAACACTGGAATGAAGTAATGGACGAACTGATCAGTCTCGATTTTACCCTCGATCCCACTTTTAATATATATGAGGCGAGCAGGGACCTGCAGCGTGCCCGGCGGGCAGAATGGCATGAAGAATATACTTTACCTTCTCTATGGGAATTTTATCAGCCAAGTAAAATTTCGCATGGTTCCTACTGGCATTATTGGGGTACGGAACAGGAAGTAGCCTGGCGAGAAAATTTTCGGCTGTGGATGACGTTCATCAACGAATACAAGAACAGGGGTGGCAGAGTGACCACCGGTTCTGATTCCGGATTTATATTCCAGCTCTACGGTTTTGCCTACATCCGTGAACTTGAACTATTGCGCGAGGCTGGGTTTCATCCTCTGGAGGTGATCCGGGCTGCGACCCTCAACGGGGCCGAAGCGCTCGGGATGTCGGACAGTCTTGGAACAGTAGAAGTTGGAAAGCTGGCTGATTTCGTAATCGTTGAAGAGAATCCCCTGGAAAACTTACAGGTACTATACGGAACCGGTGCCATTAAACTTACAAATAATAATGAGGTGGTACGTGTGGGAGGTATCAAATACACGGTGAAGGACGGAGTCATTTACGACGCCCGTCAACTATTGAAGGAAGTGAGGGATATGGTTACTTCTGAAAAACAAAAAACCAATTACACGATAAAACAGCCGGGGATCAAATAAAATAGATTTGACAATCTGGTCGCAGGATTAAGCCAGCTTGGATTGATTTCTCTTTGTATTAAAGTTTAGGGCCTTTTTTACCCTTGTATATTTATTTTTATATAATCTGGCTACACTGTTTTCCTTAACCGTTGGAATTTCTTTAAAAGATGCAGCACCAGGAGTGCTATCAACCAGAATAATATCCACTTTACTAAATTGAAGTTTAACATCGGCAGGAGCGTTATTGGCAAGGGTGGCAGTTGCAGTAAAAATGACGAGCAATAAAGTGATTATAGTTTTCATTTGTATCATTTGGGTGATACTAATTTAACTACGAATAACCCCTGGAGTCCTTTGTAAATCGCTGAAGAACAGCTATTACTCGCTAAGTGTAAAATCTGGCGATGAATGGTAAATTATTTTCGTCAACCGTATCCGAAGTCCAATTCGGCTTAGCGAAGATGCTTGCTTTTAATCGGGAGAAAATGGGGTCTTCTGGCTCTATTGTGATGCAACTTATGTTATGACACGCCCGGATAAGAGGTGAGGAACTATCTTTCAGCCTTGAAGTTCTGCCGCAAAATACGGAAAGTCTACTGCAGGGATTTTCAAATTTCACTCAACGTACCTCCTTCCGGATAACCTCCAGAGGAGGATGGTTAAGAATACTCCGGGTATTGATAAGTCCGATCGTCAGCACAAGCCCTATTATTGCCGGAAGGAGGATGACAAATGGGATGAGAGATGGGGAAAAAGGCATCTCAAACACAAAAAGTGCCAGCATCTGGCTGCCAATCAGGGAAAGCAGAATGCCAAAAACACATCCCAGTCCACCCAGATAAATATATTCCAGAGCCGCCATCCTGAGTATCATATGGCTGCGAGCTCCCAGGGTACGAAAAAGTGCACTTTCTCGGATCCGTTGGTATTTACTTGTGCGCACCGCCCCTATCAGGACGACGATCCCTGTGAGGATACTAAAGAAGGCCATAAAATTGATGATCCAGGATATCTTGTCCAGAATGCCTTCAATGAGGGTAACTACCTGTCTGAGGTCAATTATGGAAACATTGGGAAATTCTTTTACCAGAACACGCTGCAGTTCCGCCGAGGCCCTTTCATCCGGTGCTTTGGTACTGAGAACATAAAATTGAGGGGCATTCTCAAGAACCCCATTAGGAAAAACAACGGAAAAATTAAGTTGCATCCTTCCCCAATCCACTGAACGGATGCTTCCTACTACAGTATTCATTAAAAGGCCCTGTACATTAAAGGTAAGCGAATCGCCAATCCCCACCCTGGCATCTCTGGCCACATTGTCTGAAATTGAAATAGGTACAACACGCGAATCACCTAACTTCCCTGTCCATTTACCTTCTTCCAACCGCTCGGAAGCAATAAGGGAATCGCGGTAGGTGACCCTGAACTCATGATTCAAAATCCATTGATTTACTTTAGAGGTGCTGTCCATACGTATATCATTGGCAGCACGGCCATTGATGCTTTGAACGCGCATCGTAATAATTGGAATTCTGTCAATCAGCGGTAAGCCCTTATCACTGATTCCTGAAGCGACAGCGGCCACCTGATCGGACTGAACATCCAAAAGGATCAGATTAGGACTATTGGCATCACTTTCGAGTGTGGCCTTATCCAGAAGGATATCCTTGGTAAAATAAAGGGTGCTGATCAGAAATGATCCCACTCCAATGGCTAGGAGGAGGGTCATGGTCTGGTTGTTGGGCCGGAACATATTCAACAGACTCTGACGTGCGGTAAAACTCCAGTTCTCCGGAAAGTATTTTTTGATGGTACGCATCATCAGGTGCGACATTAAAGCAAGGATGCCAAAGGTGGCGAGGACGCCCGCTAAAAATCCAATCGCAAGAACCGGATCTCCAAGGATCCAGAAGGCGAACAGGTAAACACAACCCATGATCATCGCGAGAATAATGAGGATGGCTCTTCTTGATTTCACCACAGGCTCGTCCTGAATCCGCAAAACCTGAAGCGGACTTACATACCAAGTGCCCATCAAAGGGAGCAAGGCAAATAGTACAGACATAACGATCCCTAAAAGCAAACCCATAAGCACAGGGATCAGGGTAAAGGTGATCTGGACATCGAAAGGCAAAAACCCTCTCAGGATCATCGGAAAAGTAAACTGGAGAAGTATTCCCCCGACGGTTCCAATAATACCGCCCATCAAACCCATCCCGGCAATTTGTAACAGAAAAATGGCCAAAGTCTGTCTCCGGCTCGCTCCGAGGCATTTAAGCATCGCCACTGCCCGCAATTTCTCCTTCATATAAATATTGACTGAGCTTGCGATTCCTACGCATCCAAGCAATAGTGCAATGAATGCCACAAGATTCAGGAACCTGCCAACATTGTCATAGCGGCGACCAAGGCGTTCACTGGTAGAGGTATGTGTATCCAGATCGGCATTTTCAGCATCGAGGCGAAGGTCGATTCGCTCATCAAGCAATTCCAGGTCTGTATCGGGCTCGGACTTAAAATAGTACTTATACTCCTGCCTGCTACCCAGCTGCAACAATCCGGTTGCCTCAATATAGTCATAGGGAATCATGACTGCCGGCGCTACTGAACTTCGCAGGGCGGTACTTCCCGGGGCCGATTGCAGACTGCCCAAAATGGGAAAAGTGAGTTCGCCAATCTTGACGGTGTCCCCCGGCTGCAATTGAAATTGCAGCATAACGGTTGCATCGACCAAAGCCCCGGCATTATTCCGAAAAGCAGCGGCAGCGGTTTCAGGAACGGTTTCCAAGTTGCCGTACAATGGAAAGGGGCCCTCAATACCACGAACTTCAACCAGTTTAGTCCCTCCTTTCTCCGGAAAACTGGCCATAGAAGCAAAAGTCACTTCTCTTACCTTCGCCCCTCCCAACGAATCAATGATCTGTTGTACCTTTTCGTTGGGTACCTGATTGCTGTCAATGATATAATCAGCCCCCATCAGGGCCTTGGACTGAAGGACAATATTTTCCTTGAGATTTTGACTGAAAGATTGTATGGCGACTACAGCCGCTATACCAAGGATAATCGAGGACATGAATAAGGTAAGCCTGCGCCAGCCTGATTTTCCATCGCGCCAGGCCATAAGGAGTAACCATTGCACCCCGGCCCCGGGGTACCCGGCCCCCTCTTTCAAGACAACACAGTTCTTTCGTTGGACACTATATTTCCGCTTTTCAGTTTGAGGATATTATGTGCGCGACCCGCCAATTCCAGATCGTGAGTGACAATCACCAGGGTGGTACCTGCCTCTTTGTTCAGATCGAACAACAGTTCTACCACTTTCTCCCCCGTTTCACCGTCGAGATTGCCTGTGGGTTCATCGGCAAAAAGGATGGAAGGCCTGTTACAGAATGCTCTGGCCATGGCTATCCTCTGCTGTTCACCTCCGGAGAGTTGTGAAGGATAATGATGCGACCTGTCTGCAAGTCCCACCTTTTTAATGAGTTCGATGGCCGTGGCCCTGGCTTGTCTATCTCCCTGTAATTCGAGGGGAACACTCACATTTTCAAGTGCAGTCAGTGTTGGAAAAAGTTGAAAATCCTGGAATATAAACCCTACTTCCCGGTTTCTTAATGCTGCCCTCTGATCTTCGTTCAATTCCTCGAGAGCAGAACCGCATAGGGTAACACTTCCGCTCTCAGCCTGATCTAGGCCAGCACAGAGACCGAGGAGTGTCGTTTTGCCACTTCCCGAAGGTCCTACAATGGCAAAAGTGTCACCTGCTTCTATGTCAAAAGTAATATGCTCCAGCACTACGAGATTCCTTGATCCGCTCCCGTAGCTTTTCATAAGCTCCCTGACGTTTAATATCTTTGCCATTCAGTTGATTATTGAAAACAGGCAAAATAAGGAATTGTTATTGAATTATTGTACGAAGCGTTATGCAGAACATCTTAAAGTTTAGTTATTTTTTATTGGTCATACTGTTCTGTAACTGTGGGGACAAAACAAACAAAAAGGAAGGGACAGATGGTTTGCAAAATGCGGAAGTATCAGATACCATAGCCCGGGCCGGGACCACAGGTACCATTCTGTTTTTTGGAAACAGTCTTACCGCCGGATACGGCCTCGACCCCAAACAGGCATTTCCCTCTCTGATCCAGGAGAAATTAGACTCCCTTGCCAAACCCTATACGGTGATCAATGCCGGACTGAGCGGAGAAACGACCTCGGCAGGAAGAAACCGTTTGGACTGGGTTCTCAATCAAAGGACCGATATATTTATTCTGGAACTTGGAGCCAATGACGGATTGAGGGGAATTCCACTTGTTGAGACCAGAACCAATCTACAGGCTATTATTAACGCGGTCAGGGAAAAAAACCCGGAAACTGAAATTATTCTTGCAGGGATGCAGATTCCCCCGAATATGGGACAGTCCTATACCAGGGAATTCCTAACCATCTTTCCTGAGATCGCTGAAAAAAATCAAGTAGGGCTGATCCCGTTTCTATTGGAAGGGGTGGCCGGAATTCCTAATCTGAATCAGGAGGATGGAATTCATCCTACTGCGGAAGGTCATAAGATAGTCGCCAATAACGTATGGACTGTTCTTGAGCCACTGCTATCCAAATAGCACTTACGCCTGGGAAAGGTATTAAAAAACCCCGCGGGATAAATTATATCCGGCGGGGGTACTCTCCATCAATGCAGGGACAAATATTTTACGAGCGATTAGGCCAACTTGGCCTTGTTATTTTTGGTTTTGAATGAAAGGGCCGACTTAACTGATGAATTCCTGAATTTATATAATCGGGCAACACTGTTATCTTCAAGGCTAATGTTGGTCTTGAAAGTCTCAGTCAGCACAACACCCTTTTCAATTGTAACGACCTTAGCATCGATCTGAGCATTCTGAGCCTGTGCTGTGAATCCGATCAGAAGAACAAAAATTATGGTTGTCAGGGTTTTCATGTTGCACTTTGTTTTATATAATTAGAACGGGGGGAGGCCTGAAGGGGAAGGTTTCATTTCGTTCAATAAGAGTACATTTCCGATATTCTGCAGGAGTGCGGATGAAGTGCAGAAAACCATCGATCAGGGAGCCTGAGCCTGAAAACCACTTGGCGGTAACTCGAGTCAATGAACGGCACAATTCCTGCATCCCTGACCGGCTGGATTACCGGAATAATAGATTTTTGAGTATCTTGACCGGGGTTTGAATTTATAAAAACTGATAGTTAATCCCAGGGAAGATTGTTAAGTCAAGGACTACATACTCAAATGCCATTACTGACAAAAAACTACGGGAAGTCAGGTTTTGTGGTATTCTGGGTGGCCTTCTATGCCATCGCCATCCTTCAGGATCTGCTCTATTCGATATTGCATCATACAGCCTTTTATTGGACTGAAAGTTCGATGTACAATACGTTCTGGTTATTATTTATCCCCGCCACAACATGGTTGAACCAACTACCTTGCAGGTACACCGGTTCGTCCTCGTTTTTTTTCACTGGTAAGCATCTGCTAACCAGCCTGATTTTAACTCCGGTACACATCCTGGTTTTCACCTCCCTCTTTATATTCCAAAGCACTATCCTATATGACAATCCCCACCGATTTGAAAATATCCTTTATTCGGTATTGACACATCATACGGGCATTGCCTTAATGATATATGCCTTCAGCCCACTGATCTTCAGAAGGTGGTTATCCTCGTCCGGGACACGGGGAACAGCCGTTAAAGCTGCATTCCAGGACCATTTGATGATAAAACAGGGGAGGACCTCCACCAGGATAGTGGTATCGGCCATTGTATCAATCAGAGCCGACAAACCTTATTGTGTCCTATGTTGTGAAAATCGGAAACTACTTCATAACTCGAGCCTTAAAGAATTAAGTCAAGTCCTGGATCCGTCAGTATTTATCAGGGTGCACCGTTCTTCAATAGTTAACATTAATTTTATCCGGAAGGTGGAATCACGCGGTAACGGGGATTATGACGCAATTTTATCGGATGGGTCCAAAGTGCGTTTGAGCCGGCATTTTCGTCAGAATTGGGATCGGTTGGTCCTCCACCCGGGATCCAATGTACTCCCCTTGGATTAATGAGCGTCTAAAAGGAAAACATCTTATTATATTCTTAATTACTTTGCGCTAAAACTGGCCTTAATGGAACATTCTTATATTTCACGAATGATGCTGGGTCTGGCAGGCATCTGTCTTGCATGTTCGGGCCAAACTCCCAAAAAAGTATCCAACCCTCCAGGGACTGTAATAGGAGGGCCATTTGAAAACAGAGAATTTATGGATATTGGCTTGCCGGAGCACATCAATTCCGTAGATACTACTGCAGGCTGGTCACAGGCAGGCCAGAAGCTATTGATCACGGGAACTATATTTGAAAAAGATGGCATCACTCCAGCGCCGGGAGTGCTTGTATATGTCTATCATACCGATATTCACGGATATTATGCAGAAAAGCCCGGATTGGATCCCAGGGTTCGTCGCCATGGATATATCCGAAGTTGGGTGAAATCTGATAAGGACGGCAGATACAATATCTATACGGTCAGGCCGGCAGCCTACCCAAATGCTGACGAACCTGCTCATATTCATCCCTCCATCCGGGAACCCGGACTGCCGAATGCCTACTATATCGATGAGTTTGTCTTTGACGATGATCCCTTGTTGACAAAGGAAAAACGTCGGAGAATGCAAAATCGCGGTGGAAGCGGTATTTTAAGAACGGTTGAAAAAGGCGAGCTTCAGATCGCCGAGCATAATATCGTACTTGGATTGCATATTCCCGATTATCCTGACAGTACGGGTTCCAAACTTCAATCCGGAATGCAGGTCGGTGAAGATGTCCTGTCCTTCACCCCCACACATGCCTGGGGACCTGACAAAGGCACCAGAACTTGTCCGGTTTGCAAATATGGCAGGTATCACGGGATCCTGTATTTTGTGGGCAATTCCCCTGATTGGTCAGATATAAGCAAGTGGCTGTTATTTTTTGAGGAGTTGGGCGGAAGGAGGAAACAATATCTTACTACCTTTTTTGTCTATGGTAATGAAAAGGAATATGACGCTGCCAAACGGAACCGTGAACTCGAAGACCTGGGAAGGAAACTCAATCTGCAATACGTAGCCCTGACACATGTTCCGTCCTTTAAGGACAGGGAATCAGATATTTACCTAAATGGTATCAACCCTGGCGTGGAGAATACCATCCTTATATATAAACGCAGTAATGTGATAGCCAATTTTGTGGATAGGAAGCCCAATGAGACTGTTTTCGATCAAATTTCCGACCTTCTTGGTACATCGGAAAATGACTATTTCTTACTCCCTGTGCCTGACAAATGAAAGAGCAGATCGTCCGGTTCAGACGGTAACGGTTTCATCTTTTTTTACAATAAAGAAGAGGGATCTCCTTACTGCGGAATTTTTGAACTTATAGAGGTAGACCACTGCTAAAGTACGGCCCTTCAAAAGTTCCCCTTCCGGTAAATCGTTATTGATCCCTTTTTGAATGGGAGCAACTTTGATTGCCTCTTTTTTCTCCTGTGCTTCTGTTGTTCCCATCAAGAGTAGTAAGATCAAGGATGCAATCGTTCTCATGCCTGAAAGCGGTTTAGAAGTATAAAACGATCGAATCTACCTTTACCTTGAATACTTTTCGATCAAAGGTTGGTATTTCTCGTTAACCTGTATCCCAGAGGTCTATTATCGTAAGAATTTCCCTGCATATTGGAAATTATATGCTGTTTCATCGATTTACTCTTGCAAGAATACCGGGATCCGGGCAGTTTTTTTTAAAGTACTCCAGTTCCGTGATATTGCAGACACCCGGATAATCCCCGGAATACGTGCCAAGGTCAAGAAGTAGCTGGAAATGTAGGTGAGAGGCATAATTTCCATTGACCTCCGGAGCGCCGATGGCACCAAGTACCTCACCCTTTTTAAAGAAGCGTCCCGGATGGACATCTATAAGTGACTCCAGGGACAGATGTCCGAACAGGGTATATAACTTTTTTCCTGCGACCTCATGGGTGAGGATAATCGTTGGACCATAATCTCCTTTGGTCACATTGTTTGCATAGCTGTGGACAACCCCATCGAGGGGAACAATTACGGATGTACCAGCCTTCGTCCATAGATCCAATCCCAGATGGATGTTACGGTCCGGTTGCCCCGGAACCTTAAAGGCCGGTGAACCTGAATATAAGTTACGCTTTTCGAGGTAACCGCCATAGGCAACCATCGCGGATTGTTGACTCAGTACGTCATCAATATAATGCTGACAGACAACAGGATCTGAGAGGTCTTTTCCATTGAGAGCGATGTTGGAATCAGAAAGGTCCAAAGGTGTGTAGGCGGTGGCAGGAATGGCGGGATCCAGGAGGAGTACAGGGTCCTGGAAAGGATATAAACTATCGTCAGGTTGAGCAATCATCTAACAAATATCTGCATTTGTGCAGTACGTCGTTAAAATTCGATAAGTTCCCATCCGGAATTCCCTGAAAAAACAGTGCTGAATATATCCAATGGAAAGCCAATGGAATAAGGATAAAAGGCTGGGTTATTCATAAAACTTCCCCACATAATGTAAGAAAAAGTACACGGCACTTCAGCGATTATATACCTTATTTGTTGGTAGTCAAAGTCATTTTGAATAATTTCGTTAAAAAATCTGGGCACACGTCCATTGCTAAATTTAACTTTATGAAGACAAATTTGCCACTTAAACTGGTAATGTATTTTATGATGATGACTATGGTATTGTCATTGCCTGGTTGTAGTTCGGACAATGTAGAACCGATTGGCGGGGATGGTAACGAACAACCGGAGCCAGAACCAGAACCGGAACCAGAACCAGAACCGGAACCCGAGCCGGAACCAGAACCAGAACCAGTGCCGGAATCAGAAGAGCCCGTTGGACCTTCCATCTTAAAAATGAATTGCGGAGGGGCCGAATTAACTATTGGTGCAGAAGTATTCCTTGCTGATCAATATTTTAGTGACGGCAGTGAGGAATATGTAAACTCGATGATCACCGAGATTGCCAATACAGAGCTGGATGAACTTTACTATACAGAAAGGATTGCCTCACAAATACGGGGTTCCTATTCCTATAACATCCCTGTATCCAATGGCACTTATACTGTCAAGATGTATTTCGCTGAAATCTATTGGGGTGCTCCAAGTGATGACAATGCTGAAGGCGGGATTGGGCTGAGAGTTTTTGATGTCGAGGTTGAAGCTGAGAACAAGATCAACAATCTGGATATTTTTAAGGAAGCAGGAGCCCTGAGTGCCTTTACAAGAATGTATGATGTTGAAGTCGCTGATGGTGTTCTGAACATCAGCCTTGAGGCGTCACAGGACAGGCCAAAACTGGCAGCCCTTGAAATTTTTGGGAACGGCACTATTAATTAAAGAAACGCACCTGCCGAATATTGCCGAATTAGAATAATAAAAACCCATGACGGAAAGTCATGGGTTTTTACTTATATGTGGCCGCGGTAGCGATGGAAAGCTGTTTGAATGCTCCGGATAAACTCACTTGCTAGTGGAAGCAGGTATTTCTAAAGCAAACATCGACTTATCGTCACCAGCCGCCAGTGTAAGTAAATCGAATCGTTTCCTACTAATTAAATAAAAGATGACTTTACAAAATGGGTGGGGCTTTGCCCTGATCTTGTTGTTCCCCGCCGCGTGTCAACCTTTGGAAAAAGAGAAAGCCCGGCAAAATGAAGCAAGTCCGGTTGCGGAAATTGTCAAAATGTCTAAGGAAGAATTGAATGCCTATGCTACTGCTTATTTTGCAAGTGGTTGTTTTTGGTGCGTTGAGGCCATTTTTGAAAGTGTAGAGGGCGTTCAGGAGGTTGTCTCCGGTTATGCGGGCGGTGTTGAGGCAAACCCTACTTACGAACAGGTGGTTACCGGGGCTACCGGGCATGCCGAGGCCGTAATGGTCTACTACGATCCCGAAATAATCTCATATACCCGGCTGGTACAGGTTTTTTTCGGATCTCATGATCCCACAAGCGTTAACCGCCAGGGCCCGGATAGGGGTCCACAATACCGGTCTATTGCTTTTTACAGGACCGAAGAAGAGAAAAGGATCATTGACACTTACATCCGGGCACTCCTGGATCAGCAAGTATATGACCGTATAGCCACCCAGGTCCTGCCCTTAGACAATTTCTACACGGCTGAAGCGTATCATCAGGACTATGAACGCAAAAATCCCAACAATCCCTATGTGCGCAATGTATCTGTACCAAGACTTAACCGATTTAAGGAAAATTTTCAGGACTATCTCAAGCAGGAAGTCCATTAAAATCTCGTAAATCAGGGCACAAAGCGACTTTTTTAAGTCGCTTTTTTTATTTATGGAATGAAGCGTTTATCTTTAACAATCTCCAATGTTAAAATCACAACAGGATGAATAGTAAGTTTTCCCTCTTTTCCATACCTATTACTTTATTTCTGGGTTGCTGCCTGCTGTTGGGGTGTTCAACTAAACCGGAAGATACTACGCCATGGATTGCACTGTTTGACGGAAAGTCCCTTGAAGGCTGGTCTGTAAGGGGAGGCAAAGCCCATTATGAAGTAAGGGACAATGCTATTGTCGGTTCGACCGTCAGGGATTCCCCCAACTCATTTCTGACCACCGATAAGATCTATGGTGATTTTATCCTGGAACTTGAGTATCAGGTGGATTCAAGCATGAACTCGGGTATACAGATCCGCAGTAATAGTTATCCGTATTATATGGACGGCAGGGTACATGGATATCAGATCGAAATTGATCCTTCTGACCGGAGCTGGAGCGCCGGCATTTATGATGAAGGGCGCCGGGGATGGCTTTACCCCCTTACGGACCAGTCGGAAGCTCAGAAGGCATTTAGACAAAATGAATGGAATCACTATAGAATTGAGGCCATTGGTGATACCATCAGAACATGGATCAATGAAGTACCTGCTGCTTATCTTATTGACGACAGGACGGCAAAAGGTTTTATTGGCCTTCAGGTGCATAGTATTGAGGAAGGACAAGAGGAAGGCTCGGAAATCATTTGGCGCAAGGTCAGAATTCTCACTGACAGCCTTTCGAAGTACAGCAAAAAAAGCCCTCTGAAACCCGTCGTTCTTGCGAATCACCTGACCATTGATGAAGAGAAAAACGGCTGGGAGCTCCTTTGGGATGGAAAGACGACAAATGGCTGGCGGGGAGCACGGCTTGAGAAGTTTCCGGAGAAGGGATGGCAGATAGAAAACGGTGAATTGATGGTGATGGCTTCAGGAGGTGAAGAGGCGGAAGCAGGCGGGGACATTGTTACGGAAACCACTTATGGAGATTTTGAATTGCAGGTCGATTTTATGATTACCGAAGGCGCAAACAGTGGGATAAAATATTATGTCAATACGGACCTAAACAAAGGGCCGGGATCTTCCATTGGCCTCGAATATCAGATCCTGGATGATGCTGTACATCCGGATGCCAAACTTGGAAATCACAAGGGAAGCAGGACTATGGCTTCTTTATATGATCTGATTTCAGCCGACGCTGGTAAACCGGTCAACCCTGTCGGTTCCTGGAACCATGCCCATATCATTTCAAAGGACAATCATGTGGAACATTGGCTCAACGGGATGAAAGTTCTGGAATATGAACGAAAAAGTGAAGCCTACAGAAAATTGGTTGCAGAAAGCAAGTATGTCGAATGGCCAGCATTCGGGGAAGCAGCTACCGGACCCATCCTTTTGCAGGATCACGGTGACCGTGTTGCCTTTAAAAATATAAAAATTAGACCGATTACAAAATAAGATAGGATGACAAACAGGAGATCTTTCATTAAGAAATCAACAGCAGGGGGCCTTGGCCTTACCTTTACAGGGATGCCATTTACCAAAATGAGTTTTGCAGGGGTGCCTGGAGCAAATGACCATATCAATGCTGCGGTGATTGGTGTCCGCAGCAGAGCCAAAGCACATGTAAAGGCAATTCATGCGGATCCTAATTCGAAAATTCTGTATAGCTGCGATGTTGACGAAAACATTCTTACGGAACATGGAGCTTGGTGCCAGGAAAACATAGGTTATGTTCCCAAGGCAGTGCGCGATTTCCGAAAGGTGCTGGAGGACAAGGATGTGGATGCCGTTTTTATCGCTACTCCCGATCATTGGCACGCTCCCATGGCCATTCTGGCGTTGCAGGCTGGCAAACATGTATATGTTGAGAAACCCTGTAGTCATAATCCGAATGAAAACGAGCTGCTGGTCGCTGCCCAGAAAAAATATGGTAAAAAAGTGCAGATGGGGAACCAGCAACGATCGGCAAAAACGTCTATTCTGGCAGTAAAAGAAATCAGGGACGGCATTATCGGGAATGTTTATAAGGGCGAAGCCTATTATTCCAATAACAGGGAATCTATCGGTACCGGTAAAAACATAGCGGTCCCCCCTACCCTGGATTGGGATCTCTGGCAGGGCCCTGCCCCGAGGGAGGAGTACCGGGACAATATACACCCTTACAATTGGCACTGGTTCAGAAATTGGGGCACTGGGGAGGTTCATAACAATGGAACCCATGAAATAGATGTCTGCAGGTGGGCTCTGGGGGTCGATCTTCCCCAAACGGTCACTTCCTTTGGAGGAAAGTACACTTATGAAGATGACTGGGAATTTGTCGACAATCAGCAGGTCACTTACGCTTTTGACGATGATAAATTCATTACCTGGACCGGCCATAGCCGGGGTATTATGGAGCCAGAACGACCCGGCCGGGGCGTAACCATTTATGGCAGTAAAGGAAGTATTATGCTCAGCAGAAATGACTACCAGTTATTTGGTCTTGACGGAAAACTGATCAAAACTGAAAAGGAAGAGGCACAAAGTGCCACCACCAATACTATGGGCGAAGGACAATTGGATATCGATCATGTAGCCAATTTTTATGACGCGATCCGAAAAGACACCGCGCAACATTCGGCCATTGATGATGCTTCCATTTCCACCATGTTGTGTCACCTTGGTAATATGGCCCAGGATGCCGGTGAAACCATTAAGGTTGATCCCGCCAGCGGGAAAGTCCTTAATAGTGAGAAAGCAATGGCACACTGGAAAAGGGAATATGAAAAAGGGTGGGAAGTGGTGTTGTAGTGGTTATTTAAATGTGATACTATTCCTTACCACCACCCCGGGAGTTCTACCCGTATAAAGACCATTGATCAGGCTATGATCAAAACTTATTGCTGTAAAATTACATTGCTGTACTGGGTGTTGATCACAATGGATTTATCCGCATTCTCCTTTAAGTGATAACCTTTATGCATGGTGGTCTTGTCTTTTTTGCTCACCTCAAATACAAGATTCGAAGGACTCACCAATTTGGACCCTGTCCCTTTCACAAATATTTTGTAGGCCGTCACAGGCAGTACGCAGAATAATTCCCCATTCTGCATGGAAATATCCATGTCTTTGAAATTTTTCGAAACATCCTTTATATGAACGGCACCCAGATTGTTTCTGATCAATGCGCTTTGAAGAAGCCGGTCTATGGTCACATCTGAGGAAGTGGCATTCAGTGTGAGGGACTTCACATCCCGGAGCGCGACCTTATCGGAGAATTGAATGTTTAACTGCCCGTTGTTCCAGCTTTCCACAGTCATAGGGGAATAAGAGACCACTACATCGGTATTCGCACCGTCTATGGTAGAGGCAAGCAACCTTGCATAAGACAAGTTTGCTTTCATATCCCTTGTGTTTTCGGCAAGCTTCACTTCACCATGCCGGACGTTCATTTTCAGCGTGGCGGATTTAGGCATTTTTATTTTGATGCTTTTTTTAATTTTATATTTCCTGCTGCCTTCACCTGATGATCCGAAGAAAATAGTAGGTGCCGCGAACAGGCTATCACCTTGAAACACCCGGATGCGACTGGAGTCGAGTAGCATCCGCTCATTTACCCGGGCTTTTGACCATTCCTTCATGTCTTCTGACCTTTCCTTATGGGCCTGTTCCCTTTCAGCAGCGCGTTCTTTCATGTGCTCCTGCCTGTCGCGTAGTAATTCTTTCCGCTGCTGCTTGTGCTCCTCTGCATCGGCCTTCCATTCCTCCGCACGAACCTTCATTAATTCGCTCCATTCCGACAGTTGTTCCTTATAATCCTCATTAAAATTTTTATTGAACTCTGCCTTCCATTTCTTCAAATACTTTTCACCCTCCTTTTCATAAGCATCGTAGTCAAAATGTTCCATTTTCACGGGAGGCATTGGTGGCATGGGAGGCATAGGGGCAACCGTCGCAAAACCCGGCATATCCATATCCATAAACAAGGGTTCCAACTCGTTAAATCCGGGCGCTATCATAAATTCACGAACATCTACAGGGGCGCCTCCCTGAACGTAAGACCAGGAGGGCTCCGCCCCGGTACTGATCTCAATCCGCCCGCTGTTGCCCAGGATCCTGACGCCCCCCTTTTCAAAATAGTCCTTGGCTTCCTCAGTGGATGCCCCCTCCAATTCTATTACCGCCTCTACTACGACCTCATTTTTCTCCCATGTTTCAAAGGAAATATCGGCGTAACTGGTATTGATATCAATTACGGCATCTTTTGCTACCTGAAACGACTCATTGTAGGTTTTGGTTTGCTTCTGTCCGTAAACTCCAATGCCAATGAGGCATATAAGGAGTGCCATTCTCCTAAATACTGATGGATGATGCATCTTCTTCATTTTGATTAGATTTAAATTCTTTTAATTTCACTTTCAATTTTTGCAACAATTGCAACCGCAATTGAAGGTTTTTAATAAGGACTGTGATCGTTTGATCATTGGGTCCGATTTCATTCAATTCGGTATTCAGGTCAATATATTCCCTGTTCAGTTCTCCAAGTCTTTTCATATAATCATCCGCAAGGGCCTTGGTATCCCCTGATACTTCAAGCTCTGAAAGTGCCATATTGATGTTGACCACATAATAATCTTCAACCTGTTTCAGATCCGGTGAAAGATCGCCAAGAGATATAGATTCCTTTTGCGCGATGGCATTCTCCCCTGCAGGAGCAGGAACCTTCGCCTGCTCCATACTTCCGGTCGAGTGGCGATACCCGAAAATCCCAACGGCCAGTACTGCCACGACCGATGCTGCCATCCACAACCAGTTGCGCTTTTTCTTTGGCTGGATGGTAAAGGCCTGATCAAGACGATTTTCAAACCGCTTCTCATGCCCTGACTTTAATGTATATTTCTTTTTTCGATCCTCTTCAAAAAGTCTTCTGAGATCCTGTGCCATGAAATCTGTTTTTTAAAATTTCCTTTAATTGACCTTTTCCCCTTAGTAACCTGGTTCTGCAGGTTGTTTCTTCCAAACCGAGAATATCCGATATTTCACTGTGATCATAGCCTTCGACGAGGAAAAGGGATACCACTACCCGATACTTATCTGCTAATCTTTCAATGGCATCCCTTACATCCTTTATGGTGATCTCATCCCCTACCATCCAGTCGTCATCCTCAACAATATGCAAACTGTGTTCTTTTAATTCCACGAATTGCTCCTTTCTTGCCTTTATAAAATCAAGACTTTTATTGACCACTATTTTTTTTAACCAGGCACCAAACGTCACTTCTCCCCTATACTGGTCAATTTTAAGAAAAGCTTTGATAAACGCCTCCTGCAGTACATCTTCCGCATCAGCCGGATTCCTTAGGAAACGCATGGCTACTGCGTACATGCCTTCACTGTACTGCCTGTATAGCCGTAATTGTGCATTCCGGTCATTGGCTTTGCAGCGTTCGACAAGGTCAATTTGAAACATTTGGCCAGGTTCCAAGTGGGTCTCAGGTGTTAGTATTCTAAATGACGATCAAATTATACAGGCGTTGCAAAAAAGATCAATTTTAAGATTCTTTTTAGATAATGCCGTTTAAATTCCGGCTTTGATAAAATGGGTATTTCTAGTTGATACGCCATTATCCCTAAACAACACGACGGATTTTAAAATCGATTTAGTAATTTAGGTATTACAAAATATATTAAATCAATGAAAATACTTAAATGGATTCTTATTGTGGCTCTCGTTCTCGGATTGCTCATCGTTTTCGTAGGATTGCCATATATGAAGCAGTCGACCAAAAAACACAGCCCGCAAAAAACCGTCGCCTACAAACATCAGGGAATGGATCTCAGGGTGGATTACAGCAGCCCTTTCAAAAAAGGTCGCGTCATCTTCGGAGAATTGGTTCCTTATGATATTGTGTGGCGTACCGGCGCCAATGAACCAACCACCTTCAGCACCACCACAGAAATCGGCATTGGAAAACATCGCCTGCCGGCAGGTTCCTATTCCCTTTGGACCATTCCCGGGAAGGATCACTGGTCGGTCATGTTTAACAGCGAGATTCCCTCCTGGGGGGTCACCATGAGCAGTGGAGGAAGTGAAACTACCCGGGATCCCCAGAAAGACATGTTGCAACTGGAAGTACCCGTAGAAGAGGTATCGCCTCCCATGGAGAGCTTCACCATCACATTTGAACAAAACGATACCCTCTTCATGGATATCCTTTGGGATGATACAAAAATACAAGTTCCCATTACCAACTGAATTTGAAGCAGTCCAAAAATATTGGCGGTGGAAGTGTACAAAGGATCAAAGCCGAAAGAAAGAAAATTCCATCCGTCACATCGGTAGTCAGGGATCTGCTTCATGGAGATAAAATAGCATTGTCCAGGGCTATTACGCTCATAGAAAGCACCACGGAGTCTGATCGTATAAAAGCTGAACAATTACTGCAGCGGTGCCTTGGCAGGGATCAGAACAGTATTAGAATAGGCATTACCGGTGTTCCCGGTGTCGGCAAAAGTACTTTTATTGAGGCTTTAGGAAAGCACCTGATCTCCCTGGGTTACAAGGTGGCTGTTTTGACGGTAGATCCCAGCAGTACTCTTAGTAAAGGCAGCATCCTGGGTGATAAGACCCGTATGCCTCAGCTTGTTCAGGAACCCGATGCTTATATAAGACCAAGTCCTTCCGGGCCCACACTCGGTGGGGTGGCGCGGCGTACCAGGGAGGCTATGACTCTTTGCGAAGCCGCTGGCTTTACCATCATTCTGGTGGAAACGGTTGGCGTCGGTCAGAGTGAAATTGCAGTCCATAGTATGGTGGACTTTTTCTTGCTGTTACAACTGGCAGGTGCAGGAGATGAATTGCAGGGAATGAAACGTGGGATCATTGAAATGGCAGATGCCATTGCCATCAACAAGGCCGATGGAAACAATGTCAGGGAAGCCTCTAAAGCCAGGTCGGCCTTTGAACAGGCATTGCATCTGTATCCCCCTAAATATAACGGCTGGCAACCCAGAGTGATGACTTGTTCCGCACTCCGGAATCAAGGTATAGATGATATTTGGGAAATGATATCCCACTATGTTGATGTAACCAAAGACAAAGATTCATTTGTAGAAAAACGAAGGGCGCAAAATAAAAAATGGTTTCAGGAGGCAGTTGAGGAAGCCCTATATCTTCAATTCTATCAGGATAAAAGTGTCCAGAAAAAGCTTGAATCCCTTGTAAAGCAGGTAGAAACCGGGAAGAAAACACCTTTCAAAGCTGCTGCGGAACTTTTGGGGAAATTTGAAGAACGACATTAGCCTGCTTTCTCCTGCTGCCATTCTGCCCCTTGTTAAAACGAACTGCCCGTCACTTCCTAAGGCTCCCCAGAATTTCGAGGCTTCGGGAGGATGCAATTATTGATGTGAAAACCCTAAATTTGTTTCTGTTTTAAATCCCGTGGATGACCCTTGTCACTGATTCCCTGCTATCTATTATTATTCCCCTTTTTAACGAGGAGGACAATGTGGTGCCACTCACCGCCAAAATCCATGCCAGCCTTAAGGCATACAATTATCAGATTATTTATGTGGATGATTTCTCCACGGACAACACCCGGGACACCATTCTCGCCCTTCAGGATCCGATTGTCCACCTGTTGGAACTAAAGAAAAATTATGGGCAAAGCCTGGCCTTGGCTGCCGGCATAGACTATGCACAAGGGGAATATGTAATTACCATGGACGGGGATCTTCAGAATGATCCGGCGGATATCCCGGGAATGCTGGAGTATGCAGTTGCGGGCGATTTTGATGTGGTTACGGGAGTAAGGCAGCAACGGAAAGATTCTGTTATTAAAAAAATACCCTCTAAAATCGCCAATTTTCTGGTCAGAAAGATTACAAAACTGGACATAAAGGATAATGGCTGTGCCCTGAAGGTATTTACGAGGGACATTGCAAAAGACCTTAATCTTTATGGCGAAATGCATCGTTTTATAACCCTCCTGGCTCACCTGGAAGGGGCACGTATCAAACAAGTTCCGGTAACCCACCATGCCCGCCATGCAGGACGGTCAAAATATGGACTCGAACGCGTATTTAAAGTAGTGGCCGACATGATGTTATTGTTATTCATCAGGAAATATTTTCAAAGACCACTTCATTTGTTCGGGATTTTTGGATTTTTCCTGATCCTGTTGGGATTGCTGATCAACTGTTATCTTTTAATTGTCAAAATTGGATTTGGAGAAGACATTGGCACCCGGCCCTTACTGATCTTCGGCCTGATGTTCATTTTAGCAGGCATTCAGTTGTTTACGATCGGGATTGTCATGGAATTGCTGATACGTACTTATTATGAATCGCAGAAAAAAAGACCCTACCGAATTAAAAACATAAACATAGGTGGCCGGACTGCGTAAAAAGGGTGTCACCCTGCTAAAAATTCTTGCAAGCACCCTCCTGATTTATTTTATATATACCAGAATAGATCTGCGCGAGGTTGCCGAAGTATTAAAAAATACGGATCCGGCCTATATCCTCGTATCACTGCTCTTCTTTCTCCTGTCAAAAATTCTATCCGCCATCCGTCTGAATCTTTTTTTTTATCAACTGGAAATCGGGCTCACCTGGCAAAGCAATTTCAAACTTTATCTCCTTGGTATGTTTTACAACCTATTTCTTCCAGGGGGCATAGGTGGGGACGCCTATAAAGGATATCTGATTCGAAAAAACTTTGATGTCGCAACACGAAAAGTCATTTCAGTATTACTATTAGACAGGCTGAGCGGACTTCTGCTACTCTTTATGTATGCCTGTATCCTCGCCTGCTTTATGGAGGATGGGCCTTTGCAACAATTCAGATATCTTTATATTATTATGCTGTTTCTGAGCTTTATATTGTTCCGGCTCATCATTCACAGATTTTTTAATTATCTGCTTCCGGCATTCTGGAGTACTTTTGGATGCTCAGCCCTTGTTCAGTTCCTGCAGTTATTAAGTGCATTTTTCATTTTACAAGCCCTGGACCTAACTACTCAAAGCATCCCCTATCTTTTTATTTTTCTGATTTCGTCTATTGTCGCTGTTCTCCCTTTGACTCTTGGGGGTCTAGGAAGCCGGGAGGTGGTATTTTATTATGGTGCCAGTTGGCTGGGCCTGAACGCCACTTCTTCTGTAACCGTAAGTATGGTTTTCTTTTTGATCACCGCCCTCGTTTCCCTGGCCGGCATCCTATATCACATCAAAAGGCCAAAACTAGTGCTGGCTGCAGATCAATAGAGATGAATGAGATGCATTTTTTCAAGGACTTTCTTTCGAGTGGAAGGGTCCATAAATCTTGCCTGGAGCCGGGTAATCCGAAACTGGTCAACTGTGAACTGCTTATTCCAGTCAAGACCGTAGGCTTTTAATGAGGTCAGTTCCGCATCATTGATATAAACCCAAATATCCCGTTGATCCTCGATCTGGCTGAGTGAAGAGAGGATCACCGGCTTCTTGTTATAAAAATCGAGCGACCAGCTGTGATCAGATGATATTTTATATATTTTGTCAACCGGGATACCCTCTCTGGCAACTATTTCTGACATTGATGAACCGGCCTGATACTTCAACAAGGAAGGATAAAAATGCAGGTTGAGTACCGCATTTAACAATACCGAGCTACAAACGGCCACTGTAAGGATCCTAACGTAAGCGGTCCCCCGTTTGAGGCTGAAATAAAGTATCGTTATAAAAAGCAGGACCTTCCAAATATAATTCAATGGATTTTCAGAATTAAATACAACGAAGCAAATGAGCGCTGAAACGATAGCGTAAAGAAACAGGATCCCGAATTGAACCACCAAAATCCTTTTCAGAACCTTAGATCTTCCAAACCGGTTCAGGTTATAGAGGTAGGAAGCAGTAAGTAATGCGAATAAAGGGATGATTATATTCAGATAATGCGGTAACTTGAACTGTGCAAAACTAATGATGGCAAAGATAAGTGTAACTCCTCCCAGCGTTAAAAATTCATACTTTGAATTGAATGTAAAATGTAGTTTTACAAAAGTCCGCACTTTGGTCCAATAAGAAAGAATTCCAACTATTGTCCAGGGCAGGAGGACCCAAAGGAAGGTATGAAAGAAAAAGAAATAATCACTGCTGTTCTTCCCGATCCCTTCCCCGCTAAGACGCTCAAAACTTTGTTCCCAGAAGATAAATAACAGCCCGCTCCTGTGGTTACGGCCCCGGATGATCACTTCGGGGTGCAGATCGAATTGTACATAGTATGCATATAGCACGGGCGAAATGGTAAGAAGGAAAATGAGAGCGGCAAGCAACCAATGTACCCGCAGCAGAACTCGCCACTTTCGGGTATAAGTTAAATGGCACAACAGGGGCAGCCCAATAACAAGAAGGGCAATCTGTCCTTTGGTTGCAAAAGCCATCCCCGCGGCAAAAGCACCAATCAGCAGGTGCCTTGTGGAATTTTTCTCTATAAACACAGCAATCTGCCAGATAGCCAGAATGGTAAAGCCGGTAAGAACGGCATCCGTGCGGACATCAATAGCAGCAAGGACGATGGTCTGAGCTGAAAGGAAGATCAGCGAAGCCAATTTTCCGACTTGTTTGTTGTATAATAAGGTACCCAGGCCATAACAACTATAGGCTCCAAGGAAAATTGAAAGGATACCCGGAATTCTGTAAGCCCAGTCTTGGATCCCGAATATCTGATACGAAAGTGCAGCAAGCCAAAAATGCATATGTGGTTTATCAAGGTATGGTTCCGGGCCTTTAAATAAATGCAGGAAATCGTTCTCCTGTACCATTCTCATCGCCATAACGGCAAACTGAGCAGAGTCATTTTCCATAAGAGGAACAAAGATGCCCGTGGCATATACGATACAGAGGAGGAGTAATAAGAACCAATACCGGATACTTGGGATCATATGTGGTATTTGTGAATAAATAATTGGTACAATCTGGAGAATAACCAGCCAAATACAAGTCCGGTAATAATACCAGCTATTACATCCCCGGGAAAGTGAACCCCCAAAAATATCCTGCTGCAGGCTACCAGGAAGGCCCAAAGGAGAAGCAGCACTCCCGGCAAGGCCCACCATGACTTAAGAAGGTGGGTAAAGAATAAAGCAACCGCCATAGTGTTGGATGCGTGAGCTGAATAAAAACCGAATCTTCCCCCACAGGTATCTTTTACCAGTCGCATCAGCGGAGCGACCTCGGTGTCAAAACATGGCCTAAGTCGTTGAAAACCATTCTTAAAAAAATTAGCCAGCTGATCTGTCATCGTCACCATAATGGCCACTGCCACCATGACAACAATGGTACGCCGCAATCCCAATTGTTTCAGACAAAAGAAGAATAACAGGATGTAAAGGGGAATGGCGCTCCATTTATTGCTTAAAAGCAACCAGAAATTATCCCAGCTTTGATTGCCCGAGGTATTGACAAGGAGAAATAGTTCCCGATCCCAATGTATAAGCTCATCCAGCATCCTGTCCTCCATATCTGGAAACTTCCCTGTCATAGAAGGCAGTGGCAAGCTGTATCAGTTCCGCTGCCTGATCTTCCAGTTCACGGATGTCCTCCTCAGTGAAATCTTCCACCCATTCCACCTCATCATCTTCAAGATTGAGAATAAACCTGGGAAATTCTGTGTGTACAATATAAATCGCTTCGGGATGATCTGTGTTGTCTCCTAAAATAAATTTTGGCAAGTTCATTGTCTGTCTCTACTTAATTACAGGATATCCTAAGAACCATACAGCCCCGGTGCGCCCGCGTTTCCGGAAAGTCCCCGGGAGATTGCCAGAGCTTTGTGGATACTGAAAGTCATAATTTCGCCGCCGGAAGCTGCAGCATACGTTTGCTCATAAAATCAAACCGAAGATACAACATAATTGCCGATGACGTTAATCCCGCAAGAAGTCCCAGCCAGATCCCGGTACTTTCCATTTCTGTATACAATCCGAGGTAAAAACTAATGGGGAAACCAATAAGCCAGTAGGAAATAAAGGTGATCAGTGTTGGAATCCTGACATCCTGAAGACCCCGTAAAGCCCCAAGAATGACTACTTGCAGGCCATCTGAAATCTGGAAGAATGCAGCCACGAGGAGAAGTTGCGCGGCGAGTCCCACTACTTCCAGATTGTCTGCTTGGTGGCTGAGGTCATGAACATCAAGATAAATGGTCGGGAACCAATAACGACCAATTAAAAAGAGACAGGCAAAAACAATCTGGAATATGAGGGTTAGCAAAAATATGGATTGCGCGATGCGACGAAGCTCCTTAAAATTCCCCAAGCCCTTCTGATTTCCAACCCGGATCATAGCTGCCACTCCGAGTCCCATCCCGAACATAAATGTCATGCTGCTTAGATTAAGGGCAATTTGATTTGCCGCCTGCGGGTTTTTTCCAAGGACACCACTAAGCCAGATAGCCCCGGTAAATACCCCAACCTCAAAAAACATCTGGAGGGAGGAGGGAAATCCAAGGTCAAAGATTTTCTTTAATACACGTGTATCAATTTTTGTGAGATGCAGTCTGGTAATATAATAGCGAAACTTTTTTCTACCCTTCATCAGGATCCATAAAAAAATCAGCATGACTATTCGTGCAGCAAGGGTACCGATAGCTGCACCAATGATGCCAAGTTCAGGGAAACCGAAGGTGCCAAATATCAGGAGGTAATTGATAAGGATGTTTACGGTGTTCGAAAGGATGGTCGCATACATGGGATATTTTGTATGCGAAAGACCTTCGGAGAATTGTTTGAGGGCCTGGAACATGACCAGAGGTACCAGGGAGAAAGCTACCAAATCGAGATATGGAATGGCCAGTTCTACAACTTCCAAGGGCTGGTCCATCAGATACATTAAGGGCTTTGCCAGAAGGATCAGAAGAAAAAGTATCAGGCCAAGAAGGGTACAGAGAATCATCCCATGCTTAAAAGCATTTTTTCCATCGGCTCTTTTTCCTGCACCATCCGCCTCTGCTACCAACGGCGTAATGGCTGTGGAAAAACCAATCCCGATGGACATCGCAACAAAGACAAAACTATTCCCCAACGATACTGCAGCGAGTTCAGCGGTTCCAAGCTGCCCTACCATGATATTGTCAGCAAAAATGACAAAGGTATGTCCAAGCATCCCCAGGATGACAGGGACTGCGAGTTTGATGTTATAATAAAATTCCTTAGTGTATTGCCGTAACAAGGCGCCGATTTTAAAAGCGCCAAAGATACCGGGTTTGATTTTATTTTGCGCTAAAAAAATCCCACAAACCGTGCGAATCAGCGGAAAGGTGGGAAGATGATGTTGAAGTCCTTTTGAAAGCTTATAATTTCTTTGCTTCTTCCCAAAAAACATCCATTTCCGCCAGGGTCATATCCTTCAGGGATTTCCCGATTTCCTTCGCTTTGGCCTCGAGATATTGAAATCGCCTGATAAATTTTTTGTTGGTGCGTTCCAGGGCATTTTCAGGATTTATTTTCAGAAATCTGCCGTAGTTCACAAGGGAAAAAAGCACATCCCCGAACTCAGCTTCCATTTCTGATATTCTTCCCGCTTCCAGTTCCAACTGCAACTCATGTAATTCCTCCTGAACTTTAAGGAAAACCTGTGCAGGATGGTCCCAATCGAAACCTACCCCGGAGACCTTCTCTTGTATCCTGTTCGCCTTTACCAACGCAGGAAGACTGGAAGGTACACCTTCGAGCACGCTCTTTTTGCCTTCCTTTAATTTTATATTCTCCCAATTCTTTTTTACTTCTTCTTCATCTTCCACCTTCAGACCTGCATAAATATGGGGATGGCGAGCGATTAATTTTTCACAAATAGCTTCGCAAACGTCTGCCATATCAAAATCGCCGGTTTCCGAAGCAATACGGGCATAAAAGACCAGATGTAAAAGAAGATCGCCCAGTTCGTTTTTTATTTCGACCATATCCTTTTCGAGAATCGCATCACCCAACTCGTAAGTTTCTTCAATTGTCAGGTGCCTCAGGCTTTCCATGGTCTGCTTTCTGTCCCAAGGGCATTGGGTACGTAAATCATCCATAATGGTTAAAAGCCGGTCAAAGGCCTGTAACTGGGTTTCTCTTGAATTCATAGGAGGATTTCGGACAAAAATACAAATCATCAATCTACCTGATCCAAATAATGATGAATTATAATAACACGGGCCAGGACTTATATACTTCCTTCACTATTTTTATTACCTTACCGTACTCTATTATGGCAGGGGTTCCTATGACTATACATCTCTATACTCTTTATTTTTATTTACTGTCAATTTGGCCAGGACCCTCCATCCCGCCTGTACACCATCCTACCAATACACTGCATACTAGCACTTCCCCGGAATGGACCTCCATTTTTAACGGTAAGGACCTGAAGGGATGGAGTGTTAAAATTGCAGGCTATCCCCTCGGGGAGAATTTTGGTAATACCTTCAGGGTAAAAGACAGCATCCTGAGCATTAGATATGACGCCTATCTCCCGGAATTTAAGAATCGATTCGGAGCGATTTATTTTGACCGTGAACTGACTGCATACAGATTGCGTCTGGAATACAGATTTTTAGGGGAAACGGCACCGGGGGCTCCGGATTGGGGGTATCGAGACAGCGGAGTGCAGTTTCATTCACAACCACCATCCACTGTGTCACAGGATCAACAATTTCCTGTTTGCCTGGAATATAATCTTCATGGAGGAGATGGATCCGGGGAACGGCCTACCGGGGAAATCTGCGCCAATGGGATGTTCGTCGAGATAGAAGGAAAAAGGAATGGTTCTTATTGTACGCCGCCCACTCTCAAAAAAACCTTTCATGGAGACCAGTGGGTTACTTTGGAAATTGATGTTACCGATAGCCTCATTACCCATTATGCCAATGGGGAAGAAATACTCCACTATCAAAATCCCGTTTACGATACTGTAAATGAAGTTTCCAGGAAGTTTTTGAATACGGATGAGCTGGTGGTAAGGAGCGGTTATCTTTCACTTCAGTCGAATAGTCATCCCGTTGATTTCAGGAGAATCGAGTTAATGGAATACCCGGTGAATAAAAATGATGTACAAGAGTAACGGCCATACTAAAAAGTAAACCCTACAATGAATAAGATTGAACTACTTGAAGCCATTGAAAGAGTGTATGCGTCCATTGAACAGCAAATTCCTGGATATATGGCCAATCCGGAGGATCGATCCATTTCGGATGGCAATGTAGCCATCTGCATGATTGATAAGCAAGGGCAGGTGTACGGAAAGATGTATGGGAATGACGCTATCCGGCGGAGATCCTTTTACAGAATAGCATGGATCAAGGCAAGTCAGGTATGGATCACCGGCCGCAAAACGGGGCAATTTGAGGAATTGGTATTTGCCGGCAAACTCGACGACAAGCAATTTGGAATCGAAAGACCTGACTTTATTGGCTGGGAAGGGGGCCAGCCAATACAATTGGGAGAGGTTGATATGGCGGTAGGTTTCAGTGGATTGCGCGGAGTGAACGATCTTGAAATAGTTGTGAATGCCTTTCATGATGCAATGAAAAGATAATACAGGCTATCATTTCCTGGATGGCCATCTAGCATGATTACCCTATGGAAAGCGATATGGCGCTGTGTGTCCCGCGGTAACAAATTTTAAGGAAGCGCGGTTTGATTAGTGCAGAAGGCATGGCCTCCGGATGTTACGTGACTTGTTTAAATTTAAATGACCGAAATTTAAAAACTTATGAAGAAAGTGATTTCGACAACCATTTTTACTGCGGGGGTTTTAAGCGCATTATCCTGCGCAGTGTTGGAAAATCCCGGAATCTTCGAGGCCAACCGGGATATCGGGGAGGTAAAGCATCCCGGAAAAGTTGTGTTCAACCCGGCTGACAGTAGCTATACTGTTTCAGGAAGCGGAACCAATATGTGGTTTGAAACCGATGAATTTCACTTTGTATATAAAAAGGTATCAGGGGATGTTTCTCTGGCCGCCGACATTGAATGGCTGAACGACGGAGTGGATCCGCATAGGAAGGCCTGCCTGATCTTAAGGCAAAGTCTTGATCCGGACGCGGCCTATGCCGACGCAGCTGTACATGGTGACGGCCTCACCTCCATCCAGTACCGCGAATCCAAAGGTGCCGCCACCCGTGAAGTCCGTGCCAATACGAACTCCCCCGGGAGGGTTAGGATCGAAAAAGAAGGGGATTATATCTCGATGTCGGTTGGCAGCGGGGGCGAAGATCTTGTCTCTTCAGGGGGAAGTTTTAAACTGGTCTTAAAATCCCCTTTTTACATAGGTCTGGGGGTCTGTTCGCACAATCCGGAAGTCACTGAAACGGCAAGATTCAGCAATGTCATCATTGAGTCCCTTCCTCAGAAACCTGATTCTTTGAAAGAAGTGGAAAGCACCCTGGAAATTATCCCCATTTCTTCCTTTGACCGGAGGGTCGTATATCATACCAAAAGTCATATCGAAGCCCCAAACTGGTCACCGGATGGAAAGACACTGATTTTCAACAGCAAAGGGTCTTTGTTTAAAATACCGGTTGGTGGAGGTACGCCCGAAAAAATTCCAACGGGTTTCGCGAATAAAATCAACAATGATCATGGTATTTCTCCGGATGGGACCATGATGGTCATCAGTGACCAGACGAAAACAGGGAAATCCCTGATCTATTCCTTTCCCATAGAGGGTGGAGAACCCAAAAACATTACACCTGAGGGACCCTCCTATTGGCATGGGTGGTCACCTGATGGAAAAATGCTGGCCTATTGTGCGGAGCGAAATGGGAATTATGATATTTACACCATCCCGTTGGAGGGAGGAAAAGAAACCCGGCTTACTTCTGCCGAAGGCCTGGATGACGGACCGGATTATTCTCCGGACGGCCAGTATATTTATTTTAATTCCACAAGAACAGGAACCATGCAAATATGGCGGATGAAGACAGATGGAAGTGATCAGGAACAAATTACTACCGATGAATTCAATGATTGGTTCGCCCACCCCTCCCCCGACGGGAAATGGATTGCCTATGTGTCTTTTGGCACAGATGTCCCAAGCAACCAACACCCGCCGAATAAGGATGTCATGTTGCGGTTGATGGATCTTAAAACCAAAAAAGTAAGGGTCATGGCCAAATTATTCGGGGGTCAGGGCACTATCAATGTTCCTTCATGGTCACCTGATAGTCAGGAATTGGCTTTTGTCAGTTACAGGCTGAAATAGCCTGAGGAATTTGTATCCAACAATTTAATTTTCATAAAAATATGAAAGCCATTCAGAAAATATTCCAACGTTTCCTTGTAGTGATCTGCGTAGGTAATGTGATTGCCCAGGACATCTCAGATGAGGCAAATACTTTTCTCCAAACCCTTTCGGAAGATCTGAAGTCTGAAACTTTGTTTCCCCTGCAAGATGCGGAAAGATACAATTGGAATTTTGTGCCCATTGATCGTCAGGGGCCCACGTTTCATGACTTTAATGAAAGTCAGAAAAAAGCCGCGTTGTCCTTGCTCGCTGCCTGCCTGAGCAAGCAGGGCCTTAAAAAGACCATGGAAATACGCGAGCTTGAAAAAGTGCTTGTGATCATCGAGAAGAATTCATTTAAGATGCCTGACGGATCCGACGCAAGGGATCCTCTGAATTATCATTTCTGCATATTTGGAAATCCGTCCCCAACTTCGTTCTGGGGCTGGCGTTTTGAAGGCCATCACATTTCCCTCAACTTTACCTCCGGCGATGGCCGTATCCTTTCATCCACACCCTCCTTCCTGGGTTCAAATCCCGGGATAGTCAAAATCGAAGAACAAAGGGGCAAGGAAGTACTTAAAAAAGAATCTTCCTATGGTTTTGAACTGGTCAATTCACTGGACGATTCCCAGTTAACCAAAGCCCGCTTTGACACCCAGGCCCCCAAGGAAATAATCACAGGAAACAACAGAAACGCGGAGGGAGTAGAGCAACTGGGAATATCTTTTGCATCCCTTACATCGGAACAAAAAAAAGTATTTATGAAGCTCCTGGATGTATATATCGGGAATTACATCTTTGAATTTTCCGAGACTTTCAGGGAGAAAATCGTAAATGCCGGAGTTGAAAATCTGTTTTTTGCCTGGGCGGGCGGGTTGAAGGAAGGCTTGCCTCATTATTACCGGATACATGGCCCTACTCTGCTTATCGAGTTTGACAATATACAGAATGATGCCAATCATGTTCATACGGTCGTTAGAGACCTTACCAATGATTTTGCCGAAGATCTCCTGAAGAAGCACTACCAACTCGAACATCAGAAAATGTGATTACTTATGAATTATAGAAAATTTGGACGCACAGGGTGGCAGGTAAGCGAAATTGGCTATGGGATGTGGGGTATGGCCGGCTGGACCGCTTCCGATGACACCCAATCCGCCGAATCCCTTGACCTGGCGGTGGAACAGGGAGTAAATTTTTTTGACACCGCCTGGGGATATGGAGAAGGTCATAGTGAAAAACTACTGGGGCAACTGGTACTCAGGCATCCAAACTCAAAATTGTTCACCGCAAGCAAAATTCCCCCGATGAATTTTAAATGGCCTGCCAAACCTGAATATCGGTTTGAGGATTCCTATCCCGCTTCCCATATCATTAAATACACCGAAAAAACCTTAACGAATTTAAGGCTGGAACAGGTAGACCTGATGCAATTCCACACCTGGGATGACGGATGGGCCGCCAGAGAAGATTGGCAAAGAACCGTGGAAGATCTCAAGACCTCCGGTAAAATAGCTGCCATGGGAATAAGTGTCAATCGCTGGGAACCTGAAAATGGGCTGTTGGCACTACAGAGCGGGTTAATTGATGCTGTTCAGGTCATTTACAATATATTTGACCAGGCTCCTGAGGATGTGCTTTTCCCTCTATGTGCCAGAATGGATTTCGCGGTGATTGCCCGTGTACCTTTTGATGAAGGAACACTTACGGGAATGCTCTCCAGAGATACCGTTTTTCCGGAGAATGACTGGAGGAGTACTTATTTTGTGCCTGAAAACCTGATTCCAAGTGTGAAAAGGGCCGATGCATTAAGACCCCTCATCCCCGCGGAAATGACCATGGCCGAATTGGCGCTTCGGTTCATTTCGATGCATCCCACAGTGGCAACAACTATCCCGGGCATGAGGAAAGCACAGCACGTAAGGGCAAATACTGCAGTAAGTGATGGCATTGGCTTGCCTGAGAGCTTGTATAAATCACTCAGAAAACACCGCTGGGACAGAACACCTACGTCCTGGTCACAATAAAGGCAGAAATGGATCAATTATTTTCAAAAACACAGAAATGACAACAAGAAGAAAATTTTTAGGGCAGGCGGGATCACTGACGTTAGCTGCCAGCCTGCTACAGGCCTATTCCTTCCCGGTGATTAAAAAAAGAAAGTTGGGGGTCCAGTTATATACTTTCAGGAAAGAGATGAGCCAGGATGCGCGGGGGACACTTCAAAAGATCGCTGCCCTGGGTATACGGGAGATAGAATCCGCGGGCAGTGACAAAGGATATTACTATGGCCTGAAACCCGGTGAAATGAAGAAAATTTGCAAGGACCTCGGAATGAAACTGGTTAGTGGACATGTCCGCCTTGATGACAAATGGGAGAAGACAATGGAGGATGCCGTCGCCTCAGGACAAAAATATCTGATCTGTTCCTCCATGCCATCCGAAGGTCAACATGCCGATAACTACAAAAAGGTGGCAGAAGCCTTTAATGTTGCGGGTGAAAAATGCAGGACAATGGGATTAAAGTTCGGGTACCACAATCATGAATATGAATTTGACACAGATAACGGATCCGTTTTATATGATCTCTTGTTGGACCATACCGACGCGGGACTTGTTCATATGGAACTCGACCTGGGATGGGTTATCGTTGCTGGGAAAGACCCGGTAGACTATTTTACAAGGTATCCCGGCCGCTTTCCCCTATGGCACCTGAAGGATATGAACATGACTGAAAAGCAGAGTACCGAATTTGGTAAAGGCGGGCTCGATATCCCTGGAATGATGGCCAATCAGAAATCATCCGGCGTAGAGCATATTTTTATTGAACAGGAGGAATACGCCAGTACACCATTGGAAAGCATGAAACACAATATGGAATTTATGTCGGCTTTAAAGGATTCATAGCCAGTGGAGGCCATGCCGGAAATAATAGATCCATATATCTTAACGCCTGACAAAGTCAGACAACCTCCTTCCAAGTTTTCAGGAAGATTGAAGTTTCTTGGGCCCAGCTTTATTCTTTCCGCATCCATTGTAGGATCCGGCGAACTTATAGCAACAACAACACTGGGAGCAGAAGCCGGGTTTATTACTTTCTGGGTAATCCTTGTCAGTTGCATTGTAAAGGTAGCGGTGCAACTTGAATTCGGCAAGCACACGATCCTTACTGGTGAAACGGCCATGCAGGCTTTCAATAAATTGCCCGGACCCCGCTTCGGTAAGGCAAAATGGGCCGTATGGACGGTATTTCTGGTAATGGCCATTAAATTATTGCAGGTTGGCGGCATCGTGGGTGGGGTTGCAATCATCCTGAATATACTATTTCCGGGATTGAGCATCAATTTCTATTCCTTCTTCATTGCGATCGTGGTCGCATTAATGATTTTCAGGGGCTACTACCGATTTATAGAAAAAATTTCACTGGGCATGATTGGCCTTTTCACCTTTTTCACCTTTGCATCCCTCTATTTTCTGATGTACACTCCTTACAATATCACGCTGGACGATTTTTTGAGCGGACTGCGGTTTGATCTGCCCAGGGAAGCCGTGGCGGTCGCATTCGGAGCCTTCGGGATCACAGGTGTAGGCGGAGACGAGATCATCCACTACAATTACTGGTGCATTGAAAAAGGGTATGCGGCTTTTACAGGAAAAAATGATGGATCCCCTGAATGGCGCGCAAGGGCCAAAGGATGGATTAAGGTAATGCACCTCGATGCACTCCTTGCCATGTGCGTATATACCGCTGTCACTGCCGCATTTTATTTGCTGGGTGCAGCCGTTTTGCATACAAAGGGTCATATCCCGGAGGGTTACGAAATGGTGGAAACTTTGTCTGCCATGTATACGGAAACCCTGGGACCCGAAGCAAAATTGGCCTTTTTAGTAGGGGCCTTCATCACGCTTTTCTCCACTTTGTTCGCAGCACTGGCTGCCTGGACGAGACAGATATCTGATATCTTCGGGCAGATCGGTTGGATCAACTTTTCGGATTACCGCGTCCGCAAACGCACCGTCGCCATCCTCGCCTGGGTCATTCCCCTGTTGTGGGCCATGCTCTTCGTTTATATAAAATTGCCCGTATTAATGGTGATTACCGGGGGGATCGTCGGATCCTTTCTCCTATTCCTGGTGGTATTCGCAGTGCTGCACTTCCGTTATATCCGAATCAACCCTCTGTTCCGGCCCTCTTTGTCGTACGACTCTATATTGTGGGTGAGCATTATGAGCATCATCGCGGTTGGCGCGCTGGGAATTTTTAAATTATTGCTTTGATATGAAATACACGACCAATGACATAAGGGTGTCTTTCTCGAAAGGTGCTGAAAAATTATCGATTCTGTGCCTCACCCTGCTATTTTTACTAACTACTGGTTGTAACTCTGCGGAGTCCTATGACATTCTGATTACGAATGCCCTTATTGTCGACGGAACTGGAGGAACACCCTATTCAGGAGCCCTGGGTATTCATGGAGATACTATCGCGGCTTTGGGCGACCTCAAAAACGCAAAAGGAATTCTGGAAATTGATGCCGGTGGAAAGGTCGTAGCCCCCGGGTTTATTAACATGTTAAGCTGGGCCAATGAGTCGCTCATTGAGGATGGCCGTTCTCAGGGTGACATCCGGCAGGGAGTTACGCTTGAAGTAATGGGGGAAGGTCATTCTATGGGCCCTTTAACGGAGATAATGAAAGCCGAAATGAAAGAGGAACAACAGGAGATCCAATTTGACATCGAATGGACCACCCTGGGGGAATATCTCGAATTCCTCGAAAAAAAGGGAGTAGCTCCCAATATTGCTTCCTTTGTTGGCAACGGGACTTTAAGGGAGTACGTCATGGGGTATGACAACAGGGAGCCAACCGCGGAAGAGCTCAGTACCATGAAATCCCTTACAAGACAAGCAATGGAAGAAGGCGCAATAGGGCTGTCCACCTCTCTGATCTATGTCCCGAGTGGTCATGCGAAGACAGAGGAAATTATTACACTTGCACGTGAAGTCGCCAGCTTCGACGGATTATATATTTCTCACATCCGCAATGAGGAGGAGCACTTGCTTGAGGCGGTGGACGAACTTATCACCATTTCCGAAAAAGCTCAGATCAGGTCAGAGATATACCATTTTAAAGCTTCCGGTACCGCCAACTGGAATTTACTTGATTTGGCTATCGACCGTGTGAACAGCGCCAGAGAAAAAGGGCTGGCGATTTCAACAGATATGTACATGTACAATGCCAGTTCTACCGGTCTGAATGTCCTGCTGCCTGAATGGGCAAAGGAAGGTGGTCATAGACAAACCATCACCTTGATGGATCAGTCTTCCAAAAAACAGGAAATGATTGATGAAATAAAATTTCATGTTCCGCCGGACAAGATCCTGTTGGTTGGCTTCCGTAACAACGCTCTGAAAGGTCTGATTGGCAAGACCCTTGCCCAGGTAGCCATAGAACGGGGACAAACAGCCGCCCAAACTGTAGTAGACCTTATTCGTGAGGATGACAGCCGGATTCAGGTGGTGTATTTTTCTATGTCCGAAGATAATATCAAAAAGAAATTAGCACTGCCCTATATGTCAATTTGCTCGGATGCGGGCTCCTATACGAACGAGGGGGTATTTCTGCAGCAAAGCACACATCCCAGAGCATATGGGTCCTTTGCTCGTCTGCTGGGGCATTATGTTAGGGAAGAAAAAGTAATTTCTCTCGAAGAGGCAGTATATAAGCTGACGTCCCTCCCCGCTTCGAATCTGAAAATCCGCAACAGAGGGACTCTAAAAGAGGGCTATTACGCTGACATTGTTATTTTTGATCCCAAAAGGATCCGTGACAATGCCACCTTCGAAAATCCGCATCAATATGCCACAGGGGTGGAGCATGTGTTTGTCAACGGTATACAGGTACTCAGCAATGGAGAAATCACGGGCAAACTACCTGGAAGGGTGGTTCGCGGACCAGGCTGGACAGGGTGGTAATCTTCAATGACATCCCTTCATGCCTCCCTAAAAAATCTTTCCACTCATATTTTAAGGGTTTCCAAAGATGGCTTGTATTATTCATGCATTCTGTATGTAAAAAGAATTATTTTTTTCTAAACAAAAAGCTTAATCCATGCTGAAAACTAACACTTGGGGAGGACATATGTGTCCCATTTTTTATTATATCAATTTCCAAGTTTAAACCGGGATACTTCCTGCTTTTCATCTTACTGGTAAATTCGAGCATATTCCTAACCATACCCGAGTTGATTTCCTCCTCAAGTTCTCCAACCGATATAAATAGGTCTACAGGTAAATCTTCATGTTCCTCGGCATATGATGCTTCCATTTTTAGTATGCTTTTATCATCATACCAAATGGACGGGCTTCCAAGTATATATCTACTGAAAAGTTTGGTATTCTCGAGCATTGAATAAAGCCCAAAATACCCTCCCAAGGAAAAACCAATGTAGGTTCTATTTGAATCGTCGGCGCGGTAGTTGTTTTCAATAAAGGGGAAAAGATCATTTTCAATAAAATTTAAAAAGGCGCCCCCTCCTCCTGATTTTATCCCATCGGCTCCAAAATCCTTATCTAACTGGGAGTTACTGGTTGGTGTAAAATCGTGGGACCTTCTGGCAAGCCATTTACCCCACTTTTCGTCATTCGTCTTTTCCAGATCTAACGGATACCCTATTCCCACAATAATGGATTCCGGCATTTCATCTCCCCATTGCAGTCCCCTTGCTATTCCTTCTATCATTCCAAAATATTGATTGGCGTCCGTAATAAATATTACAGGATATTTTGTGTTACTGGTAGAATAACTATCCGGAAGTGATATATAAAGTGCATACAACTCGTTTGTATTGGAAGATTTTAGATTCCTTGCCTCCGTATCCATTATATGCACTTCTTCAATAATTCTGGAATTGGCAGAATCATTTGAAACCTGTGAACGCATTGTAAAATTTATGGAAGTTATTAGTACAAATGTTATCAGAAATGCTCTCATTATTGACTATTTAAGTGAGTAAAAGACAATAATTTTTTTCATTTGTTACGGCACGAATCACTCTGCATAAACTTATATCCAGAAAAGCTATTTTCAAAGTTAAAAACGCCAATTTCCCGAACAGAATGACTCCTTCAATTTACTTTCCTCATCGCGGCGACTTCCTCTATGGTCACGGGAATCGCGCTATTTCCAAAACTGTTTCGAATATAGGAAGTGATGTCCGCTATTTCCTGATCCCTGAGATAATCAAAGGCAGGCATTGCGTTTGCATAGGTCGCTCCATTAACTTTAAGTCCCACGTTGGAACCCAGCATCACAATGGACAAAAGCCGGTTTTTATCCCCGGTGACATATTCGGTATTTTTCAGGGGGGGATTCAGACCGGAGACCCCACTACCGCTCTCCTGATGGCAGCTAAGACAGTACTGTTCATAACCCCTTTTACCGGCTACCATATAATCGGCGGGATTGCCTATAGCCGGGGATCCTCTGTCTACAACCTCAATTGAATCCTCTGATTGGCCTTTGGTTTCTTTGGAATTGCCATTCCGGCATCCAATGAAGAGGCCATAGAATACCATAAAAATAATAAAATTGAAATTTGTTACTTTTCCTTTAATCAGCCTCTTCATTGCCATTGTAAAAAATGCGAAACAAGGTGCCTCCGGCATCATCTGATACATATAGGGAGCCATCCGGTCCTTCTGCAAGTCCGGTCGGACGGTGCGCAGCATCATCCGGATTCAGGATTTCCTCCGCCCCCGAAAAACCGTCGGCAAATATTTCCCATTCCCCGCTTGGCTTACCATCTTTGAATGGAACGAAAGCCACCATATATCCTGCCTGCTTTTCAGGTGCCCTGTTCCAAGATCCGTGAAATGCAATGAAAGCGCCGTTTTTATATTTTTTCGGAAACATGTCGCCGCCATAAAACAAGAGCGCATTGGGAGCCATATGGCCTGGAAATGCCACTACAGGGTCCAGTGCATTCTCTCCGCCTGTTTTTTTCCCGTCACCCCCGTATTCCGGGGAAAGGATTTTTTTGCCTGCAAGCTGGTCATAATAAATATAGGGCCAACCGGCATCATCTCCTTCGTTAAGCATGTACATGGTCTCCGCCGGCAGTTCAGAAGCTGTTTTGGTGTCGTACATTTCGGGATATAGCGTATTAAACTGATCCCGTCCATGTTGCATTACAAACAAATGATCGGATTGACGATCCCAGTCAAGTCCAACCACATTCCTTAAACCTGTGGCATACCGCTTTCCGTCCGCGTAGGATTGTACCCTTTTATCAATTTTAAACTGCCATATTCCCCCCGCTGAATCAAGAATCGGACAAGGCATCATCCCCTTGGATCCCATCGTTCTGTCCTCTTCCTGGCAGGCATTCGAATAGGCACCAATATTCACATATATATTTCCTTTTCCATCAAGTGTAAAAGACTTGGTCGCGTGTTGCCTACGGCTGATCAGCCCTGTTACAACAGTGTCTGCAACGGAAGCTGCTTTCACTTTTTGGTCACTGTCCACAGGGTATCGAAAGATGGATTCATCTGAAGATGCATAAAGATAATCCTCGGTAAGGTATATTCCCGTGCCTGCGAAATCACCAAAGCCATCCCTGCTTTCCGCGACCCCATCACCATTTGTATCCTCAAGATATAAAATCCCGTGTCCCTCCACCGGTTCCCGCAATTTAAGATATATGCCCCCCTTGGAGGTGACAGCAATATGCCGGGGATTGCCCAGAGAATCCGCCACCTTTAGGGCTTCAAATCCATCCGGAAGTGACAATCCTGCATTATCATGGCTCCCTTTAAGTCCTATGGGTTTCTCAGGTTCCTTTTTGTCCTCCCCGCAGGCAGTCACCAATAGCAGCAGGCAAAGTTGTAATATAAATCGCTTATACGCAATCAGGTATTCCCTATGATTTCTCGATATCATTTCATTTGATTTACAATGGTTTTAAAAATATTTTACGGATGTTCGAGACCGAATTCGCGTAAATGTCTTTCGAATTCATAGCTGACCATTCAGGATGTGATCCAAAAGTTGTCCAGGTAGCATCACGCTCAGCCATGTCCTTGAAATTTAGCATATAAGTAAGACTTGGCCGATAAGGCCCTATAATCATTTCTCCAAAAAAAACAGGCAGTAACCTGATCTTTAAAAATAATGCGATCTCTTCGTCATTGAACATACGGATCTTACGGCTTACGGCATCCTCATTAAAACCTTCGTAAGTTCTTAGTTCAAAGACAGAAGCTCCAGGCTCCGGGGCCATCATTTTCGGCATTCCTTCAAAAGCGATAAAAAGGGATGAAGAAAACCGGCTGTATAATGCCTTGTCTTTTGAAACCATATTGTAGGTGGTGGCCGCAGTATTATATTCCCCATCACCATAGACCTGAGAGGCTTTTAAAAAAACGGAGGCATCGGGATAACTGATCAGAACCCACAAATTAGAAGGCTCTGAACCACCCATTTCCGAAAACACACTATAAAAGTTAGCACCAAGCCGTTTCAGGGCCGGTCCCAGAATGTTCGTAAGATACTCCTTGAGCATTTTCTGATCGCTTCCGAATTTTACCTGGTACGTGCGCAGTTCATAAAGTTCCCTGCCGGCAGTTTCACCATTTTTGAAATTATGCCCATATGCTGCAAGGGGCAATGCGCCTGCGGCAGCGGCCGAATAGATAAACTTTCTTCTTTTCATTTTATTGATAAATTAATCGGGTTGAGCGCATAACGAAGGCCTGGAGCTTCAGCCCTTAAAAATAAGGATAATCTCAATAAAAAGGCGCTACGGTGTTCATCTGTTTCTAATTTGTTGGGTAAAAGGGTAGGGAAACAACAGCAAATTTCCGCCATCCCGGAAGTGCGGGCGCTGAAGAACTGCATCATGGTCTGATAAGTTCATTGATCTTCATCCAGATAGGCCTCCAATTGCTGGCGTTCCATTGGTAATTCATTATCCGGATATTTCCGGATCCATTCCCTGAAATCGGAATTGATCTCCGCCGTCCATCTCGTGTCTATCTGTCCCGGGGTATATCGCTTTTCCTTAAGCCTTTGAAAGCCAAACTGGTCTCTAAGGCTGACTACTTCAGAGGACAGGACCAGTTGATCAACCAGATATGCCGGAATAAAAATGGTCCCATGACGATTGGCCAGCACCACATCTCCCGGAAGAACTATGGCCCTTCCTATCCTGATTGGTTTGTTGATCGTAGTCAGCATCTCCTGCTGAAGATAGGACGGGTCTGCACCCTTGAACCACCCATTGAATCCGGCTATCTCAAGGAGTCCGGCTACATCCCTGACACCGGCATCAAATACAACGCCGTTACCGGAATTGGCATAAATGGCATTCCCCAGATTGGAGCCTATAAGAGTGCCGTCAATGATCCTGCCATAGCCGTCCGCAACGTAGACGTCCCCTGGTATCAGGATTTCAATCGGCCAGGAATTGCTGCCTCCTACAGTATCTCTTTTTTCTCTGGCCCCCTCTTTTTTTATCAGGGACTGAAAATCAGGTCTGAGGGGCATGTACTGGGCAGTGACCACCCTGCCGGTCATAGCGCTGTCAGGGTTGATAATTTCCCAGTTGCCTTCGTATTGGTTGTGGTATCCCTTACCTCTCAGGAATCCCCAGGCCTCTTCCATCTGGATCTTTTTCAGGCGTTGCAGGAGGCCGTCCGAAACTTTGGGTCTTCCGTCGGGCAAGCGTTCACCCTTCCATTGTGCAGTCATCGAGATGATATACTCCGGACGCGATGCTACTCCCTGTGACCGAACAGGTCCGCTATTAATTAGGATGAAAATGACAAATACTAAAATTATTCTCATGTGATCTCTTGTTAAATAACTAACTTCCTTTTGAGGCATGCTCCATTCCAACAAGTCTGATATCCGTGAACTGCGGCATCAAATCAACTGTAAGACCTGTCATGTGATCGTAGTTCATCCCATTCAGGAGTGGGTGCAAAATAGGAGGAATCCCTGGGATGCAGATGCTGCTTCAGCACTTCTTCATTCAATTCAATTCCCAGACCGGGTGCAGCCAGAGGCACTGTAGCAAAGCCCTTTTCTATCATTTTAAAGCCACCAACGGTCTTTACCAGGTCTTCCCACCAGGGGAGGTCTACGGAATGATGTTCCAGGGCCAGGAAATTTTGAGTAGCGGCTGCGCAATGTACGCTGGCCATAAAGGACACAGGGGTACCTGCCTGGTGCATGGCCATAGCCACTCCATATTCTTCTGCATAGTCTCCGATCCTTTTCGTTTCCAGCAGTCCTCCGGATGATGCCAGATCAGGATGAATAATATCCACTGCCCTGGTATGAATCAGGGGTTTAAAATCTTTTAATAAATAGATGTCTTCTCCGGTGGTAGTAGGTGTTTCAATGGCATCTGTAATGGTTTTCCATTGTTCTGTATATTGCCATGGCACCATATCTTCAAACCAGGCCAGCCTGTATTTTTCCAGGGCCTTCGCCAGGCGGATGCAGTTGTTCAGGTCAAAATGACCATAATGGTCCGTAGAGATAGGAATATCATAACCTACCATGCTGCGTACATTTTCCACGATCATTGCAAGCGCCTCAAATCCCTTATCTGTAATCTGGATCTGGGTGAATGGATGCATCGTATTACCATAACTCATGAAATTCCGCTGATCTCCCCACTGGGACAGATTTCCTTTGGCGTCCTGCCAGAATGAACCATTGACAACGGTATCAGGCTTTCCTTTGAGCTCTCCAATAGACACATCCATTTTCAACCAGGTATACCCCTGTTCTTTTATGCGGTATTCAATGAGTTTTTTCTGTTCCTCAGGAGAGGAAGCTTCCGGGGTATCGGCATACATGCGGATCTTATCCCTGTATCTGCCGCCCAATAATTGCCAGGCAGGTACGTCATAGGCTTTTCCACAAAGGTCCCACAACGCCATCTCCACGGCACATACGCCCCCTGCCTGCCTCGCCGGGCCGCCGAACTGGCGTATGCTTTTAAAGATCTGTTCAACATTACAGGGATTTTTCTCAAGGATCCTGCTTTTCAGCATGAGTGCATATCGGACATCCGCAGCGTCGCGGACTTCCCCCAGACCATAAATCCCCTGGTTGGTATCAATTCTGATAATGGCTGTGCCTCCCATTACATTGGTAAGTACATATCGCATATCTGTTATCCTGAGCTCTGAGGGAGCTGAGGCACGACGTACAGAAGATGAGGAATGTGCTACGGTATCTTCAAAGGAATAGCCCATAAAACCTGACAACGCTATGCCTCCCAGGGCAGTTCTTTTTAAAAAATTACGGCGGGCATCACTGGTTTGCGGATGGTCGGTTTCCTGCTGTCTGAGGGCCGCGTATTCCTTTTCTTTAAGACGGTGATCGTCTATAAGATGGTGTAAGTTGCTTTTCATGAATTCGGTATTTATCGGGTCTGTTAATTTCGACTTGACTTGCATCCGCCGGAAAAGTCACAAGATATAAGGATGATAATAGATACCACTAAGACTTGTTATCAATGAATTTAAGAAAAGATTGAAGCCAGGTTAATTATATCATCCAGTGTTCCTTTCACAGCATTATTTTATTCCCTGTTTTTGCAGCCTCGTAAATGGCATCGATGATCTTGAGATCCTTGAGCCCTTCTGTTCCATCCACAGCAACCAGTGCTTTCTCACCTGCCAGCAATATACCGGCCATATGGTCCATTTGTAAGGTTTGGTGGGTGACGATGGGCTCGTTTAATGGTCCGAGATGGGTCCTGCCCTGAATCGGTCCATAGCCCGTTGAAGGCTGCATTTCTGCGAACCCCTTATCCCCATTAAGAAAAAAACGGTCGAGATTGTTCATGGAGTAAGTAGAAAGGCAAGATGCAACAGCCCCACCAGGAAACCCCATCTGGAACTGGATGGTTTCGTCTATACCATCCTTGAATTTCTCCGGGTTGTTTTTGGTTTCCTGTGCGGTCACCCAAGTGGGTTCTTCTCCTATCATATACCTGGCCCCATTAATAGAATATACCCCGATATCCATCATCGCACCTCCTCCCGATAGGGCTTTGTTAAGACGCCATTGGTTGGGATCGCCGATGGTAAACCCGGATTGGCCTTGAAAAAAGAGTGGTTTTCCAAAGTCCCCGTTCATCCTCATCTTTACAACCTTTAATGTATGTGGTTCAAAATGCATTCTGTATCCGACAAGTAATTGAACGCTGGCTGCGGCACATGCGGCTACCATCTCCTCTCCTTCGGCTGCATTAACGGCCATCGGTTTCTCGCAAATGGCATGTTTTCCCGCTTTGGCAGTCCTTATGACATGGTCTTTATGAAGACCATTCGGAGTAATCACATAGACCGCATCGATATCAGGGTTATCACGGATGGCATCAAAATTCTCATAATTGTAACAGTTGTTTACCGGGATGCCAAACCTGGATTGCCATTCTTTGACTTTAGATGGGCTACCACTGATGACACCTACCAATTTGGCGCGTTTACAGGATTGCATTGCCTCTGCCACCCTGGTGCCATAACTGCCCAGGCCCATGATCGCAACCTTTAACTGTTCGTCCTGGCTTCCGGGCAACTCATGTGTAAATCGGAGATTTCCCGTGTAAGGTATAAGTGGCAGGGCCAATGCTGAAACGGTCATCTTTTCAATAAAATCACGACGTGTATTCATAGGAATTAGGCTGATTTAAACCAGTGCCGAAGTGGGCAAGGGGTTTAAAAATACATTATAAAAGTTTTGTAACCAATAGTTCACTAATTTAATTAGTACTGGCATGTTTTGCCGGTTCGGCTTTGGCAGGACGTGGTTCGTTAAGGGCGAAAATGGCAGTCAAATAATGATCTGCAATTTTAATTCTATGGAAATTTGTTCCGGTTTTTTCCTACTTTCGAAAAGACATAAGCTATCAACATTTCCATCCACTGCCCCTGCACCAGGCAAAGAGGAGCTGATTGTTATGGTCTTGTGATTCAAATAAAATTTTTAAGATGAAAACACACTTGTTCCTGGCATTGAATGCCATGTTAGTCTTAAATTCCTGCAAAGGCCAAAGCTCTGACATTGTGGCCGACGGGGCAGAGTTGGAACTCGTCGGGGATGGGTACGACTTTACCGAGGGGCCGGCAGCGGACCGTAAGGGCAATGTCTATTTTACCGACCAGCCGAACAACAGGATACTCAGGTGGGATGCAAAATCGAACAAGGTGACCACCTACATGGAACCGGCGGGCAGGGCGAATGGTTTATATTTTGATGAGAAAGGCCATCTTCTGGCAGCTGCCGACGAAAATTTTGAACTCTGGCGTATCGGAACTGACAAGCAGGTTACCGTTTTGGCAGATGCGTATGAGGGGCGCAAACTCAATGGTCCTAATGATCTGTGGGTCGACCCACGGGGAGGTATTTACTTCACTGACCCATACTATCAGCGACCTTACTGGACGAGGACCGCTGGGGAGATCGGGGCACAACAGGTTTTTTACCTCAGCCCTGATAAGGGCAACCTTCGGGTGGTCGCTTCGGATTTGGTACAACCTAACGGGATCATCGGAAGTTCGGATGGCACAACCTTGTATATTGCGGATATAGGTGCGGGAAAGACCTGGGTTTACAACATGGATGGAGAGGGTTCCCTCAAGAATAAAAAGCTTTTTTGCGAAATGGGCTCTGACGGGATGACCATGGATGAATCAGGCAACATATACCTTACCGGGCAGGGTGTCCATGTATTTAATCAAAAAGGTAGACAAATACTGCACGTGCCGATACCACAAAAATGGACCGCCAATATTACGTTCGGGGGCGAAAAAAGAGATCTTCTTTTTATTACGGCTTCCACTGCGGTGTACACCTTGCGAATGAAAGTCCGGGGTGCCAGGTAGGTATTTCTCTTGTATTGGAAATAAAATAAGGCAGTTTTCAGGCTTCTGAACGATCCTTATGGGAACCACTACACGAAAAGATTACTGCAGGATCTTTAACCGTATATTCCTGAATTTTATCCGGCCATGTTCGGCAGCCTGAAGGGCTATGGACCCTTCATCAAGATCGGAATTCACCATGTCAGCCATGGGTTTTCCATTGATCCAGGTTTTCAGCCGGTTGCCTTCGCAATGGATTTTAAAGGTATTCCACTGATTAACGGTATGGACCAGGGTGAGGGGTGCGGAACGGGTAACTATGGACCCGGTTCGGGAATTCTGATCCGGGTGCAGGTCCCAGATATTCATTTCATAACAGCTGACATTAGAAAGTTCGGCCTGCTTACAACGTACAAAAACCCCCGAATTCACAGTGCTGTCAGGCTGAAACTCCAGTTCCAGAATAAAATTTCTGAAACGGTCTCGGGTCATTAGATATCCGCCGGTCCCTTCTGAATTTCCTGTCAATTCATCCTCAACGAATTTCCACGTAGCATCCCCTTCTGCAGACCAATCCTGGCCGGATTTCGTAAAAGGGCGCAGGGTTTGCCCTTTTGTTACCGAACATGAGATCAAAGTAAAGAGAAGTAGCACCGCAGAAAGACTGTACAGGCAAAGTTTCATTTCTCTGATATTTACGGTTAAATATAAGGCAAGATGAGGGCGCCTTTTTAAAAAACGATATATTATAGAAAAATTAAGGCAGTGAATCAATATATTTAGCCTCTACGATTTTAGGTGCGTCAATAATATGCCGTGTCCTGAACTGAATGCAAGTACATGTGTTATGACATTAAGACCAACCTGGAAGCACAATTGCAGAGGGCGCGCCGATATGGCGATCTGAACGCCATCAGAGAACTCGCTTATAAACTCATTCCCTATACCGACCTGCCACTATTCCATGCTTCCGGATTCAACCATCCGAAAATGCTGGTGTATACTTCAAGTTCGCCCCATATCCCGGTAATCTCCCGCTGGGGTCTTGTGCCACATTGGATTCAGGACAATAAACAACGTATGAAAATTTGGAATAACACCCTGAATGCGCGCGGGGAAACCATTTTCGAAAAACCGGCTTTCAGGGAGGCTGCGAAAAGAAACAGATGTTTGGTTTTTGTAGATGGATTTTACGAGCACCACCATAAAGCAGGGGATATCTTCCCATATTTTATTTACCGTCATGACGGGCAGCCATTGGCATTGGCCGGACTATGTAGTGAATGGCTTGACAAAAGCACAGGCGAATTGATGCATACCTTTACAGTAGTGACAACCACGGGGAATGCACTGATGACCGATATTCACAACAACCCTAAACTTGAAGGACCGAGAATGCCATTCATCCTCCCGGAAAATCTTGAAGATGGATGGCTGAAGTCTGCATCCGGTGACGAGGAATTGATGAAATTCAGAGAATTGATAAGGCCATTTAAGGATGGCGAGCTAAAGGCACATCCTGTCTCGCGTCTCAGGGGCAAGGAATATCCTGGAAATGTGGAATCGATCAGCGACGAGGTCTGCTATCCCGGACTGGAAGGATGAAGCGATTTAATTTAAAGTATGACCCCTTGTTTTAATGATTTAAAATCGGGAATACAAGACAGGATCAACCGCGTATGCAAAGCAAAAGATGCGAACGATGAAATCCTGCTGTGCGACCTGTTACATTTGGGTCGATCATGGATTTACGGTATCTTGGTCCTCAAAATTAAGATCCTGATGAAATACCCCGTAGTCATCTTATTATTTTTTGCAAGCCAGTTGTTTGGACAGGATCATTTAAGATTTGAGGAAGAGGTTTTCAATATTCAGAAAAAATACGATACTATTTGGGATCCTGCTGCCAAAACAATTGTTTTCACCGGCAGTTCCAGTATCAGGATCTGGAATGGCCTTGCGGAACTTTTTCCCGGCTACCTGGTCGTAAATACGGGATTTGGAGGCTCTCAGGCCTCCGATCTGATGGCCTATACCGATGCCCTTATATTAAAATATCATCCCTGGAAAGTCTTTATCTATGAGGGAGACAACGACTTGTCGGCAGGCAAAAAACCTGGCCAGATCAGGCGGGATACCGAAGAAATCATCCGGACCATAAATTCCATTTACCCGGAAACACGAATTGTCCTGATCAGTGCGAAACCAAGTCTGTCAAGGTGGAAGTTGAAGGGAAAATATCTTCGGTTGAACAGGAAATTCCAGCGGATCAGCCACAGGGATTCGTCCGTCGATTATGCCAATATCTGGGATACCATGCTACTAGAAGGAAAGGTCCGCCCTGATATTTTTTTAGAGGATGGGTTACACATGAACAACAAGGGTTATGAATTATGGTATCCGGTGATTAAAAAATATGTAGAATAGTATCCACCTTAAAATTGTGTTTTTATGCATTTATCCAATTCAGTTATTGACAAGCGCTACATTTTCTTAGTTGTAATTTCCGTCTGCTTTCTAATTTCCTGTGCCGGTGAGCGACGAAAAAAGGTGGTTTTTCCACCCACCGATCTGAGTAAGGCGGCGTTGATCCCAAAACCTCTGAAAATTATACCCACGAATTCGGCCTTTGGTCTGGATCAGTATACGGCTATTTACACTTCGCAGAACGCAGGGGGATTTGAGGAAACCGGCCTGTTTTTGGCGGAGAAAATAAAGGAGGCTATAGGTCTCAATCTATCGGTAAACAAATCAGATGCGGGCACTGTGGACCGAATAATTTATATCAATCAGTCAGACAGCAGTGAAAATGAAGGAAAAGAGGCGTATGTTCTGACCATTAACAGCGACTCGGTCATTATCAGTGCAACAACTTCTGAAGGGGCTTTCCGCGGGATTCAGACACTCCGGCAGATCATCCCTGACATCAGCAATGACACCCTGGCAGAACAAAGTATATGGCCAATCCCTTCAGGCAAAATCATAGACCATCCGAATTTTGGTTACAGAAGTTCCATGCTGGATGTGGCCCGCCATTTTTTCAGCGTCGGGGATGTAAAGCGCTATATTGATCTGCTTGCCTATTACAAAATAAACACATTGCATCTGCATCTTTCGGATGATCAGGGATGGCGCATCGAGATAAAATCCTGGCCTGAACTTACCACTGTCGGCGGAAGCACGGAAGTCGGCGGTGAGGCAGGGGGATTTTACACCCAGGAAGAATACAGGGAGATCGTCGCTTATGCGATGGCCCATTACATGACCATAGTGCCGGAGATAGACATGCCCGGACATACTAACGCGGCCTCCGTTTCGTATCCCTTTCTTAATGGCAATGGCAAGAAACCTGAACTCTATGAAGGCACGCAAGTGGGCTTTAGTACTTTTGATACCCGCAAGGATACCGTTTATACCTTTATCGATGATGTTATTCGTGAAATTTCAGAAATGTCCCCAGGGCCATTTTTTCATATTGGGGGTGATGAGAGTCACGTTACCAAAAAGGATGATTATGTCTACTTCGTAAATAAGGTGGAAAAAATAGTTCAGAAATACGGCAAACGAATGATCGGTTGGGATGAAGTGGCTACCGCAGATGTCGGTAGTTCATCCGTTGCCCAATTCTGGTCCAGTGAAGAAAACGCCAATCTGGCAGTGGGTAAGGGAATGAAGGTGATCGTCTCTCCTGCGCGGAAGGCTTATCTGGACATGCAATATGACAGCCTTTCAAAATTCGGTTTACACTGGGCGGCTTATATTCCAGTGGACACGGCCTATACATGGAATCCTGAAAAATATGCCCGGGGCCTGACAGCCGAAAATATCCTTGGGGTAGAAGCCCCGCTTTGGTCAGAGACCATCAGCACCATGGAGGAATTGGAGTATCTGGCTTTCCCACGGGTGATCGGGTATTCCGAATTAAGCTGGAGCACCGCAGAGAACAGAGACTGGGAACAATACAGAGAGCGCCTTGCCCGACAAGCGCCGTTCCTTGACAGGATGAATGTCAACTACTACGCTTCTGACAAAATTGACTGGGAGGATAGCAAGTATACCTTCAAGGATATATTAAAGGACTGAGACAATCCAACCTTCGGAATGTATTACACCCTTGTCGGGCAACCAGACACGGTCTTCAAAAAAATATTGAAATTATTTGCGCAAGTAGATGCTTGCCTTTATATTTGTTGTGACTTTGTACCCAATTGAAACGCCATGGAAATGAGAAGAGATGTTTATCAGGCAATCGCAGATCCCACCAGAAGGGATATCCTGATTTTATTGACTTCCGGAAGTTGTAATCTGAATACCCTGGCAGAGAACTTTCAGATGAGCCGGCAGGCCGTTTCGCTTCATATAAAAATCCTGAAAGAATGCGAGGTCATTTCTGTAAGGCGGCAGGGAAGGCAACGAATATGTGAGATCCGGCCACAATCCCTGAAGGAAGTTCACGAATGGTCCGACCAGTTCAGGTCTTTCTGGAATCAGAGGCTTAAAGCACTAAAATCTGTATTGGAACCTGAACACAACGCTGTTGGAAAATCACAGGATATAACTACCTAATAATTCAAGAAAATGAGAACAGTGATTGTTGAAGAAACGTATGGGGTCCGTATCGAAAAGGTATGGAAGGCTCTTACTGAAAAAGAGGAGATGAAAAAGTGGTATTTTGACCTTTCTGAATTTAAACCCGAGGTGGGCTTTGAATTTAAATTCACAGGTAAAGGGAGTAAAGGGGAACTTTATGTTCACAGGTGCAGGGTCACCAAGGTAATTCCCATGACTATGTTGCAGTATAGTTGGGCATACGAAAACAGGGAAGGGCTTTCCACTGTCACCTTCGATTTATTTGAAGTGAAGAAAGGCACCCTGCTGAGGGTGACCCATACCGGCCTTGATTCTTTTCCCCAGGGGCATCCGGATTTTGCACTGGACAGTTTTCAGAAAGGCTGGAATTCGCTGCTTAAAGATGGGTTGCGAAAATATCTTGCAAACGAAACCGATTTGTCAGCATAAACGGCGCGCATTTAACGCTGGCACCTTATGATGACATCTTGCCGTCAGCATGGGTTGACTCGAAGCATCGGCAGACCCTCCTCTACTCTTCTTCTTTCCCTGCCCGTTGTCCGTCACCCTCAACAGATTTGGCCGCTTCGGCTTCATCGGTAAAATCTGTAATTCCGTTTTCCGCTAGAAGATTGTACCATTGGATCACCTTTTTGATATCACTGACATATACCCTGTCTTCGTCATAATCCGGCAGAACTTCAAAGAAATAAGCCTCTAATGCTACCTTGTCGTCCTTATGGCTGACCGGAGTTTTCCCGCCCTTCTCCTTTTTATGTATCTGCAGGAACACTTCTCTTAATGGCAGTTCCTTCTCAAGGGTGTAAATAGCTATTTCTGATAAAACGCTTACATTACTGCGCATCCCGATAGTCGACTTTTTTCCGTCAAGAAGCGATTCGGCCACAAAACCTGTACGGGTTTGTGACAGTAATTTATAAAGTCCGGGTTTTCCGGCAATTGCTAAAATTTTGTCTAGTTTCATTTCCCAACTGATAATTGAATTCAAAGTCTACCTGATAAGCCCTGTCAAAAATGGCTCCATGAGGCTTTAGCTTGTTTTGTGGCATTCTTAAATACCAAAAATCCGGATGCACCCTAACGCCCTTTTTTCAACAAGGGAAAGCGCATTTTGTAATCCACATTGATCTTGCCTTTTGATATATTTAAAAGCTTACCCTTCAGTAATCTTTTTTTCAAACTTGAAATTTTATCTGTAAACAGCACACCCTCGATATGGTCATACTCATGCTGAATCACGCGGGCCAGTAACCCCGTATACGTAGCGTGATTACTTTTAAAATTCTCATCAAGAAAGGTCAGCGTGATCGTATCCTTCCTTGTGACATCTTCATGAATGTCAGGGATACTGAGGCATCCCTCATTAAATGTCCAGCTGCTACCTGATTCCTCATCCAATCTGGCGTTGATAAAAACCTTTTTAAAATCCCTTAGAAATTCCTGTTCCTCAGCGGGCAAATTTTCGTCCTCACTGAAAGGCCGGGTGTCAATGACAAAAATACGCAATGGAACTCCCACTTGCGGAGCGGCGAGGCCAAGACCGTTTGCCTTATACATCGTTTCCCACATATTAGTGATGAGCTCTGAGAGCCCGGGATGGTCTTTTTCCACAGGGGAAGCTGTCTTTCTCAAAACTGGATCGCCATAGGCGACAATTGGTAACGTCATGTTACTGGGTTCGGTTTAAATAGGATTGCAATATTAAGGTGGCACTGATCTCATCAACCAGAGCCTTGTTTCTCCTATGCTTTTTTTTCAACCCTCCTGCAATCATGCTCTGTGCTGCCATAACTGAGGTAAATCGTTCATCCTGGCGCTCAACCGGAACCTGAGGAAAATTCAGGGCCCATTGCCGCAAAAATCCAAGAATCATTTTTTCTGATTCAGAAGGGGTATTATCCATTTGTCTGGGGGCTCCTACGATGAGTAATTCTACTTCCTCATTCTGAAGGTAAGATTCCAGAAATGGGATAAGACCGGAGGTCTCTACAGTGGTAAGGCCGGAAGCAATCAGCTTCAATTCATCAGTTACCGCTATCCCGGTACGAATCTTCCCGTAATCCAAGGCCACCAATCTGCCCACCCACTTTTTTTTTGCAAAAATAACCCATAATTTGTTATAGCTATAAAATTCAGCCGCAATATTATAAGGGAGCATGTATCTTTGCGGAAATTGAAGCGAATGGAGGAATTGCAACAGCGTATTGAAAAGGCCTGGGAACAGCGTGATCTGTTGATGGAAAAGGAAACACAGGAAGCCATCAGGCAGGTGATCAGGCTGATAGACGAAGGTGTATTGCGCTGTGCGGAACCTACCAGCAATGGATGGCTTATAAACGAGTGGATAAAAAAAGCGGTGGTCTTATATTTTCCCATTCAGAAAATGGAAACCCAGGAAGTAGGGATTTTTGAATTTCACGATAAAATTCCATTGAAAAAAGGATATGCCGACAAGGGCATCCGGGTGGTACCGCATGCTATCGCCCGTTACGGGTCATTTATCGCTTCCGGAACCATCCTGATGCCCTCATACATTAATATCGGAGCCTATGTTGATGAAGGTACTATGGTTGATACCTGGGCCACAGTGGGAAGTTGCGCTCAGATCGGACGGAATGTCCATCTCAGTGGAGGTGTCGGTATTGGCGGTGTCCTGGAACCTCTACAAGCCGCACCTGTGATAGTTGAGGACAACGCCTTCATCGGAAGTCGTTGTATAGTCGTAGAAGGTGTAAGGATAGAAAAAGAAGCGGTATTAGGCGCCAACGTAGTTCTGACCGGATCGACCAAGATAATTGACGTGAGCGGGAAGCAGCCCGTGGAGTCCAAAGGCCTGATCCCGGCGCGTTCTGTGGTCATCCCCGGAAGCTATACAAAAAGTTTCCCCGCGGGCGATTACCAAGTCTCCTGCGCACTGATCATTGGAAAAAGGAAGGAAAGCACGAATAAAAAAACATCCCTGAACGAGGCCCTGAGAGAATACAATGTATCGGTCTGAGAATAGAATTGTTATCCCTTCCCGCGGCGCGCATTTTATTTACACCATTCCTTCCACCTGATCGCCAAGACATCTGTAAAATCTAAGACAAGCTGATGAAAGTATTGGTTATACAGCAAAAAATGATTGGAGATGTGCTGGTGAGTTCCCTGCTTTGCGAACATCTTCGGATGCAATTACCGGAAGCCGTCATACATTATCTGGTCAATGACTATACCACAGCCGTCGTGGAGCACAATCCGTTCATTGACCACCTTCAGATTTTCAGGAAGGAGTTCAGGAAAAAACCAGCTGCATTCTATTCTTTTTTGAGGAAAATTTCACAGGAAAAATATGATGTGGTCATTGACATTTATGCCAAACCCGAAAGCAGGCTCATAACCTTATTTTCAGGAGCGGGAATCAGGATATCCTACCGCAAAGGTTTACTTGGGATGCTGTATACGCACTTATTACCTATAAAATCAAAGGATGCTGAAAATAGAGACACCACGATAGATGACAGGCTGAGTCTTTTGAGTCCGTTGGTGCCAGGTATCCCGGACCCGGGCCTGAGACCCAGGATCTTTTTGACCCCCCTGGAAATAGAGGAGGCTGCGAATATGTTGATGGCCTCCGGAATAGCAAAGGATCGTCATAAAATCATGCTTGGGATCCTGGGAAGTGATCCATCCAAAACGTATCCTCTTTCTTACATGGTAAAGGTAATTGATATGCTTGCAAAGTATACAGATGCCGCCTTGCTTTTTAACTATACCCCGGCGCAGGAGGTACTGGCGGAAAAGGTTTACCGATTTTGCAGTCAGGAAACAAAGCCACGCATCTACCTCCAAACCTTTACCCCGGATCTGCGTAAACTTTTAACTGTTTTATATCACTGCCACTGTTATGTGGGCAACGAGGGAGGGGTTGTAAATATGGCAAAGGCGCTGGCAATTCCCACCTTTGCCATCTTTGCACCATGGATACATAAAAAAGGCTGGCATACCTATGCGGATCATTCAAACATCGGTATTCATGTAAAGGATTATTTTCCTCAGGAATATAGTTCCATAGGGGAAAGAGAGGTCAAAAAAGAATCGGACCGACTCTATATCATGCTTGATCCTACCCTGTTTGAAGGAGAGCTTCTGACATTTTTAAAGACTACCAGAACCATACGCGGATCTGATTAAACTCCTGGCTGCACCTTTGGCGTAGAAAAACATCTCCGGTATCTTTTTCTTATTTTTGAACTTTACAATGCTGTGTTATGCGAGTAGGTTTTGATGCGAAAAGAATTTTCCACAACAATACAGGTCTCGGCAATTACGGGAGGGATATCATCAGGGGACTTCACGAACATACCCCGGTATCCAAACTCATACTGTATAACACAAAGCCTTCCCGGATAAAAAGACTTGAAGCCCTCGATAAGACCGAAGTCCGGTATCCGAAGGGATGGTTCTGGAATAAATTCTATTCCATCTGGCGATTGGGACCCGTAAGCAGGCAAATTCTTGAAGATGGGATAGATATTTTTCACGGACTCTCAGGGGAAACTCCCACTGGTTTGAAAAAAATGAACATTCCGACCATAGTAACAATTCATGACCTTATTTTCCTGAGTCATCCGCATTATTATTCACTTATTGACCGGATCATCTACAAGAAAAAGTTTCAGCACGCTACGCAGAATGCAGACAAGATCATCGCTATCAGTGAACAGACTAAAAGGGATATCATTAAATATCTGCATATTGATGAGCGGAAGATACGGGTGATCTATCAGGGTTGCAATAAGGCTTATAAGGTAGGTTACAGTGATACTGAAAAAGCGCGGGTCATTGAAAAATTCGCACTCCCTGATGAATATATTCTCAATGTCGGGACACTACAGGAAAGGAAAAATGCCCTGACGATTGTGAAGGCTATCCACGGTACAGACCTGCATCTGGTCCTTATCGGCAATGAAAAATCGTATGCCCGTAAAATCCATTCCTATATCCGAACCTTCGAACTGGAGGATCAGGTAATATTTTTAAAGAATGTTCCTGTTACAGAGCTGGCCATTATTTATCAGCTTGCCACCGTTTTTTGTTATCCTTCCATCTGTGAAGGATTTGGCATTCCGATTATCGAAGCCCTGTACAGTAAAACTCCTGTGATCACCTCTGTTGGAAGTTGTTTTCCCGAAGCGGGCGGGCCTTCCTCAGTATACATTGATCCCGATGATGAAAACATGTTGCGTTCGCAATTACAACGATTGTTCAGGGATCCCGGTTTGCGAGACCGGATGGTAGAACAAGGTCATGCCTTTGTTCAGAAATTCCGAGAGGACGCGGTGGCCGAAAAAATCTACGAAATCTATACTTCCGTTTTAAGTGAGAGGTTGCTGGAGACGGAATCTCCGCCTCATAAAATCTCAGCGCTCATGATCACCTATAATGAAAAGGAACATATTGATGAAGTGCTGAAAAATCTTGATTTTGCGGATGAGATCATTATTGTCGATTCCTTCAGCACGGACGGTACCGCCGAAACTATAAAAGATCACCCGAAGGCCAAATTAATACAAAGGAATTTTAAAAATTATACGGACCAGAAATCCTATGCGCTCGGGCAGGCTACCCATGACTGGATACTTTTCATGGATGCCGATGAAAGGATTACCGATCCGCTGAAATCGGAAATTCTTAAAACCATCAGCAGGCCCGGACCTAAGGCCAGTGCCTATTACTTTTACAGGGTTTTTATGTTCAAGAAGGAGGTACTGAGGTACAGCGGCTGGCAAACTGATAAGAATTACAGGCTTTTCAGAAAAAGCAAAGTCCATTTTCTCAAAGAACGTATTGTACATGAAACCCTTTTCGTTGACGGAATCTCCGGCTATATGGAAAATAAGCTGATTCATTATTCCTATAAGAATTACCAGGACTACAAGGATAAAATGATCAAATACGGACAGATGAAGGCCCAGGAAGAGGTTCAAAAAAGTTACGAACCCAATCTGTATCACTTTGTGCTGCGCCCTACCTATAAATTCATGAATCAGTACATTTTCCGGCTCGGCATTCTCGATGGTAAAAAAGGGATGATAATCAGTTATCTGAATGCCCTCGGCGTTTATGTGAGGTATAAAGAACTCAGGCGTTTAAGACAATTGCAAAATAGGGCTACAACGAGCTGAATTAAAGGAAGATGCATTTTCCGGGATTCCTTTTGGAGCTGAACTTTTTTCCTGAAAATTTATAAATGGAATAATTTTTATGCGTTTTTCCAGTTATAAATAGTAAAAATACACCCCCAATGTATAAGAGAAAGCTTTCTGCGCTCATCATTACCTACAATGAAATCGGATACATAGAAGAGTGCCTGGCTTCCATTTTGTTCGCCGACGAAATTATCGTAATAGATTCTTATAGTGATGATGGCACTTATGAATATTTACTGAAGCATCCCAGGGTACGTGTGATTCAAAAACCTTTTTTGAACTTTACAGAACAAAAAACCTTCGCCGTTTCTCAGTCCTCCAATGATTGGGTGCTATTCCTTGATGCCGATGAGGTGATAACGCCTCCACTGCGGGAGGAAATAGTCGAACTACTCAATTCACATAATCCCTGCGAGGCCTATTGGTTCTACAAAAAATTTATGTTTATGCGACAACCCCTTCACTTCTGTGGGTGGCGCACGGATAAGAATTATCGGTTATTCAACAGGTCCAAGGCGCGGTTCACGTCTGAGAAAATGGTGCACGAAACTCTGGATGTACAGGGTCCGACAGGTATCGCCAGGGAAAAATTAATTCACTATTCCTACAAAAGCTACGCCGATTATAAGTCGAAGATGTTGCACTATGGCCGTCTTAAGGCGCGGGAGGCCTTTTACAAAGGCAAAAAATTCAACTACCTGCAACTGGCTTTAAAGCCTTTATGGAAGTTTTCCTACCACTTCATCGTTCGTCTCGGCTTGCTGGATACGAGAAAGGGTCTGATTATCAGTTATCTGAGTGCTCTGGGCGAAATAGAACGGTATTCAACCCTGCGCCGGTTATGTATGGAAAACAAAAAAGTCGTCTCCTACCAGCCGGTAGAAAGCTATAATTAATCAGCCCCGGACTGATAACTCACAACCCGGCATTCAGGTTTAATTTTCATCGCGACGAGTGCTTTTCCTAACCGGTCTAATCCTATGGGTGTCCATTCTTTCGGAGCGCCTGTTTATGCGCTACCCCTAACTTCCCGGAGAACTGCTCCAAACCAGTAACTTTCAGTCATGACACAGGTATATGCGCGTACCGGATTAACAAACAATTGTGTAACTTTCCGGGGTAGTTCCGCATAGTAGAAGGAGGAAATACCTGGGAAAATGAATGAAAAAAAACACGACATTGCTGTCATAATTATCAATTACAATTCCTCCGGGTTTACCATAAATGCCATCGAAAGTGTCATTAAAAACACTTCAGATCTACTTGATATTGAAATTATTGTAGTAGACAATGCTTCGGGAATGGCAGACTATGAGAAACTGTATTCTTTTGTTTCCCAATTAAATTTACAGCACGTTTCCCTTTTCCGTAGCAGGATGAACACTGGTTTCGGAGGTGGCAACATGCACGGGATACAGTTTGCCAATGCAGCGTACTACCTGTTTCTCAATAACGATACCCTGTTGTTGAACGACGCCTTGCTTATTTGTCATGATTTTATGAAGTCTGCACCTGAGGCCGCAGTTTGCGGCGCCCAGATTTTCGACGATAAATCGGTAAAACAACTGAGTTTCGATCATTTCAGCACACCCCTCCGTGAAATTTTCGGTAAAAAAATGGTGGAATTTTTGTTTCCTGCCACCAAACCATCCAGAAGAAAAGCCTATTTTTCCCCGTTGGCAGTAGACTACGTAAATGGTAGTTTTATGTTTTTCAGGGCTGCCGATTTTGATCATATCGGCGGATTTGATACAAATATTTTTCTTTATTTTGAGGAAAGTGATATTTGCTATCGGTTGAGGAAGCTACACAGGAAAACATTTTTTGTGCCAGATGCCTCTTACCTGCATTTTCATGGTCAGAGTATTAAGAAGAGTGAATTGCCCATAGAGATGAAAATTGAACTTAAAACATCTATGTTTTACGTTATACGAAAAAACCAGGGCTATCTGAAGTACCAGCTTTTACGTCTTTTTTTTATATGGAGGTATGCTCTCACCTGTGTTGTCAAACCACATTATTTTAAATTGTTAATAGCCATAATTTTGGGACTTCCTTTGGGACGATCCCTGAAACAACGACAGTTAATTGTTGATCAAGTGACAAAATATGATTGAGACAGAACTGAGTGAATCCCTGAAGGTCCTTTTCGCTGGTGGACTTATTCTCTACCCCACCGACACCATATGGGGAATTGGCTGTGACGCAACGAATCCTGAGGCAGTGGAAAAGATTTTCGCACTTAAGAAGAGAACTTCTGAAAAAACCATGATCTGCCTGGTCGCGAATGATTTTATGCTCGAAAAATATGTGGAATTGGTGCCTGAAGTGGCGTATGATATTATCGACTATTCGACCAAGCCAACCACCATTGTATACGATAATCCCAAAGGTATTGCCGATAACCTGGTGGCATCAGACAATACCCTGGCAGTGAGGGTGGCAACGGATGAGTTCTGTCAGTCACTTATAAAGAAGTTTAAAAAACCAATAGTTTCCACCTCAGCCAATCTTGCGGGCCAACCATCCCCTGCGCATTTTTCGGAAATTAGCCCGGTAATTTTAAAAGGAGTAGACTATGTAGTAAATTTGGACCGGGATAAATTTAAAAACATACCATCGTCCATTATTAAATTGGGCAATGACGGTACGGTCCGGGTGATCAGAAAATGAAGTAAGAAATGTCAGCTTTCTCTTCCTGTCCGGCCAGCTGTGGAAGACTCCCTGAAATGCCTGAAAATAACTACATGTCCGCACTTGATGAGCCGGTTTTTTCGATAATATCCGAAAGTGCCTTTGATTTATCGTTGGACTGTTACGTGATTGGAGGATATGTCCGCGATCATCTGTTGAAGAGAAAAAAACCAGCGGATATTGATATTGTCGCCATAGGAAGTGGTATTTCGCTCGCAAAAAAAGTAGCTTCAAAGCTTCCGGGAAAACCGAAAGTTTCAGTCTTTAAGCGATTTGGCACTGCCCGTTTGATGTATCAGGGAACAGAGCTGGAATTTGTGGGAGCAAGGAGAGAAAGCTATCATGAAGATAGCAGAAAACCTGTGGTGGAGGATGGAACTCTGGAAGAGGACCAACAACGGCGCGATTTTACCATAAATGCCCTCGCATTTTCATTGAATAAGAGGGATTACGGAAGTCTTATAGATCCGTTTCAAGGACTTTCCGATCTCAAAAATAAGTGTATCAGGACACCGCTCTCTCCGGCAATGACCTACTCGGACGATCCGTTACGGATGATGCGGGCCATTCGTTTCGCCACCGAGTTGAATTTTTCCATAGAAAAGAACTCCCTCCGGGCCATTGAGGAGCATAAAGAGCGGATACGTATCATCTCCAATGAGCGAATTGTGGGTGAACTAAATAAAATACTTGCCAGCAAGGTGCCCTCTTCCGGATTTGGATTGTTGCATAAGACGGGACTGCTTCATCTAATATTGCCGGAACTTACAGCTCTTGAGGGCATCGAAGAAATGGAAGGTCAGCGGCATAAAGACAATTTCTGGCATACGCTTGAGGTGGTAGACAATATCGCTGCTAACACGGATAACCTCTGGCTGCGATGGGCTGCCTTGTTGCATGATATCGGAAAGGCCCCTACCAAAAAATTTGACAAAACCCATGGGTGGACTTTTCACGGCCATGAATTTATAGGTGCCAAAATGGTGTATAAGGTATTTAAACGCCTTCATATGCCTCTTAATGACAAAATGAAATTTGTACAGAAAATGGTTTTGTTGAGCTCACGTCCGATCGTTCTCGCAGAGGATTTTGTTACAGATTCGGCAGTGCGGAGACTGATTTTCGACTCAGGAGTTCATGTAGATGACCTGATGACCCTTTGCGAGGCTGACATCACGACAAAAAATTCACGGAAACTAAAACAATACACCAGCAATTTTAAACTCGTGCGTCAAAAAATTGCGGAAGTAGAGGCCAGAGACCATATACGGAATTTCCAGCCTCCGGTAACCGGAGAGGAAATAATGAAGACGTTTGACCTGAAGCCTTCAAAGGAAATTGGCATTATTAAGGAGGCCATCAAAGAAGCGATCCTGGAAGGAGTGATTCCGAATAATTATGAAGCTGCAAAAAAATATATGCTGGAAAAAGCTAAAAATTTAGGGCTCGCTCCCTCAGACTAACCACTTTGCGCCAGATACCACGCACAATATAGTTTTTATTCTTAGAGACACCGAATGCGCTCCTACTATTACAAAATGGTCCGATTATCCCTTGTCCTGGTTTACCTGGTCATTTTGGCCGGGGCGGTGGTGCGGATGACCGGAAGCGGGATGGGATGCCCGGATTGGCCAAAATGCTTCGGTTATCTGATCCCGCCGACCGAACCTGGCCAACTCTTATGGCAAGCGGAAAAGAATTATAAAAAAGGTCAGGTAATCATCCGGGATGAATCTCTTTGGGTCGCAAATGGCGATTTTAGGACCGGTTCAGAATATCATCCGGAACACTGGTCCCCCTACACAAGGCATGACTATGCCGTGTTCAATGCTGCACACACCTGGACAGAATTCATCAACAGGTTATTGGGCGCTCTGGCTGGCCTGGCGACGCTGGTGATGGCAATTCTCTCAATCACTTTCAGACTGGAAAAGGTGTCTGTAATGATCATTTCGTGGATCGTTGTATTGGCGATGGGATTCCAGGCCTGGCTTGGTGCTACCGTCGTATTTTCAGTCCTGGAAACCTCCAGGATCACTTTGCACATGGTCATGGCGCTATTCATTGTAGGTTTGCTGATCTACCTTCTCAGGTTTTCACCGGATATTAAAAGTCCAGGTTCCATTGACAGGAGAACCCTGTGGCTACTGGCAGGCGCCCTTCTTTTGACGCTCATTCAAATCGTCCTGGGAACGCAGGTCAGACAATTTGTGGACGGGCAGATAGATATGTTGGGTGAAGATGCCCGTCATTTGTGGTTGTCACAACCACCATGGACTTTTTATATACATCGGTCCTTCTCCATTGTCATACTCCTGTGGAATCTTTTCCTGGCATATCACCTGTCAAAGCGCCAATTGAAATTACCTGCAATGAGATGGGTCCTCGGACTGCTCTTTCTGGAAATAGCCGCCGGAATTGTTATGCAGTACCGCCATTTTCCTTTTGGGTCCCAGGCCATCCATCTTTTTATTGCCGCCTTGATTTTTGGCGCACAGACCTATCTGTTGATCACCGTGCTGAATGCACGTAGAATTCTGAAAACTTTGTAACTTTGATGCCTTACTAAAAAGTACAGATGATCTACAAAATCAGGATTATCCTGGATGCCGAGGAGGATATTTTCAGGGATATTGAAATTGAGGATGAAAGTACATTGGAAGACTTTCATAACAGCATCATTCAGTCCTTTGGATTTCTTGGTAATGAAATGGCCTCCTTTTTCACCTGTGATGAACGCTGGAATCAGGACGAGGAAATTGCCCTCTTCGAGATGGATGAGAACAATTCGGAAGATGTCCGTTTAATGCGAAATGTCCAGATCAGCGAAGTGCTATCAGAAAGTACCCCGAAACTGATCTACATCTATGATTTTCTCAGTATGTGGACTTTTTTCGTAGAATTAGCCAGTATTACCTCCTCTGAGAATGGCAGAAAATATCCCAATGTCCTTTTCAGCTTTGGGGAAATTCCGGAAACGCCTCCTGAGCGCCGGTTTGAATCGGATCCTGCCTTTGATTTTGATGATACCCTGGAAAATTATGATGATCTTGATTTTGATGAAAACTGGAATTGACCGGTAATCAGATCAGATCACCTGAAGGCTGCCCCTGGACGGCCCAGTCCGGATGCCGGAAGAATGGACGGGAACCTCCGGTACCCTCCTGAATTGAACAATGGATAAAATTAAACCCAGTAATATACATGATCAACTTATACAATACCCAAATAGAAAGCCTGTCCCTGCACCGTGTTGGCAATAAGAGCCGGGGAGAATCTATGTTCTTATCCGGAAAGCCTCATCCCCTGGATGATGAACAGTCCGGCTTGCTGAAAGAATATTTCTTTAAGCCTTTTCGTAAAAAGGAAGAGAATTTTTACCGCTTCAGCCATGAAACAGACCTGACATTCAATGAAGTCTTTCAGCTGGTATCTGAAATTTTTAAATCCCCTGAGAAAATACACCCCTTATCAAAAAAACTGGCCACCCATTTGTATAACCAGTCCGGGCACCCGCACATTAAAAGTGGTGAGGTATATATCGTCCTTCTAAAGGATGTGATGCTGGACTCAGGCAAAACACAAGCCCTGGGAATCTTCAAGAGTGAAGTCAAACAGGATTTCCTGCAATTTCAGGAGGCAGGCGAAAACCTGGAATTGCAGGCATTACAGGGTGTCAATTTAAATAAACTGGATAAAGGTTGCCTTATATTCAATGTCGATCTCAAAGAAGGTTTTAAAGTACTTTCGGTTGACAGTAACAGGTATGATACCAAATACTGGCTGGAGCAATTTTTAAATCTGTCTCCCCTGACCGATGAAAATTTCTACACCCGGAACTATCTTAAATTCTGCCAGAACTTCGCCAGGGACGTTGTCTTACCTGCCGAGGACAAACAACAGGAGGTCCTGTTTATGAATCGTGCGGTGAATCATTTTGCCAGCAACGATGCCTTTGAAGAATCAAATTTTTTGAATGACGTGATTGAAAATCCGGCGCTCATCCCTGAGTTCAGAAACTATAAAATGGAAAAAGGGCCTAAATTCAGCATTGAGGATGTGTCCAATTTTAATATTGCCAATAAAGCCGTCTCCGATTCCCGGAAAAAGATGAGCAATGTCATTCATCTGGATACCAACATTCATATAAAACTGGATTTTGTAAGTCAGGAAGCCGCAGAAAAATTTGTGGAAAAGGGGTGGGATGAAAAGCGTCAGATGTATTACTATCTGGTCTACTTTAATAAGGAACAATCCCGATAAATTTTATGGGGGTCCTTTTTTATGAAAAGTTAGTACGTTGTGGCTTATATGCGGATTTTATTGTCGATGATCTGTTTCATGCTGACATCCTGGTAGTTGCGCTTGACAAAGTCAAGTGCCAGATCAAGGATCTGACCCATAGTTTTGCAGTTCCTGAATTTTATATCCAGGGTCAATTCATAGATTTGTTCCCGCAATAAATGGATATGTTCGTCCAGTGAAATGATATCCGTTTTGCAAATATTGACCAGCCGGTTGATCCGGTTTCCTGAACTAATGATGCGCTTTGCCACGATAGATCGTTCTTCGACCTTGTACTGATCCACTGAGTCGTGAAGCAACTTGCTCCTCACCATTTCGACCATTACATTGTTTTCTTTAAAGAATTGAGGCCGATAGACTTTTAGCTTTCCCTCAAAACACTGCTGATCAAAATCGATAGGCCGGATTTTATAGACCACATGGTCAAAATCATGGGTAGGCACAATGACGTAATTGTAGGAACGCATATCCCCGAGTAACCTGATCATACATCGTTCATTGAATTTGACAAATTCCTTTGCCAATTGTGATTTTTCAGATTCAGAACAGTTGGGAAGCATATCCCTTATAAAAATGTCCCCCGGAATCCCAGCTATGTGTTCCTCAATGAGTGTGTCCTTGTATACCAGGAAATTGAGATTGTAAGGCGAAAGCATATGTTCAAGTTCCAGGCCGTAGATCCTTGACGCATCTGTCTTTTTTACATAGAAGTAGGTATAATTATCATTCAGGATATTTCTGACCTTGATCCTGAAAGGTTTTGAATTTCCAAAGGTGCAATAGTCCACCGCATCGATGTTCAGGTATTGAAAAATCCTGTCACTGCCATCCGAATGCAGGATGGAGTAGACCCTTTTGAGGCTTAGGTCTATTTCTCTTCGTTCCGAATCCGTATAATAAGCACGTATCCATAAGGTATCTTCCCCATTATTGTCATAGACCACCACCGCTCCCGCAAAACGCAAAAGGTCGTCATAGAAGATGGGAATTTCTATCTTGCGGTTATATTCGTCGAGATAGATGTCAAGCTTCTCGTTAACCGGATAGGCCGGCTTTTTCCTGGACATCAAGCGTTCATCACTCATTTTTTTCAGATTAGCAGCGGCCGAATGTAACAAAAGTAAGATTTCTTCGTCAAGTTAATGGAATCTGTAAAGAATCAACCTGCCATTGGAAACTATTCTGAAAGTTGACCACCTGACCAAAAGATTTGGTTATCTCACTGCGATAAAGGATTTATCTTTTACCATTGAGAAAGGGAACGTGTATGGCATCCTTGGACCCAATGGAAGTGGAAAATCAACAACCCTGGGCATTGTACTCAATGTAGTGAATCCCACTGCAGGCACTTTCAGCTGGTTTGGCGGTAAAGCCACCACACATCAGGCGCTGAAAAAGGTTGGTGCCATTATCGAGCGACCTAACTTTTACCCCTATATGACTGCCCATCAGAATCTGAAGCTGGTATGCAGGATTAAGGAAGTAGCGGAACATAATATCGCTGAAAAACTCGAATTGGTTGGCCTTTTGGAAAGGAAGAACAGCAAGTTCAGCACTTTTTCCCTTGGAATGAAACAACGTTTGGCAATAGCCTCCGCCCTGCTGAACGATCCCGAAATCCTCATCCTTGATGAACCCACCAATGGCTTAGATCCACAGGGTATTCACCAGATCCGGGAATTGATTATAAAAATTTCAGGAAGCGGTACCACCATCTTACTTGCCTCCCACCTTCTTGACGAGGTAGAAAAGGTTTGCAGTCATGTGGTGATCCTGAGGAAGGGAGAAAAATTATATTCAGGCAGGGTAGATGAGATGCTGGCAAGCCATGGTTATTTTGAGCTTAAGACCAGTGCTCCCGAGACCCTTATCCGATTTTTGTCAGACCACCCCCACTTTGGCAATATTATCCAACAGAATGGCCTGATCACGGCCTACCTGAAAGAAGAAATGGACGCGCAGTCACTCAATTCACAATTGTTTGAAAAAGGAATGGTGCTCTCTCACCTAGTTAAAAGAAAGGAAAGTCTCGAGGAGCAATTCCTCACGCTGACAAGACAAACCGGAAAAATGGACTATGACAGCCAGGCACTAAAGCGGAACTAAATGGAACGACTCCTGCATATAGAATTCATCAAATTATGGAATAACAGGGCCAGCAGGTTCCTGATCATTACCTACTTTGTCCTGCTTACTTCAATAACACTGGTTGCGGCTATCAAGTTTGATATCGGCCCTGTAAAATTTCATTTTGCCGAACTAGGCATTTTTAATTTTCCTTATATCTGGCATTTCAATACCTACATGACTGCCGTATTTAAATTGTTCCTTGCCATTGTGATCGTTTCCATGATGGCCAACGAATACAGTAATAAAACTATTAAGCAGAATCTGATAGACGGACTGTCCAAATGGGAATTCGTTCTTTCCAAACTTCTGACCGTCATATCATTTGCCCTTATATCGACCGTATTCGTCTTTGTGGTCTCAATGATTCTGGGGCTTATCTATTCCGATTACGATGAGTGGTCCATTATTTTTTCGGGACTTGAATTCCTCCCTGCCTTTTTTGTGAAACTTCTCGGATTCTTTAGCTTTTGCCTGTTTCTGGGGATCTTTGTGAAAAGATCGGCCTTTGCCCTTGGCTTTCTGATCCTGTGGGCCATCCTGGAACAGATAATATTCGGGATCCTGATCTGGAAATTCGTAACCTGGGATACCGCAGTCAGGATCAAATCATTGTTGCCACTACAATCAATGTCCAACCTGATTGAGGAACCCTTTAGCAGACTGAACGCGGTACAGTCTGTGGCCAATGAAATAGGCGAAACATTGTCTGTGGATTATCACGTTCACTGGTATGAAATTCTCATTGTACTTCTTTGGACGGGCCTTTTTGTCTACTTGTCGTATGCCCTGCTAAAAATGAGAGATTTATAGTATCTTGTAGTGTTTGGGAAACACTATGAAAAAGAAGGCCGATCCAATACCAACCGGTATAGGTTTTGCTATGTCCATTGGTGAGCAGAATATAGAATCTCCGGGGCCAATGGAAGCAAAGTGTCCTGCCATTCAGATGCCATTTCGGGCCTTTGCGTTCCTTTACGTGCTACTTTGCATTTTCTGGGTAAGTACGCTGACCGCCCAGGATTGTCCTGCTGTTATTGTTCCAGATCCGGGGGCGGTCACTGTGCCTGTTACCAGCATAATTACCTGGGAAGCGGTTGTCGGGGTACCGGGCTATATTATCTCCATAGGTAGCACACCCGGAGGAATTGATATCGTTGAAGAACAATCCGTGGGAAGCGCAACCTCCTTTACCCCGCCTCTGGGTTTGCCCGGGGATACTGATATCTATGTTACGATCACCCTGTTTTTCTTTGACTTTGGACGGCCGGACATTGTATGCCCTTCCATCTTTTTTCACACGGCACCTGTCCTCACCTCCCCCCCGTGTACTTCGCTGGTATTTCCAGGAAACGGTGCCGTAAATGTGAATGTCGCCAGTTCGATTTCGTGGAACTACGCAGCCACTGCGAACGGCTATAATCTTTCACTAGGAACGGCACCGGGCGCCACAGACCTTTTTGATGGTCCGGTGGGAAACGTGCTCTTCTTCAATCCGCTGTCGGACTTTCCACCAGCCTCAGATATCTACGTTACCCTTCGGCCAAACAATGAGCTTGGGACGGCAGGGGGCTGCATTGAAGAACGCTTCCGGACCGGGGAGCCCGCCACCCTGCCAGGATGCTCCGGACTGATCTATCCAGCGGATGGGGAGGTCAATGTACCCCTCAGTCCTTTGTTGCAATGGGAGGAAGTACCGGGAGCAACCAGATATGATATAACCATCGGCTATTCCCCTTTTACAGGAGAAATACTCAATGGCGCACAATTTTTCTCAACATCTACAGTGGTTATCGACTTCGAGGCCTATCGCACTTTCTTTATCACTATTATTCCTGTCAACGAGGCCGGTCAGGCCATAGGTTGTGAGCAACAATCATTTTCCACCGGCTTCGGCTGTGGCCCCTTTTTTGATCCTGACAGTGGGGAATTGGTGACGCTCTATCCGGAAATCGACTTTCCTGACTCCGTTTCCTTTTGCAGGAATGAGGCTCCCTTGAACCTCACAGCGAACGAAACGGCCGATGGTTACAGATGGTTCCGAATTGAGGCATCGGGAGATGAAATGCTGTTATCTGAAACCGCCTCTGTAGCCCTTGTGGAGAATGGTGACTACAGGTTGGAAATCTACAATACGGTCCCGCAGTCCGAGGGGCAGTTGGAATGTTCCAGTTCCAAAATTTTTAAAGTGGTTTCTTCAGAGGTGGCAACCATAGAAAACGTCAACGTTACCAACCAGGGGAACAGCCTTTCATTAGATATTGCGGTCAGCGGTTCCGGAAGCTACGAATATGCCCTGGATAATGCTGAGGGGCCCTATCAGGAGGGGTCAGTTTTTGCAAATGTGCCCACGGGATCTCACATAGTCTATGTAAGGGATAGAAACGGATGCGGCATTGTGGAGAAAAAGGTCCAGCCTGGTCTTAATTCTGAGGGATTTCCCTCCTTCTTTACTCCGAATGGCGACGGGATTAATGATTTCTGGCAGTTTCTTGCACCTCCGGGAAACCCGACGGACCTGGTGGATGCTATTGAGATTTATGACAGGTTTGGGACCCTGATCGGCCAGCTTGATCCGGCTACACCCGGATGGGACGGAACTTATAATGGAAAACCTCTGCCTGCATCCGATTACTGGTTCAGGGCACTGGACAGGTCAGCGCGGGAAATCAAAGGTCATTTTGCCTTAAAACGATAGACAATGGTTATATTGGTCTGTTTGCAATCCGATCAAATGTTTAAGAGGATCCTCTATGTATTGTGTGCTTTCTTTCTGTGCAAGAGCATGGGCCAGGAATGTCCTGATATTACAAGTCCGCAAAATGGGTCTATAGGCGTCCCTGTCAACACCACCATCACCTGGAATGCAGTTCCGAATATCGTTGGTTACCTCATCTCGCTTGGAACCACCCCGGGGGGGGTTGATCTTCTTAACCGAAGGTCAGCGGGCCCTGTTAACTCTTACACGCCTGAAGTAGGACTGCCTGAAAACACCAGGATCTATGTGACTATCAGCCTTTTCCTTCCCAATCAACCTTTAAGGATTTGTGAAGTGGAAACTTTTGTCACTGAAAATGTAACTTCCCCTCCCTCATGTACTTTGCTCACCAAACCTCTTGATGGGGAATCGGGCGTGAGCACGGCCTCAGAAATAAAATGGGCCTACGCAGACAGGGCAACGGGCTATCTGGTATCTATAGGATCCAGTCCCGGAGGGGTGGATATCGCCGAGGAGGTAGATGTGGAGAACGTACTTCTCTACCGGCCCACTTCAGGGTTTCCGCAAGATACTGATGTCTATGTGCGTATAACACCATACAATGAGAATGGTACTGCTACCGGATGCGTGGAAGAACGCTTCAATACAGGTACGGCCGTATTGAATTGTGATCCTCATTTTGATACTGTTACCGGCACCCTTATGGAAGTACGTCCCGCTATCAACCTACCTCCGGTAATTGGCTTGTGCAGGAACAACCTCCCCATTACTCTCACCGGGGAAGGAGGTGCGGATGGACACAGATGGTACCGAATCGAGGGTGATACAGAAACTCTGATTTCGGAGGAAATCGGAATTGCAGTTTCGGAAGAAGGCAGCTATCTATATGAGGCTTATAATTTTATTGATCAGGGCGGTATCATGGTGGAATGTGCCAGTAGCCTTGAAATAACTACGGTCTTGTCGGAAACTCCTACAATAACCTCAGTGGATCTGACCAGAGCATCCGGGGTTCTGGAAATCAATGTACAGGTTGAAGGCAATGGTAATTATGAATATGCCCTGGACCAGCCTGACGGACCCTATCAGGACGGATCACGCTTCACGAATGTTGCCTCGGGACTGCACACAGTCTATGTGCGTGACAAGAATGGCTGCGGCTCGGCTATGATGACTGTCGATCGGGAACTGGGCCAGAATGATTTTCCAAAATTCTTTACGCCAAATGGGGATGGTATCAACGATTTCTGGCAGTTACAACCTTCAACATCAGAGAAAACCATTGTCCTGGAATACCTTCAGGTTTTTGACAGGTACGGGGTCCTGTTGGCACAGATAACGCCTTCCTCCCAGGGGTGGGACGGAAATTTTAACGGCAGGCCGGTGCCATCATCAGTGTACTGGTTCAAAGCCGCGGACAACCTGCAAAACTTAGTGCAGGGTTATTTTATGTTAAAACGTTAAACAAACCGGTTACGGGTAGCGATGAAAGGCAGAATCCCATCAAAGCCAGGGTGGCATTATCTTATCCTGCTTTTAGGACTCTTTCTTCATTCTCAGGAATGCCCGGAAATTACCTTTCCCGGAGCAGGCGAAACTGAAATTCCTGTTGATGCCACGTTTACCTGGGGAACAGTTGAAGGAATTAACGGGTTTTTGCTCAATGTAGGAACTTTTTCCGGGGGTGATGATGTTATAAAAAATCAGACGGTGGGAATTGTCTATTTTTACAAACCCCCTCTGGGATTGCCCGAAAATACGGAACTATTCCTCACTCTCAGTCTGCTTTTATTTGACGGCCCACCTATCACCTGTTCCAGTATTCCCTTCCGCACCACCGACGTTACTACTTCCCCTCCATGTACCATCCTGTTTGCTCCGGACAACAATGCCACCAATGTTACGATCATCACCGACATCAGCTGGGCCTATGCAGCTACAGCTACCTATTACCGGATTTCTATCGGAACGATGTCAGGAGGATCGGACCTGTTGAAGGATCACTATGTGGGAAATATACTTACTTATGAACCGGAACAGGATTTGCCTCAGAATACCCGGATTTTTGTGACGGTTACGCCGGGCAATGAAAACGGCAATGCCATAAACTGCCAGGAGCAGAGCTTTTTTACCGGGGCGGCTGTTGCTCTTTGTGAGCCCTATACAGACCAGGAAACCGGAGAAATCATCAACATAAGGCCTGAGATTGGCTTGCCGGAAAGAATCGGACTTTGCAGTGAAGAACTACCCTATCTTGTCAGTTCGCCGGACAATGCCGATGGTTACAGTTGGTACAGGATCAATGCGGGTGCAGCCGAAACCCTTCTTTCCACGCAAAGGGAAGTGCCTATAACGGCCGAGGGGAGATACCGTTACGAGGCATACAACCTCGTGGTGCATTCAGGGAATACCGTCGAATGTGCTGTTTCCCGTTTGTTTACTGTAGTAGTTTCTGAAATAGCGGTAATTGACCACATTGAGGTCCTGAATCTCCCAGAAGGAAGAACGATTACCATCAGAGCCAGAGGAATAGGGAACTATGAATATGCCATCGGCGATCCTGAGGGTCCCTATCAGGAAAGCAATCACTTTACGGGAATTTCTTCGGAGGCAGAACGTGCCTATGTGCGGGACAGAAATGGTTGCGGGATTTCGGAAGGCATTATTGACCGCAATATTTCCCAAAACGACTTTCCTAATTTTTTTACGCCCAATGCAGATGGAGTCAACGACCTGTGGGATTTTATTCCTCCAGGGGAGGATTTTGGAATTGTCATCCGGACCATTGCCATCTATGACCGATATGGTACGCTGATAGCCAGTATACAACCGGGAGTCCAGGGTTGGGATAGCCGGTACAAGGGGCAATCACTTCCTGCCTCAGACTACTGGTACCTGGCCATGGCCTCTAACGGCCAGCAGATCAAGGGACACTTTGCCCTGAAGCGATAAGTACAAAATATTCAACTCCCAATCGTTGAATACAGGGGGTCCTTTTGTATTTTTAAGGGCATGAAATTCAAGGTAATATCCGACTTTAAACCTACCGGTGATCAGCCGGAGGCGATCAGGCAACTGGTACAGGGAATTCAGGCCGGGGATCCCTACCAAACCCTGCTTGGGGTTACCGGGTCCGGGAAAACATTTACAGTAGCGAATGTCGTGGAGCATGTACAGCGGCCTACACTTGTGCTGGCACATAATAAAACGCTGGCCGCACAGCTGTATTCAGAGTTCAAGCTCTTTTTCCCCCAGAATGCCGTGGAATATTTTGTCTCCTATTACGACTACTATCAGCCTGAGGCCTATATTCCAACCAGCGGACTTTATATCGAAAAGGATCTGTCTATCAATGAAGATATTGAGAAACTGCGTCTGAGTGCCACCTCCTCTCTTCTTTCAGGCAGAAGGGATGTACTTGTTGTGGCCTCCGTGTCATGTCTTTATGGAATTGGCAATCCGGTGGAATTTCAGAAGAACGTGATTACTATCCGGAAAAACCAGGTAATTTCCAGAACTAAATTCTTACATCAACTTGTACAAAGTCTGTATTCCAGGACTTCCGCAGATTTCAGAAACGGAAATTTCCGTGTGAAAGGGGATGTGGTGGATGTTTTTCCAAGCTATGCGGACCATGCCTTCCGCATTCATTTTTTCGGGGATGAGATAGAAGAGATCGAGGCCTTTGACCCATTCAAAAATTCCCTCGTGGAGGTTTATGAACTTTTGAATATTTATCCGGCCAATATGTTTGTCACCTCGCCGGATGTACTCCAGAATGCCATACATCAGATCCAGGATGATCTGGTCCGCCAGGTGGATTACTTTAAAGAAATCAGCAAACCGATCGAGGCGAAACGCCTCGAGGAGAGAACGAATTTCGATCTCGAAATGATCCGGGAACTGGGCTACTGTTCAGGAATTGAAAACTACTCGCGCTACCTTGACGGGAGGGAGCCGGGCACCAGGCCCTTTTGCCTGCTCGATTATTTTCCTGAGGATTACCTGATGGTGGTGGATGAAAGTCATGTAACCATTCCTCAGGTTCATGCCATGTATGGAGGAGACCGTTCCAGGAAAGAGAATCTGGTGGATTACGGGTTTCGCCTTCCGGCGGCGATGGACAATCGCCCCCTGAAATTCGAGGAATTTGAGGCGCTTCAGCACCAGGTTATCTATGTTAGTGCCACCCCAGCCGATTACGAACTACAGCTGAGTCAGGGGGTTTATGTTGAACAGGTGATACGACCTACCGGCTTACTCGATCCTCAAATAGAGGTACGACCGAGTCACAATCAGATCGATGATCTTGTTGAAGAAATTCAGTTGCGGGTTGAAAGGGACGAAAGAACCCTGGTCACCACCCTGACAAAACGAATGGCTGAGGAACTTGCGAAATACCTCATCAGGATCCAGGTGCGATGCAGGTATATTCATAGTGATGTGGATACGTTGGAACGTGTCGAGATCATGCAGGATCTTCGTAAGGGCGTGTTTGATGTGCTTATTGGCGTTAATTTACTCAGAGAGGGATTGGATCTGCCTGAAGTATCACTGGTGGCGATCCTTGATGCGGATAAAGAAGGATTTCTACGAAGTAATCGTTCCCTGACGCAGACCGTCGGCCGGGCAGCAAGACATTTAAATGGAAAAGCGATCATGTATGCCGATAAGATTACCGACAGCATGCAAAAGACGATCGATGAGACAAATTACAGGCGTGAAAAACAGACCGATTATAATATCAAAAATAATATCACTCCGACAGCACTGAATAAAAGTCTGGAAAATGCTCTGGCGAAAAATTCAGTTTCCACGTATCATTTCATTAAAGAAGAACTCCGGGCCGCAGAACCTGATATGGATTATCTTACCGGGGAACAAAAAGAAAAACTGATCCGCTCAAAACGCAAGGCCATGGAGAAAGCAGCCCGGGAACTGGATTTTATGCAAGCTGCAAAATTACGGGATGAAATCAAAAAGCTGCAGGAGCAATCCTGATAAAACCAATCTTCACATAAATTTTATGATTTATAACTTAAAGCTTTATATGTATTGTTATATTAATCTGATTAACAAGTATATATAATATATTTTTAGACTAATCTAAACGTAGATTATAAGCTTTTTGATGTCACTTGCAGGCTTAAAACCAACCCTTTTGGACTCCGCTGCCCGACCCTATCGGAAAATGCAATTTTCAATTCAATCCGATAATGCATAACACGTATTGATCAACTCTGGTTTGACCGACATGGATGCAAAAAAGTTGCCCCGGAAACTACGATGGCAATCACCATTTCGTATTTTCCAGGGCAGCAGTTTCTGACCTCAATCTATTACCCCATCCTCCGTCTAAAAATATAACGGCAGAGAAGAAAGATTCATTTCAATTATTTCCCAATCTCAATGAGTCTTTTTGGTTTGGGCAGGGCTTCCTCTTTTTTTGGAAGCGTCAATTTCAGAACACCATCTGTGTAAGCGGCGTTGATTTGATCCTCTGCCACCGATTCCGGCAGACTGAAAGATCTTTTAAATGAGGAATAAGAAAATTCTCTTCGTGTAAAATTTTCTTTGGATGGTTGACTGTCATGCTTCACTTCAGCAGAAATGGTCATAACATGCTGATCGACTTCCACATTAAAATCCTCCTTTTTCAATCCCGGTACTGCGAGTTCTACGGAAAAATCCTTTTCATTTTCCCTGATATTGACCGCAGGCACAGGCTTGTCATGGTTTTCAATACCCCCGAACCAGTCCGGTTTAAAAAGTTCATTCACAAAAGATGGAAAAAAAACATGATTTCTTTTTACAATACTCATGGCTTATTATTTTACAGGTTTAACATTTATGTTTACACCACTGCAAAGTCAAATCCCATACCAGAGCCCAAAACATGTCGTTTTGTCCTTCATGTTGCCTATAAAGGAGACATATTGTCACTTATTTGGAAAAATAAGCGTAAAAATCCTAATTATAATGGGCTTTAAAGATATTGATGAGGATGTTCGGAGGTACGATTTTATCCGGATACTGATGCATAATGGTCAATACCTGCTCAATTGCGGAAGGCGGAAGGCCCATGGCAAGTCCAACGTTGTGGAGTCTGCCCACCTCTAACTGGTGTTCTTCCTGATCCACATTCATAAGCAATACCAGACGGTGGAATTGCAGGATGCGTTCGGCCTGGGTACGGGGAATCAGTCTTTTGACTTTTTTTCGGAAAAGGGAATCGAAAGTTATCCTGTCTACACCTAAATGAGAGGACACATTTAAAAGGAACTCATATTCGGAATCTTTAATCGGATGATCAACCGTTGCAAAAGCGATCATCTCAGCAAGGATGCTTAGTTTTTCTTCGTAGGTGTTCATATCAATATGAGGTTGGGGTTGCTCCTCAAAGCATTGCAAATATAACCAGAATATTTTCAGTTTAGTATACTCTGGTGTAAAAGCCCCAACCACTGTACCGGGCTTCGGAAATTTATAATACCTTGCAGAAAACAGGAAGATGTCCAACAACGATGTGCTTAAAAAACTGCGGGTAGCCCTCAAATTAAGGGACGATGAAATCGTCGCCATCCTGGAGCTCGTCGATTTTCGGATTTCAAAAGCAGAGATTGGCGCATTTTGCAGAAGTGAAGGCCACCCTAAGTATGTTGAATGCGGTGACCAGGTACTGCGTAATTTCCTGAACGGTCTGGTCATTCATCTCAGAGGTACCAGGGACCAACCCAAAGATCCAAGGGTGGTCCTTGAACAAAAAGCGCCTAAAAAAATCAAAAAGGCGCCTGTCTCCAAATTCAAGGTGCGGGATTTGGGAAATGTGAAATATAAAAACAAAAAAAAACCTGACGCTCCCCCCCAAAGGTGAGAAGTGTCAGGATATTACCTTGTACCTGATCCTTATGCAGTTATCCTAACAGGAACCGTGTACAACCTCCCTTCCTTATAATCCTCCAAAAGGACCGGCCTATAGTTCAGCTTCGACTTAACGAAGGAGGCCAGGGTAAGATCGGTCGTGTGAACCGTAAGCACTACAATTTCCCGATTTTCATTAATGGTGAATTTTACATCGGCAACCAGGTCCCTGCCAGTGACCACAAAGGGATTTTCTGCTAAAAGAGTACCGATTTGTGAGGAAAGGGATTTGACAGATGGCCTCCCAGGCACATCATTTGCGAGCATGGTACCTGCAAATAGCAGGGTAACCAGCATCAGGGGTGCATTGAATTTTCTCATGGAACTGTTCGTTTAATGATTGATGATTGATGATTGATGATTGATGATTGATGATTGATGATTGATGATTGATGATTGATGATTGATGATTGATGATTGATGATTGATAATATAGACGCTCATTCATTGAGAATGTTTCACTATTTTTCAATTTTAACAAATATTTATGTAATGAAAGGGTAGTTTTATTATGTATACCATAATAGCAGGTGAAGTGGGATTCAGGATCCAATGAGGTAATAAAATCAGCACAAATGGTTGCTGTTCCCGGAAAGTCCGCCGCAGAGGATGGAAGGATCCACCGAAATGAAGTGCTCCCTGCTGCTGTTTCTGAATAAAATGTTATCCAAGAACTTCCTTGACCTTATCCGCCGCCTCCTGAAATTGGACGGCTGAATGGACCGCAAGGCCCGATGTATCTATGATTTCCTTCGCGAGTTCGGCATTTGTTCCCTGTAAGCGGACAATTATCGGGACTTTTATGGCATCACCCATATTCTTATAGGCATCAACCACTCCCTGTGCCACACGATCACATCGAACTATTCCGCCAAAAATGTTTATAAGTATTGCTTTTACGGCCGGATCTTTCAAAATAATCCTAAAGGCTTCCTCCACCCTTTTTGCATCGGCAGTACCGCCTACGTCCAAAAAATTGGCTGGTTCTCCGCCTGCCATCTTAATCAGATCCATGGTGGCCATGGCCAGCCCAGCGCCGTTTACCATGCAGCCAACATTACCATCAAGATCCACATAATTCAGACCAACAGCCCTGGCCTCCACCTCTATGGGATTTTCTTCCCGCAAATCGCGCATCTCGGCATATTGCTTCCGGCGGTACAGCGCATTGTCATCAATGGCTACTTTGGCATCCACTGCCATGATCTTATCATCCGAGGTCTTTAGAACCGGGTTGATTTCGAACAAGCTTGCATCACTTTCCTCATATGCCTTATACAAAGAAGTGACAAATACAATCATTTCCTTGAAAGCGTTCCCAGTCAACCCCAGATTAAATGCGATCCTTCGCGCCTGAAAAGGCAACAAGCCCGTTGCGGGATTGATCTCTTCGGTAAATATCAGGTGGGGGGTCTTTTCCGCAACCTGTTCAATATCCATACCTCCTTCGGTAGAATACATGATCATGTTGCGCGCCTTAGCCCTGTTTAGAAGCACAGACATATAAAATTCGCTGGTCTCACTTTTTCCGGGATAATAAACATCCTCTGCAATGAGTACTTTATGAACCTTTTTACCTTTTGCCGAGGTCTGGGGTGTAATCAGGTTCATTCCTATAATGGCACCTGCAATTTCTTCCACTTCCTTCAGATTTTTGGCAAGTTTTACCCCGCCACCTTTTCCCCGGCCTCCGGCATGGATCTGGGCCTTGATGACATGCCAGGCCGATCCCGTTTCCCTGGTGATCTGCTTGGCGGCATCCACTGCCTCCATGGCATTGTGTGCGACCAAACCCCGCTGTATCCGTACCCCAAAACTGGCCAGTATTTCTTTTCCCTGATATTCGTGAAGATTCATATAAAAGTTCGGTTCATAGGTTATACGGCAAAAATAGGAAACAACGGCCATTTACACTAATGAATTAAACAATCCGCTGCGGAAAGCAGCGTCATACCCTTAGATGCCGCCCGGAAGAGCCGAACGGAGGGGATATATGCCGCGATTTTTGCTGGCAGGAACTTCATGTTTTCATCGCCCGGGCAACGCCGGTAACCACCGGCTATAATTTGAAGTCCTTGAAGTCGAGGGGGTCATAATTCCTGTAATGCCCGTTGAGATCGATGAGTACTTTGGTCCTGTTCACCTCCTGCAACACCTGGATGGTAGTATGCAGATGAAGTTTGATGAACCGCAGCCTTTCGCTTTCTCTTGACAATTGAAGCAATTCATATTCCTGTTCAAAGGACAAGCCCATTTTATGGGCGAGCAGGTAGCTATTGAATAATTCCAGGGGGATCGGAGTAATAGCCACTTCCATCAGTCGGTACAGGTCCTCCAGCAGGTGATATACTTCTTTTTTATCTTCACTGTCCCCATCATTCACATTGTCCATGATCTGGACAATTCCCCCCGCATATAATTTTCCTTCCATCTTGTTGTCAAAGGTCAGCACCCTGAAAACCTGTCTGGCAACACAAACAATATCCATCGTACCATCATCATAACGGGTTACTATATCCATAAGCTGTACCTCTACCCCGTAGGATATATGGTCGTTTATATACACCGGTATTCCGAACGTGATTTTCTGTGACCTGCAATCGTGAATCAATTGCTTGTACCGGTCTTCAAAAATGTGAAGGGGTACCTTCTCCCCCGGAAAGAATACAGATTGCAGTGGAAACAAGGGTAACTTCATAAACTATTTTTTCTAAAAATACGAAGCTTCGTGCGGATGGCAAATCTGAAATTCCATTTTGTTATAAATATCACTTTTTGTTGTATTTAATTAAAAGACCCGGTTTTTTTGTGCGGATAGGAAAGTAAACATAGCTTTGCCTAAAATTATGCAGATGAATCGCACCGATTTATTACAAATTGCCAAAAAATTCGGAGATCCGGTCTACGTGTACGACTCGGAAAAGATTATTTCGCAGTTCAATCGTTTGACAGATGCCTTCAGGGGTGTCAAAAACCTCAAATTGAATTATGCCGCAAAGGCCCTCTCCAATATAAGCATACTTAGATTAATGAATACCCTTGGCACGGGACTTGACACCGTGTCCATACAGGAGGTGCAGATTGGCCTCCTCGCGGGGTTTGAGCCCGAATCTATCATTTTTACTCCGAATGGCGTGTCCCTGGAGGAAATAGAGAAGGCATCTTTCCTTGGAGTCAGAATAAATATTGACAATCTGTCCATCCTTGAACAATTCGGTAGCAAACATCCTGATATTCCTGTATGTATACGTATTAATCCTCATGTGATGGCTGGAGGAAATACCAAAATATCCGTAGGGCACATCGATTCCAAATTCGGTATCAGCATCCATCAAATTCCACATCTGTTACGGATTGTTGAACTTACAAAGATGAATATCAATGGTATACACATGCATACGGGCAGTGATATTCTGGATATTGATGTTTTTTTATACGCGTCTGAAATCCTGTTTGAAACGGCTCGTCACTTCCCCAACCTCGATTTTATAGATTTTGGTAGTGGCTTTAAAGTGCCCTATAAGACGGGGGACATCCAAACGAACATTGAAGAGCTGGGCGAAAAACTAAGTGGAAAATTCAATGATTTCTGTGAAAGTTATGGAAAGCAACTGACACTTGCTTTCGAGCCGGGAAAATTTTTGGTCAGTGAGGCAGGATTTTTTCTGGCGAAAGTGAATGTGGTAAAACAAACCACTTCTACCGTTTTTGCAAGTGTGGATTCCGGATTTAACCACCTTATCCGGCCTATGCTTTATGGTGCCACCCATGACATTGTTAACCTCTCCAACCCTGAAGGCAGGGAACGTTATTATTCCGTAGTGGGATATATTTGTGAAACGGATACTTTTGGCAGCAACAGAAGGATCAATGAAATCTCTGAAGGCGACATCCTGTGCTTCCGAAATGCGGGGGCCTACTGCTTTACCATGGCCAGCAATTATAATTCAAGATACAGACCCCCGGAAGTTCTGTGGCATGAGGGCAAGGCACATCTTATCAGGGAGAGGGAAACTTTTGATGATCTGATCCGGTCCCAGATCGACGTAAAGAATATTTTTGAAGTAAAAAAAGAGAAAGCCGAGGCCAAATAGGCTTCAGGAACCTTGCCCTACATACTATTCTGATCAATCATCCGTTAGTTTTGGTATAGTTCTTGGACTAACTTCTCTGCGACCTATGAAAAGATCAGGTACTTTATTAATATCGTTCATCTTCCTACTTCCCATCTTTACACTTTCCGGCCTTCGTGCCCAGGATGTAACGTGGATGAGTTGGGATGAGGCTGTAACTCGTTCCAATGAAGACAAGTCTCCTAAAAAAATATTTGTTGATGTCTATACGGATTGGTGCGGCTGGTGTAAAAAAATGGACAAAGACACTTTCCAGAATGCCGAAGTGGCCGCCTATATGTCCGATACTTTTTATATGGTAAAGCTTGATGGCGAAGGGAAGCAACCCATTGATTTTAAGGGCAAAACGTATAAGTTCATTCCCTCTGGAAGAAGTGGTTACCACGAGCTGGCGGCGGCACTTATGCAAGGGCGGCTCAGCTATCCGACCGTTATTTTTCTCGACGAAGAATTCAATATGCTTTCACCTGTCCCGGGCTATCAGAAGCCTGAGCCATTCCTGAATATTGCCAAATATTTCGGAGAGAATATTTTTAAAAATACAGACTGGAAGACTTATTCCGGCGGTGGAGATTAGATTTCCGGTTTTTATAACGACACACTCTTCTGCCCCTTTAAATTTTAAGGGGGATTCCTGTTGGGTAGCTTCTGAAAGCGAAGGTTCCGGACCCTTCCTGAAGAAATCCGGCATCCGGTAATGGATTGTACTTCATTTCTCTCAAAGGTCAGCTCCCTGAAAAACCATGTATCACTCCGGTATACATCTTTTTTAATGGCTTTGAGCTCAATATCGCTGTGCCTGTGATGCCGCGCAACGAGATTGCCAGCTATTTCAAGGAACTCATATTCTGTCCCCAATTCATCACTGTAATAACGTCCCAGGTATCCGGCTAGTTGTCCCGGTGTCATTTCAAATTCATTTACCCGGCGTGCATCCGTTACTTCGCCACCTTGCGCGAACTGCATCAGAAGTGAAACTCCATTGGGTCTGGGTAGAAAAGAGATCACGGTTTCCGATCCCGTGACGGAGAATTCTGTGGCTGAAATGGGCTGGAGCCGCATCGGCAATTGCCCGGATGCCCGGGCAGACAAGGTACCGTTCCCCATCGTAATGTTGATAAAAAAATCAGGCTGCAATTCATAGGTTCCCACATATGATTCCAGCACTTCCCTATCCGGTAGGGAATCGGTAATCGGGGTGGGAACTGGCGCAAGAGCTTTATTTCCAGGAGCAGTGAATTGGGATTCAAACAGGATATCGGCCACCCTATGGACCATCCCTGCCGCATCAAATCCGGCATCGTTACTCATAAGGGCAATGCTCACATCCTGATCCGGATATCTGGCCAGATAACTTCGGTAGCCCGCATCCGCACCCCCGTGTTGAATTTCCTTCAGACCGTTGTATTGGCCTGTGAATTGCCCAAGTGCAGCAGCAATTCTTTTCCCGGTATTTAATTTCGATGGGGTGTTCATTTCTTCAATGAGTTCTTTATTGCCCACCCTGGGTGTTCTGAAATTCAACGCCCAGAGACTTAAGTCGTCAATAGTCGTCATCAGACTGGTGGCACCGACGGTAGCGTAGTTCAATACGCTTTTCCGATATCCGGTGCTATCCATGTAATAGGAATAAGCGCGATTCCTGATCAATTTTTCGTGGTCATCGTAAAAGGAGGAATGCTTCATCCCTAAAGGTTCGAAAATGCGTTTTTGTGTAAAATCGGCAAAACTGACCCCACTTACCCTTGCTATCACTTCCGCCAGCAGCGTAAAGCCGGTATTGCAGTATAAAAACTCCTCCCCGGGCATAAAATTCAGTTCCTCCTGCATACTTATAATTTTGAGGATCTGTTCCCGGGTAATCACATCATCAAGTCGCCATCCGGCCAAAGCCAACAGGTTCCATTGATCCCTGAGTCCGCTGGTGTGACTGGCCAGATGGCGCAAAGTGATTTTTTGGCCGAAATCAGGAATTTCAGGCAGATAGGTATGCACCTCATCTTCCAGCGTCAATTTCCCTTCCTTTTGCAGCAGTAACAGGGAGAATACGGTAAATTGTTTAGAAACAGAAGCGATATGAAAAACGGTTTCAGGGGTGATGGGGATCTGGTATTCCAGGTTGGCCATCCCGAATCCTTTCTTATATATAATCGATCCGCCACTGATAACCGCTACTGCCACTCCGGGAATATTTTTGTTGTCCCATGGCAGGAAAAGTGCATCGAGCCGCCCGCTGAGTTCTTTTGATACTGATGTCTTTTTTTTGAGCAGCACTTCCTCATTCCAAATATATTCGTGGATGCCCGGTACCTGTATTTCTGCTGCATCCGTTCGAATTGCCGTCGAGGCCTTATAAATTACTTCGGTGTCATTTGGAACATTAGGAAAGTCAACTTTTTTCAGGGAGTTGTCCACGGTATCAAATGAATCCGACGACCTAACGGCCTCCAGAATCATTTTCTCGCTGTCTGTCAAGGTTCTGTTAAAAGATGGGGTAACTCCCTGAAGGACAAGGAGCATAAAGAGCAAGAGGGGGCCCATTCCAATACGGCCATTCATACCTTGGTGGCTTTTACTCAAAGAGGGAGGAAAGCAATATTCCCCTCTCCCTTTAAATGTACTTAAAAAGTAGCTTCAATCCGGATTTCCGGCTGATATCCTATAAGAGGGGTAAGTTGGACCGGGATGGATTATCTGCTGTAATTAGGAGATTCATTGGTGATTGTTACGTCATGGGGATGCCCTTCGGCGACCCCGCTGGAAGTGATTTTAATAAAACGGCCGTTTTCCTGTAAGGTAGAGATATCCGCTGCACCGCAATAACCCATTCCGGCCCTCAAACCTCCTACGAACTGGTGGATACTTTCAAATAGGTCTCCCTTATAGGGCACCCTGCCGACAATCCCTTCCGGCACCAATTTCTTTATATCGTCCTCCACATCCTGGAAATAACGATCTTTACTTCCTTCCTTCATGGCTTCAACGGAACCCATTCCGCGGTACGACTTAAATTTCCGACCTTCATAAATGATCGTTTCTCCGGGAGATTCCCTGGTGCCGGCAAGCAGCGACCCAAGCATCACGCTATCCGCTCCGGCAGCGATCGCTTTAGGGATATCCCCGGTATATCTGATCCCGCCGTCAGCGATGACAGGAACGCCACTTCCCTTTATGGCGGCAGCAACCTCAAGTACGGCAGAAAACTGTGGGAAACCGACGCCGGCAACAACTCTGGTAGTGCAGATTGATCCCGGGCCGATTCCTACTTTTACCGCATCAGCCCCTGCGTCAACCAGATATCGTGCCGCGTCCCCGGTGGCTATATTCCCAACGACAATATCAAGACCCGGGAAGGTGTCCCTGACTTTTTTCAACAACATGGCCACCCCTTTGGTATGTCCATGAGCAGTGTCAATAACCACCGCATCGACCCCTGCTTTTACAAGTGCTTCGGTTCTTTCTAGGGCATCAGATGTCACGCCTATGGCTGCAGCTACACGCAACCGACCATACATATCCTTATTTGCAATGGGTTTTTGGGAGAGTTTTGTAATATCCCGGAAGGTAATGAGGCCCACAAGTACATTGTCGCCATTCACTACCGGAAGTTTTTCAATTTTATTGAGTTGAAGGATCCCTTCTGCCTGTTCCAGGGAAGTCCCCTCTGCTACGGTCACGAGGTTCTCAAAAGTCATTACCTCTGAAATGGGCCGGTCATTATTTTTCTCAAACCGCAAATCCCTGTTGGTAACTATGCCGATCAATTTTTTCCTGGAATCCACGATCGGGATGCCCCCGATACTAAATTCCTTCATGCTTGCCTTCGCATGGCGGACAAGAGCGTCCAGAGGCAGCGTAACTGGGTCGAGGATCATCCCGCTCTCGGCGCGTTTTACTTTCCTGACCTTGGTAGCCTGTTGTTCTATCCCCATGTTCTTATGCAGGACCCCAATCCCCCCCTCCTGCGCAATCGCGATAGCCATTTGCGATTCAGTTACTGTATCCATGGCAGCGGATACTATAGGCACATTGAGTCGAATGTTCCGGGTAAACCTGCTTTGTATATTTACTTCCCTGGGAAGAATTTCAGAATAAGCAGGGACAAGAAGTACATCATCATAGGTGAGACCTTCTCCGAGAATTTTATTTAGGTGGGCTTCCATTGCAATTAAGGATTAATTGCGTGCAAATATAGTTATTTTAATGCATGCGGAACACCACTTGATCACCTGAAATTTTAAAACTACCTGAAAATGAAACGACCGGGGTGCATTGAGGCCACTGTCCTAATAAGCGCGTGATCTTCCAGGGAGCTACTTGTGGATGAGCGGGTTGACCACCTCGCCATCCATCAGAGATGCCTTGTCGTATGCGTCCGGGATCTCGTTATTATTTGAAAGTGCCAAAAACCGAAGTAGCTTCGCTGTACGCTGCCTTGAATTCTTCCTCCGAGACGGTGGTGGGCTGATCCATTTCCTTAAAATACCTGAGAATTTTCTCGGTTGGCATATTGCCCGTAAGTTCATCTTTGGCCATAGGACATCCACCGAAGCCCTGGATTGCGCCGTCAAAACGCCTGCATCCTGCGCTGAAGGCCGCATCCATTTTTTCACGCCATTTCTGAGGCGTCGTGTGAAGGTGCGCCCCAAATTCAATATCAGGATAAGCAGGGATTAAGTGGGAAAAAAGATAGCTGATTACTTCCGGAGTAGAACTTCCAATGGTATCCGAAAGGGATAGGATCCGTACTCCCATGGACGATAGCTTTTCAGTCCATTCACTAACCACAGAAACATCCCATGGATCCCCGTAAGGATTTCCAAACCCCATGGAGATATAAGTGACCACTTCCTTCCCGGCACCTTTTGCAAGTGAGAGGATTTCGGCGAGAACCTCCGTGGATTCGGCAATGGTCTTGTGGGTATTCCTCATCTGAAAATTTTCAGAAATGGAAAAGGGGTAGCCCAGATAATGGATATGTTCGAGCGATATGGCATCCCGGGCGCCACGAAGATTGGCTACAATGGCAAGAAGTTTGCTGCGGCTCGCAGTAAGATCAATCCGGGAAAGTACTTCGGCTGAATCGGCCATTTGAGGAATGGCTTTGGGGGATACAAAACTTCCGAAATCAATGGTTTCGAAGCCGCAACTAAGAAGGGTTTGAAGATATCTGACTTTTACCGCGGTCGGAATAAATACCCTGATCCCCTGCATGGCATCTCTCGGACATTCTATGATTTTTATTTTGTCAGACATCCTCGAGTGCATGGGTAAAGTCCTTTGTTTCAGCCTCTGGCGACCTACTGTAAAACTTTGAGAGTGTCCGGAAGGCGTTGCAGCATCCTTGCCCGAATAATCCCCAATAGCATTGTAAAATTACCACTATTTATCTGATATGAGAAGGTAGACCCCGATTCCTGCAAAGACCAGCACCTGGAACCATTTTAATGCCTTTGTGATTCCTGCTGACCGCAAATAAACAGAAATAGACCCGGATAAAATCGCAATTAAAGAAAATACAATCGCTGTTACCCCCATGAATATAAATCCCAGGACAAAGAATTGTACAAGGGAAGATACATCCTTACTGAAAAGGAATCCCGGAAAAAAAGCGAGAAAAAAAATGGCCACCTTCGGGTTAAGGACGTTCATTATAAAGCCTTGTCTGAATAAGGTCACGGGCGTGCTTTTTAAGGATTTGCCATCTTCAAATGTCAGGGTAGATGGGCTTTGAGATATACGGTAGGCCAGATAAAAAAGATACAAAGCTCCAAATAATTTAATGGTAAAGAAAAGGTATTTACTTTCATTGATAATTGCCGAGACCCCGAAGGCAAGCAGGGAGATATGTACCAGGCAACCCGCAACAAGCCCGGCAGTGCTGACCAAACCGGCTTTTTTTCCATTTGATATGCTCAACGAAAGTACGAACAGGTTATCGGGTCCCGGGGAGAGTGCCAGGCCTGCCGTGGCCAGTGTAAAAGCTGCAAGTATTTCGAAATTCATTTCAGTTCCAAATGGATTACCGGATACTGACGGTAAAAATAAACTGTTTCCCATATATGAGGGGTTGAATCCTCAAAAGATGTTGCCTTTTTCATATCTTTCAAAAATTTTTAATTATGACCTTGCCAAGAATGGCCACCCTCCTTTTGGTGGCAATAATCACACTTAGTTTTACAAATGCCAATATGGATCAGTCGCAGAAGACAATGCAAAAAAACATGGCCTTTCAGGGAGACAGTCTGTTAAGACATGTGGTACTTTTTAAGTTCAAGGAGGATTCGCCTGCGGAGGCCATTGAGGAAATAAAAAATGCATTTGGTAATTTGCCGGCTAAGATACCGCAAGTCTACGCTTATGAGTGGGGACTCAACAATAGTCCGGAAGGGCTGAATAAAGACCTTACACATTGTTTTCTGGTGACCTTCAGGAGCGAAGAGGATAGGGCGGTATATCTTCCACATCCCGAGCACATGGCCTTTGTCGAACTGCTTAAACCCCATCTGGCCGATGTTCTGGTCGTCGATTACTGGAGCAAATAGTTTATCCTGGCCCTTTTACTATTATAATTGACCTAAGCGTCAGGCAATCGGAGGTTTCAAATTTTCCTGCTTTAAAATGGCCTTGTTGATCCTGCGAATTAATCCTGGACCTTCATATATAAATCCGGTCCATAATTGGATCAGATCGGCACCTGCCGCCAGTTTTTCCAAAGCATCGTCCGGAGAGTGGATTCCCCCCACCCCTATGATTGGAAATGCCTTATTGCTCCTTTCTGCCAAAAATCGAATCACTTCGGTGCTCCGGCTCTTAAGGGGCAAACCGCTTAATCCGCCGCTTTCTTCTGAAAGGCGGGTATTTGTCTGAAGTGAATCCCTGGAAACCGTGGTGTTGGTGGCAATAACCCCATCCGTTCCGGTAGTTATGATGATCTCGATGATATCCAGCAACTGCTCCTCTGAGAGGTCGGGAGCTATTTTTAAGAGTATTGGCTTTTCATCTATTTTCCGGGCCGCTGCCAGTAGTTTACCCTCCTTTTTAAGGGCTTCTAGCATTGCTTTCAGAGGTGCTTTATCCTGAAGTTCCCTAAGTCCCGGCGTATTTGGGGAACTGACATTGATCACAAAATAGTCAACATGGTCATGTAAGGCCCGGAGGCATTTGAGGTAATCCAGCAATGCACTGCTGTTTGGGGTGGACTTATTTTTGCCGATATTCCCCCCGATCAGCACCCTGCGTTCTCTTTTAAGATTTTCAGCGGCGAATTGAACGCCCTTATTATTAAATCCCATCCTGTTAATGATGGCCTGGTCTTCGGGGAGCCGAAATAATCTCGGTTTGGGGTTTCCTGTCTGGGGTTCCGGGGTGACTGTGCCTATCTCAATAAAGCCAAATCCAAAATCGGCCAATTCATTATACAGGACGGCATCTTTGTCAAATCCGGCCGCGAGTCCTACTGGATTTTCAAATCTTAAACCAAAAACCTGCTTATGTAGCGCTGGTTCCCGCATGAGATAATATTTGCGAATAAGGCGGTTGATTCCGAGTGCAGAAAGGATACGGATAAGGTAAAAGGAAAAATGGTGCACTTTTTCAGCGTCGAATTGGAAGAGTAAGGGCCGGAGCAGGAATTTGTACATTGCTTACACTGAAGTTTTCGCAAAAGTACGAAGTTCGCCGGGGAATAATTCCAGGATGAGAAATTCGGGGTCCGGGTTGGGAATTATTCCGGATCTGACGTTTCCTCTGAGGACAAAATCGGGGTCAGTGGTTTCCGCAGGGCTTCGGCACAGAGTTCTACATATCGCTGGTATTGTTTTTCATTGAATAGCCCCAGGACCCGACTGTCATAATTTAATGACAGATGTGTCAGTCGGTCCTTTAAAACCTTGTATTTCTGAGCGAGGGTCAGCATTTCTTCCTGGGTGGATTGAGGATGGTTATCGAACAATTCCTTGATCTCATCCTCTATAAGTTTACTTTCCATTCCCAGTTCACCGATCCACAATTCCATCTGATGCAACTGTGCATCATTTAACTGAAAGACGTCAGTGATGAGCTGTGTATCCTTTCCTCCTACCCCGAGAGTACAATTTTCCATTTGGGCCCGGGTTGTAGAAATAGCACAAATCAATAGCAATGTAAGTAGGTAAAAAGTTCTGGTAATCATTGGGTGCATATGAATTTTGCAATTAAATTGACAAGTATATAAACTGTATTTTTAGCTAAAAATTATATCGATGCGGCAGATTATAGATAGATTTATCAGTTATGTAACCATAGATACTCAAAGTGATCCGGGGTCTGCTGCTACCCCCAGTACCGCCAAACAGTGGGATCTTGCAAAAAAACTTAGCGATGAACTCCTTCGTATGGGGCTGGAAGACGTGACCCTTGACGACAAGGCCTACGTGATGGCAAGTCTGCCTGCCACGGTCAATGGTGACATTCCGATCATCGGATTTATATCACATTTTGATACCTCCCCTGACTATTCAGGAAAAGGAGTAAGTCCAAGGGTGGTGGATCACTATGACGGAGGCCGGATTGTTCTTAGCCGGAATCCAGAGATTATTCTATCCCCTGATTATTTTCCGGAGTTAAGACAGTATATAGGGCAAACACTTATTGTAACGGACGGAACCACTTTGCTGGGAGCTGATGATAAGGCAGGAATAACAGAAATTATGGAGGCCTTACAATATTTGAAAGACCATCCGGAAATTGAACATGGGCGCATCCGGATCTGTTTCACGCCAGACGAGGAGATAGGTCGCGGAGCCCACCATTTTGATGTTGAGAAATTCGGGGCAGCCTGGGCCTATACCATGGATGGGGGGGCTGTCGGGGAATTGGAATATGAAAATTTCAATGCCGCCTCCGCAAAAGTAACTATTCGTGGGAAAGGCGTTCATCCGGGCCATGCCAAGGGAAAAATGATCAATGCGATTAATGTATTATCCGATTTTATCTCACGGATGCCCCGCAGTGAAGTCCCTGAAAAAACCTGGCAAAGGGAAGGATTCTTTCATGTTCACCATTTACAGGGGGAAATAGAAACGGCTGTGATGGAACTGATCATCCGGGATCATGACCGGAAAAGATTTGAAACCAGAAAAAAATTGCTACGCGAAATAACCGGAGCACTGACACAAGAATATGGAGAAATCATCGTCCTCGAAATGCATGATCAGTATTATAATATGAAGGAAAAAGTTGTTCCTGTATTTCATATTGTAGAAATCGCTGCGGAAGCAATGAAGGCAGTTGGAATTGAACCTGTCATTCAGCCTATTCGCGGAGGTACGGATGGATCCCAGCTAAGCTTTAAAGGACTCCCCTGCCCTAATATATTTGCAGGAGGCCACAATTTTCATGGAAAATATGAATTTATCGCTGTGGAAAGTATGGAAAAAGCAGTGGAAGTTATTGTGAAAATTTGCGAACTTACAGCAGTAAAATACAGGGAAACATGACATCGTCCGAAAAAATCGAGGCTTATTTTGCCGTGGAACATCCATTCCGAAACGCCCTGGGCATCTTGCGGGATATTGCCTCAAAAACATCGGCGATGGCCACCCACAAATGGGGAGCCCCGGTCTATACTATCAATAACAAAAATATTTTCGCCATCCTGCGTTTTAAATCCCATTTTGGGATTTGGTTTTACAACGGCGTTTATCTCACGGATCCTAAAAATGTGCTGGAAAACGCTCAGGATGGCAAGACAAAGGCCATGCGACACTGGAAATTCTATCGGGAAGGCGATATAGATCGGGCCGGGGTGTTGGCTTATATCAAAGAAGCCATTGAGAATCACGAAAAGGGAAGGGAATGGAAGCCGGAGCGGAAATCATCGGAATTAAACCTACCTCATATGCTTATACAGGCCCTTGATAGAAACAAAGCAATAAACGCGGCCTTCGAAAAGCTGACACCCTATAAAAGGAGGGAGTATTGCCAATTTATTTCAGAAGCCAAATTAGAAAAGACCAAGGAATCGCGTCTCGAAAAGATATTACCTTTGATTGCAAAGGGTATAGGACTCCATGATAAATACAAATCATAAGCGGCCTGCCGCTACCTTACCACTTCCGTTACGATCCGGTTTTTTAAACCGGTAACTCCCATCCGTTGTGATAGGAGGCCTCCAGGTATTTGTTTGCCTCTGCATCAGTAAATTTACCCTTGGGGGCATCCCAGTACAATCGGTTCCCGGATTTATAGGCCACGTTGCCCATATGAGAAACCAGTGCCGCATCAAATCCTATTTTAATAGGAGCGTGAAGGCTTTTGGCGTCCCTGCTTTTTACCGCATCTATAAAATTCCGCGTATGCAGGTCCAGGCCGTTGCCCTGGTTTTGCTGGAGCGGTAATGCATCCATTTTTGGTATTCCCTGCTTGCCCCAACCTTGAAATTCATTTTCGGGTATTACCTCCCACCCGTTTCTGTCAAGGACAAGTGTGCCGTTGTTTCCAATAAAAGCTACCCCATGGTTCCGACCATAGTTGCCACCGTCTATGCCGGTGGCATGTTCCCAAAGAATGGAAAATCCATCAAATTCAAACACCGTCTGAAGGGTATCAGGCGTTTCTGAAGCGTCATCCGGATAGGCGAATTTCCCGCCAAGCGCCATCACTGATTTTGGGGTGGACGCTTTCATGCCATATAGGGCATAGTCGATCATGTGTACCCCCCAATCTGTCATCAGCCCACCGGCATAATCCCAGAACCACCGAAAGTTAAAATGAAACCGGTTCGCATTGAATGGTCTCTGGGGGGCCGGTCCCAACCACATCTTGTAGTCTACCCCCTGAGGCGCAGCACTGTCGGGTTGTACGTTCACCGGTTTCATCCATCCCTGGTATGCCCAGGCCTTGGCAAGCCGGATAGCGCCCAGTTTCCCTGAATGCACAAAGTTGATGGCATCTACAAAGTGCGGCTGGCTTCGCTGCCATTGTCCTATCTGTACCATGCGGTCACTGTTGCCCACGGCATCATGCATGATATGTGATTCCTGAATGGAGTTGGCAATGGGTTTTTCACAATACACGTCCTTCCCGGACTGCAATGCATCGATCAACTGAAGACAATGCCAGTGATCCGGGGTACCGATTATTACAACGTCTATATCCTTATTTTCAAGTAATTTCCTGTAATCGCCGTACCATTTTGGTTTTTTTATTCCCGCCTTTGCAAGCTCAGCAGTCTGTCTTTCCAGAACACGCTCATCCACATCACAAAGTGCTACCAGGGTCACTTCACTCATTTTCAGGAAAGAGGTCAGATCCGAGAAACCCATGCCGTTGCAACCGATGAGCCCTACATTGATCCTGTCATTAGGGCTTACCCTCTTGCGCATGGCGGCAAGTAATTCAACCGGGAAAAGAAAAGCCGCCCCGGAACCAAGAAGTGCCAGGGAACCGTGTTTTAAGAATTGTCTTCTGTGAGTTTTCATGAATTGAACAAGTTAGACCGTATGAATATAAGTAATTTATCCCTAATCTCTGTTCAAAAAAAATACCGCTGGTAGCGGTATTTTTATGATGGGCGGGTACTGGACACGCTATTTGTCTTTGGAGTTATTGAGCTTTCTGCTCATCTCCATGGAAATGCTTGACCTGTCAAATTTTAACCTTCCGGCCATGGTTTCGATGATACAGGAAAAATCACTGTCATTAAGCTCAACCACTTTTCCATGGAGTCCGCTTTTGGTGATAATGCGGTCTCCCTTTTTCAATTCCTGAGAGAATTTCTTCTCATCTTTCTGCCGCTTCATTTGCGGACGGATCATGAAAAAGTACGCTACCACAAAAATCAGTAGCATTGGCAAAAATTGGCTGATATTCTCCATACTTAATGTTGGCTTATTATTTTACTGGCCCCAGGGCTGCGGAAGAATTGCCTTCCTTGGCATTCACAAATGCCATAATTCGAAGCATTTCCGTTCCTTTTTCGGTATTAGCGGTAACCGTAATGCTCTTTGTAACCTGGTTTTGTCCCGATCCGTTAAACTTGACAATCAGTTCACCTGTGTCTCCCGGAGAGATGGGGGTATTTTTCGGATACTCAGGAATGGTGCAACCACAACTGCTGGTTGCATTCGTGATTATCAAAGGGGCATTGCCCGTATTGGTGAATTTAAAACTGGTTTCCTGAGGCGTTCCCTGTTCAATAGTCCCAAAATCGTGCTCCTGCTTCTCAAAAGTCATCACAGGAAGGTTTTTTGCGGCAACATCCCTATCTGCGGCGACTTCTACCTTAGATGTATCGATTTTACTGGAAGCTTTTTCCTTACAGGCCATGAAACCGACCAAGGAGGCAACACATAGTACAATACCTATTTTTTTCATTGTTACGGATTTTAATATTTCGCAGCAAAATTAAGGAATATTCTTTTACAATAGTCCCCGCCCCATTTTTTTAAGTTTGCCGTCGGCCCTGTATTCCCTTACCAGCTTGTCAAGGATCCCATTGATAAAAATACTGCTTTTCGGAGTTGAATATTCCTTGGCAATTTCAAGGTATTCATTGATTGTGACCCGTTCCGGGATCGATGGAAAGTTGAGCAATTCACAAATTGCCATTTTTAATAAAATCGCGTCGATATCGGCGATCCTGTCCTTATCCCAGTTGGGCGTTTTACCTTCGATCTCCCTTACGAGAGATTCATTTTTCTGCATTGTCTGTCTGAGAAGATCGCGTGCAAAATCCATATCTTCGGTATCTTTCAGGAGCCTTGGCAGAAAAAAGGAATCGTGCTGGTTTTCTTTTAATTTGGTCAATTGTCTCAGGATAAACGTATTTACCAATGGAATATCATCTACCCAGGTAAGTTTATCGTCTTCGAGGTATTCATAGATCTTTTCATTCGGCGCGATCACTTCCTTAAAAATTTCCATAATGAAGTTTCTGTCTTCTTCAAAATTCCCCCCTGAGGCCGCCATATAGGACTCATAAATCGGGCTGGAAATTATTTCTTTGTAAACCAGTCTGACATATTCCTCATTGAGGTACCAATTCTTTAATTTTCGTTTTTCAAGCTCTCTTGACAGCAGCTCGTTGTTAACGATCTGGAGCAATACCTTGTTTTGAATGAATTTCTCCTGATCAGGAAAGCTGTCTGAATTGGTTGTCAGGTATTTTCTGGAGGAGAGAAGCACATGTCTGCCGGCCATTTCGTGCACTTCCCTGAGAAGGCTGAGGATAAGGAGGTAAAGGGTATAGGTGTTATCTATGCTTGCTTTTAAAAATTTCTCCTGTCTTTCCAGTGGTTCGTCCCGGGACTGGGTCAGGGCATAAACGCACTGCATCACTTTCATTCGGATATGCCTTCTTGTAAGCATTTTAAAAGAACCTTATAGTTGATTGATCCTGCAGCGCAAAAATAATACTATATTTTAGATACATTCGCCTTCTTTGATGTCTTTATTGGACAAAGCTTACATGATCTTACCGCAAATAACCCGCGAGGTATGTTGTACCGGAGTTTCGAAATCAGGTGGATAAGTATCATGAGGTTCACTACATCCGTATTGACTACCGGTTGCTCTAAAACGGCCTGGCAGTTTCTCACATCGGATTGCAGCCAATCCGTTATCTTTGCCTTTGGACCTCCAAATAGATCCATTATCTGATTGACTTCATGAAGGAACTGAAACACCTCAACAAGTACTTTAAAAAATATTGGTCCAAATTATTGATAGGAATTGTCATTACCATCATTGCCAGGATCTTTCAGCTGATCATGCCCTCTTATGTGAAAAAATCCATTGAGGTCGTAGAGAATTATGTAGCGAATCAAATTGCAGAACCCGCAGCACGTGACCTGCTTCTCGAATACATCCTCATCATTGTAGGAGCAGCACTGCTTTCCGGTTTTTTCACTTTCCTCATGAGACAAACCATTATCAACGTCTCCAGATATATCGAATACGATCTTAAAAATGAAATCTTTGATCATTATCAGTTTCTGAATCTCAACTTTTACAAAAAAAACCGCACAGGTGACCTTATGAACCGGATCAGTGAGGATGTGAGCCAGGTACGGCAATATGCAGGCCCTGCGATCATGTATGGTATTCAAACCTTAACCCTTTTCATATGCCTGATCCCACTCATGTTTATAAAGGCCCCGACCATTGCTTTTTATTCCCTGCTCCCGCTGCCTGTACTTTCGGTACTCATCTATATGATCAGTAAAATCATTCATCGCAGAAGCACACGCGTTCAGCAATTTCTTTCAACACTTTCGGCATTTTCACAAGAGACCTTTTCCGGGATTTCCGTTATTAAGGCCTATGTTCTTGAGCCAAAAATTCAGATGGAGGCGCAGGCACTGGCCTTGGAAGGCAAGGAAAAAAGTGTTGCACTTGCGAGGGTAGACGCCTGGTTCTTCCCTTTGATGATCCTGCTGATCGGGATAAGCAATATTTTCGTGATTTATGTGGGAGGCAAGCAGTATATCAACGGTGAAATCGATTCGGTGGGAACCATTGCGGAGTTTATCCTCTATGTGAACATGCTCACCTGGCCTGTGGCCATTGTCGGCTGGCTCACTTCCCTGGTACAGCGGGCCGAGGCCTCACAAAAAAGGATCAATGAATTTCTTCAGGAACAACCCGGCATCAGGAATGAGGTGAGCGAACCCACACCAATCAGGGGTAAAATTGAATTTCGGAAAGTCAGCTTCACCTATGAAGATACCAATATTACGGCCTTAAATGAAATTTCTTTTACGGTTGAGGCAGGACAAACCGTGGCCTTTATTGGTAAGACAGGCTCAGGTAAGTCCTCGATCCTGGATTTGGTTGCCCGCCTTTACGATGTTTCGGAAGGTCTGCTGCTGATCGATGACATTCCCATTAAAGATTTAAATCTGAACAGCCTTCGGTCTTCCATTGGCGCCGTACCTCAGGATGCTTTTTTGTTTTCTGATACGATCAGGAACAATATAAAATTCGGGAAGGAAGATGCGACAGAGGAAGAAATCCTGACAGTGGCGAAAATGGCAGTGGTCCACAACAACATTACAGGCTTTGCCAACGGATATGATACCATTTTGGGCGAAAGGGGAATTACTTTAAGCGGCGGGCAGAAACAACGTGTGTCTATAGCCCGTGCCTTATTGAAAGATCCGGAGATCTACCTCTTTGACGACTGTCTTTCGGCGGTGGATACGGAAACCGAAGAGGCCATCCTTACTAATCTGAAGAAAGCCTCAAGGCACAGAACGACCCTAATTGTCAGCCATAGGGTTTCTTCGGCAAAAAATGCGGATAAGATCATCGTTCTGGAAGATGGAGAGATATTGCAGGAAGGAACCCACGAGGATTTAATAGCCCGTGAAGGTTATTATAAAGAGCTTTATTTCAATCAGCTATCTGAGAAAGAAAACTAGAAAAATGTTGTGTCGTTGGCTTTTTTTTCACATTTTTGACGATGCACTATATTTTAAACACTAACTAGAACTAGACCCAATGAGTGAAAAAGAATTAATGGATCAGGAAGAGATTTTCTCAAAGGTTTTAAGAGCAGGCAGAAGAACTTATTTTTTTGATGTAAGAAGTACAAAGGCCGGCGACTATTATCTCACAATCACTGAAAGTAAGAAGTTCACTCATGATGACGGCTCCTTTCATTACAAGAAACACAAAATTTATCTGTACAAAGAAGATTTTCAGTCCTTCAGGGAATACATGGAAGAGATGATGGATTATATCATCGATGAAAAAGGTCGGGAAGTGATTTCGGAAAGGCACCAGTCCGATTTTAAGAAAGAAGAAACCCTGGAAGGCGAAGTAACGTCAAGGGAAAGTTTTACGGATGTGGATTTTGACGACATTTAACATTGTTATAATACAAACTAACAGAAACGACCTTGCTAAAAGAGGTCGTTTTTTATTGCTGCCCCACAGAAGTACCCCTTTGTAGAGCGTCCGGAAACTCGTTCCGAGGTGCTTTACCATAAATAAATTTTCCTCAAACCCATGAAAAGAACACTATTATACAGCCTCCTGTACTTTATACTGGTACAACCGGCCATAGGTCAGGATTCAATCAGCCTCGACTACTATCTGCCCGGAAATATCCGTTACGACGAGCGTATTCCAAAACCGGAAGAGATCATTGGCCATGAGGTGGGCGCATGGCATGTCACCCATGATAAACTGGTAATGTATATGGAGGCCATCGCAAAAGCCAGCGACCGGATCTCCATCAGGGAAAGGGGGAAAACTTTTGAAGGCAGACCTTTGCTGCTGCTCACTGTTACTTCCCCTGAAAACCATGGAAGGTTGGAAGAGATCAGGAAGGAACATATAGCGCTCACGGAGGAGGCCGGTGCCAATGTTTCTGTGGACGACATGCCCATTGTTGTGTATCAGGGATTTTCCATTCACGGGAACGAACCAAGCGGTGCCAATGCGGCTCTTGCCTATGCCTATTACCTGGCAGCCGCGACCGGTCCCGAGGTGGACGCCATGCTTGACAACACCATCATCCTGCTGGATCCCTCCTTTAATCCGGATGGGTTACAGCGTTTTGCCTACTGGGCAAATACGAATAAAAGTGTGGAACTTAATCCGGATGGCAATGAAAGGGAATACCATGAGGTATGGCCCGGGGGAAGGACGAACCATTACTGGTTTGATCTCAATCGGGACTGGCTCCCCGCACAGCTACCGGAGAGCAGGGCGAGAATTGTTACTTTCCATGAATGGCTTCCCAACATCGTAACCGATCACCATGAAATGGGTACCAATGCTACTTTTTTTTTCCAGCCGGGAGAACCGACACGGGTCCATCCGCTCACCCCAAAGAGGAACCAGGAACTTACCTCCGAAATCGGGAATTACCATGCCCGGGCGCTGGACAAGATCGGGTCTCTTTATTTTACCGAAGAGAATTATGACGATTATTATTATGGAAAGGGTTCCACTTTCCCTGATGTGAATGGGGGTATCGGTATTTTGTTTGAACAGGCAAGTTCCCGAGGACATGTGCAGGAAACCGATAACGGCTTGTTAACTTTTGCCTTCACGATCCGCAATCAGTTCACAACCGCCCTTTCCACTATTGAAGCGGCAGGCGAAATGAGAAGGAAATTGTTATCCTATCAGCAGGGATTTTTCGCTGACCTCAGGAATGAAGCAGGCAGTTCCAAAACAAAGGCCTTTGTCTTCGGAGATAGCAAGGATGCCGCAAAAACATGGCACCTGGCGGAAATCCTGCACAGGCAACACATTCGTTTCAATGTACTCGACAAAGACCTTGACCTGGAGGGCAAAAGTTATAAAAAGGGTTATAGCTATGTGGTGCCTGCGAACCAGAAGAATTACAGGCTGATACAAGCGATGTTTGAGAAAAGAACCTCATTTCAGGACAGCCTGTTCTACGACATTTCGGGTTGGACATTTCCTTTGGCCTTTAATGTGGACTATTCAGAACTTTCATCTTTGGCAAATGCAGGTACAGAAGTAAGTGAATTAACGCCGCTTACGGGTTCCATAGATGACCAGAGTTCGTATGCCTACCTCTTTGAATGGAACGAATATTATACGCCGAAGGCCCTGAATAAAATTCTTAACAGGGGTATCCGTGCCAAAGTGGCTAAGTCACCTTTCGCTCTGGAAGGCACTTCCTATGACTATGGGACTATTATGATCCCGGTAAATAATCAGAAATTGAACCCAACAGAATTATATCAGTTCCTGAAGGAGGTGGCACGGGAGGATTTCGTCAGGATTCATTCGGTGAGTACCGGGCTGACACAGGGGATCGATTTGGGAAGCGGGGATCTTGAAACCCTGCACCCTCAAAAGGTGGCTATTCTGGTGGGAAAAGGGATCCGTTCCAGTGATGCCGGAGAGATCTGGCATTTATTTGATACCAGATACGCCATGAAGATCACCAAAATAGATACGGATTATTTTAAATCCGCGAATCTTAGCACCTATACTGACATAATCATTCCTGATTCCTATGGTGCCGTTACCCTGGATAAAATGGCGGCGGAAAAACTTAAGGAATGGGTAAAGGCCGGCGGTACCCTGATCGGATATACTTCGGTCGCAAAATGGATGGACAAAAATGAAATTGCAGATTTGAAATTCAAAACCGATACCCTGGTTGCGAAGAATATTACGTACGAGCAAAGGGAAGATTATTTAGGAGCGCAGGAAACAAGTGGTGCAATATTCCAGGCAAAACTGGACCGGTCACATCCGATCAATTATGGGTACAAAGGGGCCATGCTGCCAGTGTTCAGAAATTCGAACATCTATCTCGAACCAGACAAGGAAAGTTACAACAACCCCATTCAATATACCGAATCGCCTTTAATGAGCGGTTATATTTCCAAAGAGAATCAGGACCTGATAAAGAACAGTGTCCCGTTCTCAGTCCGGCATCTTGGAAACGGAAGGGTTATCGTATTTACTGACAATACAAATTTCCGTGCCTTCTGGTACGGCACCAATAAGCTCCTCATGAACGCTGTTTTTTTCGGTCCCATGATGTGAACACTGGCGTTTATTCAATAACCCGGGGATAAAGAACTTGCCCAATAAAACCTCAGTTATTCTTTAGACGATACTGGACGATACGGGAGATCAGGTCTATGGGTAAGGGCTGAGTGTATGGAAACTGCACGGAGCCCTTCCCTGTCTTATATGAGGATAGCTCTTCCTTGAATTTTTCACCGCCGGAAGGTGTAGGATAAAAACCAATATGGTTTTTAAAGGCGGCAAAATGTACGAGGTTCTTTCCATTGTGTTTAAATGTAGGGATGCCATAACTAATGGCCTCCTTTGCCTCAGGAGCTTCTTTTTGAATGACTGCCCGAACCTGACCTAGTAATGTCCTAATCTCCAGGGGAAATTCTGCAATATAGGCGTCTATGCTGTCGTTTTTTGTCATGATATATCAATTACCGGCTGTTGCCAAAAGTTTTTCCAAATCGAACTTCTTCATTTGCAATACCCGCTGCATGGTCCGCTCTGCCTGAACAGGGTCAGACATGAGCTTACTCAGGACGGAAGGGATGATCTGCCACGACAAACTGAATTTATCCTTCAACCACCCACACCTGCTTTCAGTTCCTTCTCTGGTCATGGCATTCCAGTAGTGATCAATCTCCTGCTGGTTGTCGCATTCAACTACCAGTGAATTCCCTTCCGAAAATTCAAAGGCGTGCGATGCCCCACTATCCATAGCTATGAATTTCTGGCCGAGCAATTGGAATGTGGCATAGGCAATTTTACCTGCCTGTTGCTTATCAGAGGCATCGTACCGATGAATGAAGTCGATCCCTGAATCCGCGAATATGGACGTATAGGATTCCATGGCTTCTTCTGCCCTTCCGAACTGATCTCCTGTAAACATCAGGGCCGGAATTATTTTTTGCCCGAACCCTGATCCGTCATCCAGCGTCAATTGCCAGGATACCTTGAACTTATCCTGTACCCAGCCATACATCTTGCTCCAATCGTAGGAATTCAGGGACATCATAATTTTCCCATGTGCTGAGAATTTATTCCATAACCGAACGATTTCCTCTTCGGATTCACAAATCACGTAAAATGACATTGCAGGGTTCGGTTGAAACTGAGGCCCGCCGTTCAGGCCCATAAATTTGGTGCCATTCAGGTAAAATGTAGTCACCATGGAGGTGTCGGTATCAATCGAGGAATCATTAAAAATACTGCAGTAAAATGTGGCGGCCTGACTCGCATTCCCATCGAACCAAAGGCAAGGATATATCTTGTTATTCATAAGGACCCGTTTGATTATAATTTATTTATAGGTGATACTGTGTATGAGTAAACAACCCTCTAAAGGTAAGGACAGAACATCGGTGGCAGGGGAGCAATTTACGACAATATCAAGGGCTGATTCCGTCATTTCCCAATGTGACCCTGGGGTTTTTGGAGACATTAAAAATGAGTAAGCATCAACCAAATTTTACATAGAATAGGTTTAGGAGAATAAGTCCGGCTGCCGAAGCGAAGGCCGCCACATTGCCAACGGTCATTGCAACGAAAAGAAAGATCATCAGATAGAAGAAGGGCATAACAAACAAAGCGAACAAAAATCGGTAACTGCTGAGAAATTCGGGTTCCGGAACCCACTTTTTAATGAAATATTTCCACACAATGACAGGGAAGAGGTTGAGAATGCTGAACAAGGTCATGAAGGCCTCACGGTACCATTTCCCATCATCTCTGCTCTTTGGTTTAAAATTCAAACCGGACGCACTTTTTATACAGGCATTCACTTTTTGAGGAGAAAGATAGTCCGCACCTATCGAATCAAGCATTTCCAAAGTTTCCTCATACAGATGGGTGCTGTCAATATGGGTGGTCAGCTGACGGAGCGATCCGGAGACCGTTTCCTTCATCCTTCGTGAAAAATTGGGATCATCCCCGGAAGGATAAGGAGGAAGTACTTCTATTCTGCTGCCATAGAAAAGAGCAACACGATCCGGGAAACTCGTTGCGCCGGCATAATTTATCCCAATCGGCACCAACCTGATCATTAGTTGCGGGTATTTTACAAGAGCATGCTGGATGATCCTGATAAACCCCTTACTTAATGGCCTTACTTGTCTTCTCAGGTTATGGTTTCCCTCAGGGAAAATTACAATAACACGGCCCTCCTTTAGGAGATCTACGCAGGTGTCAAAAACCATGTGATTTTTTCTCAAAGAGTCTCTTCCATCCCGCAAACGGTATATCGGAATCATCCTTAAGAGTTTGAATAATGCCCTTGAGACAGGGTTGGAAAAGACATCTGACCGGGTAAGAAAATAAGGCTTTTGTTCGCTGTAAACTGCAATCAGTAAGGCATCCAACAAAGCGTTCTGATGATTCGGCAGGTATAGCAGAGGCTCACGGGAGGAGTCATTGTCCAGACCATGGATCGAGATTTCCTTAAAATAAAAAAAGAAGGCAATCCGGAGGATGCGTTTAATCAAAATATAGGCCAGCCTTTTCAATCCATCCGTCGTTTAAGTGGTCTATTGGCCAAAAACAGAGCGAGAAGCATTCCGGCGACCAAATGCCAGATGCCCCAGAAAGCCACCAAAATCGCCATCCCTCCCAGGCCGTCAAAAAAAGTAAACACAAGAAGAAGGCCCAGACCGGAATTCTGTATGCCGGTTTCAATAGTTATGGAACGCACCTCCTGAGCATCAAGCCTGTTTAATTTGGCCATCAGAAATCCGGAAAGAAAGGCCAAGAGGTTATGGAGGCCTACGATCCAGAAAACAAGGTGGATATATGCAATGAAAAAATCCAGATTGTCCCTGAACGCCAAAACAACCAACAGCAAAAAAAACAACAGGGAACCGGTCCTGAAACCAACCGCAAGTTTTCGTGCTGTATTTGGCCAATGAAAATTCAACAACATCCCGAGAAACAAAGGCAGCCCCAATACCAGTACTACCACCCCGAACATCTCCGGAATGGAAATGGCCACGTCGCGGAGCAAGTTCTCGGTGGGAGCATATAATCCTGCCCACAGGGCAAGGTTGAGAGGTGTAATTACAATGGCAAGGAGGGTCGCGAGTGCGGTAAGGCTAACGGATAAGGCAATATTTCCCTTGGAGAGTTGTGTGATAAAATTAGAGGTGGTCCCGCCCGGACATGCAGCCACCATGAACATTCCGAGGGCAATACTTGGGAGGGGCTGAAGGATGACAACCAAAAAATAGGTTACCAGTGGAAGTACTACAAACTGGCTTACAAGGCCCGTAATAACCGCTTTTGGCGCTCTGATGAGGTGCAAAAAATCGGAGCGTCTGATATCCAGGGCAATGCCGAACATCACAAGACCCAGTGCCAGGTTCAAGACCCAAAGCGTTTGAGCATTGAAATGTATCCGAAGATTATCCAGTGATTCCGCCAATAATTATTTTATTATAATTCCATTGGCATCAGCTGCCTGTGAAACCACAGTAAATGCAATCAGAGAAAGGTTTGTTCATCCTTTCATTCTGAGTTTATCTGTCATTTCCTTGGGTACATTGCCGGCATACATCCCATAGGCATCAACCAGTAATCCTTTATCCCCGTTCGTGGCCTCTATTACGTAAAGTATCATATTGTCATCCGGATTACTCATCCCTTCGAAACGGTAATACCTTATAACGTTCAGTTCCGAAGCACTGTAGGTTTTTTTCCTGTTCTTGTCTTCCACTCCGGCGGCACATAGATTAAAATCTGTCTCATACCCCTCCTTATACAGCTCCGAGATGGCCAGTGACAGCGTATCATAGGCATTTTCCATAGATCAGCTTTTTATAATTTTAAAGTAAGGATTGCCTTCTCAAAAAGCAAGGATTTAACCGTTTTTCTTTCGTTAATGGGCCGGATGCTCCCTTCCGTTTATTTTCGCCATCCTTCCTTCCGCAGGAGATTTTCAATATGAGCCAGGTGGTGATTTCCGTGCCAGGCATACATACCGGTATTCTCTTCGAGGGAGGTGATCTTACTTGATACAGGGTGGACAAATGTTCGCTTAAATTCCTGCTGACTCATCCCATTTAAAAGAAAAACCAGTTTGGCATGAATTGCCTTCAGATGGGTGAGGGAAGGGGCGAGAGGAGCGCTTTTGGAATCAGTGAGTTCTGCCCATGCCTTTTCATCATAGGCTTTAATAACCGGTTGTTCCTCAGTTAGCGCCCATTTAAAACGCGAATAACTATGGTGATGGCTGTCTGCAAGGTGATGCACTACCTGTCGGACCGTCCACCCTTCCGGCCGGTAAGGAGTATCCAGTTGCTTTTTGCCGAGTCCCCTGACAAGGTCCTTTAATTTAACGGGAAGAGCTTCGAGTTCCGCGATCCAGTCCTTTATAACCAGGGAACTTATCTTTTCAGGTTTGACGAAATGGCCAATAGGATAACGCAACTGCTCTACCGTACTTGTTTTCATGATGTAAAAATAAAAAGATTTCTCAGGAACATCTCCCTTCTAAAAGTACACACATTTCAGGAAGGTAGGTAGTTATTTCATCTGAAAATCCCCCTAAATATTAAAGTGTAATGACACCCGTCTATGAATATGGGGCATATATTGTATAAAACCCGTCATTCAATGCGCTGTACAATCACCGGGAAGATATTCCCTCAAGAGCTCATGAATCAAGTGGAAGAAGCCCCAAGCGTGTTAAAATTTTAATACATTTTTAACCTTATCCTATTAAAGAAATAGGATTAATCCGATACATTTATAAGGCAAAATATTTTTAACGTAAAAACACGAATTATGGCAACACTTCGACTGGGCGATACAGCCCCGGATTTTACCGCTGACAGCTCGAAAGGCGAGATCAATTTTTATGATTATCTTGGAGACGGATGGGGCATACTTTTTTCTCATCCCGCCGATTTCACCCCGGTATGTACTACAGAACTTGGGACTGCGGCCAAATTTAAGAACGACTTTGACAAGCGCAATGTAAAAATGCTGGCGCTGAGTGTAGACGACACTGCTTCTCATCATAAGTGGATAGAAGACATCAATGAAACTCAGGGAACAAGCGTCAATTTCCCTCTTGTTTCCGATGAGGACAGAAAGGTATCCGACCTATACGACATGATCCATCCCAATGCCAATGATACCCTCACGGTGCGCTCGGTTTATATTGTAGGACCCGATAAAAAAATAAAACTTATCCTTACTTACCCGGCTTCTACGGGACGGAACTTTTATGAACTTCTTCGTGTAATAGATTCCCTTCAATTGACTGCAAATCATAAAGTGGCAACACCTGCCAATTGGAAAAATGGCGAAGATGTAGTGGTTAGCCCGTCCATTCCAACGGAAGAAGCGATGGGGATATTTGTCAGAGGGGTAAAGGAGATCAAACCCTACCTGCGGATGACTCCTGATCCCACAACGTAGTCATTGCAGCGATATAACCCGGCTCCCTGTTAATATATTCCTTTTTCAACCCTGTAATATTCGTACAAAAGGCATCATTCATACCTTCTGTACATGGGGGGAGAAATTGAATGCTATTGCATTTCTTAAATCACGAGCTTCGCTATGGGAAGAATCACCAAAAACCTATGCTATTGGATGCTTCCATGTATAGTAATGACAACTGGTTGTGCCAACCTACGCTCGGTGAATGCCTTTTCATCTGAGGCGGCTCTCGGGCTGTCAAAGTACGAGGATCTCTCTTCCGGATTTACCAAAACCTGTGAGCAAAATTGTATTGATGGGCAGATCAGGTCTCTGAAGGTTACACCCTTTGTATGTGATTGTAAGGCGGAGGTAAAGGCAGACAGCCTTACCCGCCTGATCTATCAAACAACCCTTATATATTTCGAAGAACTGATGGTATTATCCGGAGCGGAACTAACAGAACTCCGTACCACGCCATTAACGGAATTGCTGTCGGAGGGTAGTTTTGGGCCTGTAACCCTCAACAGGGAGCAAGTCAGGGCTTACTCACAGATAAGCAGCACCCTGCTGGGACTGGTTTCTGAAGGGTACAGACGGGGGAAACTAAAGAGTTACGTCGTACGTTCTAAAGAGCCTTTGCAGGTATTGCTGGAATATCTGGATTTCAATCTTTCAGGAAATCTTTCAAAAAAGCTGGAGATCAGAAAGTTGCAATACATGGATTTTTACTTTGATCTCTCCCGTGATGCATCGCTTTCTTCTTACGAACGTCTGAAGCTCACAGAGGACTATTACAGGTATGTTTCGGAAATTGAAATCATCCAAAGGCAAATTACTGTCTATTCGGAAGCCTTACGCCTTTTAATTCAGGGCCACAATGAACTTGCAGGACAGATTGATGAACTGAAAGGCCCGGAGCTGCGAAAACAAATGTTTCAATATGCCGCTGAGATACATACCCTCATGACAGGATTTCAATCACTCTGAATATGGGAAAACTCAAGGCCAGACAGGTACATGAAATCGCAGATCACTTTCTTGCGATCGGAAGGGCTATCAGCGATTACAGGTATTCCAATATAAAATCGCTTCAGGATCCCCTCAACAAAGCATTGAAGGATTTGTACTGGTCAGTTCTGAATACGGCTGATTCCCTGTATACCAATTCAGCAACTCTCGTTATAGACGATGTTGAGGCATCCCTGACCACCATCAGGCAGATCAGCAAGGAGATGCAGGAAACATTCAAAACCCTGATTGGCATTCAGGAAGCAATCGATCGTGCCACTGGCATTGTATCCCTGGGGTCCGCCATTCTCATAAAGGATCCTGCAGCAATAAAGCTTGCCCTGGGCAAGTTGCTTGAAAAGGAGGAAAAGTAATGATCACTGACCAGGCCTCACCTGATGCTCTTTCACTCGCAATTTAATTTATACGACCCTATAAATTCTAATGTCTATAAAATATATTCAGAAAAGTCCTGCTTTTACATATTTTAAGTGTACTTTTGCGCTTTATTAATTTTAATTTTAATTATGAGTAAAGGAACAGTAAAATTCTTCAATGACTCCAAAGGATATGGATTTATTACAGAAGAAGGTTCAGAAGAAGATCACTTTGTACACATTTCCGGCTTAATTGACGAGGTACGCGAAGGTGATGTTGTAGAATTCGAACTGCAACAAGGAAAAAAAGGATTGAACGCCGTTAATGTGAAAGTAGTAGACTAGGTACGCAACGATTTAATTTTTTTTAATAAACCCTGATAATCTCAGGGTTTTTTTATGCAATGTAATTCCGGTGACACAGTCCGTTTTACCTAAGGGCCTCTGAAATATTCCACCTTCTGTCAAATAATGATCTCTTGGCCCGGAGCACGCAACCACTTCAAAATTTACAATCTATATTCAGAAAGACTTTATTACCGTCTCAGCCGGAAAATAGAGTCCGCGCAATGGGATGCTATCTTTGATGATTCAGTGGCGGTGTATCCCAAAGGTGGTAGGGTTTTCTTACCGGAAATTGTTATATGAATAAAGGGCCTACTTCCGTGGGCACAACGAAAAACTGGATATGCTGCTTTTCTTCGGAATATTGATATTGCTCGTCTCCGGCAACATGATGCTGCTACATGCGTCATTCAGAAAACCCAGGCATTAGGCCAATCAGACAGGGCTGCTTTCAGCGCACGCAGTCCAGGTTGTTTCAACTAAAACTACTCTGTTACAGCAAGGAGTTCCACATCAAAAATCAAGGTGGCATTTGGCGGAATCACCCCGCCTGCTCCGGCACTGCCGTACCCGAGGTGGGAGGGTATGAGCAAACGGGCCTTGTCACCTACCTGCAACATCCCGATTCCTTCGTCCCATCCCGGAATGACCTGTCCCACTCCCAATTGGAAATCAATAGGTTTTTTCCGTTTAAATGAGGAATCGAAAACCTTACCGCCCGGAAGCGATCCTTCATAATGGACCTTTACGGTTGCCCCTTTTTTTGCCTTATCCCCTGCGCCCTTCTGCAATATCTTGTAGTGCAGACCACTTTCCGTCTTATTGAATCCGGCCGCGAGCTGACCAAGTTCGGCTTCCGACTTCTTTTTTTCCGCCGCAAGTTTCTCCTCAGCGGCACCTTTAAGTTTATCAAAGGCCGCAAGGGCATCCCATTTGCGGGCGGCATCGCCTTCCCTTATAATCTCCAGAGATTCAATGGAGTCACCCTGAGCAATTTTGTCTACAATTTCCTGTCCCTCAACTACCTTGCCGAAGACTGTATGTTTATTGTCAAGCCATGGGGTGGCCACATGCGTAATAAAGAACTGGCTCCCGTTTGAGCCGGGACCTGAATTCGCCATTGATAATATCCCGGGGCCTGCATGTTTCAAATCCTTGTGGAATTCATCATCGAATTTATATCCGGGATCCCCTGTCCCTGTTCCTTTGGGGCATCCGCCCTGTATCATAAAATCCGGAATGACCCGATGAAATTTCAGGCCGTCATAGAACGGTTTGCCCTTAGGTTGAATGTCATTTGGTTGTTTTCCCTCTGCGAGTGCCACAAAGTTGCCTACGGTGCCCGGCGTCTTCTCGTAGGTTAAACTGATAAGAATCGTTCCTTTGTTCGTATTGAATTTTGCATAGATACCTTCCTGCATGCTCCTGTATTTAAATTGGCGGCAAAGATAAATAAAAATAATCTAAATGCAGTTTGCCGGAACAACCCAAAGGATCTACCCATCCTTCCGGACTTACGGGCTATGTCAGAGGCAAGAGGCGCTGCAAACTGAACCCTTACTGATTGCCAGCAGGGGCATTTCCCTTTATCCCATATTTGTCAAAAAGATAGATCAGACTGGTCATCGCTGCTGCACCCAACTCAAGTTCCCGCTTATTGACAGCCTCAAAGGTATCAGTCTCTGCGTGATGGTAATCGAAATATCGCTGTCCATCCGGCCGCAAACCCGCAAGGACTGTGCGTCCGTTTTTTAAGGGACCAATATCCGCCTCGCTTTCTCCTTTCTCAAAAGAATGAACCATATAAGGTTCAAAAAGAGATCGCCATGAACTGATTTGTTCCATTTCGGTATCCGGACAATCGAAGGAAAAACCGCGCGGTGTAAAACCCCCTGAATCGCTTTCCAGTGCAAAAATGTGATCTTCCTGTTTCTTTTTGGCCTCAGCAGCATATTCGGTGCCACCTCTCAGCCCGTTTTCTTCATTCATAAAGAGGACTACCCTCACGGTTCGCAGGGGCTTATAGGATATTGATTTGAGCAGGTGAAGGACCTCCATAGACTGAACACATCCGGCTCCATCATCATGGGCTCCCTTACCCAGATCCCAAGAATCCAGGTGACCCCCTACCACAATAATCTCGTCAGGGAACCGGCTGCCTGTGATCTCCCCTATCACATTAAATGACTTCACATCTTCGAGCTGCCGGCAATTTAATTTAAAATAAAAATTCAAATCGGGATGTAATTTAAGGGTTGTACTCAATAGCTCGGCACCATTAGTGCTGATCGCGGCCGACGGAATACGTTCAGATTCCTTCAATTCTCCGTAGCTCATAGACCCTGTATGCGGATAATCGTCAAGTCGAAGATTCATAGACCTGACTATCACGCCCACAGCGCCGAACCTGACGGCCTCTTCTGCTCCTGATGTTCGCTGATTTACCGCAGCGGAGTATGCTTCGAAGGGGTCCATAAGCGCAGGATTCATAGGATCATTGAAGAAGACAATTTTACCTTCAATTTTCGATCTTCCAAGGCGTTTGAGATCTGCTATACCCCGAACTTCAACGACTTTGGCCTTAACACCTGTCAGGGGCGTGGGAACAGAGCCCCCGAGGGCACAAACAGGTACGTTACTGGTAATCCCGGGTGCTGTCTCCAAATAGGCGAATTCCGGAGTTCCCCGCACCCATTTGGGAACCATGACAGGTTGTAGCCAAACCTTGTCCAGACCTAATTTCTCCAGTTGATCCCTGGTATAAGCCACCGCCTCTTCCGCTTGCAACGACCCGGAAAGCCGGCCACCGATCTGATTCGTAAGGTAATTCAGCCAGTCATAAGCCATGCTTTGTGTGAGAGCAGTTTCGTAAATCTTTTTTAATTGTTGTTCGTCCCCGTTTTGGGAAAAACCCTGGGTAAGGATCAACAGCAGAATGATCAGCGATTTTTTCATAATTCTTCATTTTCCAGTTGTGCGGTATACGCTTCGACATGGGCCTTTATTACCAAATCCACTTCCGGTTCTTTGATATCCTTAAATTTTTTAAGTTCATCGAGAAGAATAGTCGCTACTTTCAGGCGAGCCTCATGTTTATTATCAGCAGGAATAATAAACCAGGGAGCCGCTTCTGTGGAAGTCCTGTTAATCGCTTCCTCATAACAGGCCTGATACCGGTCCCAGAGTGCCCTTTCCTTGAGGTCTCCGGGTGAGAACTTCCAATGTTTCTCCTCCAGGCGAAGCCTTCTTAATAATCGCAGTCTTTGTTCTTCCTTTGACAAATTCAGGAAAAACTTAAAGATAATTGTCCCGTTATGGGCCAGATGTTGCTCAAAATTCGTGATCTGCTCAAAGCGCCGGTTCCAGAAATCCTCATCAATATCATCCACTCCTTCAATGCCTGGAATATGTTCCCCGAGAAGGTATTCTGGATGTACTCTGGTGACAAGGACGTTTTCATAATGGGTACGGTTAAAGACCCCAAAAGTACCCCGCGGAGGTAAGGCGAGGTAATGTCTCCATAAATAATCATGATCCCGCTCCAATTCTGTAGGCACCTTAAAACTATGTACCTGTACCCCACTGGCATTGCAATCCTTGAAAACTTCCCTTATCAGACTGTCTTTGCCGGAGGTATCCATTCCCTGGAGGCATATGAGTACGGCGTACTGTCCGTGAGCGTATAAAATATCCTGGAAGGCACCAAGTTCTTTTCTTGTCTCCCTGAGAGCATTTGTGAGCTCCTTTTTAGAACGGTTATTCTCTTCCAGGGTTTTCAGGGAGGAGAGTTGCACCTCCTTCGTCACTTTATACGTCATACTTTCTTTCTGATTCATGGTCTGAATATAAACTAATTTGTCGGTGTAAGGTAATTCAAAGGGTTCTAAAATAGCCATTGGTCTAAGAAAGGATACCCTTTATCAAACATTTTGAAACTGAGTGCCTCTTGGTCGAAAACTTAAGGCAAAATCTCTGATTGTCAGTATCTTTACAAGGCCTAAATTTTACTAAATCTTATTGCTTAGTCATGCAAAAAATTATCGCCCTGACCGGGGCCTACCTTCTTTGCTGTTCCTTTTCAGAACCGGATAAATTGGCCTGTGCCTATGCAGGTTCCAACCTGGGTTATATCAAAAGTCAAACCGAGAAAGCCCTGGCTGCCAAAGATATCAATACCTCCCGCTTTTATGTCTATAGAGCCCTAAATGCCATTGAAAAATCGAGGAAGCAACTGGAAGAATGTGGATGCGAATACGCATCGAGGAATATGGAAGAAGGTACAGAAAATCTTAAACTGGCCACTAAAATTTCCTCTCTGACAGGAACAAAAATTCTTCTGAACAGAGCCCTTGATAATACATTTGGTGGATTGGAAGCCCTTGAGGAACATGATGAAACGCACAAAAGCGAATATGCCAGTGATCTTCTCGCAATGAATACCAGGGAATCCGACGAGGAAATGAAAGCGATGAGACCGCCGCAAGGGAAAATACTCGAACAAAAAATTGATCAGTCTCTCGCTCGCTATAAAGAATCCCTGGAAAAAGTTATTCGGACGGTAGATTGCAGGGAGGCTCGGGCCTTTGCCATCCGGATTTATAATCACTGTGAACAGGAATTATTAAAATCAAACCTTTCGGAAGGAAAGAAATACTACAACCTCAGGACAAAGGACATCACCAGAAAAGCCCTGGAAAAACTGGAAGCCTGTTCGCCATAGTTTTCTGAAATTCTCCTGGTTTGAACCTGGGTTACAAGGGACACTTTATTGCTGACAATGCTTGTTTATTTACTGGCAAAGAGGCTTACATCTTCCTCTGAAATTTCCGGAGCCCCAAGGATGATCAATCGTTCCACAACATTCCGGAGTTCCCTTATATTCCCGGTCCAGTCATATCCTTTCAGCAAGGCTGTTGCCTCTTTTGAGAAAACTTTCTGAACCGTACCCTGCTCCCGCGAAATTTTTGCAGCAAAGTGCTCGATCAGCAGGGGGATGTCCTCTCTGCGTTCATTCAGGGTTGGAACCCTGATTAAAATGACGGCCAGCCTGTGGTATAAATCCTCCCGGAACCGGCCTTCAGAAATTTCCTTGTTCAGGTCCTTATTGGTCGCGGCGATCACCCTCACATCGACCTTTATATCCTTATCTGTGCCCACACGGGAAATCGTGTTTTCCTGAAGTGCCCGCAATACTTTGGCCTGGGCGGAAAGACTCATATCGCCAATTTCATCAAGAAATATGGTGCCTTTGTTGGCCGCTTCAAATTTGCCGGCTCTATCCCGGACCGCTGAGGTAAATGCTCCCTTTACATGACCAAAGAGTTCACTTTCTATCAGTTCGGAAGGAATGGCAGCACAGTTGACCTCTATAAAAGGAGCTGAACTCCGATCACTTTTCTCATGAATCCAATGAGCCACCAGTTCTTTGCCCGTTCCGTTGGATCCCGTAATAAGCACCCGGGCATCGGTCGGGGCCACCTTTTCGATCATTTCCTTGATCGTGGCTATTTCACGGCTTTCTCCCACCATTTCATAATTCTTGCTTACTTTCTTCTTGAGATTGGTATTCTCTACCACGAGTTCTTTTCTGTCAAGAGCATTGCGAACGGTGGTGAGCAATCTGTTCAGATCCGGAGGCTTGGAAATATAATCGAAGGCGCCCAGCCTCATGGTGTTCACCGCGGTATCCAGGTCTCCGTGTCCGGAAATCATGATAAATGGGATCTCAGGTTTTAGTTTCCTGGCCGACTGCAGCACTTCAACCCCATCCATTTTAGGCATTTTAATATCGCACAATGCCAGGTCATAATCATATTTCTTAAGCATTTCCAGCCCCCTCGCGCCATCCTCCGCTTCTTCCACAACATAGGCGTCATTTTCTTCGGTAAGGATTTTGACCAACACGCGTCTTATAGCTGATTCATCTTCAATAACCAGAATTCTTGACATACCTGTTATATTTATTACTTACTGCCTTTTTAATTCCCACTGCCTCCTGCCCAAAGTAAGGCAGTCCGGTTGACACTCATGCAATATATCGATTTCCCGTTAATCCCTCCCGGCGGGCATCCTTTCTTTTGTTATAAGTTCCAACCTGCCTTTTTTGACAACATGATAAGACGCCAGGCAAAGGGAATGGTTGCCTCCGGGGGTCATCTTTTATTCCTGGCCGCAGAAACATAAATAGATCTTTTGATAAAAGTAGGTGATAAAACTATCAGCGCTGATCAGCAGGTTGGGCTGCACATGCGACTTTGAAGATTACACTTTAATAAAACCCGTCCTGTTATTTCCCGAGATACATTGATACCAGTCCACCAATGCCTCAGTATTTCAACCATTTAAAAAGCTCCATATAGGTGGGCTTTTTGCCATACATCAGGATACCCACCCGGTATATTTTAGCAGCCAGCCATACAATGCCAATGAAGGTAATCATCAGAACGCCAATAGAAGCACATAGTTGCCAGATAGGCACGCCACCTTCACCAATTCCACCAGGAAGCCTCATCAGCATCACAATAGGTGAAGTGAGCGGAAAAAGAGAGAAGGCTACCGCAATGGGGCCATGTGGATTGCTGAATACTGAAAAGAAACCAACATATATAGCAAGCATAAGCGGCAGAATAATCGGAAAAATAAATTGCTGGGTATCCGTTTCGTTATCCACCGCTGCGCCTATCGCGGCATATATAGAGCTATAAATCAGATACCCCAGGATAAAATAAATTATGAAGAAAATAATCAGCATCAGCCATGGGATATCGTACAGTTCCTGTGCATACAACAACATCGTATTGGAAACAGTGGGCATCGATGACATTTGGTTCATGGCATCGGAGGTCATTGCAGTCGTGCTCTCTATGCTTGACGGATTGACCCCGAAGCTGTATATGACCACAAGCATCAGTAAAAAAGCCGAGATGATCCAGATTGCGAATTGGGTGAGTCCTGCAAGTGAAGTACCGATGATCTTACCCAACATCAGCTGGAAGGGCCTTACTGAGGAAATGATAACTTCGATGATACGGCTTGTCTTCTCTTCAATGACACTGCGCATGACGAATCCTCCGTAAATAATAATAAACATCATGATCAGATATCCAAATCCACCTCCTATGATTGCTTTTATTTCATTGATCCCTTTTAAATTCTGCTGCCCGGCAAAAGTGGCAGTTTTCATTTCGAACAGCTGGTCCATAGAAGCAAATTCCTCAGAAGAAACGCCAAGTTCCAGCAACTTCCGTTGCCTGAGACGTTCCTGAAAAATACCTTCAAGCCGATCGAGTACTGCTGTGCTCGGCGCTTCCTTTGTGTAGAAGAAAGTCTTTTCCGCGACTTCTGTCAAATCAGCATCATATGGTATGTGCAGCAAGCCATAGTATCCCAGTGAAAGGGTAGAATCCCTGGCCTCCTGAACGGAAATATTTTTAAACTGGATGTAGGAGGTATTACCACGACGCGTAAAGTCAGTGCTGAAATAATCACTTTCATTAAGAACGGCAATCACTCTTTCTTCGCTGTCGTTCACCTTGGTGAGATATGCGATAATAAGTATCATTCCCACCATGAGAACAGGACTGAGGAAGGTCATGATAACAAAGGACTTATTCCGGACTTTCGCCAGATATTCCCGTTTTATAATAAGGGAGAGTTTACCCATTGATATCATTCTTTTGGATGGTCCTTATAAAGATATCACTCGCTGTAGGGATGGTTTCAACAAAGCTGCTGATGTTGCATTTTGTAGCCACTTCGGACAGGAATTTTCGGGTATCTCCGGAAGGTAACCGGACATAAAATTGAACCCGGCCGTCAATGGGGTCTATCACTGTTTCTGATACTTCGTATGTATGAGAGATATCTTTCATTAAAAGTTCCTGACGGTCAGATTCAAGTCCCACTTTGAAGATATTGTTCTTGTAGGCCATTTTAATATCAGAAAGCCTGCCCTCCAATAACTTTTCGGATCGGTGAATGAGCGCAATATGATCACAAAGTTCCTCTACCGATTCCATCCTGTGCGTCGAGAATATGATTGTTGTCCCAGTTTCCTTCAGATGCAGTATCTCTCTTTTTATGGCATTGGCATTGATGGGATCAAAACCAGTGAAAGGTTCGTCAAAGATGAGTAATTTAGGCTGATGCAGTACGGTCACCACAAACTGGATCTTCTGCGCCATCCCCTTGGAGAGTTCCTGAATTTTTTTATTCCACCAATCCCCTATTTCAAGTCGTTCAAACCAATAAGCCAGTCGTTCTTTTGCCTCCTGTTTGTTGAGACCTTTTAATTGCGCCAGGTAGAGTGCCTGCTCTCCGACGCGCATGCTTTTATACAGACCGCGTTCTTCAGGTAAATAACCGATTTGGGCAATGTGATGGGGGCGCAATTTCTCCCCATCAAAAAAAACACTTCCACTGTCCGGGTAAGTTATCTGATTGATGATTCTTATGAGGGTGGTCTTTCCTGCCCCATTGGGACCTAAAAGGCCGTAAATACTGTTTTTGGGAATTTCCAGCGAAACTTTGTTCAGTGCAGTATGATTGCCAAATTGCTTGGTAACCTCTCTTGCAACCAAAAGGGTATTCATTCAGGCATTTTTGCCAAAGATATAGAAATGCCCATAAAGAGTTTGGTCATCCCCGGAATTTGTTACTCTTTCCATCTGCCGGAAAACAGAGGATTTATGCCGTCGGCGGCAACGAAAGTAGAACGCGGCATGATCACTTGAGGGTGGACGGCATTTTAACACTCCGCCCCGTATCTATGAGGAACCAAGCTTCCTTTTAAAACAAAACCCATCCCCGATCAGATCGGGGATGGGAAAAAAATTGCTATGAAAAAGAAAATTAATATTGGTCACCCAATATTATCTCAAATATACGTTTTTTATTTAAAAGGCAAATTTTTATTCGTTAAGAGAACATATCCTTTACCTTTTCAAAGAAAGATTTATCCGATTTCTCAGGTTTGGGTTCAAAATTCTCGTGATTCTGCATTTTTACAAAAAATTCACGCTGCTCCTTCGTCAATTCCTTGGGTGTCCATACATTCACATGAACCAGCAAATCGCCGGTGGTATAACCGTTCAGGTTAGTTATCCCCTTACCCCTGAGGCGCAGTATTTTTCCTGACTGTATGCCTGTTTCCAGTTTGATGCGGACCTTGCCTCCGATGGCGTCAATTTCCCTGGAAGTGCCAAGGACTGCCTCGGAGATACTGATATAAAGGTCGTAGTGGAGATTGTCTCCTTCTCTCTTGAGGGTTTCATGTTCCACCGTCTCAATGGCCACGAGTAAATCTCCAGGGATACCATTTCCGGGAGCATCGTTTCCTTTATTTGAAACCTTGAGTTGCATTCCGTCCTCTACTCCGGGCGGGATTTTGATGGAGACGTGTTCTTCAGTCAATATAAGACCATGGATATCGGCCTCAGCAGGTCTGTTATCCAAAACCTGGCCGCTTCCGCCACAGGCTGAACAGGTGGCTGCTGTTTGCATTCTGCCGAGGATGGTGTTGGTGATTTTGGTTACCTGACCGGCCCCTTTACAGGTCGGACAGGTTTTATAAGTAACTCCCGGGGCCTGCGTCTTGCGACGGACTTTCACTTTCTTCTCCACCCCTTGAGCGACTTCCTCCAGGGTGAGCTGGACATGGATCCGAAGATTGCTCCCTTTTACCCTTCTCTGGCTATTGCCACCAAAGCCTCCGAAACCGCTAAAGCTACCTCCAAAAGCGCTTCCGAAGATATCGCCGAACTGGCTGAAAATGTCCTCCATGTTCATGCCTCCGCCCCCGAAACCACCGCCTTCAAAGGCGGCATGGCCAAACTGATCATATCTGGCCCTTCTATCCGGGTCACTAAGGACCTCATAGGCTTCAGCAGCTTTTTTGAATAATTCTTCGGCTTTGAGATCTCCCGGGTTTTTATCCGGGTGATATGCGATGGCCTTTTTCCGATAGGCTTTTTTTATCTCTGCCGAAGTAGCCTTTTTATCGACTTCCAGTATTTCATAATAATCCTGCTTCATCCTCTAAATTTAATTTCCGACGACCACTTTTGGATGGCGGATGATCTTATCACCAAGTTTAAATCCTTTCTCGACAACATCAAGAACCTTCCCTTTCAGCTTTTTATCCGGAGCCGGTATCTGTGTAATGGCATCGTGCACTTCGGCATCAAAAACATCCCCGGCCTCAGTCCCGATCTCTTCCAGGCCTTTGAATCTCAATGTCTCTTTGAATTTATTACTGATCAGTTCGACCCCTTTAAACAATTCCTGATCTTCCGATTTGGCAATCATTTTCAGAGCCCTCTCAAAATCATCCAATACAGGCAGCAGGGATATGATCACCTCCTGTCCGGCAGTCCGGAACAATTCCATACGTTCTCTGCTGGTGCGCTTCTTGAAATTTTCGAATTCTGCAAAAAGTCGGAGAAACTTATCTTTTTCCCTGGCCAGCTCCTCCGTAAAGTGCTTCTCAGTGGAATGCTCAACTTCGTCTTCCGGGATCTCCGAGAGCAACTCCTCCCCTGCATCACCCTCCAAAGCTTCCTTTTCCGGGGTAAAAATATCTTCTATATTTTCTTCTTTATCTTGCTTATTCATGCAGTTTACTATTTTAAAATACCTTCGATAAGGACGGCAAAAGTACTGCCAATTCTTTTAAAATGTCAAATTGTCACAAAAAAACATCCGCTTTTGGCGGATGCTTAAGATACTTTGAGATCGCGGGTATCAGATGTACTCTCTTTCCACAGAGTTGTCCATCCCAAGAGGTTCATTTGGGTGGTATATATTTTCAAGGGCCGTGCATACATTCTGGAATTCAAAGTTATAGCCCGCTTCCTCCAGTTTTTTGCTGCTCACCCTCTGGCTGTCCAACACCACGTGCGACATCTCCCCCAGTGCTGTTTTCAGGAAAATTTCCGGAATGTTTGGCAAGATGAGGGGCCTTTCAAGCGTTTTGGCCAGCTGGTGGACCAGTTTATTTTGTGTCACAGGATTTGGACCCACCGCATTGTAGACGCCATTAAACCTCTGTGAAATTGCAAAAAGAAAAATGCGGGACAGGTCCCTGATATGTATCCATGACTGCCACTGTTCTCCATTCCCAAAGGCAGCGCCCATATAGTATTTCACAGGTTTGGCGAATGCCGGCAAAGCGCCGCCTTTGGATGACAAAACGAGCCCGATACGAATTTTTGCGACCGGGAATCCGAATTTCTTAAGGCGATCTGCCTCCTGTTCCCAAGTCAGGACAACCTGTCCCAGAAAATCGTCAATATTGCCTTTGGCCTCCTCTGTGTAGTATTCGGAAGACGCATCCGGATAAATCCCGATGGCTGAGGCCGAAACCAGGGACCGAATGCCTTTGCAATCCACTTTTTGAAGCCCGGTTTCAAGTGTCCTCAAACTCTGTACCCTGCTTTGTATGATTTTTTTTCTGTAAGAGGCCGTCCATCTTTTGGCGATACTGGCCCCTGCCAGGTTGATAATGGCGGTAACACCATCGAAACACGCCTCATCGATGCTGTTCTCAGCCGGGTTCCAATAAAACCCTTCAAAATCAGGCGAAGAAACTATTTTTTCTCTAGAAGTTGTCAGGTAATTTACAGCGATATCCTGTTCCCGGCAACGCGCTGCAATCTCGGTTCCCACCAGCCCTGTCGCACCCGTAATCAGTATTTTCATGCCCCGCTTTTGGTAAAGGTATTGGAATTCTGCGGAGGGAATGCCGGGTTTAATGTAGGTTTAACACTATCAACCTGTTCCGGAGTTGTGTACCCGTACAGGAGGGACGGCAGAATCAACTTTTTCCAATTTCCGCGCGCGAAGCATTTCCCTTTTCCCGGGCGGGCCGGGGAGTCGTTCTACCATAAATCCGGCCGAGAGCATGGCCCTTCTGACGGCACCCTTGGCAGAATAGGTAACGAGGATACCATCATTTTTCAGTGTGGAATACATATTAACAAAAACGCCCTCGGTCCATAGTTCCGGTTGTACCCCCGGACTGAATGCGTCAAAATAGATGAGATCATACTGCGCTGTATTCTGAATAGCACGGATGTCCGCCTGAACTTTCGTCAGGACGAAACCAGGTGCAATATTGTGGGGTTTGCCCCAGGAGCAGGTATGCATTTTTTTAAAGGCTGCTGAAGACTCCGGAAGGCCCAGGGTTGTGGGATATTCCATTTGTTCAGCTTCCAGGGAAGAAACGGGATGGGCTTCCCAGGCAGTGTAGTGGATCCTTTGATCTCCGCGTTGGGTCTCAAGGAAGGTTAAGAGGGCATTCAGACCCGTACCGAATCCCATTTCCAGGATATGAACAGAAGGGGACGGACATGCTTTCAGCCCCATGTCAATAAATACATGACAGGCCTCCTGGATGGCACCGTGAATGGAATGATAATGCTCCGCGAGCTCAGGGAGGTGAATGGTTTTCGACCCGTCAGCGGTAGTGACTATGACCCGTCTCAATATCAGTCGCCTATTATTACGCCATCTGCCACTATACTGTAGGTTTTGAGGGGTTCCCGGATGGCGGCAACCTGGGCAGGGGTCATTCCCGCATCCTGCGCATAATGGCGCTGATCCTCAATGGATATCATTTCAGTAAAGGCGGAGCCGCTCAGGATCGCTTCCCTGCCACTGATATCTGAGGGCACAAAAAAGCCATAATCCCGAAAGCGGACCATGACCTCCGAACCATCGGTCAGGACCATCTTCATCCAGCATCCCTTTACCTGGCAGACTTCCTTGATTTTCCCACGGAATTTCATTTCAAGGGTATCATTAGGGGCCATTTGTTGATAAGCCGCAGCCATTTCAGAGGCTTCCATGGCTTCGCCGGGGCTGATTTGATTGCCAAAGGAGGCCGGGTATTCAACATTGCCGAAAGGGTCCTCCACCGGTGTAGACTGTGCCCGGGAACCGATACATAACAGGCCAATGAGAGCAATCATAATCCTTTTCATAAATTACAGATTAATATTCCCTCTTACAAAAGTGATGATTTTCGGGATAAAAAAGAAGCGCCAAGAGCGCATTATTGCTTAATTTTATCCCTGCAAAATATGATTTATGGAGACTACAATGAATAAGCTGGTTATAGAAAAAGCCGTGACTTCAAAAATAGATCAGGTGGATTTTGACAACCTGGCATTCGGAAAAGTATTTACCGACCATATGCTCACTTGTGACTACGATGACGGAGCCTGGGATGCGCCTAAGATTATTCCGTATCAGCCGATCACCCTTGACCCTTCTTCAAAAATTTTCCACTACGGGCAATCTATTTTCGAAGGAATGAAGGCATACAAAGATACCTCCGATGATATCTGGCTTTTCCGACCACTGGATAATCATAAGCGGCTTAATATTTCGGCCAAAAGGATGGCCATTCCTGAATTGCCTGAAGCTATATTTATGGAAGGCTTAAAGGCCTTGCTGCAGTTGGATCATCAATGGATACCCAGAGCTGCCGGCAGTTCTCTCTACATCAGGCCATTTATCTTCGCCTCAGGTAAGGGATTTCATGCTTCGCCGGCGGATGCCTATAAATTCGTGATCGCCTGCGCCCCTTCCGGGGCCTATTTCTCAGGAAAGGTAAAAGTCCTCATAGAGGAAAAATATTCGAGAGCTGCCAATGGCGGAGTCGGATACGCCAAGGCCGGTGGAAATTATGCCGGGCAGTTTTACCCCACCCAACTTGCCGCCGAAAAAGGGTACAATCAGGTGATCTGGACAGATGATAATAATCATGAATACGTTGAGGAAGCCGGGGCCATGAATATTTTTGTGCGTATTGAAGATACTTTGATCACAGGCCCTGTAAGTGACAGGATCCTGGATGGGATCACCAGAAAAAGTATTCTTGACATTGCCCGTGAGCAAGGGATAGCCACCGAAGTGCGCAAAATTACGGTTAGTGAACTTGTAGAAGCTTCACGGAATGATTTGCTGAAAGAGATGTTCGGCGCAGGTACTGCCGCTGTAATTTCGCCTATTGCCTCCTTTGGTTACAGGGAAACTGATTATGATCTTCCTCAGCTGAGTGACAGCTATGCCACCCTGTTGAAACAAAAGATCACTGATATCCAGTATAACCGCACTGAAGACCCCTTTGGTTGGCGTTATAAAGTGACACATTAAAGGAATGTAGCGAAAGACTCCCCACATAGTCACCGACCTGTTGTCATCTCAATGAAAAGCCGCTTACAGGCCAAGAATCGCCCTGATATCAGGCTTTACATAGGCCGGTCCCTTCATGACCTTGCCATCCTCCCTGTAAACAGGTAAGCCATTGGCCCCAAGTTTACTCATGTTACTTCGCTGGATCTCCTGGAAAACCTCCTCAATCTTATAGTGCATCCCATGCTCCAAAATGGTGCCGCACAAAATATACAGCATGTCCCCGAGGGCATCAGCCACCTCCACCAGATCATTATTCCGGGCGGCTTCATAGTACTCTTTATTCTCCTCGACCATCAGGTTGAATCGAAGGTGGTTCTTTTGTTCTCCAAGACTTGCCACCGGAACTTCAGATACCCCAAGTCCAAAAGCCTTATGAAAGGTGGCAACGGCTTCAATTGTGCTTTTCATTTCCTTTGTTTTAGATTAGCTTTGCGCAAAATTAAACAATATGTTCAGTACGGGTCAACTGCTTTTTGCCGCCTTCTTCCTGCTGGCTTTTACTGCAGTGATCATTTTCGCTTACGCCAGGGATCGGAACTTACACCGGCGCTATTATAAAGGAGTTCGATGGATTGGAATTTTCTTTATCACTTTCGTAATAATTCTCTTTATAATTAAATATCTGCTCAAAAAGTGAGGGAAAAACCCTGGTACATAACAAAAATTCGATGAACGACAACATTATTTTGATTTCATTCGTATAATCTTAGAAAAGACGTACTTTTGCGTTGTAATGTTAATTTATCCGGTAAATGGTAACTTTTTTCACCATATTTTTCTTTCTTGTCTTAATGAACGCTGCGGTATTGATGTTTACGGCACTGGATGCAAGAAAACAATTCTCCACTTTAACCAAGAGGATAAAGGAAGCTACATCTACGGAGCTCTATCCGATTGATTTGATCCACCCTAAATATAAAAAGGCGATATAGTTTGTATCTTTAAAGGATGCAACATCAGTTATTGCTGGTTTTTTTAGGAGGCGGGTTGGGAAGCTGCCTCCGCTATCTGCTGAGCCGCTACGCCATCACTATCTTCCAATACGGTTATCTTGGCACGCTGATCGCCAATGGACTGGGTTGCCTGCTGATTGGTTTCATTTTTGGGATGACCGCGCGGGGAAATTACCTAAGTCAGAATCATACTTTGCTTCTCGCCACAGGCTTTTGTGGGGGTTTCACGACATTTTCTGCCTTTGCGCTGGAAAACCATTTGCTATTAAAAGAGGGCCAGTTGCTTCAATTTTCAATTTACAGCGTTGGCAGCATCCTGATCGGACTCCTCGCGGTCGGCCTTGGATTCTGGATTTCCAGGCTACTGTAAATCAGAAATATCCTCCCTTTATTTGTAAGTCCTTCTCCTACGTTTTTCTTATTTCTCCATCTCGGGGTTTGCCTTGGGGTATGGAAAATCGCTTCCTGTTTACAAAGACAAATTAATTTTAATTACTTCAATTGCTTATACCCATAATTTTTATGGGTTAAAATTATAATATTGATAAAAATCATACTGGCACCCCCCTATAATGAAGGGGGGCATCAATTTAATAATATATTTACCGCCGTAATTAACAAACTCAAACCAATGAAAAAAATCGAAGCAATCATTCGAAAATCAAAATTCGACGATGTCAAAAAAGCATTGCACGAAATTGAAGTCAATTTCTTCAGCTACTGGGACGTGACTGGGGTAGGCAATGAAAAACAGGGTCATGTCTACCGCGGAATATCCTATAGTACAGCGGACATTCAACGCAGGTATCTGGTCATAGTGATATCCGACGAATTCCTGGAACGAACCCTAAACGCCATATTTGAATCGGCCAGGACCGGCAATGTGGGTGATGGTAAAGTCTTTGTTTCCGATATGCTGAATGCATACAGGATCCGTACGGGTGAGAACGGACACGCCGGAATAAACTAATCAATCTAACTAACTAATACTTAAACGAAATGGACGCAGGATTATTTACAGCAAATAACATCTGGATGATGATTTGTACTGCCCTGGTATTCTTTATGCACACGGGCTTTGCATTTCTTGAGATCGGACTAACACGCCAAAAGAACACGATCAACATCCTTTTTAAGAACATTTTTATCATTACGGTGGGCTTGCTGATGTATTATATCGGGGGCTTTAACTTAATGTATCCCGGATTTGAAGACGGCTCCATGGGAATCCTCAAATTTGCCGGTTTTGGAATTGCGGCTCCGGAAAACGGGATGACCGTTGACTACCATGACGGGGGCTATACCTGGTGGACGGATTTTCTTTTTCAGGGGATGTTTGCTGCCACCGCAGCCACCATTGTTTCCGGAGCCGTGGCCGAACGGGTGAAACTTGGCTCCTTTATGATATTTACTATCATCTATGTAGGCCTTGTATATCCGATCGCCGGATCATGGCAATGGGGCGGTGGTTTTCTATCTTCCCTGGGCGGTGAAAATGGTGGATTCTATGATTTTGCCGGCTCTACCCTGGTACACTCCGTAGGCGGATGGGCTGCTCTTGTGGCTATTTACCTTCTGGGTTCCCGGATTGGTAAATATGAAGGTGGAAAAGCGAATGCGATTCCCGGTCATAGCATTCCAATGGCCACCGCAGGGGTGCTGATCCTCTGGCTGGGATGGTTTGGATTTAACGGGGGATCCGTATTGTCCGGTGATCCCGCCCTGACCTCGCTGGTTTTGGTGACCACCTGTCTGGCCGCGGCAGCCGGAGGTGTTGCAGCATTTGTTTCGGCAAAATTGCTCTACAAGAATTACGATCTGACCATGTTTCTCAACGGGATCCTGGCTGGACTTGTTGGAATTACCGCAGGGGCTGATCAGATGTCACCCAATGAAGCTGTCATTATCGGACTTCTTGCCGGTATCCTCGTAGTACTAGGAGTGGCACTGGTGGATAAACTCAAACTGGACGACCCTGTTGGTGCCGTCGCAGTTCACCTGATCTGTGGGATCTGGGGAACACTAGCCGTTGGTATTTTCGGCGCAAAAGCAGGGGTTGACCAGTTCATCTATCAGTTGACAGGAGTTGGAGCCGTTGGAGGTTTCTGTGTCGTCACTTCGTTCGTGATTATCTTCACCCTTAAGAAAACAATAGGCATCCGGGTACCGCAGGAAGAGGAAATTGAAGGGCTTGATCTTCATGAACATGGCATGGATGCCTATGCCGATTTCAGAATGAATCAACACTAACAGATAAAAAACAAACGGAGCGTTCGGCAAAACGCTCCGTTACTCAATTAATTTCAACGAATCAATCTATATAGTCTAACAGCTTTCTTAACAGAAAGCCCAAACTTTGAAACATGAAATCAATAACATTCACAAAATACGCAAAATTTTTACTCCTTTCAACTTTGATGCTTTCGGTCGCATTGACTTACGCACAAGAGGAAATGGAAGCCGAAGAAGAAGGACCCAAATTTTCATTAAGCGGGTCGGTTGATGCCTATTACCGTGCGAACCTCAATGGTGACAACAGTGCCGACGAGGATTCCGGAGTACCCAATGCCGCCCCCGGATCTTCTTTTGCCAACCTACCCGGCTTTGCCCTGGGCATGGCAAATGTTGTGGCCAGCTACCAGGGTGAGAAAGCGGGCTTTGTTGCAGACCTGGTCTTTGGTCCCAGAGGAACCGATGCGGTGTTTGCCTCCCCGCTGTATTCGGCGACAGGAAATATCGTGAACCAGCTGTATGCTTACTGGAACGTCACTGACAAGGTAAAACTTACCCTGGGTAATTTCAACACTTTCCTGGGATATGAGGTGATCTCGCCGGTGCCCAACTTCAACTACAGCACATCCTACCTTTTTTCATACGGCCCTTTCAGTCATACCGGCCTCAGGGCAGATTTTGACTTGGGAAGTGAATGGTCGCTCATGCTGGCCGTTATGAACCCGACGGATATTACAGAATTAAATCCGTTCGGAAAATATGCGTATGGCGCCCAATTGGGATACAGCGGGCAATTTTTAAATTTTGTCGCGGACAATGGCGCCTTCGAAATTGATTATACCGGAGGGTTCGATATTTCTGAGGAATTTTTCCTTGGAATCAATGCAGCCTATTTTGACGGGGCTGATGATTCCGGATTTGGTGGGGGTGCCCTTTATCCGCAGTATAAGACCAGCGAAAATTTTACCCTCGGACTTAGAGGGGAATACTTTGTGGAACATGGCGACTTCGGAGCGATTGGAACCGGAGTGGAGGATTCAAGCGTCTTCGCTGTAACACTAACAGGCAGTGCTTCTATCGGCAATTTAACAATCAAGCCGGAAGTACGGTTGGATTCGGCCTCCGATGAATCCGCCAAATTCCTGGATGAAGATCTTTTACCTCAAAAAAGTCTCTCATCTGTCCTGCTTGCAGCTATCTACTCCTTCTAGGAGACACGTTTTTATTTTGGTTTTGTTAGTTCATTAATCAAGCTCCGATCTCCTGTTTCCATTTTCCGTTAGCTCCTGTTATAACGGGGATGGAAATGGTGAGGGGTCGGAGCTTATTATGGTTTAAAGGCTTTGACACCTGCCTTCACCGGACTGTGTAAGCGGTTTACCGGGGGTACAACCGGACATGAGTATTTCTTGTTGTATGCGCAATAGGGATTATAAGCCTTATTAAAATCTATGACGATACTATCCCCTTCCGGAATACGCAAATCTATGTACCGCCCCCCTGTGTAACTTTCTTTTCCATTGGTGTCATCCAAAAATGGCAGAAAAAGATAATTCGTATATTCCTCTTCCAGGATTAATTCCTTGTTCTGGTAGACTTCAAGAATCTCTGTTTGCCCGTTCAAACTGAAACGGGCGATTCCGAATACAACTTCCGTGGACATCCTTTCCGTGGTTGTCGGCATAAGAAATGGGACCGCTTCCGGAGTGCGTTCCAGGAATGCCACTACCCTGTAAGTAGGATCCGGTTCAAAATAATCGAGTCCCTCAAAATCCTTCCTGTACCGGTCCGGCAATGGGGAAGTATCTGGATCCTTATATTCAGCATTGAGCGCTTTCTGAAAAGCAATGACTTCCGCCACAGGATTCGTTATTTCTACCATTGAGGCCTTCTGACCCTGCTCATGGTGATAGCGCTTTCCATCCTTACACCCCGTGACCAGTAGAATCACAGCCAGTAAACAAAACCCTGGATACTTTTTCATTGGTGATCTGATTCATCTCAAAAATACAACAATGACTTTTTTTAGCTAGCTTTAATCCCGGTTTATTAGCAGCCCGGAAGTTTGAACATGCTGATGAAAAGCGATTGGTCAAAAATGCCGCAAACGCTCCGCAATCCGGCTGACCGGAAGTCTTGCAACTTTTTCCTGAACAGTTTTTATTGTTGTTTTAGATACCATGCGGCAACTTTATCATAGCTATCTGAAGACCTTTGGAGGCCTGTCAACAGAGGTGTGGTGGCTCGCCCTGATTACCCTGATCAATCGGGCAGGAACGATGGTTATTCCATTTTTATCCCTATACCTTACAGAGAATCTGGGTTTTACCCTTGAAAATGTAGGTTATTTAATGAGCGCTTTTGGCCTGGGCTCCTTACTGGGCACCTGGTTAGGAGGACGATTTACCGACATATTCGGATATTACAGGGTCATGTTTGTAAGTCTTCTTTTCAGCGGCCTGTTATTTATATTTCTGCAATGGCTTAGCGGATTTTGGGCAATTTGTGGTGGTATCTTTGTACTCATGGTTTTTGCAGATGCGTTTCGGCCTGCTTCTTTTGTCGCCCTAAGTGCCTACAGCAAACCGGAAAACAAAACCCGTTCTATTACTTTGATCAGGCTGGCCATCAACCTTGGTTTCTCGGCAGGTCCGGCGCTTGGTGGAATAATCATTGGATCAATTGGCTACTTTGGCCTGTTTTGGGTAGATGGCGTCACCTGTGTCATCGCCTCACTACTTCTGCTGATGGTGCTGCATCCAAAGAAGGCCAGGATACTGGACAATATTATCAATCAATTGCCGATCTCCGCATATAGGGATAGTTCGTACCTGCTTTTTATCGTTTCCATGATGCTGTTCGGTTGCCTGTTCGTCCAGTATTTCTCGACGATCCCGTTGTTCTACAACAATGCTTTCAACTTATCAGAATATCAGATAGGCCTTTTGCTGGCCATGAATGGATTTTTGATCTTTGCCTTTGAAATGCCCCTGGTCAAGTTCATGGAATCCGGCAGCTGGGGCAAACTAGCATATATAGGTTTAGGTATCCTTCTTATGGGCCTGAGTTTCCTTGTCCTCGTCCTCTCCGATTGGTCCGGAATCCTGATATTAGGAATGATCCTTATGACCTGGGGAGAAATGATCGCCTTTCCCTTTTCAAATTCATACGCCATGGAAAAGGCCAAAAGAGGCAATGCAGGAGAATATATGGCATTGTACAGTATGGCTTTTTCCGTATCACATGTTTTCGCCCATAATCTGGGTATGCGTTCCATTGACGGATTTGGCTACAGGCCTACCTGGTTTACGGCTTTTCTGATCAGTATCCTGGGTATTTTATTAATTTTGAGATTACACCATAAAACTAAAGTCGTGAAACAAGCCGGAACATGAAAAACCTGATAGCGCTGATGACCTGCCTGCTCCTTCTGAGCTGTAACCGGAACGGAGCGGTGGAAAAACGGAATCAACACGTCGCGGGCAGGAGCTTGCCTCCCGATAGATATAATGTGGCTTTTTTGATCATGGACGGAACATACAATACAGAATTTACGGCACCCTACGATGTTTTTCAACATACCCAGTCCAGAGAAAATATCCGGGCAATGAACGTCTTCACTGTAGCCAATACAACGGATCCTGTGACCACCTTTGAAGGGCTTCGTATTTTGCCGGATTTTGATTACACCCGTGATAGCTTGCCAGTCATCGATATTCTGGTGGTTCCGAGCGCAGAACACCACCTTGATACCGACCTCAGCGATTCCCTCATGATTCAATTTGTCCAAAAAACGGACCGAAAGGCGCTGTATATGACCTCACATTGTGACGGGGCCTTCGTATTGGCAAAAGCGGGTCTGCTCGGCAAGGTGTCTTCCACCACCTTTCCTTCGGATATAGATGCATACCGCTCCATGTTTCCCGGCCTTGACGTGAAGGAGCATGTCATATTCGTACATGACGGAAAGTATATTACATCCGCTGGCGGAGCGAGGAGTTTTGAGGCTGCACTCTATCTGTGTGAAATTCTGTATGGGAAAGAAATAGCCGCATCCATAGCCAAAGGCCTTGTAATCGACTGGGATCTCAGCGCGGTGCCTCACATCACTCTTCCCTGATACGATAGCGGGAATCCTTCAGATACTTGTCGACCAACCAGTTGAATTCCGGGGTAATTCTCAGAAGGGCTGTATGTGGTTGTGCATATAATTTGTCTTTGTCTTTGAAGCCATTCTTTAATAATTCTTCCAAATAAAAAATAGCCGTTCCGAATTCCTCAATTCTGGCACTCTCTGATATTATTTTAAGATAGTAGGCATAGTCCAAGGGATCGGTGATTGTCTTTAGCATCCACAAATAGGTAATCGCCTGCTGATCGGCTGGTTCCTCCGCTTTTTCAATATCGATATAGTCAACTACGAGGGCATTGATATAGCTTCGAAGTCTCTTACCAGTCTGCCTTTCCGATAGGACTTTTTTCTCCTGATATTTGTCCAGTTCCTCCATCTGAAACTTCCACCATCCTAAATTTTCGTAATTCAGACTACTGATATCCTCTGTAAGGTTATACTCATAATCGTATCGCAGCGTTTGTTCTGTGTAGAAATCATTCGTCCGGTTCCGCCGCTGCGACCTGTAGTTGTTATTCTTTAAAAAGGACTTTCTCTGATTCTTCAGCATTTCCACATCCCTGTGCGACCCATATACCCGAATCATTTGTGAGGCGAATGCTTCGGCATCCACCAACTGATTTTTGGAAATCAAATCGGAAAGTTGTGCCAGATCCGCTGTAAATAAACGATTGACATAGGCGGTATCCAGGGACACTTTTCCTTTAGCCATTGCATCAAGTGTAAGCAGTTGCATCGCTTTTTCCAAGGCAGCCTTTTCCGGCAATAAGGTGTTGCCGGAAGGGATAAGAAGCTCATTGGGATACTTCATTTTATCAAGCTGCTCCGAAGCTTCCTGCATATTCAGGTAATTAAAATCCTCCTTCCCTACGATCCCTATAAAATAAAAAGGGTTTTTTGTGTTCAAAAGCTCCAGATTGGGCACTCCCGATCCTATAGAGACCACACCTTCAATCTGTTTCAAAAATGCCGGAACAATACCGGCAAGTCTTCCGCCCGAAGAAATTCCGGCGGTATACACCCTGTCATTCTGGATAGGAAAAAAAGAGATAACATGGTTGAGCATGCGGGTGGCAATGAGCATATTCTGTGAAATCGGCAGGGTATCTGATAAATTATTGGATGCTGCCAAAACATAATTCTGTTTCTCAGCGGCTTCCACAAACTGACTGAGGGCATGCTTTCCCCGTCCCTCCAGGTCGAATACAAATATGACAGGCCATTTCCCGGAATTAATAAAGGACGTTGGAAGGTAAAGTGCAAAGTTTTCACCGGGCGCCTCATTTACTTCCACAGAATCGGTGATAATCCCTTTTCTGAAGGTTAAGCCCTGGCCTAATAATGCGGTTGAGGAAGTACATAAAGCAAGGAGTAGGATAGTAAATATTGATTTCATACATTATAAATCATCAAAAATCCGGCCAAAGAATTGCGGATATCAGTCGATCCTTCGCTTGATTGGCGCGTCTGAAATGACATGTGAAAGAATGATATGGGTTCGGGTTTCTCCGTATTGAATGAGTACATCAATAAACTTTTCGAGATGAAACTGATCCTTTAGAATAACCTCCATGATGATATTTTCATTCCCCGTGATCCTGTAACAATTGACCACTTCATTGAAGGTTTTAACCGTTTCCAAAAATGGTTTTAGCTTTCCCATAAATGCCCGCAATGTGATAATGGCCTGCAACTGATATCCCGCCTTATTGTGAGACACTTTTGCCTTGTAACCAATCAGCATCCCGGTATCTTCCATTTTCTTAACCCGCTCCGCCACGGCTGGAGGCGTCAGGCCCACTTTCCTGCCAATACTGGTGAGCGATTCCCGTGAATTCTCCTGAAGAATTTTCAGGATGCTCCAGTTAAGTTCATCTATCTTAGTATTCAAAACTAATTACGTTTAATATTTTATTTTAAAAAGTAAATATATTGTATTCCTATTGAATGATAAGATATTTTTTTGGAATTGGCAGTAACTTTAATAGGTAAAAAATTGCTTTTTAAGAAGATGTTACGTAAAAATCTACGAAACGTACCCGTTTACCGAAAGGCTATGGATCTCTGCTATATGACCAGGGAAATAGTTTCCTTTGTCAGTTATGATAAGGATCTCCTTCATTTATATCGCTCCAACAGCCTCCGGGACCATATCGCTGATTCCTTACTTACAGATGCCATCCTGATCCCCCAGCAAATTGCCCAGGCGGAGTTTTCCAAATCCCGTGCCGTGCGTGTGAAGAGCGCAAAATTTATCGGCATTATGATCCGGAATATTCTATCCTATTGCAACGGCCTGGAAAAAGATGGAATCAAGGAAAAGGAATACCTGCAATTGCTTAGAGAGGAGATTCTCAGTTTCAGAAAATCCTTTAAGGTCTGGAGGAAATCAATCGGCACCGGCAACGGGGATGCCAGGTGGGGTTTTAACGATTATTTCGGGTACTGATTATACCTGTTTCTCCCTGTTTGCAGCTTTACTTCTGAAATATCGGTTGTTATGCCATATCCTTCATTTATCAACCCTCACAGAGACTCATAAACATTATAATTCGGCTGCCAGGGCCTGTGCCCTACATATTACGACGATACTGCCCGCCAACATCAAACAGTGACTGTGTTATCTGTCCGAGGGAACAAACCTTGGTAGCTTCCATTAGGCTTTCAAATATATTGTCATTTTTGAGCGCAGCGTGTTGCAGCATTTCCAATTTTTCCCTTGCCATGTCTTTATTTTTTTTGTGAAGCAGTTCCAGTGTGTGGATCTGATTCTTTTTTTCATCTCCCGTTGCCCGGATCACCTCTGACGGAAGGACGGTGGGTGACCCTTGCGAACTCAAAAATGTATTGACCCCGATAATAGGATATTCACCAGAGTGCTTTAAGGTTTCATAGTAGAGACTTTCCTCCTGGATTCTTGAACGCTGATACATTGTTTCCATGGCACCCAAAACCCCGCCTCTCTCCGTAATGCGATCAAACTCGGTTAAAACCGCTTCTTCCACAAGCTCCGTCAATTCTTCTATAACAAAAGAACCCTGCAATGGATTTTCATTCTTTGCCAGTCCGAGTTCCCTGTTGATGATCAGCTGAATGGCCATTGCGCGTCGTACCGAGGCTTCGGTTGGGGTCGTTATGGCTTCATCATAGGCATTGGTATGCAAAGAATTACAATTATCGTAGATGGCATACAGTGCCTGTAAGGTGGTCCTTATGTCATTAAAATCGATTTCCTGTGCATGCAGGCTTCGGCCGGAGGTCTGGATATGATATTTAAGCATTTGTGCCCGTGGGTCCGCGCCGTACTTTTCTTTCATCGCCTTTGCCCAGATCTTTCTCGCAACCCTGCCAATAACCGCATACTCCGGATCGATGCCGTTAGAAAAGAAAAAAGAAAGGTTCGGGGCAAATTTATTTATATCCATCCCGCGACTCAGGTAATACTCCACATAGGTAAACCCATTGGACAAGGTAAATGCCAGTTGCGTGATGGGGTTGGCTCCCGCCTCTGCGATGTGGTACCCTGAAATGGATACCGAATAGAAATTCCGTATATCCTTCTCAATGAAATATTCCTGAACATCACCCATCAGCCGAAGGGCGAATTCCGTAGAAAAGATGCAGGTGTTTTGCGCCTGATCCTCCTTTAGAATATCGGCCTGGACCGTTCCCCTTATCTGCTGCAGTGTTTTGATTTTTATGGCTTTATAGACCTCGGCTGAAAGCACTTCATCTCCGCTTACCCCTAAAAGAAGCAGGCCAAGGCCATTGTGCCCTTCCGGTAAATTTCCCTGATAACGGGATCTTTCTACTTCCGACTTCTGAAAAATCAAGGAAATCTTATTCTCTACTTCTTGCTCAAGTCCTTCCTCCCTGATGTATTTTTCGCAATTCTGATCAACGGCCGCATTCAGGAAGAATCCCAGAAGCATAGGTGCCGGCCCATTTATGGTCATACTTACGGAAGTAAGCGGACTGCTAAGGTCAAATCCCGAATATAATTTTTTGGCATCATCAAGACAGCATACGGAAACCCCCGCATTGCCAATTTTACCATAAATATCAGGCCTCAAACCAGGATCATTTCCATACAGTGTGACAGAATCAAAAGCTGTTGACAAACGTTTGGCAGGGGTTTCCCGGCTGACATAGTGAAAACGCCTGTTGGTCCTTTCCGGCCCGCCTTCTCCGGCAAACATTCTGGTAGGGTCTTCCCCGGTTCTCTTAAATGGATACAATCCTGCCGTAAACGGATACTCCCCGGGAACATTTTCCTGTAACTGCCACTTCAGCACATCTCCCCAGGCACTGTACCGCGGCAGCGCGATCTTGGGAATGGGAAGATGGGAAAGGGATTGGGTGTGTGTCGGTACACTGATCTGCCTCCCCCTGACCTTGAAATGGTATTCAGACTCCTTATAGCGACGAACACGGGTGTCCCACTCAAGCAACGACTGCCAGTGATCGGAATTCAGATCCGACTTAAGTTTGTTAAACAAATCCAGAAGTTGCTTCAGCAATTCGTTATTCCGGCCAGACGTATCCTTATTCAGAATGGAGGTCGCGTCCAACCCCTTGGCAGATAACAGGTTGTATAAATCTGTTTTTTGATCCCCATGGTTCATAACCGTCCCAATGGTCTTGAAAACACCATACAATTGTTGTGCTATTTCTGCCTGCTCTTTTCCTCGGGTGTCGTATTCCCGTATCGTTTCCGTAATCTCTGAAAGGTATCTCGTCCTCGAGGGAGGGATGATAAATGTCTTTTCCGAACTTTCATCCGGGGGCGAAAATGCTGAATTTAATTTTCCGTTCGCCACCTTCCCGAGATGCTCCATAACTCCTTTGTAGAGTGCATTCATTCCAGGATCATTGAATTGAGAGGCAATGGTTCCGTAAACGGGTAATGTCTCCTGATCGGATTCCCAAAGTCCGCGGTTGCGGCTAAATTGTTTCCGAACATCACGGAGCGCATCCTGAGCTCCCCTTTTATCAAATTTATTAATCGCGACCAAGTCGGCGAAATCCAGCATGTCAATTTTTTCAAGTTGGGTAGCCGCCCCGAATTCCGGTGTCATTACATAGAGAGAAACGTCGCAGAATTCCGTTATTTCAGTATCGGACTGGCCGATGCCGGAAGACTCCAGAATAATGAGATCATACCCGGCCTCCTTCAGCACTTGCAAGGCCTCTTTTACATTACCGGAAAGGGCTTTATTGGATTGCCTTGTTGCCAACGACCGCATGAATACCCGCTCATCATTGATGGCATTCATTCGGATCCGATCTCCCAGTAAGGCACCCCCGCTTTTCCTTTTAGATGGGTCTACTGAGATCAGTGCGATCGTCTTATCCTCAAAATCTTTCAAAAAGCGTCGGACCAGTTCATCAACAAGACTTGATTTCCCTGCCCCGCCTGTACCCGTGACTCCAAGTACAGGAATACCGGGATCCCCTCCTGAAAAGGCCGACATCAGTTCCCTGTATTCAGTAGGCCTGTTTTCGGCGAGACTGATCATTCTGGCCATTACCGGAGCGCTTTTGCGGTGAAGTGCACCCTGCAAGGTTTCCCCATTCTTCAGTGACAATGGCGGTACAGGCGAATCACACCTTGAAAGCAGATCGTTAATCATCCCCTGCAATCCCATGGTGCGGCCATCATCCGGGGAATAGATGCGTGTGATACCATATTGATGCAAGGCTTCAATCTCCTTGGGGAGTATGACCCCGCCCCCGCCCCCGAAAATTTTAATATGTCCGCAACCAAGTTCCACGAGTCGATCCTTCATATAGGAAAAATATTCATTGTGGCCCCCCTGATAAGAAGTCATGGCAATAGCATGAGCATCCTCCTGTATGGCACAATCGACCACCTCAGCCACACTTCTGTCATGTCCCAAATGAATGACTTCCGCTCCGGTTGATTGAATGATCCGGCGCATGATGTTAATGGCCGCATCATGACCATCAAAAAGTGAAGCGGCCGTTACGACCCTGATCTTATTTTGAGGAATGTAAGTTTGAGTTTGACTCATTGATAATTATAAGGCAATAATCAGGGAACAATTTACATTAAATGCAAAGAAAAATAAATATAATTCAGAATATTATAATTGTGAAAGCCAAAAGGCGCTTGCCCTTTGAATAGTATAATTTTACCGTGTCAAATATATCACATTGAAATCAACCCTGCTTATACTTTGCAAAGACCGCCCGGGAATTATCAGCGCTGTAACAGGTTTTATACATCACTCCGGCGGCAATATCGTATATCTTGATCAGCATGTGGACAAAGAGGCAGGTGTATTTTTTATGCGCCTGGAAAGTGAATTTATTCCAGGAGACGGAATTTTGGAGTCGTTTTCAGCCGACTTCCAGGAACAGCTTGCAAGGCCCTACGCAATGACATGGAGTATACACCCTGATGACGAGATGCCAAAAATGGCCCTCTATGTTTCTAAGTACAACCACTGCCTTTACGATTTATTGAGTCGGTTCAAGTCTGGCGAATTAAAGGTAAAAATTCCCTTTATCCTTAGCAATCATGAGGACCTGCGATCCATTTCTGAACAGTTCGGGATACCTTTTTTTCATGTAGAGGTCGCGCTAAAGACCACAGAAGCTGCAGAAAAGCGTCATCTTGAACTGCTGAGTGAGCATGAGGTCGATTTTATTGTCCTTGCCAGGTATATGCAAATCATACCCGCGGCCATTGTGAACAGATACCCGAACAAGATCATTAACATACATCATTCCTTTTTGCCGGCGTTTGCCGGAGCGAAACCTTACCATGCTGCCTTTAAAAGGGGGGTGAAGATCATTGGCGCCACAAGTCATTATGTGACTGATGACTTGGATGAAGGCCCTATCATAGAGCAAGGGGTCACTGCGGTTTCGCATTCTCACTCTGTTAACGATTTTATTACCAGGGGAAAGGATCTTGAAAAAATCGTACTTGCCCGTGCCGTGCAACTCCATATCGCGCGAAAAACCATGGTTTACAATAACAAAACGGTTATCTTTTCCTGAGTTTTAGGGCAGGAAAACAGTAACTTTCAAAAACCATTGCTCCGGAATATGTTAAAGAAAATTCTTTTGTGCCTCATGCTATCTCTAAGTACTGCCTGTGGCGAATTGCAACAGGTGGTCAACCAGCTGCCGGGTGGAAGCCCGGTAACCAATACGGAAATCGCCGGCGCCCTGCGTGAAGCACTGAATCTTGGCATTGAGAAACAGGTGAGTAAACTCACTGCGGAAGACGGCTTTTTCAGGAATGAACTGGTGAAGATCCTGTTACCGGACGAACTTAAAAAAGTGGACAAGACCTTGCGGGACGTGGGACTGGGTAGTTTGGCGGACGAAGGTTTAAAGGCGCTTAACAGGGCCGCTGAGGATGCAGTAGGAGAAGCCACTCCCATCTTTGTAAATGCGGTTAAAGGAATTACTTTTGAGGATGCAAGGAACATCCTCCTGGGGGGTGACAATGCTGCTACACAATATCTTACTACTGCCACAGAAAAATCGCTTTACCAGGCTTTTCACCCTGTCATCCAAAGGTCCTTTGACAAAGTCGGCGCAGACAAGATCTGGAACAACCTTATCAATCGTTACAACAATTTACCCCTGACCGCGGATGTTGATCCGAACCTGAGCGATTATGTGACCAGGGAAGCTCTTGACGGGGTATACATCATGATCGCCGTTGAAGAAAAACAAATACGGAGTGCGGTTGCCGCCCGGACGACCGCCCTCCTCAAAAAGGTTTTTGCGCTGCAGGACTAAATGACCTTGGGAATCTTCAATCTTAACACAATATAACCGATCGCTCTGCCGTTAATAATAAACAGTTTAAGGTGTTAAACTTTGTTAAATGAACATGTGTCACCGCTTCTTGTCAAAGTGATGCATACCAATTTGAGTTAGTATATTTGAGTTAGTTAGTTTAAAACCCTGATGTTCCGTCAGGGTTTTTTTATTGATATTTCCCCACCAGGTTTTTCGGCAATCCATTGTCCCTTTGTTCATGCACTTCCCCTTAGGGATCACCTTGGGGAAGGTAAATTCTTATCGGGCCATACTACATTTAAGACAATTTTAAGAGGCCGGTTGCAATATTTATTTAAATTCATACAAGAATCTTCATCAATCAACAATCAGAAATGAGTCGGATAAGTTTCCTAATGGTTTTCTTATGCTCCTTTCTTATTGTGTATCCCATATTTGCTTCACAAGCGGATCAGCCACCTTTCAACAAAATTGACTCGGATCTCCCAGAGCTTCTTCATCACGCAGACTCTTTATTCCTATCTGCCAATTACGATAAAGCCGGGCAAGATTACCGGAAAGCCCTGGGCCTGGCGGGAGCAGACATCGTTTATCTTTATAAAAAACTGGCCTTGAGTGAAGCGGCACTGGGCAATCCGCAGGCGGCAGTTGGCTTTATCGAATCCTATTTGACTAAAGAATTCAATACCTCCTTTTTGCAGGGAGACGGTTTTTCTGATATCAGGAATGCCCCTGAATTCAGGAAAATGGTCAGCACCTATGCCCCCAGGCATAATTTATGGTCCTTTGCCTATCTTTATGTAGCCCTGATTGGATTTTATATCGCGATCATGATCAACTTCAATCGCAAAATTGATTCGATCGCCAGGTTGCTCATCAGTGCATTTATTTTTATCCATTCCTTTTTTATACTCCACATCTGTCTGAATCTTACCAATTACCACTATGAATTTCCCCATTCATATCTGATGTCCACTTCCTTCTCGTTCATTTATGGCCCTCTCTTGTATTTTTATTTTAAAAGGATCACTCAGCAATACACCTTCAGACGCTCGGACCTGCTTCACCTGCTCCCCACTCTCCTTTTCCTTGTTTATATTATTCCTGTGTATATGCTGCCAGCCGGCGAAAAATTAAAATTAATGCTGTATCAGGGAGATGCCGGGCTGAATTCTTCGGACAGCAACGTTATTGCCTACATCGTCGGTTTAAAGCTATCATCGCTCGTCGTTTACGGGTACTTTATCCGTGCCTTATTTCTTCAGAGCCGCCTTAAAAATGATTTCAGCTCCCCAAATATCCGGTGGCAGAGGAATATTCTTGCCATTCACCTGGGGTATATTATCTGCTATGCCATCTACGGCGCATTAATAAGTAATCAGATCAATTTTGGTTTTCTGTACCACGCCCAGGTCATCAGTATGTCGCTTATGGTGCTTTATGTTGGTTACTCTGCCAATGTTCAGCCGCACCTCTTCAGTGGTCTCTTTTCCTATGACAATCAACTTTTCTTTAAATACAGGAAATCAGGACTTACAGAAAGCCTTTCTCAGGAATTCAAGGATCGGCTTATCGATTTGTTCGACAGGGAAAAAATTTATCGCGAAAGTGATCTCAGCCTGGAAATACTTGCTTCACGTATGGATACGACGCGCCACAATATTTCACAGGTTATCAATGAACATTTTCATCTGAGCTTTCATGAGCTGGTCAATAAATACAGAATCCGGGAAGCGAAATCGATCTTCGACAGAGACACCAAGAAAAACATTCATATCATTGAGGTGGCCTATGAGGTGGGCTACAATAACAAAGTAACCTTTAACAAGGCCTTTAAAAAAGACACCCTCCTTACGCCCACCGAGTACCAAAAAATGTACGCCCCTTCCTGATATTTCCCTGCCGGATCATCCTTATTTATAATCATTAAGTACAGTTCCTTCCCTGACAACCCTCCATTTCCATTTCCAATATCCCATTTGCAAGTCCAATAAAAAGACATTGAAGTGCGGGAAGCGGCGCAGCGAAAGCTGCCGGTAAATACTCCTCGGAAAGGTAAATGTTTATAAGGCTTTACCGAAGTGAAATTCAGAAATGCGTCATTTGACCACAATGCTCTGGTCAAATGAATCGCCCTGCCTGCCGAGGGGGTTCATTTCCTCTAACTGGCAGCTACGTGACCCATGAAAACCCAACCAACCTAAGTGATGTGAATCAATTAAAAATGAACGATAAGCTGTGTCTCCGATCAAATTTCTAGTGGGTCTGGGCATCTATTTGTGTCTCCCGGCCGCAATGGCAAGTCCGGGTACCCTCTACCGGAATGCTGAGGGGATGCTTTCCATGACTTCAGTCAAGGCTGTTCGGCAACTGGGAAATGTAATTATCAGAACGCACCATGCAACAAAAATGGAGCATTTTATGGGTGCCTCCCCTGACAAGAAAACCCTTGTTTCGAAAAGTTGGGATATAGTGTTGTACAGAACGGTATCCCGACCAGCCGGAATATCCCATAGCGATCCCGCCTGTCCCTGTCTCGAGGCCACCCATGTCCATGCTACAGATCTGAAAACTGATCTTTTGTACCTCCAGGAGTTCCCGCTCTTCGGGGGGGACAACCTGCTTTGCAGGTACCCACGGGAAGCAGGTTCAGATACACTGCCGGCTGACAGGTTTGATTATTCCGTGGTATTTCGAAAGGGTGCTCCCCTGCATTGATGGCACAGACACTTTATAACATAAATAGGTTATTGAATGATTATGGCTTCTGGGACCTGCCGTCCTGAATGCCTCTGGTTACCTTAGCAGGACGGTAAAATCATTACCATGTTCAGGACATTGCCTTTTTCAGAAAAGACCTCTTCTTATACCGGCTCAAGGAATTATACTAGTTTGAAATCTTATGATATATGCCTTCAAATTCGACGCGCTCCACAGTGGAGCCGGAGAGCACTTCCCACAATTGACGGACGGTGCCATCCGGAAGATGGGTCCAACTAATCCGGTGGACATATTCCCTGCCGTCTTCACCCTGAAAGGGATCTGAGGACAAGGTCATTTCAGACGGGCCGAAGGTTCCCGCAAGTTTGAGGTGGTTGCCCGAATTATCGCTCCACAATTGTTCCCATTTGCCAGTGTCCCTATTGTAGAAGTTAGTGCTTTGCCCTTTAAAGGTTCCGTTGGAATTCGTCCAGCTCTCCTTAAGGATACACTGGTCCAGATCTTTAACGATACTGTTGCTGCCTAAGGAATTTCCTGCCGGGTCTTTTACATCCCATTGCCCGATCCAAAAATCGAAAGCAGCATAGGCTTCCCCGCAACATGAACACTCCGTGTTCTGCGCGGAGACCTTTAATACAAGAAGAAGAAATAGCAGTGCCGCCCAGGTTCTCATTGCAACCAATTGGTGATGTCTTAAACTTAACGATTTTTCGATTAGGAAGGAAGATTATCGCTGATAAAAATCACATATGCAATGGGTTTTAAACCATAGAAAGACTCAGTTTTAAGAATAGTTTACGTTTATGTTAAAAAATAGATAAATCACCACTTTTTTAGTTGAAACCACCCCATACCCAACATCTAAAAATTGCTTTGGTTCGTATATTTGTAAGAACCAAATTGAAGAAGATGGAAAATCAGTATTGCAGAGTAGGAAGTGTTACTCCGATCACCAATGGAAGGCAGGCCATTGCGCTGCTGGAATATCAGTATCAGAATTTTATTGAAAAAGCTTCGAACCTGGAGCAGGCTGATGCCCGATTAAGGGAGTTTTTTGAACAAAAGGCCGCCAAGATCAGGAAGATTCTGGAAGGTCTGGTTGCCTGATTCCGTTACTATACGCTACAGGTACAAGGACATCTGTGCCTGAATTTCCATTGCCTGACTTTTCGCAGCTGCTGCAAAATCCACACCATTTGATGAATAAATGATGCTGCGTGAAGCATTTACCAGCAGGCCTACCTTGTCATTCATTCCGTGTTTTACCACTTCTTCAAGACATCCACCCTGCTCCCCAAGGCCAGGTACAAGCAAAAAATGATCCGGGACAATTTTCCGGATCTCCCTGAGATGTTCTGCTTGTGTAGCCCCGGTTACGAACATCAGATTTTCCGCATTTACATAACTCTTTGAGGTCTTCAGTACCTTCATGTACAATGGAGCGGATCTGGGATCCATTTGAAAATCCGCAGCACCGGAATTGGAGGTCAGCGCCAGCAAGATGGTATATTTATTCCTGAATGCCAGAAAGGGTTCAATGGAATCTCTGCCCATATAGGGGGATACCGTAATGGCATCAAAATTCATAACCTCAAAAAATGCCCGGGCGTACCGCGAGGAGGTGTTGCCGATATCACCCCTTTTGGCATCGGCAATGGTAAAGATCTCCGGATAATTTGTGTTCAGGTAACCCACCGTCTTCTCCAGCGCCCGCCAGCCGCTGATTCCGTATGCTTCATAAAAAGCGACGTTTGGTTTGAAGGCCACACAGAGATGGTGTGTGGCGTCAATGATGGCTTTATTAAAAGCAAAAATGGCATCTTGCTCCTGTTTCAGATGGGCAGGAATTTTCTCCAGGTCCGTGTCCAGCCCGATACAGAGGAAGGACTTCTTCAAATGGATTTGCCGGGTCAGTTCCGCAATGGTCATTTTTGCTTATATTATCTCAGAGGCCTCCCGGAGTTTTTCAGTATTGTCAACCAACATCAGTTCGTCAATGATGCGCTGGATATCCCCATTGATAATATTCTGCAGATCGTACAAAGTGAGGCCAATCCTGTGATCAGTCACCCTGCCCTGGGGATAGTTATAGGTTCTGATCTTGGCAGAACGGTCACCACTGCTAACCTGGGAGTTGCGTTTGGCTGCATCTGCTTCCTGTCGCCTGGCCAGTTCCATATCATAAAGCCGGGAGCGCAATACCTTAAATGCTTTTTCCTTATTTTTATGTTGGGATTTTTCATCCTGGCACTGTGCCACCAGACCGGTAGGAAGGTGGGTCAGGCGTACCGCGGAATAGGTAGTATTGACCGACTGGCCCCCGGGTCCTGAGGAACAAAAATAATCTATCCGCACCTCCTTGGGTTCTATGTGTACATCAAACTCCTCGGCTTCCGGGAGGACCATAATAGTTGCAGCACTGGTATGCACCCGCCCCTGGGTTTCGGTTTGAGGCACCCTTTGCACCCTGTGGACACCGGCTTCAAATTTCAGGGTGCCATATACGTCTTCCCCTGTGATCTCGAACTGGATTTCCTTATAACCGCCACTGGTCCCTTCACTGAGGTCAATAACATTGGTTTTCCATCCTTTTGATTCACAGTATTTTGCATACATCCGGTACAGGTCTCCGGCAAATATGCTAGCTTCGTCGCCGCCAGTTCCCGCCCTGATTTCCATCACCACATCCTTGGCATCCTCAGGGTCTCCAGGGATGAGAAGGAACTTAATTTCATCTTCCAGTGCCGGCACGGCCGAACTGGCTTCCTCCAATTGCGCCTTTGCCATTTCCAGCATTTCAGGGTCGCCACCTGCCGCAAGGATTTCTTCGGCTTCGGTGATATGACCGCTTAACTCGAGGTAGATCTCCCTCTTATCCATCAATAGCCTGAGGTCCTTGTATTCCTTGTTCAGCTGGATATATCTCTTCTGGTCAGAAATGATCCCGGGCTGAATAATCAGGTCGGATACCTCGTCAAACCGTTGTTTTACAATATTTAATTTGTCAAGCATCTGCGATAATTCATCAGCAGCGAATTTACAACTTTTTTAACGCTCTAATGGTATATAGGAATGGGCAAAAAGTAACGCCCATGAGAAAAATCTCAGGATGTTCAGTTGTTCAGGAGGATCCCTGTGCTCTTGAAAACCTTGTTGTTGGAATCGACCACTATGGCCTCTGTCCCAGGCAGCTGATTGATCATTTCCAGACCCAGGTCTCTCCCAAGGATATAAACTGCAGTACTGAGAGCATCACATAATTCGGCACTTTTACCCAGCACAGTCACTTTACTTATCCCCATGGCCGGATAGCCGGACCTGGGATCAATGATATGCGAATATTTTCTGCCATTGAACAGGACATACAAATCCTGTTCCCCCGTGGTCGAAACAGAAGATTCCACCAGCGGGATCCACGAAAAAAAACGGCCCGTACCTTCCGGATTGTCGATTCCAATTAACCATTTTTCACCGGTGGCTTTGGTTCCCCAGGTAGTGATATCCCCGGCAGCATTGATCATTCCCGCAGGCACCTGTTTTGAAACCAGGAATTCCTTGGCTTTATCGGCTGCATAACCTTTGCCAATGGCACCAAACCCGATCTTCATCCCCTTTTCCGTTAAAAAGACTGTGTTTTCTACTGGATCAAGCCTGATTTTCTGATAACCTACTTTGGTCATCGCGTCACTGATCTCCTCCGCGGTGGGGGCATATTGCATAGATCCGTCAAACCGCCATATATTGTTAAGAGAGGCATAGGTGATATCGAACGCACCCATGGTAGTCTGCGAGATCTTAATCGTCCTTTCTATAAGTTTATAAAGCTCCGGGCTCACCTTGACCGGGAGTAGACCGGCATTTTCATTAATTCGGGAAGTCTCAGATTTCGGATCCCACGAGGAGATCAGGTTTTCAATCCGGGTGATTTCGGCCACCGCTTCCTCTATGTTGATATAGCCTATTTCTTCGTTCTGTGTAACAACCGTTATTTCAAAATTGCTCCCCATCAGTTTGACAGCACGGCGGACAGTCACATATTTCTTTTCCTGAGAAAAGCAGTGGCCAAGTGCGAACAGGGAACACATAAAGAAAAGCAGGAGGTTGACGGTACCGCGCAGCACAAGTCCGGTTCCAATCCCGGAACTGAATGGACGCCTGGTTGTTTTTATACAACCCAGACAATACGGGATGGCTATCGCGGACCTCATTGCTGGAATAGTTTATTCAAATACCCTCAGGAGATCTCCGGATAGTTCCGTATTGAAGATTTTAAGCGGATTGTTTGTTATTGAATTCAGAGGGCTTCCGTCCTGAGAAAATTCAGAACCATGGGTGCTGCATTGAAAAATGCCCCCATCATCCCCGATGAAGCGGACCTGATCTGTCTGCTGGTGACTGCAGACCTGACTCGCGGCTATGAAATTCCCGGAAAGATTCCGGACAACCACCACCTCATTCTTCAGGATAAAATCGCCGTTATTCTGCAATTTCAAGCCTTCCTGAGAAGTCAGATCAATGGTAAAATCGATGCCTGTCGGAATCGGTTTAACGTTGGGATCCGTTCCATCACTGGAACAACCCTGAATACAGGGAAATGTCAGTGCAAATGCGGCTCCGACACCCAAATTTCTTAAAAATTCCTTTCGTTCCATTCCATTTTTTTTAATGATTCATCCCATCTGAATGATCTTCTTAAAGGCAATTCATGTGGTGTGTCTCATGGGTATGGATCCCCTTGGTACATATCACGGATAAGGTTGGTCGGATTAATAAATAACGCAGGAATGCGGGGATTCGTATACTCAGTAATCAAAGGTCCCGTACGGACCTTTGATTGTCAGCTTAGGGGAAGTATGGGCCTTTACCCTTCCCACTTGTCGGGCGGCCACCCCAAAGCTCTCGGAAATAGCAATAATATCGGTCGCCAGATATTCCTGCACGTAGATCTCCATCCGGTGGCCACAATTAAAAACACGATACATTTCACGCCAGGGAGTGCCGGATTCTTCCTGTATCAGACGGAAGAGGGGAGGGATATCAAAAAGATGGTCCTTTATCACGTGTAAATTGCCAATAAAATGCAGGATTTTGGTTTGTGCCCCTCCGCTGCAATGTACCATTCCATGGATGTCTTCAGGAGTGTATTTGTCGAGGATTTTTTTGACAATGGGGGCATAAGTACGTGTTGGAGATAACAGCAGTTTGCCCGCGTCCAGCGGCACTCCCTCGATAGCATCCGTCAATCTCCTCGATCCGGCGTATACCAGGTCTTCCGGCATGGACGGATCATAACTTTCAGGGTATTGCTTCGCGAGATAACCGCTGAGGACATCGTGCCTGGCTGAGGTCAGTCCATTACTTCCCATACCTCCGTTGTAGCCCGTCTCATAATTAGCCTGGCCGGAAGATTCAAGGCCGATGATCACATCCCCGTCACGTATGTTGGCGTTATCAATGACCTGACTTCTTTTCATCCTCGCCGTTACCGTAGAATCGACTATGATGGTCCTTACAAGGTCCCCAAGATCTGCAGTTTCCCCGCCTGTGGAATGGATGTGCACCCCATAGGCAGAGAGATCCCTTATAAGTTCCCCCGTTCCCGAAATAATGGCAGCAATAACCTCACCCGGAATGAGCTGTTTGTTTCTTCCAATGGTGGAAGACAGCAGGATATGATCCGTGGCGCCCACGCATATCAGGTCATCAATGTTCATCACCAGAGCATCCTGCGCTATGCCTTTCCAGACGGAAAGATCCCCTGTTTCCTTCCAGTACAGGTACGCCAGGGAAGATTTGGTACCGGCACCGTCTGCGTGCATGACCAGACAATAGTCTTCATCTCCGGTAAGATGGTCCGGGATAATTTTGCAGAACGCCTTTGGGAAAAGTCCCTTATCAATGGTTTTTATGGCCTTATGAACATCTTCCTTTGAAGCTGAAACTCCTCTTCGGCTGTACCGGTCACCGGCGGGCTCATTCATCTTTGTTAATTTGGGTCAAAAATAACGCAATCCACATTACCGGCTATTACCGGGTCCCGGTAATTTCCGGGATGTCAACCACCTCCTTCAACCGGGAGGTATACTGGTTGCTGCGGACCTATTTTATAAATAACAATTCACGGTATTTCACCAGGGGCCAGATCTCATCGTCTATGAGTTGTTCCAGTTTATCACAATGGTACCTGAGTTGTTCAAAATGAGACCTTACAGAGTCGCGGTAGGCAGTGGCCTTCGCAGCGAGATCGGTCATGGCGTTGGCTGACTTCCGGGCTTCGGTCATTCGGTCCGTGTCCTGCTTTAATGCCTTCAGGTGCAAGGACAGGGATTCAATGATTTCAAGCTGGATCTCCGTCATTTTTTTATGTCCTGTTCCGTATATTTCCTTGAGCCCGCGTACGTTTTCCAGGAGCCTGTTCTGGTAGGAAATGGTAGCAGGGATGACATGGCTATATATCAGATCGTGATACACCCTGCCCTCAATCTGTGTCTGTAAGATATACGTTTCCAGTTCAACTTCCTGCCGGGCCCTGACTTCAGTTTCACTCATCACTTCCAGCCGTGACAGGAGTTCCAGACTTTTTGGGGCGGTCATCACCCGCACCGCAGAAGGCGTATCTTTATTGTTGCTTAAATTGCGCTTTTTGGCCTCCTCTTCCCAGGCTTTCCCATACCCGTCGCCATCAAATCGTATCCTTTTTGACGATTTGATGTATTCCCGCAGGACATTAAAAACCGCTTCATCCTTTTTTAAGTTCTTGGTGTCAATAAGCGCATCCACTTCCTTTTTAAAGGCGGTCAACTGATCCGCAACGATGGCGTTTAAGATCGTCATGGGCTTTGCACAATTGGCTTTGGAACCCACGCCCCTCATTTCAAATTTATTCCCGGTGAAAGCAAAGGGAGACGTCCGGTTACGATCCGTATTATCCAACAGGATTTCCGGGATCTTGCCAACCACATTAAGTTTCAGCTCGGTTTTTTCTTCAGGTGAAAGTTTCCCTTTGGAAACTCCTTCAAGTTCGTCCAGGACATCACTCAGCTGCTTTCCGATAAAGATTGAAAAGATGGCCGGGGGGGCCTCATTTGCACCCAACCTGTGGTCATTGCTGGCAGAGGCAATGGAAGATCTCAAGAGTTCCTCATAGGTATCAACCGCTTTGATGGTATTTACAAAAAAAGTGAGGAATTGCAGATTTTTCATCGGGGTGGAACCAGGGCTGAGCAGATTGACCCCTGTATCGGTTGCCAGGGACCAGTTGTTATGCTTGCCCGAGCCGTTGATTCCTGCGAAAGGCTTTTCATGGAAGAGTACCTTGAAACCGTGTTTGTCTGCCATCCTTTCCATCACATCCATCAGGAGCAGGTTATGGTCTACCGCCAGGTTGGCCTCCTCAAAGACAGGCGCCAGTTCAAATTGATTGGGAGCCACTTCATTATGTCTGGTTTTGACAGGAATACCGAGGAGCATGCATTCGCTTTCCAGCTCCCTCATAAAAGCCAGGGCCCGTACCGGAATGACACCGAAATAATGATCATCGAGTTGCTGTCCTTTTGCGGCGGCCTGGCCCACGAGGGTGCGTCCGGTCAGGACAATATCCGGGCGCGCATTGGCAAGGGCCTTATCGATAAGGAAATATTCCTGTTCCCAGCCCAGGGTGGCGTTTACCTTGCTGACATTCTTATCAAAATATCTGGCTACGGCCGTAGCCGCGGTGTCAACTGCGCTCAAAGCCCTTAACAACGGCGTCTTATTGTCCAGCGCTTCCCCTGTATATGCGACAAAAACCGTAGGTATACACAGGGTAGCGCCATAAATAAAGGCAGGAGAGGTGGGATCCCATGCCGTATAACCCCGGGCTTCGAAGGTATTCCTGATCCCTCCGCTCGGAAAGCTGGAGGCGTCCGGTTCCTGTTGCACCAGCTGGCCTCCCCCGAATTTTTCAAGGGCCCTGCCATCCGGAAGTAGGTCAAAAAAGGCATCGTGTTTTTCCGCGGTACTGCCTGTCAGTGGCTGAAACCAATGGGTGTAGTGGGTGGCACCCTGGGAGCTGGCCCAGGCTTTCATGGCTTCGGCAATCTGATCAGCGATTTTCCTGCTTATCTTCACCCCGGAACCAACGGCTCCACGGACGCTTGCCAGGGCATCCGCCGTCAGATATTGAAGCATGCGTTCTTCATTAAAAACCCGTGACCCGAAGAGGGCAGAGCGGCGTCCTGTATCTTCAAATGGGATGTGTTGCCTGTCACTGCTCCGGGTAATCGCCCCAAATCTGTATTTTGCCATGATGTAAGGTTAATTGAATGAAACCGCAAAATTAAACATTCCCTATAAAAGCCATCCTTTTTTAATAATTTTAAAAATTACCCCTTAAAAATCAGGGGTGTTCATAATAATATGCTGATTTGAGACATTTGCCCTGTGGAAATTGATGGTATATACAATAAAAAATATATTTTTGACGGTCATTTTAAACATTTTTAAACCTTGGTCTTATGAGTAAGTCGAAATTAGAGTACATATGGTTGGATGGGTACAGCCCCACTCAAAATATGCGGAGTAAAACAAAGATTGAAGAGAACTTTAGCGGAAAACTGGAAGATTGTCCTGTGTGGTCATTTGACGGCAGTTCTACCAAGCAGGCCGAAGGTGGATCTTCAGATTGTTTGCTAAAACCGGTTGCTATATTTCCGGACCCGGCAAGAAATAACGGGTATCTGGTAATGACCGAAGTTTTAAATGCGGACGGCACTCCTCACGAAAGTAATTTCAGGGCAAAGATTGATGATGATGATAATGATTTCTGGTTCGGGTTCGAGCAGGAATATTTCATCATGGATACGAAAACACAATTGCCATTGGGATTTCCGGTAGGTGGTTATCCGGGACCGCAAGGTATGTATTACTGCTCCGTCGGGGGAAAGAACACCCACGGCCGGGATTTTGTGGAAGAACATGCGGACCTGTGTCTCACCGCAGGGATCAATTTTGAAGGAATCAACCAGGAAGTGGCAAGTGGTCAATGGGAATTCCAGATTTTTTCCAAGGGTGCCAAGACCGCTGGAGATCAGGTTTGGATCGCGCGGTATCTTCTGGACCGGTTGACTGAAAACTACGGATATTATATTGAATACCATCCAAAGCCTATCAAGGGCGACTGGAATGGTTCCGGGATGCACGCGAATTTCTCAAACAACGTCTTGAGAACCTGCGGCTCCAAGGAGGTTTACGAGAAGATATGTGAATCTTTCAGGCCGGTAGCCAAGGAACACATCGCGGTGTACGGGGAATTTAATGACCAACGTCTGACCGGCAAACACGAAACAGCATCCATCAACGATTTCAGTTATGGGGTGTCCAATCGCGGAGCGTCCATTCGAATCCCGATTGCCACTGTGGAAAAAGGCTGGAAAGGCTGGTTGGAAGACCGGAGGCCGGCTTCCAATGGCGACCCGTATAAAATTGCGGGAAGGATTGTAAAAACCGTTAAATCTGCCAATATCAAAGCTGAGGCTTTGGCCAATTAATTCTTGTTCACAATAGCTTGCAGCCGCACCGGAGTGTTTCACCTTCCGGTGCGTTTTTTTATCGGGGTGTCTCAGGCAGTGGGGTGTTCATCCAGTAATCCCCGGAATTCATCGGGCTAAGTATGGGTTGTTCATTAAAAATAGGGCGGGTCTTGTCCATAAAAAGGCGGTCCGGGGGAAGCGCTTGGCGGGGCTTTATTTTCTGAGCAAAAAATTCGCGGAACTGGTCGTATTTGCTGCTGGTCCATTCATTGATAAGATTGCCCTGATTATCTGATATATTTCTTACCTCATACGTAAAGATATCTGTCGGGACCTTTCCGTCGCTGTTTTCCCGGATGATCTCCTCCAACATGGATGCGATCTCCTGCGGATCTCCTGCTGGCCATAAACTCACTTCTTCGTTCAAACGCTCTGCCCTGACAAGTGGAATCCGCTTTTTCTTAAAGAACAGCTTATAGTTGGACAAATCAAAAACACCTGCGTTGGCCGGGGGATGATTAAAGGCAACAGAAAAGCAGTTTTTGTCCGTATCAACAATGACGGCATTTACCCGGAAAAAAGGCGGAATACGAACTTTAAAGCTATTGTGGAAGGAGATATAATTCAGGTACATTTTATTTGCTTCCTGCCTGTAAGAGTTATGAATTTCAAAAATTAAGGGATAACGGCTCCCCCTGTTATTTACACCGCGATCCGGAAGGAGGCTTCGTCGGTCATACAGGGCGTAGTCGAGTTTATAGATGGCAAAATTCGTCTTGGAAACATACAATGTTCCGTAGGCACTGTAGCCGGGATGCACCTTCTGAAATTGAATGGTATACAGGGGCTGATCGTCAAAGTAGGTATCCGGTGTTTTTTCGAAGGAATGGTTCTTCAGGAGGTCGGTATCGAACCGGTTCACAAAATTATAGGAAGGAACCTTGTAGTTGCGGATGGCATCATGTATTTGTAAAATAGTGAACTCATTCCCGCCATAACCGGATAAAAAAGCATTGTTAATGACTTTTCCGTATCCGACATAATCATACGGCACTAACGCCAGTGTGTCGCGATCAAAATCCTCATTGGCTCTGTATTCATAGATGCTTACTTTAGTCGTTTCGAAGTTCAGGGCCTTGAATCCCTGGTCAAACACTTCAAATATGGCCTCATTCAAATTGATGTATGCATCATTTTTCAGTTGATAGTCCCGGTAATATCCAATGGTGGAAAATGGAGTCATTGGGAAATTGTCTGGAATAACTTCAATGGCCCGTTGCACAATTTCCCTGGCCGTAAGCGGATTTTTTTTCCGAGCTTCGAGGATGGCCTCCTGCAATTGAAGTACACGGGGAGAAATAGGGATATCATTTATTTCATCAGGTGTAAGAGAGGACAACAGCAGTTGTCTGGTCTGATATCCCATCGACGAAATTTCCAGGGTATCCCCAATCTTCCTGAATTTTTCAGGAACTTTAAATCCGCCATCCTTATTGGTAATCACGCCAACGGCCCTGCCTTTAATCGCAATGGTAGCAAAGGGAACAGGCTCCTTTGTGACGGCATCTACTAACCTGCCGTTAAGGTATTCGCCTTGGGCACCGACCTGCAGCGACAGAAAGAACAGCATAAGGGTCGCCCGGAAAATCATAGCAGGAATTATGCGATCGTAAGGTATACGAATAGCGTATATGTTACCACAAGAATGATGCCCTTTAATTTACCCAGGTGCATTTTCCTCGGCATAAAGACCAGGGGCAGCATTAGAAAGGAAATACCCAGCATCCAGAAAATATCACTGGTCAGCAAACCCTGATCTACAACAACAATGGGTTTGATCAGGGATGTTATTCCCAGGACTGCCAGAACATTGAAAATATTGGAGCCGATGAGGTTACCGATGGAAATGGCGTTTTCCTTTTTGATGATAGCAATGACGGAAGCCGCCAATTCCGGGATGCTGGTTCCCACGGAAACTACCGTAATCGCGATAATCCGTTCACTCACCCCGTAATAGGTGGCCATTCCCACTGCGCCACGGATCAGCAGTTCAGAGCCGAAATATAAGGCAAGGCCGCCAAGGCCCAGATACAATACCGCCATATAAAGTCGCATCGGTTGTTCTGTGGTGTCGGGCTCATTGACAATAGGGGTTTTCTGGAATTTCAGAAGGTAGACGAGGAAAATGAACAGGGCGAAAAGCATGATCCCGCCTTCATAGCGCACCAGCTCTCCATCAAAGTAGATAAAGCAGAAGAAAAGCAGGGAACTCAGCATCATCGCGGGCCAGTCCGTTGTAAAGAATCCTTTTTTAACTTCCATGCTTCCGAAAAGCAGTACCAGGCCCAGAACAAACCCGAGATTGGCGATATTGGAACCGACCACATTGCCAAGGGCAAGATCGGGAAATCCATCCACCGCGGCCTTGAGGCTCACGATGAGTTCCGGGGCCGAGGTCGCAAAGGAAACGATAGTCAGCCCGATCACAATTCTGGGGATGTTCAGGCGTAGGGAAAGGGCGACGGCCGACTTCAATAACCAGTTCCCACCGAGGACCAGCAGGCCCAATCCGGCGGCAATAAAAAGGAAGTTTTGCATTGGAGGATTTTGACTCAAATATAAGCGAAGATTTATTGCGGGGTGCAAGGAATTTATAGTTCTCCGAGGTCACCGTGAGGTTTCAGGAAATTACCGTCAGTGAAGTCGGAAATTCCCTGGACACTTGCCAGTAGACTGTTAGTACCGAATATGCTTTTTATAGCATTTCTGATGTAGGGTGATGAGAGGCAGAAGGTATAGGAGGGTCGTCGATGGCTATCAAGGAATTGCGATGTTGGGGAATTGAAAGATGAAAATGCTGTTTTTGACCCGAATTTGCCAAAATAGCGCCTTGGATTTACAAACAAGCTCCAAAAAGCCCCTACAATTATTATATTCTGAAAGGGTATAAGTGGATAAAACTTACATTTGTAAAGTGTTCTCAAGGAGTGATGTAATATTTTAGTAGTCAGGTCATTATTTTACTTACATTTCTGTATCCAATTGCATTAATTTTGCCTGTTTTCCTTGGCGGGAGGCCGAAGATCATTTTATTTTGATGTCATAATCGATTATGATGTACCATATTTTAATCTGTGGCAGCCGGGAAGTATACCAAAAGCTGTTCAGGTTGTAACCTAAAAACCAAAAAAATGATTACTCTTGCCAAAATTCTCCTGACCGTACTGGTATCACTTATTGTGATACTCACCTGAACATCATATTGGATCGACTACAAGAAGCGGCGGCTTCCGCCGCCGCTATTCTTTAAACGCCCTATATTTGTAAAAAACATCCATGCGCAAGGCATTTTTCAGATTGCTGGCCAAATTCAACAGGATTTTTTTACCTTCTTACTCAAAGCGATCGTTGGACCTGGCCAGGGCTTCAAAATTTCAGATGGCCATCATTGGATGGCGGTATTTTGTGACCACGCGTGCGCTTTAGCACTGAGAGGCCGGCATTTGTCACACTTCATTTCCATTCATTGTTTTATCAGAGGCTATCTTGTCTTCCTATTAAAAAAGAAATATATTTGCAGCCCGTTTGGCTACCTCAGTCCCATCGAGGAACTAAGAGGCTGACGGGCATATCAATTTAAACATTAACCGCTTCATTTCGGTTGATAGCATTATCGGCCACGTGGCGCAATTGAATACCCGCCCGTACCGAACAACTATAGGTTGAATTGACAAATTGAAGGCGGTCCGTTCGGGCGGGGTGCTTCAGGCAAGGAAGTGATAACAGCATTAACAATTCAAATTGCCTTTGCAGGTTGAATTTTTATAACGGCCACGTGGCGCAATTGAATAGCGCATCTGATTACGGCTCAGAAGGTTGCAGGTTTGAATCCTGCCGTGGTCACGAAAAGGGAATTTATTTTCCTCCAAAACCAAGCAATTCTCACGAACTGCTTGGTTTTCAAGTTTTTAAGGGTTCATACGATTTGAACCGATTTGGTTTTAAAAGGTAGCTAAAAAGGTAGCTGCCAGTCAAAAAGGTAGCTCAGCTACCTTTTAAGATAAATCCGGATGTCGTTGTTAGTG
>JBGTKP010000055.1:0-19140 GCA_041744575.1 Muriicola sp.
AAGCCCTTTTTGATTCGGATGTCTTTGGACATATAAAGTAGACCTTAATTTGTAAAATACGCCTCAAAAGTAGTACTTAATAAAAAGTTTTCATAATTATTAACCAGAAATTTGGGCATTACAACGTCAGGAATTTAAGGGGTAGGCTTTTTGTTTACCTTTACCGCAAAAACGTTGCAAATATGCGCCTGAACCTTCAACAGATCATATGTCTGCTGTTTACCTTCCCATTGTTTGGACAGGTACAGGAAGAGATAGAACCTCCCCCGAATATCAGGACCGTAATCTTCAGGGGACCCACCGAGGATCAGTTTCCTATGGTCCGGTCAGGTGAGCCCATTACCCTGGAATTTGACGATATCACGGCCAGCGAACAGGACTACTACTATAAGGTGGTGCATTGTGATTATGACTGGACACCATCAGACCTTTTAAAATCGCAATACCTCGAAGGGCTGGACAACCTTCGGATTGTCGATTATGAAAATAGCTACAATACCCTGCAGCCTTATTCGAATTATCGCCTCACGATTCCAAATGAGAACCTCGGACTCAAAGTAAGCGGCAATTATATGCTGGAAGTCTATAACAACAGTTATGAACTTCAGTTTTCAAGGCGCTTTATCATTTACAACGACCTGGTAAAGGTGGGTGCTTTTGTGAAAAGGTCCAGGGACTTCGAATTTTTGAATGAAAAGCAGGTTGTGCAGTTTTCGATCATTACAGCTGATTTTCCCCTGGTGAATCCCAAGAAGGAAGTTAAAATTGCCATCCTTCAGAATTATCACTGGCCCACTGCGATTTACAATGTTCCGCCGCAATTTACCCTGGGGAATGAATTGGTTTATAAATACGATGTGGAAACCGGTTTCTTCGGAGGGAATGAATATCTCAACTTCGATACAAAGGACTTGAGGGCGCCCAATGCTTCCGTTTCGCACATAGAATTCGGAGAGCTTTACAATACCTACCTTTTTACTGATCGCTGGCGCAATGATCAGCCATATACCTACTTTCCGGACATCAACGGGGATTTTGTCATCAGGACCCTACAGGGGGATGATGTTTCCAGGGAAGCTGAATATACAGAAGTGCATTTCAGTCTACCTTATACTGAGGCCATTGGATTGGATGAGGTCTACGTGTTCGGTAAATTCAACAATTATACCCTTGACGCAGGGAACAGGATGAACTACAACGACAAAACCGGCACTCTCGAGACAGTCATCCGGATGAAGCAGGGTTTCTACAATTATAAATACGTCATCAAAAGGGAAGACGGGATTATTGAACTCAATACGATTGCCGGCAACTTTCACTTTACCGAGAATACCTATATTATCCTTGTTTACTACAGAAATTTTGGAGATGTCTATGACAGCGTTATCGGAATTGGTGCCGCGAATTCAAGTGATATCACGAACTGAAAGTGTTTTTCTGACCCGGCAAGCGGGCCAGAAATCGCAGACTTCGTTCGGTCGTCATATCAATAACCAATTATACAGGTAGTAATGTCCGGGAAAGTCAGATCACCTATGGCATACCGGGGGAACATGTGTCTCAATTGCGGCCATCCTCTGGACATCAGCGACCGCTTTTGCCCACAATGTTCACAGGCCAATACCACACGGAAACTTAGCCTTCGGGACTATATCAGCGAGTTTTTCGCCAACCTGGTAAATTATGATTCCAGGTTGTTCAACACCTTATCAAAGCTGCTACTAAGACCGGGAGCGATCACGCTGGATTATATCCGCGGCAAAAGGGTGGTCTATACCAATCCTTTCCGGTTTCTGCTGATCATAGGTTTCATCTACTTCCTGATTGTGAATCTGCTGGGCGATTTTGAAGCGCCGGGTTCCCCCGTTTTAGTAAAAGTGGGACCTATGTCAAATTCAGGCATAAATATGGTTTATTCCTACGGAGATAAAGAGAAAGATTCCCTGTCCGAATCAGTTCTGCCCAATCCCGGGACTGCAAAAGCAGGTTCCGACCCCGTAAGTGATCCGGTTAACTATTATAATTCCCTGGACACCCTCCGTACATTAAGCCGCATCATTTCAAAAATTGAATATTACACCGGGGTAATGTCCCGCGATTCCATCGTTAATTTCGGACAGGTGGAGCAAAAATACCGCATCCGGAACAGTTTTGAAAACAGGATGAGTTTCAGGATCGGCGGAAGTTTGTTGAAAATAATTAATCAGCCCGGGGCATTTTTAAGTAGTCTGGTATCACGTCTTCCCATCGCTACTTTTTTCTTCCTGCCTTTATTCGCCGTCTTCCTTACCATGGCGTACATCAGAAAAAATTATACGTATACCGATAATCTTATCTTTAGTTTTCACAATCAGTCCTTATTGTTTATCTTGCTCATTGTTAGTTTTTTAATTGATTTTATATGCAAGGTAGAAAGTGCCGGAATTTTTCTGTTGGTATTTGCTGTGTATTTATACAAATCATTGCGCAACTATTATCAGGAACGGCGGTTTAAAACAATTTTAAAATTTATCTTACTTAACACAATTTTTTTTATTTTAGCAGGCATCTCATCATTCCTGCTTGTACTGGGAAGCATTATCACCTATTAGAAAGGCACCATGATTACGCAAGTTACCAAAGGCATTAAAATTTCGGTGGATACTAGTTTTGAAGGCACCTTCTTTAAAAACTATAAAATGCATTTTGCCTTTGGTTATACAATCACCATCGAAAATCAAAGTAAGGATTCCGTTCAACTGACTTCAAGACATTGGGAAATCTATGACTCCCTCAATGATTTTGAAGTGCTGGATGGTGAAGGAGTGATCGGCAAAAAGCCGGTGATCAAACCGGGAGAATCACATACCTACAGTTCCGGCTGCCTTCTTGCCTCTCCTATTGGAGCTATGAAAGGGCATTACAACATGGTTAACTTCGCTTCGACAGAAAAATTCCGGGTGTACGTTCCCACCTTCAAATTCAGTGCGCCCTTTGCCCTGAATTAAATTAGGGTGTACGCTACCATGCCGGACAGGTATCAAATTTGCTTTACCAACTGCAATCAGGCTCCTCCCTGAAAAAATCCACCCTGTATTGAAATGTGCGTTTTCCGACGCTGCTGATATGATCCGGTAGCGGAAAATAGACCCTGACCTTCTGTCCATCACGCAGCTTCTTCTCCTACTGCCATTTTTCGTGATTGATGCGACATTTAGTACCTTTGACGCTATTCCAACAAATAGATCAGTTATGGGTAATGGATTTTTTCAGGTGCCGGCGGCCGTCAATGAACCGATTAAAAGTTACGCTCCGGGTAGTCCTGAGAGGAAGGAAGTACTCGCACAATATAAAGCGTACTACAAAGGGAAGGTAGAAGTGCCGCTCTACATCGGAAGCGAACAGATCAAATCCGGAAAGAAAAAACCCCTCTCGCCTCCGCATGATCATCAGCACGTGGTGGGCCATTATCATCTTGCCGATAAGGACCATGTAAGCAATGCGATAAAGGTAGCCCTGAAAGCAAGGACAGCCTGGGCCGCACTGCCATGGGAACACAGGGCAGCCATTTTCCTCAAGGCAGCTGATCTCCTGGCCGGGCCTTATCGGTCCCGCATCAATGCCGCCACGATGATAGCGCAGTCAAAAACCATTCATCAGGCCGAAATTGATGCTGCCTGCGAACTGATCGATTTCCTTAGGTTCAATGTCGAATTCATGACACAGATCTATGAAGAACAACCTGAATCTGCCGAAGGGTTGTGGAATCGCATAGAGTACCGGCCTCTGGAAGGATTCGTCTATGCCATTACCCCCTTCAATTTTACGGCAATCGCGGGGAATCTTCCCGCCAGTGCCGCAATGATGGGCAATGTGGTCATATGGAAACCAAGTGACAGTCAGATCTTCTCTGCCAAAGTGATAGTTGATGTCTTCAAGGAAGCCGGATTACCTGACGGGGTAATCAATGTACTGTACGGAGATCCTGTCATGATAACGGACATTCTTCTGGAAAGTCCGGATTTTGCCGGAGTCCATTTTACAGGATCAACGGATGTATTCCGCAGCCTGTGGAAACAGATCGGGGACCATATTGGCATTTACAGGACCTATCCCAGGATCGTAGGTGAAACCGGAGGGAAGGACTTTATCATCGCCCATCCAACAGCCAAACCGGAACAGGTTGCCACAGCAATTTCCCGGGGAGCCTTTGAATTCCAGGGACAGAAATGCAGTGCGGCCTCAAGGGTGTATTTACCGGAGTCCACCTCAAAAAAAATCCTTGACCTTGTCAAAAAAGATCTTAAGTCCTTCATGCCTGCCGGATCTCCCGAAGATTTCAGGAATTTTATTACAGCGGTTATCCATGAGTCATCTTTTGACAAGCTCGCGAAGTTTATAGACCAGGCCAAAAAGGATAAAGATGCGAAAGTGATCGCCGGGGGAACTTACGATAAATCGAAGGGCTATTTTATTGAACCCACTGTGATTCTTACTACCAACCCAAAATACGCCACCATGGAAACGGAATTATTCGGCCCGGTGGTCACGGTATATGTTTATAAGGACAAGGATTGGTCAAAAACATTGAAATTGGTAGATACGACTTCTATATACGCGCTGACCGGAGCAGTTCTGGCAACTGACCGATATGCCATTGATGAGGCTACCAAGGCCTTGCAGAATGCGGCGGGTAACTTTTATATCAATGACAAACCTACCGGAGCTGTGGTTGGGCAGCAGCCTTTCGGAGGCGCAAGGGCTTCAGGGACCAATGATAAGGCCGGCTCAGCGCAGAACCTGCTTCGGTGGGTTTCTCCCCGTCTGATCAAAGAGACCTTTGTAACACCGGAAGACTACCGCTACCCCTTTCTTGCAAAGTGACCTGATGGTGACATTTGGGATGTCATAGGGCCGCGGTTCCTTCCCCTTAGTTCAGAACCGTTATGTGCATGTGGATGCCCGGGATTAACCTCCGGAAGATCACGTCTTTATTTATTCTGAACGGGAATAACGGTTAAGCTTTTTAAGTCGAAAATTCTCTTTCCCTGACCCTGAAGGGCAATAATTTTCTCTATCACGGCTATTTTTATAGGATTTTTCCCCGCTTAGGGTGGGGGAACAGCAAAATCCAGTTTCATTGGCTTATCCATTTTTGTGGTTCTCAATAAAATTGTTGGCCCCTCAGACACAATAGTTTTGTTCCTGTTGCGTTGATTTATTGCGTGTCTGAATGGAAATTGTCCCATCAGGACAACAAAATGGCCGTCGCTAACAAATTTTAACGAGAAACATTTGATCAGCTGATACGTTTAATGTAAATTTAACGTTAAGTAATTGTAAAGTCATAGTAAATTTAAATATCATGTCAGATCCCATGGAAAAAACATCGCTTAAAAAAGAAAATCGGCTTTCCTTTAAGAGTGTAGAGCGTTATGTGAAAAGGTATGCAGAGAATTGCAGGTATTCCTTTCACAAAATGCTTAGCCTGTAATCAGTCATCTTATCTCCTCGGGAGATAGACCACTTTTTTAGTTTCAAAAAAAGATTCTTCGAAATAATCGCTCAGGGGAAAAATCTTTGCGGCGGAATAGTCTCTGAGTTCCTCGGTAAGGTCGCCACCTTTCAGATAGAAAATCCCATTCCTAATGGAATGACCGGATTTTTTTTTAATTCTGTCTTTTACCCAATGAACGAACGTGGGCATGGCCGCCACGGCACGGCTAATAATAAAATCATATCGGGTATCCATTTCTTCCACCCTGGATTGTAAAGTGATCGTATTGTCCAGTTGCAAACCGTGGACAACTTCCCTTACAACCATCATTTTTTTTCCGACGGCATCAACCAGTGTAAACTGGGTCTCTGGAAAAAGAATGGCAAGGGGCAGTCCCGGAAATCCCCCACCTGTGCCAACGTCCAGGACGGCAGAACCCGGCGGGAACGTAACTATTTTTGCAATTCCAAGCGAGTGCAGTACATGCCGGAGATACAACTCCTCAATATCTTTCCTGGAAACCACATTCACTTTGGCGTTCCAATCGCTGTATAATTCGGCCATCAATTCGATTTGCTGCCGTTGTTTACCGGATAAATTGGGAAAATATTTGAAAATAATGTCGGCTTGCATGCTTACCTTTGTACTTTATTCAAAAATACTACTTTAGCCACGTAGTACGATAGCGTAAATAGATTACGTTATATAAAGACCCCCAGAAAACAGTCGAATATATATGGAGACCTCCGTCATTAAATTTTCAAGAAGGGATTCTGCCCAATTTTTCAAAACCCTCAATAAGCGCGTCAACGAATATTTTCGTGAGAATAAGTTGAAAAAAACGGGTAACTGGAAATTATATCTGAAAACAGCCATTATGTTTGCGGTGTTTCTGGCTCCCTACTTCCTGATCCTTACACTTAATCTTCCCAATTGGGCCAACTTTTTACTCACTGTGATCATGGGTGTGGGGATGGCAGGGGTTGGAATGAATGTCATGCACGACGGCAATCACGGCTCTTACTCCAATAAAAAATGGGTGAACAAACTCATGGGCGGGACCATCTATATTCTTGCCGGAAATGTATATAACTGGCAGGTACAACATAATGTTTTGCATCATACCTATACCAATATTCACAATCATGATGAGGATCTGGAGGCCGGCCGCATTCTAAGATTTTCAAAACACGCCAAATGGCAAAAGTTTCACAAGTTCCAGCACTATTATTCTTTATTCCTGTACGGGCTGCTGACTTTTAATTGGGCAATTACCACCGATTTTATGCAAATGTACCGCTACACCAAACGCAAATTGTCGTACGGTAAACTTCCTAAACCATTTCTAAACTGGAGTTTGCTGGTGGTGACAAAATTAATCTACCTGACTGTCTGGATCATGGTGCCGATGTTATTGCTGGATATCGCCTGGTGGAAAATCCTGCTGGGATTCTTTATCATGCACTATGTTGCCGGTGTCATCCTGAGCGTGGTATTCCAACTGGCTCATGTAGTCGATGAAGCGGATACTCCCCTGCCTGAGCAGGACGGGACGATGGAAAATACCTGGGCGATTCACCAGCTGGCCACTACCGTCAATTTCGGGACCAAAAACAGGGTGGTAAATTGGTTTACCGGAGGATTGAATCACCAGGTGGAACATCATATTTTTCCTAATATCAGCCACATTCATTACACAAAAATCTCTAAAATTGTGAAACAAACGGCAAATGAATTTAATTTGCCCTATAATGAATTTAAAACTACGAGAAAAGCGATAATTTCGCACTTTAAACATTTGAAAGAACTGGGTAAAAAGCCGGTGCTTCAATACCAATAACAATAGCCTTAATGAAACAACATCTGTCCGATAGAATCAATGAAATGTCTATGTCGGCCACCCTTGCCATGGCCGCTAAAGCCAGGGAATTACGGAATGAGGGTAAGGACATCATCGGCCTCAGCCTGGGAGAACCTGACTTTAATATCCCGGATTTTGTAAAGGATGCGGCGAAGCAGGCCATAGATGAAAATTACAGCAGTTATTCTCCAGTTGATGGTTACGCCGATCTCAAAAAGACCATCTCACAAAAATTCAAAAGGGACAACCACCTTGAATATAATCCGAATCAGATTGTGGTCTCTACCGGTGCGAAACAGGCCCTGGCCAACATTGCGATGGTCATGATTAACAAAGGGGATGAAGTGATTCTCCCGGCACCCTACTGGGTCAGCTATAGTGATATTGTAAAACTGGCCGAAGGCGTCCCGGTTGAGGTACCTACAGGAATTGATACGGATTTTAAAATGACCCCGGAGCAGTTGGAAAAGGCGATTACACCTCAGACCAAAATGTTATGGTTCAGCTCCCCCTGCAATCCGAGCGGTTCTGTTTACAATGCCAAGGAACTGGAAGCCCTTGCCGTGGTGCTTAGAGCCCATCCCGGAATTTTTGTGGTTTCGGATGAAATTTACGAGCATATTAATTTTGTGGGGAGCCATGTAAGTATAGCAGCCATTGAAGGAATGTACGACAGGACAATTACCGTTAACGGTGTTTCCAAAGCATTTGCAATGACGGGCTGGCGTATCGGTTATATCGGGGCTGCCGAATGGATCGCCAAGGCCTGTACAAAATTTCAGGGACAGATTACCAGCGGTGCCAATGCCATTGCCCAGAGAGCTACTATCACAGCCCTGGAGGCACCTGTAAGCAAGATCCAATACATGATAGATGAGTTCCACAAGAGGAGAGACCTTATCCTGGAGCTGTTGGGAGAAATTCCCGGATTCAAACTCAATGTCCCGGAGGGTGCATTTTATGTATTTCCGGATATTTCCGATTTTTTTGGAAGAACACTGCAAGGGACCACGATCAGAAATGCCGCGGATTTCTCCATGTACCTCCTGGAACATGCCAATGTAGCCACTGTGGCGGGAGATTCATTTGGCAGTGCCGATTGTATTCGCATCTCGTATGCGGCATCAGAAAAGGATTTGCGGGAAGCCGTGTCAAGAATTAAGGCCTCGGTCCGTATAGCGGTTTTCTAACTTCCAGGTGCCATCCGGAATTTCCTTAAATCCTTCTCCAGAAATAGGGATTTAACAGGATGAGGACAGTAAAGAGTTCCAGCCTTCCGGCCAGCATCAGAAAGCCACACCACCATTTACCGACATCCGGAAGTCCATTGTAATTATTCAGTGGTCCAAGGCTTCCGAGGGCGGGTCCGACATTCCCCAGAGACGAAGCGGAGCCCCCTATAGCCGAAACAAAGTCGAGACCCAGGAAACTGAGGACCAGCGCGCCCAGGATGAAGAGCAGCATATAGAGTACAAAAAAACCTATAATGTTGTATACAATTTGTTCCCGTACCGTTTTATTGTTCAGGCGGGCGGGGATGATGGCACTTGGATGCAGACTGCGTTTAAACTCAAGCAATCCGTTCTTAATGATCAGGATATGCCGCATCACTTTTATACCGCCCGCAGTCGAGCCGGCAGATCCTCCGCAAAACATCAGTCCAAAAAAACAGACCGTCAGGAACGGGGTCCAGGCGGTAAAATCGGCGGAAACAAAACCCGTAGTTGTGATCACTGAGATGACCTGGAACAAGGCATGCCGGAAAGCACTTTCCCCTTCTCCTATTACCATGGGATGGTACTCTGTCAAAGGAACATTCGCGCGGAAATAGATGACCACTGCGGTCACACAGGCACATATGAGGATGAGCAGACTGTACATCCGCAATTCTTCGTCCATGATAACTTTCCGGACCTTTCCCTTTAGCATATAATAACTCAGAACAAAGTTGGAGCCTGCAAGGAACATGAACAGGATGACGATATACTGGATCAGAGGCTGGTCATTCCAATAGGCCAGACTTGCGTTTTTCGTAGAAAAACCACCAGTGGAAAGGGTGGCCATGGCGTGGTTGATAGCGTCAAAAAAAGACATTCCGGCGAGATGGAGTAAAATCGTCTCAGCCACTGTATATCCAAAGTAAATCAACCAAAGTCGCTTGGCGGTATCTGTAATCCTGGGATGTAATTTATCTCCGCTTGGGCCTGGCGCCTCGGCAGCAAATAGCTGCATCCCTCCAATCCCCAGGAGCGGCAGGATGGCAATGGCAAGCACGATGATCCCCATTCCGCCAATCCAATGGGTCAGGCTGCGCCAGAATAGGATACCTTCCGGCAAGGCTTCTATATCCTGGACGATGGAAGCCCCTGTGGTGGTATATCCGGAAACTGTCTCAAAAAAAGCATTGGTAATGCCTGGAATGGCAGCACTGAAAACAAAGGGTAGCATTCCCGAAGCCGACATCACAAGCCATCCGAAAGTGACGATGATATATCCCTCCTTCCGGTTAAGTACCTTGCGGTGTCCCCTGGTGTAATACATGCTGAGTACGCCCGTAAAGATAGTGGTGATAGAAGCGAGGGTGATTTCGAGGGTAACCCCGTCATCATAAATCCCGCTGACAAGCGCTGCAAGCAGCATAAATGAGCCATTGCAAAGGAGCAACAGACCCATTAGATGCATAATGATCTTAAAATTGAATCCCATGATTACAGGAATAACTTTTCAATCCTGGAAATCGCCCGGGGCAGGCAGCACACCACGACCCTGTCACCATGGATAATTTTAAAGTTACCAAGGGCAATGATCCCCTGTCCTTCCCTGATGACACCACCAATAATCGCCGTTCTGGGAAAATCCAGATCCCTGATGAACTGTCCGTTTACCCTGGAGGTAGGTTTCACAATAAACTCAAGTATTTCCGCATTAAGATTGTTAAGCCTGGTAAGAGCGACAACTTCCCCACGACGGATATATCTGAATATATTATTCGCCGCAAGGAGTTTCTTGTTAATAAGGGTATCTACCCCAATGGACTGAGACAATTGAAAATAGTCCATATTTTCGACCATTGCGATGGTCTTTTTGATATTTTTGGACTTGGCGACAAGGCAGGACATGATATTGGTTTCTGAATTTCCAGTGACGGCGATAAAGGCGTCCATTGACTCCAGGTTTTCTTCCTCCAGTAATTCTACGTTTCGGCAATCTCCGTTGATCACCAGCACATCCGGCATGGCATCCGCAATCTCAAAAGCCTTGGCCTTATCCTTTTCAACCAACTTCACATTAAAATTGTCCTCACTTAGGTCGCGGGCGGTTTTGTAACCCACCTTGCTTCCTCCAAGGATCATGACATTGTGAATCTCCTCTTTCTTTTTACCGGTCAGTTTATAGAGCTCGTCCACCCCTTTCCGGTCTGTAATGAAATAGACCTGGTCTTCTTCCTTAAAGACCGTATCTCCACGGGGGATCAGCGTGAATTGGGTACCCTTTCGCTGCAGGGCAATCGGCATAAAATGCAATTCCGGGAAAATCCTGGCGGCATCCTTTACACTTTTACCAACAAACGGGGCTGTTTTGGGAAGTGAGACCCCCACCATGATCAACAGGCCATGTTCAAATTCATAAGTATCGTTAAATGCCGATTGATTCAACAGAAGGCGGATCTCAGCGGCCGCCAATTCTTCAGGGGAGATCAGTTCATCTATACCCAGTTCAAAAAACTTTACCTGATCCTTCTTTTCGATGAATTCAGTGTTTGATATTCTGGCAATCGTCCTTTTACAGCCGAGTTGTTTGGCTATAATGCAAAGAGTAATATTCGTGGTTTCACTTGAGGTCACCCCGATAACAAGGTCAGAATCCTCTACCTGGGCATCCCTCAGAACAGCTATTGAGGTGGCATCCCCCTTTAAAACTCTGATATCAAGGTGACTGTCTGCGTAGGCCAGGTTATCTTTATTGGAATCAATTAAAGTGATATCCTGAGATTCATAGGATAAAAGTTTCGCCAAATGAAAACCTACTTCCCCGGCGCCCGCAATTAAAATTTTCATTTTTGGATTATGTTACATTTCATTCTCAAATATGGTTTTGAGGTAACTATGCCCAAGAGTTTCGGTGCTTCAGCAGCTAATCGTGTAAGGCTATGCATAGATTGCGGGGTCAAAATTACGTAAAATTCTCGTGGCTGTGCCTATTTTTAATGGAACTATTTATCATCGGACCCGGCTGTGTTAGAGCCTTAGCCATGTGTTTTATACTATCTTTGCCGCATGTCCGAAAAATTGACCCCTTACAAGGATTCCGCCCTCAATAAGAAGGAACAGGTAACAAAAATGTTTGATACCATTGCCGAAAATTACGATGGTCTCAACCGGGTAATTTCCATGGGCGCTGATATCAGGTGGCGTAATAAGGTGGTTTCCATCCTCCGAAAAAAGGCACCTGAAAACATCCTTGATATTGCTACCGGGACCGGCGATCTGGCCATCCGTCTTGTGGCCACAGGAGCAGGTAAAATTACAGGCCTGGATATATCGCCCGGGATGCTCGCTATCGGGCGTCAAAAAGTGACAGCGTTGCATCTTGAAGAAAAGATCGAAATGGTCGCCGGAGACAGTGAAAATCTTCAATTCAAAGATGCCTCGTTTGATGCAGTGACGGTTGCCTTCGGGGTGCGAAATTTTGGGGATCTCGGGAAAGGGCTTTCAGAAATCTACCGTGTCTTAAGAACCGGTGGGACCCTTGTCATCCTGGAAACCTCTGTTCCCGAAAGGAGCCCGTTCAGGCAGGGATACCACTTATATACCAAATATATCGTGCCCGCCATCGGGAAATACCTGTCCAAAGACAAGGATGCCTATTCCTACCTCAGCGAATCGGCGGCAGTTTTTCCTCACGGGGAAAATTTCAACAATATTTTAGGGAAAATCGGGTTTATAGCTATGGAGAACAAACCCCAGACATTTGGGGTAGCTTCTATTTATGTAGCTACAAAATAAACGAATGAGAAAAAGTATCTTTTTGTTGGCGGGCATGCTACTGCTCATCACTACCCCTGCCAGTGCCCAGTTTAATGAGAGTCCCATCATCAACCTTGAAAACGTGGACAAGGCACTTCTGAACTGGGGGTACTTTCTCGGATTCAATCAATATGATTTTAAATTCAATTACCGCAATGACCTCGATGATGTACTGATAAATAAATCTCTTGGTTTCAATGTCGGTCTGATAGGAGAAATGCGCATCAATGAATTTCTGGATCTACGGTTCGAGCCCGGTCTTTTCTACACGCAGCGAACCCTGGGATTTCCCGGTTTCACCACGGAAAACGAAGCCATTCGTGAAGTGAAATCCACTTATATCAATTTTCCCTTGCTGTTAAAAGTGGGCACCCGCCGGTTTGGGAACTGGAAACCCTTTCTTATTGGCGGAGTTTCTGCTTCCCTGAATCTGGGCAGTAATGAGGATGCCCTGGATGACAACAGCAGCGGTACCTTCCGCATGAAGCACAATGTATACAATTACGAGATGGGATTTGGCATTGAGTTCTATACCGAGTATTTTAAGTTTTCCCCTTCTATCCGCGGGGTATTTGCGATGACGGATGAACTGGTTCCCGACAATGACCCCAACAGCCTTTGGACTGGCAACCTGGAAGCCATCCGGACAAGGGGTATCTTTGTGAACTTAACCTTCGAGTAATACTTTCTGCTTTCCGAACCGCCGGGAAGTCAAAGGACGCAGCCAGGGAAATGCGGTTGCCATCCGCGTATAAGCCTTAAACCCTTCGCAATTCATGTAGCAAAATGGCTGTTGCAGTGGCAACATTCAGGCTTTCAGTAACATTCTCCCGGTATTGAGGAATCGAGATCCGATCCTGAAGTATTTTGGAAACCGCTTCAGAAATTCCTGAACCTTCACTGCCCATGACAAGGACGCCGGCCGGAGGCAGGCGGACCTGCGTGACAGGAGAGCCATCCATAAAAGCCCCGTAAAGTGGCAGGCCCGAAGCGGGCAGGACTTCGGTGAGATCTGCGTAACTCACTGGCACCCTGGCCAGAGATCCCATGGAGGCCTGTACGACTTTTGGATTGTAGCAATCAACACAGTCGGGAGAACAGATCAGGTGATCCATCCCGAACCAGTCGCATAGACGGATGATGGTTCCCAGATTGCCGGGATCCTGGATTCCGTCCAGTGCCAGGTTCCAATGCCTGAATACAGGTTGTTCCTGCCTGGGAATATGAAAAATGCCCAACACTTTATTCGGGGTTTTCAAAGTACTCATTTGCTTAAGTTCGGAATCCGTAACAAGGGTGACCGGCACCTCGTGCTTCTGAAGCAAACCGGGGGTGGTTGCATAGAGCCACACCGGCCTGAACCGTGAATTCAAAAACTCCCGAACCGACTTTGTACCCTCGGCTGCGAACATGCCATTAAGGTCTCGGAACTTTTTAAGTTGAAGGCTTTTTATAAACTTTATTTGACTTTTAACAACCATCCAAATAATGTATTTTTGGCGTATATGAGGACCCTCTGGTGTTTTAAAAAAAACCATGTAAAAATAGGTTTAATATTGGTAGCTGTCACTCTCGGCTCCTGCAATACATTAAGAAGGGTAGATGACAATGAGTTGTTACTCACAAAAAACGAGATCCACGCCGATGGGGAAAAGGTGGTGAACGAAGACCTTAACAGCCTTCTTATTCAGAAGCCGAACAGTGCGGTTCTAGGCTACAACCTGAGACTGAACCTATACAATCTGGCTAAAGTGGATCCGGATTCGTCCTATCAGGCATGGTTGCATAAAACCGACAAAAGGGAAGATCGCCTGGTCTCCCTTCTTTCCAGAAAACAGGTCGATCGGCTTGGTGAGTCCTTTATGGTAAAGGGCTACAGCGAGTGGCTGAAGAGTATCGGAGAACCCCCTGTAATCATAGATACCACCAAAACCAGGAGGTCTCTTGAAAGAATTAGTGCCTACTATGGCAGCAAAGGCTACTTTAACAATACCACCCGCTATGAGATAGACAGCAGTAACCGGGCAAAACGTGCGGGGATTGATTACAGGATTACCCTCGGAAAGCCCTATATGATAGATTCCCTGACGAAAAGAATAGATTCAAGGGCAATAGATTCGATTTACAATCTTCATAAATCGTTTTCATATATCCAGCAGGACAGGCAATTTGATCTGGACGACTTCAATTCCGAACGCAAACGGCTTACCACCCTCTTCCGGAACTCCGGAGTCCACAATTTTCAGGAAAGTTCCATAACCTACGATATTGTTCGCGACACCATGCGGCTCGCCGATGATCAGGAAATGGATGTTGAATTAAATATTGACAACCTGAGGAAGCGGGGTGATAGCGTCCTGACCACCTCCGAATACAAGGTACACCGGTTTAACAAAGTAAATATTTATGCCGATTACACCTTTGGAGACAACCTTGATTCCCTGAAATCTGTGGATTACGAAGATTATACCATCTATTATAAGGAAAAGTTGCGTTATAAACCCAAGGCACTTACCGATGCCGTATTCCTGAAAAAAGACAGTGTTTACCGCGATATCGACCGGCTGCGTACCTACAGGCAGATCACCAATCTGAATACCTTTAAATACCCGAACATTGAGTTCATTGAAGATAGCACGCAAACAAAACTCGCTTCCAATATCTACCTTGCCCCCCGGTCAAAATATTCCCTGGGGCTCGATTTTGATGTGACGCACTCGAATATACAGCGGATTGGTATCGGATTCAGTACCTCCATGATTACCAGAAATGTTTTTGGTGGGGCGGAAACCCTGAGTATCTCGGCCGGAGGCACCTTTGGGTTGCTCAGTGATGATAACCTCATAGACGATTTCTTTTCGGAAATCGGTGGTGATATCAATTTGAGTTTTCCCAGGATATGGTTCCCCTTTATCAGCACCAAACGTATTATTCCCTATTACATGCTTCCCAGGACAAGGGTATCGGCCGGCACCAGTTTTCAGAAAAATATTGGCCTGGATAAGCAAACCTTCAATACCATTTATGGTTACAACTGGACCCCTTCGGATTTTCTGAGACACACCTTAGAGTTATTGAACATCCAGTTTATCCGCAATGTGAACCCGCAAAATTTTTTCAACGTTTATGGCAGCTCCTATAACCGATTGGACGATATCGCTGATGCCTATCAGAATATTGAGGAACTGGCTCCAAATTTTGAGGAAAGCGGTGATCCTGATGACCCCAGCCGACTCAACATCCCCGAAGGCACCACCGGGTTTACCAATGCTATTCTGAACAGGGATGTATCCTCAGGACCGTTAGTATTTAGGGACGTCAGCAGAATAGAGGAGCGACGGGTACGACTTACCGAAAACAACCTCATATTCACCACCAATTATTCCTTCACAAAAAACAACAGGAACGGACTTTCCGATAACAATTTCTATCAGTTTCGTCTGAAAGTCGAAAGCGCCGGCAATTTATTGGCCGGAATTGCCAATATCATCCCCTTTAATAAAAATGACAACAGGGATCTGCTGGTTTTCGGGGTTCCATTTTCTCAATATCTCAAAACAGAATTCGATTATATAAAACACTGGACTGTAAACAGATCAGACGTCCTGGCCTTCAGGACGTTCCTCGGAGTTGCGGTCCCCTATGGCAATTCGACCAGTATCCCCTTTACCAGAAGTTACTTTGCGGGAGGGTCTAATGATAACAGGGCATGGAACCCTTACTCACTTGGACCCGGGAGTACACAGAACAATAATGATTTTAACGAAGCCAACCTCAAAATAGCATTGAATCTTGAATACCGGTTTCCCATTGTCGGGAATATCAAAGGCGCCCTCTTTGCAGATGCCGGAAATATCTGGAACATCTGGGACAGTGAAGAAGACCCGGCGGCCATTTTCAGCGGGATAGGTTCTCTCGCCGATATAGCTCTGGGCACCGGAATGGGGTTGCGATATGATTTCACTTATTTTGTATTCAGGCTCGATTTTGGTTTCAAAACCTATAATCCGGCGGAAGAACCTGCAAGGAGATGGTTCAGCGACTATAACTTTGCCAACGGAGAGCTTCAAATTGGGATTAATTATCCCTTTTAAGCCAATTAATTCTTACTTTTGCACCATCCAAAACAGAATCATTTTATGTCTCACAATATTAAACCCGGGGTTGCCACCGGTGATGAAGTTCAGGAAATTTTTAAATATGCCAAGGAGAAAGGGTTTGCGCTTCCGGCTGTAAATGTCATTGGGTCCAATACGATCAATGGTGTCCTTGAAACCGCAGCCGCACTAAAAGCACCTGTCATCATTCAATTTTCCAATGGGGGAGCGCAGTTCAATGCCGGGAAAGGTTTGTCGAATGAGGCGGAGAAAGCCGCTATCCACGGCGCTGTTGCCGGCGCGAGACATATTCATGAACTGGCTGCCGCTTATGGCGCCACTGTCATTTTGCATACGGATCATTGTGCAAAGAAATTGCTGCCATGGATTGACGGCCTGCTTGACGCCAGTGAAGTCCACTATGAGCAAACCGGGAAATCCCTTTTCAGCTCTCATATGATCGACCTGTCAGAGGAACCGATTGAGGAGAATATAGACATCTGCAAAAGATACCTCACAAGAATGAGTAAGATGCAAATGACGCTGGAAATTGAACTCGGAATAACAGGCGGGGAAGAAGATGGGGTGGATAACAGTGAGGTGGATGATTCCAAGTTATACACCCAACCAGAAGAAGTCGCATATGCCTACGAAGAGTTGTCCAAGGTAAGCCATAGATTTACCATTGCGGCCGCTTTTGGGAATGTTCATGGGGTTTACAAGCCAGGGAACGTAAAACTTACACCCAAAATACTTAAAAATTCTCAGGAGTATATCAGTCAGAAATACGGAGTACCCCACAACCACATCGATTTTGTATTTCATGGGGGTTCCGGATCTTCCGTTGAAGAAATTCGGGAAGGAATAGGATATGGGGTGATAAAAATGAATATTGACACGGATATGCAATACGCCTATACTGCAGGAGTAAGGGATTATATTCAAAGTAAAAAAGACTACCTTCAGTCCCAGATTGGAAATCCTGAAGGAGCGGACCATCCCAATAAAAAGGCCTATGATCCGAGGGTATGGCTCCGGGAAGGTGAAAAATCTTTTGTAGCCCGCTTAAAGAAAGCTTTCGAAGATCTTAATAACGTTAATACCCTCTGAACATTTTGGAAAAGGGAGTTGAAAATAAAATAACGCCTATGTCTTTGTGGTTCAAAAGAAAGGAAAAAGGAATACAAACCTCCACGGAACAAAAAAAAGATACACCACGCGGTCTGTGGTACAAATCGCCGACAGGGAAAATAGTGGAATCCGAGGAACTTGCCCGTAATTTTTACGTGAGCCCTGAAGACGACTACCATGTACGCATAGGCAGTAAAGAATATTTTGAAATCCTTTTTGACAACAACAAATTCAAGGAGCTGGATGCAAAATTGTCATCCAAAGACCCTTTGAAATTTGTCGACACCAAGAAATATTCTGACCGCTTAAAGGCGGCGCAAAAAAAAACAGGACTAAAGGACGCTGTCAGAACAGGCATAGGGAAATCACTCGGAAAAGACCTTGTGGTGGCATGTATGGATTTCAGCTTTATTGGCGGATCTATGGGTAGTGTTGTTGGTGAAAAAATTGCACGGGCCATTGACCATTCCATAAAACATAAGATTCCGTTTGTCATGATTTCAAAATCGGGGGGTGCCCGAATGATGGAGGCCGCCCTTTCCCTGATGCAACTTGCCAAGACCGCTGCCAAACTGGCCCAGCTGTCCGAAGTAAAGGTGCCTTATATTTCCCTTTGTACAGATCCTACTACCGGAGGGACCACAGCGTCCTATGCGATGCTTGGTGATATCAATGTCTCCGAACCTGGTGCCCTCATCGGTTTTGCAGGGCCACGCGTAGTTAAGGAAGCTACGGGAAAGGAATTACCGGAAGGATTTCAAACCGCTGAATTCGTTCTGGAACATGGGTTTCTTGACTTCATTACCCATCGCAGGGAGCTCAAAACCAAAATAAATCTTTATATCGATCTGATCGAGAACAATCCCATTCGAAAATAAGGGTTCCCGCCCGGATCTCAAATCGACCGGCATACGCGACGTGAAGGACCATAATCTCCTATAAAAAAAGCGGGTCAGACCCCATCTTTCTAAAAATATTTCTATCTTTGCGCCCTGATTGAAAATCAGTCAGATACATAAAAATCATTAAAATTAATATTGGAATGTATTTAACAACTGAAATAAAGTCCGGGATTTTTAAAAAACACGGCGGCTCCGAAAAAAATACAGGATCCACAGAAGGGCAGATTGCACTCTTCACGCATAGGATCAATCATTTAAGCGGACATCTGAAGTCAAATCAAAAGGATTTCAACACCGAACGTTCTCTGGTACGTCTTGTGGGAAAACGCAGAAGCCTGCTGGATTACCTAAAGAAAAATGATATTGAAAAGTACCGTTTACTTATTAAAGAATTGAATATCAGAAAATAATTTAAAAAGGGAGGCGCTGCTTCCCTTTTCAAACAGTACCAAGTCCCCTCACAGGGCAATTTAAAAAGCTTACTCCTGGTTTTTCATTGGTCAACACACACAACACAACCCTGGCCGTTCGGTAAGACGGTAGACCATTGTTTAACGGGTCCGCTCTGTGCGGATCACAATTTAATTTTATGATTCCAAAAACATTCAGAGAGGTCATTGACCTCGGTGACGGCAGGGAAATCTCT
>JBGTKP010000056.1:0-119411 GCA_041744575.1 Muriicola sp.
TAAGTTTGGGGGAAGACAGGCCCAGGGTACTGCTGGTAAAAGGTGATTTTATAATTGTTTATTTGGACTCCGAAGGCCTGGTCTTTAAAAATATCACCTCCGGTAAAACGAATACAGTGAAAGATTTGCAGAAGCGAACAAAATATGGCCTTACTTACACCCCGGCACTGGATAGTTATTTTTTATTCGGAGGAACGGATGAAATGGATATTTTCAGCAATGACTTGTGGCATATTAAAAATGGGTTGGCAACGAAAATTGTGAATGAGGAGGCACCCTCTCCAAGAGCATCCTGCAGGCTGTTGCCTACTGCCAAAGGGTTTATATTATACGGGGGTGTGGAAACCGGAGGCAATTTAAGTAATGAGATGTGGCGGTATGAAGAAGGACAATGGGAGCAAATGGAATAATGAGTTGGAATTGTGCAAATCTCTTCTCAGATATGCCTGCGACGCACCGGACTTTATGTAACTGTAATTTCTGGTACCGGCCTGGCCCTATTGACGGACGGACTCCCACAGAATTACATTGTGTTTAAAGGGTAAAATTTATTCTGCGGATCGGGAAGTTTGCCGGATTTCATTGCTATTCCGATTGTTCATTCTTTTTTCAACTATCAGAAAATTACAAAGCAGTACCATCAAGTGAATTTTCCATATCCAGCAATTGATTTACTTCACACCACAAGGATATTTTAGATCGGTTTGGAGTAGATACTGCCTCAGAATCGTGGAAAATCTGGTCAAAAAGCAAACGTTTGTGAAGGATCTGCTCCTCAATGTCATCCAGGTCATTGAAAACCATACTGAAAGTGGAAAACATGCGTGTAATTGCCTTCCCGGTACTTGTGAGGGCTACCTCCCGATGTCTTTTATCTGTAAGGATGCGGCTGTATAACTCCTTGACCTCCTCTTCATCTCCTTCCAGAAGTTGGACAAATCTATGATTGTGGTACAGGAGGCAACCTGTGATTCCATGAGAATTATTGAAGGATTTAGCATCAAGCATCATTTTTCTAATGGAAGGCAGATCCAAATTCGGCATGGCACTGGAACGGTATACCAGAGAATACATATAAATTCTTGACTAAATAAACTAAATTGATGACTAATTTATGGAATAAACCTTCAACCTTATGGGTACAATACCATCTTTAAATAACAAAATCGATTCTCAGATCGGCTAATGTTTATTACTGGATTTATAAATCTAACCCTTTCAGGGTGATAAAACTTATCCTGAATAATTTTAGATTTATTTACCGATGATCAAATACAATTTCTATGAATACGAAGTGGATGATACTAGGTTGGATGCTGTTCATTATCCTTCCGATGCGGATGAATGCACAGATCCAGCCCCTGACATCAGAGCCTGACGGGGGTAATAAAAAAGCCTCGGTTTCGGAACAAATTGGGATCGTCAAAATTGAAATTTCTTACAGCCGACCCGGGGTAAAAGGCAGGGAAGGCGCAATCTGGGGTACCCCGGTGGCTCATTACGGGCTGGTTGATCTGGGCCACGGGACCACCGTTGCTGCCCCCTGGAGGGCAGGAGCCAATGAAAATACAACGATCAGGTTTTCCCATCCGGTTATGATTGAAGGCAAGAAACTCCCGGCAGGCAAATATGGTTTTTCAATTATTAACGGCGAAGAGGAGAGCACTCTGATCTTTTCAAATAATTCAGATTCCTGGGGCAGCTTTTATTATGAGCCTCAGGCAGACGCCCTGAGGGTGGAGGTTCAACACAAGGCGCTGGAGGAAAGTGTGGAATGGCTCCGCTATGATTTTTTGGAACAGACCGGAAATTCTGCAGTGATCGCTCTTTCCTGGGAAAAACGAATGATCCCATTTAAAGTAGAAGTGAACACGAAAAAACTGCAAATTGCTGCCTTTGTGGAAGATTTTAAAACTACAAGACCTCCGGACGATTATATTCAGGCAGCCAATTACTGCCTAAGACATAACATTGCACTTGATACAGCGCTAGCATGGATGGACAGGGCCATTTATTTCAGGGTAATGGGCCAAAAAACTTTCAGAACGCTCGGCACCAAGGCGGCGATCCTCTTAAAGCTGGGAAGAACGCAGGAAGCTGAAGCTCTCATGAAGGAGGCGGTTCCACTCGGTAATGCAATGGATGTACACTTTTATGCCAGAACCCTGTTGACGGCAGGGCAAAAACAAGAAGCATTTACCGTGTTTAAATCCAATTATGAAAAGTACCCTGGAGAATTTGTCACGAATGTCGGAATGGGCAGGGCACATTCTGCCTTGAAAGAATTTAAGAAGGCCGGCACGTATTTGCGACAGGCCCTTCCGAAGGCTCCGGATAATTTAAATAAAACTTCCGTGGAGCGCATGATACAGGATGTCGATCAAAACCGGGACATCAACGAGCCCCGGCAATAAAGCCGGAGCCATCTTACTATACTTACAATTAGGGTATCGCTCATTCATGGCTTCACAAAATTAAAATGCACGCGCAGTCCCCTCGTTGTTGTCCAGCGCAAACCCGTCTACGACAAACAAAGGGGTACTTCCGGACCTGACACTGCCAACCCCCCGGATAGTGATATTCTGGCCACTACCAGGCTCTCCACTGGCTCCGGTGACATTTACCCCCGAAACTTTCCCCTGAAGCAATTGTTCTGGAGAGGTAACCACTCCCTGATTAAAATCCTCACTCTTGACAGACGTCACCGCTCCGGTGAGGTCCTTTTTGCGTTGCGTACCATAGCCCACAAGTACCACTTCATCCAGTTGGGAAGCGTCCTCGGTGAGCTGAATGATTATATTGGTCTGTCCGTCCACCGGCACTTCCCGGGAAGCGTATCCGATGAAGGAAACCTGAAGAACAGCATTGTCACTGGACAGGTTGATCGAGAAATTACCATCAAAATCGGCGGTGGTACCATTGGAGGTTCCTGCTTCGAGAATAGTAGCCCCTGAGAGGGGAATATTCTGTTCATCGGTAACCGATCCGGTGATGGTAGTCTGTGCTATGGCAAATTGACCAATTCCAAGCAAGAGTATCAGCATTAAAAAATTAATTTTCTTCATATTTCGCTGTTTTAATTGGTTATTTGTTAACCAAATAACAATAAAAAAACGATGTTCGGAATTTTTAATTCCAAAAATCAATGCAAAGGTTTGCATTGATTTACGTCCGGGTAATCGTTATATAATCATTTGGAAACCTGTTTTTGAGTTATTTGCATTCAGAAGTCAGAACCAGCAGCCAAAGGGCCGAAAACAGGTAGGAATGAGGGCGGGAAAAGAGTAGTTATTCATTGAACGGATGCCAGTGTATCGTAAAAAAGACATTTTACTCGTGTGTTTGTGGGCTGGCATCACTGTATCCTCTGCGCAGGGAGTGCAAGTACATTCGCATAATGACTATCTTCAACAGGTACCTTTCTGGCTTGCCTTTTCCAGCGGAACCCAATCTGTGGAAGTTGATATTTATCTGAGAAATGACACCTTATACGCTACCCATAGTCTGAACGAGATCCGGGCGGACAGAACGCTGGAAAACCTATATTTGAAACCTATACAGACAGCACAGACGCTGGGGTTTGGCAGCGGGAATCAACTTCAACTACTTGTCGATATAAAATCGGAAACCCATAGTACCCTTAAAAAGTTGATTTCGGTGATGCAACCATACGAGGCGCATTTTGTGAACGGAACCGTAAGGGTCGTACTTTCAGGGAACCGGCCGGATACGGATCTTTATCATGAATATCCTCCTTATTTCAGCTTCGACTATCAAAGCCTGGAGCCTCCCAAAAATGCATCAGCGTGGGATAAGATTGCGCTGATCAGCCTGGATTTTAAAAAGGTTTCCGACTGGGACGGGACGCGGCGGCTGAAGCCAAAGGAGAAGGCGCAGATAAAGACCGTTATCGAAAAGGCCCACAGCTATGGAAAGCCGTTCAGGTTCTGGGGCACCCCGGATTCCCGGGATGCCTGGAAGTTGTTTGCCGGTTTAAAAGTGGACTATATCAATACCGACCTGCCGGCCGCCTGTGCATCTTATTTTAATGCCGGGCGCTGAGTATTATCAGAAACAAGGTTTGTTCATACGCCTATTCTAAAAACTTCCAAATCAGAATCGTAGTTCCCGGGTCGTTCGCTCAGGTATTTTCCTTCCTCCCGAATCATAAGTAGCCTGTCTTTAAAATAAAAGGACCTAATTATTTTGCTGTTTCAAAATATAAGATTAGGTTTGTCTAAATATTTTATTAGCCTTTATTGCTATTATATTTAGACTATATGAAATTAAATGTCTTCCTTTTTTTTGCAGGAATCATCGTCGGATCGGCGCAGCAAAAGGTTGCCATTTCGGGTACGGTCACTTCTGAAGGCCAGCCGGTACCCTATGCGACGGTATATATTAAAGGAGGGTCTGCAGGTTCTGGCACCGATATAAACGGCAAATATTCTTTTCTGGCATTTCCCGGAAAAATAACGATCGTCGCACAATCGCAGGGGTATCGTTCTCAGATAAAAATCCTTAGCCTGGCCTCCGGCAATCCGCTGGAAATTGATTTCGTCCTGCAGGAAGGGAGCGAGGCCCTGGATGAAGTGGTGATCACAGGTACACGGACTGAGAAGCGCCGGACTGATTCACCAGTCATTGTCAACCTCATCAGCAGTGAGACGCTTGACAAAGTAGTTGCAGCCAACTTGTCAGAAGGCCTGCGTTTCCAGCCCGGCTTGCGGGTCGAAACAGATTGCCAGACCTGCAATTATACCCAACTCAGAATGAACGGGCTGCAGGGAGGGTATTCCCAGATTCTTATCAATGGCCGGCCCATTTTCAGTCCCCTCACCGGGTTGTATGGTCTGGAACAAATTCCCGTAAATATGATAGAGCGCATTGAGGTTGTCCGGGGAGGGGTATCTGCGCTTTACGGTTCCAGCGCCATTGGGGGAACTGTGAATGTCATCACCAAAATTCCAAGAAACAACAATTATGACCTCAACTATACCTTTCAAAATCTCGGAGGCGCCAGTGACCATCTTTTAAACGGTAACGCAACGGTTGTAAACCAGGATGATGATGCAGGCGCAACGTTCTTTGTAAGCAAAAGGGACCGGGAAGCATTCGATTCGAATCAGGATAATTTTTCCGAACTGCCCGAATTGCGTAATAATTCTTTCGGTATGAATGCCTTCTACCTTCCGACAGAAGATTCAAAATTAGAGCTCAGTCTGAACAGTATCAACGAATACCGGTTTGGCGGAGAGATCGTTGATCTCCCCGCTCACGAGGCAGAACAATCAGAGGAACGCACCCACAATGTGCTCATGGGGAATCTGGATTACCAGCTGAACTTCAATAAGAACGGAAGTGCATTGATTCTCTATTACGGCGGACAGCGTACGGACCGCGACCATTATACGGGGATCATCCCTGATGATCCGGATCAACGACAATTGTTCTTTGCTGACCCTCCCTATGGTACCTCCGAGGTAGTTACCCATCAAAGCGGTGTACAGTACAATCACAGGGTTGATGATTTTATCGGAGGATCTACCGTCCTTACAGGAGGAGCGGAGTATGTTTATGACGATGTGCTGGATGTAATATCAGCCTATAATTACCGAATCGACCAAACCACAAAAAATATGGGCTTTTTTGCCCAGAATGACTGGGATATCAGTTCAGACCTGAATTTCCTCTCCGGCTTCAGGATCGACCGGCACAATCTGGTAGACAAGGCCATTTTCAGTCCGCGTCTTTCCCTTTTGTACAAACTGAAGCAAACCACACAATTCCGACTGGGATGGGGAACAGGGTTCCGGGCCCCGCAGGCTTTTGATGCCGACCTGCATATCGCTTTTGCCGGGGGTGGTGTCTCAAGGATCTCACTGGCGGAAAATTTACAGAAAGAAAGATCCAACAGCTTTACCGCCTCAGTGAATTATGACAAGGCGACCGAGCATTTCATTGCAGGTTTTACCCTGGAAGGCTTTTATACCCATCTTAAAGATGCTTTTTACCTTTTTCCTCTGGGCCAGGACGAATTCGGAGAACGATTTGAAAAAAGAAACGGGACCGGGGCAACCGTTCGGGGGCTAACCCTGGAGGGACGCGCAAATTTTGACTACATCCTTCAGTTGGATGCCGGGTATACCCTGCAATCCAGTCTTTTTGAGGATCCTGTAGAAAATATTGAAGGGCTTGATCCCAGGAGGGAATTTCTGAGAACCCCAAATGCATATGGCTATGCTACCCTCACCTGTACCCCTTCTAAAAATTGGAGTGCCAGTGCGAATGTCGTCCATACAGGCCAGATGGAGATAGCTCATTTCGCCGCTCCGGGAACAGGGCAAAATGTTGATGCCTATTTCACCACTCCGGCCTTCACAGAGTTGAGCCTTCGGGTAGGCCACACCATAAATATGGAGCAAATAAGCACCGGCATCGAACTGTTCGGGGGTGTAAAAAATATGACGAATGCCTATCAGGATGATTTTGACCTGGGCAAAAACAGGGACAGTAACTATGTCTATGGGCCATCTGCCCCAAGGACTTTTTTCCTCGGCCTGAAAATTAAATCGATCTAAACTGTGAAAAGCATCTGCCTCATCTTCATATGGAGTTTACTCGAAGGATACGGCCTCCGTGCACAGACGGATGAAACGGTGCGCTGGATGGATTTTGAACAACTTGAAGATTCCCTGAAACACGCACCCAAGAAAGTCTTTATCGACTTTTACGCCGATTGGTGCCAGCCTTGTGTTAAAATGGAGAAGGATGTTTTTACAGATAAAAAGGTCATTGCAGCTCTAAACAAGGACTACTACGCGGTAAAAATGAATGTCGAAAGCAGAGACACTATTATTTTCGGCGGGCAGATATTCATCAATGAACGTTCAGGAAAACGCAATCCGGTACATGAGATTCCCTTACTTATGGCCAGCCGGAAGAGCCGACCATTTTCCCTTCCTGCCCTGGTAATTCTGGATGAGCATTTTGAGGCCACTGCAAGGTATTTTCAATTTTTGGGGGTGAAAGAAACCATGGAAATCCTGGAACAATGAACCGTACTACCTCCCATGTACGCTGATAAGCGCTTGATGTGATGAGGAGTCCGCTTACATTTGCGGGTGATCCACATCTCGTATGTTTTGATCCTTCCGGAATTTCTTATATAATTACGGCTCCTCCAAACAAAACTCTACGAAATCCAGGGGAGTCAGACCTTAAATACAATCATGTTTTGCCGGCCAGGTATCACTGAAACTACCAGGATTTGTTTTAAGCCTCATAAACGACTCTTATATTTGAAAAATGTAAGTTGGGTGGCAGAAAGATCCCTGTACAATCCGAATTATTTCATTTGCCTGACATTCAAAAGGAATTTATACAGTGACGCTTTTCCAACTATTCAAAAGACTGTCCCTTTACGTGAAACCATACAGAATCCTGGTTGTCGCGACTTTGATTCTGACGGTTATCGGATCGTTTTTGGCACAGGTAAATGCATATATCCTTCGCTATACAGTTGACCAGTTAACACTTCTCACCTCAACCGGACAAACCGTTCAGGATGGGTTACGCCTTTTGGGCATCATCAGCTCCATATTACTTATCAAAGAATTGGTATATGCCAGCATTCAGTACGGTCAGAAATTCTATGGTGAAAAATTAAGGATTTATATTTCGAGGGATATTTCACAAAGTATTGTCAAAAAAATACTTACCTACCGAATGGCATTCTATACCTCTTCTGAAAATGAAAGCGGGAAACTACAGACCAGGATAGATCTAGGCATTTCAAGTCTGACCAGGTTGATCCGCAACTTTTTCATTGACATTCTCCCCCTATTTGCCAATGCGATCATCGCACTTGCGGCCATGTTCGTCGCCAACTTCTATGTGGGGCTCGTCAGCCTTGCCATAATCCCGAGTTATTTCGTAATCAGCAACATTCAGGCAGGCAAATTAAGTGGTTTTCGACGGAAAATGAGAACTTTCAGAGAAACCAACAACAATGGCATCATTCGGTTGATTGAGTCAATTACTGTGATTAAATCCTTTAACAGAGAGCAGCTGGAGACAAAAAAACATCAAAATATTCAGTTTGAGATGACCGAAAACCAAATGAAAACCAGGCAATTAAGCTTTATGTTTGACAGCATGAAGACTTTTTTGGAGCAATTCGGTGTGGTTATCATCATTATACTGACTGCCTATTTTGTTTTAAACGGAACGATGAGTATTGGGGCCATCATGTTCCACATCCTGCTATTCAATAATGTCTCGGCGCCCATACGGCAATTGCATCGGATATATGATGAAGTCAACGACGCGCTTATTTACTCAGAGGCCTTCTTCGACATTCTTGATGCCGAACATGAAAAAGAACCTACAGGATCCTATATTCCACAGAAATTAACGGGAGATATAAAGATGAGCCATGTCGATTTCACCTATCCAAACGGCACAAAGGCCTTACATGATGTTTCGCTTGAAATACCTTCCAATACCATTACGGCCCTGGTCGGTTTAAGTGGTGCGGGCAAAAGCACCCTGGTTAATTTGCTGGACAAATTTTACACTCCGGAAAGCGGTATGATCCATCTGGATTCAGTGGACCTGCAGCTATACAATACTACCTGGTTACGGGATCAGATCGGGCTGGTACTGCAGCGCAATCATATTTTTAATGGGAGTATTGCCGAGAATATTCTGTATGGGAACGAGGAAGCGGATATGCAGGAGGTTATGGAGGCTGCAAAGAAAGCCTACATTCATGATCAGATCATGGAACTCCCAGAGACTTACGATTCCCGTGCACAAATGCTTTCAGGCGGACAACAACAACGTATTTCTATTGCAAGACTTTTCCTTAAAAATCCCCCCATCCTATTCCTTGATGAACCAACCGCCAGTTTGGATGCCATCGCCACCCAGGAAATTAAACGAAGTCTCGATGCTATAAAAAAAGATCGTACGGTGATTATAATTTCACATAGCATTTCGCAGATCATTGCAGCCGAAAAGATCATTGTACTGGACCAGGGAAGAGTGATGGAGCAGGGAACCCATGAGGAGCTGTACGATAAAAAAAGTGCTTATTTTGAAATTTTCAATGCGCTTGCAAATAGTCTTAACATAGATAAGATTACGGAAAAAATTAATGAATAGTCAGCAGATTGCGGCTGGCCCCGATTGAACCTTTTAATCTGACTGAACCTGCGGATCAGCTAAGCATTCTGTCACTGGCTTTTATGACCATGCAGAATATGTGCCAATTTCACAGTGCTTATAACCAGAACAATGATTTCTGGAATTTTTGATTGCATTATCATGATCGGAAGCTTTGCAGAGAATTTCAGTGGCGGGTGTGCCTGACTGCAGAGACAATGCTTCCTCCATGCGGTCGGTGGCCAGCGCCGTGTTTAGCGGTAATTTTACAGGGGCTTTGGTAAACAGGGAATTGTCGGAGGAAGGATTCTAGTGAAGCCTGATATGCCCATCGCCATGATCTTTCATGTCCTCAAAAGCCTTATAATTATCTTCCGACATGAAACAAAGCATCGCCCTGGTTAACGACCGCCTGATGGTTGATACAGATCACGTATCCGTCAAAGGGGGCACGGATATTCTTGTGATACCTGGTATAGGTGTCTGTTATAAACCCAAGCCGCTGCCCCTTCTTCATTGGCGCCCCATTGGTCATCTCAGGAACAAACATCCCGGCTGTATGCGCCCTTAACCATCTTCGTTCTTCCAAAAGGCAGGTAGGCCTGTTGATCAGGTGGTCGGGGTCCGGTTTCCTGACCATCCCGAAATGCCGCATAATATTTAAAATGCCATGGATGCCCTCTTTTATAGCTACATCATCAAACCGCATACTTTCTCCGGCCTCATATACAATAGTCGGTTTTCCCATCCGAAACGCCACATTCCGGAAAGATCCGCGGATCAACCGGGAGGGCAGTGAAAATGGTGCATTGAAAATTTCAGCCAGTTCCCGGCTTTCCTCATCCTTTTCAGTATATCTTACCTGTGGAAAATTATGTCGCTGACCGCCGCCAGTATGCAGATCGATGGCATAGTCAATTTGCCTGAGGATCTCAGAAGTGTAGTGAAATGCAATCCGGCTGGCGAGTGATCCGGTTTTTGTGCCGGGGAAGCTGCGATTGACATCCTTACCATCAGGCACGTCGCGCGAGTAATGTATAAAACCGAAGATATTGAGGATGGGAACTGCAATGACCGCTCCCTTACTGACACTAAAGCGTTTGTCCTGAAGCATTCGCCGGACAATCTCTATCCCGTTGATCTCGTCTCCATGGAGCCCTGCCTGGACGAGTAAGGTGGGCCCGGGTTTCTTGCCATTGAACACGTAAATGGGAATATCAATAAGCGTTCCTGTTGGCAGCCGGTCAATGCTGATTTTTAATAGCTTTGATTTTCCGGGAATCACCGTCTCATTCCCGATGATGATCTCCTTGTTCGTCACAGGGCCGGTCACGTGGTCAGCAAATTAATAAAGGGGTTGGTGAGAGAGATGCACCGGAATAAACGAGGTATTTTATCCGACTTGGTGAGGTCAGGATTGAAATGTCGGCCGAAGGAGGTGTTGAGGGTCGCCCGGTTTGCATGTGGTTTGATTGGTCTGAAAATTTGATGTAATATCGTTCAAAATTCGCAAACCTGCTACATGACCGGGAGTAAAATAATCTGTCATCCCCTTTCCTGGAAGACGGGGCGCACATTAGAATGGATCCTCTCAGTACAAAGAAGAAAGGAATAACCTTTACCCTGACACCAGGATCGAAGGCCAGTATTCAAAGTGAAAGTTTGTTAAAGACCCGAGTATGGACTAATTTTACCTGCGTCTAAAAAGCGAATTCCCATATGAGCGGACCGATAAAATCTTCTATCGCCAGAAAAGTGATTATGGCCCTATCAGGTCTTTTTCTTGTCATCTTCCTCGCACAACATTTTACCATCAATATTACTTCGGTACTGGCTCCGGACACCTTTAATAGCTGGTCACATTTTATGGGATATAACCCCCTTGTGCAATTTATCCTCCAGCCTATCCTTATGGCGGGAGTGATCATCCACTTTATCATGGGGATATATCTGGAGATCTATAATCATAAGGCGAGGACCATAAAATATACCCAATTTAAGGGTAGTGCCAATAGTTCCTGGCCTTCCAGGAATATGATCATCACCGGGCTGGTCGTCCTGGCGTTCCTTGGATTGCATCTATATGACTTCTGGATCCACGAAATGGCCTTCAAATATATTGAAGCACGTCCTGAGAATGCCATTCGATACCATGCCGAGACTGTAGAAAAATTCGAACCTTTCTGGCGTACCATTCTTTACGTTCTGGCTTTTGTTCTCTTGTCCCTGCACCTTTGGCACGGATTTGCCTCCTCATTCCAAACCCTGGGCCTTAATAATAAATACAGTCCCGCCATCAGATCGTTTACCAGGGCATATGCCATCATTATCCCGCTGGGATTTATTTTTATTGCCTTGTACCATCATTTTAACCCAATTACGCATTGATTATGGGCAGATTAGATTCACAAGTACCTTCCGGTGATCTGGCCGGGAAATGGATAAATCACAAGAATGATATTCATCTGGTAAATCCCGCGAATAAGCGAAATATTGATATTATCGTTGTCGGCACAGGACTGGCAGGCGGATCTGCTGCGGCTACTCTGGCTGAACTTGGTTACAATGTAAAGACTTTTTGTTATCAGGATTCTCCCAGAAGGGCGCATTCAATAGCGGCACAAGGGGGCATCAATGCCGCAAAAAATTACCAGGGCGATGGTGACAGCGCATACAGATTATTTTATGATACCATTAAAGGCGGGGATTACCGTTCCCGTGAAGCCAATGTTTACCGATTGGCGGAAGAATCCGTACGCATTATTGATCAGTGTGTGGCCCAGGGGGTTCCCTTTGCCAGGGAATACGGGGGTTTACTGGACAATCGGTCATTTGGCGGGGTCCTTGTCTCAAGAACTTTTTATGCAAAAGGACAAACCGGACAACAATTACTCCTGGGATGCTATGCTGCAATGAACAGGCAGATCAACCGTGGAAAAATAAAAGCTTTTAACAGACATGAGATGCTAGACCTTGTCCTGGTCGATGGCAAGGCCAGGGGAATTATCGCACGTGATCTTGTAAGTGGCGCCATTGAACGGCATTCCGCCCATGCGGTTGTTTTGGCCACCGGGGGCTATGGCAATGTGTTTTTTCTATCCACCAATGCCATGGGAAGTAATGTTATGGCGGCGTGGCGGGCCCATCGAAGGGGGGCTTTCTTTGCGAATCCGTGCTTTACACAGATACATCCGACCTGTATTCCGGTCTCAGGAGATCACCAGTCCAAGCTGACCCTTATGTCCGAATCTCTTAGGAATGACGGACGTATCTGGGTCCCCAGGCGTGCCGAGGATGCGGTGGCTATCAGGGACGGGTCACTTAAGCCAGTGCAGTTAAAAGAAGAGGATCGGGATTATTACCTGGAACGGCGTTATCCTGCGTTTGGCAACCTTGTCCCGAGGGACGTTGCCTCAAGGGCGGCCAAGGAAAGATGTGATGCGGGTTTTGGCGTTAACAGAACCGGGGAAGCAGTTTTCCTTGACTTTGCTGCGGCTATTGAAAGATATGGAAAAGAGAAAGCATTGACTTCGGGGTTAAAGGAGGCCGATACAGAAACCATCAAAAAACTCGGGGAGGAAGTTATTTCCGAAAAATACGGCAATCTGTTCCAGATGTATGAGAAAATAGTGGATGAAGATCCCTACAAGACCCCAATGATGATATACCCTGCAGTACATTATACTATGGGTGGCCTGTGGGTGGACTATAACCTCCAGACCACCATCCCGGGTTGTTATTGTATCGGGGAAGCAAATTTCAGCGACCACGGAGCGAACAGGCTTGGGGCTTCCGCCTTAATGCAGGGTCTTGCAGACGGATATTTCGTACTCCCCTATACCATCGGTGATTATCTTTCCGGGGATATCCGTACCGGGAAAATAGCCACCGACACCGCAGCATTTGATGAGGCAGAAAAAAGTGTCAGGGAACGCATAGAAAAACTCATGACAGCCAAAGGGGAACATTCGGTGGATTATTACCACAAGAAACTCGGGAAGATCATGTGGAATAAATGTGGGATGGCGAGAAACGCCACAGATTTGCAGGCAGCCATGGAGGAAATAAATGCGTTAAGAGCTGATTTCTGGGAAAAAGTGAAAATCCCAGGTCGGGCGGATACCATGAATCAGGAACTTGAAAAAGCAGGTCGGGTGGCAGATTTCCTGGAACTCGGGGAGCTTTTTGCCAAAGATGCTTTGCACAGGCAGGAATCCTGTGGGGGCCATTTCAGGGAAGAATATCAGACCGAGGACGGGGAAGCGCTGAGGGATGATGAAAATTTTAAATATGTAGCAGCATGGGAATACAAAGGAACACCCGGGAAGGCCCAGTTACATAAGGAAGATCTGGTGTACGAAAACATCGAACTCAAGACGCGCTCCTATAAATAATAAATGAAGGTTATGAAATTGAATCTTAAAATATGGCGGCAAAAGGATTCTAAAACGAAAGGGAGTATCGTTGAATATACCATCAAAGGTATTGAGGGTGATATGTCTTTCCTGGAAATGCTTGACGTTCTGAACGAAGATCTTATCAATAAAGGAGAAGAACCTGTAGAATTTGACCATGATTGCAGAGAAGGAATATGCGGTTCCTGTTCGCTTCAGATTAATGGGGAACCACACGGACCTGACCGTTTAGTAACCACCTGCCAGTTGCATATGAGAAAGTTCAGGGATGATGATACCATTGTCATCGAACCGTTCAGGGCCACCGCCTTTCCGGTGATAAAGGACCTTGTGGTAGACAGGAGCTCCTTTGACAGGATACAACAGGCCGGGGGTTATATCTCCGTCAATACCTCCGGGAATACAGTGGATGCAAACGCCATTCCAATTGACAAGCACGCGGCCGATGAGGCAATGGATGCCGCTACCTGCATAGGATGCGGTGCTTGTGTGGCGGCATGCAAGAATGCCAGCGCCATGCTTTTTACCTCCGCAAAAGTATCCCAGTTCGCACTATTACCCCAAGGCCGGGTGGAAGCTGCAGATCGGGTACTTAATATGGTTCGCCAGATGGATCTTGAAGGTTTTGGGAACTGTACCAATACAGGCGCATGTGAGGTAGAATGCCCAAAGGGAATCTCCCTCGAAAACATTGCCCGTATGAACAGGGAATATCTTGGAGCCTCGTTGAAGGGCTGAATCTCCGGCTTACTTTTGAAGTACTGCGTTAAGGGCAGGGGTTTTAACATAACCTCCGGCACATTGGCACAGATTTAACCTTATTCTTCCTATTTTATCTATCTCTTAACTCGCTGACAAGGGTCATCTGGCTATCTTGGAGTCAACTGATTTATTAATTTAAAATATATATAAGACGATGAAAAAAATTGCCATTTTAGCAACAAACGGATATGAAGAAAGTGAGTTGAATTCTCCAAAAAAGGCCATGGAAAAGGAAGGATTCAAGGTAGATATTATTAGCAAGGAAAAGGGAAGCATTAAAGGCTGGTCCGAAGGTCAGTGGAGTGGAACTGCCACCGTTGATTATTCACTTGGCGAAGTAAAGGCGGCAGATTACAGTGCGCTGGTACTTCCGGGCGGGGTGATGAATCCGGACACCCTCCGGACCAACAAGGATGCCTTGAATTTCATTAGGGATTTTTTTAAGCAGGAAAAGCCTGTGGCCGCAATTTGTCATGCGCCGTGGCTCCTGATAAGCGCGGGAGTGGTAGAGGGACGAAAGATGACCTCCTATCCTTCGGTAGCCGATGATCTCAGGAACGCCGGGGCCCAATGGGTTGATGAGGAAGTTGTGGTAGACAACGGTTTGGTAACCAGCAGAAATCCTGGTGATTTACCCGCATTTAACGCGAAAGTTATAGAGGAAATCAAAGAAGGCAGGCATGAAGAACAACATGCATGATCCAGGTGAGTTATGAAAAAAACCCTGCCTTCGGCGGGGTTTTTTTATTTTGACCCTTTGCATTTCCTTATTTTTACCCTTCCCAATCCCTGGTAACCGCAGATGAAACCAATACTGTCCAAACTTCCCGATCTAAAGACTTCCATTTTTACACGGATGAATGTATTGGCCAGGGAGCATCACGCGATCAACCTTGCCCAGGGTTTTCCTAATTTCGAACCCGATACCCGCCTGAAGTCGCTCGTGAACCAAGCGATACAGGAAGGATATAACCAATATGCCCCTATGGAAGGCATATACTCCTTAAGGGAAATTATTGCCGAAAAAATTGAATCCCTTCACGGGGCCAGATACCATCCGGAAACAGAAATTACGGTCACCGCCGGGGCTACTCAGGCGCTTTTTACAGCTATAACAACTTTCATCAGGCCAGGAGATGAGGTGATCGTCCTAAAACCGGCATATGATTGTTATGAACCGGCCATCCTTGCCAACGGAGGAGTACCTGTTTTGGTACAATTAAAAGAACCCTTGTATGAGGTGGATTGGGATGAATTTCGTGAGCATCTCACCGAAAAAACCAGGATGGTTATCATTAACACCCCTCATAATCCGAGTGGAGGCATTTTAAGCAGGGAGGACTTAAGGGAATTGGGAAGATCCCTTGGAGACTCAAACATCATTGTATTGAGTGACGAGGTTTATGAGCATATAGTTTTTGACGGCAAAAAGCACAACAGCCTTTCCGGCGATAAGGACCTGGCCTCCAGGACTATCGTCTGCGCCTCCTTCGGAAAGACTTTTCATAGTACCGGATGGAAAATGGGTTACTGTGCTGCGCCTGTATCGCTTATGAAAGAATTCCAGAAAATACATGAGTTCAACGTGTTCTGTGTAAACCATCCCATCCAGCGTGCAATGGCGACCTATCTGGAACAATCCGAACACTACCTGGATCTGAATGCCTTTTACCAGGCCAAGCGCGATTTATTCCTCGAGGGAATTGCAGGTTCGCGGTTCCGGTTCACCCCCACCCGTGGCACGTATTTCCAGTTACTGGATTATTCGGACATCACAGATGAACGGGATACAGAGCTGGCAAAAAGGCTTACGGTAGAAAAAGGCCTTGCAAGCATCCCGATTTCCACTTTTAATTGCGCGGGTCAGGACCATAAACAACTCCGGTTTTGCTTTGCCAAAACTACAGACACACTGGAAAAGGCAGTTAACATCCTTCAGTCGGTTTAACGAATGGCCGCAAGGACCTTTTGCATAAAAGTGCCTAATTCGGACGGTTCCAGCCAGCGTGTTACTACCACCAACTGATGAGATGGATCAATGATGATGTAATTGCCACCAAACCCGGCTGCATAGAACAGTGTCTCCGGGAGCCCGTCAAGATGACTGTCCCCTTTCTGATTCAACCACCACATATAGCCATAATTAGGATTGGGGCCAGAAGGAGTGGTTGCCTGCCGGATCCACGCTTGACTTATCAATTGTTCGTTCCCCCATTTCCCGTCATTCATAAAAAGTATTCCAAACCTCGCCATATCAAGGGTACTGATAAAAAGGCCTCCCCCCGAATGTCCACCCCCGGTGACGGATTTCATTCGCAGGCCATCTATTTCCGTCCAGGCGTCATCATATCCAAACCAGCGCCAGGTTGTTGAAGCACCAATCCTGTCCATGACTTCCTCTTTAAGAACCTTTGGCAATGGCTTTCTCCAAACATGTGTCAGGGCATAAGCGAGTACATTCACCCGAACATCATTATACTCCATCACTGTGCCGGGAGGGTTGAGTTTCCGGTACTTCCAATCGTCAACTCCCCCTTCCGAAGGAGGGCGGTCAGCCCAGTCAGCACCCCCCCATATTTCTCCGGACCAGTCAGAGTTTTGCTGTAACAAGTGTGCCCAGGTAATACTGCTGTTGTGTTTTCCTTCAAAAGTACCATCCCAAACATAATCCGCTGCCTTATCCCCGGGATCTGAGATTAAACCCCTGTCAAGTGCCAGCCCCGCCACCGTTGACAGAAAGCTTTTCGTAACACTAAAGGTCATATCCACTCTCCCGATATCTCCCCAGGAGGTTACCAGATACCCGTTTTTAAGGACCATCCCCGCAGGTGCCCCTCTTTCTTTGGTGGGTCCGTGAATGGCATGATAAGGTTCCCGCTCAAAACTTTTAAGGATGGCCATCCTCAGATCCCTCGAGCCGGAATATTCATTGTTTTTGGCAAATGCAATCGCACTATCGAGTCGTACCCCGTCCAAGCCGGCTTTAGCAGCGGTTATGGTTTTCCATTCAGTATGAGGCGGGGGGAAATATTTTTCGGTCTGGCCTGAACATAATTGAAGAAAGATCAGGTTGATAAGGATCAATCGGATGGAGGAATACATTTGCCTGAGTTTAAGCAGACAAGTTAGGGATATTCAATTTCATTAACCAATCCATCTGCCGGTCATTTCCAATATAGTAAGGATGCTTTCCAATCCTGATAAATCCCAACCGCTCGTAGAAGCGAATGGCTTTCATATTTTGTTCCCAAACCCCCAGCCATAGATATTCCTTCCCTTTTTTGCGGCCTATTTTCAATATTTCCCAGATCATCCATTCGCCGATTTTTTGCCCCTGGAATTCCTGAAGCACATATATCCTTTCGATTTCCATGCCTTCAGCATCCCTGAGGTCGGTTTGGGCCTGATTCTCATTGATTTTAAAGTAGGCTACGTTTTGATTGTTCAATCGCACAAAATAAAATGAGCGATCGGGATGCTGCAGTTCGGTGGAGAGGGTTTCAGAACTTAAAGCGGTGCTTAGGTAATGATTAAAGTCGGAAGGATCATTCTGAAACTCAAATGCATCACGGAATGTTCTACGCGAAATTTTCGTGAGTTCCGTCAGATCTTCATTGGTGCAGGAATGTAATAAAAGTTGCATGTGGCACAAAATACATGCTAAAATAAAAAAGGAGCCTGACATAATTCGAGCTCCCTTCAAAATTCTGTTGCCGCCGATTACAGCATAAAGAGCTTCCTGGCAAGCATAAGGATCCCGCTGTAGAAATCATTGTGATACACTTGTACTTCTTCTTCGGCAGGTCTGTGGTTTAATTGGGCTTCCATCGCATGATACATTAGTAGGTTATTCGGGACAGCCATCGGCATTAGGGATGACTTGTTACTTGAATCATAAATATAGGGATTTTAAGGGAGGCATCTGAATTATTGTTGTGAAGATCTCAGAATATGTGGTGAAAATTAAGGGTGCCTGCGTGGCACGAAAAGACAACGGACCAAAAGATTCAGAAGCTCATTTCTGGTTCCTTGCCCGTCATCATCAAATGGCCCTCCGTAGCCTTCCGGATGGTTTCATGCGATACTCCGGGCGCCCGCTCAATCAGTTTAAAGCCCTGGGCATTCACTTCGAGAACAGCAAGATTGGTGACAATCTTTTTTACACAACCCACTCCTGTAAGCGGTAAGGTACAAGTGCGGAGCAATTTGGATTCTCCTTCCTTGTTCGTATGCATCATCGCGACAATAATGTTTTCAGCGGATGCTACCAGGTCCATAGCCCCGCCCATGCCCTTAACGAGTTTTCCCGGTATTTTCCAGTTGGCAATATCCCCGTTCTGGGCGACTTCCATAGCGCCCAGGATGGTGAGATCCACATGCCTGCCGCGAATCATTCCGAAACTAGTCGCCGAATCAAAAAAAGAAGCCCCCGGGAGAGTGGTAATCGTTTGTTTTCCGGCATTGATGACATCCGCATCCTCCTCCCCTTCAAAAGGAAAAGGACCCATTCCCAAAACTCCGTTCTCGCTTTGAAATTCAACATTGATATCTTCCCTGACATAATTGGCAACAAGGGTAGGGATTCCAATGCCCAGATTGACATAATAGCCATCCTTTACCTCCCGTGCAATCCGTCGTGCAATCCCAGTCTTATCCAACATACCAGGTATTCTTATTTTGCGTCCCTCTTTCGGACTGTTCGTTGTTCAATTCGCTTTTCGTAATTGGTTCCCTGAAAAATACGTTGTACAAAAATACCCGGTACATGAACCTGATTGGGATCCAATTTTCCGGCGGGCAGAAATTCTTCTACTTCCGCCACCGTAATACCCGCAGCTCCACACATGCAGGGATTAAAATTCCTTGCGGTGCCCTTAAACACAAGATTCCCGGCTTCATCTCCTTTCCAGGCCTTGATAAAGGCAAAGTCGGCCTTGTAGGCCTCCTCCAGGACATACATCTTTCCATTAAATTCCCTCGTTTCTTTCCCTTCAGCAACTTCGGTACCGAATCCTGCCGGGGTGTAGAAGGCCGGAAAACCTGCCTGGGCAGCCCTGCACTTTTCAGCCAGCGTACCCTGGGGGGTAAGTGTCACTTCGAGTTCACCGCTGAGCATCTGCCGTTCAAATTCTTCATTCTCACCTACATAAGAGGATATCATTCTTTTGATCTGTCTTTTCTTAAGGAGCAATCCCAGGCCGAAATCATCCACCCCTGCATTATTGCTTATACAGGTTATTTCGCGGATATCACGTCTTACAAGCTCGGCGATAATATTTTCAGGAATACCGCACAAACCGAAGCCTCCAAGCATGAAGGTCATTCCGTTCATTACCCCGTCAAGGGCCATCTGAACATTTTCTACCGTTTTTCTAATCATAGGATCCGGCTCAGTTTAAAAGGTAATAGCCAAAAGTTCTGCCGATCACTAAAATACACTATAAAATAAAATATCCCGGTTTACGACCGGATAAATACGATACTCGGAAAAGAGGCGGGAAGGGATGACTTCGTTTGTACGAGGATTTAAAAGGAAATGCAATGGATCACCCTGGGGCCGGTTAAAAATCAATATCGTCAAGATCATCATCAAGATCATTTTCCTGTTGAATGTCTTCTATGATTTTCTTACAGTCTACATTGATGGACATACTCTCCGGCTGAGGGAATTCCTCCTGTGAAATCCCGAGTTCCGTATCTTCATAATTCCGTTTCATATATAACGCCCATATAGGCAGCGCCATGGTAGCTCCCTGTCCATAGGTAATGGTCCGGAAATGTATCGAGCGTTCCTCGCCTCCTACCCAAACTCCTGTGACAAGGTTGGGTACCATGCCCATAAACCAGCCATCACTCTGATTCTGGGTCGTTCCTGTTTTACCTGCAATAGGATTCGTGAAGCCATAGGGATAGCCGGTCATAACTTCCTTGTACTCGGTCGAATTCTCCTGTGAAGAATGCCTGAGCCGGGTTCCGGATCCTCCCTGGGTAACCCCCTCCATCAGGTTGACGGTAGCATAAGCGACATCTTTACTCAGAACGTCTTTAGTTTCAGGCACATATTCAAATAATACCGTTCCGTTTTTATCCTCAATCCGGGTAACCATTACGGGTTTTACATACACCCCCTGATTCGCAAATGTGCCATAAGCGCCAACCATTTGGTATACGTTAAAATCAGGGGTGCCCAAGGCGATCGAAGGCACCTCCGGAATGTCGCCTGTCATGCCGAGGTTCCGGACAATGGAAACCACGGCTTTGGGCCCTACTCTGTCGATCAGTTGGGCTGTTACCGTATTGATGGAATTGGCCAGGGCCGACTTAAGCGTATAGTTTCTGCCGGAATATTTACCGTCTGAATTTTTCGGACACCAGGGATCCGGATTTCCATGTTTCCCGGCTTCTATACAATACTGAATATCCGGCAATGAGTCACAGGGAGAATAGCGCAATTGATCAATGGCTGCAGCATAGACAAAAGGTTTAAAGGTAGATCCGGCCTGCCGTGCTCCCTGGAAAACATTATCATACTGAAAATGCTTGTAATTGAAGCCGCCAACCCAGGCCTTGACATGCCCGGTCTGGGGTTCCATGGACATCAGGGCAGACCTGAGAAAGGTCTTGTAATACCGGATAGAATCCAGGGGGGTCATCACGGTATCCTTTTCCCGGGTTTCACTGTTCCAGTCAAAGACCGTCATCTCCGTTTTTTTAAGGAAAGAAGCCCTGATGTCCTTCTCCGAAACGCCTTCCGCCTTCATCTTCTTCCAGCGCGGTGAGGATTTCACGGATCGGTCCATGATCCGGTCGATCTCCTCGGGTTCCAGTTCCAGAAAAGGGGCGGTGGCATTTCTGTCCGGGGTATTCTGATGAAAAAATTCCTCTTGCAGATTTTTCATATGTTCCGTCATCGCCAGCTCCGCATTTTTCTGCATGCGGGAATCGATGGTGGTATATATTCTTAGGCCGTCAAGATATAGATTCCAGCGATCGCGTTCTCCCTTCAGTGCGGGTTTGGGATTTTTACCTATCCATTGGTTCATAAACCCCTGAAGATACATCCGGAAATAGGTCGCAATCCCCTCCCTGTGATTTTCGGGGCTGAAGTTGATGTCCATTTTCAGGTTTTTCAGCGAGTCCAGTTCTTTTTCAGAAATGAATCCGTATTTCTCCATCTGTGAAAGCACCGTATTTCTTCGGTCGCGCACCAGGTCCTCCCGGCGCATTGGGTTATAGAGGGAAGAATTCTTAAGCATTCCCACAAGTACCGCGGACTCCTCTGTTTTCAAAGCATTGGGCTCCTTTCCAAAATATATTCTTGATGCCGAACGTATCCCATCAGCATTGTAATTGAAATCATAGATATTCATGTACATGGCAATGATCTCCTCTTTGGTATAGCTGCGTTCGAGCCTGGTAGCAACCACCCATTCCTGGACTTTCTGTGTCAAGGCCTCAAATTTATTTCTGGATCGTCTGTCTAAAAAGAGTTGACGTGCCAATTGCTGGGAGATGGTACTGGCTCCTCCCCGACTTCCCAGGAAGAAAAGGGCCCGCAACGTTCCTCTCGCATCTACTCCGGAATGGTTGTAATACCTGGCATCCTCGGTGGCCACCAGGGCATTGACCAGATTGTCGGGAAGGTCTTTGAATTCAATAGGGGTCCGGTTGTCATCAAGGTAGAACTTCCCAAGGGTGGTACCGTCTGACGAGATGATCTCGGTAGCGAGGTTGGTTTGCGGATTTTCCAGACGCTCAAATGTGGGCATTTCCCCAAGGAGTCCCCAGGAGGCAAGCAAAAAGACAAGGATTACACAGAGGATCCCCGATGCAAACAATATCCAGAACCATTTGATGAAAATAAAAAACCCTGTGGTTGTCTTTTTTTTGGCCATACCCTATGGATGCTTTTCTATTTCGAACCCAACATCGGTGATCCCCTGTAACTCCTGAATCCCATCGGCTTTTCCATTTTGCCGCATGGCGTGCGAAATTTCAAGAGTATATACTCCTTTAACGGGGAAAAAGATGTTTTCCTTATACCACAATTTATTTTCTTTTACACTTCCGTAACCCTGGCCAAGCCATTCCCCTTCCGGAGTGGCCATGTCATATTCCAGGGTATCCGTGGTCGTCTGCCCGTCCGGATAATTCAGTTCCGTTATAAGAAAAAGATTGCTGTAAGGGTAGGTATTGTCATTTCTGACGGTGATGAATACATCGTATGCGGTGAGGGAATCAAGTTCCGAAAAGTGAAACTGCAGAGGGTCGGTTGCCTTCCATTTTCCTGCCGGGGTTGGCTTGAACTGCGATACCGTGAGCGTATCGGAACAGCCGCACAGGGTGATTACCCCTAAAATCAAACCAACACAACTACGCATTTTTTGCAGGTCTTTTTTTATTGTTACGGCGTTTGTGGGAGTTGTTTCCCTTCTTCTTTGATTTAGATTTGGATTTGGGCCTGTCAAAACGGGTGAGACTGTCCTGACCTACGACATTTTCGAATACCAGTTCCTCACCTTTAATGTTTTCAGCAGCGTATTCTTCCAGGCTTGCAACTTTTTCATTATTGCGGTTCTTATCGAGGATTTCCTTAACCTGTTGTTTGGTCAGGATATGCCAGTTGGCTGGATCTTCCCTGTAAGAGAACCAGAAGGCTCCTTTAAAAATGTCTGATTTCTGGCAGAAGGCCATCCCTTTTTCGGTCAGGAGTTTGCTGTCCTGAGGAGGAAAGTCGGATAAGGCGTCCATATAGACATCCAGTTCGTAGTTAAGACAGCATTTCAGTTTCCCGCATTGACCTGCCAGTTTCTGAGGGTTAAGCGAAAGCTGCTGGTAACGGGCTGCGGAGGTACTTACTGACCGGAAATCAGACAACCAGGTGGAGCAGCACAATTCCCGGCCGCAGGAGCCAATCCCCCCCAGGCGCTGGGCTTCCTGGCGGTACCCTATCTGTCGCATCTCTATCCTGATGGCAAAGGCCTTGGCCATATCTTTGATGAGCTGCCTGAAGTCGACCCGGTCTTCGGCGGTATAATAAAAAGTAGCCTTGGACCCATCTCCCTGAAACTCAACATCCGAGATCTTCATTTCAAGTTTCAGAATGATGGCAATTTCCCTGGCTCGCTTTTTAATTTCTTCCTCCTTGCTTCTGCATCGCTGCCATTTATCCACGTCTTTTTGGGTCGCCTTTCTGTAGAGTTTGGGTAATTCAGGGTCATCTGCTGCCGTCTTTTTCTTTTTCATCTGTACCCTGACCAGTTCGCCTACCAGGGTAACCATTCCGATGTCATGTCCGGCTTTTGCCTGGGTTGCCACCACGTCCCCAATGGAAACTGGAAGCCTGTCAGGATTTCGGAAAAATTCCTTCCTGCTATTCTTAAAACGTACTTCTACACAATCAAACGGCGCCTGCCCGTCAGGCAGGGACATATTGGAAAGCCAGTCAAATACGGTCAATTTATTACAACCATCCGATCCGCAAGTACCATTGTTCTTGCATCCCCTCGGTTGTCCTTCCTTTCCGGTCGAACAACTGCTACAACCCATATTTGATATCTTGAATTGGCCGGTACAAAACGTCCCGGTCCAAAAAGGTTCATACTAAACGATAACGTAAAGGTAACATAATTTGTACTGTAAATAAAGGCCCGCACAAGCAGTTTGTGAGAGTTCAGGGCACGGGTTCCCCACCTGGATCCTCTGCTTATGACGATGTCCGCTTATACCTGAGGACCTCGGAGCGGCCTTTTTTGAAAATTTTATTGCTGATCTCCCGGCCTTGCCTCTGTTTTTTCTGTTCTTCGGCTGGGAGCGAATGGATTTCCATACATGCAACTGAACAGCAGTTATCCATAAGGGCAGCACACTTCACGCATTGGATGAAAAGCAAGTGACAGGCCTCATTGGCACAATTGACATGGGTATCGCAAGGCAGGCCGCATTGATGGCAGGCCGCGATGATATCATCGGAGATCCGTTCTCCGCGACGGTGATCAAAAACAAAATTCTTTCCAATGAATTTATTCTCCAGCTTGTTCGCCTTTACCTGCCTCACATAATCAATGATGCCTCCCTCCAATTGGAAAACATTCTTAAATCCCCTGTGTTTATAATAGGCACTCGCTTTTTCACACCGGATGCCTCCTGTGCAATACATGACAAGATTTTTGTCTTCCTTGTGTGCTGACAGATCCTTCTCGATGATTTCAAGAGAATCCCGGAAAGTATCCACATCAGGAGTGATGGCATTCCTGAAATGCCCTATTTCACTTTCATAGTGGTTTCGCATGTCTACCAAAATGGTATCAGGATCTTCGATGAGCTCATTGAACTTTGCGGCATCTACGTGTATCCCCTTGTCAGTAACATCAAAAGTGGCATCAGTGAGGCCATCGGCGACAATTTTATCGCGGACCTTTATCTTAAGCTTCAGAAAGGACGTATTTGAATGTTCAATGGCAATATTCAGGCGGACGTTTTCCAAAAAAGAAATGGAATCCAGATGTGCCTTGAAAGCATTAAAATTTTCCGAAGGGACGGATAATTGAGCATTGATCCCCTCACTGGCAACATATATTCTGCCCAGTACATCCAGTTCGTTCCAGCGAATAAAAAGGTGGTTCCGGAAAATCAGGGGATTTCCAATGTGTGCATAAGTGTAAAATGAAATCGTAAGCCGCTCCTGGCCGGCATTTATAATCAGGGCTTCACGTTCTTTGGCACTCAGCGTATTATACAATTGCATCAACTACGAAATAAACAGGGTCCATCCTGCATTCACTCAGCAAAAATAAAAATAATAGCTCGCAGGGCAAAAGAGGTGCGGGAAGTTTTGCAGGTCGTTGGCAATAAAAAAACCCCGGCAGTCTTGCCGGGGTTTTTTACAGACCACCTCTGTCCTACTTTCTTTTTCATAGCATCTTTCCTGAATCAGTGGTCAAAGAAGTCCGTTTTCATTATAAAAACAGACAAATTTTGTAGTTCAGTTCGAACACTTACAGCTAGGATGCACGAAATTCAAAAAGGTTGCTTCGCTGATTGTGATATGCAAAAAGAAATGGTAATTTAGCTTTCCTAACACTATTATAAATGGAGAAAGTGAGCAGTGAGAAGGAGGCGAAATTAAAAGCCCTAAAACTAACCCTGGACAAACTTGACAAGACGTACGGGAAGGGTGCCGTAATGAAAATGGGCGATTCAGTGGTCGCTGATGTGGAGGTAATACCTTCAGGCTCCCTCGGTCTTGATATCGCACTGGGGGTTGGAGGATATCCGCGAGGTCGCGTAATTGAAATCTACGGGCCGGAATCTTCCGGTAAAACCACCCTGGCTCTTCACGCCATAGCTGAAGCCCAGAAAAATGGAGGCATTGCAGCTTTTATAGATGCGGAACACGCATTTGATCGCTTCTATGCTCAAAAACTGGGAGTCGATCTGGACAACCTGATCATATCGCAGCCTGATAATGGAGAACAGGCGTTGGAAATTACGGATAACCTCATCCGTTCCGGGGCCATTGACATTGTAATCATTGACTCGGTTGCCGCGCTCACTCCAAAAAGTGAGATTGAAGGTGAAATGGGAGACTCCAAGATGGGCCTGCACGCACGATTAATGTCCCAGGCCCTGCGTAAACTCACAGGTTCCATCAGCAAGACCAAATGTACTGTGATATTTATCAACCAGCTGCGGGAAAAGATTGGGGTTATGTTTGGGAATCCGGAAACTACCACCGGCGGTAACGCGCTAAAATTCTATGCCTCCGTGCGGCTTGATATTCGCAGGTCCACTCAGATTAAGGATACTGATGGTGCCGTACAGGGAAATAAAACACGCGTAAAAGTGGTAAAAAATAAGGTGGCCCCACCATTTAAAATGGCAGAATTCGATATTATGTACGGGGAAGGAATTTCCAAAGTGGGTGAAATTCTGGATCTGGGGGTGGAATATGAAATAATTAAGAAAAGTGGGTCCTGGTTCAGTTATGGAGATACAAAACTGGGACAGGGCAGGGATGCCGTTAAGGACCTCCTGAATGACAATCCCGAATTACTGGACGAATTGGAAGAGAAAATCAAGGAAGCGATCACTTCCATTACCGGCTGATTGGCCCGCGGATCGGCTCTCCCTCTTCATCTTATGAGGATTTTATAAACTCGGGAAGCAACCTTTAGTGTCAGGTTTCATCTTTACAGCAAATAAAAGATGTCTTGACTATGAAGAAAGTAATAATTATACTTCTGAGTTTTATTGCCATTACCCTCAATTCCTGCAGTCTAGATGACCAGGGTCCTAATTTTCATTTTGTGCCTTTAAAGATAACACGTGCTGACCTCCCCGAGTCTTTTACGCTAAATGAGACCTATGAGATCAAGGTAACTTATGAGATTCCGGACAACTGCACCATATTCGAAGATTTTAATATTACCAAATCTGATACAACCGTTCGGAATGTTGTTGCTATCGGAACAGAGTTTGAAAACGAACAATGTATGGAGAACCTTGTGGAGATGGAAGCTACTTTCAATTTTATTTGTCTCTATTCAGAACCCTATCTTTTCCGATTCTGGACCGGGGAGGATGAAAACGGCGAAGCAGAATACTTTGAGATTGAGGTAGCAGTAAACTAGGCAGGATTCTTCAGACGATACGATTAATTCAGCCAACATTTTGGGTCTGGAAGAACTCATAAATAATTGTAAGAGGGGAGAAAGGAAGGCCCAGGAACAATTATACAGGGACTACTCCCGTATATTGTTTGGGGTGTGCCTCAAATACTCACGGAATAAAACGGAGGCCGAAGATAATCTCCATGATAGTTTTATGACCATTTATGAGAAAATTGATCAGTACCAGTTTAAAGGTTCTTTTGAGGGCTGGATTAAAAGAATTACCGTAAATACTGTTCTTCAGAAGTACAGGAAGGAAGAATATCTGAATGTGGTCACCGATAATTATGAAGAGGAAGCAGAAGAGGAGAGCGGTTATGCAGATATCCCTTTGGCCACCCTGCTGCGCTATATACAGGAACTCCCTAATAAATACCGCCTGACCTTTAATATGTACGTCCTGGATGATTATACGCATAAGGAGATCGGAGAGCTCCTGGGAACATCTGTCGGTACCTCAAAATCCAACCTTGCCAGAGCGAGAAACATTCTAAAAGAGAAAATCAACAAGGAAAACATCAATATTGCCTAAAACTATGCACATGAAAAAACATAGTATTGATAAATTATTCCGGGAGAAGTTCAGGGATTTTGCCGAGCCCCCCGATGAAAAAGTCTGGAGATCCATTGAGAATTCCCTTGATAACAAGAAACAAAACAGGCGTGTGATACCAGTGTGGTGGCGATATGCCGGAGTTGCAGCCCTCCTCCTGGTCACCTTCGTGCTGTTTAACCCTTTCCTGAAAGAAGAACCCGTACAAGTAACAGACACCAGGGATGCTCCAGTACCGGAAGCGGAAAATAATGCCCAGGAGCTCCAACCTTCTGATCTAATTGAAAATGATGGGTTAACCAAATCGGATGACTTTCAGCAGAACAAGAAGAAGAATCAACTTGCAACTCCGGATCCATCTGAAGTCGGGGGGTTGGCAGTCGAAGACGCCGGGCTTATCAATGATCCGGCCTCCCGGAGCCACCGGCCGAAAAACGAAGAAGTTTCCGTTCAGGCCAGGGAAGGAGTCGCAGATGTCTCCTCCCGTGGGGAAATAAGGAAAACCGGTGTTGGTGAGCCAGATACTGCAGAAAAGAAACTGATTGCTGCCGAAAACCGGACTGAAGATCTGAGTAAGACTATGCAGCAACCTATCCGTGAGCAGAAGGACGATTTCCCTGTTGTTGGCGGGGAAAACGAAATCAATGAGGAAATTGAGACGGTCAACCCGGGATCTGAGAAAGATAAAAAATCCATTTTTGAAGCGATCAGTGAAACTGAAACCGCGGCCGTAGCTGAGGATAAAACGAGCCGCTGGTCAGTGGGTCCGAGAGTTGCTCCGGTCTATTTCAACTCCATGGGAGAAGGTTCTCCCATTCATCCTAATTTTGTATCCAATTCTAAGTCCGGCAATATCAACCTGAGCTACGGGGTGGCGGTTGCCTATGAGATTGCACCGAAACTCAGCCTGCGCAGCGGAGTACATAAGGTTGATTACGGATATGACACCAATGATATCCTGTTTACTTCTTCCCTGGCTGCATCAACAGAAGAGCAGATCCATAATATTGATTACGCCCTGACCTCAAAAAATCTTGTAGTTGAAAGCAATTCAGAGTCCAGGGATTTAAACGGCGTCTTCGGGTTCAACGTTGAACTACTGGCAGAGAATCCTTCACGGAATGGACGCATGGTACAGCAAATAGGATATGTGGAGGTTCCTTTGGAACTTAATTACGCCCTGTTGGAAACCAAATTAGGGCTCCATCTGATCGGCGGGGTCAGCTCCCTTTTCCTCGTGGACAATGCGGTCACTCTGGAATCTAATGGCGGCGCCACGGAGATCGGAGAAGCCAATAATATAAACAATGTGAATTTCAGCACCAATATAGGGATCGGGCTTGATTACCGCATTTCTGAAAAAATCCAGGTGAATGTGGAACCCACGTTCAAATACCAGTTAGATACTTTTTCTGATGCTTCAGGTAATTTTCGACCCTTTTCAATTGGAGTTTACAGCGGGCTAAATTTTAAATTCTAGTTGCCAAGGCGCCTCCGCAAAGGAAGACTGAAAATGTTGGTTAGGTTGCCTATTGCGGCAGCAATAGGACCCTAAACGCCCCGCGGATCCTCTCGCGGGGCGTTTTATGTTCCTGCTTTAAGGGGCTGTAATTGCTTAAGGATACACGATCGAACGGCCTCCCTGAGCTCAGTTATTTGCCTTTGGTGAAGACCTGTGGTATTAAAAAATGAATGTACCCTTACCCTGGTTGGCCCAGGTGAGCCACTGAAGAACTGAAATGAGAGACGGTCCTTATTATCATAAAATGTCATAGGTACCACGGGAATTCTATGAGCAATGGCCATTTTGAAGGCCCCGTCCTTAAAATCGTCCAAAACTATATTTTCATCAGGAACCCCGCCTTCCGGAAATATGCAAATACTTAAACCCTGATCCAGTCGTTTTTGGGCCCTGCGGTACACCGCAGTCCGGCTTTTAGTGTCCTTGCGGTCTACCAGGATGCAAACCCTTTTATAAAAATACCCAAACAACGGAATACGAACCAACTCCTTCTTTCCTATAAATACAAAAGGATACCTGCTCACCCGCAGCATTAACATGATATCAAGCATACTGGTGTGGTTGGCAACCAGCATGTAGCTTTTTCCTTTCTCCATCCGTTCCTCCCAACTTATCCTGGGGACGCAACCCATTCCATAAAGCACCGGAACTGCCCAGAAATTTCTCGCAAGCCAGAAAAAATGCGGATACCATTTCTCTTTCAGCGTAGCTACCAACAGCAATGGCAAAAAAATGACTATCGGCAAAGCCAATAAAATATAAAACCATATACGATAGATCGCCTGAAGTGCTTTCCTGAAGGAAGAAATCATAAATTCAAAAGTAGAATTTTTGCTTATATTTAGGCGTATAATTTAGGTTCACCGAATTGATGGCGGTTGTTATTCATAGTATTTGAATGGCATCCGCGAGATCATTAAGGGAGGTTGCAATTTCATTTAATGCGGCAAATGCCGCTTTTTTTGTGTATCATTTATAATTTAGCAGATAAAATAGCATGGCAAGAATTCTGACAGGCATACAAAGTACCGGCTCACCCCATCTTGGCAATATATTAGGAGCCATTATCCCTGCGATTGAAATGGCCGGGGACCCGGCAAATGAATCGTTTTTATTCATTGCCGATATGCATTCGCTGACACAAATTAAAGACGGAAAGGAACGTAGCGAAAATACATTGGCCATTGCTGCAGCCTGGCTCGCATTCGGACTAAACATAGATAAAACCGTATTTTACAGGCAAAGCGATGTCCCACAAGTGACGGAACTATGTTGGTATCTGAGCTGCTTTTTTCCATACCAGCGCCTGACTCTTGCCCACTCTTTCAAGGACAAGTCTGACCGTTTGGAAGATGTCAATGCGGGCCTTTTCACCTATCCAATGCTGATGGCAGCCGATATTCTTCTATATGACGCAGAAATCGTTCCTGTCGGCAAGGACCAATTGCAACACCTCGAAATGACCCGGGATGTTGCATCACGGTTCCACACTCAGTTCGGGGATACCTTTGTATTGCCCGAAGCGAAACTACAGGAAGGCAGTAAGTATGTTCCCGGCACAGATGGCGAAAAAATGAGTAAAAGCAAAGGAAATCTGATTGACATCTTCCTTCCGGCAAAGCAATTGAAAAAACAGGTAATGGGGATTGTAACGGATAGTACTCCAATGGAGGAGCCCAAAAATACGGACACAGATCATGTTTTTGCGATTTACAAGCTGATCGCCGGTGATCTGGAAATACGTGAAATGCGAGAAAACTATGAAAAAGGGAATTACGGATATGGGCATGCAAAGCAAGCCTTATATGAAGCGATCCTTAAGAAGTTTGGCGTAGAACGTGAGCGATTCGATTATTTTAGAAGACAGCCGGAAGAGGTGGAAGAAGCATTATTAAAAGGTGCAGAAAAGGCAAAAATGGTAGCTGATAAGGTATTGGACCGGGTTAGGGGGAGACTTGGTTATTAGTGCCAGGGCTTTTATCGGACCCTATTTGCAGCTCGATGCCAAAGCAGCTACACGGCGCCATTCCAGGGCAAAACAGACCAATGGGTCGGTTTGTCACTGATCTCTGCGGGCATCGTAATAAAAACCCAGGGGACTACCCTCAGATATTATCGGTGAACTACCATGGACGTGGGCCGGGGAAGTATTGGACCTCGAACTTCCCAACCAACCGGTCTGCCCGGATCAGAGGGCTTCGAAATATTTTCCTGGAAAGGGCCGGATGATTCCCTTCATTTCCATGGTAAGCAGAACAGAAGAGGTCTTAAAAATCGGCATATGACATTCCAGGGCAATAGTATCCAGAAGTTGCCGGCCTTCCTTTTGCAGATAGGCATGTATGGTTTTCTCCCAGGGATCCAACTGAACGAATAATTGCCTTTGTATGGCTGCCGCCGGGGTGGTTTGTATCTCCCAATTCAGGAGATAGATCATATCCGCTGCCGAGGTCAGGATATGCGCTTTTTGTTGTTTTATAAGGTTGTTGCAACCCCTGCTGTAAATATCCTGGACCCGTCCGGGAACTGCAAATACATCGCGGTTGTATCCATTGGCCATATCTGCCGTGACAAGACTGCCTCCTTTCTCTGCAGATTCAATGACCACCGTGGCTTCGCTCATTCCGGCTATGATGCGGTTTCGCCTCAGAAAATTTTCACGATTCGGATGGCTCGTGGTCCAGCACTCTGTCAAAAAACCCCCGTTTTTCTCTATGGCCGCCATGTACCTTTTGTGGTCTTTCGGATAGATCTGGTTCAGGCCATGGGCAAGGCAGCCAACCGTCTGAAGACCATGATCCAGTGCAGCCTTCTGGATGCGGATATCAATGCCAAGGGCAAATCCGCTAACAATAATTGGTTGCAATGGTACGAGGTCTTCAATGAAGCGATCGCAAAAGTCCATTCCATAATTTGTAATGTTACTTGTTCCGACCACACTTATTATCTTACAGCCAGCAAGCTTTATGTTTCCCCTACGGAATAGCAGGATCGGGCCGTCAGCACAATGCTTCAGATAAGTCGGATACGCTTGGTCAAGATAGTGAAGGCAGGAAATTCCCTTTCCGGAGATGTACTTAAACTCCTTCTCTGCCGTTAATAAGTAAGCGGGGTCATGGAGTCGTTGAAGCATATGGGATCCGATGCCGTCTATACGCTGCAGCAGGCGTAATTTCTCCTGAAATACTGCAGCGGCATTCCCGCAATGTGAGATGAGTTTTTTTGCAGTAACATCTCCGATGTGCGGAATATTCTGCAGCCGGAGAATGGCGATCAACTCCTCGTCTTGCATGTGGACAGCGGTTTCAGTTATCCACAAAATACACCGTTTACACTGTTAATAAAAAGTTATGAAGCTGCGTTTGTGCCATTTATATTTTTCTCCATATTTGCAATGATGGGAACCGAAAATTACATAGAAGAACTGCTCTACAGATATAATTGCGTGGTGGTGCCGGATTTCGGGGCCTTTCTTGCCCAGATGAAGTCCGCAGTTATTCAAAGTTCCACCCATACCTTTTATCCTCCGACCAAACATATTTCCTTTAACGAGCAATTGACCTCCAACGATGGTTTGCTCGTTTCCTATATGGCAGGTGTTGAAAAGATTTCTTATGAAGAGATGACCCGGAAGACAGCACAAACTGCCAGGGAATGGAAAAAGCAGTTGCGGGACGGGGAGCGACTTACTTTCGCCAATATCGGGGAATTATGGTTGAACAGGGAAGGAAAAATTCAATTTCAACCCTCCTACCAGGCCAATTTCCTCACTTCTTCATTCGGACTGGCGTCCTTTGTATCGGCACCGGTACAAAGGGAAGTACTCAAAGAGAGTATTCAGGAACTTGAAGAACGCATCCCCTTTATCATTACTCCGGAAGAAAGAAGTCAACGGAATTTCAGGCCATATCTCAAATATGCGGCCATCCTTTTACTGGCGTTTGCCACCGGGGTCACAGGCTATCGGGTTTACACCAACACTTTAAGCACCGGGCAGCTGGCTCAGGAAGATGCTCAGGAATTGGTTTCTAAAAATATACAGGAAGCCACTTTCTTTAATTCCAGGCCTATGGAACTTCCCGCTCTGACTCTGGAAGTCACTCCCAAGTCCCGCGCGTTACACCATATCATTGCCGGCGCCTTCCGTGTCAGGAAAAATGCAGACAAAAAGGTGCGTCAGTTACAGAGAAAAGGCTACAATGCCTCGTATCTCGGTGTTAATAAGTATGGGTTGCACCAGGTTACCTTCGGCAGCTATGACGACCCTGAAGCCGCCCTAAAAGCCCTTAAAACTATAAAACGCGACGTTAGTTCGGATGCGTGGCTGCTCTCTATCAAATAATTCATCTTACCAGCTATAGACCACCTGCGCGGCGTATCTTTGCGCAAAATTATCGCTATGCAATCAAAAACACCGAGTGAATCGAGAACGGTGATGACTGATATGGTCCTTCCGAGTGAAACGAATCCTTTGAATAATTTGTTTGGTGGGGAACTGCTGGCAAGGATGGACAGGGCAGCCAGTATTGCGGCGAGGAGGCATAGCAGGCGAATTACCGTCACTGCCTCTGTCAACCATGTGGCCTTTAACAGATCTGTGCCTCTGGGAAGCGTTGTCACAGTGGAAGCCTCAATTTCAAGAACTTTTACCACCTCTATGGAGGTGTATATCGATGTATGGATGGAAGACCGGGTTAGCGGGCAACGAACCAAGGCCAATGAAGCGATTTATACCTTTGTGGCTGTAGATGACACAGGAAAGCCGACTGCCGTCCCGTCCATAAGCCCGGAATCGGTCCTTGAAAAAGAAAGATTTGACGGGGCTTTAAGACGCAAACAATTAAGCCTTGTTCTGGCGGGAAAGATGAAGCCGGCTGAGGCCACTGAATTAAGGGCCCTGTTTATGGAAAACCAGAACAGCTGAAAGGGTCTTACAGTCTGTAAATCCATTCTTCGGGGTTAAGACGGGTGGCATCCTCGTACAGGTAAAATTTCAATTGGGTGAGGCCATTCACCCTGTTCGTAAATATTTCTCCCAATTCTGTTTTTGCAGTTACACGGTCGCCTTTCTTTACATATAGGTTGGAAAGATTGTAATAGGTACTTATATAATTGCCATGTTTTAATTGCACCCCCTTATTTCCTCCAGGGACAGCCAGGATGGCTATGACTTCTCCCTCGAAGACAGCCCTGGCCTTGGCACCCTGATCAGTGGCGATAATCACCCCGTTACTCTGGTGCTTTATCCCCGGGTAAACGGCATCGGTATAAATTCCAAAACCCTGCTTTTTGATCCCTTTTTCCACAGGCCAGATCAATTTCCCTTTATTGGCGGAAAAATTGCTGGCCACAATGGCTGCCTCAGGTGTAAGTACAAATGTACTATTGTCTGCCCCGCTCTTTCCGGCACTCTTATTTGAGGCGGCAATGGCGCTCCGTATCAAACGCTCTATTTGTTCATCAATTTTTTGCGCTTCTTTTTTCTTGGCGTTAATAGCCGTGGCGTAGTTGCTTTCGTTCTGACGGATGGTTTTTAAAAGCGCCTTCTGATCTCCTATTTCATTAACCATCTGATCTTTTGCTCCCTGATTCTGTGCAATCAACCGCTCCTTTTCCCGTCGTTGCGAGGTCAGGTCCTTATTCATTTGGGTCAGTGCGGTTGTTTTGAAGGTTACTTCTTCCCCCTGTTCCTTCCGATACTGCGTGTACTGCTTCATATATTGAAACCTTTTGAAGGCCTGAAAAAAATTCTCCGAGGACAGCAAAAACAAAAGCCTGTTATTATGGGATGTGTTCTGATACGATTTGCGGATCATGTGCCCGTAGTCATTCTTAAGAATTTCAAGGTCTTCCCTTAGCTTTGTGATATTCCGGATATTGGCATTGATCTGCCTGTTGAGCAGGTTGGTTTGTTGATTGGTTACCCGGATAAGCTGTTGGCGTACATTGATCTTCTGATCAAGTCGCTCCATTTGATCAAGGACGGTGCCCTTTTGTTTTTTTTCAACAAAAAGCAATCGGTTGATTTCCTCAATTTCATGCTGCAATTGTTCCCGCTTGGCCTCAAGTGATTTCTGTTCATTCGTTTGGGCAAGCCCGGAAAAGCATAGTGGGTAAATCGCCATTATGCTATAAAGGCGATATTTTCTCAGGAAGTTCATCCCTATTTGATTGTTATTTCTTCACATCCGTCAGGCAGCTCATAAGGAAAATTAAGTATCTTGTTAAACTCCATATTGCGGTACTCAATTTTAATACGGGTCTGCTTTTCATTTTCCGCAGCAAGGATACTGATAGTGCCTGGTAACAATTGAAAATCTTTCCCTCCGTAATCCTCATAACTTATTTGCAGAAGTCTCTTGTTCTCCGGCTGGGAAAGCATGGCGGTTTGTACTTTGTAAGTTCGGGGCTCAATACGGAAGAGCATTTTGAAAAGTGCCGATACATTCCTCGGTTTCAGCTCATAGGTGCCGGCATTGGGTTCCATATCAAACTTCTCTTCCCTGAGATCCACCAAAGCCTGGCCTAATAGCAAATTCTGAACTTTCTCAAAATTGAGGTCAGTTCCCAGCAAATGACTCAGATACGTAAAATCTCCGTCAAAACATTCATTCTGCAGTTTATTGTAAAAGGAAACCCTCTCCGGGGTAATATAGGCCTTGACGACGCCAAGCGGCGCACTCATCCAGATGACCTTATCCTTTTCCATCCTCAGGCTCACCCCGACACTTTGTTCTGATTCCCCATCAGAGTAGTCTACTTTCACTCTTCCGCTAATCGTCTTGAATTCCGGGGCGTTCCTATAGTGGTTCCGGATGACGGTCCTTACGGGAAGGGAGGCGTCAATTCCCGAATCCGAAGCAATTTTACCTGATTTACATGAAGTTGCAAGCACGACAAACAATAATAACCCTAACCACCGACTTCCAAAATTTCTATCCTTCAACATCCTTCTAAGAACCGGTTTTTATTTTGCTAAGATACATATTTGCCCTTGATGTGTCTCCTAGCGCTTTGTATGCAACGGACAATTCCCTGTAGATATTGTTCGCAAGATCAATGTCATCCAGAAGGAATTCCAGGGCTGATTCTAGTTGCTCAACAGCCTGCCGGGGCTTTGCATTCCTGGACAATGAAAGGCCATAGGCGTAATAAAAATAGGGTATTGACGGAAAATCTTCGGCTGCCTCGGCTGCTGCGGTCTCAAGAGTTCCATAATCTTCTGCTGAGATGAGATCAGCAAGGCGTGCCCTGTAGACCTCCATCGGATTCTCATTGATCGGAACCTCAGAAACCACATTACCGCCCTGCTGTGTATTTTGACTGGTGAGGGAATCGCTGATTCTCTTGGTCAAATCTCTGGCAAATGGCTGCCCGGTGAGTCCTTTTGCCACTTCAAGCGCCTTTTCATACTCTCCGTTATAGAAGTATAAGGAAGCAAGGTTTTCGCGAAGCATTGCATTGTCATAGGGAATTTTCTGCCTCACGGATTCGAGGGTAGTGCCCTGCTTGCGAAGAATCTCCATAAGGGTCTGAAGGTACCACTTGTTCTCCGGCGAGGCATCCAGAGCTTCTATAGCGTATTCCTGAGCTGCCAGCAATTGCCCTTCTTCCTGATATGCCTTGGCCAGCTCAAAATCAACAACCGGATCATCTTTATCCAGTTCTTTACATTCAAGGAATAACACAATGGCCTTATCATGGTTTTCAATTCCCTTTTGTTTCAGTCCCTCAAAAAATTTTTCCTGGAATTCATCCGTATAATCTTCGGTAAAAAGATCCGCAGCCCCTTCTTCCTGGCCATAACTCACACCTGAGGTGAACATCCACCCGGAACATAGCAGTGCAAAAACATATCCAATCCGCATCAACCTTATTTAAGATGTTGTTCTCTTTCAACCCTATCCACCGGTACTCCCAAATCCACCCTTCCCTCTTTCACTGTCAGTCAGGACTTCAGTTTCAATCCATTCAGCCCTTTCATGCCTGGCAATGATAAGTTGTGCAATACGTTCCCCTGCTGCAATTCGGAAATCCCTGTCAGAAAGATTAACAAGAATCACACCAATTTCACCTCTATAATCGGCATCAATGGTGCCTGGGGTGTTTAATACGGTAATGCCGTGTTTTAGCGCAAGTCCGCTGCGGGGTCGTACCTGAGCCTCATACCCGACAGGGATTTCAAGATATATACCTGTTGGTATCAAAATACGACTTAAGGGAGCCAAAATCACCGGATCCGTGATGCATGCCCTTAAATCGACTCCTGCCGAGGCCGGAGTGGCATATTCCGGTAAGGGGTATCCGGACCTATTGATAATACCAATTTTCATTTTCTAATAAATATTTGCCGCAACCGTTCATGCTCGAGACGGTATACGATCCCTAAAAATACTAAAAGTAAAAGCCCGCCAATGATCAAATTTCTGTTAAATACATAAAATGAGAGGGCAGAGAACGCAATGGAAATGGTCAAATAAAATACTATTTTTCTGAAGTTGTAAGGGATGGGGTAGTAGCGTCTTCCGAAATAGTAGGAGAGCGACATCATGCTCCCATAGGCGGCAAGGGTTGCCAATGCAGAGGCGTAATAGCCAATTTTGGGGATAAAGAAATAATTGATTGCGATTGTCAGGATGGCTCCAAAGGTAGAAATATAGGCGCCGAACCTGGTCCGGTCTGTAACCTTATACCAAACCGAGAGGTTATGATAAATCCCGAGGCAGAAACTGGCGAGAATGATAATTGGCACAACCGGCATCGCCTCCCAATAAACAGAATTCCTCACAAAAAGGACCTTCAGCACATCAGAGAATACAATGACTGCCAGTAATATCACACTCCCCAAAACCACAAAGTAATTGGTAATCTGCGCATATGCTTTCTGAGGGTTTTCGGTTGTGGCGTGGCTAAAAAAGAAGGGCTCAATGCCCAATCGAAAAGCGGTGGCAAATAAGGTCATAAACAAGGCAAGCTTGTAGCATGCGGAATATTTCCCCATTTCGCTTTTGGCGATATCTTCCGGCAGGAGTTCTGCCAGCATGACCCGGTCAAACACTTCATTTATCGTGAAGGCAATCCCTGCAATCATTACCGGGAATCCATAACCCAGCATTTTTCGCAAAAGGCGGCCTTCAAATACAAAAGGCGTCTTAGCGTAATATTTCCACATGATCAGGAGGGTAATCCCACTGGCAATACCATTGGCTATCAAGATGTAGGAGATCTCAAAATCTGAGACGTAGATAAGCCGTAACATGCTCTCGGGATGCTCCCGAACGAATGACGGGAGGATGAAAAGCAGGAAAAGGTTCAAACCGAGGTTCAGGGCTACATTGGCACATTTGATAATAGCATACCGGATCGGATTTTCCATCGCCCTCATAGTTGCAAATGGAATAATCGTCAGGGCATCGAGGGCAAGGATAACAATAACATATCCGATAAATACAGGATCTATATTTAGCAGTTCGGCAAGGCCTTTCCGGAAAGTGAATGCCACAATTGCAAAAACAAGAGTTGAGACGGCAATGGATATCAATGATGTCGAGGTAACCTTTTCCTTATTTCCTTCCGAATGATAAAACCGGAAAAAGGCAGTTTCCATTCCATAGGCGAGGATGACATTAAAAATGGCGAACCAGGAATATATTAGATTGACTTCCCCGTAGGCTTCCGGGAGCATCACTTTTGTGTAGAGGGGGACCAGAATAAAAGACAGCATACGCGGCAGTACCGTAGCCAGGCCATAAATAAACGTTTGTTTAAAAAGTTTTTGAAAAAGGCCCAATAATGTGTGGTTTCGAAGGTATTAAATGTAGGTATTCTAACCCTGCAAACAAAGTCAGTTCTCTGGTCTGCCGGGATAGATGCGGCCTGTTACCTCTTTGACGCCCTTAATTTTAGCATACTTTACCTTGTCCTTCTCCAGATAACTCAGTATCGCCTCGTCAGCCTTTAAAACAAAGGGAAATACCCCGTCATTTAGCTTCTTTGGTGGCTGATTCCCGACTTCCTTTGTCGGATCGCGGTGCATGACCATATCAGTTCCGGTGGTGCCAGGAAAGGTAGCAATGGCCATCATACCCCTGCCATCCATGTCCATGCTTACAGCCGCCATCTGTCCGCGAAAATAAATGTTTTGTAGTTCCACCTCATCAGCGGCCATTTCGCTAAGACTGATCTTAACAAGTGTTCCTGAAGCAGACTCCTCTCTGCCGGCTGTCCATGGTTCAACGGTAGCCTCTCCATACACAAAGGGGGTATTCGTCTCCAATTTCTTTTGGGGGGAACATCCGGCAAGGACGGATGTCAGGATAAGTATAATGAAAACTGCATTCCTCATAGTGTATGCGGTATCAGCATCTGATAAAGATATAAAATCAAAGGTTGTATCAGCCCAGAGAAGATGCATTATATGCACTGATCTGTGACTTGTCTGTGGACCTGCGGACATCGTCCTCTATGTCGTTTCCTCTCCGGTAATAATATTACCCTTTCAGGGCTTCGGCACCGCCGACTATTTCCAGGATTTCATTGGTAATGGCGGCCTGTCTGGCCTTATTATAAGTCAGCTTCAACTGATCCCTCATTTCCTTGGCATTATCCGTAGCTTTGTGCATGGCGGTCATCCGGGCTCCGTGTTCACTGGCAAAAGAATCCCGTATGGCTTTGAAAAGTTGCGTTTTCAGCATTTTTGGAATCAGCTGTTCTACGATTTCGGACTTGGAAGGCTCAAATATATAGTCTGTAGATAAAGGTTTCTCTCCAACTATCGGCGCTATAGGTAAAAACTGTTCCGTCATGACCAGTTGTGTTGCCGCATTCTTGAACTTATTGTAAATAATGTCGATTCTATCATATGCCCCCGAAGCGAAAAGCTCCATGAGACTTTCTGCAATGTGGGCCACATGGTCAAAAGTGAGATCTTCAAACACCCCGCTCTGATTCGATATAATCCTACATCTTTTACCAAGCATATCATTGGCCTTTTTGCCGATAGCCATAAAATCTACTTCCTTCCCGGCGTATTCCTCCTTTGACAGGGAGATGCCATGCTTGATAATGTTGGTATTAAATGCTCCGCACAGGCCACGGTTGGAGGTAATGGCCACTAAAAGCACCTTTCGAACCTCTCTGGTGTCGGAATACCGGCTCCCCGAATCCGCATCAAGACTGGCACTCAGGTTTTGAAGCAATTCTGTGAGTTTATCTGCATAGGGGCGCATGGCGGTAATTGCATCCTGGGCCTTCTTTAGCTTGGCGGCTGACACCATTTTCATAGCGCTGGTAATTTGCATGGTAGAAGATACCGATGCAATCCTGTTTCGAATTTCTTTAAGGTTTGCCATAAGCTTTACTTGGACTCCGTAAAGGAGCGTTCAGATATAACCATTCCAGGGCCGGCCCCTTTATATTGGATGTTATTATTTATACTTTGCAGACATTTCCCTGCATACAGAAGTCAGTGTATCGGTGACCTCGTCAGTTAGTTTTCCTGCTTTGAGTTCTTCCAGTATCGTCCTGTGCTTCGCATTCAGGAATTCCAGGTAGTCCTTCTCAAATTCCTTTACTTTATTGACCGGGACATCGCGCAGCAGGTTCTTGGAACCCGCATAGATAATGGCAACCTGGTCTTCGACAGTGAACGGGTCATTTTGAGCCTGCTTCAATATTTCCACATTTCGTCTGCCCTTTTCAATGACATTTAATGTTGCTGCATCCAGGTCCGATCCAAATTTTGAAAAAGCCTCAAGTTCACGAAACTGTGCCTGGTCCAGCTTCAGGGTCCCTGCCACTTTCTTCATCGACTTGATTTGAGCATTACCCCCCACCCGGGAAACTGAGATCCCGACATTGATAGCAGGGCGAACCCCCTTATTAAAAAGATCCTGTTCCAGGAATATCTGCCCATCTGTAATAGAAATGACATTGGTAGGTATATAGGCGGATACGTCTCCAGCCTGTGTTTCAATGATCGGCAGCGCCGTCAGAGACCCTCCGCCTTTTACAATGAGCTTGAGCGGGGCAGGCAGGTCATTCATGTTCTTGGCAATCTGATCATCGGAAATGATTTTGGCGGCTCTTTCCAGTAAACGGGAATGCAGATAAAAAACGTCTCCCGGGTAAGCTTCTCTTCCAGGAGGCCTTCTTAACAGCAGGGAAACTTCCCTGTAAGCTACTGCCTGTTTGGAAAGATCGTCATAGATGATTAGCGCGGGTCTTCCGGTATCCCTGAAATACTCCCCAATGGCCGCTCCGGCAAACGGAGCATACACCTGCATAGGAGCCGGGTCGGAAGCGTTGGCAGCAACGATGATCGTGTAGGCCAGGGCTCCTTTATCTTCCAGGTTCTTAGCGATAGCTGCCACTGTGGATGCCTTTTGGCCAATGGCAACGTAAATACAGTATACAGGCTTCCCCGCATCATAAAATTCCTTCTGGTTCAGGATGGTGTCGATACAAACGGTCGTTTTTCCTGTCTGGCGGTCCCCAATAACAAGTTCCCGTTGACCCCTTCCGATAGGGATCATCGCATCAATTGCCTTAACACCAGTTTGCAGGGGTTCGTTCACCGGTTGCCTGAAAATAACACCCGGAGCTTTGCGTTCGATGGGCATTTCAAAAAGATCGCCTGTAATGGCCCCTTTTCCATCAATCGGGTTCCCGAGCGTATCCACTACACGACCCACTATTCCTTCGCCAACGTTGATCGAGGCAATTCGCTGGGTTCTCATTACGGTTGCCCCTTCCATGATCTCATAGGAAGGTCCCAATAATACGACCCCCACGTTATCTTCCTCCAGGTTTAGAACAATACCCTCCAGGCCCCCTTCAAAGGCCACTAATTCTCCGTATTGCGCATTCTCAAGACCGTAAACACGGGCTATCCCGTCTCCAACCTGCAATACGGTTCCCACTTCGTCAAGGGTCGCCGTAGCATCAAATCCCGAAAGTTGTTTCTTTAAAATTGCTGATACTTCAGCGGCTTTTACTCCTGCCATTTTAGTTTTGTTGTAAGACGAAAAGCGAAATCCCGCTTTCGCAATTGATACTTATAATGTATTTGTGAATTCAGTTTTCAACCTGTTCAATTTATTGGCGATACTGGCATCATACTGCAAATCCCCAATGCGTAACACAAAACCGCCAATGATACTTTCATCAATCCTATTTTCTATTGTTACTTCTTTCCCTGTTAAATCCCTCACCTTGTTCAGAAGTTTTTGTTCCAGATCCCTTGTCAGCGGAAGTGCCGTAGTCACCAGGGCCACACCAGCTCCCTTCAGATCTTCATTCAGGATCAGGTATTTGAGAGCCACTTCATTCAGTATTGGAATTCTTTTGTTATCGACGAGTAGGGCTATAAGGCCTTCTGAGATCTCATGTATATTGCTGAAGATCGAGAGTAATGCCTCTTTTTTGGTCACTCCCTTAATGACCGGACTGCCGAGCATGTTTCGAAGCGCTTTGCTCTCAGCGATAGTGGCTACCACTTTTCGCATGTCCTGTTCTACCTTCTCCGTGACCTTGCGATCAATGGCCAGGTCAAGGACTGCTCTGGCATATCTCAGTGCCGCTCGTGATTCGGTCATGATTTGGATTTCAGATCTATATCTCCCAACATTTCAGTGACCATCTTCAATTGCTTGTCCTTATCGGAAAGCTCTCTACGAATTACTTTTTCCGCAATATCTACTGAAAGTAAAGCCACCTGGCTCTTGATTTCGGCTACAGCGGCTTTCTTTTCACTTTCAATAGTCGCTTTTGCCTGTCTGATCATTTTATCACCCTCCACCTTGGACTGCTCCTTGGCATCGGAAATGATCTTTTCCTTTAACTCCCTGGCTTCTTTAAGCAAGGCTTCCCGCTCAGCGCGTGCCTCCTTCAGAATACGCTCATTATCTGCCTTCAGATTCTGCATTTCCTTCCTGGCATTTTCCGCTTCAGCCAGCGCGCTGACTATGGATCCTTCCCTTTCATTTACTGAATTGAGGATGGGCTTCCATGCGAATTTCCGCAGGATGAAAAGCAAAAGAAAAAAGGACAGGGTCGTCCAAAATATGAGGCCAAATTCCGGGGTAACTAGTTCCATATACTTGCTATTACTGTTTCCTAAAAAAGCAGGGTACGGCCAACCGCCGTACCTCGCTTATTACTTGTCCATTGCAAGGAAAGAAACCACGACGGCAAAAAGTGCGATCGCCTCAATAAAGGCAATCAACACGATCGCAGCACCCTGAAGTTTCCCTTGCATCTCGGGTTGACGCGCCATAGCTTCCATGGCCGCCGCTCCGATTTTTCCAACGCCGATGCCACCTCCTATGGCGGCAAGACCTGCTCCAATAGCAGCAAGTGCACCATAACTGATAGTCGCCGTTTCCTGTACTAATGCTAAACTCATAGTGAAAAGTATTTAAAATTTAATTAATGATCCGATTCAAGTGCCTGACCAAAATATAAGGCAGACAATAAGGTAAAAATGTAGGCCTGAATGGCTACAACCAATACTTCAATAATGCTGATAAAAACCACGAAGATGACAGAAGCCGGTGATACCCAAAGCGTATTTAATACAAATATTAGTGAGATAAGGCTCAGGACAATGACATGCCCGGCGGTGATATTCGCGAATAATCGGATCATGAGCGCCAGAGGTTTGATAAACATCCCAAGAAATTCTATGGGAGCAAGGAAAATCTTCATATAAACGGGTACCCCGGGCATCCAAAGCATGTGCTTCCAGTAATAAGACCTGCTACTCAGTAAAGTGATGATGAAAGTGATCACAGAAAGGGCCATGGTAAAGGCAATGTTTCCACTCAGATTACTGCTAAATGGGAAAAATGGGATAAGCCCAAAAATGTTGTTGAGCCATATAAAAAAGAAAAGTGTAAGCAAAAATGGCATATACCGCCTGTAAGTGTGAACACCGATATTGGGTATGGCGATTTCATCCCTGATAAACACAATAATTGGCTCCAGGAACTTCCCAAATCCCTTAGGCATATTATTACCCGACTTTCTGTAGGATCTCGCAGCGGAAGTAAAAAGTAAAATAATGAGCAGCAGTGAAAGAAACATGGAAAAAACATTCTTTGTAATCGACAGATCTAATGGCCGCTTCGCATTGACCGGATGTCCTTCCGCGTCAAAATCGACCCTGGAGGCACCCTCCTCCAATCGGTAGATCTTATCATGGACATTCACAAAATCCATTCCCTTCCTGGAAACAATCGTAGTGCCGTCTGAATTGTGATGAAACTCTCCGGACATAAATGTTACCAATCCGTTTTCTGTCCAGAGTATGACCGGAAGTGGCATGGTGAGATGACCTGCAATATGAAATTCGTGGCTGTCTCCGATGTGGTGAAAAATGAGTTCGGTGGTGTTGAACGGTTCCACCTTTTCCGGTTCCTGAGAGATAGCAAAACCAGGGGCCAAAAACAATAGGAATACGATTGCTAAAACTACTCGTAATGTACTGATCCGCATGGAAATCTTCATAAACAGAACCGCTCTAAAAATCCGCTGCAAATGTACAACCAATTACTGAACTGTCAAACTATATTTTTTCCGATTATGCGGATTTCTGAAGAAACTTATTTACCCCTGAAATTTCAGCGACAAGGAAGATAAAATAGGGTAGAAAAAATTGAATAATATCCCTTCCGGGATTCGGGCTCTTTCCGCTGAAAACAGGGATGAGAAAAAGGAGCGAGGCGACAATTTTAATCAGGGTAAGGGCAATAAAAAACTGCAAAACATAAGAAGGTCGTGTGTTTTTGACATAAAGCAGGATCACAAATACCGAAAACACAAATAAAAAGTGAAATGCATAGATGGTGCTGAGGGAATAATACAACGGGAACTGAGCTTCACCGGAAAGATACAGGCTTTGCAAGAAAAAAAGCAACACCGCAAGTGCGATCAGTTTTGCTGTAAAGATCCCAATTTCCTTCCCCATATGTGAATAATGCTACTTGCTTTCGCTCCTGGCACTTCTGATTGCGATGTACATAGCCACTGCAACGGAAGCCAGCGAACAGGCCAAAGTGAATCCGCTGTATTTATTAGGGTAGGCCTCATCAAGTTTGACCCCGGCATAACAGCCCAAACCAATGATCACCGCCATTTGGATCGCGATTCCGGAATATTTTGCATACGAATTCAATGGGTTCTCCCCATTGGGTTTAGGAGGCTTTTGCAGGTTCATTGGTATTGCTGGAACTGCCGGATCCCACGGTTGACCGATACGATCCTGAGGCAGGTGTGCTCTCTGAGGTATTCTTGGCCGGGGCAGCTGATGAACTGCCGGTAGTACCTGCCTTCCCTTTCATATTGCAGGAGGCATTGAAGGTGGCGCCTGGCTCAACGGCCAGCTTTGATACTACTACGGTGCCTTCAATCACTGCTGAAGACTTCAGGGAGAGCAGTTCAGAAACCAGGAGTTCTCCGTTAAAACTACCTTCGATATCCGCGTTGACACATTCTACCTTTCCATGAATATAACCATCCTTTCCTATAACTACTTTGCCTGAAGTCTTCACATTCCCGTCCAATTTGCCGTCAATCCTGAAATCAGCTTCGGAAATAATGTCACCTTTAATTTTAGTATTCTTTTCGATCCTGTTGGGTTGTCCTCCTATTTCGTTCATAATTCTAGGTTTTTTGTTATCTGAAAACATTGCGTCTATGGTTTTGGGGTTAAACTCTGATCCATATATTCTTGTAAGTTTTTATGTACCTGGATGATTTTATAGTTAGAGGTTAAAATTACAAAATTCTCATTATCAATCCTGTAATCTTTATTATTTTTTAGCAACTCCACATACCCCAGCGCGAAATCTTTAGACCTGAATCCATGCACGACAATAAACTCGTCCTCCAGATTGTAAATATCCCTCGACACCTTGTTCATGTATCGCAGATCAGAAATGGAACCCTGTAACCTGGCCATAAGTTTCATGGCGGTTTCAGCCTGTTGTCTCTTAAACGGAAATACAACCTTCCAGTTGCCTCCGCCTGCAATACCCGTTTCTGTTGAAAAATCACGGGCTTCAAGGTTGGGCAACTGCTCTGCGATCATCTGTTGTGCTTTTTTGCCTTCCGGGCTGTTCGGATAGTTCAATGCTACATAGTTCAGGGCTTCCCTGTAATCCAAAAACCCTTGTAACCTTCCAATGGCATTCGCTTTAAGCATTTCAAATTTCGGGACGATCGGGTCTCCGGTATAGGTATTTATTTGTTCCTCCGCTACGGTAATCACAGTTAGGTATTCCTGATTCTGGAACCTCCTGAAGAGTTCGGCATATTTGGCTTCCGGACTGTCAGAAGCGTCTGACAGAACCGTCTGTGGATTAAGCAGCAATTCGGCGTAACGGGAATCAGGATGGTTACGGATGATGTCATCCTTCATTTCCTGAGTCAACGGGCTTCCGGTGATTTCATAAATTTTATAGAGGTTGTATTTGGAAGGCAGGATCAGACGTTCCTCCGGCTGGGAGCTTAAGACATCCTCCAGTTTGGAGGCGGCCAATTCATTTTCCTTAAATTTTTCCTTGTAGATCAGACCAAGCTGATAATTTGAAAAATTCCTTTCCGTGCTCAGACTGTCTATCACTCCCTCATCGGTTGGGATCTGATCCAGATAATAAGCCAGCTCATATCTTTGGTCTTCCACCAAATCGATTTTCAAAGAATCGTTTGCAGACACAATGGCGGGGTCATTTGAAAGTGCCTTATTCTTATCACTCCAGCGCCAGTCATCCTCAAGCTGCCTCTTCCCCCAGTTATTGACAAACTCAGTTTTACCATAGCCCAAACTGGTAATATTATAGAAATAAAATTTCCCCTGGTTCTCCTTCCCCCCCTGAGACGCCGCGAAGGTCGCGAATCCTGTATTGGCCATTCTTTCCTGCTCTTTGGACGCCCTATCTGCAGCTTCCTTTAAACGGGCAATATGGGTTTCAAAATAGGCCTTCCGACCTTCTTCCGGCATACGGTAAATGGTAATGATGCTATCGGCATTCTGCACTACCTCCTCATATCGGATAACATCTTCGAGATTATCCCGCTTTCTCTTGGTATCCCTGAATTTTTTGGAACTCTGTGGAAGGTTGGTAAGTACGCTGTCATAATACGCCCCTGCCGTTTTATATTGATGTTCCTCAAAATTGTATTCCGCAATATCCTCATAATTAAGGGCATTCAATTGCGGGAGATTCGAAGTCGCACGAAGGGATTTATTAAAATACACCAGTCCAAGGCTGTCAGCTTCGGCATCCAAATGATATAGCGCAATTTGCCTGTATATTTTATCAAGGTATGCCCTATTTTCCCTATCCTCTTCGAGATCGGTCAGATAGTCCAGCATTTCGGCCCTATTGGACGCTGTCAATTCGGTATTCTGTATTTTCTGCAGGTGTGCATTGATAAAATAGACCCGAGGCGATTTCCGGTTCAGCGCTATCACTTTGTTAAAAGCAATATTGGCACTGTCCGTATACTTCTGTTGGTTGTACAGTTGACCAATAATAAAATAATACCTCCCTTTTTCCGGATTCTTTCCGGTATAGGCGCTGGCGATCTTCAACTGTTGAATAGCGGTATCGGGATGGTTGAGGTTGATATAGGCCTGAGCCATGGTAGCACGGGCATCGGCGTATTCCTGATCCCTGAGTTCTTCGAGACGAAGTAAGCGTTTCAGGTTTTTAAGGGCAAGGTCTTCATTTTCCAGTCGGATATTGGTCTTTTCCCTCCAAATGGTGGCCTCGTTAAGCTTGTCGCTGGTAACGTATTTATTCAGAATATAGTTGAAAGCTTCGAGGGCCGGAACAAAACGCTGGTCAAAATAGCGGGATTTACCCAATAACAAAAAAGATTCATCCGTCTGGGGATTTCGCTCCTCATCCTCAATGTCCATACTGTGTTTCTGTATGGCCTTAGTGGCTTTTTCCTCTGCGATGATAAAATTCGGGTTATTGTTCTCCGAATCGAGTTCAATTTCTTCCCTGACTTCAAGGCGTTCAACGGGCAGAATCTGCCAATAGTCATCCCGGTAGGAATTATTAAGCTCCTCCCGCCCCTCTTCAAAGGCGTTATTCCCATTATACAAAACATTGTATTTGGTATTCAGGGCGTGCCAATTGCGATTAATAAAAGCATCCTTCTTAGTGGAACAGCCCTGAAACAGCAGTGCTCCCGCCACGAGGCTAAAATTGAAAATTAAACGAAGATTCAAAATTCCCGGTGTTCTTTGGTATTCTAAACTAAAAAAACAAAGGTTTATTATGCCGTTGGTCGGTAAAAACAGGTCAAATGGCCTGGTGGTCATCCTAAGCCAATACAGACAGCCTGCAGAAGATAACTCCTTTATATATCTTATCCGGCAAAGAAAGCTTCAAGTTCTTTCAGTGTTTCTTTTGAAGTAACAATGTCGCGGACAATTTGCCCTTTGTTCAGGACAACGATCCGTTCACATACCTCGGTAACATGAATTAGATCGTGACTGGAGACCAGGACGGTCACATCCGTTCTTTGCACCAGGCCCCTGATGATCCCTTTGAGCCGGATCTGGGTGGTGGGGTCCAGATTGGCGAAAGGTTCATCTAGGATAATGACCTCCGGATTTCCTATAAAAGTAGCCACGATCCCTACTTTCTTCTGATTCCCCTTGGAAAGATCCCGAAGGTATTTCTTTTGGCCGAGGATCTCCCCATGAAAAAAATCTTCAAAACCGGCCAGAAGCGAATTGACATCCGCTTTGTTTCGCCCTCGTAACTCCCCGATAAAATAAAAATACTCCTCAGGGGTAAGATATCCTATCAGGAAAGTTTCATCTATAAAAGCAGACGTAAAAGGTTTCCAGGCCTCACTGGTATCTACCTGAACTCCCTGGCTTGTGATACTACCTGTGCTGGGTTGTATAAGGTCCAGGATCAAACTGAAAAAAGTGGTCTTGCCAGCCCCGTTATTGCCTACAAGACCAAAACTTTGACCCCTGGGAATCTCAAGTTCAGGGATGTGAAGCACGGTTTGTGTTCCATAGGTCTTGGTGAGGCTTTCTGCTTTGATCATTCTGTCTGCTTAGGAATTTTGTTTATAAGCGTGTAAGGTCCGGTACTTCTCTTTTTTATATATCTTCTCGATCTTGCTAAAGACGAGGTTTTTAAATGCGAATCCCAGGAGGCCGGTTATTGCCACCAACACATAGCCGGCCCAGGGGTGGATCAGGTAGTGGCCTATCGCATATACCGCCAGCGGTAGCAGCAGTTTTGGCAATGTCAGGAGCAAGGTTTTTAGATTAAACGACTGCTTATCCCCAAATGCCTTCTTGCCGGAAGTGAGGTCGATTGGCGTCTTGATGTATGCGCCACCCCAAAGCACGAGGTAGGAGTTGACTCCAATATTGTAGATGGCGCCCACCAGAACAGCAAGGTAAGCCTCCCAACCGAAATAAAGATAGAATGTTGCCAGCACCGCGCTGATAATAGTGCCTATAATCACCAGATACCATTTGGAGGTAAGGTATTCCCGGTATTTAATATTCTGACTCATCATCAGCGGGTAATAAGAGCTGTCCCAGCTTGGCACAAATTGTCCAAAACTGAAAAGGAATCCCCCCGAAACGAAAATGCCTGCGAAAATTTTCATGATGGGGTTGTCATAGGATTCTATACTGCCGGTAAAAAAAAGTAACCCATAAAATAGGAACAGAAAACTCATTATAACTGCGGTTTTGGACCGTTTGTTCCTGCGGATCAGTTTAATGTCATTTTTCAGGAATGTGCCCAGGTTGCCAAAACGGTTCAACCAAGTGTAATCCTCTGTTTTGGCCACCGAATTCCTGGTGGCCAATCCCGCATCCAGATACATATTTTTCCTGAAGTATGCCGTGGTAATGAAATACAGGGCGATCAGAGCTGTCCAGGGCAGAATGGCAGTCCACGGGAGTTGGTATAAAGTGTGGAAAATCGGTCCAGTGATCAGGGTGATATCGAACCAACCATAATAATGTAAGAGACCAAGAATGACAATCACAAACACTACCGGGTAGAAAACGCTGTCCTTGTTGTTCATAAGGACATTTATAAAATTATTGCAATAAAAAAGGGCCACGAGCCCGAGGAGCCATGCCAGCGTTCCCAATGGGCTATATCCCTGATAGAGCAGGATGATGGAAAAAGGTATAAACAAAAAGCCATGACCCCAGTTAAAGAAAGAGAGCACGGTCTTGCCCAAAGTAAAGGTCACTACTTTATTTTTAGACACCGGAAGGCAGAGCAGGGGTTTGATATTGAGGATAGGCATTTTCTGCAATACAAAGCGCAGATATAGATCGGTCAGCAGATAATAGATCAGGAAACGATTCACAACAACAAGCGGATCTCCCATTCCCGCCTTTTCTATCATAAAAAAAGTGCCTATTCCCAAAAAGACGAACACTGCCATCATATACAATGCCCCTAGGACCATCAGAATCCGGAAGACCAGATTCGCTTTAAAGGAGGCGGCCCTTACAAATGATTTCCATTGGAGATAAATAAAATGTCTGAGCATCCTGTCTGATTATATGCGAAATGGTTGCCAATTGTACCAAAAGTTACGGGCGGCAGGCCCCTAATAATTATCCCAGGGCAGAAATATAGTGCTTGTTTTGCTTAATTTTGCCCAAATTTTATTGAATGACGAATTTCTATCCCCTCATAGTAGCAGCCGTCGAACAGCTCACGCCCAACTCCGTCGCCGTTACCCTGACGATACCTGAACATCTGGCAGGTAAATTTTCCTTTCAGTCAGGACAATACGTGACAATTAAACATATGGACAAAGGTAACGAATTACGCAAGGCCTATTCCATCTCTTCCAGTCCGGAACAAAAGGATATCACAATAGGAATTAAAAAAGTAATTGACGGCAGGTTCTCTGTTTTTGCCAACACCAGCCTAAGCAAAGGAGACATATTGGAGGTAATGCCCCCGGGAGGCCGGTTCGTATTTCCTCCGAACGGGAGTGAACAGAAGGTAGCCGCATTTGCGGCAGGTAGTGGTATTACGCCCATCATGAGTATTGCACGCACCGTTCTGGACGGACATCCCAAAAATACCTTTGTCCTGGTGTATGGCAATTCTACCGTCAACGAAACCATGTTTTATGATGACCTGCTCGCACTGAGAAAGGCCTATCCTGACAGGTTCCACCTGCATTTCATTTTCAGCCGCGCGCGCGAAGAAGACAGCCTCTTTGGAAGGATTGAGGCTTCTACCGTTAACTTTATCATTAAAAATAAATACAAGCATCTTTCCTTCGATCAGTTCTACATATGCGGTCCGGAACCCATGATCCATATCGTCTCCGACCTTTTAAAGTTAAACGGGGTATCAGAGAAAAAGATCCATTTTGAATTATTTACTCCCATTCTGCAGGAAGACCACATGGCCCATGACCTGGAAGGCAAGACCATGCTTGAAGTTACCCTGGATGATGAAGTCTTTAACTTTGCGATGGATAAAAAGGTGCTGGTGCTGGATGCCGTACTCAAAGAAAATATTGATGCCCCCTATTCCTGCCAGGGAGGCGTTTGCAGCACCTGCATCGCACGCATCACTGAAGGCAAGGCGGAAATGGTGAAAAATCAGATTTTGACGGACGCGGAAATTGCTGAAGGGTTCGTGCTCACTTGTCAGGCACATCCTTTGACCCCGATTCTAAAAGTGGACTATGATGATGTATAGTGTCGAACTGATTCATCTCATTTTATAACTACCTCCCTCCAAAAAGAATGCTTATCCAATCGGGACTTTCTCTTTGACCCTGCGCCGGACCTGCATTCGGTCAGGTAATCTTGTGTCCGGAACCTGTCCGGAAATGCGCTTCTTTTGCATACGGGCTACCAGGGAATATGATTTAATAAGCCTGTAATTCCCTAAAGGACGGGCAGATTATAGTAGTTGATCGGAAAATGTTACCGACCAAATGGTTGGTCAAAATCAGATGCGGGTATTCTTTCAACGGAATTATGACACCTGATCGACTATATTCGAAAGTTTGTCTTGAAATATTCCCCATAGTTGGCAATCGGCGGTTATTTGTTATAGACTTAACAGTCTGTTTTAACCAAACCCAAATCTAATGGATAAGAATCTTAAACGCATGGCTACCATGCACAGAATGCAGGTCACAGGCCTGGATCTTTTTTACAGGAACGGATATTACAATACCAGTATTGACGATATTCTCAAGGAACTGTCACTTTCAAAAGGCGCTTTTTACCATCATTTCGACAGCAAGGAAGATTTTTTTACCGAGATCATCCAGAACCTGATCATGAGGAAAATATACACCGTACTAATTGAGCCTCTTGAAGGACAGGACAACAGCCTCGACATGATCACCAGTTGTTTTGACAATGCGCTGGAGACCGCAGTTCACAATGAACTGGATTATGGCTTTGTTCTGGGGAACTTTATAAATGAGTTCAATGGAAGAAATGCTGTCATCATGAAACATCTAAATGACATCCTCAAATTATGGGAAGTTCACTTGGTTACGGCCATCCAGCGGGGTAAACACAATGGCTATATTGACCGTCATGTTGAGAGTGAAGGCGTTGCGGTCTTTCTGATGAGTGCGTATCTCGGCATACGTACCATCATGGTGCAGAGTAGTCCTGCGAACCGTAAATATCGGTTTATGAGCCAGATGCGAATGTACTTTAAATCGATACAGACAAAACAGGCAGCAGTATAAAGAAAATTACTCTGAGGACTTTAACGAGGTCTGTCCAAGCACTTGCTTTACTTTGTGGACGACCGCTTCGGGCGAAATGGACCCCGGGGCCTGTTCGTAACCTTTGGGAGTTCCCTTGCCATATATGGAGGTTGGAATACCTGGAAAAAGTGCCCTGTCGGCCATAAGCCAATGTTCCGAAGGTTGTCTGAACGGGGCAAAGCCGGCATGGGGATGGGTTACCCCCCATAGAGTGATGACCGGAATTCCAAAAATGGCTGCCAGATGACCATTGCTGCTGTCCATCGATATCATGAGGTCCAGATTGGAAATGAGTGCAAGTTGCTCCCGGAATGTCAGCTTTCCGGCCGTAGAAACCGTATTTTGATATGGATCTGCCATTTTTTGCAATTGTCCGGTTTCTTCCGGTCCACCGAAGAGGAATAAAGTATAGGCTTCTGATTCATTCAGTATTCGAATGACGATTTCCATTGATTCTGGCGGATACATCTTACCTTCGAAGGCAGCAAAAGGTGCCAGACCAATCTTTTTTCCCTTAGCATTTGCGAACATTTTTCCACCCTCAGCGGTCAGTGGCTGGCATGGTGCCAGGATCACCCGTTTTAAGTCCACTGGGAACCCCAGGGCCCGGAAAACATCGGCATAGCGTTCATGGGTTGTTTTAAGAGGGGCAAATACCTTATTGTTCATACTGGTAAGGGCTCTTTTACCTGCTCTTCCTTTGTCGATCTGCGCAAATGGAACCGCCGTAAAACCAAACAAAAATTTCAGTACGTGAGTGCGCAGCACGCCATGCAGGTCGGCAACTCCATGAATCCCGGCTGTTTGTAAATCCCTGAAGAGTTTGTACAAGCCGGATAATCCCTTGTGCCGGTGCATGAGATGAAGCGGATATAGGGTGGTATTTGGGACCAATCTGAACAGTGGCGCGAAGGCTTCGCGGCTTAAGCAGGTAATCCGCAGGTGAGGATAGGTCTGTACAAGGGCAAGAAGGACCGGAACGACCATTGCTACGTCTCCAAGGGCAGAGAGGCGGATGACCAGTAAATGATCCGCTCCGGGCTGGGGGGTTTCATTGGTGAAAGGCCTAGTTTTCCTTGCTGCCACGAAGGACCGGGTTTAAAGTCTCGTCATTGTACATTTTCATCTGCTTGTACACTTTCATATACTTTCTGCCGCCCTCAATGTCCGACAACAACTGGTCAATGGCTGTGGAAAGGTCTGACTTTTGTTCCTCAAGTATCCGCAACTTGTCACGACAGCGTGCCAGGTGATCTTCTGTAGCATCTAATCGGGCCGTTTCCTCTCGCATATGATAGATCTTCAGGGCGAGGATGGAAAGCCTATCGACCGCCCAGGCCGGACTTTCCGTATTAATAGTGGCATTTGCAATTTTATTAACCGATTGGTATTTTTCTAAAAAATAACTGTCAATAAATTCAACCAAATCCGTCCTGTCCTGGTTACTTGCGTCTATTTGTCTTTTAAGGGCAAGGGCCTCTGTGGGCTCGATTGCCGGATCCCGTATGATGTCTTCATAATGCCACTGAACCGTATCAATCCAGTTTTTGCGATATAGAAGATGCTCTATATCATCTTGTGGATATGGGTTAATGAAGGGCTGGGCTGTATGATCCTTGACATGATACTGCCTGATGCTTTCTTCGAATACTCCCATTGCCATCGTACTAAACATCAACTGCTCATTTTATGGTAAAGATACTTTTTATTTGATAACTGCCTCTGTGAGAAAGACGACCAGGGGCAGAGTTACAGAGGCGATCAGGATCAGTTCCTTAATGTTCACTTTCTTGATGACCTCCACATATTTTGTAATTAAAATGGCGGCAGGAAAGAATGTAATAAGTACGGGGTAAGAGTCAGGAGAAGTCCGAAGTAGGGTTAGCACCAACCCTATAACAAATGAGATAGCGATCAGACGCATGGTGATCAATTTACCAGTGCCCAGTTTGCCCAATTTTAGAAATGCCCAGAAACCGGCAAAGAGGGTGATCAAAACATATATTGTGAGTTTGGCACTGCTCGCCCAATAGGTAATCCAATTGGATGTTAAAGTAAAGGAAAAACGATAATGATCCCGGATCATCGTGGGTCTGTCAAGTAGAATGAGGACCCCGTAAAGGATAATTCCCACCGTACATACACCAATAAAGGGAACCAGCCAGTTCCTGATATTCTTTGGTTCGTAAAAATAAATCGCGATGAAAACAAGGATGATAAATAAGATTGCCCATTCATAAAAAAAACTGGCAACCGAGATCCAGAGCGAGGCATCCAGTAGTTTTAATTTTATTTCCTTGAGGGATCTCATACTGAGAAGTCTGCGCTGGGCCAACAATAAAAAAAAATTGCAGAGGATGGCATTGTTGTCTGTAGTTGTACTGGAAAAAACCACAATAAGGGCGGAATAAAACAGGATCGTAAATGCGTTGGTACCGGTGATCTGGTTGCGTTTGACTATGAAATTTACTACGAAGATGCTGAAGAGCAGTACCGATAGGACCAATGTCTGGACCAGCAGTTCTTCTGGAAGATAGCTCCTTTGAAAAATCAGAAAATGTACTGTCCAGTAGAAAAAAAACAAAAATCCAAGAAGAATAATATAATTTATGGGTTTAGTTTTCCCAAAAATGGTCGAAATCATCCCGGCTTTTTATATTTTTGCATGTAAATATAACCAAGATGGGAGCATTTTTTGAAGGCATAGAAGATTTATTCGTCAACGTTCTTTTTTGGCCTTTTGACTTCCTGAGGTATCTTCAAAGTTGGTGGGTGTCCAATATTCTAAGCTGGATTTTTGTCATTATCGGATTGGTTGCATTTGCTTACTGGTTGTTGCAATTGAAAAAATTTGATGACAACGGAGAAGAGGACAAAACGATATCCTCCCACTCTTATCTCTGAATTACAGATCGAATCCGAGATCCTTCCTGTAATACATCTGATCAAAACTCACCATTTTAATACTTTCGTAAGTAGTGCGTAGTGCCTGTCTGAAATCACTCCCGTAGGAAGTGACCGCAATGACTCTTCCCCCATCCGTTACCACCTTTCCGTTCTGCATCCGGGTACCTGCATGAAAAACGATAGAATTTGTCAATTTGTTAACTCCCAGAATCTCATCTCCCTTACCATAGGATCCAGGGTAACCGCCGGCGACGGCTACCACAGTTGCAGCAGCTCGGTCGTCAATTTCGAGGTCTATGGTGTCCAGCGTTACAGTGGCAACCGCCTTCAGCATCTTTAACAGGTCATTTTTAATCCTGGGAATGATCACTTCCGTTTCGGGATCACCCAGGCGTACATTGTACTCAATGACAAAGGGTTCCTCGCCTACTTTGATCAGACCGATAAAAAGAAACCCTTTATATTCCATTCGGTCTTTTTTCAATCCGTCCATTGTAGGTTGGACAATGCGGTCCCTTACCTTTGCCATAAAATCATCACCGGCAAAAGGTACCGGGGATATCGCTCCCATTCCGCCCGTATTTAATCCGGAATCGCCTTCTCCAATCCGCTTATAGTCCTTTGCGCTGGGAAGCAGTTTGTAATTTCTGCCATCGCAGAGTACAAAACAGCTCAATTCGGTTCCGGTGAGAAATTCTTCGATCACTACGGTGCTTCCTGCGGCACCAAATTTAGAATCGATGAGCATGGCTTCAAGTGCTGCTTTTGCCTCCGTCAATGAAGGAAGTATGAGCACGCCTTTACCTGCAGCCAGCCCGTCTGCCTTCAAGACGTACGGCGGGGTCAGGGATTCGAGAAAATTATAACCGGCATGAAGGTCTGCGGCAGTAAAACTTTTGTAGGCTGCTGTCGGAATATGGTGCCTGTTCATGAATTCCTTGGCAAATTGCTTACTGCCTTCCAGGGTCGCAGCGAGCTTGCCGGGACCGATAACCGGAATATGGGCTATCTCCGGATCTTCGAGAAAGAAATCGTGAATCCCCTGAACAAGGGGAATCTCCGGCCCGACAACCACCATTTCTATCCCATGAGCGACCACTGCCTTTTTTATCATCGAAAAGTCGTCAATACCGATGGGCAGATTTTTAGCAATTTCGGCAGTTCCCGCATTGCCTGGAGCTACAAACAACTCACTTAGGTCAGGGCTTTGCCGTAATTTCCATGCAAGGGTATGTTCTCTTCCACCGGAACCGAGAATTAGGATATTCATTCCTTAGAGTTTAGCCAAAAGTACGGCTTATGACGGTTCTTAGCAGCGTTACCTTTTGTTCCGGTTTGAGAAATCCCGGTGATCCGTCTTTTCCAGTTCCTCAAGGGTAAGTGTTCTGAAAAAGTCGAAGGTTCGCTTCATTCCTTCGGCCCTGCCTATTTTAGGCTCCCATCCCAGCAATTCCCTGGCTTTGGTAATATCCGGTTGTCTCTGCATGGGATCGTCTTTCGGAAGGGGTTTGTAAATTACCTTTTGATCTGTTCCAGTGAGCTTTATTATTTCCTGGGCGAAATCGTTGATGGTAATCTCATGCGGATTCCCAATATTTACCGGCAATTCGTAATCACTCATCAGCAATCGGTAAATGCCTTCAACCTCATCATCCACATAACAAAATGAACGGGTTTGTGATCCGTCGCCAAAAATTGTCAGGTCTTCACCTCTGAGCGCCTGTCCCATAAAAGCCGGGATCACCCGGCCGTCATTAAGCCTCATTCTGGGTCCGTAGGTATTAAAAATCCTGACGATTCGTGTCTGTACACCATGAAACCGGTTATAGGCCATGGTAATTGATTCCTGAAACCGTTTGGCTTCGTCATATACCCCGCGCGGACCTATAGTGTTTACATTGCCATAGTATTCCTCGGTCTGAGGGTGAACCAGAGGGTCTCCATAAATTTCTGAGGTGGAGGCAATAAGAATGCGTGCTCCTTTATCCTTGGCGAGGCCAAGCAGGTTATGGGTACCTAAAGCGCCTACCTTCAAGGTCTGTATAGGTATTTTCAAATAATCAATTGGACTTGCGGGAGAAGCGAAATGCAGAATATAATCCAGCTCACCGGGCACGTGAACAAATTTCGTCACGTCATGGTGAAAGTATTCGAATTGTTCCAGTTTAAAAAGGTGATCAATATTCTTCAGATCCCCGGTGATCAGGTTGTCCATGGCAATCACATGAAATCCTTCCCTGATGAATCGATCACAGAGATGGGACCCTAGAAACCCAGCGGCTCCCGTTATCAGTACCCTTTTCACTTATTTACTTTTATCGGTGTAATTATCGGCCAATTGACTCGTAATGAAAGCCCTCCGCTATGATTTCCCTGGTTTCATACAGATTCCTGCCGTCAAAGATGGCATTATTTTTCAGTAAATCCTTCATCATTTTAAAATTGGGGTTTCTGAATACGCCCCATTCAGTACAAATCACCAAAGCATCTGCATCTTTCAGAACGCTGTACTGGTCTTCGGCAAAGGCTATAGTTTCCCCGAGCTTTCTCTGGACATTGCTCATCGCTTCTGGATCAAAGGCGCAAACGGTGGCCCCGGCCGCCAGTAGTTCTTCGATAATGTAGAGGGCGGGTGCTTCGCGGATGTCATCAGTTTCCGGTTTAAACGCCAATCCCCAGATTCCAAAATGTTTCCCTTTCAGGTCCTCTTTAAAATATTTCCTGATTTTGGGAATAAGCGCTGTTTTTTGTTTCTGATTGACATCAATTACGGATTCCAGAATTTGAAAATTATAGTTGTTGTCCTTCCCGGATTTATGCAATGCCTTTACATCCTTGGGAAAACAGGATCCGCCATAACCAATGCCGGGAAAAAGGAAGCGTTTCCCTATCCTGGAATCGGTTCCCATTCCTATGCGCACCTTGTCTACATCGGCACCAACCTTTTCGCAGAAATTGGCAATTTCGTTCATGAAGGTAATCTTAGTGGCCAAAAAGGCATTCGCCGCATATTTTGTCAGTTCCGCAGATCTTTCATCCATGATGATCACCGGGTTTCCGGATCTTACAAATGGTTTATATAATTTTTCCATAAGCTCTGTGGCCCTGTCTGACCCTGAGCCAACGACGATGCGTTCCGGTTTTAAGAAATCGTCTACGGCAAATCCTTCTCTCAGAAATTCAGGATTTGAAACCACATCAAAATCGCATTGGGCATTCTTTGCAATAGCTGCCTTTACTTTATCTGATGTTCCCACGGGAACGGTGCTCTTATCCACAATGACCCGATACTCTGAAATGAGTTTCCCTATTTCATCGGCAACTCCTAGTACATATTTAAGATCTGCCGAGCCATCTTCATCCTCCGGCGTCGGTAGTGCAAGGAAAACGATCTCACCATGCTCCAGACCTTCTTTCAAAGAGGTTGTAAAGACGAGCCTGCCTGCTTTTATATTACGCTCAAACAAGACATCAAGATGAGGCTCATAGATGGGAACTTCTCCGTTCTGCATCTGACGAACTTTATTCTCGTCAATATCAACACAGACTACATCATTCCCTGTTTCTGCAAGGCATGTCCCTGTCACTAGTCCCACATAACCTGTACCTACAACTGCTACTTTCATTTGTATATTATTCTGATTAATGCTCTTTACAAGCTGTTCCCTAAAAGATGCCTACCATGGCATGAATACACTTTTCCAATTCCCTGAGTGGGTGTTGCCGCATGTGGCAGGCACCCCCGGAATTTGAAAGCGCAAAAATAGTTGCGGAAGTGGTGGTAACCAATTATTTCTGATTAAAAACATGAATACAAGACAAAACCTCAAATCCTGAGGTCCCCGCTCAGACTGATAGACCACTAAACCCCTCTTGAAAACAACACTGTGGTGACCGTTTTAAAAATAATCCGCATATCGAGCGTAATGGAACGGTTTTTTATATAGTACAGATCATATTCCAGTTTGCGTACGGAATCTTCCAGGTTTTCTCCATATTTGTATTTCACCTGTGCCCATCCGGTAATTCCCGGACTGATCAGATGTCGGACGTTATAAAAAGGCAGGAGCTGATTCAGCTGATTAACAAAGACCTTCCGTTCCGGCCGGGGTCCTATGAACTGCATGTCACCTTTAATGACCGAGATGATCTGCGGCAATTCGTCAATCCGGAACATCCGCAGAATCCTTCCAAAAGGGGTAATCCTGCTATCGTTTCTGGAGGCCATCATGGCGCCGGAACTTTCGGCATCCACGATCATTGACCTGAATTTATAGATTTTGAATTCATTGCCATATTGGCCCACCCGCTTCTGAACATAAAACAACGGTCCTTTGTTAAGAAACAGATTGCCAATATAAACAAAGGGCACACTCATTACAAAGATGAGACCAAGTAGGACGGAAAGAGAAAAATTGACCCCGAAACTAAAGATCTTCTGCAGATAACGTATTTTCTTATTCCGGATCTGAAGGATCTCATAAAAACTATCATTATGGGATCTGATAGGGAGTGCCTCATAGGTATTTTCATAAAACGAGGTGAAGGAAATCACTTCTTTCCCCTTAATAATAGACCTTAAAATCACCTTTTCCAGTTCCTCGGGAATAAAATTATAACTTTTGGTATTAATTATCCAAGCATCAATCTTTTCGGCGGCCGACAAAAAAAAGCGCTTGTTTATCAGGGTATTCTGATCAATGGAGTATGTGAGTTTTACTTTGTAAAATGTTTCCATCTCTTTGCCATTCACTGTACTTACATCATCCTTCAGGTTTTCGGCGGTTTTATCATCATAGATATAAAGGACATTTTTGGTCACAGGGATAATCCTAAAGACATTTCCAAAGAAAAAGCGCCACAGAGCAATCTCCACCGGGGTCAGGATCAGGAAATATAAGAGTGGCATTCTCCAGAAGCTGACGTCAAAAAATAGCACAGTCAGCATAAAAACCACAAACACAAAAAGCACCGAGATGTAAATGGATTGAGATAAGATATACCGGCGCCTTGACACTTTCTCCAGATTGTAGAAATCCAGAATGTAGGAAAGGGCAAGATAAGAGGTGATCCCAATGGTGAATACCGTAAATTTCAGTCTCAGGGAGATAAATTCCCTGTCTATGGCATCATTGACCAGCACGTTCAGAGAGGCAATGATGATCAATAGATCGCCTACAACAAGGATAAATTTTCTTTCTATCGAATTTAAAATAGACGGTCTGGGCATTCGCTACAATAGGGTTACTCTGAATCAAAAATAGCTTTTCATTTTCAATAGAACTGCGGAAACCATATAAAAGAGGGATTCAAGGAATGAGAGCCCTTCCTCTTCCCTGTAAATCTTCCATTCATATCCTAAAAGGCTAAATTTATTTGATGAAACGGAATGCTTGCGGACACGATAGCTGGCGAGGACTTTTTGCAGGCCAAAAGCATCGGATTTTTTCAGCAACTTCAACCAAAGCGCATAGTCCTGACGTTTTCGGATGTCAGGCATGTATTGTTTACCAAAGAAACGGACATCGTATATAACGGTCAGGCAACCGATAGGATTCTTAAACAACGCCCTTTTATAGGTTACCTGCCGCATGGCTGCCACCGGCTTTGAAAATTTTTTGCCCGCCTCATTCTTTCTGTCATAAGCGGAAAAGGTAAAGGGATATCGGTTCAATTTCATAAATGACACCTGCTCTTCCAGTTTGGAAGGATACCAGGAGTCATCGCTGTCAAGAAATGCAATGTAGACGCCACTGGCCTGTTCTATAGCGCGATTTCTAGTTATTCCTGCACCGCTGTTTACCTTAAGAGAAATCAGCCGGAATCGGTCATCCTTAGCTGCATATCCGGCGATGATTGAGGCACTGTTATCTGAAGAACAGTCATCCACCAGAAGATGCTCCCAGTGGGGATAGGTTTGGTTCCGGACCGAATCCATGCATTCCCTAAGGAATAATTCTCCGTTATGTACCGGAGTTATAATGGAAACCAGATCATTCATGACAATTGCTATGAACGGTTCTTAACCGCCTTGAGATTCCAGGGCATTTTATAATATCTGTGGGCCACAATGGAAACGAGCAGGAACAGGAATACGAAGGTAATGAAAGTTGCCTGAGCCGCCCCGACTGCTCCGTTGAGTTTAATCAGAAAATAATTTAACAAGAGGTTGACCATCATGGTGCCAATCGTGCAATATGCTATCAATCTTGTCTTCTTTACATAAAACAAATAGTTAACTGACATTTTGTACATCCCCTGGAAGGCATACCCCAATAATACCCATATTACCACATTCGCTCCGGAGGCGAAAGCGTCTCCTATGAAATAAGTATAAATAAGGGGATTTAACAGGTAGAAAAAGACGACAACCAATAGTAAAAGCATAAAATAAACATAGGTGATTTTAACAATGCGAATTTTTTCAGTCATTTTATCCTCCTTGAGTTTTTCAAAAAAGAAGGGAATCCAAGCCTGATTGAAAGAGTTTTGCAAAAGGGCGACGACCATACCTATTTGATATCCAACAGAATATACCCCTACATTACTTAAGCCAAGCATGACCAAAATAAAGAATCGGTCTGAAAATCCGATAAGACTATTTGCCAGGGTATGGAAAATAAGGGGAACACTGAATGCCAGGGCTTCCTTTTTATAGGTTTTGTCAAAATCTGACCATACCAATTGTCCTTTTTTTATAAGAATATAGACCGAAATGCCCGCGAACAGGAATGCCACAATTAATTGTGGCATGATTCTACCCTCCCATCCCATTTCGAAAACTACGACCAGCAGAATGGACAATCCAAGATCCGCAGCAGTTTTGAGAATTCTGAAAAGTCCAAACTTCACGGTCTTGTAGGATACCCGCCATACCGAAAGCAGAATCTCACTTACCTGTGAAAAAAGGGTATACAACATCGCTAGTACCAGAAGCATTGGCGGAATATCGTACGTTCGGAACAAATCGCCTATGGTGAGGGAAATCAGAAACGCAACCAGCACCATCACGATACCTGAAAGCGCCAGGATGACGAAGACAGTACTGATAAACCTTGATAGCTGTATATCTTCAAAGTAAAACCTGCCAATGGACTGTACAATGCTAAGTCCGACGACAGGAGTGGCGATCAGGAATATGTTGTAGAAAATATCCACCACCCCGTAATCCTCAGGAGTCAGGTAGGTGGTAAGAATGGGCAGTAACAGGAACGGGATAATTGAATTGAGTACATTGAAAAATGTAAACAAGGATATATTCTTAAACAGTTTAAGGTCATTCATTTATTCCGGAGTGTCCTTTTTTTAACAGTCCACTAATACCATACCCAATATATTCGATCTCATCCCCGCAAGATGGCAATCGCAAATGACTTTTGAATATTCGATAAGACAGCATCTGATTTAATCTTCCTAAATTGTATACTTTTAGCAGATTTTACAAGGTATCCGATACCCCAAAACCAGGTATTATGACCCTCCGGATGATATAAAGTAAACTGCAATTTGGATAATGATCTATCTTCTGTTACTTATTTATTGCTTAAATCTAATTTATATTAAAAGAAAACAGCTTTATAAAAGCTCTTTTATATTACATTTTTTCTTTATCTCCATAATATTTATAGGTCCTTCTATTTATTATGAATGCGGAGGAACCGCATATTCCAAAAGTTTTGAGTGGGAAGATTTCCTGACGTTTGAAAAGTACGGGATTTTCGTTTTCAGCTGCACATTAATTTATCTGTCCATCTTCACCCGGCTGAGAATATCATTGTATAATTCGCTTTTTGTCAATTACAAAGACCGAAATAAAAACCTGATCCTGATATACTTTGGGTTTTGGTATTTCATTGTTTTTATCTACCTCATCATCCATTTTAACGAATTACCGGTCGTTAACTTCCTGTTGACCGGTTCCTTGCCTGATCGCCTGGACCAGACGAGCACCGTAAAGCTTTTCTATACCTTTTCATCCATTTTTATGGTCTTTATACCTTCAGGTTATTTTTACCTAATAAGATATCTCAGGGCCAATTTTACTAAATTGGTGCTCCTGGTAATAGTTACATTCATCCTAATTTCCGGAGGGCACAAGGGACTGGTTGCATTTTTTATCATATTCGCCCTTTTGTTTTCGGGCTACCGGTTTACCCTTAAACAAGTGGTTGTTACCTTCATTGCGGGTCTTGGATTGCTCTATGTATATACCCTTACAAAGGGAAGGGAATTCAATAAGGAGACCTTTTATTATTTGCTGGAATCCCCTCCAAGAAGGTTTTTTGTAACCCAAGGCTCCGCCTTTATCACCAGGATTTCAATGGAAAGGCGGGATTTATACCAGGGCAATATAAATGAGTATCAGCTGATTAAGAAGCAAACCTATCAAAGGATATATGGCGCCGAAGAAATCGGGGCTGCTCCAACAATTTTCCTTGGAGATTTCCATGTTAAATACGGCCCGGTCATCACCGGCCTCTCCTATGTTGCCTTTCTGATCTTTATTTTCCCTTTCATACGCGGGACTGACAATATGAAACAACGAAGGCTTTATTTGTGGTGGAATTTGTTTATCCTTTTTTATCTGCTTGGATTTGCCGAGTTATCCATGCCCAGCTTTCTGCGAATACTCCTGGCTCTTTTTAATTTCGGGTTTCTGCTGGTGTTGCCCTTCATAACCCTCCGTACAGATGAGCGTTAATTTGGAAAAAGCCGTTACAGGCGCCATGGTGTTACTGGTAGCGACCCTGTTCCTGAAGGAAAACATTAACTCAATAGCGATTATCCTGACATCTTTATTGATTTTTCTTTGCATTGTCCGCAAGGGGGATTTCAGGTCGTTTACGCACAAGGGAATTTTAAAACAGGGACTGCCACTTGTGCTTTACTTTGTTTTGGCTGTCGCCGGCTGGTTGATCAATCAGGATTCTAACGGAAACTACGCAATGCGACTGTTGCCCTTCCTGATCGCTCCCCTGTTCCTGTACTATTTCTATTATTTCCGGGAAAGTCGCGCAGTAATTGCGCGATACTTTATCGCCGCTACGCTTGTTTTCCTGGTCTTTTTGGACTTCCAGGCTATTCAGGACATGATTGTGGCTCACTCGGTGTACGTGGTCCAGGAAGGTCGTACCTATTATCGTTTTATGTATACGCGGTTTACCGGAGCATATTTTAATCATATCTACCTCAGTACCTATATTCTAATGGCGATTTTTTTGGTGCTCCAGTTTAAAACCTTCCGGAAAAAGTATATCCGGGCCGGAATCCTTTGTTTCTTTGCCGTGCACCTCTTGTTACTTTCTTCTAGGGCTGTAATTATCGCCGTATTACTCGGCGGATTTCTTGTTTTGGCCTATGTGTCCTTCCGTAATCCTCGTAATGTAAAATACCTCATCCTGCTCATCACCGGTCTTGCCGCCGCCACCCTAATTGTATATTCCTTTCGCGATTCCTTACTATTGAACCGTTATTCCCAGGCCTTTGAACTTTATAAACATCAGGATAGAATCCTTCAACGCAATTATTCCATCAATAACCGTATTAAGGTCTATATCATCGGAGCTGCTCTTTTATCTGAACCCCGGTTATACGGAATTAACGGAACCGGATTATCCTACGACATTATCCGCGAAAAATACAACTCTGCCTTCAGAGAAGAATTCCCTTTTGAAACGTCTACTTTCAATACCCACAATCAGTATATCAACAATTTTATTGATTGGGGGTTACTTGGACTGTTCATTATGGCATACATGCTTTACCTGCCTGTTACCAGCGCGTTTAAGCGCAAGCAATACTGGTTGTTGACTTTCTGGCTTTCCTTCCTGTTCATCCTGGCGATGGAGTCCTTTTTAATCAGGCATAGGGGCATCGTGTTCTTCATTCTGTTTTATACACTCCTGGTACCAGAAACAACCAACAGCAGGGAATTGTTCATGGCATCCGACCCGTCCGGGTCAGAAGATCCCTTTAAAAAATCTTAAGAAAGATGCTCTTCCGGCAAGGGGTGAAAAAATATGGGCTATAGAAGCCTTTACCTTCCCGGCATCGTCCGGTTCATTTCCCAAATTCTCTAAAATAATCCGAAGATCTTCCTCTGAACCTGCGACATAGTTATAAGGATTACTTTCGAGCAACCTCTTTAAAAATTTGGAATAATAACCCTTGATATCCACTGCAATGTTAGGAGTGCCAAGGGCAAGGCTTTCAAGAGCACAGGTTGAATAAACAGTCAGATGATAATCACAATACTTCAATAATTCATAAGTGTTATGACCTTCCAGGCTGATAAAATTCTCTCTTCCCTGAAAGGACGCTTGCTGATGGCTGAAACGAGGTTTAAAAATAAAACAGGTTTCCGGAAAAAAACCAGCAATCCTGTCAATCATCTGAAGGAGAGGTATATCGGTAACTTCCAGCTGGCCGGTGATACAAATTGTCCTGACATACTTTTGTTTTAACTCACTTAAAGATGCCGACATGGTAAGTTTTTGGTTTACAGCTTCAAGGAAGGAATAGCCGTAATCCAAAATCCGCTCTTTTGGGACCACCTTTCCCCTGCTGATTATTTCTGAGGAATCACTCCCGTAACTCAGGAAATAATCGGGCATAAAAACTGATGGTTGCCACTCATTATAGAAATAGGCCCTATGAGTTTCGGTAACCAGTCCGTGTTGCAATTCCACGACAGGGACAGCATGTTTTTTGGCGGCAAGCAAAATTTCGAAATTTGAATAATAGCAGACAACAAAAATGACTTTTGGCCGAAAAATTCGAAATAGTATGCTGTAAACTCTGGCTCCCCCAAGAATTCTTCCATAGATCCTTCTGAGTTTGGAAAGCCCCTTTCCAAGGAAGTCCTCAAGTATCTCGAAATTCTTTATATCCCGTTCCGGTGCCACCTTAAAGAACAAGTATTGCAGCAGGAAGATCCAGGACATCCCGATGGAGTGCTCTCCGCTTTGCAGTTTACTGGCTCTGGTGCTGCCCTTTGGAATCGGATTTTCAAATAACAGGTAGGAATCAAGGTACGTCAGAAGCCCGGTAGTGATCCGGTCAAAAGATGTATCATTGATATAGTATCGACGTTCTGAGTTCGTGAATACCCAGCAGCGGTTCTTCCTGAATTTTCTGATTGAAAACAGATCCGGGATGAGATTTTTTAATAAGATCCACAGATGTGGCGTTGTCGCCTCTTTGATAATGTCAAACTCCCCGCTGACACCCGGAAGATAACTTTTTATGACAGGCCATATCGAAACCCCTCCGTGTTGAATTTTATGTACATCCACATGATCTTCAATATTTGGCGGGTTCATTGGTTTCTATCTTTGCCTAATTCTGTGTCTCTAATTCAATGCTCCTCTATGCGATTTAAACAGCGGTCCATCCTCCATCAACAGCAATATTCTGTCCGGTAATATATTTTGCTTCGTCAGATAGCAGGAAAGAAACCACAGGTGCAACATCTTCAGGAACGCCCATTCGTTTCATGGGAACCTTATGTTCATATTGTTTTACAAAGGTCGGATCCTGATGGTTGAAAATTCCCCCCGGGGAGACACAGTTTGATCGGATATTGTGTGGTCCGAAATAGGAGGCAAGGTAGCGACTGAAATTAATCAGGCCTCCTTTGATTGCAGAATATGCCACAGGTGACGTCAGCATCGTTTTCTCATAGACGGTAAAATCATTTCCGACTATCCCGTATATTGAGGCAATGTGTACGAGGGAACCTGAACCCTGGCCTTTCATAATCTTAATTATGGGTTTTGAAATTGTAAAAACGCTGCTCAATTGCATTTCGAGATTCCGGGCGAAGGATTCCGGGGAGGTTTCTTCAAACTTGCTTCCCCAATCATCCGTACGTGGATAGGCATTGTTTACAAGGCCATCGATTCTTCCGTAGTGTGACATTATAAGATCAAGACTTGCGGTAATGGCGGTGTCATCCAGCAGGTTAAAATGAATCGTATCCTTCGAGATATCTGTCTCATTGGTAATATCAAGATTGACAGCTATTCCGCCTTTGGAGCGCACATCCTCAACAAAAGCCCTGCCCAAGATCCCACTTCCGCCAGTAATCAGAACTACCTTATCTTTCAGTATCATAACACCAGTTTTAGAATTTCAATGGCCTCTGCCGGAGTGTTCATAGGGATCCTACGCAGATCAATGCACTCAAGAAAGTATTCCATCTGCCTCTTATAAGTGGTGTAAACGGAAGGTTGTGCCAGCCGGAACAGGGTTTTGTCCCTGGTCGTATCGCGAATTTCATTATTGATAAAGTCAATCCTCAGGGTATCCTCATCCCTTATAATCTCACAAATACGTCTTGGATCCTTCCTGAAATAATTGACAACCACCTGTGCATGAAAATCTTGATACTGCAACAATGTATTGGAGGTGTCGAAGCTGTTAATCGCCAATTCCGAAACTTTCATTTTGGAGTTACGCGACGCTATAGGCATGCCAAAAAGGTATACGACATAATCCGGTTCATGAATGAGATCCAGATGTACGCCTCCCCCGAGTTCTTTCCTGGCACTGTATACCTTCCTGTAGTCCGAATCCGGACGCCAGGCCGGCAGGTAGGAACCGAAATAGGCATTGACTTCATTTATTTTGCGGGGTATCTGAACCAGGTAACCCCTTATAAATTCTATGAGCGGATGAAACCTCATGTTGCAGGCGACATAAATCAGGTCGTTTCTGAGTTCCAGCTTTTGAAATTCAATTATCTGTGCCATACTGATTACCAGCGGCTTCTCAATCATCAGGGGAATATTCAGCGCGTTCAGCCGCCTGATATATTCAAGGTGTAGCGAGGACGGGTTGGCAATTATCGCAAAATGAAAATTGATTTTAAGGAGCGCAGCCCAATCATATAAATTATGAACTTGAGGCAGATCCATGCTGTTTCGTGAGGAGCGCAAAGCATAGATTCTGACATCCTGCCGTAGTTCATTTAAAACATGGATATGCTTTCGGGCGATAGATCCCAAGCCTACAATCAGAACATTCATATCTTAAAATCAAGCTTTTCCTGACTCAGTAGAAATTCCATCATTTCAAAATCAATAGGCTCGTCCAGGTCAAAACAAACGTGGTCCATGAGATAGAAAAGACTTCTTTCGGTGATCGACGACCTGAACCCTTTTTCAAAACAAATCCTCCGGAAAAAATAAAAAGAGGCATTCATGTCATACACTTTGGGTGCCGCCTGCCTTGAAAGGCTATCACTTGGTTTTACTACTTTGCAGTAACCGTCCTCCTTTAGTTCAATCACATTAAAATAAGGATTTCTATGTGGCCTGGAAACTGAAAAGATATTGTAGGCCTTTTCATCTGCAAGCAACAACTGCAGTCCATTCTTAAGATCTTCCTGGGTTCTTAAAGGGGAGGTAATATCCAGATCCAAAATGAGATCGTAGGTTTTTTTATGAAGTGATTCCTGATAATCCAGTACATGGTTCAGGACTTCCATTTTCCCGGTGGTATCGCCTGCCAGATGCTCCGGTCTCAGGTAGGCCGTTGTTAATCCGAATTCCTCGGCTACTGATTTGATGTCCTGGTCATCGGTAGACAAAACAATATCTGTCCCACGATTTAGGGCGGCAAAGGACCTGGCATGGGATATCGCATAGGAAATCAACGGTTTTCCATTGAGGTTCCGGATATTCTTCCTGGGAATTCCTTTTGACCCCCCTCTTCCGCAAATGGTGATTAAAATATTCAATTTCGCATACTTGTAAAGTCAAATCCTGATACTGACTTGTGTGCATTAGGTGCTGGAGATACCTTAAAATCAATCATGGAGGGAGCCTGAGTATATTTTTTGAAGCATACACTCAGCCAGCATTAAATCGGTTGGTGTGTCGATATCCATTGAGACCAGCTCGTCCATTTCATATTTTATGACTCTGGGGAAACTTAAATGACTCATTTTTTTCAACGATTCAGGATTAATGACATAGATGGAGCCGTTATACTCCCATACCTTCGGGCAGTCCTGCCTTCGGGAAAAATTCCCCTTTTTGGACTTTTTAAGAAACCCCGATTCATCCTCCTCAAATAAAACATAATAAGGATTTGACGAAGTTTCTTTAACTGAGACGACCATATCGATATCTGAACTATAGAGGGCCAATGCCGCCCATACATGCAGCGGCTTTCGGAACGGAGATGTTGGCTGTAATAAAATAATTACATCCACAGGACCGCAATTATTTTCATGAAAGTCGAGCGCATGAAGGAGAACTTCATAGGTACCGGCTGTGTCCGTTGCCAATATATCCGGTCTCAGAAATGGTACTTTAAGACCGTAATCCTCAACAACTGCCTTAATGTCCGGAGAATCTGTTGAAACAAAAATGTTCGCGTCATCAAAGACTTCCCTGGCGACTTTCAACGTATAATGAATAAGTGGCTTGCCTCCCAAAAAGGTAATGTTTTTTAGAGGGATCCTTTTTGATCCACCTCTGGCCGGGATGACAATTAGGGGCTTCATTTCTGTATTTTGGATAACTCGTATTCCATCATCAGATCTACCAGTTCACTAAATTTTACGGATGCCTCCCACCCGAGTTTTTCCCTGGCCTTTGAATAATCTCCAATAAGGATATCCACCTCTGTTGGTCTGAAGTAATATGGGTCAATGGTTACCATTGTATTACCAGTCTTTTTGTCTACCCCTATCTCGTCAACCCCCTTGCCTTTCCATTGGATCTCTGTGCCGATATGAAGGAAGGCTTTCTCAACAAACTCCCGCACTGTATGGCACTCCCCAGTGGCAACCACAAAATCCTCCGGCTCGGGAAGTTGTAACATCCGCCACATCGCATCCACATAATCCTTGGCATATCCCCAATCTCTTTTCGCATCGAGGTTTCCAAGGCGGAATTTCTTTGATTTCCCTGCTTTGATCCTCGCAACGGATTCGGCAATTTTTTTGGTGACGAAACTATTTCCTCTCCTTGGACTTTCATGGTTGAACAGGATCCCGTTACAGGCATATATCCCATAGGCCTCCCTGTAATTAACGGTCAGCCAGTAAGAATACATTTTAGCCACACCATAAGGACTTCTGGGATAAAACGGGGTTTTTTCGGACTGAGGAATTTCCTGAACTTTTCCAAACAACTCACTTGTGGAAGCCTGGTAGTACTTCGTTTTATCCTTAAGGCCCAGAATCCTAATCGCTTCGAGAATCCTCAGACTGCCAAGAGCATCAGCATTGGCAGTATATTCAGGAATATCAAATGAAATCCTGACGTGACTCTGAGCGGCAAGATTGTAAACTTCATCCGGCGTGATCTCCTGTAATAACCGCATGATATTGGAAGAGTCGGTCATATCACCATAATGAACATGAAAATCAAGTTCCTGGCTGTCAATTCCCTTGTAAAGATGGTCTATCCTCAACTTCTGTTCGAGACTGGATCGCCGGACCATACCGTGAACCTCATATCCCTTTTCTAATAATAACTCGGCCAGATAACTTCCATCCTGCCCGGTGACCCCGGTAATGAATGCCTTTTTCTTCAATTTTTTATGGTGTTTCGTATTAGCTTAATAATATAATCCTGGTCTCTGACCTCCAGGGCAGGGAAACTGGGCAAATTTAAACCTAATTCGGAAATCTGCCGGGAGACAGGACAGTCGCTGACCTTCTCATAAAATGGGAGTTCATCTATTGGTTTAAAAAAAGGTCGGGTTTCTATGTGTTTCTCAGCCAGGCTGTTGACAACCCTTGTTTTTTCATCACTCGAATTAAAAAGAAAGGAACACATCCAATAGGAGGACGTGGAATGGGATTCGAGATGTTGCATCCTCAGGATGTCGCCGAGGCCGTCCTCATATCTTTGATGGATGGCTCTCTTGCGCCGGAGGATGTCATCTATTTTTGAAAGTTGGGCCACTCCTATGGCTGCCTGCAGATTCGTCATTCGATAATTGTAACCGAGGATATCATGATAATACCTAACGGTATCAGAATTTCCCTGATTTTTTAATTTTCTTATTTTATCAGATATTGCTCCGTGAGGGGTCAGCACCATGCCTCCTTCTCCCGTAGTGATCGTCTTGTTCCCGAAGAATGAAAAAGTCGACACATCCCCAAGGGTGCCAGAATACCTTCCGTCATATGTGGCACCAAACGATTCCGCCGCATCTTCAATGAGATAAAGTCCATGGATATCTGCTATCTCCCTTAGCCTTTTATAATTGGCAGGAGCTCCATATATATTGGTGTAGAGTATCGCCTTTGTCCTGGTAGTGATCCTGGCTTCAATTCCCGACGGATCAAGATTCCAGGTCAAGGGATCTATATCTGTAAAAACAGGTGTGGCTCCAACGTATAAGATGGCATTTGAGGAAGCCACGTAGGTGAAATTTGTGGTAATCACCTCATCTCCCGGGCCGATGTCAAGGGCAAGCATAGCCAGGTGGATGGCTACCGTTCCGTTGCTGACAGCGATTGCGTTCGCCGCTTTGCAGTAGGATTCCGCCTTTCTTTCAAACTCCCCAATAAAGGTGCCCTGGCTTGAGATCCAGGTGGATTCCATGCATTCTGCCACCAGCCTCGCCTCTTCAGATCCAAGAAAGGGTTTATAAATCGGAATACTAGTTTCGGCCATAGGTCTGCAGGAGTTGTATCTGACTTTCGATTTCCTCCGGAGACAGATTTCTGACCTCCAGGACATGCACAGCATCTCTGAACTTTCTTACCCAGGGTAGAAACCAGTAATCGTCGGCGATGGAATCATTGGAATCATTGGAACCATCATTATCGCTGTGATGAATATAATTTATATAAGGTTCTATTGCTCCTACTGCCTCGTTGGCATTAAAGCCCAGCGCTGCTGAAGAAATTTTCAGGTGAGCGGTATCCAAAAGAAGGCCGAAATTGGAGGCTCCTATCTCCTGCACCAACCGCACCAGCTCGTAAGGGGTAGAACATAGAAGTGCCTCCTGTCCGTCCGACCTTAGATTAAACGGGGCGGTTACATTGTTTTCTATAAGAAAAGAGAGGCCCAGTTCGCTCGCTTTTAGGAGAACCTTATCTATCGCATCTGTAAACAATCGCCAGTTTTCTCCCCTGTCAATAGGAACATTCACGTCCATAGGTTTCCCGAGCTGTTCCGGGGATGGATCAATACAAAAACCGGCATGCGCTGAAAAACAGGATGCTCTTGCAATCCGTGTCAGCTCCAGACCCTGTAAACAATGCGCAATAGATCTGTCCCTCACTGCGGGGTTGGTGCTGGCCAGATTCATGACAAAGGGAATTTCCGGTGCGGGGAAGTAATTATGCGCAAGGCGAACGGTTTCGGTCTCAGTAAAAAACCGAATCATATCCTTGTCATAGGGAAAACCTGAGCTGAACTCAACGGTCCAGTCCCGCTCCTTTGCCAGCTCTGCAATCTTCTCCTTGCTCATTTTACCAAATGCCAGGGTACTTACCGCAACAATCATAGGTCCATTTTTAATACATGCGATTGACTTCCCTTTGACACCTCTTCGAATCCTAACCTCTTGTACAGGTCAAAAGCTTTCTTATTTACACTGTCTACAGATAGGTGCACTGTGATCACCCCCGACTCGGCGGCTATATGAAGGAGGTGCTTCATCATTTTATATCCCAGCCCGTGTCCCTGCCATTCTTTTCTAATCACGATTCCAAGCCATGTAATGTCACCTTCCTTATCAAGATGGCCATATCCAATGGCTTCTTGATGGATATAGAGCAGGCAGGTATACAAATGATTCTTTAAAACATCGTATCCCCTGGATTTAAAATACCGAAAGGTTTCTAACTCCTCCCCAAGGCCTTCTAAAAACCTGTCAAGCAATTGAGCGTCGTCCGTGCCAATCTTTACGATTCGACCCTCTACTCCCATACAATCATGGCTTCTTTCAAAGGGGTGTCCTTTGCTATATCTGTCATGGCCTTTTTGCCAATAATCTCCTTCTTCCGCTTTGGACTGATCCCGGACGCAGGTCGCTTAAAAGCCATATTGCCCTCCTTAATTGTGTCTCCTTTTTTAATATCCTGCAATAACACTATACTACGACGCATCCCCTGGATATTTTGTTTCTCCCGATCTGACGGAGCCTTTACCGGACTACCAAGGGCCGCTTCGGTCTTCCTTATCCCATCTATCAGCCCTTTAAATTGCTGCACATCCAGGGAGGCTTTGTGATCCGGCCCAGGCATACTCCTGTCAAGGGTAAAATGTTTTTCAATGATTTTAGCCCCCAGTGCAATCGCGGCATAGCAGGCATAATTTTCTTCAATGTGGTCAGAATATCCGAAAATCAGATCAAGGGAGTTACCCATGGTCACCATGGCCCTGATATTGGCGTCCTCGTTTTCCGAAGGATAATTGGTGGTGCATTGCAACATGGCAATTTGATCATTCCCTGATTCCCTGATAGTCGTCACTGCCTCATATGCTTCGGCCAGGGTCGCCATACCTGAAGAAAGAATCATCGGTTTTCCGAATGACGCCACGTGTTCCAGAAATGACAACTCCACGATCTGACCGGAGGCAATCTTAAATGCAGAAACCCCTAGTGTGGCAAGAAAATCTGCATCTGTTTCATTATATGGGGTAGAAAGAAAGGTGATACCAAGTTTCCGGCATTCTCCAATAATCTGAATATAATCCTCGTCTGAAAGTTCCAGTTTTTGAAGCATTTCGAACTGGCTTTCACCCGGATCCGTCACCTGAAGCTGGTATTGTGCCTTGGGAGCCATTTTTGTAATGACACTGGCAGCCTTAAATGTTTGGAATTTTACACAATCAGCGCCGATTTCATAGGCCTTTCGCACCAATTCCAATGCCGTTCTCAAATCTCCATTATGGTTGACCCCTGCCTCAGCAATTATAAAACAAGGCGAATTTGCACTGATTTCTGTACTTCCGATGTTGATTGTATGCATATCACTAATCCAAAAAAAAGTCCCTCCCACACGGTCCGGTGTCTACTTAATCGTTGAGGGGCTTGAGGCTACGAATAAAATCAATGGTCCCTGCGACCATTTAAAAATCTCCGTGGTCCCAAAAATCTGACGTTCGGACAAAGATAGTTTTAATAAAACAAAGTCCCTATCTATAGCAGGTTTTTCCAGCCCTTGAGGAGGCTCCTGATCTCCATCCTATCTTTTAATTCCTTTATGGTATCTGGCATCTATCTACTCCATTTAACCAGATAGCTTTATGCAGAAGATAAGGCAAAGCCCGTTTCAGATTATCCCTTCTATCAATAATATAAATCCGACCACCGATCAGGTTAAATCCAGGATGAACAAGGCTTTTTTCCGACATGTGACCAGTCCCATGCTTCGCACCGAACCTACAGGAATATTTCCAACCGGGATCGGCTTGCTTAATTAAAATTACGATGAAAAATGGTTCGGTTTACCAGTCCCGTATTGGAATGGTGAAACGGTCTGTAAATGCCCGATTATGAATTCATCTTTACCTACAAATGCGGGTGAAGTCGACGGTGTCGGTGGGCCACTTTTATTGGTTATACCAGCCTATATCGGTGGCCTCCCCATGATGCGGGTCAATGAGGATTCCTCAAAAGTTTTAAGGAAGCGATTCATAGGGACACCACTGATGCTCAAAGTAAAACAAGGTGATAAAAGCCTGAGTATTAACGAAAGTTATTTTGTCTCGTTCCGCAAATTTGATAAATGCACCAATTCCCGGACGATGTTATGCCCGGCATTTCCTGTCCCATAAAGGTCCATATCAAATTTTATGGACGCGGTCCTGAGTTTTTCAAATGCCTCCAGGATCTTCTGGTAATCTGACCCAACTAAAAAGTTGACTCCGTTACTAACCAATTCCACCCACTCGGTTTCTTCCCTGATGGTTATACAGGGTTTTGAAAAGAAAAATGCTTCCTTCTGAAGCCCGCCGCTATCGGTAATCACCATTTCGCAGTGCGACAAGAGCCAAATCATTTCAAGATACCCCAGGGGATTGAGGATCAAAATATTATTACTGGGAACTATGCCATAATCTTGCAACTTCTTTGAAGTTCTGGGATGCAGTGGAAGAATAACTTTTTTTGACTTCGAAATTTCACCTAATGCCTCAAAAATGGCAGTCAAATTTTCCTTTCGATCTGTGTTTTCCTGCCGGTGACAGGTGCAAAGAATAAAATCAGAATCAAATTCGATTTCCTTTGGTTTAATTGTATTCCTCTGGTAATAAATTGCCGCGTCATTCATGACATCACCACAATAGACCGATTTGATGTCAAGATTATCATAACCTTCATTGGAAAGGTTCTCAATGGCCGTACTGGTTGGACAAAACAAAATGTCACTTATCCTGTCAGTCACTATCCTATTGACTTCTTCAGGCATATTCATGTTAAATGAGCGTAGACCGGCCTCCACGTGCGCCACCTTAATGTGAAGCTTTTTGGCTGCCAGCGCACCGGCAACTGTTGAATTGGTATCTCCGTATACCAGGACCCAATCCGGATTTTCCTGGAGAAGCACCTTTTCAATCTCTTCGAGCATCCTGCCCGTCATGGCACCGTGTGAAAGACTATTAATTTCCAGATTATAATGGGGGTGGGGAATGTTTAACTGGTCAAAAAAAACCTTACTCATATTCTCGTCAAAATGTTGTCCAGTATGAACAATTATCTCTGTGATTTCCTCTTCGGGCAATGACAAATTGTAGGTTTTAAAAGCTCTGCTGACAACCGCAGCTTTAATAAATTGTGGCCTCGCGCCTATCACCGTAATTATTTTCATTGACAGAGGTATTAAAGGCCTGTGGCCTGAAGATTTCTAAATGTAACAATATTACATTCCGAACAATATATTTTCAGACTGTGAATCCATGAAATGGATCTTTTCACGATAGTCTTCCCGGCATCATAGAAAGGGAAGTGGCACATTATCTGGTTCAGGATTTCATCGATTTCCCATAAATTAAGAGGCATGCCGCGGATGAAATCCGGGGAGAAAACTGTAAATATTTGCGGCAATACTTGTACATCTCCCTTGACGTCGATTATATTTTGAACAGGCCTTGTCTAAGAAGACTTCAAAAGGCTGTGATAATCTCCCGTCAATCCAACAGGAGTGCTGTTTCTGATGCTATGGACAATTTCAATTGCATTTCTAACGGCCTCAAGACCGTACCCTTTGCCGTCCAGAATTTCCTGGTATACCACAGTGTGCAGGTCTGTAAATCCTCCGCTAAATTCAAGCTCTTCCCCATTGATAGTGATGCAGCGGTAAGTAGATTGCCCCTTTGCCTTAACATCATTTGGCAGGTAATCTGCATTGATGGATAAAAACCACCGAACTCTGGCATTCTCAAATTCAAGATAGCCGGCAGCCCTGTCCTCTTCATGTACATGAACAATATTCTCCTGGACTTCCCCGAAAATCCATGATAGCATATCGTAAAAATGCACCCCTATATTTGTGGCAATACCACCCGACTTACTCTTATCTCCTTTCCAGGATGTTCTATACCAATTCCCGCGTGAAGTCAGATACGAAAGATCTACCTCATATTTGTGAGCGCTGTCCGATTTTCTGACTTTTTCCCTAAGCTCAATAATACTCGGATGAACCCTTAATTGAAGGATGTTGAATATTTTCTTCCCTGTTTTTTCCTCTACAAATTTAAGCTTGTCAATATTCCATGGGTTCAGGACCAGTGGCTTTTCGCAAATGGCATCGGCACCGCTGCGCAGTGCGAAGCGAATATGGGCATCATGTAGGTAGTTGGGAGAACAAATACTTACAAAATCCAAAAAAAGGTCTTTTTCGTATTTCAATTTTTCAATATGCCTGTCAAACCGCTCAAATTCGACAAAGAAATCTGCAAATGGGAAATAGGAATCAAGAACCCCACTCTGTCCCCTTTATCGAAAGCGGCCAGAAGTGCATTATTTGTATCTCTGATCGCCTTCATATGGCGGGGGGCTATGTAGTCAGCAGCCCCAATTAAAGCAAAATTCTTCATTGGTTTATTGAATTAGTAGTTCCCAAGAAATCCCGGAATATCTCTATAATCATTGGTTATCGATCCTGTTGTCAGGACGCTAAACTTCAAAGGAAATCCGTCAAATTTTAATTTTCAAACGCCAGGAGCTGGATTTAGCTTATTCGGGACACCGTATTATTTACGAGAGCATACTTTTGTTTGCTTTCACTGCATTTGGCTATACCGTCGTCATCGAATTTCAAACGGTGGCCATATTCTCCTACCCAGCCAATTAATTTTGCGGGATTCCCCACCAAAAGTGCGTATGCCGGTACATCTCGGGTAACCACAGCTCCCGCCCCGATAAATGCATATGACCCAATGGTATTCCCGCAAATAATAGTAGCGTTGGCGCCAATACTGGCCCCTTTTTTAACCAGGGTCGCGGAGTATTGCCCTCTTCTGTTTATAGCACTCCTGGGATTAATTACATTGGTAAATACCATGGACGGGCCCAGGAATACATCATCTTCACAGATCACGCCGGTATAGATGGAGACGTTGTTTTGTATTTTTACATTGTTCCCTAAAATTACTTCGGAAGATATAACAACATTCTGCCCGATATTGCAATTCCTTCCAATGCTGGAATTTGTCATGATATGGGAAAAATGCCAGATCTTTGTTCCTTCGCCAATGATACTTCCGTCATCTATCACGGCAGTTTCATGAGCAAAATAATCCTTGGAGGTCATCTGAGTATAATTAACTGAAGAAGCTCAGCTTTATTTTCGTTTATATGTAAACGTACGATAATTTGGTGGTGGCCCATGAGTCTAGGCTGTTACTGCCGCATCAACCAAAAATTCTTACCGAATATCGATAAATCAAAGCCTGCCGAAATGCGACACAGATGTTAAACATCTGTCTTTCCTGCGATTTTACCGAGTTCTCTCAGCAGACTTTCCTCCCAGGCCGGGATTCGGATATTAAATACCAATTCGGTCTTAACAGTACTTAGAAGGCTGTTTTTCGGACGATTTACAGTACTCCTCAGGGAAGTACTTGGTATTGGAATTACGGATACAGGGCTTCCAAGTTGCCTGAAGATGGCACTTGCAAATTCATACCAGCTTGCCCTGCCACCATTGCAGTAATGGTAGGTCCCATAGTCATTTTTATCTACGGCAACTATGCCCCAAAGGAAAGCAGCAACATCACCGGCGTAGGTAGGGGCTCCCCATTGGTCACTGACTACCTGAACAGGTTCTTTTTTCTTATCCAATTTTATCATGGTCATCAGAAAATTATTCCCAAATTCCGAATACAACCAAGACGTTCTGATGATGTAGAAACGTTTCATGATTTCTGAGATATATTGTTCCCCCAGCAATTTGGACTTACCGTATTGATTCAGGGGATTGGGGATGTCGTCCGGGAAATAGGCATCTTCCTTTTTCCCGTCAAAGACATAATCGGTAGAAATGTGGATTAGAACTACCCCTGTCTGCCGGCAAAGCAGGGCAAGATTTTTTACGCCTTCTGCATTCACAGAGAAAGCAATTTCCGGGTTTTTTTCTGCTTCTTCTACCTTGGTGTAGGCGGCACAATTAATACAATAGTCAAACTTGCTCCCTTTTAGGAGATCCTCCAGAGCCCGGAAATTAGTGATATCCAATTGGTCAGAAGTCAGGAAAGTCCCCCGGATACCGGGAAACTCCTCCAGGCTTTGCCGGAGACTGTGCCCGAGTTGGCCGCCCCTACCTGTCACAAGTACCCTGATCATAGGTTGATCGGATTAAAGCAGGGGAGTTGCCTGTCTTTTTCAGAAATGATCAGCCGGTCCTCTGGATACTCCCAATCCAACTTCAGGAATGGATCGTTGTAGATAATACCTCGTTCAGCATCCGGAGAGTAAAAATTGTCACATTTGTATACAAAGAGGGTGTCATCTTCCAGAGCTAGGAAGCCGTGAGCAACCCCTCTGGGAATGAACAGTATTTTAAAATTCTCAGCGGATAGGCGGACCTTATACTGTTCGCCATAGGTGGGACTTTCCTTTCGGAGATCCACTATGATATCGATTGCAGCTCCGCGGATCACACGAACCATTTTGGCCTGGGCTTTTTCTCCCTCCTGATAGTGCATTCCACGCAGCACTCCTTTTTTAGATACAGAGTGATTATCCTGAACAAAATGAATGACGTGACCGAGGACCTTCTCTAGGTCCGCTTTATTATAGGATTCGAAAAAGAATCCCCTGTGATCCTTGTAAAGACCAGGTTCAATTAAAAAGCTATCTTTTATGTGCAATGGTGTAAACGTCACAATAATTGCAGATTAATCATCCTCTATAAGCGCATTAAATAATTGCCATACCCGCTTTTCAAAAGGGGCTGCGCCAGTTGATGCAGCTGTTCTTTAGAAATATACCCTTGGGTATATGCCACTTCTTCAATAGCGCCGATCTTGAGGCCCTGACGTTCCTCAATCACTTCCACAAACTGGGAAGCCTGCATGAGAGAACTGAAGGTTCCGGTATCCAGCCATGCCGTACCTCTGTCCATGATGCTCACCTTCAATTTACCCATTTTCAGGTAGGCCTGGTTAATATCTGTTATTTCCAATTCTCCCCGGGCACTTGGCCGGATTTGTCTGGCAATGGCCACCACCTCATTGTCATAGAAATAAATTCCAGGAACGGCAAAGTTCGATGCAGGCCGTGCAGGCTTTTCTTCAATCGATATCACCCTTCCCGCGGAGTCAAAAGACACAACGCCATAGCGCTCGGGATCCTGCACATGGTACCCATAAATAATACCCCCCTCCGGATCATTATTTTGTTGCAACAACGCGTGCAGGCCAGAGCCGTAAAAGATATTATCACCAAGGATCAGCGCCACTTTATCATCGCCGATGAAATTCGCGCCAATGATAAAGGCCTCGGCAAGGCCCCTTGGGGTTTCCTGTACTGCATAGTCAAAAGTGCAACCCAGCTGGGATCCGTCCCGGAGCAAAAGTTTAAACAAGGGCGCGTCATTTGGCGTGGTGATGATCAGGATATTCCTTATTCCAGCAGCCATCAGGGTGGCCAATGGATAATAAATCATGGGTTTATCATATACCGGCATAAGTTGCTTGCTCACCGCCAGGGTCAGGGGATGCAGCCTGGTGCCGGAACCTCCCGCCAAAATAATTCCCTTCATTTTAACCTTTTTGATATTTTTCCATATACCAGTCAATGGTCTTTTCCAATCCTTCCTGCAATGAAATTTGAGGTTTCCAACCCAGGTTTTCTTTTATTTTTGAACTGTCAATGGCATAGCGGTAATCATGGCCGGGCCGGTCCCGGACAAATTCAATTAGCCCTGCCAGGCTACCGGCCGATCTCCCGGTTTTTCTGTCGAGAATCTCACAAATGGTCTGCGCTATCTCCAGATTGTTCATTTCATCCACTCCTCCAATGGCATAGGTTTCACCTTCTCTGCCATTGGAAAATACCAGTTCAAGGGCTTTACAATGGTCGCCGACATACAACCAGTCCCTGATATTGGTCCCGTTCCCGTAGATAGGAATCGCTTCCCCAGCCAATGCCTTTCTTATAATGGTAGGGATCAGCTTTTCATCATGTTGTTTTGGGCCATAATTATTCGAGCAATTACTGGTAACTACATTGAGGCCATACGTCTTCCCATAGCTTCTTACAAGGAAATCGGCCGCGGCTTTAGAGGCACTGTAAGGACTATTGGGCGCATAGGGGCTTGCCTCTGTAAAATACCCCTCAGCCCCAAGGCTCCCGTATACTTCGTCTGTAGAAATGTGATGAAACCGGTTGTAAGTCATGCTCTCCTGGTCATGGGACCATTGCTCTCTGGCTGTTTCAAGCAGTATAAAAGTCCCGGTAATATTAGTGTCAATAAAGGAGGAAGGGGAAGCTATCGAATTATCCACATGGGATTCTGCAGCAAAATGGATTACATTGTTTACGTCATGAGCTTCAAATATATCGGCAACAAGTTTTTGGTCGCAGATATCTCCCTCAACAAAAGTATACCTTGAATTTCCCGAAGCCGGTTCAAGATTTTTCAGGTCGCCGGCATAGGTCAGTTTGTCAAGATTTATGATTCGTATTTCTTTTAACGAATTCAGGAGGTAGGCGATAAAGTTACTCCCGATAAAACCCGCTCCCCCCGTGACCAATATGTGCTGTTGGCGTTTCACAATATTACGCTACTTCTAATTCTATTGCCCTGCGGTTCAGATATTTGATAAAATCGATCAGTAAAAAAATCAGAATTAGAACGACGGGCACCATGAACACGGCATTATTAAAAAAGTTACTCTGAACTTCCTGCGGACTCCCGAAATTAATAATCCTGACCGCTTCCTTCTGTCCCATAATTTCAATCCTTTTGGTTTCAGTATCCCGGATGAGACTGTTCTTTAAGGCAAGTAAGCCCGGCAGGTCCAGTTGTTCTTCCTTGTCAAGGACAATGGTACCCGTAGCAGCATTTCTTCCCGTATTCATCTTTTGGGAATAATTTGCCACTAACGTGTCAATTTGTGCGACGAGGACGCTATTTTGCTCGATGCGTTCCATGGCATTTTGATTATTTATCTTCACCATCTCATTGAAATACTCATTGGAGTTAATGTAGTTCATGATCTTCCTTGACAGAGCGGCTCCTGTCGCCGCACGGTTATAGTAGAAGGTGATGCGATGTACCAAGGTACTTTTATTCAGTATTTCGGTACGCACAACGTCAATTACCAGTTCGTCATTCTGAAATTTTTCAAGTAGTTCAAGGTACTTCATGTCATCCTCCATATTTCCCTCTTTCTTCTTATCACCGAGGGGTTCTATATTGACCTCAAACCGATCCAGGTCTGCCACATTAATCCCTATTTTTTTGAAAAATGCCGTGTCCTTCGCTTTAAAATTCGCCTGGATCTCATTGACCACATCGTACAGGTAATTTTTACTTTCCAAATTCGGTTTAACAATAACCTCTGTTTTCTGCTTTCTGGAGACAATCCTGTTGAGACCAAAACCTATGAGAAGCCCAATAATAAGGAGAATGGCAAGCTTTATAAAATTACGCCGCAGGTAGATAAATATCCTTAGAAAGCCGATGAAGAGGGACTTGAAACCTCTGCCTATCATTCGAAACAACTGCCCCAGATCTATATCGCCAGTCGTTGCCGGATCTGTTTTTGAGTTTTGATTGTCCATTAGTTGGTGTTGAATATTTGTTTGAGTATCTTATCGGTGATGAGATATGTGGGTTTAACTCCTGTTGTTCCCAATCCTCCCGAAGCGAGCGTGCTGCCGGTCTCCAGCGGATTGTCCGAGGCGTAGTAGGCATATCTTATTTTTACGTCTTCCCGGATACTTTTACGGATCTTTGAGGCAGACTGAATGGCCTTTTGATAGTGAACGCCCTCCATTTCCAGGCCAATGACCCCCCAGGTCGACTCCTGGAAAAATTTAAGAATTTCCCTGTTTTGCAGGGAAGTGCCCAGAACGGTTACCATGGTTCCTTCAAGCACCTTAAGACCGTGTCCGGCAAAATCGTCGCCCCGAAGTTCATTTTTAAAAGGGTAATTGTCTGCCGTACCTTCAAAAATATGAGCCGATGGTATCATCAGATCTCCTTTGCCTCCCTTCAGAATCCCAGCTTTCCCCATAATGGAAATGGATGCCACATTGAGAAATGCCGGTGGTTTTTTTCTGACTTTGTAAGGTTTCAGAAGTTCGTCGATCGTCTCATACGCCTGCTCCCCGAAGGCATAATCCATTACAAATATAACAGGTTTTTCATCATCCTGCATTCCGTCAGGTAGTTCATAAGAACAGGCATTCCGGTCTGTTTTGGCCAAATCCAGTATTTGTACGTCAATATTCGTTCCGGACAAATCATTTATATCATGCATTCCGTTTTTACGGGCTACCGCCAGCACCTTATTTCGGAGCAGTACGTTTCTAGGGGAGCTCAGCGCTTCGTAAATTTTCAGGTCTTCCTTCCCGGGAAGCTCACCCTTCAGAGCTTTGCCGGCAAAAAGTGAATTTACCACACTGTGCATATTGGCACTGATGATATGGACAGGTCTTTGCATCAGACCGTTGTCGAAGAGATATTTCTTAATGGAAGTAGCCCATCGTTCTCCGTGTATATGATGTCCAAGCCGTTCCCTCAGCAATGCACTGAAAGTTATGGTTCGCTTTTCGCCCCCCACTTCCTCCTCAATGGCAAGTTTACCCAGCCAGTAAATTATCTTGAGAAAACGGTCAGGCTGCTTTTTAGTGGCAAGTTTTGTATACACTTCAATAATTTCGGCAAAGGATCTGCCGAGGATGGTGGCCACATGGATGATGGCCACCTCCCGGTCAGCCTGTGAAAGTTTCGCCTTTTTGACCGCTATTTCCAGTTTTTTCCAATCCCTGATGGTCTTGTCCGACTCCTCAATAAGGACTTTATTGCAGATCTTCTGCGATTCTATGAACAGAAATGTAAGGTGTGTAAGGATATCATAGATATCCGACCGGCCGCGGGTAATTTCGATATTCATTTGTTCGCTGTCGATACGGTAGCAATTTCTTCTTCGTTTGGGAGGCACAATGGGTTTAAAATGGGAAGTGGTATACCCTTCGTCAGAAGTCAGATTAATGAATCTACACTCCTCAATTCCTTCCGGTAAACGCTCCAAAACGTAAATAAGACCGTTGAGTTCGGCCTTTTCTTCGGCCACTGAGCCATAAATCTCAGGTTGCAATTGCAACAAGGCATTTCGGAGAGTTTCTCCTGAAACTCCCAGGGGTTTGTAGAATCCGCGATTGAATAAATGACGCATTGTAATGTAAAGCCGCTCTATGGCATTTGTCGAGTCCTGCGCCCTGGTGGTGTTTTTTACGCCTTTCATAAACAGAGGTAAAATTACATTATAAATTTCATGAATTTACCCCAGTTTCCATTTTAGTCATAGGATTTGGGCCCATTACGCCGACAGCTTTAATCATATACTATCTCTCAGTCTTTTTCGTTCATAATAACTGAGAATGAATCTATGATGATCCCTTCCGGTCATTTATAAGACCCCGGAGGAAGAATCATAAACACTAAAAGAAGAGGGTAATGAAACCAAATGGAAAGCTTCACATGGGTTACGCATCCTTATGCATTGGCCTGCTGAGCCTTGTAACCTTTTCGCTTTACGGCACAGGCAGGGAAATCCTTATCGGCTTTGAAATGGCATCGGAAATGGTCACGCCCAATTTGGATTTTATCCTGAATTCCGGTCCGGATTGTGGAAAAAGCACGGCAGATGAAAACCTGTTGGTTCTCAACAGCCACGGTTTTAATGCACACAAACGCAGCAATTTTACATTTAACGGGAGTGAAGAGACGCTTTCACGCGGTTTGACCATCCTACATTTCAACTCTTCTGACACTTATGAATACAGCACATTTGACACATATTCAAGTGAGGAAGATTCAGAAAAATTCATGGAGTTCCTTGAAAAATTAAATAAAAGTTCAGCCTTATATGCGATTCTCGCACATGACTCAGCAGCAAAAGGGCTTGGTCTGCATGCGGCCAGACTTAGGGAACTCGGCTTCGAAGTACTTAGTAAACTCCATAGCCGGCAAGCGTATATTATGCACAATCTGCACGGGAAAATAGAGGAAAAAATAAATGACCTGTCTCTCTCTGAGAGCGTCATTATTCCCCGAGGTGTAAACCATCGGGAGATATACTTTACAAAAGCCGACCTGAGTTTTGAACCAAATATTGACAGGTATATTGCCCATGGTGGCGGGGAGGTGAACGGGATTGCATCCACAAATACGCTCGAAGCCCTGAATGAAAGCTATGCCAAGGGTTTTCGACTTTTTGAACTGGATATTATTGAAACAAGTGATGGCCATTATGTAGCTGCTCATGACTGGAACATGTGGTCGCGATTTACGGACTATAAGGGAGCATTGCCTGTTGACCTTGCGAGGTTCAAAGATTCAAGGATCTATGGCAAATACACCCCCCTGACCCTTGCGAGAATCAATGCCTGGTTCGCTGAACATATCGATGCCACACTTATCACAGATAAAGTGAATGACCCTGTCAGATTTGGAGATCAATTTATTGACAGGTCCAGACTTATAATGGAATTGTTCAGTTTTATGGCCATTGAAGAGGCTGGTAATCACAATATCCGGGCAATGATTTCTCAGGAGCCCCTGGAGGCCATTGCCGGACAAAAACTTGCGTATCTGAAAGCCAATGGCATCCGCTATGTTGCCTTGTCCCGACGAATGGTCGCTACCCGGAAGGCGATGTTAGAACAACTTCGGGATAACGGAATAAAAGTATACGTCTACAATGTGGGCTTTGATCCTGGTAAAGATGAGACGTATGTTCAGGAGAATGAAATCGGGTTGGTATATGGAATGTATGCCGACAAGTGGGTATTTGACTCGCGGAAATCTGAAGCGTATCCGGATATCTCCGGAACACAGGGTCCCGGTAAATTATAATTGATCCGGAACGGCCTTATGTTGCATAAAGAAAATTCAGGTAACTGTATATGGGGTCAGTTCTCCGGCCATCTGCCTGTCATTCGATAATCTTTTGATTTTATTCTGCCCTCCCAGTTTTCCTATCTTCTTCATATAATCCCGGAATCCATGTTCTCTGATACACGTGATCCTGAGCAGTTGTAATACCTTTCCCTGAATCAGGTCGTAATAATAACTGTTCTGCTCGCGGAGTGCCGTATCAAGATCATGGCTAAACCGAATCATGTCCGAAGGTCGCTTTTCAAATTCTATGAACCATTCATGGTATGGGAGCTCTTCACCTTCCGGGTTGGTCTGGGGGGCCACAGTAAATTCATTCACACGGGCATCTGAGGTGGCAACGGCCCTGCGCATGGCCTCTTCCACCTCCTTTGCAATCACGTGTTCACCAAAGGCCGAGATAAAATGCTTGAGTCTTCCTGAAACGATGATCCTGAAAGGATCCAAAGAAATAAACCGTATGGTATCCCCCAGGTTATATCCCCACAGCCCGGCATTGGTGGAGATGATCATTACGTAATCTACTCCGGTGGATACGTCGCGTAAGGTAAGTCTCTCATGTTCGGGATCGGAAAACGACAGAGCGGGAATAAATTCGTAAAATATGCCTGAATTTAAAAGGAGCAGCAAGCCCTCTGCCTCCGATCCGTCCTGGTAGGCGAAAAATCCTTCACTGGCCGGAAACAATTCAATACTGTCCACTTTGCGTCCAATTAACCGCTCAAATCTGCCCCTGTAAGGCTCAAAATTGACCCCGCCATATATAAATACCTGAAAATCCGGGAAAATTTCTCCTACGGTTTTGCCGCATCGTTCAGTCAATTTTTCGAAATACATCTGTACCCAAGAGGGGATCCCTGCGATGAGGGTCATATTTTCATTCATAGTTTCCCCTACAATGGCTCCCACCTTGGCTTCCCAGTCCTCAATGCAGTTGGTTTTCCATGAAGGCAACCTGTTCTTTTGGAGATATCCCGGGACATAGTGGGCCGATATCCCGGACAATCTTCCCAGTTTAATACCATTCTGTTCTTTTAGAACCGGACTTCCCTGCAGAAAGATCCATCGGCCATTTACAAAATCTGAATTTCCACTTCTATGGATATAGTGAAGGATGGCGTCACGGGAGGCGGCAATTTGGTAGCCAATGGAAGCCTTTGTCATCGGAATGTATTTGGTGCCGGAAGTGGTACCTGATGTTTTGGCAAAGTAAAGGGGTTTCCCGGGCCACAGAATATCATTCTCGCCCGCTACAACCCTATCCACATATTCCTTCAAGTCTTCATAATCCCTGACTGGAACCCTTGCCACGAAATCGCGATGGGACCTTATTTCTTTATAATTATGGTCCTTACCAAATACCGTAGCCTTTCCGGCGGAAATAAGTTGACTGAAAACCTTGTCCTGTGTACGGAAAGGATTTCTCGCCCAGCGCGCGGTCCGGTGAACAATTCGTCTGGCAAAAATTCGTGCAGCTTTGGATTTAATCGACATGCTGTCTATTTAAAATCGATATAATCCAGGGGGTTGACCGGGATACCGTTGGTCCAAAGTTCAAAATGAAGATGGGGTCCGGTGGTATATTCCCCCGTATTACCGACAGAAGCAATCACCTCTCCTGCCCTCACAATATCACCTTGCGCTTTATTGATAGACCCATTGTGTTTGTAGACTGATAGCAAACTGTTCTTATGTTCCAGAAGAATAACATATCCGGTATCTGCAGTCCATTCAGCAAATATAACTGTACCTGCGGCTACAGCCTTTATTGGTGTGTCAAACGGTGCTACTACATCTACTGCATAATGCTTAATTTCCGAGTCGTATTCCTGGGACATTGTGCCGTCTAAGGGTGAAAACAAAATGGGACTGTTACCCTCCCTTTTTCTTTCAAACAGATTGTACTTGTCTTCGAGAGCCACCGCCGCCCGCAATAAAGAGTCTTCCCTGATGGGATTGAGATCAATAGAGGAAGGATCAATTCGGAATTGTTCAAATAGTGAGTCGCGGTTGATTTCATTATTCTCAATATCCCCGCGCAATACACTGCGTATATTTTCAAGATACTTATTGGTATAATTTAGAACCGTGACCAGGGAATCCGTTTGGTATGTAAGGTCGGTGGCCTGCTTTTTCAATCGTGTGGACGAATATCCGGGAATGTATTCCCGGAGAGGTGTAAATGCGATCAGAAGTATGGTGAAGCCAATAAGTCCGATGGTGAGAAGGGATCCGGTCACAAAAACATTGAGCCTACTTAACTTAAAGGATATTTTCTCTTCAAATGTACTTTCATTGAGGATCACCAAGCGGTACTTGTGCAGGAGCTTTCTCCTTATTTCCTTTCCTTTTTTTCCGTTCTTGACCATAAAAGACAAAGATAATGTTCGTACCGGATAATGAAATAGTTCCTACCCGAATTTCCGGACGAGGGCTTTTAACCACTTCTACAAATCGCTCCCGGTTCACAAAGTAGCGTTAAATTACATCTTGTGGGAAGTATTATCTCAATGCTATTTACTTTTTTCATACCTTTGTTATCCATCTAAATGTAACGATTATGGTATCACTCTTTACCTTCCTCGCCATCGGACCCTGGCAAATTGCCATCGTAGTCCTCGTAGTGCTTCTTTTGTTTGGCGGGAAAAAGATTCCGGAATTAATGAGAGGTCTCGGCAGTGGAATTAAGGAATTTAAGGATGCCTCCAAAGAGGAGGATAAAATAGAAGAAAAAAAGGAGCAATAAGTCAGCATTTGCTAGCATAAATTTTAAGGGTGCTCTCGGGTACCCTTTTTTTATTTAATTAATTGTAATAGACAGAGTTATATCTTAATACCTTTAGGTATAATATTTTAAATCCGCCATTTAAGTACCCACCTGTATGTCTGGATGGGCAGGGCGCGAAGCCTTATCCTTACTACGACTTGCCCAATTCCAGTCTCACAATAACCTGTTGGCCTGAAGCCAAAAACCTTCCACTTCGCCTTCTGACATGTCTCAAAACAGACCTTATACTACATTTTTGACTTGTTTGACAACAAAAAAGTAAGCTCCTTCGGTCTTTGCAATACATTTGGTCGATGCTGTTTTTTGCATATCGCAATCTTCCATGAGAAATTTTGGTTTTGTTTTTATTGCTTTCCTTTCCATCGGTCTGTCCGCACAGGAGCTGGTTGATATGAGTCAGGCTCCAACGGATAATGCCTATGCATCCGTGTTTGAATCGGAAGAAGAAGATTCAAACCTTTCAGAAAATTCCACAGAAGTTCCCCGGAGTGAATACATTAAAGCGACCGAGTATCTTGATATTCCGACCAGCCAAATCCGCGGAATTGCCGGAGTTCGTAACGGCTATTATGTGATCGCCGGAGTTTACAACAACCAAAAATTTGCGGAGCGGCATGTGGAAAACATGAAAAGGAAAGGCCATAGTGTCAAGTTCTTTATCAAGCCGGATACTTTCCTGCACTACGTCTATCTGGAACACCATCTCAACAGTCTGGAGGCGGTTGATGCAACCAGCCTGATCAGAAGCAGCAGACTGGTCAATGATGCCTGGATCCTCGAAGTGGTGAACAGTGAGGAAATGAAAGTTTCCACTGTTTCTTCCCTGAAAGTTCGTAATTCTGAACCTGAAAATATCCCTTTTTATGATGCACTAATGGATTCAGATTCAGTTGGGATAGCCGGCAAGGCAGATCCGGTCAGCCTTAAGCTGATACAAAAGGCGGATCTATATTATGACAAATTATGGTATGCTGAAGCCGCAGAGCTATATGAACTTGCGCTCGGAAGAAGCCAGGACTCTTATTCATATCAGGTGGTACGAAGGGCCGGGGAATCGCGCTATTTCAATACCAATATGGAGGAGGCTTTTAAATGGTATGATATCATTTTTGACCGCTACAGGGATGCAATGACGCCGGAAGATCTTTTCCGGTACGCAAATGCAGCGAAAGGCACGGGAAAATACGCAAAAGCCAAGCGTCTGATGCGGATCTATGATAAAGAGCAGGAGAATTACGTGCTTTCGGCACAGGCCGAAAGTGCTGAATCAAGGGAATTGGTACTGGACGGTTTACGCAATGCAGAAGTTATTTTTGATATCCAAAATCTTCCTATCAATTCTGAGTTTTCAGATTTTGCTCCCATGTTTTATGACGAAGACAAAGTCGTTTTTGCATCAGCCATGGATAGTTCCTTTTTCCACACGCGAAGGTACAAATGGAACAACCAGCCTTTCCTTGATCTGTATGTGGCAAAAGTAGATTCTGCTTCAGACCAGGTTAAACCCGCCAAAAAATTCTCCAAAAAGATCAATACAAAGTACCACGAAGCTTCGGTCACCTTTTCTCCCGATGGTAAAACGGTTTATTTTACCAGGAATAACTACGGGAAGAAATTGAAGCGGGATGCCAAGGGTACGAACCATCTCAAAATATATAGCTCCCGCCTTGAAGAAGGTGAGTGGACAGAGGCGGCTGAGTTGCCTTTTAACAATGACAATTATTCCACCGGTCATCCCGCCCTAACGCCGGATGGGAAGCAGCTTTATTTTATTTCGGATATGCCTGGCAGTCTGGGATACACTGATATTTTCGTGGTTGATGTGCTGGGAGAGGGTGCGTTCTCAGAACCAAGGAATCTTGGACCGGAAATCAATACAGAGCGGAGAGAAATGTTTCCGTATATCAATGAGCATTCCCTTTACTTTGCCTCGGAAGGCCATATTGGACTGGGCGGACTAGACATATACGAAGTGCCGTTTGACGGAGGTCAGGGCTTTCTGGAAGTAAGGAATATGGGCCAGCCCATAAACAGCCGCCTGGATGACTTTTCCTTTGTTATGAATGAGGTTACTCAAAAGGGCTATTTCGCGTCCAACCGGCAAGGTGGAAAAGGGGATGATGATATTTATTCCTTTAAACGGATTGCCAAAGAACCTGTTATTGAAAATGCCATTACCGGAACCGTCAGTGATCCGATCACCGGCGAAACTTTGTCGGAGGCTTCAGTGGCCCTGTTGAACGAAGATGGAACTCAGGTAAAGGAACTGATCACAGGACCAGATGGTCGATTTACCTTCGAGGATTTGGACAGCAATACCAAATACGTGCTGAAAACTAAGAAAACCACTTATTTCAATTTAGATACCGAAGTAGCAACCAAACTCAATGAAACCATTGTTGCAGATGTTCCCCTGAAAAAACTCAACGACATTATTGCGACCGAAGAGGGGGTGATGAAGCTTAAAACGGATATGATCTATTTCGACTTTGACAAATCTTATATCAGAAAAGATGCTGCCTCAGAACTTAATAAGCTTGTGGAGGTGATGAAAGAATACAAAGATATGGTCATTCGTGTAGAATCACATACGGATTCCCGCGGTAATGCTGCTTACAATAAATACCTTTCAAATCAAAGAGCGAACTCGACCAGAGACTACCTGATTCTTCAGGGCATCGACACGTCCAGAATTGAAAGTGCGGTAGGTTATGGGGAAGAACGACTCCTGAATGAGTGCAATGGCAGTATTCGGTGCTCGTCTGCTAACCATCAAATCAACAGACGCTCTGAATTTATCATCGTAAGGATGTAATTTAAAACCTTCCGGTATCTTCATAAAAACAGATCTTCCCGCTCTGGAAATAAACCTATTTAAAATCATTAAGTTATAGCGTCTGCTATTTTTCTATGGGCTATCCCACGGACATCACCTTAATTTCCCTTTGGAAATAATTGCTTTTCAACAATAGGCCATCAGTAAAAAATTCCAGTAAGCCCGATTTCCGCAAACGGTTATACTCATCCTGTGGAGAAGGAATTCCCGGGTTCCGGGTGACCAATAGTCATGGGGATATACTTGCGGGCCATGCGCAAATGTCAAATCAGGATGTGGTGCAGGGGTTGACATGAAGAATTAAAATGATAAGATAAGCGGGATCAAATGGGATAGGGCATACGACTTGCCAGGTTGATACCTGTTGCCCTTCTTATTTGAAGCTCACTGTTTTCAGAATGGCTTCAAGTTCAAACATATAATCCCTTTTATTGGTGGCTGGCGCAAAGGTAAAGCCTTCGATAATCAGCTTTCTGTTGTTCTTGCTATCATCGATAACATAAGTCAGAAATGGTCCGGCCATAGGATAGTTTTGCATTTCCCAAATACCCCTGAACTCCGATGCCTGATGTCCTCCAATTTTTGCGGGAAAAACATAGGGCGCAAAGGCCTTTTCGGTTGACATATAGGTCACCTTGTTAGGAATGTCAGGCCCGGGAACATATTTCTTGCCGATCGAGTCCCTCATTACCACAAAGTCCCTGACAAATGTGGAATCATTGTTCAAATTATTAGCGGGAAGGGCATAAACAATGATATTAAGGGTGCCCTTAGGGATTTCACGGTCAATCCAGACAAAATTATCTTCTTGCTTCCCCACCTTATATAAAGACGGGAGGTGCATTTTTATTCCGAATTTTTCTTCCAGGATTTTTTCCTTGCTGAGTGATCTCAACAAGCGTTGTTGTGCTTCCCTTAGTTCCATTTGCTCAATCTCCGCAATCATCTCAGGTGCATGCTCGTCCAGATTGGCTATTATTTCTTCCGTAGTATTTCCTTTGACAACTGCCACTTTTTGAGGACTTGCATAGAGATCGGTTTTAACGTGCCCCACGTTTACCGTATCGAGGCTGACGAACAGGACAGACCTCCTGTATCGCGTAGTCCCTGTGAACACCTTCTGAGGCATCTGCTCTATGGAAAATTTAGCTTCGTCCCAGGTCAGGCCGACAATCGGGGAGGCAAAGTATTCTCTTACCTTATCGCCGACTTCTCCTTCCCACAGGTTTTTTTCCATAACAACGGCAAGGGTATTCATCGCTCCCACCGAAGGTGGTAAATAGGTTTTTTGATCAGAATCCCCGCAGGCGCAGATCAGGAGGAAGAGGAATGCTACTAGTGTCCCGGTTTTTTTCATTAACGATTTGCTTTACGATGAACAATTACACAATTTTATCTTTGTGCCAGGTATTAAATTGTTCCCGCTAATACCGTTCCATTCTCGTAAATTCTCAATAGTAATTCCCGGATATTTTCTGGAAATGGTCCAAAGTGAATCTCCTTCCTGCACTGTATGTATTTTAATAGCAGCCGATAAATCCCTGCTGCCGGCACCTGAAGTGGTTTCATTCCCGGAAGTGACGAGCTGCGTGACCGGTTTGCCTGGAAAAATTGTCAGCCGCTGTCCGACCCTGAGATTATTGCTCCGAAGCCCGTTCCATTCCTTAAGTTGACTCACCCCAACCCCATATCTGCTCGCTATCCTTCCAAGATAATCCCCGCTACGTACCTTGTATCGGATCTTGTCCTGCTCTTTGACCAGTTGGGGGAGCGGGGATTCCATACTATTGAGTTCCTTTGCTACATGTGAATAAATGGCCTCCTCGTTAGCCACGAACTTGCCAATGGCATATTGTGGCAGACGAAGGGTGTAGGATTTACCATCCACTTTAGGGATCACGTTTAATTTATAAGAAGGATTAAGTATAATCAGCTCCTCCAAACTAACCCCCACCAATTGGGAAATTTGATCAAAAGTAATCATGTGCCTGATCTGTACGGTATCTGTTTCAAAATATGGGCGTTCTGCCTTTTTCCGTTGAATTCCGTGCTCATCGGCATATTCAAATAAGTACATGGTTGCCAGCAGGGCCGGGACATAGCCCGCTGTCTCCCTTGGCAGGTTGTGCCGGATATTCCAGTAGTTTGTATAACCCCCGGATCTTCTGATGGCCTTGTTCACATTTCCCGGTCCTGAGTTGTACGCCGCGAGTGCCAAATCCCAGTCTCCGAAAATATCATGGAGTTTGGAGAGGTACTCGCAGGCGGCCTTTGTCGACTTGATAGGATCACTACGTTCGTCCACATAGCTGTTTACATTCAGATCATACATTTTACCAGTGCCATACATGAATTGCCAAAGGCCTGTCGCGCCGACCCTTGATTTGGCTCTGGGATTAAGTGCGGATTCAACGATGGCAAGATATTTTATCTCAAGCGGGATGTTGTAATTGTCCAGTTCCTGTTCAAAAAGAGGAAAATAGAACTGGCTCGCAATAAGCATTCGTTCCATCATATCTTTTTTACGGGTCAGAAAGGAACGAATAACGTTTTCAAGAGACGGATTGTAGGTGATGTTAAGGGGAGATTTCTGATTCATCTTTTCAAGGCGCTGTTTTAAAACCTCCGTATCAAGATCTACAAAGCCCAGAGCATTCGTATCCGGATAGGTGACCGACTGGTACATTTCATCCGACAGCGCAGCGCTTTCCCGCAATTCTTTCATCCAAAGACTATCATAAACAACAGCTTTGGCAAAATCTGCCAGACTGTAACCCGATAACTTTTTATTCAGTACGGCTGGCTGTTTTTTTGTTCCGGCAGTGGTTTCCATGAGTTCCATCTGCTCGAGGCCCTTCATATCCATTGCCAGCGTATCCCCTGAAATCTCAGTCCCTTCGGGAATTTCGGTATCAGGGAAATTGTTTTCGCCCTGTTGTTGCCCCAGAAGCGGGATAGCCATAAAACAACACAACGTCGTTACCAAAATCTTTGAAAATAAACCCATAGATGTAAAATTTTGCCCAGGGGGCCAACGAAAATCGTCGTTTTTTGTGAAACAATAAAATCAGTACCCATGAATCTGATTGACTCAGAAGTATCCCTTTTATCGATAACGACTTTAAGACGCTAATATTGCGGCTATTCCGGGCAGGGTTTTGCCTTCAAGACTCTCCAGCATGGCCCCACCTCCCGTTGATACATAACTCACCCTTTCTTCAAAGCCGAATTGTTTTACGGCCGCTACAGAATCGCCACCGCCCACAAGGCTAAATGCCCCATTCTCAGTGGCCTCTGAAACCGCTTTCCCGATGGAGATCGTCCCTTTGGCAAAGGGCTCCATCTCGAACACTCCTACAGGTCCGTTCCACAAGATGGTTTTGGATGAACGGATAACCTCCCGGAATAGTTTCAAGGTTTCAGGTCCCGCATCCAGACCCTGCCATCCATCCGGGATCTGATCCACCGCCACAACCCTTGTATTCGCCTCAGCGTCAAAGTCGTCCGCAGCCAGTACATCAACCGGCAGGTGTACCTTAACGCCTTTTTCGGCGGCCTTTCTCAAAATGTCGGTGGCAAGGTCGGTTTTATCGGTTTCACATATGGAATCCCCCACCTGGCCCCCTCTGGCCTTCACAAAGGTGTAGGTCATCCCTCCCCCGATGATCAAATGGTCTACCTTATCCAAAATATTTTCTATGATGGTAATTTTGGAAGAAACTTTAGCTCCGCCAAGGATGGCGGTTACAGGTTTTTCGCCGGATTCCATTACTTTTCGAATCGCCTCAATTTCCCTGGCCATGAGATAGCCGAATCCTTTTGCCTCAGGAAATGAATTGGCGATTATGGTCGTGGATGCATGGGCCCGGTGTGCCGTACCGAAGGCATCGTTTATATAGATGTCGCCGAGCTCCGCCAGCTCTGCAGCAAAGGCCTCATCGCCCTCTTCTTCTTCCCGGTGAAATCGCAGGTTTTCCAGCAGCAGGATCTCTCCTGGCTTTAATGCGGCAGAAGCTTTTACGGCCTTTTCCCCAATACAATCCTCCGCAAACAATACCGGGACTTCAAGGATATCGGAAACCTTATTGCGGATATGTTTAAGGGAAAGGTCAGGGTCAGGACGCCCTTCCGGTCTTCCCAGATGGCTCATCAAAATTGCGCTGCCTCCATCCTTTATCACTTTCATTATAGTGGCCCTGGCCGCGGTGATCCGGTTCGTATCAGTGACCTGGAAGTCTCCGTCCAGGGGAACATTAAAATCCACGCGTATAAGTGCTTTCTTCTTATCAAAATTGAAATCGTCCACTGTTTTCATGCTGAGCCACTTTTTTAGGGTTCGTAAATGTACCAATTTAAGGCCTGTTAGTACCGTGTGACACCATATAATTTTACTGGTCATGAGGGGAAAAACATTATATTTGAAACTATGACATTTGCCGATATTTTAGGGCTTTCCCATATTAAAAATCATCTCAAATCGAGCGCGGATGCCGGCAGGATTCCGCACGCCCAGCTCTTTGTGGGCCCTGAGGGTTCCGGGACTCTTCCGGCTGCTATTGCCTATTCCCGGTATGTTTTATGTGGCGATGATCCCGGAGAAGATCTGCCTGCCTGTCATAAAAAGTGTGCCAATCTTTCACATCCGGATTTGCACTTTGCATTTCCGGTATCAAACACAGACAAATTTAAGAATCACGCCGTCAGTAATCATTTCATGCCTCAATGGCGTCAATTTATACAGGAACAGCCTTATGGAAATTTGTTTGATTGGTTAAGGCTCATTGGCATCGAGAAAAAACAAGGCCAGATTGGGGTGGATGAGGCGCTGGAAATCGTCAGAAAACTTGCATTGAAATCTTACGAAGGCGGGTATAAAATTATGATTATCTGGATGGCGGAAAAAATGAATACCGCAGCCTCCAATAAACTGCTTAAACTTATTGAAGAACCTCCTGATAAAACAGTTTTTATTTTAGTTGCAGAAGACGAGGAACAAATCCTGCAAACCATTCGCTCGAGGTGCCAGGTACTTCATTTTCCCCCATTATCGGAAATGACAATTTCGCAAGCCCTGATGAGCAAAGGTTTGCCAAGTTCTGAGGCAATGCGCGTTGCTCATGAGGCTAACGGCAATTTTAACAAGGCCCTGGATCTCATGCGTCAGGATTCAGAAGAACTCGTTTTTGAAAAATGGTTTGTGCAATGGGTGCGAAGTGCCTTTAAGGCAAAAGGGAACAAAACAGCTGTCCATGAATTGATCCTTTGGAGTGAAGTAGTGGCAAGTACCGGCCGCGAAGCGCAAAAGAATTTTTTACTTTATTGCCTTGCGGTCATGCGTCAGGCGCTGCTTATGAATTACGGCATTGATGCCCTTGTCTTTATGAAGATGCACATAGGAGTATTCAAACTTGAGAAATTTGCACCCTTTATTCACGAGGGGAATATAGAGGCGATTTCCAATGAACTTGAAGAGGCTATATTCCATATTGAACGCAATGGCAACTCAAAGCTCATCCTTACAGATTTATCGATCAAGCTAACACGTCTGCTTCACATGAAGGCTGCTTAAATCAACGAACCATTTCCTAACGGTACCAAAGAATGCTATGAATTCCATTTTAATTCACGCCACAGAAATACTGCTGTTGTTATTTTTGATCATCACCTTTCTTCAAAGCGGAATTGATAAGGTTTTCCACTGGAATGGAAATCTTATCTGGCTAAAGCAGCATTTTGCTGATACGCCATTAAAAGACCTGGTTCCGATTCTACTCGCGATTATCCTCCTGGCGGAGATGGCCTCAGGTACACTATGTGCCACAGGCATTTACCAGTTGCTTATTATGGGAACGAATACCCTGGCACTCTACGGGGCCATTTTATCCTGCACAACCTTGCTCATGCTTCTTTTTGGTCAGCGTATGGCAAAAGATTACGATGGTGCCAAAACGATTGCGGTGTATTTTGTGCCGGCTATTTTTCTTGTATTCCTTTTGCAAGGCTGACAACCGTTAAGAGGTCTTTCATTTTATCAACAGGGATACAAGGGGTATTTATTTCTTGTATTTCTCATTGAGCATCTTGAGGATTTCATCTGTCAGGTCGTTACCTTCGTTTCCAAACAATACACTACCGCCATCACCACCACCTAAAATATAAGTATAATCATGGCTTTCACCATAAGCTCTGATTTCTTCTTTTACCTTGGTGATCAGGGTGTCCATTTCTACTTGTCCCTGAGATTGCAATTTTTGCTCTTCCTGTTGTAACTGCTGTCCTATCATCTGCCCGCGCTGCTGAAGTTGGCCATACTGTTCCTGGGCTTCCTTCTGGGCCATAGTCTGGGCCTTCGACTGAAACTGCTGTGCTTCCATCTGAAAGGCCTGTGAGACACTGTCCCGCCGTTTATTCAATGCATCCGACTGAACTTTATACTTCGCTTCGATATCTATCTTTTCCTGATACTTATCCATAAGTTTGACATTATCCACAAATCCGATCCTTTGTTGCTGACATGACATCACAATGAATAATAAGCCGCTGAAAACTATTTTCCTCATTATATGTGTTTTTTGGTGGTGCAAAAATAACAAAGCTTTGTTATAATTATAAATAATTAGCCTATTTCCATTTTACATCAGTTTTCTCATATACTTTTTCCGGGTTAAAGCGTCTTTTGTTATAAAACTTCAAATAGGGACACGCTATTCTTTTTACGGAATACATTGGAATTATCTATTGGCTGCAGCGCTCTCAGAACCTCCCTACGACCTTTATATGACGGTAAGCTATAATATACGCCTCCTGCTCTCAATTCGTAGCTCAGGCGCCATTTAAATTCCCTTCAGCCCTTAAAATGTATAAAATGGAGGAATACTCTTTGGTTCTCCAGGCCCTTACATTGGAAATTAGGCCTATCAAAAATGCCTTCAGATAATTTCTATTACCAGTCTTGTATTTTTCGCTGAGAAGGGCAATATAATAGGAATCAAATGACATCGGTTTTGAATCAATAATTTTGAACCCAATATCAAGAAAAAGGCGATGTATCGCGTTGCGGGAAAAATGGGACAGGTGCCTTGGAACATCATATGCCGCCCAAAATTTACCATAATGATGTGCATCATAACTCCTGAAATTAGGTACCGCAATGAACAATAAACCTCCGGGAGCCAATTTTGAAGTAAGTAGGCGAATGTATTCCTGTGGGTGTGGTATGTGCTCAAGGACGTGCCATAAGGAAATGACTTTAAAAGTGCGTTCTGAATACTGATCCATGTTCTCTTCCAGCCTTACCCCTTTGCTCCGCGCTTTTTCCCTGGCAATGGCATTGGGTTCGATTCCACTGGCAGTCCATCCATCCTTAAGGGCAATCGACACAAAATCCCCTGTTCCCGCTCCAATATCCAGAAGAGACCCGGGATCAGGGAAGAACTTCCGGATCCAGCTCATTTTCCTGCGAAGGCTCAAATGCTTTATTAAGTGATACGCTTTATCCTGGAAGGTGGTTTGGGCATCTGTATGAGAAATATAATCCGGGCTTTTATAGTAGTTATCCAGACAGGCCGGCTCAGCCACAGTCCTGAGCATGTCCAGTTCCGGATCATATTCCAAATTAAATTCCTCGCCCGTTACTGCAAAGTCTTTGGTAGTCAGATAAAAGGTCATCTTAAATAATTATGGAACAATGGATGTTCATTTTCTCAAAGACATTTTAAAGTGCATTGATGAAGGATTATGTTCCACGTGAAACTCGGTCATCTGCCCAAATATACCAGAAGCACACTGATATCGCTTGGAGAAACGCCACTTATTCTTGACGCCTGCGCGATAGTGGCAGGCCGGATAGACTTTAATTTCTCCCTTGCTTCATAAGACAGGGAACTCAGTTTACTATAATCAAATCCCTCGGGTATGCCAATTCCTTCCAGACGATGCAGCTTATCAGCGTTCAATTTTTCTTTGGCAATGTAGCCTTCATATTTCACCTGAATTTCCGTTTGCTCGAGCACCTCCCGCCCAAGTTCATTGGCATTGATATAATCAGTAACACCATCAAAGTTCTGCATATGGCCCATAGTTATACCGGGCCTTGAAAAAATCTTTACCAACTTATCTGCCTGTTTCACCGGAGCTGAAGCCACTTCCTCCAAAAGGAGGTTCGCTTCTTTCGGGTCATAACTTGTTTCCCGGAAGAAGTTGATGAAAGCATTGGATTGCTTCTCCTTTTCTTCCATGCTCCTCAGGCGGTCCTCACTTGCCAGGCCAAGTGCAAAACCTTTGGGGGTCAATCGTAAATCGGCGTTATCCTGTCGCAGCAGCGTCCGGTATTCCGCCCTTGAGGTGAACATTCTGTAAGGCTCGTCCGTTCCCTTAGTGATCAGATCATCAATCAGAACCCCAATATAAGCCTCATCCCTCTTTAGAATGAAGGGTTCCTCTTCATTGATTTTCAAATGGGCATTGATTCCAGCCATGAGGCCCTGGCATGCGGCTTCCTCATAACCCGTAGTGCCATTGATCTGCCCCGCAAAATATAAATGATCCACCAATTTTGTCTCTAAGGTATGGGACAATTGGGTTGGGGGGAAGTAATCATATTCGAGGGCATAACCGGGACGAAAAAATTTCACCCGTTCAAAGCCTCTGACAGAACGCAACGCCTTAAACTGAATTTCCTCAGGCAGTGACGTTGAAAATCCATTGACATAGACTTCCACTGTTTTCCAGCCTTCGGGTTCAACAAACAACTGGTGGCTATCTTTATCTGCGAACCGATTGATCTTATCCTCAATGGACGGACAATATCTTGGCCCAATGCTCTTAATGCGTCCATTAAACATGGGTGATCGGTCAAATCCTTCCCGTAAAAGATCATGCACTACCCGACTGGTATGGGTCATATGACACTCTCTTTGGATGGTAAGCGCCGGAGTGTCAAGGAAGGAAAATTTTTCAGGATTCAAATCTCCTGGCTGGGGAATCATCACGTCATAATTCAGGGAGCGGCCGTCCACTCTGGGAGGAGTTCCGGTTTTCATTCTGCCACTTAAAAATCCAAGACCGCTAAGTTGTTCGGTTATGCCGGTTGCTGCCTTCTCACCGGCCCTGCCGCCACCAAACTGCTTTTCCCCTATATGAATCAATCCATTTAAAAATGTCCCATTGGTCAGGATTACGGCCTTGGCCCGAATCTTTACACCTAAGGAAGTTAAAATGCCGCAAACCCGACCCGCTTCAATCCATAAAGAACTGACCATTTCCTGGTAAAAATCTACCCTGGGCGTGCTCTCCAAAAGCAGGCGCCATTCTTCAGCAAATTTTATCCGGTCATTTTGTGACCGCGGACTCCACATGGCTGGGCCCTTGGACTTATTCAACATCTTAAATTGAATTGCAGAGCGGTCTGAGACGATGCCACTATAGCCCCCCAACGCATCAATTTCCCTAACGATCTGCCCCTTTGCGATCCCTCCCATGGCGGGATTACAGGACATCTGGCCAATGGTTTGAAGATTCATGGTAACCAGAAGCGTACTGGACCCCATATTGGCAGCTGCAGCGGCTGCTTCCGCCCCTGCATGCCCACCGCCTACAACAATGATATCATATCCACTCTCGAACATTACGCTTGTTCCACGTGGAACATTTTAATTTTTTCATCTTCCAGGGCTCGCATCAATCCCTTTTCTCTCTCGGTACTATCATCCATACCATGCATATGTAACAGTCCATGAACCATCACTCGTTGTAATTCTCTCGTAAATGACTCGCACATCACGGTCGCATTCTCTCGTACCCGATCAACTGAAATAAAAACGTCTCCTGCAAGGACCCCATAAACCGTCCTGTCAAAAGTCAGGATGTCCGTATAGGTATCATGTTTCAGATACTGCACATTAAGCGAATGTAAATAAACATCATTACAAAAGATATATGTAACTTCCTGTATTTCAGCTTCTAAGCTGCCAACAACTCTGTTCAGCCAATCCATATAAATTGGCTCATCCTCCAGCCTGAATTCGGTCTTATACTCAAAATCAATCATCATTTTTAAAATAGTCCTTTACCTTCTTAAGATAAATGGGCCGCAAAGGTAAGCTTTGTCGGTTTAAATTCTCTACGTCTCTCCCATCATTCCTTAAAAGTTCAGGTTTTGTGACAATCGGATTTCTGAATTGATCCTCTCCGGTAGTACTTTCCCTCTCCTGCTTCTCTCCCTGTTGCATTGCGGCGTTTTCGAGCTTTAATAACTGATGTTGTATCAAATTCATCCTATTTACAGTCTGCTGGGTGATTCCGTTTTCAAGCAATTCATTTTCGAAATCTTCCATTTGCCTGATGAGGCCTTTGGCGAGTTGCTTATCCGTATTTTTAATCAGATTCTCCAATTGTTGCTCCAGTTGATTCCTGATCTGCTGCTGTTCCTTATAAATTTCATAAACCTCCTGCAGGTCCTGCTCGCTTTCTCCTGTATCCGCCTGGCCACTCCCAGCCTTACCGCCTTCCTGCCCGTTATCCCCTTGGCCAGTTTGGCCATTTTTACCAGCGCCTTCACCCTCATCACCTTCCTTTCCTTCTCCTTTTCCGGATCCCTCTTTTCCCTTGCCTTCATCTCCTGAAGAGCCGGACTCCCCCTTTTCTCCGGACTTACCCCTCGGACCTAATTTCTCCTGTAGTTCTCCCTGGCTCTGAATAATATCAGGTAACTGAAATCCCTTGCCCGACCCGGAACCCTGGCCAGCCGCAAGGCTTTCCTGCATATTATCTAGTGTATTGGCCAGATAATCAGCCAGATTATTGGAGGCAGTAAGCACATATTGCTGAAAGGAAACCCCCTGGTATATTTGATTCTCAGCAATACTTTCAAGAGACTTGTCAATATTGTAATATACCTCCGTAATTTGTTCATTTACAAATTCTGAAAGTTCCACCCTGCGCAATGAGAGTGCGAAAAGGCTATCGTCAACATGTTCGAACAGATCGCGTAATTCCTGTTGGCGGCGAACACTGCCGGAAAAATGTGAGATCTCAGAATCAGAAACCTCCAATTCATCATACAGGCTTTCCTGCTCAAATGAAAAAGTGACAAGATTGTCCAATACCTGCCGCAACATCTCCGCATCCTCAGCATCGGATGAGGCCCCACCTCCAGCCGCACTTGCCATAGCAAGTGCTTTTCCCATTTCCTGCATTTTCTGGGCCGCCGACTTTTGCTTTTGCTTTGCTTTATTCCCAGCAGCCTTTTCCTTATCCTGAGAATCTGAATCCTTCCCGGTACCTATCCTCTCTAATTCTTTAAGAGCTTCCTGCTGATCGCTTTTAATTCCCGCCTCCTTTGGTGCATCTATCCCGAGGTCCATGGGTTTCTTAAGTTTTTCATTGTCTTTTGACAATTGTTGCAATTCCTTCGAAATTGATTCAAAATTACGATTGAGCTCCTCCTGTTCCTTTTTTTGATCCACTTCGGTCTGTGAGGGAAGTTTATCTTGTTTAAGCCCCTCCTTTTCAAGCTCTCTTCCCAATTGAGCCGCCTTTTCAGTGACATAATACCTTTTGGTCAATTCCAGCAACTGTTCCAGACCACGCTCACTATTCTGCTGCTGTTTTCCAAGTTCTTCAAGCTTTTTGGCCAAGGCGGCCTTGTCTATCTTTTCCGCAATCTTACTGAGTTCGTCCAGGAGTTTTTCGTTCTTTTTTGCATTGATTTCCTGTCGTTGGAGTCGCTCCCTCAGCATTTCATTCGTTGGACTATCCGCCTTTTTATTTTCCAGATTCTCCTTTAACCTCGAACTGAATTTTTCCATCAGTTGCTCCTGTTGTTTTTGGTTCTTAAGAAATTCCTTTATCTGACGCTGATCTGAAAAACTAAGATTCGTCTTTTCCTTCTGAACCTTATTTATACCCTCAAGGCGGTCTTTTTGCTCCTTGAACTGCTCAAGAGATTTATCCATTTGATTTAGCAGGGATTCCTGAACTTTTAATGATCTGCTCTCCAACTGATCGGAATCAAGAACCGCCAGACGGAAAACCTGACTTCTGCCGGTCTTCCCTCCGTGAATGGCATCATTATCGGTCACTTCAAAATATAGTTCATAACGCTCCCCTGCGTCTACCACCAGGCCTGACGGAAAAGTATAATAGAACTGCTGAAAATTGGAGACAGGTCTTGCAATTTCCAGTTGCTGTCTTTCATCCGGCCGGTTTTCGGGATAACAGATCACATTCACCAACCTTACCCCATAATCATCTGCCACCTCCCCGCTGTAATAAGCTACATTCGGCAACAAGGAATCAACGGTTTGATCCACTTTTATGGAAGGGCTTGCATCTTTGATCACCCGAAACTTATAATTGAGTTTTTCGTAGTCCTTGACATTGCCGTTGGACGTTGTCAACTCGTAGGTCATATCACTATACACTGTCTTTGCAAGCTGAAATTTTTCACCGGTCCTCTGGAAGGTCTGCATCGTGTCTGAAGTGACCAGCCTTATTTGCTCGGTGTGCTTTCCTGTTATAGCCCAGGTAACCCGGGTTCCTTCCGGGAAAGTGGCGTTTCCGGTACTTTCAAAATTATCCCGGGGTTTTCCCAGATAATCGGGATAGGCAAGATTGAGGCGAAAATCATAGATTGACGGAGCGCGCAGAACTTCCAATAGGTATTTTCTTGATAGGACGCCGTTGGCCTTAAAATAAAATTCCACAGATTCCAGTGGGGGCGTAAATGTATAATGAAACTGCCCATTTTGTAATTGAAGTAAATAATCTGTCCCGCCAATGTTGATGTACACATCCTCCGGTTTTACCTCTCCGATTGTGATAACATGGACTGTATGAGCCTGATCCTCCAATATCCTCATATTTTCGGATAATAGCCTGAAATAGAAAGGCGCCGGAGGTTCATAAGCAATATCAAAATTCATTACCCGCTTATAGGATCCGAAAAAGGAACGGGAACTTCCTGTGATCATCAGCAAGGCGATGAACAGCGCAGGAATCAGGAGATATTTGGCATATTTAACATTTTCCTTAAAGTCGATGGCTGTTGAAAATGGAATGGTTTTTAATTGACCTGACCGTTGTTCAATGCTCGCCAGGAGTAATTCGGATTGTTCCTTATGATCCGCAAGATCAAGGAGATTATAGAGTTTATCATCCACCTCCGGGAAATGCCTGCCAATCAATAAGGAAGCGCTTTTATGGGTTATTCCTTTTCTAAACTTAAATAGAAATGCCGCCGGCACTAAAATAAACCTAAAGAGTAAAAGGCCTTCCACAGTAATAAACAGAATCAGTAAAACCAGCCGGCCGTAAGAATTGAGCCATAAAAAGTATTCTACCGATGCTATAATAAAAAAGAAAATCAGTCCCAGGACCAAAAAAAGCAGCAAGCCTTTAATCAGAATATTGGTATGGTACTTCCTGATGAACTGCCTGAGTTTTCCGAGTATGTTTGAATAAGCGTCCAGTTGCCTGTATATTTATTACAAGATACCTGTTAGTTTCAACATCAAATTCAAATATTTGTTAAAAAGCATGGGAAGGTTTGATGGTAAGTCACCTGGGCCGCGAATCACAGTAAATTTCTATGAGCTATAGGACAATTTAGGTCTGAACATAGCATGCTGTTGTTAATGTGGGTTTTTTATTAGGAAAGTCAACCAATTCTTGCGCTGGCTGCCAATTAGTACTAAGCCACTATCTCTGTCCGGTAACAGTTTTCATATCTTTGTCTCCGAATAATATGAATATGAAAAAAAGGGTTCGTGTCAGGTTCGCGCCAAGTCCAACCGGGCCGTTGCACATTGGTGGTGTGCGGACTGCTTTATTTAACTATTTATTTGCACGGAAACATCAGGGGGACTTTATCCTTCGTATAGAAGATACCGATCAGAATCGCTTGGTCGAAGGAGCCGAGAAGTATATCATAGAGGCCTTGAAATGGTGCGGAATACATTATGATGAAGGTCCCGACTGTGGGGGTCCCTTTGGCCCCTACCGCCAGAGTGAGCGGAAAAGCATATATCAGGAATACGCACTTGACTTGGTAAACCGAGGTCATGCTTATTATGCCTTTGATAGTCAGGAATCGCTTGATTACCAAAGGAGTGATCATGCAACAAAAGGTAAAACCTTTATTTACAACTGGCACAACCGATTGAAACTTGATAATAGTTTGTCCCTCCACGATCATCTAATTTCTGAACGGCTGGCAAGCGGCGACCCTTATGTGATCAGATTTAAAGTGCCCGAAAATAGGCAACTTATTCTGGAAGACGCTATTCGGGGATCGATTGGCATTGATTCCAAGGTGTTGGATGACAAGGTTTTATTTAAAAGTGACGGAATGCCTACCTATCACCTCGCAAATATCGTCGATGACCATCTGATGGAAATAAGTCATGTTATCAGGGGGGAAGAGTGGCTTCCTTCCCTGGCCTTACATCAGTTACTTTACGAGGCTTTTGACTGGGAAGCGCCACAATTCGCTCATTTACCACTGATCATGAAACCTGAAGGGAAGGGTAAGCTCAGCAAACGGGATGGGGAGCAATTGGGATTTCCTGTTTTTCCGTTGCGTTGGCATGAATCCATGGGATACCGGGAAGCCGGCTATTTTCCCGGAGCGGTTGTCAATTTTCTGGCCATGCTTGGCTGGAATCCCGGGACGGAGCAGGAGGTATTCAATATTGATGAACTGGTAGAAGCATTTAGCCTGGAGCGCGTTCATAAGGCTGGAGCTCGTTTTGATCCAGATAAAACCAAATGGTATAATCAACACTATTTGCAACAGGAAAGTAATGACCAGTTGGCGGATTTATTTTTGCCCATACTCCGTGACAAATTGATAGTTGCCGGCACTCTTGAAGACGGATCATCCCCTTTTCCGGATACTGACTATATTTCCCGGGTAGTGGGACTTGTAAAGGCGCGGGCTACCTTTGTAAGAGACTTTTGGGAATTAGGTCACTACTTTTTTCTCGCACCTGAAACCTATGCGGCGAATCCTTTAAAAAAGCACTGGAAAGGGGAAACTCCCGCGATCCTTGCCCAATGGGCAGAAATCATTGCAGACCTGGCAGATTTCAGTGCGGATTCCCTGGAGAAACAATTTCAAATATGGATCCGGACTTCAGATCTGATTCAGGGAAGCATCCTTCCGGCATTAAGGCTCGTACTGGTAGGTGATATGAAAGGGCCAGGGGTTTTTGAAATAATGGCGGTCATAGGTAAATCAGCGAGTGTTAAAAGAATAGAAAATGCCCTGGTGGCTCTCTCCTGAATTCACACTTAATATCAATGGGTCCACGCGAAGGTTTCTTATGAAAATTCAGCTCTTTTAAATTGCTAGAGACATGGGTCTTGTAACAAAACCTTTAAAAACGGGACTCATATAACAAAGACTTAGTATCTTCAACGACACAATTAAATAAACCATCATGGGCGATTTTTTACTTATACCAATCATTTTTTTCGGGATTATCATTCTCTTTTCCTCCTTGTTTACTGTAAAACAGCAAACAGCGGTGATCATTGAACGCTTCGGTAAATTTAATAGCATACGGCACTCAGGATTACAAATTAAGATCCCTCTGATTGATCGGATCGCAGCCCGGCTGGGCCTCAAAATACAGCAACTGGATGTCATTGTGGAAACTAAAACAAGGGATGACGTCTTTGTAAAGTTGAAGGTGTCGGTTCAGTATGTCGTTATTCGGGAAAAAGTATATGAGGCATTTTATAAACTGGAGTATCCGCATGACCAGATCACTTCCTATGTTTTCGACGTGGTGCGGGCTGAAGTCCCTAAAATGAAGTTGGATGATGTCTTCGTGAAAAAAGATGATATTGCCATTGCCGTCAAATCAGAGTTGCAGGAAGCCATGCTTGATTATGGCTACGACATTATAAAAACCCTTGTGACCGACATTGATCCTGATACCCAGGTAAAGGCAGCCATGAACCGGATAAATGCCTCTGAACGGGAAAAAATAGCTGCCCAGTTTGAAGGAGATGCCGCGCGGATTCTTATTGTAGAAAAGGCCAAGGCCGAGGCTGAAAGTAAGCGCCTGCAAGGTCAGGGTATTGCCGACCAGCGAAGGGAAATTGCCCGCGGCCTTGAAGAATCGGTTGAGGTACTGAACAAAGTGGGCATCAATTCTCAGGAAGCATCGGCCCTCATTGTCGTAACCCAGCATTATGACACCTTACAGTCCATCGGGGAACATACCAATGCAAATCTGATATTATTGCCAAACTCACCTCAGGCGGGGAGTGATATGCTGAATAATATGGTTGCATCCTTCACCGCCAGCAATATGATTGGGGAATCTATGAAGAAGAAGAATACGCCTAATACAAAATAGCAGCCCCTTACAGACAGGTAGTAAAATGAAAGAACCCCGCTGGGATGCCAGTCGGGGTTTCTATTTTCTTCAATCGGGACTCAGGTAATTTTCTTAAAGAGCTTTTTCGCTATGAGTGTAAGCAACAATTTTTGAATGATGCCTCCAAAGCCGCCCAGTAAATTAGTAGGATAGAGGCTCTGCTTTGTGTTCTTGAGATTCAGTTTCAGATTTTCAAGTTCCACTTCCTGTTGTAGCTTTAGTATTCTTAAGTCCATATCTATTTCGGCAAAGGAAGAATATCGCTTAGGAGTCATAGTTCATCAAAATAAAAGTCAGAAAATTTCGCCAATATAGGCTTGTTTAACTTTTGTCTGAGTAAGTAAAGTACAATCCCTACCAACAGGTAGAATAAACCAATGATCAGGAAGCCATAGAAAAGGTTTCCAATAAGAATTCCCAGACCATACGCTGCCGCAAAAGAGAGGAAAAGCAAAGTGAGAAGGGCCACGGTACCAATAAGAAGCACCTTTGTAAAAGCAGCAACCCCCTGCATGATAAACTTAAAAGCCCTCAACTTATAATATTCCCTGCTACTGTCAAGGTAAGAGCGAACACTGGCATCGGCCTCAGACAAATGGTCCTTTAATTCATCAAAAGCCATAGGTTACTTTTGAAATTCAGCATTCTTCTTTTTCAGATCGGCGAGCTTTCTTTCGAGGGTGGCAATGATATCATCTGCTTTATAACTCATATTGGAAATCGTATCTTCCAGTTTTCGTTCGAAATCCGCCTTTTTAGCGTCGGCCGTTTTAACCAGTTGATCCGTAGCACTTGAAATACGGGCCGAAATATCGTCCCTGGCATGCAGTGCCTTATCTTTGATCCTTTTCCTGGTTTTATCCCCCTTATCCGGAGCATAGAGAATCCCTATTCCTGCTCCAATGGCTGCACCGGTAAGGAGCGCCAGCAATACACTTCCACTATCTTTTGACATAATTTTTAATATTTAGGTTAATAAAAACTTTAAGCTCTAAGTATACTTCTTTTTCCGGTCGACCGCTGTTAAGACTTGGTTAATATCTCCAGGCCACGCCAATTAAGAGGCTGACATTCTTAGGGTAACAGCCAACCGATGGTGCAAATTTAAAACTCAATAGCCGTCCATATGAACTCGATCAAATTTAATTTAATTCGGATCACAAGGTCACAATCCCATTAATCGCACTTATAAAGACCACACAGGCGAGTATAAAGGCCTTCGTCACAATATGCCTTCCGGTATAATTAATTGTCCTCACTCATTTTCTCCCATGTATCCCGCAGGGGAACCGTTCTGTTGAATACAGGATTTTCCTGCTGACTGTCGGGATCCATACAAAAATATCCCAGCCTCTGAAACTGCACAATGTCGCCCGCAACCATGGTGGAAATATAGGGTTCAGCATGTCCCACAGTTACCTTTATGGATTCAGGGTTGAAATAATCCATAAAATCACGATCCTTATAGGCGTCCGGAGTGGCATCCGTAAATAAGCGATCATACAACCTCACTTCTACCTGAGCGGCGTGGTTGATAGAAACCCAGTGCAGCGTACCTTTCACCTTTCTGAGGCTCTCCATAGATCCACTACCGCTGCGGCTATTCGGATCGTAGGTGCATTGAATTTCTTCAATATTCCCATCGGTATCTTTTATAATTGTTTCAGCCTTAATGATATAACCATTCTTTAGTCGTACCTCACCTCCCGGCCTTAACCTGAAATATTTACGATTCGCCTCCTCCCTGAAATCCTCAGCTTCTATATACAGTTCCCGGGAAAATGGAACCAATCGCGATCCGGCATTTTCATCCTCAGGATTGTTTTCCGCCTCAAGCCATTCCTCTTTTCCGGCAGGATAATTCGTAATAACCAGCCTTACCGGATCAAGTACGACCATTACTCTGGGAGCCATTTTATTCAGATGTTCGCGGACATGGAATTCCAGCAACGCCATATCCACCACATTTTCCCTCTTTGCTATTCCGATGGTTTCCGCAAAATTCCGGATGGACAAGGGGGTATATCCCCGTCGGCGCATACCGGAAATTGTAGGCATCCTTGGGTCATCCCATCCGGACACCACCTCATCTTCAACCAGCTGAAGCAATTTTCTTTTACTCACGATGGTATGACTGAGATTTCTTCGGGCAAATTCCCTTTGTTTTGGCCGGACCTTCCCCGGCTCATAGATCTGATCCAGAAACCAGTCATAGAGCTCCCTGTGGGAGGCGAATTCCAGCGTACACAATGAATGGGTTACCTGTTCAATGTAGTCGCTTTGACCGTGCGCCCAATCATACATCGGGTAAATACACCAATCAGTATTTGTTCGGTGATGTGCACGATTCAGGATGCGGTACATGATGGGATCCCGCATCAGCATATTGGCGGCAGACATATCAATTTTGGCGCGTAGCACATGAGAACCTTCTTCATACTCTCCGTTCTTCATCCCTTCAAACAATTCCATATTCTCCTGAACCGACCTGCTCCTGAAAGGGCTGGGCCGACCAGGTTCGGTTGGCGTACCCTTCTGTTCCGCCATAGCTTCCGATGTCTGGCTATCCACATAGGCCTTGCCGCTTTTAATGAAGTCCACCGCCCAGCCATGGAGCTCTTCAAAATAATCAGACGCATAGCACTCGTTATCCCATTGATATCCAAGCCATTCCACATCACTTTTAATAGCCTGCACATATTCCTCCTCTTCCCGTGCCGGATTGGTGTCATCAAAGCGAAGATTTACCGGCGCGTCATATCGTTCTCCCAGACCAAAATTCAGACAAATAGAACTGGCATGACCAATATGCAAATAACCATTGGGTTCAGGAGGAAACCTAAACCGCAAAATCTTCTGGGAAACGCCTGAATTCAGATCTTCTTCGACAATGTGTTCTATAAAGTTCAGCGCCCTGCTCACGTCATTCATCGCATGTATTTTGAAGGTGCTAATGTACTAAAATCACCTGTAATAGAGCCCTATAAATGGCCATCCATACAAATACAGGTATTTCACAACAGTTTTATTCAGCGCTACAACAATAAATTCCGCACGCGGGAATATTGCTCCATCTTTGTCCAGTAATCTATAGTTCCCGGAAAGTGACCGCATTTATTGCAGATCGGGGCGCGGAATCTGCCGGGAAACGAATAATGCCATAACCCAAATCCACCGAACTGCCCTTTGTGGTTCGCCTAAACTACACCTACTTATGAAACCAAATCTACCCTTCATTTTTACGAAATTGATCGTGGTCTGGATGCTGTTGGGATCTGTAGCCATCCATAGTCAGGTACTGAACGCACCCACCCCAGCTCCCAATCAGACACCCCCTGCCGGGTCAACTCCATGGGATAAGGCCTGCGCCTCTTCAGCTTACAATGACTACTGGGTACAATTTAAATGGAATCCCCCCCTTGTAAACAGTTCAAACGAGTTTATCCTGGAGTTATCAAATGCCAATGGCAGTTTTGCTTCGGCCACAGAATTGGCCAGGGACGGTTCAAAGAATACGACTTTTGACTTCTTCTTTCAGTTCACACTGCCCACGAATACCCGGGGTCAGGGCTATAAAATGAGGGTGCGCAGCACCAGTCCGGCCAAAACAGGAGCCGCTTCAGCAGCCTATCCAATGTATTACAGGGACTTTGACGATGCCATCCTTATTAGTCCAAATGGCAATGGAACCATCCCAACAGGAGGGTCCATTGAAATTTGTAACGGCAACAGTGTCAGCCTTGCACCTCACAACATACCCAATGCCGGCAGCTATCAGTACAACTGGTATAGAAGCTCGAGTCTTATAGCAGGAGCGCATAGCGAGACCCTTGAGGTTACCGCACCCGGAATGTACCAGGTCGAAATAGATTATGGCGATTGTTCTACCGCTGGTGGAGGCACGCTCTCTAACGTGATTGATGTTACCACAGGAAGCAGTCTGGGCATTGCCGTAAATCCTCCGGCCAAAACCGCACTTTGCAGTGGTGAGGTTCAAAATCTTGTTGCAAATATTACCGGTCAGGGACTTATGTATACTTGGTACAAAAACGGAACAGCACTTACAACGCCCACTCTGAATGCAGATACATTCACTGTGGACGCATCCATCCCCGGTTTTGAAGGAGGCTACCAGGTCGAGATAGACGGACCGGGCACCTGTCTGGAAAGGTCATCCGCAGTAACCATTACCAATGCCGGTAACTTCACGGTGACCCGTATAAATGTGCCGGATGTTATCGTACTGCCAGGACAGGACGCAACTTTAAGCATCACCACTTCGGCCACGGCTCCCTCAATTCAATGGTACAAGAACAATGCACCCATCCCCGGAGCAACTTCCAATTCTCTCTCTATTGACGATACAGGTGCAGGCAGCTATTTTGCCAGAGTTTCGCTTAGTACAGGACCTTGTTCCTCTACATCGATAGACTCAGAAAAAACAACGGTAGTCCTTCCGGCCTCATTCCAGATTACCATTGGTTACGGTTCCGCTTACAGCGATTGCGGGAATACGAGTATTGTATTGGAGGTGGCATCTATCCAGGCCGTGGACGGAACGGGTAAATTATCCAACGTCACAGAAGACCTTAAGTCGGCCTTTTCCTATCAATGGAAAAAGAATGGCACTCCCGTTGCTGGCGCCACGTCTTTCAACCTGAGTCTTACGTCGATTTCCGAGAATGGAGATTATGACCTAACTGCAAATCTAGGCAGCTATAATCCTGGTTCTGAAATTTTGCCGGTTAAATTGTTGGTCAATGAATCGCTTCTTATCAGCAGTACAAGTCTGGTGAGCTGCGGTCCGTCTGAAAATATAACCATCAGCACGCAAACAGCCTTAACGGGAGAAAGCTACAAATGGTACAGAAACGGATCTGAAATGAATGTGCCGGGAGCCTCGCTTTCTGTGTCAGCTCCTGGTAAATACCTTTTGGTACTAAACAGGAACGGATGTCCGCTGTCTTCCAATGAAATTGACATACAGCCACTGGACGAGAACCTGATAACCCTCAGTCCCTCAGATACGATCATTTTCCCTGAGGGAACATCCAGAACTGTTTCAGCCAGTGGAGGAGAATCCTACCGATGGTATGATATAAACAATACAGAAATGAGTAGCACCGCTTCGGCGACTTTCACTGAAGAAGGTACCTACATTCTGGTCGCCACCCTGGGGAATTGCGAAGTCTCACGCGAAATCACGGTTTCGTATCTGGATACCTTCAAGGTGCCTAATGTCATTACCGTGAATGGAGATGGCGTAAATGATCAGTGGATCATCCCAAATTCATTTTCCAATCAGAGTGATGTAAATGTCATTATATACAATGATAACGGCGTGGAGGTATTGAACGAATATGATTATAAGAATAACTGGCCACAATCAACAGCCGCCTTTTCAAAACAAAACATGGTATTCTTTTATAAGATAAAGAATAGTAGCGAAGTCTTGAAACAGGGAACCATTACGGTAATACGCTAACTCCAGAAATGAAACTAAGATTTGCATCCATTCTCATCCTGTTCCTTGCGCTGACGAAAGTAAGTGCACAGGAAGAGAATCCATATATTGCCTATGACGTACCGGCGCAGAACCTATTAAAGTTCAACCGCTTTTTAATCAATCCAACCTTCTCGACCGTTCGTGAAGACAAGTCATATATCAATTTATTACATCGAAACCAATCGGTACAATTTGATGATAATAATCAAACCTATTTCCTTAGTTACAGTGGCCGGGTAAATGACCGGACTGGTTTGGGACTGAGCCTTTACACCCAGCGTATTGGGATACTTAGTAATTACGGGGTACTGGCCAACTACGCCTACGGCCTAAAGCTAAGTGATAAAAGCAATTTCACTTTTGGTGCCAACTTGTCTTATTACAGCAGTGGTTTTGACCAGAACAGGGCCAACCCGGTAGAAGAGGATCCCTTATTAAGTGGTTTTCAGGATAGTTCCCTGCTATCTTTTCAGCCCGGTTTTAATATCTCATACGGAGCATTTGACTTCGGTGTTTTTGCTGAAAACCTTTTCGACTATAATCTGAAGAGCAACACCTCCGTAACTGAATTTGGAGAAAAAACCTTCTCGGGACACCTGCAATACACCTATCCCTTTGAGAATGGCGACGGTATCCTGGAGGGAGCCCGGCTGATGCCGCTGGGACGACTGCGCCTGGTACCACAAAACAATCTGGTTCTCGGGGGAAATCTCATCCTGGATTTACCGAAACTGGGATGGTTGCAGGGAGGCTATGACAGTTTCTACGGCGCCGCTGCCGGAATAGGATTTAACCTGAATAAAAGGTTGTCACTTGGATATACCATGGAAAGGGGATTATCAAGTGAGTTCGACAATTTTGGACTTACCCATGAAGTCTCTTTTGCTTATTCCTTTACCCCTACACTTACCGAAGATCGGGTAATGTTAGAAAATACCGATGAGGATCTTGCGCAGAACGATGAGGAAATTAAGGCCGACGAGATCGCGGAGGACACCGAAATTGAGGAACTTAGAAAACGCCTGACGGAAAACGATGCCATCCTGGCCGAACTCATGTTCCGGCAGGATTCCATAGAAGCCAACAGACAAAAAGACCTCGAGCGGAGATTTGACATGGTGATGCGGATGGTAAGAAAAGAAACCAATGGTGAACGTCCGGATGTGGAAGAAAAGGCGCGGCAGATGTACTACATCAATAACGATAAAAGCTCTGATGCACAGAATTCTGCTTTGAAACCCACCGAAGATACCTATCCGTATAATAAAGTCGAGAAAAATGACAAGGTGGTCGGAAGCTCCATTCCAAAAGATGCTGTCGCAATTTCGAGCCCGAGGGTATCCAGGGAAGATACCGCTGTCGGATCCTCGAAGGACTCAGACTCCTTTTCGCGAGCCATTGCCCAACAGGGTGTGAAGGGGAAAAAATTCAGAAACCTGAAGGGGGTCGAGGATGGTTATTATGTTGTGGCTAACGTCTACAAAGGAACCGAATATCTCAACAAATTTATTGCCAATCTGACCGCAAAGGGATTGGAACCACAATATATCGACAATTCAGAAAACGGAATGAGGTACGTCTATCTGGAAAGATTCGGTACCTGGCAGGAAGCCCTGGCGGCACATAAATCTAAGATGGGCGGCAAATACACTGATGATCTATGGATTATGAATGTAGAAAACCGCTATACCAATGAGGCCTATGTTGCAAATGCTGAAAAGGTGAAAGAAAGGTCGGCAGGTTACAGTACCGAGACTTTAAGGAAAAATGTCGTTGTAAATGACAAGACCACAGCAGCACAGGAAGACAGAAATTATGTAATTGAAGGTCAGGGCTCTGGGTATTATATTATTGCTAATGTTTTTGCAAGCACTTCAAACGCCAATAGATTTGTTAAACTCTTAAATGCGAAAGGTTTAAGTGCCAGCTACTTTATAAATCCGAAAAATAACTATCGGTATGTTTATTTGAAACGCCATGATACATGGAACAATGCCCTGGTGGCCTACTATTCCAGGCTGAATGACACCTATGATGATAAAATGTGGATCATGCGGGTCACCCCAAATCTCATCACCTAAATGAAAATTTTATACAAAAAACTACTTTTTGTCTCCATACTCCTGCTTTCCTTCATTGGCTTCGCCCAGGAATACAACTCTTTTGATATCCGATACCAGAGCAATATCAAAGGAGACTTAACTTTTATTGCCAATAACATTGTCAACCGCAATAACGGTACTTCGACCACAGAACCCGTCGACGCCTATAATGCCACAGGGAACAGTTCTGAGTATAATGATTTCCTGAATCAGCAATATATTGATGTTGATTCTGATCCAACAACCTTCAGTTCCAGTTCCGCCAATTTTACCTTTCCGGAAGCCAGCTGTAATCTCATCCGCTATGCCGGTCTATACTGGTCCGCCACCTACCCCAGTCAGAATGCAGGCCAGGCCGTGGGAACGAACAGACAAACCGATTTTAACAGCGTAAAATTCAGAATTCCAGGAGGTGCCTATGTCGATGTGGTGGCAGACGAGGTTATTTATGACGGTTTTACAAGCACGGACAATTCCATGCGCCAAAATAGCCCATATGCCTGTTATGCAGATGTCACCGGAATTATTACCCCAATGGCCAGTCCTGAGGGTCTCTATACCGTTGCCAACATCCGTTCTGTTCTTGGGGCACTTTCGCCGGGCGGGGGGGCCTCTGCCGGCTGGACCCTCGTCATAGTATACGAAAACCCCACCCTCAGCGGAAAATTAATAACCACCTTTGACGGTTTTGCAAGGGTAAGAGCTGCCAATCCTACAGTAGATATCCAGTATAATGGTTTCAATACTATTCCGATTGGACCGGTAAGAGCAAAGATTGGTGCTGCAGCCCTGGAGGGAGACAACAGGATCACCGGCGATCGTATGCGAATCAGGGCAGCCAGTAACGGAACCTTTACCATTCTCAGCAACGCCGTCAACCCGGCAGCGAATTTCTTCAACAGCAATATCACCCTCGATGGGGTCATAACGACCAACAGGACTCCGGCAAGCGTTAACACCCTGGGATACGATACTGATATTTTCCTTCTGAATAACCCTTTAAACAGTGTCATCCCAAACGGCGAGACAGCCGCGACCCTAAGATTCAATTCTGACGGTGATCAGTACTATCCGTTCTTCAACTCTTTTAATGTGGAGATCATTGAACCGAACATTGTTGTTGAAAAGAGGGTGGAGGATATTGCAGGCAATGATATTACCGGGGCGGGCGTAAATCTGGGTCAGTTACTGGACTATGTGCTCTCCTTTCAAAATATTGGTAATGATGACGCCACCAATTATACCCTCCGTGATGTACTCCCCGCTAATGTCACGTTTGTTCCATCCGGCCTGGTGCTGCCGCCCGGGGTCACTTATGTGTACGATGCAGTGAGCCATGAGATCACTTTCAGTATTCCACGCCAGCTGGTGGAAGAAGATGACCCCGTTTCAAGGATACGCCTGAGGGTGCGGGTGGCGGAGAACTGTTTTGATTTTGTTGATGCCTGTACGGACCTCATACAGAATTTGGCATACTCACGATATCGCGGGGTAATTAACAGCAACCAGATCACCGATGACCCCAGCGTCAGCGATTTTGATTTTTGCGGGTTTGTAACTCCGGGAGCTACCAATTTTCTTCTGGATGACCTTGAGGATTGTGATTTCAGCCGGACGGTACAACTCTGTGGGAATGATGTCCTTCTCGATGCAGGGGACAATTTTGACAGTTACGTTTGGTATAAGGATGAGAATGGCAACAACCTTATAGATGCCGGCGATACCCTGCTGAATGACGGCGACCCTGACAATGATCCCACCACCCTGACCGTGAATGATGTCGGCGTTTATATTGTCGATAAAATTATTGCTGATCCTTGTAAGGGATTTCAGGAGATCATTACTGTTGAAAGATTTGGTGTTACACAGACCAACCCGATCATAGATCTGATCAATGACCCTACCAACACTGTGGAAGGCGAGGTGGTGACCTGTTCCAACGATGGCGAACTTTTACCAAAGATCTTCCTTTGCGGCCTGAACGACACAGAGCCCATTCAGATCAATATCCCGGATGCCCAGAGTATTGTATGGCAGCAGCTGAATGAAGGGAGTTGTTCCGCATCACCAGCCGATTGCGCCAATATTAACACGGGTTGTACCTGGAACAATGTGGGATCCGGAAATAATTTTCTTGCTGAGAATGCCGGTCAATACCGGGTGATAATCAACTATCAGAATGGATGTTTCAACAGGTTTTACTTCAACATTTTTAAAAACCCGCTGAACCCTCAGTACAACAGTACCGATATCATCTGTTCCACTCCGGGAAATATTACGGTCACAAACATGCCTGCCAATTACGATTACCAGCTTGTAAATGCCATCAATGGGGCTGTCCTGGTTCCATTCAGCGCAAACAATGGTCCTAGTTTCACCATCGCAGGCAACGGGGCATATACCATAGAGATGCAGCAACAAGGCGTTATTGGTGGGTGTATCTTCCGGCTGGAGAACATTGGAATCCTGGCCCGGGATTTCCAGGTAGACATCAGCGCCTCAGATGCCGACTGCAATGGCCTGGGAGAAATATCCATTTCCACTTTAAATGTGGAACCACAGTATTATTATGAAATTGCAATGGGGGGGACCACCATAGATACCTTCGGCCCTTCATTGGACAATAATTATACCTTTCAGAATTTAAATCCAGGGACTTATGACGTGCTTGCCACAACAGATGACGGCTGCAGTTATACGGAGCAGGTTGTTATCAATGATGTCGATAACCTTGCGGCGCTTGCGGTTACCACCAAGCCCATCGACTGCAGTGATGGTATCATCACTGTAACGGCATCCGGCGGATTCCCCAATCCGGATTACCAGTATGCAATATGGAGTTTTAACGGGACAGACCTGTATTCCAATATAAGCGATATTCCTGCGGAGGCATTTCAGGACACCAGTGATTTTTACTTTAATAGCTCCCAGGCGGGAGATTATGCGTTTGTGGTGGTTGATGCCAATAACTGCTACGCAATTTCGAATATAGCCAGCATCGCAGTTGCTCCTGCAGTGACTTACACCACCAGTATTTTGGATGAGAGTTGTTTCGGTGCAGCCGATGGTCAATTTTCTGTAAATGTCACCGGTTACAATGGTTATGCCGTCTCCTTTACACTGACTTACCCGGACAATTCCACATTAACTAATGCATCCGGTATCTTTCCGGGGCTGGGCCAGGGTGACTACAGCCTTGCCCTTACGCAATCCAATGGTGGGGTCGCCTGTGATTTTATAGAAACGTTCACCATTACCGGGCCGCCTGACGCAGTATCAGGCACGGCTGTTATCATTCAGCCCTACACCTGCCTGCAGAACGCAACTATTCAGGCACAAAGCGCCGCCGGGGGAACCCCGGGGTATACCTATAGCATTGACGGGATCAGCTTCTTCCCCTCTGACACCTTTACCGGACTCTCTAACGGTACCTATACCATTACCATCCAGGATGCCAGCGGATGTACC
>JBGTKP010000057.1:0-102259 GCA_041744575.1 Muriicola sp.
ACAGGTTGAATATCAGACATTAAGATACAAAAATAACATCAGAAAAACAAACTAAAATACTGATAATCAGCCGATTGAATCTTTTCGTTTATACGCTGTAAAACAAAAAAGTCGGAAGAAAAAATCTTCCGACCATGACTGCTGTGAAGCCCCCCGCTTGGAAAAAAAACTCGACCCTTACTTAATAGTCACATTTTCGTAGTACACCGATGCTTCATCCTTAACTACAATGGTGTATTTGTCCTGATAGGCATTTTTAAAGTTAAATACCTTTTCAACCAATTGCTTTCCATTCTCCACATGAGTGTAGACTGTTCGGTCACTGCTGTCCAGGACATTTATTTCGACCTTCCCCGAATTCAGATTCAAAAGATTCAGATAAACGAGGTGCTCTTTTTGACGGAAAATTGGTTTTGTATTCTCTTTTCTATCAACTATTGAGACTTTCGAACCATTGATATCCAGACTGTAAACAGTAGTTCTGATCGGATTATCCATTACAAAGTAATATTTTCCGGCTACCAGTTTGGAAAGATCAAATTTTTTGGCATATACTTCCTTTACCATATTTTCCGAATAAATAACATGGTCCTGAGCGTCAACCAGCCGGATTTGTGTGCCATTTGGATGAGCTTCCAGTTGAAAGATCAGACTTTTCGCATTTTTACCAGGAATAAGCCGAACCTTAGGTTCATTTGCCACTCCCGTCGCAGACGAGAATAAGAGGGCAATAAGCGCTGAAATTTTAATGATTGCTTTCATAATATTTAGATTTTAGATTTTTAATTATTACAGTACAAACTTAGGGCGCAATCGCGGTTCCTGCTACACCGAAATTTTCCAATTTATATGCTATTTTAACAACATCAGCCGTTAAAAACGGTATATATGTTAATTTTGAACACTTTTTGGTTAATTTTGCAAAGATTTGCGTTATGTCCCTGTCTTAATTTTGTATTGTCAATGTGAATTGCGATGATAAAACACAAACCAGCATTTGAAGCTATAGCTCCGGATTTCGGGAACTCGTTTACCTATCAGAAATTTGATGAACATAGACTGAATAACAATACGAGTTGGCACTACCATCCGGAAATCGAATTGGTATATGTAAATGGTGGGGCAGGCAAGCGTCAGATCGGAAGCCATATTTCATATTATACAGAAGGTGATCTCATCCTCATTGGAAGTCACCTTCCTCATTGTGGAATGACAGATAACCTAACCGGCAACAAAAGTGAAACGGTAGTCCAGATGCGGGCCGATTTTCTTGGAAGTGATTTTTTTGATATCCCGGAAATGAAAAAAATCCAATCTTTATTTGAATTTGCCAAAGGAGGAGTGGCATTTTCAGGCAAAACCAAGCAACATATTGGTGAAAAAATGGAAGTCCTGGAATACCAGACCGATTTTAAGCGTCTGCTTTCCATCCTAAATATACTCAATGAACTGGGCCGGTCTGAGGAATTCAAGGTTTTAAATGCAGAAGGCTTTTCCCTGGAAACCGAAGTGAAGGATAATAACCGGATCAATCAGGTATTCAACTATGTAAAAAATAATTTCAGGGAAGAGATCACACTTGAAGAAATTGCGGGTATGGTCAGTATGACAGTGCCATCCTTTTGCAGATATTTTAAGAAAATAACCAATAAGACTTTTGTGCAATTTGTAAATGAGTACCGTCTGGTCCACGCATCAAAATTATTGGCCGAAAAGCCCTTGAGCATCACCGAAGTATGCTTTGAAAGTGGCTTTAATAATTTTTCACACTTCAACAAATCGTTTAAGGCCTTTACAGGACAGAATCCTTCAGTTTACAGGAAGCAATTGAAAAACGTGCTTCAATAAAACTTTCCCGGTTTCAGAGGCTAACCAGGATGCAGGCATTTGGTGATTTCCGGCGGGAGATACGGATGATAGCGGAGTTCTTAAATAAAAAATAGGCTCTTTGGCCTATTTTTTATACCCAGGTGAATGAATGTACCGTACTATCTTTAGCGAGTGGGTGACCAACTAGTTTCCTCATACGCGACTTCCATTAAGATAACAACAAAATCCATGCCGTGGTACAGGTACTCGGCAAAGTTCATAATTTTCTGTTTATCTGCACTTAGCCGCCTTCAATTTTATGTAATTACTTCTGGGTTCCTCCAGGCCAAAGAATACGGTGCTAAAATATTTCATTGAGGACTTTTGCCAGTCGCAGCCCACCCTTCTGCAGTTGGATCTCCACCCGGGGCCACCAGGTATAGCTATAACGGTAATATAATTTCTCACCTTCCTCAACGGAATCGTAGATTTCATTGGCCATGTCCTGACTTTCCTCGACCCAATCCAAAACGCCTCCCTCCTGCAGCGCCTTCTCCTCCGTTTTTGAAAGTTCCGGTAAACTTGCCGCCAACTCGGAATAACTCATTCCATAGTCATCAATCATATTTGTATCCCAAATTTTATGCAAATTACTACCTCTGTTAAACCATTGAAGTTGAAGGTCGTTGCCACCCTTATCCTCTAACCTTCCCACATGCATGGGCTGGTGGAGATCTCCAACCAAGTGGATAAGCAGTTTCAGATAAAATATTTTATCGGCCTGACTGCTCCCGTTACCTCGTATTATCTCTATACACTTTTCGATTCCGGTGACCACATCTCCCTCTGGACTTGGTGGAACTTCAGTATACTTCTTATCTCCGGGGTAATTCACATAATGCCAGGGATCATATTTGCGATATATGTTATCCGCTTTTATTTCATCAGCAAAGTTGGCGACGGAGGCAAGGCTCTGACCTCCCAATAATTTGTCAAGCGCCTTCCTGGTCCTGCCGGTCAAATGTTCCTCTGCGACTTCCCCAATGACCCTGTGTCCCGTCTTGGACCAAAAAGGACCTTCGGCCAGGGCCGTTTGCATCACTAAAAATAAGACAAAGCCTAGTCTATTCATTACCGCCTTTTCATTCAAATGTATAAAATGAAATTTTAAGCTATTGTTAAGACAAACCCCTATTTCGAATAATAATCAGATATTGCACAACAAATTCCGGTATCTTGATATTAAAACAAATAAAATCCCCAGCTATTCGGATCGGCCTGATTGTAGGGGCTTCCGTGTTGCTTCTTTTTCTGTTATTTATTTCAAGTGTTTATATGGGCGTATGGGGCAAGCTTCCATCCAAAACCGAATTATCCGGCTACAAGTATCAAAAAGCCACAGAGGTATTTACAGCGGACAGCATCCTCATCGGAAAATATTATTTACACGACAGGCAACCCATCACCTATCAGTCATTTCCCCGACATTTGATTGACGCCCTTGTATCCATTGAGGATGAGCGGTTTTTTGATCATTCGGGCATAGACTATAGAAGTCTTTTCAGGGTGGCCGTAAAGACCATTTTATTACAGGATGAATCGGCAGGGGGTGGAAGTACCATCAGTCAGCAACTGGCTAAAAACCTGTATCCCAGGTCGGAAAGCGGAAAAATCGGCCTTGTGGTGCATAAAGTCAAAGAAATGATAATCGCACGGAGGCTTGAAACTGTTTTTGATAAAAAAGAGGTTCTGCAGCATTATTTAAATACGGTATCTTTTGGTGACAACACTTTTGGAATCGAGAGCGCATCGCTGAAATTTTTTAACAAGCACACCCGGGAACTGCAAACGGAAGAAGCAGCCACACTAGTGGGAATGCTTAAAGCCACTTATGACTATAATCCCAGGATCTTCCCGGAAAGTGGTAAGAACAGGAGGGATCTTGTGCTATACTCCATGGCAAAGAATGATTACGTTTCTGAGGAGCAACGCGACAGCCTTACGGACCTGCCGCTTAAGCTCGACTACCGCGAATACGAATATAATTCAGGTCTCGCCCCGTATTTCCGGGAGGAGGTACGTAAGCGGCTGATGGCATGGAGCAAAGATCAGAAAGAACAGGGAAATGAATATAATATTTATACTTCCGGACTCAAAGTGTATACCACGCTCGATTTTAAAATGCAGAAAGGCGCTGAAGAAGCAATGGTGGAACACATGAGCCATCTTCAGGAACAATTCGAAAAAAGTTATGGCAAAAATGCCCCCTGGCTCACAAATAAAACCCTGATGGATAAAATTATCCGGGGGTCGATTCCGTATAAGAAAATGATTAAAAATGGGATAAGTCCCCAACAGGCGATCGATTCAATGAATCAAAAAAGGACAATGACACTGGCCTCCTGGGAGGGCGAGAAAGAAACTGAAGCAAGTATCATTGACAGTATCACACACTATACCAAATTTCTGAACACCGGCTCTCTCTCCATGGATCCGCATACAGGCGAAGTAAAAACCTGGATAGGCGGCGTAAATTACAAATATTACAAGTACGATCATGTTTCACAAAGCAAGCGGCAGGTGGGATCTGCTTTTAAACCGATTGTATATATGGCCGCGCTGGAAAGCGGAATGGACCCGTGCAGTTATTTCTCGGCTGAAGAGGTAACGTATAAGAATCTGGAAGGGTGGTCTCCGGGTAACTCAGGTGATAAGGATGAGGTTTATCTCAACTATTCCATGAAAGAGGCATTGAGCAACTCTGTCAATACGGTGGCGGTCAAGGTGCTGGAAAAAACCGGAATTACAAAGGTTATCTCACAGGCAAATAAAATGGGCATTGACGCCTCATTGCCCAAACAGCCTTCTCTTGCCCTGGGCACAGGTGAGATTGGACTGAACCAGATGGCCGGGGCCTATTGCAGTTTTGTCAATGATGGGATTCCCATGGAGCCCTTTTTTTTAAAAAGTATTTCGGATAACAACGATTCTATTCTCGAAACTTTTTCTCCTGCCACCCCATTGAAGGCTGCCTTTTCCAAAGAAAATGGAGAAATCATTCTTGAAATGATGAAATCAACGGTCAATGAAGGGACAGCAGCAAGGATCCGAAGCGAATATGGATTAAAAAATGACATAGCGGGAAAAACCGGAACCACCCAGAATAATAAGGACGCCTGGTTTGCAGCTGTAACACCCAACCTGGTCCATATCACATGGGTTGGGCTGGAGCATCATGAAATCGGCTTCAGGAATACCTCTCTCGGGCAGGGCTCGAGCGCGGCGTTACCTATTTTCGCCCTCTGGATGAAACATATGAACCAGGATCCGTATTTTGACGCCGTTACGAAAGCGAAATTTGCGACTCCGGATCCTGAAGTAATGGAAAAGCTGGACTGTGAACCTGTGAAAAGGGACGGATTTTTTAAAAGATTGTTTAAAAACCCGAACCGCAAGAAAACACGGAAATTCAAGGAGGACGGCGCTCCTTAAAGAAGATGAGCTGAAGACGTATTACGAAAGGAATCTCCTATTTGATGGCTCTTTTTTTAAGATGGGATTTTTTTAATTCTTTTGCTATCAGAGCAATATGCCTTAAGTCCATTCCTGTTCCAAACCCATCAGATCACCTCACTTGTTGTACCTCCGGATCCCATGGAGATTATCCCGTTTCAAAGGGTCTTCCTCCTCCCGGTCACCAGCTTCATTATTTGATTATCTTTGACTCACTTCCAATTTAATCAGACCTCTATGGATCAACTCCCGCTCACTGATGATACCATACTGTTTGGGCTTTTGTGCTTGTGTCTTGGCCTTGTATTTTATACCTCTTCCATTAAAAAAGGATTCTGGAAACGCTTCTACAGTATTGTTCCGGTACTCTTGCTCTGCTATCTCCTGCCAGCAGTCCTGACGAGTGTCGGACTTATCAGTGAGGAACAATCTCAACTGTATGCCATCGCAAGCCGCTATCTGCTTCCCGCCGCGCTGGTGCTGATGACATTGAGCATAGACCTCAAAGCCATTGCCAATCTGGGTTCAAAGGCACTCATTCTCTTCCTGACGGGTTCTGTCGGTATTATTATCGGTGGTCCCCTGGCGATTTTGATTGTTTCTGTTTTTTCACCTGAAACTGTCGGTGGGGTCGGATATGACGCAGTGTGGCGGGGCCTTGCCACCATTGCCGGAAGCTGGATTGGAGGCGGTGCGAACCAGGCAGCCATGCTGGAAGTTTTTGAATACAATCCTCAAAAGTTTGGAGGGATGGTTTTGATTGATATTGTTGTCGCAAATCTTTGGCTGGCCGTCTTATTGTTTGGTATCGGAAAGGCCGATAAGATTGACCGGTGGCTTAAGGCGGATACCAGCTCTATCGAAATACTGAAGCGTAAAGTTTCGGCTCATACTGCAGAGATCACAAGAGTAAGCACCCTTCCTGATTATATTATTATGCTGTCCGTGGCCTTTACTTCAGTAGGCCTTTCACATTTCGGGGGACATCATTTCGCCAGTTTCCTGCGAACCAACTTCACTGTCATAGGTGACGAAACAAAAGCACTTTCTTCACTCGGTTCGGAATTCTTATGGATGATTGTATTTGCGACCATCCTTGGCATCTTGTGTTCTTTCACAAAAATTAAAAATTATGAAGGCGCAGGAGCCAGCAAGATCGGGGGTCTTTTCATTTATTTCCTGGTAGCCACTATAGGTATGAAGATGGATTTGGGTAAGATCTTCGACAATCCGGGACTTATCGCTATTGGCGTTGTTTGGATCTGTATTCACGCGGCCCTGATGATTTTAGTCGCCAAACTTATCAAAGCCCCATATTTCTTTCTTGCAGTCGGAAGCCAGGCCAATATCGGAGGTGCCGCCTCCGCTCCTATCGTTGCCGCCGAATTTCATCCCTCCCTGACCTCGGTGGGCATTCTCCTCGCTGTATTTGGCTATGTAATCGGAACCGCAGGCGCTTATATCTGTGGACTACTAATGGAAATTGCCTCCAAAGTTTAAAATACCATGAACTTTGGTGATATTTGCGCTGAAAAAAGTGGTAAGATGAATAAATACATTGGTATTTTACTTTTGTTCGCGGTATTCGCAGGTTGTGGGGAGGACAATGAAAAGGAGACTATGGTGGTAACCGGAGTAGTCAAAGGATTGAAAAAGGGAAAGTTGTATCTGCAACACATTCCGGATTCCACACTTATCACTTTGGACTCCATGGAAGTAAACGGCGATGGCAACTTTAGCTTTACCACACCACTTTTAAGCCCGGAGGTATTTTACTTATATCTTAAAAAGATGGATAACAATGATGTTAACGACCGAATCACATTTTTTGGAGAGGCAGGCACCATCACCATCAACACTGCGTGGAACACCTTTGATACACAGGCAAAAATCGGAGGTTCGGCAACTCATAAAAAATTAGAAGAGTACCAGCAAGTAATGTCGCGGTTTAATAAAAAGAATATGGAAATCATGCGGGCGGCCTATGATACCATTGTACAGAAGGATAGCATCGCCATGGATTCCATCCAAAAAGCCAGCAATAAAAATATTTTGAGGGGATATTTATATGCGGTAAATTTTGCGCTGAGTAACAGGAATTCGTGTATTGCTCCCTATATTGCCGTAAACGAGGTGCCAGACGCTAATTTGAAATACCTTGATTCCATTTATAATTCTCTGTCTCCGGAGGTGTCAGCCTCCAAATATGGCAAAGACCTTAAAAATTATCTCACAGAAAAAAGGAAAAGGGAAGAATAGAGATGTCTAACTGAGTTTGTTCAGCCTTACGACAAGGTCGCCCGACTGGACTTCGAGTTCCTTTCGTATTTCCTTAAAATGTGCGCTTTTGTCTTTCACACCTCTTTCATTGACCTTTGCAATGAGTACGTCAAAAGTTGAGATGGCAGAATCAATAATTTCGGTTCCCTCTTTTGAACCGCTCTTGTTCTGGGAGGCCTCTACAATATAAACAGCCTCTATAATATCTCCCAATACGTAATTAATGTCCTTTTTCAGATCGCGAATGTTCGCCATGATGTTAATTTTGGGGCAAAAATACACTTTTTAACACAAGCAAAGGCATTTTAATTCAGGACAGATGTCCTTTACCGATGAGACCATCCACCGGAATCACAGCGTAATTTCAAGCAGACTAACACCCCGGGTATCTATAGTTAGACTCGAAGAACACGCCGGAAGCAGAATTGTTTCTCCTTTTTTTATTGAGACTGCCTCTATCTCATTGGCTATCGATGCCTCCCCGTCAACACACATCAAAATGGTAAAGGAATCCCGTTCCGAGAGATCGGCATTGTAGGTTTCAGTAAGTTTCAGGAAGCCGGTGGTAAAATAGGGGCAACTAACCATCCGGTTGACAACATTGTCCTTCTGCGGGTATCGGATAATATAATCATCTGTCTTTTTATAATCCAGGGCATCCATGGCCAGATCCGTGTGCAGGTCCCTCAGTTTACCATTTTGATCTTTCCTGTTATAATCGAAAACCCTGTAAGTAATGTCAGAGGTCTGTTGTATTTCTGCCAATAAAACCCCGGCACCAATGGCATGAATTCGGCCGGCACTGATAAAGAAGGCGTCTCCCTCGGATATTTTTTCGTATTGCAATAATTCTTCGACTTTGTTTTCCTTCAATCTCGCAATATATTCCTGAGGGGTAACATCTCTGTTAAACCCAATAATCAGTGTGGCGTCTTGCTCGGCATCCATTATATACCACATTTCTGTCTTGCCATTTGACTGGTGTTTCGACATGGCCAATTGATCATCAGGATGTACCTGAATGGACAAATCCTGGTTGGCATCGAGAAATTTGATAAGAACCGGGAACTCCTTTCCGAAACGTTTTACCACAGACTTACCCATCAGCTCTGTTGCCTGATCTCGCAGTAAATCGGTCAGTGGCCGGCCGGCAAGCGAACCGTTCGCTATGATTGAAACATCTCCGGAAACACCTGAGACCTCCCAACTCTCACCAACACCATCGTTCTCCAATGGCTTGTGGAGGACCGATTTTAATCGGGACCCTCCCCAAATGCGGTCCTTTAAAATAGGGTGAAATTTTAACGGATATAATGTCATGACGTCTTCATTTTCTTTAATGTCCTGACGGCCGCACGTACGTGTTCCGAGGGTCTTAAACTACGGCATACTGTCTCTACAAAACCCTCACAATTAACAACATAAGTTTCCCGTGCGGGCAACAAATCTAAGAATCTGTTTCGGACCCGGAACATTTTCTTGACATGATTTCCTTCATCGGCAAGTAACAGATACGGCAATTTATATTTTGAGGCAAATCGGTCATGCACGGTTGAGGAATCGCCACTTATACCAATAACTTCGCCTCCAAGTGCGATTATTTCGGCATACTCATCCCTGAAAGCACATACTTCCGCCGTGCAACCGGGGGTCAGATCCCTGGGATAAAAAAAGATCACCAAGGGTTGTATCCCTGTATATTCATGGCTGTGTACCCATGTACCATTTTGACTTTTCAATGAAAATGTCGGTACCCGTTCCCCTTCCTTTAGCCCCATGAGCTAGCCATTATAGCTTACAAAATTTCTGGGAGTTTCATATAGTACAATCTCCAGTTCCTTGTCTTTGGGGATATGAGGTCTTAACCTGTTCCAGATGACAATGGCAATATTTTCAGCAGTGGGATTGAGATCCATAAACTCCGAAACTTCTTCGTTGAGGTTCTTGTGATCCATGGTTTCCTCAATGTGTTCTCGGATCAAATTCTTAACAATTTTCAGATCTATAACGAATCCGGTTTGCGGATCTACCTCCCCATAAATACTTACATAGAGCTCATAATTATGGCCGTGATAATTTGGATTGCTGCACTTCCCGAAAACCCTGCGATTTTTTTCATCATCCCAGTCGGGCCGGAACAACCGGTGTGCCGCGTTAAAATGTGCTTTTCTGCTAACTTTTACCTTCATGAACTTGAATCTATTTTCACCAGGAAATTGTAAAATTTCTCAAAAATAATTCTGGACCATATGGTGTATTTTTCTGGGTCATTATTCATTTCCTCTTTGATTGCCGCTGGAGAAAGCCACTTCCAGGATGCCACTTCCTTCTGGTTTATATTGGGGGCGTCATTATAATATCCCAGAAGTACATGGTCCAGTTCATGCTCAATCAATCCATTATCAAATGGTGCTTTATAAATAAATTGGAAAAGGGCTTCCAGCTCTGTTGTGAAGCCCATTTCCTCCATCAACCTTCTTTGTCCGGCCTGAATGTTTGATTCCCCAAGCCGCTGGTGACTGCAACATGTATTGGTCCACAGAAGGGGCGAATGATATTTTATTGCGGAGCGTTGTTGCAGCATGACCTCTCCTGCATCGTTCAATATAAACACGGAAAAAGCCCTATGAAGCATGCCTTTTTGGTGTGCTTCCATTTTTGCCATCATCCCGATCTGACGATCTTTCCGGTCTACCAATATGACATTTTCTTTGCTATCCATATCGAACAAACAAAAGTAAGACCTTTAGCCTATTTATTAGGTTAATGGGTTCATAATTGTGGATATAACCAGAAGGATTGCAGGAAGGACTTAAAAAAACCGGGGTGATTTTAATTGGCCGATTACCCTGATAAAGTCATAGCGAAGGATAATTTCAAACGAACCATTATTATAAACGGCGCTGCCCAATTCTGTAATTTCCCTGTCATAGGCGAGACCAATCAGAAATTCCGGGGAGATCTGGAACCCTGCGAGAGCACTCACGGCAGCGTCCCAACGGTACGCTGCTCCAAGAATGAACTTTTCATTGTACATAAAATTTGCTGAAAAATCTGCCTGTAACGGGGCACCCTGAACCACCTTGGCAAGTGCGGCAGGTTTGAATTTCCAAAAAGGGCCCAGATCGAAGACGTAGCCCGTCATCAGATAAAAGTTGAGTTGTTCCCTGGCGGTTGAAAGGGAGGAAGTGTCAAAGTGCGTGGTTTCGAGAAACCTGGGCACAGATAACCCGGCGTAAAAGGTATCGGTATGATAGTAGATGCCACTACCTATATTGGGTGATATCCTATTGGAAATATCCTGCTGGAGTGTAGGGTCCGGTCCTCCCGGGTTGGTCAGGTCCTGATTCAGTTCAGAAAACCGGATATCCAGGAGATGTACACTGGCCTTCAATCCAAAACTGAGTTTTGCGACATCAGAAAGGAGAATGGTGTAAGAAATGTCGCCATCAAAATAAGTTTCCGAAGTAGGTCCGATCTGATCATTGACAATAGACAATCCGAGGCCTACTCCCCTATAACCAACGGGACTATGAATATTTAGCGTTTGGGTTTTAGGAGCCCCGTCCAGACCCACCCATTGTGACCGGTGCAGGGCCGCGATACTGAGGTGCCCCCGCGAACCGGTATAGCCTGGATTCACAGTAACCGTATTATACATGTACTGAGTATATTGCGCGTCCTGTTGTGCCTGGCAAGGCCAAAACGCACCGCAAAACAGGAAGATCAGGTATCTGAAGATCTTGTTATTGCCGGAAGTAAGATTTATAATCATTGCTATTTATCTGTTCAGGTACAAATACCCAGTAAGTGTTTTCATATTGCCCGTAGCATCTTCGTAATCAAGGATATAAAAATAGGTGCCGACAGGTAGCTTATGATCTGCATCTACCGTAACCCTGCCTGTTGATGTGCCATCAAATGTGTTGCCCTGTGAATTGTACGCTCTGGTAAGATACACGAGTACGCCCCATCTGTTATATATCTTTAGGGTATTGTTCGGATAGGCCTCTAAGCCCCGGATGGTCAGTACATCATGTATGCCATCTCCGTTCGGCGTAACCACGTTGAACACTTCCAATTCATCCGAGTTCGCTTCAAGATAATCAGGCCTGCCATTATTGTCCTGATCATCATTTGTATAGTTACCGTCCTTATTTGAATCCTCGTCGATGGTCATTCTTCCATCATTATCATCGTCAGTATCCCGGTAATCTGATTCTCCGTCATTATCGGTATTGGGAAGATCCATCAGCGGATCATCAAACTCATCATTTACGTCGATATCAATAACCGTAGTGCCTTCGTAGCCATCATCAAGACCATCTCCATCCTTGTCAGATCCTATCGGGGATACTTCCGGTATTCCATCGTGATCAAAATCATGACCTTCCACAAAATCCGGAACTCCATCATTGTCGGAATCCTCATCAACATAGTCCGGCAGGCCGTCATTGTCTGTATCTTCAGGAATTATTCCAACACCATTGCCATTTTCGTAGGCATCATCCAGACCGTTATCGTTGGAATCTATACCTGCCGGCGGGAGGTATCCGGAGGTCGATTGACCTTCCACATTATCCGGTATTCCGTCTCCATCACTGTCTACATCCATATAGTCAGCAATACCATCCCCATCAGTATCCGTAGGATTTGTAGATGGATCATTGTCCGAATCAAGGTTGATATCTTCAAAACTATCTACAATACCATCATTGTCGGTATCAAGATCGATGCCCCTTGGATTGACTACGACAGTTACCGTAGCCGTGCTACAAACACCGAGAAGATCACATATGGTATATGTAAAGGAATCGGTACCCTGAAAATTATTGTTAGGGGTATAAATAACCCTGTCATCTGAAGGGTTGGCAGGGGTTCCGTTGGTCTGTACGGACAAGGTACCGTTTCCGGGATTTGTTACCGTAAAGGTTCCGGCAGCAGGAAGGTCATTGTCATTTGCCAGGACTGCTACGTTTACCTGCTGATTCACCAGGGTGGCCACCATATCGCCTATTGCGTCAACAACAGGGATTACCGTAATGTTAACAGTTGCTGAACTGCAGTCTCCCATCGTGTTGCAGACAATATATTCAAAACTATCCTGGCCGCGGTAATCGGGATCGGGTGTATAGGTAATTACATCGTCCTGCGGATCATTTGGTGTACCGTTGCTGTTAATAGACACGGAACCATGTGTCGGATTCCCAGCAGTAATAGTCCCACTTATTGGAAGGTTGCTGTCATTGTCAAATACAGGAATCACTATGGATGTATCTTCATTGAGACTGATCAGATCATCTGTGAGGGTGGCCGCCTGTTGCAGACAGACTACTGTAAACTCAGGAAGAAGAATGGCATTTCCCGCCTTTGATAAGGTCGCTCTATAAGTAACCACACTGGTAGAAGCGGTTACCACTGGGCGCAATTGATTACCTGTCACTGAAGGTGACCAGCTCACCAATGCACTCCCGCTGACATTCGCGGTAATGTCAAGGGTCACTTTATTCTCCGGATCTGTACAATCCGTTAATATGAAATATCCTGTTGCATTCGAACCACACAGGGTGCCATCATAAGTCGCAAAGTAAACACCCGGGCTGCTTGTCTCGTAATAAAAATTTGTTGAAAGAACAGTAGAAGTGTCCGACGCTTCGTACCAGCGGTAATTTCCCTCATCTCCTGCATTTGGTGCCTGTAGTAAAAACTGTGCACTGGATGTACCTATACCAAGCATCGTGAATACGAGGCATAATGCCAGGTGAAGATTTCGGAGGTCGGAGGTCAATTTTAAAGCTATCTTTTGTATTCAGTTTATTTAACCACAAAGACTACATTGATCAGGGAATTGTAATCCATGGGTTGAGCAATAATATCATAGGTCATTACACCGCTGGCATTAATGCTGAGATTGGCAAAAACCGTTGGATCATAGTATGTTACGTAATAATACAGTTGATTGGCATTATAAGTGGGTATGGCCGCAGGGGCTCCCGTACTTGCAGCCGAAGAAGGCAAAGTCATTCCATATTGATTAAGATACTGCTGGTATAAGTTGATGGTGAAGGCAGTTCCATTTACCGATGCGTCTACAGCAATTGAGGGTGGGTAAAAGATTCTTGCCGCCTTGGATGTAATAGGTGCAATGGCATCTATTACTTCCTGAACTGTAGTCTCAAGGGTAGGTGACACAACACCACCTTCATCCATATCAACCGGCGTCCTTAGCGCTACTTCATCATCAAATTGGTCATCCGTATTGGATACGATGGTAGCGGTTCCATCCTCATTGGTATAGGTGAAGGTACCATCCCCGTTGTCTGTTAAGGTACTCAGGGTTTCGGTAAAGGTGGTCACCGTCCCGTCCTCACTGGTATAGGTAAAGCTGCCGTTCCCGTTGTCAACAAGGGTGGTGGTCGTATCGGTGGTATCGATGGTCACCGAGGTGCCAAAGTCGTCCGTGATGGTATAACTGCCATCGGTGTTGTCTACCACCGTAGCGATCTTTGAGTCGAAGGTAGTGGCTACCCCGTCCTCATTGGTATAGGTGAAGGTACCATCCCCGTTGTCTGTTAAGGTACTCAGGGTTGATGCGGTCGCACTTATCTGATCGATGGCATCCTGTACATTTATTGCTCCTATCCCGGAAGTGCCATTATTATATGGAACTTCCAATGCGGTTTGATCATCTGTTCCGGTATTGGCAAGTGCAGCAAGATTCACTGTTACGGTATTGCCATTTTCAATTCTCAGGGAAAGCGTATTGGTAGCCGGATTAAAGGTAAAGGCTTGAAGATTTTGATCATCTGTAGAAGTCAATTCCCATGAATTCCCATCCCAATAATAAATGATACCAGTAGTGGTATTCACGTAAATATCCCCTGTATCTGCCCCTGAGGGTGAAGTTCCTCCGGCCGCATTCACTGCAGTTCCACTCAGTACCTCACAATTACACTGATCCTGGAGGGTGACCGTAGTTTGTGCAAATGTAAATCCGGAAATAAGAAAAAGAAGCAACAGAATTCTTTTATCCAAGATCGGATGATTTCTTAATGTCATTTTTGTTACCATTTATTGTCTGAGGGATCATCCTCTGTGTCTTTTCAAAAACACAATCAAGGATCTATCCACGCCGGCACCATTAGTTCAGAAATGACCGCGCCGGACTCAGAAAATAAGTCGGCCTTAGTTGATGGAGATATGGATTTAAGAGGAGAAATTGTACTCTTAGGGCCATAATCGATTTATCCAGGCTAAACATAATACTGTCGGTTAAGTCATTCATATTGGGGCTTGCTGTAATACTGTTTATCATTCCCTAATGTCTAAACAGTTGAATTACATCATACAAAATTAACCTTAAGGCTACCATTGGAAAATAAATGTTGTGTAAGTGAATTTTAGGACGGTATACGTGCAGATAATTGAGGTTGTCACAGTCTTCACCTCATTGTTCTTTCAAGATTCGTTGGTCGATTAACCCAATTATAGCAGCATTTACCGAGTGTCCGTTCGTAAGAAAAATCTTAAGAGTATTGTTTTTTATGCTGCCGGTAATTGTGGAAATCCATTTTTCGTTGGTCCATGTTACCTGCCTGATATACAAGCGAATTGAAAACAGCACCGACCTTCCTTTTGGCACCCATCTTTAGGCTTTGGGAGACCATAAAATATGTTTTTCAAGGTATTTTATTATCCAGGCACCATAAGAGGAGTAGCTTAGTATAGAGCCTGCGAAAATGAGCGGATCCTTAATTTGTATTTACCCTATAAGTAATTCTTCGATTGGTAATAAGCGTATAGATCTTGACCAATCCAAGGGGTGAAAATTCTGAAGTAGTATTCAATATACTGGCCGTGGCGGTTATTCTGCTGCCAATGATGATTCCGGCAGGTTTTGGAATGGAAATTCTGAATTTATTGGTAGTATCTGTATTTCCATCCAGATCCGTATAGGTCGTAATACGGCTGTCAGAGTCAGCAGGACTTCCCTCAGCCGCCGCTCCAATAAATACCTGGCCTTCTCCGTAATCCATGGTCCGTCCTAATTGATTATCTCCCGGGCTGGCGGATCCTTCAGTGATATCCGATATAAAAAATTCCAAATTCACTCCGGGTCTGCACCAGCCTTCAAAAACCAAATTGGTTGGAGTGGCGTAAATGGCAGAGAATACAGGAAAATTGGAGGCTCCGTTTGGGCCGCCATCAGCATCGCCGGCGTCATTGACAGTTACACCATTTCCCATCCCATTGCCCGGATCCAGATCTATCCCCAATGCTTGCCCTGGGTTTCCATTAGCGTAAATGGCATTTCGAGAGATTAGATTGCCATTTGTATTTCCGCCACCTAAAACAATTCCGGCTCCGGAATTATGATGAATTCTATTTTCCAGTATTGTTGAATTGCTGCCGTCAAGCCGAATACCGACATGCTCGATCCTACCCGCACAATTTCCTCCGTTAAGGCCTGAATTGGTTATCGAATTGTCAGTTATGCTGACTCCGCCAGAGTAACCAACCCCATCGATTCCGAGTGAGGCTGCACTTTCAATCAGGTTCTGATGAATGGATATGCCGGTTCCACTTTGTAATTTAATATTGTCATCACAAGCAGTTATTCCATTTCCTGTGATATGATTTTTTAATACCGACGTTGCTGTGCCGCCATTGATCAGAATGCCAGAATTGGCATTCTGAGAAATATAATTTTCTTGAACAACAAGTGTCCCACCCAATACCTCAATCCCATAAAGCAGGTTTCCGGAATTAATCCCCTGGGCGTTTACCCCCATAAAATTATTGGAAATGGTCAAAGCACCATTTTGAGAAATAATGCCGGAATTGCCCCCACCAAAAATGGAAATATTCCGAATCGTGTTGCCATTACCCTGAGAGCGGATTACATTTCCCGCGTCACGGTGTAATTGAATTTCAGGACGATCATACGCAGGAAGAACACTTCCAGATATGCCGACAACGGACCCACCGGCTCCAAGCGTTCCGGCATTCGAATTTCCGGAATAAGCAGTTTGGGTCCGGCCGTCAATAATGGTTTGGCCGGCTATAAGGGGGGTCAGGGATCTTATGTCCGAGATATATATATCAAAATATCCGGATATATATCGGGTATCCGGAAGTCTACCCAGGGGATCACCAGCAGGTGGGATCATGAAAATGGAAACGTCGTCTCCCGGTGCCGGATTGAAAAGACCATTGTTCTCTATATCAAGGGTACTTTCATCCAGATTATTCGCGTTGGTAATAAACTGCTCCAAGGATCCCTGACCATATTCATTGGTATTAACAATGGTATTGAAATTGAAACCAAAGTCGATACCAACCACTCCGTTACCCGAAACGGTTACGGCAGAGAGACTCTGGGCACCGCTAAATATTCCTAAAGCGGCATCCTGAAAAGCCTTGGGATCCGCCCCGCCCACCTGAGTGGTAACAGGCGTGATGCTGGCGGCAGAGCCATGGCTTCTGTAGGTTTGTACCGGAAAACAATCTGAACAGTTTAAACCTCCGGTTCTATTCGATTTAACGGTATTATTCACCACCTTAATCCAGTAATCGCCATCTGCCATTCCACCGAATGAATAGTCCCCGTTTACATCTGTGTTATTTCTCTCTATAAAATCTCCGGCCGAATCAAATAATTCTACTATGGCGCCAGATACTCCTAAACCTCCCGAGGCGACCTGGTTCCGACCTGCTCCACCAGGATAGGCGCTATCTTCAAAAACGGTTCCGGAAATTAAGTTCGATGGGACTTTTATCACAACGGCAGCAGAGATAACAAAGTCCTGTCCTACATCCACATTGGCCGTCACCTGACTATCCGCTGGTGAAATAAAGGATGATATGTCATAAGTATCTAGATCCACACCATATATAACCGAGTTATTGTATATCGGCAAAACGGTATTGTCATAAAGCGTAGAGTTATATGAATTGTTCCCAGTCTGACCCCCATCCCCGGTAAGCACGAATGTTGTTCCACCCTGATTGGTTATTGATAATTCTTCAGGGTTGGTCGACCCGCTGCTGGATCCATTCAGGTCGGGATCTCCTTCCCAGGATAAAAATGTGGCCTTTGCACCGGACCCGGCGATCGCATAAAAGGAATCCAGGGTAAATGATGTTCCCTCATTGCTTAAGCCATCAAATCCCTGGTATAAGTTAATGTTGACTGCCGGGAGGTTGGGATCTTCATAAAATATAATCAGGGTCCAACCGCCCAACACGGTGGATGTAGAACAGTAATTTCCGGTATTGTCAATATTCAAATCGCTAAAATCATACGTATTGGTCGAAGGGTTAGGAATGGCCAGTATGATGCTGGTTACGTCACTCACATAGCCATAGAACTCTCTGTTCGTCAGGGTGGTTTGATACAGGAAATTGGCCGAAACTGACTGTCCTTCAAAGGTGATTGTGGCGTCCCTTACGGTATTGGAATGCGCCCAATATAAAAAGGCCTTCGATACGGTGGCGGTTACCGGAATCGGAGACACAAGGGTATTGGATGAAGATGTGGTAATGGTACACGGACTGACACCATTGGCACCTGTCCGCAACGTTCCTCCGGTGGTAGAATAGTCAAAATAACCATCAAATTCCTGAAAAAGAGTGAGCGGGTCATTGGCCAGGATCTGTGAGTTTATAGTTCCTGTTCCTGTATCACTGATATTGATGGTCGCATATTGGGCATTGAACCCTGTGAAGATCACGGTAAAATTCTCTGCACTTTCGGGGATACCGTCATTTGCAATCGGTACAGAGATGGTCCTGGTGCTTCCTATCTGCCCGTTAAAATTCAAGGTTCCTGAAACTGCGGTATAATCACTTCCGGCCTGAGCAGTCCCGTCTATGATATTATAATTTACTGTAAAAGGAACGGTTATAAAACCGAGAAAGGTACTAAACCCATGTCTGGCTCTGGTCTGTGTAACCGTGAATACAGCATTCCCTACATTTTCATCAAAGGAAATATTCTCAACGACCACTTTAGGTCCTTCCAGGAAACAACTGAGGGTAGCTTCCCATCCCGAACCTGTTGTCACACCATTGGTTACAAAACGGAAGGTCAGACAACCTGTGGGATTGAGAGGTTCTATGATATCAGGGACATTGCTGTTATTGTATTGGCCAATGAGAGCTCCTGCGGTTGAATTCCCGTCATAAATGTACAGGATATCATTGCTGGCAACATCAAATATTGAAAAATCAACACTAACGTAATTGTTCGGAGTGTCTGGACAGATCGTGTAGGTAACATTCAAATTATTTCCATAATTCGAAACCCCTCCAGGATCCAGAAAAATGTCATCGCAGGAGGTAACTGAGCCACCATTGGTCATCACGAGGGCATCATCGTCCACTATGGTGGCCATAGCCGTATCTGTGATATCCACGCCGGGGTTCGAAGTGCCGGTAAAGCTTAAGGTAAAAGTTTCATCCCCCTCAAATAACACATCATTCGCAATAGGCACCACCACTTGTTCAGAATCTCCGGTTGTACCATTAAAATTCAGGGTACCACTTACGGACGTATAATCGGCTCCGGCAGTCGCCGTGCCCTGAGTAAGCACGTAATTAACTGTAAATGGCCCTGTGGCGGAGGCCCCCTGGTGAAAAATTGTGAATACAGCTGTGCCTGCAGATTCATTCAAAGTAATATCTGCAGCAGCAATGATTGGCTGATATTCTGCCGTAAACCGAACGTTATCAACAAAAAGTGTTTCTCCACCACTCCAGTTTCCGCTGTTGGTGATAAAACGGATGCCGGAAGCACTGGAGATTTCATTTGGATTAAGGGTATAGGTAACCGAACCTGTGCCATTTAAAACCGCTACCGTATTATAAGTGGTCCCGTTGTAAAGCTGTACAGCAACAGTTTCATCACCATTGGTACGATTGTAATCCAGTCTGAGAACGACCGAGTTAGCCCCGGCCAGATTCAAGGTACGTGTAATATAGGAATTGTCCAGGTCAGTAAATCGCAGCTGACTGCTGTTAATGTCGATACGTCCGCCAGTCGCTCCATTGGTGTCATTGGTTTCAATCCAGTTTCCGGAGAAGTTTAAAGTACCGTTGTTATTGGAATAAGCAGCACTGCTGAAGTTATCTCTGAAGGTTTCTGTGGTTTGTGCATTTAAAAAGGCCAAACCAAGAAAGAATATGCAATAAATTAATAAAAAAGATCTGGAATACATTGTCTCCACTGTCCTGATTTAGAATGAACCGAAATGATCAGGCATTAACGGCCGGAGTAAATTTATTGAGAGTAGTATTAATGACTAAATATTTGTTGCAAAGGGGATAGAAAGAAGTGTAAAAGATTACAAACGCGGTGTTAGGGCGCTGTTCCTTCAACTAAATAGAATGTTTGGCCTCGTGCTGAACGGGGCTCAATAGACGTTCAGGGGCATTCTATTGTGCAATTCCCCACCAGAGATTTATTCAATGATCAGAAATTCTGAACGCCGGTTGAGTTCATGTTCCTCGTTGGAGCATTTCACTCCGTTTTCACATTGGTTGACCAGACGGGTTTCTCCAAATCCTTCCTGTTGAAGGCGCGCGGCATTAATTCCCTTGGATACCATATAGGCAACAGTAGATTCTGCCCTTTTCTGAGACAAATACAGGTTATATTGATCTGATCCCCTGCTGTCAGTGTGTGAATTGGCTTTAATATTTAAGCTGGGAAACTTATCCATGGCGGCGATTACTTTTTGGATTTCAATTTCCGCATCAGGCCGTATATCAAATTTGTTGTAATTAAAGTAGATGGTACTTAATTGAAGTAACTTGGCCAGATCATCCCCGAAGCCTGCAGTAACTGTTTCCCTTTCAAGGTAAAAATCCATTATCCTGGGTTTGCCATCTGACTTTTCAAGATATTCTTCGGAAGGAACGTATCCTTCCATCAATGCCCTTACAAAGTTTCCCTGTCCGCAATCACATGCTACTTCATAATGTCCTTTCTCGTCCGTAATTGCCGATCTTACTTCCTCGTTGGCCTCATTAATAATTTTAATGGTGGCACCCACAAGTATTTCATTTGAGATTTTATCGCGAACAGTTCCGGAAACTGGCTGGACACATTCAAAAATTAATGCCTTGGTTTCAAGGAAGCTATAGATGTCATCCCCTCCTACACCTCCCTGCCTGTTGGAAGCGAAATAGCCCTTTCGTGATTCCTCGGCAAAAATAAAAGTGAAATCATCCCATTTACTATTGACCGGTTCCCCGACATTCAGGATGGGGCCCTTGTGATTCTCATCCTGAACACTTGTAGCAAAAATATCAAGCCCTCCCAGTCCAGGGTGCCCATCGGAGGAAAAATAAAGGATATTTTTTCTTGTGATATATGGAAAGGTTTCACGGGCTTCCGTATTAATGGAGGGACCCAGATTTTCTGGTTTCCCGAAAGTACCATCATCCAGGACTTGTATCTTGTATATATCCGATTGGCCCAGGGTGCCTGGCATATCCGATACAAAGTACAGGGTTTTCCCATCCCCGCTCAGAGCAGGGTGCGCAACCGAATAGGCATCGCTGTTAAAGGGCAGGTCTTCAAGTTCTGACCATTGACCGTCTACAAGCCTTGCCCGGAATATTTTGAGCCTGACCATCCCCGAACCGTCTCTCACATACTTGCCGTCCCTGAAATTATTTCTGGTAAAATAAAGGGTACTATCATCCGAGGATAGTACGGAGGTCGACTCATGTAAGCGTGAATTAATATTGTCAATTTTTACCGGCTTATTCTGGGAGAGGCTGTCAACATTAACTTTATAAAGATCAAGAAAATCACTTGAATTCCAGGTATGCCTGTATTTTGCAAGGTTGCCCGTATCCCTGTCGGATGAGAATATCAATCCCTGTTTATAAAGAGCGGGAGCAAATTCTGCATATACCGAATTATATTCAAATGGGGCAATGGTATATCTACCTGAATTCTTTTTTATTTCCGCTTTGTAGTCACTTTTAAAATTGGCGGCTCTTTTATCATCCGATGTTACCTCTGTAAACCTGGCCATCATCAAATCTGAATTCTCATAATCCCCAAGGCTTTTAAGGGACTGACTGTAACGAAAAAGGTATTCCGGTCCTACTTCCTTATCATACTCCCTGATCAGCCGGTCATATACTTTGGCTGCCTCTGTGTAATTTGAGTTGAAATAATAGGCATTGCCTAATTTCTGAAGGAGTTCCGCAGAAACAAATCCCTTATCTATTACGCGCTTGTATATATCAATGGCCGGGCTGAATGAATACTCCTCATATTTTGTATTGCCCCGGCTTATAAGCTGATCCTGAGCACTACCCGGCGAAGGCAGAAAAAGATAAAAAGAGATAAAAACAAATATACTTTTACTCATTGTATCAGGATTAAAAGAATCGTGGAGAAACCATGCGCTGAAATGATTTCACCAGTTCAAATCTTAAAAAAACTTCAAATGACCCGTCATTAAACTGGGTGCTCCCTAAAGCTGTTGTTTCACGGTCATATGCAAGCCCAATGGTAAACTGATCAGTAATCTGAAAACCGGCAAGGGCGCTTATTGCCGCATCCCAGCGGTAGGCAGCCCCAAAAGAAAACCTTTCATTAAAAAGGAAGCTCGCTGAGAGATCTATTTGCAGTGGTGCCCCGCTCACCACTTTTGTCAGGAGTGCAGGTTTAAACTTTAAATTTCCATTCAGATCAAAAACGTACCCGGTAATCAGGTAGAAGTTGATTCTTTCTGCGGATAGGAATTGCACGGAATTTGCATCCTGCTGAGAATTATCAAAATGGTCTGTTTCAAGCAAATTCGGCGCAGAAAGTCCGGCATAAAAACTGCTTGTATGATAGTACACCCCCAGACCGAAATTGGGTGAGAATCTGTTCTCAATGTTATCCGTACTTACAGGTTCCACATCATGTTTTTCAAGGCCTGTAAAATCAAGGTTTAATAAATTGCCTCCGGCTTTCAGGCCAAAAGACAACTTGCCATCCAGTGAGACATCTATAGTATAGGAGACTACAGCATCAAACTGGGTTTCCTGTACAACTCCGTCTCCGATATTGTCATTTATTACGGATAAACCGTAGCCAAGTCTGCTGTTCCTGATAGGCGCGTGTAAATTCAATGTTTGTGTTTCAGGAGCACCTTCCAGCCCGGCCCATTGCGAGCGGTACAGAGCAGCAATACTAAATTGTCCCCTGGATCCCGCGTAAGCCGGATTCACGCTCATCGTATTATACATATATTGTGTATACTGGGCGTCCTGCTGCGCGTAAATTCCATGAAGAGTCACACAAAATAGCAGGATGGGCAGTAGCTTATTATTTGGATACATCATACGCTGTAAAAGTTATTTACTGACATAGAGATAACCACTTTGGGTTATTTTTTCCTGGCCTTTTTCGTATTCAAATATAAAGAAATAAACTCCCGAAGGTAAATAATCAGTAGCGCTTAAGGTTGATCTGCCCTTGGATTGGCCTGTAAAGACGTTGTTCTGATTATTGTAATTTGTTCCTTCATAAACGGATACACCCCACCTGTTAAAAATTTTAAGCGTATTATTTTTTGCCTGCTCCACGCCTTCGATCCAAAGGAAGTCATTCTTCCCGTCATTATTTGGAGTGACCAACTGATTGACGATAACCTCAGTGTCTTCCGGAGTATCATCGGACGGATCCAGGTAATCAGGTGTCCCGTCCTCATCGGTATCATCATTGGTGGGGTCCTGATCATTGTCTGCATCTTCATCGGGGGTATCAATACCATCTCCGTCATCATCAAAATCCCTGTAATTGACATCTCCGGATGTATCTGTGTCAGGAAGATCCCCTGCCGGATTATCTATTTCATCATTTACATCAAAACCGTCATTGAGGTTGCTTCCCTCGTAGCCGTCATCAAGTCCATCTCCGTCAGTATCCAGGCCGGTGAGCTGCTGATCCGGAATCCCATCAAAATTATAATCGTTCCCTTCATTGTTGTCCGCCACCAGATCATTGTCCGAATCGTCGTCCAGGTAATCCGGTTCATCTGTATTGTCGGTATTCACCGGGGTCAGTCCCTCATCCCCACTTCCCTCGTAGGCATTGTCAAGACCGTCATTGTCATCATCGGCTCCTGTTGGTGCCACGTAACCTGAAGTGGGCTGAGATTCAACATTATCGGGTATCCCGTCGTCATCTGCATCAATATCAAGATGATCAGGATAACCATCACTGTCAAAATCCAGAGGACTAGAAAGGGGATCGTCATCACCATCCAAGTTCGGATCCTCCACGGTATCAAGGATACCATCATTGTCATCATCTATATCTACATTGTCCGGTACATTATCCCCATCGGTGTCCGGATCATCCGTGGGATCAAGATAATCGGGCGTCCCATCATTATCGGTATCGTCATTCGTGGGGTCGTCATTGCCATCCGCATCCTCCAGCGGAGTATCAATTTCATCCCCGTCATCATCCAGATCCCTGTAATTGACATCCTCCGTTCCGTCCGTATCAGGTAAGTCACTGGCAGGATCCTCGATTTCGTCATTTACATCAAATCCATCGTTCACATCACCTCCTTCATAACCATCATCCAATCCATCACCATCTGTATCAGTTCCCGTCAGTTGTTGGTCCGGAACGCCATCAAAATTAAAATCGTTCCCTTCATTGTTATCCGGTACCAGATCATTGTCAGAATCATCATCCAGATAATCCGGCAAGTCGGAAGCGTCCGTATTTACTGGGTTCAGACCTTCATTCCCGGCCAAATCATAGGCATCATCAAGGCCGTCATTATCCTCATCCGATCCGGATGGCGCAGTGTAACCGCTCGTGGGTTGTGCCTCTATATTGTCAGGAATGCCGTCATTGTCAGAGTCGATATCCACCCTGTCCGGATACCCGTCAGAATCAGAGTCGACATCGGAGTTATAAGTAACCGTTTGCGGGTTGATGAAATTATCCAGGCATGAAAACTGAATTCCCGACTGCCTGGGAACTGGGGTAATAAAATTGTTAAGATTTTCTGTCTGGATCCCAAAGCGAAATGTAAAGGCGGCTATATTGACAAATTGCACCGCTACATTGACGGTCGGGTGGGTATTAAAGATCCCATCATATTCCTGGGTTCCCCCATTGATCAAAAGGCCGCCGGAAGTGACATTTATTCCCACCTCGGTCGCCTCTTCAAAGGTATAACTCCGTGGGGTGTCGAACCGGTTGAATTCCTGGTACTGGGCATTCCCGTCAACATCTATGAAATTGGCAATCAATTCATTCAAAACAGCTGGTTGCTGGGTTCCGGCAGATACCAGAGAAATGCGCAGATCAACATAAGGCCTTCTCATCTCTGCGGTAGTTGTAAAAGTAATTTCTGGCTTAAAGAATTCCGGATCGACGGCATTTTGGTCAAGTGAAATGATCTCTCCGTTGACAACTGATTCTATGGTCACCAAAGCATCCAAGGCTTCGGTCACATTGGCAAATCTGTAGACCGCACCTTCCTGGAGGGCCTCTCCGGATTCTAGGCTTGGGGCATTGTCAAATGACAGTTCAGGTACCGTGTCGCAATCAAATTCTGAAGTCAGGATGCTGGACTCCGTGCTATCCGGAATACCATCGCCATCAGAATCCACATCGCGGTAATCGGGAAGTCCGTCAGCATCGGAATCCACAGGGGTAAGCCCCTCTCCGCTTCCGGGACCTGATTCGTAGGTGTCGTCCAGCCCATTCCCATCCAGGTCCAGTCCGGAAGCTGTAAGCAGCTCCATGGCGTTCTGGGCTTCGATATTATCCGGAACACCATCATTGTCAGTATCCAGATCGAGGAAATCAGGGATGGCATCCCCATCTGTATCGGTAGGGTTGGTAAGCGGATCATTGTCCCCATCAGAATTGGCATCTTCTGTGGTATCCAGGATACCGTCCCCATCATCATCGAGGTCCTGGGCATCCGTAATTCCATCCCCGTCTGTATCCAAAAAGAATACTGCGTATGTGGAAACGGGAGGCAGGGTCGTGAAAGATACACTTAGGGTAGAAAGCAACAAAGCGGCGAGCAACCTAAGTCCGTAAAAAATTTTGTTCCTTGATCTGAATGGGGCAGGATTTTCCATAAATGATAGTTTTCTTTTAAACATATCACCATGGCAAGTAGGTAAAATAAAGTGATGTAAGAGATAGGGCTTCTCAATTCAATCTGTGAAAGATATAGCTAAAATGGATATCATCAAATTGTTTTGAAAGCGGATCCGATCAAAACTCCGTCAACAACGTGGATACTCGACCAATGACCCTAACAATTGCATTTTAAAGGGAATACAAATTTCTTCAGACAGTTTTTCCCGAGTTTTTAAATGCTGTTGGTTCCGATAAATGACACTTAAATCCGATTTCCAGAAATTGATTTTTGCTACCTCTCCCTTCGGATTCATCTTACAGGACCCTATGGAGGTAATCCTACGCCGATATATTTAGGAAGCACGGGAAAACCACAATATTTCCATTATTTTTGCGAAAATTTTAGGAGTTGAATTTTAGAAAAGAATTAGAAAAACGAAGAACCTTCGGGATCATTTCTCATCCCGACGCAGGTAAGACAACGCTGACAGAAAAGTTACTGCTTTTTGGGGGTGCCATTCAGGAAGCAGGAGCTGTTAAAAGCAATAAGATCAAGAAAACTGCCACCAGCGACTTCATGGAAATTGAAAGGCAACGAGGAATATCCGTGGCAACCTCTGTACTCGCCTTCATTTATAAGGACAAGAAGATCAATATCCTGGACACTCCCGGTCACAAGGATTTTGCTGAGGACACTTTCAGGACCCTGACCGCTGTGGACAGTGTTATTGTGGTTATTGATGTGGCCAAAGGGGTGGAGGAACAGACCGAAAAACTGGTAGAAGTTTGCCGGATGAGGAACATTCCTATGATCGTCTTTATCAATAAAATGGACCGTGAGGGAAAGGATGCCTTTGATCTTATGGATGAAGTGGAACAGAAGCTCGGACTGACCATAACCCCGCTCAGTTTTCCGATCGGGATGGGATACGATTTTCAGGGAATTTATAACATTTATGAGAAGAACATCAATCTTTTCAGTGGCGACAGTAAGAAGAATATAGAAGAGACCATTGCCTTTGATTCCATAGAAAGTCCTGAACTTGAACAAATAATCGGTTCTCGTGCGGCAGCGACCTTACGCGAGAACCTCGAACTGATCCGGGGTGTCTATCCGGAATTTGACAAGCAACAATATCTCCAGGGACAACTGCAACCGGTTTTCTTCGGATCCGCCCTCAATAACTTCGGGGTAAGGGAATTGCTGGATTGCTTTATAGAAATAGCCCCTTCCCCAAGACCCAAACAGGCGGAAGAACGGCTTGTCAATTCCAGTGAGAAACAAATGACCGGCTTCGTGTTTAAGATCCATGCCAATATGGATCCAAAACACAGGGACCGCTTGGCTTTTGTTAAGGTCGTTTCAGGGACCTTTGAAAGGAACAAACCCTATCTCCATGTCAGGCACAATAAAAATTTAAAATTTTCCAGTCCAAATGCCTTTTTCGCCGAAAAAAAGGAGATCGTTGATTTCTCATTTCCGGGGGATATTGTCGGACTGCATGACACTGGAAATTTCAAGATCGGCGATACCCTTACTGAAGGAGAAATTTTACACTATAAAGGGATTCCGAACTTTTCTCCTGAACATTTCCGGTATATCAATAATGCGGATCCGATGAAGACAAAGCAATTGAACAAAGGGATTGACCAGTTGATGGACGAAGGCGTGGCTCAACTATTTACTTTGGAACTGAACGGGAGAAAAGTCATAGGAACCGTGGGTGCACTTCAATTTGAAGTGATTCAATACAGGCTCGAACATGAATACGGAGCGAAATGCAGTTATGAGCCGTTCCAGGCGTACAAAGCCTGCTGGATTGCTCCTGAAGATCCGGATAATGAAGAGTACAGGGAATTTTTGCGAGTCAAACAAAAATTCCTGGCCCGGGACAAACGCGGGCAGTTGGTTTTTCTGGCAGATTCTCAGTTTTCCTTACAGATGACCCAACAGAAATATCCGAGCATCAAAATGTTCTATACCTCCGAATTCAATTGATGTGTTCAGGATAAAAAAAAACCGCAGAATCAGCTGCGGTTTTTATTTGCTTACGCTTCCCCGGTCGGACCAAAATTAAGTGGTATGGAGGGGAGCTCATAATCTTTGATGGTGCCATGTGCGTTTTCAAATCGCTGCACATTATCATTGAGTGCCTTCAGGAATTTTTTAGCATGTTGTGGTGTCAGTACAATTCTGCTTTTGACTTTGGCCTTTGGCGCTCCCGGCATCATGCTAATAAAATCGATCACAAATTCTGATACCGAATGATTGATGATCGCCAGATTGGAATAGATTCCCTCTGCGGTCTTCTCATCCAGTTCAATATTAATTTGTTTTTGTTTTTCTTCCTTTTTTCCCATAAACAATAGGTGTTCGGGATGATTTAATAAGTGGCTCCCGGGGATACCCGGGAGCCGCCTTCAATTAAAATTTCAATTCTTCCTTACGAGCCATGATCTCATCGTATTCTTCCTTGGAACCTACAATGATATTTTCATAATCCCGCATCCCTGTACCTGCCGGTATTTTATGACCGACAATCACATTCTCCTTAAGACCTTCCAGCAGATCAATTTTACCGCTAACCGCTGCCTCATTCAGCACCTTTGTGGTTTCCTGGAAGGAAGCCGCAGAGATAAAGGACTTGGTTTGCAGGGAAGCTCTGGTGATCCCCTGTAAAATGGGGGTCGCCGTAGCAGCTACTGCATCCCTGGCAGTGACAAGCGACTTATCTGTCCGCTTAAGGATGGAATTTTCATCCCTCAGATCCCTTGCTGTAATGATCTGACCTGCCTTAAGGTTTACTGATTCCCCTGAATCGATGACCACTTTCTTGCCGAAAATCTCATCATTCTCCTCGATAAAATCATCCTTATGGACCAATTGGTTTTCGAGGAAGATGGTATCTCCCGGATCTTCTATCTGGACCTTGCGCATCATCTGACGTACGACAACTTCAAAATGCTTGTCATTAATCTTCACCCCCTGCAACCGGTATACTTCCTGAACCTCATTTACAAGGTACTGTTGTACTGCAGACGGGCCTTTGATAGCCAGAATATCTTCAGGTGTTATTGAACCATCTGACAATGGCATCCCCGCCCGTACATAATCATTTTCCTGAACCAGGATTTGATTGGAGAGTTTTACAAGATATTTCTTGATCTCTCCCAATTTGGATTCGATAATGATCTCGCGGTTACCTCTTTTGATCTTGCCGAAGGAAACTACTCCGTCAATCTCCGAAACTACCGCCGGATTTGAAGGGTTTCGCGCTTCAAATAGCTCCGTGACCCTTGGCAGACCTCCAGTAATGTCACCTGTCTTGGCAGATTTCCTTGGAATTTTAACAAGGGTTTTGCCTTCCTTGATCTTATCGCCGTCATCCACCATCAGGTGAGAACCAACGGGAAGATTATAACTTCTGAGTACATCATCCTTGGAATTTTTAATAAGCAGGGTAGGAATAAGCTTTTTGTTCCTTGATTCAGAAATGACCTTTTCCTGAAATCCTGTCTGTTCATCAATTTCCACCTGATAGGTAATTCCCTGTTCAATATTCTCATAAGCAATTTTACCCGGGAATTCTGATACGATAACTCCGTTGTAAGGGTCCCACTGACATATGACCTCTCCCTTTTGTACCTTATCCCCGTTCATCACAAACAATTGTGAACCGTAAGGAATGTTATTGGTGCTTAAGGTAATACCGGTCTTGGCATCCACCACCTTTATTTCAGAAGTCCTTGATATGACAATTTCTGAAGTCTTTCCATCCGCGGCTTGTCCTTTCACTGTCCTCAAATCCTCAATTTCGGCGACCCCACTAAATTTGGCCTCAAGTTTACTGTCTTCAGAGATATTCCCTGCGATACCACCAACGTGGAAAGTCCTTAGTGTCAACTGTGTACCAGGTTCTCCAATAGATTGTGCAGCCACAACACCTACGGCTTCCCCGCGTTGCACCATTTTGTTTGTGGACAGGTTTCGGCCGTAACATTTGGCACAGATCCCCTTTTGAGCCTCACAGGTGAGGGCAGATCGCACTTCTACTTTTTCTATAGGTGATACCTCAATTTTTCTCACATCCGCCTCAAGGATTTCCTGGCCGGCAGTCAGGAGGAACGCTTCCGTAAGAGGATCATATACATCATGAAGGGAAACCCTTCCGAGTATGCGCTCCCCGAGGGTTTCAACCACTTCTTCATTCTTCTTAAGCGCCTCTACAAGGATGCCACGCAACGTACCACAGTCTTCGATGTTTACGATAACATCCTGTGACACGTCTACCAAACGACGGGTAAGGTATCCTGCATCCGCAGTCTTAAGCGCTGTATCGGCCAATCCCTTTCTGGCACCGTGTGTAGATATAAAGTACTCCAGAATGGACAGACCTTCCTTAAAGTTGGAGAGGATCGGGTTTTCAATAATCTCACCCCCGCCTGCTGTCGATTTTTTCGGTTTTGCCATCAAGCCCCTCATTCCGGTCAACTGCCTTATCTGTTCTTTGGAACCCCTTGCTCCGGAATCGAGCATCATGTACACAGAATTGAATCCCTGCTGATCTTCCCGGATATTTTTCATCGCGAGTTCGGTTAGCATGGCATTGGTAGACGTCCATACATCAATTACCTGATTATAGCGCTCATTATTGGTTATGAGCCCCATATTGTAATTCATCATGATTCCGTCAACCTGTTCATTGGCATCGGCGATCATAGCTGGTTTCTCTTCAGGGATGATAATATCACCAAGACTGAATGACAAGCCGCCTTTAAATGCAAATTCGTATCCCATCGTCTTGATCATGTCAAGAAAGTCTGAAGTTGTAGGCACATCGGTAACGGCGAGGATCTTCCCGATGATATCCCGGAGGGATTTCTTGTTCAGGACCTCATTGATGTATCCGGCCTGTTCAGGTACTACCATATTGAAAAGTACCCTTCCGACCGTGGTCTCAATGATTTTATTTGCCAGTTTACCTTCTTCATTAAAGTCCTTCGCCCTTACCTTGATAGTGGCGTTAAGGTCTACTTTTCCCTCATTAAAGGCAATGACCACTTCTTCTGAGGAATAAAAGGTCAGTCCTTCTCCTTTAACTTTGACATCGGCGGTCGAAACCCGTTCTTTGGTCATGTAATACAACCCGAGAACCATATCCTGCGAAGGTACGGTGATCGGGGAACCGTTGGCCGGATTCAATATATTGTGTGAAGCCAGCATCAGTAATTGAGACTCAAGAATGGCCTCGGGGCCAAGAGGAAGGTGTACAGCCATCTGATCCCCGTCAAAATCCGCATTAAATGCAGTACAAACAAGGGGGTGCAGTCGGATCGCTTTCCCTTCAATCAATTTAGGTTGAAATGCCTGGATACCAAGCCTGTGCAGGGTCGGGGCGCGATTGAGCAGCACCGGATGTCCCTTCAGTACATTTTCAAGAATATCCCAAACAACCGGCTCTTTTTTATCAATGATCTTTTTGGCCGATTTGACTGTTTTGACAATACCCCGTTCAATCAGTTTTCTGATTACAAAAGGCTTATACAATTCCGCTGCCATATCTTTTGGCAGACCACATTCATATAATTTCATTTCGGGACCAACCACGATAACAGAACGCGCAGAATAATCCACCCTTTTTCCCAAAAGGTTCTGTCGGAACCGCCCTTGTTTCCCTTTCAGAGAATCGGAAAGTGATTTCAATGGTCTGTTCGATTCCGTTTTTACTGCGGAAGCTTTTCTTGTATTGTCAAACAGAGAATCGACTGCTTCCTGAAGCATGCGCTTCTCATTCCGCAAAATCACTTCGGGAGCCTTGATCTCCATTAAGCGCTTCAGACGGTTGTTCCTTATAATTACCCTGCGGTAAAGATCGTTCAAATCTGATGTGGCGAACCGACCTCCGTCCAAAGGCACCAGTGGTCTTAACTCAGGTGGGATGACAGGTATTACCTTCATGATCATCCACTCCGGTTTATTTTCTCTGTTGTCCTGCGACTCCCGAAGCGCTTCCACTACCTGAAGCCTCTTTAACGCTTCTGTTTTACGTTGCTTGGAGGTTTCCATATTCGCCTTATGCCTAAGGTCATAGGAAAGTTCCGTCAGGTTGATCCTGGCCAATAAATCAATAAGACACTCCGCCCCCATTTTGGCAATGAACTTATTGGGGTCGGCCTCGTCCAGATATTGATTTTCAGGGGGTATAGTATCCAGAATATTCAGATATTCCTCTTCCGTCAGGAAGTCCATTTTCTGTATTTCCTCACCTTCAATCCCTTTGGCAATTCCGGGTTGAATGACCACATAACGTTCATAATAGATGATCATGTCCAGTTTTTTGGACGGAAGGCCCAGTAGATATCCTATTTTATTAGGCAGGGACCGAAAATACCAGATATGGGCAACAGGAACTACCAGGTTGATGTGACCTACCCTGTCTCTCCTTACCTTTTTCTCTGTAACCTCCACCCCGCAACGATCGCATACTATCCCACGGTAACGGATCCTTTTATATTTTCCACAAGCGCATTCATAGTCCTTTACAGGCCCAAAAATACGCTCACAGAATAGTCCATCACGTTCCGGTTTATGGGTCCTGTAATTGATCGTTTCCGGCTTTAAAACTTCCCCTCTCGACTCTGCCAGGATGGATTCCGGGGAGGCCAAGCCAATAGAAATTTTATCAAACCTTTTTATCGTATTAGAATCTTTAAGTCTAGCCATAATGCCAATAGTGATAATAAATTAATAGTGTTACAAGAACTTTGATTATTCTTCCAGACGGATGTCCAAACCTAATCCCTTAAGTTCGTGCATCAATACATTGAAAGATTCCGGTAGGCCGGGTTCAGGCATTGTTTCTCCTTTGACGATCGATTCATAGGTTTTAGCCCTGCCTATAACATCATCCGACTTTACCGTGAGGATTTCCCTGAGCGTTGCGGACGCGCCATATGCTTCCAGTGCCCAAACTTCCATTTCGCCAAATCGCTGCCCGCCAAATTGTGCTTTTCCCCCAAGAGGCTGCTGCGTGATAAGAGAATAGGGACCTATCGACCTGGCGTGCATTTTATCATCCACCATGTGGCCCAGTTTCAGCATGTAGATTACCCCGACTGTTGCAGGCTGATCAAACCGCTGCCCGGTTCCACCGTCATACAGATAGGTATGTCCGTATCTCGGAACCCCTGCCTCATCAGTCAATGCATTGATCTGATCAAGGGTGGCTCCATCAAAGATAGGAGTGGCGAAATTCTTTCCAAGGTTCTGGCCTGCCCATCCTAAAACGGTCTCATAGATCTGACCAATGTTCATCCTGGAAGGTACACCCAGCGGATTCAAAACGATGTCCACAGGTGTTCCGTCCTCCAGGAAAGGCATGTCTTCCTGTCTTACGATACGGGCAACAATCCCTTTGTTTCCATGACGGCCAGCCATCTTATCCCCGACTTTTAGCTTCCTCTTTTTGGCTATATAGACCTTGGCAAGCTTCATTATCCCCGCAGGGAGTTCATCCCCGACGGAGATTGTGAATTTATCCCTCCGAAGATTTCCCTGAAGGTCATTCAATTTGATCTTATAGTTGTGAAGAAGATCTGCCACAAGTACGTTTGTCTCTTTGTCCGTAGTCCAGCTTCCGCTGACCAAATGGGCAAAATCGTCCACGGCATTAAGCATCTTCATCGAATACTTCTTACCCTTTGGCAATACCTCTTCTCCCAGGTCGTTAAGTACACCCTGAGAAGTCTTGCCATTTACGATCTTGAACAGCTTATCAATTAGAATGTCCTTCAATTCCTGGAATTTTACTTCATATTCCAGCTCCAGCGCCGTAATGGCCTCTTTGTCCTCGGAACGTTTCCGCTTATCCTTAATGGAACGGGAGAACAACTTCTTATCGATAACCACCCCCTTCAGGGAAGGAGAGGCTTTCAGGGAGGCGTCTTTCACATCGCCTGCCTTATCTCCAAAGATGGCCCTCAACAGTTTCTCCTCCGGGGTAGGATCCGATTCACCTTTCGGGGTGATCTTTCCTATCAGGATGTCTCCGGGTTTTACTTCAGCACCTATGCGGATCATTCCATATTCATCGAGGTCCTTGGTGGCTTCCTCGGATACATTGGGAATGTCATTGGTAAGTTCCTCGGCTCCCAGTTTGGTATCCCTCACTTCCAGCGCATATTCATCTATATGGATGGAGGTGAAAATATCCTCCCTCACCACTTTTTCAGAGATCACAATGGCATCCTCAAAATTATATCCCTTCCATGGCATGAAAGCCACTTTCAGGTTCCTTCCCAGGGCCAGTTCGCCACTTTCCGTAGCGTAGCCTTCACAAAGTACCTGTCCTTTCTTCACCTTATCGCCTTTTCTGACAATAGGTTTCAGGTTGATGCTGGTGCCCTGATTCGTCTTGCGGAATTTCACCAGTTCATAGGTCTTGGAATCATCCTCAAAACTGACCAGTTGCTCCTGTTCCGAACGTTTATATGTGATCTTGATCTGCTTGGCATCCACATATTCTATTACCCCATCCCCTTCGGCATTGATAAGGACCCTCGAATCTGAGGCAACCTGCCTCTCGAGTCCAGTACCAACTATGGGTGCCTGAGGTTTAAGCAGGGGGACTGCCTGCCGCATCATGTTTGATCCCATCAATGCCCTGTTCGCATCATCATGCTCCAGGAAAGGGATCAGTGAAGCGGAAATGGATGCGATCTGATTGGGAGCGACGTCGGTATAATTGACCTCCGCTGCATCAACCACCGGAAAGTCACCTTCCTCCCTTGCGATTACCTTTTCCTGATCAATGGTTCCGTTATCCTTCAGCGGGATGTTGGCCTGAGAAATCTTCATCCCCTCTTCTTCCTCTGCGCTCAGATAGACAAAATCCTTGGTATCAACCTTGCCTTTACTTACCTTTCTGTAGGGAGTTTCCAGGAATCCCATAGGATTCACTTTGGCGAAAACCGATAAAGATGAAATCAAGCCGATATTAGGCCCTTCCGGGGTTTCTATAGGACAAAGGCGTCCGTAATGCGTATAATGGACGTCCCTTACCTCAAATCCGGCCCGTTCCCTTGACAAACCTCCCGGTCCCAGCGCTGATAAACGTCGCTTGTGCGTAATCTCCGCCAGGGGATTGGTCTGATCCATGAACTGGGACAACTGATTTGTCCCGAAAAAAGAATTGATAACGGAAGAGAGGGTCTTGGCATTGATCAGGTCAATCGGGGTAAAGACCTCATTATCCCTGACATTCATCCGTTCCCTGATGGTCCGTGCCATCCGCGCCAGTCCAACTCCGAACTGGGACGACAATTGTTCTCCAACGGTTCTGACCCTTCTGTTGGAAAGGTGATCAATGTCATCAATCTCTGCCTTGGAATTGATCAGCTCAATCAGATATTTGATGATGGTGATGATGTCTTCCTTGGTCAGGACCTGTTTGTCCATCCCTATTTCCAGGCCTAATTTTTTATTCATCCTGTAGCGACCCACCTCTCCGAGGTTGTACCTCTGATCCGAGAAAAATAACTTATCGATAATTCCCCGGGCAGTTTCCTCATCCGGTGGCTCGGCATTCCGCAACTGCCTGTAGATATGTTCCACGGCTTCCTTTTCAGAATTGGTAGGATCTTTTTGCAGCGTATTGTGAATGATCGCATAATCACTTTGTGCGTTGTTTTCCTTGTGAAGCAAAATGGTTTTCACATCGGTATCCACAATCTGGTCAATATGTTCCTTTTCCAGGATCGTATCCCGGTCGAGTACAATCTCATTCCGCTCTATAGAAACAACTTCACCAGTATCTTCATCCACAAAATCCTCATGCCAGGTATTCAATACCCTGGCGGCCAGCTTTCGGCCGAGAATTTTCTTCAACCCTGCCTTTGAAACCTTTACTTCCTCAGACAGGTCAAATATCTCCAGGATGTCCTTATCCCTCTCAAAACCAATGGCTCTGAACAAAGTGGTTACAGGCAATTTCTTCTTCCGGTCAATATAAGCGTACATCACGCTGTTGATATCGGTTGCGAATTCTATCCATGATCCTTTAAATGGAATGACCCTGGCCGAATAAAGCTTGGTACCATTGGCGTGGAATGACTGACCGAAAAATACGCCGGGTGATCTGTGTAACTGGGAAACTACCACGCGTTCGGCCCCATTGATTACAAAAGTACCGCTGGGGGTCATATAGGGAATTGTTCCCAGATAGACATCCTGAACGATGGTCTCAAAGTCTTCATGCTCCGGATCAGTACAAAATAATTTTAATCTTGCCTTAAGGGGCACGCTGTATGTTAGCCCGCGCTCAATACATTCCTGAATGGAATATCTGGGCGGATCTATGAAGTAGTCGAGAAACTCCAGCACGAACTGGTTCCTGGTATCCGTAATCGGGAAGTTTTCCATGAAGGTATTGTAGAGACCTTCATTGCCCCTTTCATCAGATTTTGTTTCAAGCTGAAAAAAATCTTGAAACGACTTAATCTGAATGTCCAGGAAATCCGGGTAATCCGGTATGTTCTTAGCGGATGCGAAACTTACTCTTTCAGTCTGTTTTGTGAACATCTATGGACAATTTTGAACGTGAATATTAGTGTGGGTGAGTATATACCTGTATATACTGTTATAAACGGGTTTAGGCCTAGCCGTAAAATACGGGAAGACCTAAACCAAAACCATATGGTCCTTGCAATTATTTAAGCTCAACTTCTGCTCCTGCTTCTTCAAGTGATTTTTTAATGCCTTCGGCTTCATCTTTGGAAACACCTTCCTTTACAGCCTTGGGAGCGCTATCAACTATGTCCTTGGCATCTTTCAGGCCGAGACCGGTTAATTCCTTAACCAATTTCACAACGGCCAGCTTTGAGCCGCCGGCTGCCTTAAGGATGACATCGAATTCAGTTTTTTCTTCTGCAGCTTCACCACCATCTCCTCCTGCGGAAGCTCCGCCAGCGGCCACAGTCACTGCCGCAGCAGCAGGCTCAATACCGTATTCTTCTTTTAATATGACAGCCAATTCATTTACTTCCTTTACGGTTAAATTGACCAACTGTTCTGCGAAATCTTTTAAATCTGCCATTTGTCTATCGTTTAATAAAATTTAAAATTATACTGGTTTATAGTGCGCATTTACTTTTCGGAAAGGGTCTTTAGAATCCCAGCCAGTTTGCCGCCGCCGGACTTCAAACCGGAGATGACATTCTTAATAGGGGACTGCAAAAGACCAATGATCTCTCCGACCATTTCCTCTTTTGATTTGATATTTATAAGGGCATCAAGTTGTTCGTCGCCAATGTAAATAGCTTCTGCGATAAAAGCACCTTTCAAAAGGGGTTTATTCGACTTTTTCCTGAAAGTCTTGATCAGTTTTGCCGGGGCATTTCCAACTTCGGCAAACATAAGTGAGGTGTTTCCGGAAAGTACATCGGGTAGCTCCCCAAATTCCTTATCCGATGCCTCCATGGCCTTCGCCAGCAATGTGTTCTTTACCACAGAAAGCTTGATATTCGCCTTAAAGCAGGCCCTTCGTAAATCCGAAGTGGCTTGTGCGTTGAGTCCGGAAATATCTGCCAGGTAAATGGTACTGCTATCAGCAAGCTTAGACGTCAAATCCTCTATAACTGTTGCCTTTTCTTCTTTTGTCATGTTACGATCTTTTACAGTTAAACGGCTTTGGGATCTAATTGAACACTAGGGCTCATCGTACTGGACATATAGATAGATTTCATGTACACTCCTTTTGCGGCTGTCGGTTTCAGCTTCAGAAGGGTATCCAGTAACTCACGGGCGTTCTCTGTAATCTTGTCTTCGGAAAAGGAAACTTTTCCAACGGCCGCGTGCACGATACCTGTTTTATCTACTTTAAAATCGATCTTACCCGCCTTCACTTCCGAGACCGCCTTGCCAATGTCCATGGTTACCGTTCCCGTTTTTGGATTGGGCATAAGTCCTCTGGGGCCCAAAACGCGTCCCAGTGGGCCTAATTTCCCCATAACACTTGGCATCGTAATGATCACATCCACATCGGTCCAGCCATTCTTTATCTTTTCGAGATATTCATCAAGTCCGACAAAGTCTGCACCTGCTTCCTTAGCCTCGGCTTCCTTGTCCGGAGTGACCAGCGCGAGGACTTTTACATCCTTGCCTGTTCCGTGAGGCAGGGTGACCACCCCGCGGACCATCTGATTGGCCTTCCTAGGATCTACTCCAAGTCTTACTGCGAGGTCAACGGATGCGTCAAACTTGGCAGTACTTATTTCCTTAATAAGCGCAGAAGCTTCTTTGAGCGAATAGAGTTTATCCTTCTCTATTTTCGACCGGGCTTCCTTTTGCTTTTTTGTTACTTTTCCCATACTAAAAATTGCTGTTACGATTTAAAAAGGGCGTTTACCCATCACTTTGAGGCCCATGGAACGTGCTGTGCCCGCCACCATGCTCATCGCCGATTCAACGGTGAATGCATTCAGATCCACCATTTTCTCTTCGGCAATCTTTCTTACCTGATCCCAGGAAACATTCCCTGACTTGGTTCTGTTAGGTTCGCCGGATCCTTTTTTAATCTTCGCTGCTTCCATAAGCTGAACTGCCGCCGGTGGTGTCTTAACGACAAAGTCAAAAGACTTGTCCTTAAAAACGGTGATAACAACCGGCAGTAATTTGCCCTGTTTGTCCTGTGTTCTTGCATTGAACTGCTTACAGAACTCCATGATGTTAACGCCGGCAGCACCTAAGGCGGGTCCAACCGGTGGCGATGGATTCGCAACACCTCCCCTAACCTGTAGTTTTACTACTTTACTTATTTCTTTTGCCATTGTTTAAAATTAATTTGCAAAGTGTGTTTATTGGAAGCAACAGCACTTTTAAATATGTAACAAAAATTTATACTTTCTCAACCTGCATATAACTAAGTTCGAGCGGGGTTTTGCGTCCGAATATTTTCACCATCACCTCCAGCTTCCGCTTTTCCTCATTAATTTTTTCCACTGTTCCATTAAAACCGTTAAAAGGTCCATCAATCACTTTTACGGTCTCCCCTAAAACGAAGGGTATGGCCACACTGTCAGTATTTATTGCGAGTTCATCGACTTTCCCCAGCATCCTGTTCACTTCGGTTTTTCTGAGAGGGACCGGGTCTCCTCCTTTAGTTTCTCCTAAAAAGCCAATAACATTGGTAATAGACCGGATAATGTGGACCATCTCTCCCCCTAAATTGGCCTTTATCATGATATATCCTGGGAAATACACGCGCTCCTTGTTAATTTTTTTTCCGTTCCTGATCTGTACCACCTTTTCCGTTGGTACCAGGACCTCTTCCAGAAAATCACCGAAGCCATGACGCTCCACTTCAGTTTCAATGTATCCTTTGATTTTGTTCTCCTGACCGCTTACGGCCCTCACCACATACCATTTCTTATCCAGCACTTCTGACATCGATCCCTGCTTAATTTATTAATGTTTTAAAATACAATGTAATTAATTCGCTAAAGATGGTGTCTACACCCCAGGTCGCCAATGAAAAAAGGATAGAAAACACCGCCACGATGACCATAAGGTTGGTGGCTTCGGCCCGACTGGGGAGGGTAACGTTGTTCCTTAATTCTTCTACGGATTCCTTTATATATGTAATCATGCCGTGTGTTTTAAAATCCGTTACAATTCCTTCGGCTGCGCGCCGCAGGATCAACTTCTCGTCTCATCTACCTCTTCCCTGTTCATCAGCACGGGAGGAGAGACTCGAACTCCCGACACCTGGTTTTGGAGACCAGTGCTCTACCAACTGAGCTACACCCGTAGTTAATTACATTGAAAGGTATCCGCCATAAGCGGACACCTTCATTGTAAATAGTTATCGTAAGCGATTAATCCAATATTTTAGTAACCTGACCTGCACCAACGGTTCTGCCACCCTCGCGGATCGCAAAACGCAACCCCACACTTAAAGCGATGGGTTGCAGAAGATCCACAATGATAGTAAGGTTATCACCTGGCATCACCATTTCAACACCACTTGGAAGGTTGATGGTGCCTGTCACGTCCGTAGTACGGACATAGAACTGGGGCCGGTAGTTATTATGAAACGGAGTATGTCGCCCTCCTTCTTCCTTTTTCAGGATGTAGACCTCTGCTTCAAATTTAGCGTGAGGCTTCACGGATCCTGGCTTACAGATAACCATTCCCCTCTTAATATCCGTTTTTTCAATTCCTCGAAGAAGAATTCCAACGTTATCACCGGCTTCTCCCCTGTCAAGGATCTTACGGAACATTTCTACTCCTGTAACGGTTGAAGTCAGTTTTTGCGCGCCCATCCCGATAATATCCACGGAATCTCCTGTATTTGCAACTCCTGTCTCAATTCTTCCTGTCGCCACGGTTCCACGTCCTGTAATGGTAAAGACATCTTCCACAGGCATTAAGAATTCCTTCTCAACATCCCTTTTGGGCATCTCGATCCATGTGTCAACCGCAGACATTAGTTCCATAACGGTATCCACCCACTTTTGCTCGCCGTTAAGGGCGCCCAAAGCAGAACCTGAGATAACCGGCCCGTTGTCGCCGTCATATTCATAGAAAGAAAGCAGTTCTCTCACTTCCATCTCAACCAGTTCCAGAAGTTCTTCATCATCGACCATATCTACCTTATTCAGGAATACGACCATTCTTGGAATACCTACCTGGCGTCCAAGCAGGATGTGTTCTCTTGTCTGTGGCATCGGTCCGTCGGTCGCGGCAACTACTAGGATGGCACCGTCCATTTGAGCGGCACCTGTTACCATGTTCTTCACATAATCGGCGTGGCCGGGACAGTCCACGTGGGCATAGTGCCTGTTTTCTGTCTGATATTCTACGTGAGAGGTGTTAATCGTAATTCCCCTTTCTTTTTCTTCAGGAGCGTTGTCGATTGAATCGAAAGTCCTTACTTCCGATAAACCAGCATTGGCCAATACCGAAGTGATAGCCGCAGTTAACGTGGTTTTACCGTGATCAACGTGTCCAATAGTACCTATATTCAAGTGAGGTTTGGAACGATCAAAAGTTGCCTTTGCCATTTTTATTTGATTTTAATCTTAGTTTATATTAGTGTTCAATTCTTTTACTAAGTGAGCCAACGACGGGAATTGAACCCGTGACCTCTTCCTTACCAAGGAAACGCTCTACCCCTGAGCTACGTCGGCATATTTGGTTGAGGGTTTCATGTTAAAAAGGTTCAGGCAGCACCTACAACAGTTTCTACAAAATCACCAATCGCTAACCCCAGGCTGTGAAGCGGTGGTCTGTTCCCATGACCGTTCTCCGGGCAAGTTTCAATCACCCAAAACGCTTCTTTCACTATTTCAAAACCGCCGGATATTTTTCAATATTCCTTTAGTATTCAGAGCGGGAGACCGGGTTCGAACCGGCGACATTCAGCTTGGAAGGCTGACGCTCTACCAACTGAGCTACTCCCGCGTACTTTGCATTTCAATTTCAACATGTCAACACCCCTGCAATGAACGGATGTGGTCCAAATTTCCGTGGGGAGAGCAGGATTCGAACCTGCGAAGGTGAAACCAACAGATTTACAGTCTGTCCTCGTTGGCCGCTTGAGTATCTCCCCAACCTATATCATCAATACGTTATGAACTTTCGAAGCATCCAGATTGCGAAACCCAATCGCTTCATACGTTTGAATCCATGCTATGGTCGGCTCTTTACCCCTGTCTTCGAAATTCGGAGGAAAAAACTTCCGGATCTCAATCTCGTTCAATGCGCCTCTCGCCCTTTTGAAACTGCCCAATCCGGGTCAACCCTGCCAATGTTTTACCTACCGGCGTCTTGTTAAGCCCTTTATCACTCATTATCATTGCGATATAACCCTCAAGTTGGTCTTTATCCTCCCGGAAAATCCGCTTACTACTTGAGCCGATGGAGGGAGTCGAACCCACGACCTGCTGATTACAAATCAGCTGCTCTAGCCAGCTGAGCTACATCGGCTTTTTCAAGCATTTTATCGCAAAAAAAGCCCGCTATTTCTAACGGACTGCAAATGTAGATAATTATTTTTTTAATCAAAACAAAATTACAAAAATTTTAGGGGGTCGTTCAATCTGGCTTTTTTCTTCTTTTTCACCAGTTTTCGCTCAAGAGATCCACAAGCTGAATCGACCGCTTCTTCAAAGGATTTGCATTGTTTCTTTACCAGAAACCGATCTTTAGGAACCATCATTTTAATTTCCACAATCTTATTTTCCTTGAGGCTTGTATTTTCAACCTTCAAAAATACCTCGGAACTGATAACCTTATCGTAAAACAGGTCCAGTTTATCCAATCTTCTCTGTACAAAATCGATTAGCTTACCATCAGCGTTAAAATTGACGGACTGTGTGATTACTCTCATTCGTTACGGATTTTAAGATGAAACAATTTTAAAGAACGTAGGGCTATTCCCGACTTCTGGGATGCGAAGCCCTGTGCGCTTTTTTTAGCTCGGCAATACTATTGTGCGTATAGACTTGTGTGGACGCCAAACTGGAATGTCCCAGCAATTCCTTTACTGAATTCAGATCGGCTCCATTAGAGAGCAGATGTGTTGCGAAGGTATGCCGAAGAATATGCGGACTCTTCTTCACTTTTGAAGAGACCTTACTAAAATACCTATTTATTATCCTGTAAACAAGCGTTTCGTACATTTTATGTCCGTTTTTGCCGATAAAAACAAAGGGTTCGCCCTGAATTTTTACCTGTTGTTCACGCGCAGTAAGATAGGTAGTCAGGTTTTCCAAGGTTCTGGAAACCAGGGGTATAATTCTTTCTTTATTACGTTTTCCAAGCACTTTGATCGTCTTTCCGGGAAGATTCAGATCCTTCAGTTTTAAATTCATAAGCTCAGCCCGACGCATACCTGTCGTATATAATATTTCAATGATCATTTTATCCCTCAGTCCTTCAAAATCATCGTCAAATTGAAATGGCAGCAGTACCAGGTCCATCTCTTTCTCAGAAAATGGAATCTCAAGTTTTTTGGGGGTTTTAAGAGCTTTATGCGTTGCCAGGGGACTTACTTTTATGCTCTCAACTTGCACAAGAAATTTAAAATAAGCTTTCAGGGAAGCGATTTTCCGGTTTACGGATCTGTTGGACAATTGATGCTCCACCAAAAAAACGATCCAACTCCGGATACTTCCGTAGGACACATCCTCTGTAGCTTCTACACCATGCTCCTTCAGATAAAAGGCATGAAATTCCGCAATATCCCTCTTGTAGGCGTTCACGGTGTGGGGGGAAAATTTCCTCTCCAGCGCCAAATAGGAGATAAAGGAACTGACGGACATACTGTAAATTTACAAAACCTGTAAAAACCGTGGTAAAAAAAAGCGCATCTGAAAAGATCAGAAGCGCGTGATGTCTATTGATTGGAAGATATACTATTAAATCTCTTCCTGATCTCTGAGACCCTGAATGTATTGGGCCTTTTGAATTTGTTGTCTACGTTCCACGGAAGGTTTTGTAAACTGCTGACGTTTACGGAGTTGTCGCATGGTCCCGGTTCGGTCGAACTTACGTTTGAAACGTTTGAGGGCTCGGTCGATATTTTCTCCTTCTTTAACAGGTATTATTAACATGGGCTACAACCTCCTTTCTTTAATGATTTGAGAGTGCAAATATAAAGGGAATAAGTGAAAAGAAAACTATTTATTTTAAAATATTCTTGGCAATGACAATCTTCTGGATTTCAGTTGTACCCTCGCCTATCGTGCAGAGTTTGGAATCCCTGTAAAATTTTTCCACAGGATAATCCTTGGTATAGCCGTAACCGCCATGGATTTGCACAGCTTCATTTGCCACGCGTACACATACTTCTGAAGCATACATTTTGGCCATTGCGCTTAACTTTGTCATCTCCCTGCCCTCATTCTTGAGAAATGCCGCTTTGTGCAACAGCAATTCCGAAGCTTCAATTTCTGTGGCCATATCCGCAAGCTTAAAGGAAATACCCTGAAATTCGCTGATTGGTTTTCCGAACTGCACGCGTTCCTTGGAATAGCTCAAAGCAGCTTCATAAGCGCCCTTTGCAATTCCCAGGGACAAGGCTCCGATTGAAATCCTGCCGCCATCTAGAATTTTCATTGACTGGACAAAACCCGCACCTGGTTCCCCAAGACGGTGGGAATCGGGCACCCTGCAATCTGAAAAGATCATTTCAGCGGTTTCGCTCGCACGCATGCCCAGCTTATTTTCCTTTTTTCCACTGGTAAATCCAACCATCCCCTTCTCTACCACAAATGCCGTCATTCCGTGACTATCCCCTTTATTACCTGTCCGGGCAATTACGACCGCAATATCCCCGCTGATCCCGTGTGTTATAAAGTTTTTCGCCCCATTGATAATCCAGTCATCTCCATCTTTAACGGCCGTAGTATTCATTCCCCCGGCATCCGAACCGGTATTATGCTCCGTAAGACCCCAGGCCCCTAACCACTCCGCGGTCGCCAGTTTCGGGATCCAACGCTCCCTCTGACTGTCGTTCCCAAAACTTAAAATATGATTGGTGCAAAGGGAGTTATGCGCCGCAAGCGACAGGCCGATGGACGGATCCACTTTGGAGATTTCTGAAATGATGGTCACATATTCATGATAACCTAATCCGGAACCGCCCAGATCAGTCCCGACAAGAACTCCCATAAATCCCATTTCCCCTGCTTTTTTGAAAAGAGGCAAGGGAAAGGTTTGCGCCTCGTCCCATTCCATGATATGAGGTCTGATATATTGTTCGGCGAAGTCCCTGGCAGCCTGGGCAACCATTAATTGAGTTTCAGAGTAATCAAAACTCATGGCCGGTATCGTTTCTGTAATCATTATAGCAATTTAGAGCGTCAAATATAGCTTAATTCTCTCAATCCTGTTGACAGGGAATCCCTCTATATCCTTCAATTCGTCCAATGAACCAATATTGCCGACCTCCTCCCGGTAGCTGATAATTCTGCGTATTACTTCATATCTCAAATACGTTATTCTGGCGAGATCTTCAGCCGTAGCCAGGTTGATATCCAACTTTTGGATTTTTGGAGGATCCAGGATCCTGAAATAACGAAAAGTGCGCCTAACCACCGCAGAATCCAGACCGTAAACATCATATAACTGATCCTCTTCCACAAATCCGCCCATTGCGGTTCTGAACCTGACAATTCTGGAAGCAAGTTTCTCCCCAATTCCCGGGACCACTCTAAGCGCTGCCTCCGTGGCGGTATTTAATTCGGCAGGGGTAAAGCCTTTGGCTGTTTCATTAAGGGCAGCCGGAAATTGGGTCTTTTCTCGCTTTTTATTTCGCCATGCTGGAAATTTGAAATTGGGGCTGATAGCGCTGAGAAGCGAATCTGACACCTGGGTGATTTGTTGAAATTCCATGGCTGAATTGACAAATTTCCCATCTCTCCGGAATGCTTGTAACCGATCCATTTCCATTGGAGACATACCCAGGGTATACGCTTTGAAATCAGTAAGATAATTTGGATTGAAGGAATATACCCGCACACTGTCCGTTTTGAACTCATCATGGGCAAGGGCTTCCCATTCCTGGCTTGCAACGGAATCTGAGAGAAAAGTTGCAGCATCCGAAGCTTTCCCATGCCGAAGCGTGTACCGGACGACCTGTAGCAACAGGATGACAAGCAGTAAAAAAAAGATCCCGCTGCGTTCCTGTTTATTGAAGCTGAAGTGGGACCTTACCTTTTTCAATACGGCACTTTAATTCTTTCCGTACACCTTGCCAATGGCATCTATATATCGATCCAGGCTCTTCTTTACCTTTGGAAAAAGGATAAGCAACCCAATCATGTTGGGAAAAACCAGAGCGAGGATCATGGCATCAGAAAACTTGATCACGGCATCGAGGGTAGCGCCTGCCCCAATGATCACGAACAGTAGGAAGAGTACCTTGTAAAGGATGTCAGCAGCCCTTCCCCGGCCAAAGAGGTACTTCCATGCCTGCAGTCCGTAGTAGGACCAGGAAATCATTGTTGAAAAAGCAAAGAGGATGATCGCAAGAGTAAGTACATATCTGAAACCGGGGATGACCGAATCATACGCCATAGAAGTCAGATCTACACCGCCGATGTAGGTCCCGGACTCGGTGAGAAGGACGGTACTCCCTACGGCATTTCCATATTCAAATGCCCCTGCATCCATATTGAAGAAGATAATAACCAGCGCAGTCATGGTACAGATCACCACCGTATCTATAAAAGGTTCCAGCAGGGCCACCACCCCTTCGCTGGCAGGATATCTCGTCTTTACAGCGGAATGCGCAATGGCCGCCGAACCTGCTCCGGCTTCATTGGAAAATGCCGCTCTCTGAAAACCTACAATAATAACACCAAGAACGCCACCTATCCCGGCTGCTGGAGTAAAAGCACCTCCCATGATCATTGAAAATGCATCCCCTAAATATTTTATATTGGCAAAAATGATCACCAGGGAAGCCAGCACATAGATCCCCGCCATGAAGGGTACGATCTTCTCGGTAACTTTAGCTATCTTTTTAATACCGCCGATAATTACGATCCCCACCAGAGTGGCCAGTACCACTCCTATGATCACTCCTGTGGCGCCTCCCTGCAGACTAAACATGGTTGTGATTTGAACTGCCGCCTGATTGGATTGAAACGCATTGCCGCCGCCGAATGATGCTCCTACACAGAGCACTGCAAAAACAAGGGCCAGTATCTTCCCTAAGCCGGTCCAGCCTCGCTCTTTAAGGCCTTTGGAGAGGTAATACATGGGTCCCCCGTAGACTGTGCCATCCGGCCCCAAATCCCTGTATTTAACTCCCAGGGTGCATTCAACAAATTTTGTAGACATCCCAATGAGCCCGCAAACGATCATCCAAAAGGTAGCGCCCGGTCCTCCCAGCGCAATAGCAACTGCCACTCCTGCAATATTCCCTAATCCCACCGTTCCTGAAACCGCAGTAGCTAGCGCCTGAAAATGACTTACCTCTCCTTCTTCGCTCTCATCCCTGATGGTATCAGGAATGTCCCCGTCTTCCGTCATGTGCAATTCTACTTTTTCCAGGCCGTATTTCTCAATTTCCTCGTATTTTCCACGGACAACATTGATGGCCAGCCCAAACTTCATAACGTTAGGAAATCGGAAATAAATCGTAAAAAAAGTAGCGCCGAAGATAAGCAGGATAAGCACCACCGGAAGATTATAGCCGGCAATCGGAATCGGAGTAAGAATAAGATTTTCCCACCATACCGCGAATGGCATGAAAGCATCATTTACCTGGTCATCAAGTCCCTTTTCCTGAGCAATTCCCATCAAAGGTAAAAAGCACAGGACGGCGGTAAGGAGGCGGTATCTCATAAGTTTGTCATTTGGTAGTTTGGTTCGTAAGGAACGGCGGCAATATCCTAAAAATTAGTAACACGGTCAAATATAATGCACTAAATGTCCTGATCATAAACGGATTATTAACCTATTTCACCCGGGACATGGTCTTTTCTGTCAGTTCTGAAACCAATTCCCCGCTATTTAAACTGCTGTTTACCTTTTTCCGTCTTCCCTTCCGTGATGCAGGATGGTTCCTCCCTTGATACGGAGGAAATGAGAGTATCAGAGATCGAAAACGGAAGTTCTCTTGGTGTACACCAGGTCTTTTATTCTTAACCAGAATGCCAAAAAAAGATAGAGCGCAAATCCAAATCCAAGAGTTACAAAAGTGAGATAAATAAAGGACGTCCTCACCACTCGCGCCCTGATCCCAAGCCTTTCCGCAATCCGCCGGCATACTTCGAATCCCCGCTTCTGAAAGTAATACAAAATCTGGTAAAAGACATTCATGCTTTAAAAGTACTATTTTCCGTTCAATATCTGTGTCCCGATGGCGCAATGGAGGCACCTGTTACGGGTGCAATATTTGGTGTATAACTGAAGGATGGCCTGGGTATCCTGCGCGTCCCCGCATGAAATTCCAAGCTGGCGAAACCGGTCAGAAATGCCATTTTTTTCTCTGCCCAGAGCAGCATAGATCTGCCCGATCCCTTTTGTGTCTTTGATTCCCTGTGCCTTTGCATAACAGAATTTGAGAGGCAATACGGTATTTATTAGAATCAGCTCAATGAATCTGGGGGACAGCCGCTTCACCCGATTCGCCGACACCTTCCCGAAAGAATAGTGTTCATTCCAGTACTGACTTGCCGCAACGTTGAACAAAGTGAGATATTCCTGCAGGGAACCTGCCTCGATTACTTTGCTGAATAGTTGCGGATGCCGGTGATAGATCCCGCTGAGTTGTGAAAGCCTTAGGGTTGGAAAATTTACAGGCCTGAGCCTGAAGAATTCCGGGCGTACTACTGGCGTTGCCCCTAAGTCAAAGCGCCTTTTCAGGTAGGTATATTCCTTTTGAAGGTCAAGGTAATACCCGTCAGGGATCTGTTCCCCTTCCAGCATTCCGCACATTCCGTAGAGCAGGGCTTCCATGTGCTGCCTGCAACCAGTAAGTTTTCGAAATATTTTATAATCCACGGAGATACCCAGTGTTAAGAAAGGAGTACCATTGATCTTGGAGCCAAAGCTTTTCAATAACAGGATAAAAAGTACCCTTTCCCAATCTTGCTTCACTTCGCCCAATAATTTCAGGATCGCTTCAGATTTTTCTTCAAGCCTTTCAAAAAACAACCGCTCCATCCATTGGGTGACAATCTCGGGATTCAGAGCGCTTAATTCCCTTTCACAATTAATAAAGCGGCTTGGTTTTTTACTAAGGAGGTCGTTGTATTTCTCCAGCAGTTGTTTCCCAATCAGGGTTTTTAGTTCCAGGGTGGGAACCGATGTGTTGTCTCTTCGAAAAACCACAAGGTCGTCATCCCAAACGACGTGTAAAATAATATTGTTGTATTGAGGATCTTCTTCGTGACGGTGAGCATACCAGTCAGAAGACTTTCTGTGGATCTCGATATTTCCGGCCCATTGCTGTCCGTTGAGTTCTATTCTGGCATTAAAGAAATCCGGTCCGGAGAGGTGATTGTGTATCCCTGTATCCAAAATCGTGAGGCGCTCGTCCGATGTGGTCCGAAGCTCGGAAGCTCCTATTTTCCGGTGTTTCCAAATGTAGTGCAACAAGTCCTCCTTCATTGCCTGGGTAAAAGGAGACAAGATATGCGTGCGTCACGTAAAACAATTGCAGCCGCATTAACAAATGAGAACTTGCCGGGAATGGCAAATTGTACCCTCTTACATTTCGGAAAGATACACAGGCCGGAAGCGTAGTATCGCTCCGAACATCAATAGTCGGCTTCAGTAGGTGACTTCCCCGTCCCACTCCCTAAATCCTCCGACAAGGTTATGTGCACAATTAAAGCCAAGACTTTCCATAATACCGCATGCCTGTCCGCTGCGGTTCCCGGTCCGGCAGTACACAAAATAGTTTTTGCTTTTGTCCAGTTTTTCAAGTTCATCCAGGAATTCCTGTCCTCTGTGTATGTCAAGGTGCAATGCCCCCGGGATATATCCGTCCTCTATCTCTTCCTGGGTTCTTACATCGAGGATGACCGCTTCCTTGTCTCCCGATAATTGTTCTACCCATTCTTCCTGTAGTAAATCTGCCATGTGATTCCTGTTTATTGCAAAAATAGTCATGCGGAATGACAATTCCTGCTGAAAGATGTCATCCCTGAGGTTTCTATTTGATGGAGCATCCTATGGCTCTGGTGGTCTTTACCTCAATCTCCCGCCCGGCCAACATAGCATCTACCGCGTTTTCAACATATCGCTCCTCAACCTGGTCTGGGTTCGCATAATTATCATCAATGCTTCCGATATATTGCACTTTATTTCCTTCCGGTTTTTTTTGAAGCAGAAAGACATGTGGCGTTCGCTGAGCGCCATATACAGGATACACCTTTTGATCCTTGTCCCTCAGATAAGGAAATGAAAAGTCCTTTTCCTCTGCTCTCGTTCTCATCGCCCCGTCATTTTCGGCAGGATTGGATTCCGGATTATTCGGATTGATCGCGATCACCGGAACGCCCAGGGATTTATATTTTTTATCAAGGGCATTGATCCTGTCCTCATAGGCCACAGCATAGGGACACGTGTTGCAGGTGAAAATGACCAGATACCCCTTAGCATCTTCAAAATCAGAGAGGGAGATCATACGGCCATCGGTGTTTTCAAGTTTGAAATCTGCAGCAAAATCTCCGATTTGATAGCCTTCAAGGGCGGGCTGAACTGCCGGCTGGTCGGAAGATGTCATAAAATACAGGAACAACATCCCGCTTAATAAATGTATTGTTGTCATGGTGATGTGAATTTTTCTATTTGATCTTTTAATAATTCATAGGTAAGCGGTTCCTCATAGAACACACGCTGATCCGTGGTATATATAAGGGTTGCAGGGATGGCTCCGGACCAGTTCCTGTCAACCTTGGGTATCCAGGTATTTTGCTTTGGATCATCCAGGATGACTACCCTCGACTTTATGCGTTGTTCCTCTACAAACGGCACCAGACGCGTGTCCCACATCTGCGGAACATCCAGGCTCACCAGGGTCACCTCCACCTTATCAGGTGCATATTCTCTGGTAATCTGTTCAAAAAAAGGCAGTTCCTTTATACAGGGAGCACACCAGGTAGCCCAAAAATTCACTATATATACCTTTGACCCCTCAGGCCTCATAAGGGCTTCAAGACTTTTATAGTCAAGAACGGGAAAAGGCTGCCCTTCACCCGGCTCCTTAATGCCAGTCACTTTAGTACCGGATGGCCGCTGTCCGGAGTCAGGGTTCTCCTTGCAACTACCCAGTAACATGATGATGACAATACAGCTTATCCTAAGCATACAAGAGGATCTGAACGGGTACATTTTCCTGATATTTGGAAACTTGTATCCCTTACTAAAAGTAGTAATGCAGACAATAGCGGCTGATTACTTTAACAAATATTTAGGGGGTATCGGATAGTAGGATACAAAAATTTCAATACATTTGTATATACAATTGTTGTACTGAGGTGAATGTTGAAGAAATTTTAATGACCACCAGGCCGATGCGACCTGAAAGCAGGACTGTCATACATCTCCTCCTGGTGTGTCAGAAGATCAATGAAGTGACCACCGCCGCACTGAAGCCCTATGGAATATCTTTGCAGCAATTCAATGTCCTTAGGATATTGAGGGGGCGACAGGGAAAGCCAGCGAACCTGAACGACATCAGCGAAAGGATGGTATCCAGGATGAGTAATACGACCCGACTGGTGGATAAGTTATTGGCTAAGGGATATGCAGACCGGATAACTTGTCCCAGCAACCGTCGGAAAATTGAAATTCGTATCACCGGGGATGGACTTGCAGCCTTGAAGTCGATGGATGAAGCGATGCGGAATGCGGAAGTTCAATTGGTTCAGGAATTAAGTACGGATGAGATGGCGATGTTAAATCATTTGTTGAATAAATTCTGACGGCAGACCTCCCCGATGACGAGGGTAAAATAATGAAGTGTAAATCAAGAATTAAATAAATCAATAATTAAGTAAATCAAATAATTAAAGAAATGAGAAATAATGTTATTGGCCTCACCCTGGCCGTTGTACTAGGGTCATCTGCAACTGCAGGAAGTACAAAAGATGCAGACACCAAAGAAGTCAAAACGGAATCCAGCAAAGTGATCTGGAAGGCTTATAAGGTCACCGGTTCACACACCGGAACTGTAGACCTTACCTCCGGCAAGCTGGATTTTGAAGAAGATAAACTCACAGGCGGAGAATTCACTGTAGATATGACTTCAATGATCACCACTGACCTTGATGGAGACAGCAAAGGGAAGCTCGAAGGCCACCTCAAGTCAGACGATTTCTTCGGTGTTGACAAGCACCCTGAAGCGCATATGGTATTTACGGCCATTACCCCTTCAGGAAAAAATTCATACGAAGTGACAGGAGACCTGACGATCAAAGGTATTACCAAACCGGTGACTTTTGATATTTCTGTTTACGGAAGTAAGGCCACAGCTACTCTAAAGGTAGACAGGGCGGCTTATGATGTCAAATACGGCTCGGGCAGTTTTTTTGACAATCTGGGTGACAAAACAATTTATGATGAATTTGACCTTGTGGTAGATCTTGAATTTTAAAGGCTCCTATTTAAATGAATATAGCCCTGCATACTTCATGCAGGGTTTATTTTTTCACAGCCTGTTTGGAAAATTGAAATTCATCACTATCTTTGGGCAAATGAAAAGAAATACAGTAAATACCTGGTGGTGGAATTACTTACGCTTCAAGTCGTGAGTTGAGCACTAATTTGTATTACTGTACAAAAAGGCTTGTCTTTCACGACAGGCCTTTTTGTTTTTATGACATTTCCCTTCTAACGGACGAATTATCTTTATTGGCATGTACAAATTGACCACATATTACAGGAAGATCCTTGCGGATACAATAACCCCGGTGAGCGTCTATTTAAAGCTCAGGGACCGGTTCCCGGGCAGTATCCTTCTTGAAAGCAGTGACTATAGGGCCAATGACAATTCGTTTTCATACATCTGCTGTAATCCCATCGCTTCTATCCGCGTTCAGAATGAAGTGGTACTTACGCAATTTCCGGATGGAACACGCGAAGAGCTCAGGGTGGATACCGGTACTGATATCCCCGACCTCCTGCACCGGTTTGCTATGAAATTCAAGGTAGGAAAAAACAATTTTAAATTTATCAATAGTGGCCTGTTCGGGTTTATGGCATATGACGCGGTCAGGTATTTTGAAGATGTTTCCATTCGGAAAAAAGAAGGGTTTCTTGAAATTCCTGACATCCTGTATTCGGTATACCGTAACATTATCGCAATTGATCATTTTAAGAACGAGGCCTACATTTTTGCACACTGTTATAACCAACAGGATAATACCTCAGAAATTGAACAACTGCTGAGGGTGAGGGATTTTGCCTCCTATCATTTTTCTATGGACGGGACTGCAGATTCCAACCTGAAGGATGAAGAATATCTGCAACATGTCGATCTTGCCAAAAAGCATTGCCATCGCGGGGATCTTTTTCAGTTGGTCCTCTCAAGAAGGTTTTCGCAAAAATTCAGAGGAGATGAATTCAACGTATACAGGGCACTGCGTTCTATTAATCCCAGCCCGTACCTTTTTTATTTTGATTATGGTGATTTTAAGATTTTTGGAAGTTCTCCGGAGGCACAATTGGTGGTCCGCGATGGGAAAGCAGAAATTCATCCGATAGCAGGTACCTTTAAAAGGACAGGAAACGATCAGGAAGATATGGTCCTTGCCACCAAACTTTCTCAGGATGAGAAGGAAAATAGTGAACATGTAATGCTCGTAGATCTTGCGCGAAATGATCTGAGCAGGAACGCGACAGGAGTTCGGGTTGAAGAATATCGGGAAGTACAATATTTCTCTCATGTCATTCACCTGGTCTCAAAAGTTACCGGATATAAGAAAAAAGATATTCCAACGATGAAGGTGGTGGCAGACACCTTTCCGGCCGGCACCCTTAGCGGGGCACCCAAGCATATGGCCATGCAACTGATTGAAAAATATGAGAAAACCAACAGGGGCTATTATGGCGGAGCGATTGGATTTATGGCCTTTGACGGGGATTTTAACCACGCCATCATGATACGGACATTTCTTAGCAAAAACCACTTGCTTTATTATCAGGCAGGGGCCGGCCTGGTGGCCGCCTCGGATCCTCAAACAGAGCTGGATGAAACCTATAACAAACTGAGCGCCCTGACCAAGGCTCTCGAGATTGCCGAATCAATTTGAAAGGTCTACAAATGGGAAAAATTTTTAGTGTCTTATCAAGTGGCCTGAATTTATCTGAGTATTGTAATGAATAAAATACGGTCTATTTCATCTCCTGAAACTACTCAGGCATCCTCCGACCCCGGACTTCGAAACAAGATCGGGAACCGGGACGTATTGGTCATAGACAATTATGACAGTTTTACCTATAACCTGGTGCATTATCTTGAAGATTTGGATGCCACGGTCACGGTTAGGCGGAATGACCAGATCACCCTGGATGAAGTTGCCGTTTTTAACAGGATATTATTATCCCCGGGTCCTGGAATCCCGGATGAAGCCGGGCTGCTGAAAGAAATCATTGCCCGATATGCGCCGTCTAAAAGTATCTTTGGAGTCTGTCTGGGCCTGCAGGCCATTGGTGAGGTTTTTGGCGGGACCCTGATCAATCTTCGCGAGGTATATCATGGTGTTTCATCTTCCATTCGCATTCTGATGGAAGATCCGCTTTTTAACGGCCTGCCTGCAGAGCTGGAAGTTGGCAGATATCACTCATGGGTGGTAGACCCTGCTGTTCCGGATCAGCTCCGGGTGACTTCAGTGGACGAAAACGGACACGTAATGTCACTGCGCCATAACGAATTTGATGTATGTGCGGTGCAATTCCATCCGGAATCCGTACTTACGCCACATGGAAAAAAGATCATCGAAAACTGGCTCCTTTCCTGCGATCAAAAGAAATACTCATGAAGGATACGCTGAACAGATTGATCAATCACGAAAGGCTCTCCAAGGAAGACGCCCGAAATATTCTCGTGAATATAGCACAGGGAAGGTACAATACCAGCCAAATTGCCGCCTTCTTAACCGTGTACATGATGCGTAGCATCAGCATCGAGGAACTTGAGGGTTTCCGGGATGCGCTTCTCGAACTCTGCCTTGCGGTAGATCTTTCTGAATACCACCCCATGGACCTTTGTGGAACGGGGGGTGACGGGAAGGACACTTTTAACATTTCGACCCTCGCTTCATTTGTCACCGCCGGAGCCGGGATACCTGTAACAAAACATGGGAATTACGGGGTGTCATCCAAATGCGGGAGCAGCAATGTCCTGGAATTTCTTGGAATTACCTTTAGCAATGATGCCGATTTTCTGAGAAAATCCCTCGATAGGGCAGGGATTTGTGTTCTGCACGCCCCCCTGTTTCATCCCGCAATGAAGAATGTAGCCCCGATCCGGAAAGACCTGGCTGTCAAAACCTTTTTTAATATGCTGGGGCCTATGGTCAACCCTGCATTTCCAAAATATCAGATCGTTGGCGTATTCAACCTTGAGCTTGCACGCATGTATGGCTATCTTTATCAGAACACGGATATTCAATTTACCATCCTGCACAGCCTGGACGGTTATGATGAAATCTCTCTGACCGGCCAGACAAAAACAATATCCAATGACAGGGAGGACCTCCTCACCCCCTCAGATTTTGGGGTAAACGCCGTGCTCCCGACTGATATTGGCGGAGGTGAGAGCATTGATGAAGCGGCCCAGACCTTCATGAATATTCTCCAGGGTAAGGGAACAGACCCTCAGGTCCACGTTGTCTGTGCGAATGCAGGGATCGCCATTGCGACAGCCCGGAATCTGTCAGTAAAGCAGGGCTTTGAAATTGCCAGGGAATCCCTGAACAGCGGAAATGCCCTGAAAGCATTAAAGAAATTACAGGAGGTAAGTGCATGAGAGATATTCTGACCGAAATAGTAGCGGAAAAACACTTGGAAGTCGCTTTGAAAAAATCAGTCGTGCCCAGGAAACAACTTGAAAAATATCAAATGTTTTCAAGAGAGACCATATCAATGAAAGGGAGTATTCTGAAGCATCCCGGGGGGATCATCGCTGAATTCAAAAGACGGTCCCCGTCCAAATCAGTCATCAATCACGACCTCAGCGTAAAGGAGGTCGTTCTGGGTTATGAAGCGGCCGGTGCCAGTGGAATTTCAATTCTCACGGACGGCCTGTATTTTGGCGGTTCTCTTGAGGATCTCCTCTTCGCCAGAGCTTCCGTGGCCCTGCCCTTATTGCGGAAGGATTTCATAGTTAACGAATATCAGATCATCGAAGCGAAGGCCTCAGGGGCAGATGTTATCCTTTTGATTGCCGCAGTCCTCAGCCGGGAACAGATCCAACGATTTACCGAATGTGCGAAAGGTCTTGGCCTGGAAGTGTTGCTGGAAGTGCATAGCGAAGCCGAGTATGAGACGTCTGTAATTCCGGGCCTGGATTTGATAGGGGTTAACAACAGGAACCTGAAAACTTTCCGCGTGGATCTGGATACAAGCAAAACCCTGGCGGGTAAAATATCCCCGGAATTTATAAAGATATCAGAAAGCGGGATCGGATCCCCTGAGGATATCCTGGAACTTCGGGCCTATGGGTACAAAGGATTTCTGATAGGTGAACAGTTTATGAAAACAGACAACCCGGGTGCCAGTGCAAAAGAATTCATAAACCATCTGCAGCCATGAACCATTTTTTTTATTATTTACGTGGCTGTTTTCAGACCTTCTTTGGGAAAGTTTTTTCCAAAGGCTTCCATCGCCGCTCTGACAAAAGTCTGATATCATGGAGGTAAAGGTATGCGGAATGAATTACAATCCGATGGAGGTGGCAGAACTTCATCCTGATTATCTGGGATTCATTTTTTGGAAGTCTTCTGCCAGGGCCTTTACAGGTAATATGGCGGATATTCCGCCAGGAATTAAAAAAGTAGGGGTATTTGTCGACGCCCCTCTTGAAGAAGTGATAAAAACGAGCCGGTCTTTCCAGCTGCAGGCCGTGCAACTGCACGGAGGTGAAAGCGCCTCTTATTGCAGCGAGTTGCGGGACCGGTTTCAAAAAGATGTACAGTATGGAAGCACTCCGTCAGGTTCCGACCCTGCGGTTCGGCCACCAGAAATTATTAAAGTATTCCGGGTCGGGGAGAATTTTGATTTTGGCAGCCTTTTGCCGTACGATTCGGTTTGCGATTATTACCTCTTTGATTCCCGTGGTGTCCTTCCGGGCGGTAACGGATATGCATTTGACTGGACCCTCCTGAATGCCTACCCTTCTGCCAAACCATTTTTCCTGAGCGGGGGCATCGGGCCGGGTGATGTGGTAAAAATCAAGTCGTTTTTTGCGGATACATCTTCGAGGTACTGTCTGGGTATCGATCTGAACAGCAGGTTTGAGATAAGACCCGGTCATAAAGACGTCAGGGAACTCCGGAAATTTATGGCAGCTCTAGAGCCAGGAGGTTCAACCCAAAACCAATTAAAATGATGAAAAGTTATCAGGCAGATGAAAGAGGTTATTACGGCGAATTCGGCGGGGCATTTATTCCTGAGATGCTATATCCGAATACCGAAGAGCTGCGTATTAACTATCTGAAAATTATGGAGGACGCTTCCTTTAAGCAGGAATTTGAAGCGCTCCTTAAAGATTATGCCGGCAGGCCCACTCCATTGTTTTATGCTTCCAGGTTGTCTGAGCATTATCATACCCGGATTTACCTTAAACGCGAAGACCTCTGCCATACCGGTGCGCACAAGGTGAACAACACTATCGGGCAGATCCTGATGGCGAAAAGACTTGGAAAGAACAGGATCATCGCGGAAACGGGAGCGGGACAGCATGGTGTCGCAACGGCCACCGTTTGTGCGCTTATGGGATTGGAGTGCATCGTGTATATGGGCGAAATAGACATCCAGAGACAGGCCCCCAATGTGGCAAGAATGAAAATGCTGGGTGCCACGGTCCGTCCGGCACTTTCCGGCAGCAGGACCCTGAAGGATGCCACCAACGAAGCCATCAGGGATTGGATCAATAACCCTGTAAATACCCATTACATTATAGGCTCTGTCGTTGGCCCCCATCCATATCCGGATATGGTTGCCAGGTTCCAGTCGGTGATCTCTGCGGAGATCAGGTCTCAATTAACTGAAAAGGAGGGCAGACCTGACCCGGATTATGTGATTGCCTGTGTGGGAGGCGGAAGCAACGCGGCAGGGGCCTACTACCATTATCTGGATCAGCCCTCTGTAGGGATCATTGCCGTAGAAGCTGCAGGAAAAGGCGTAAGTTCCGGAAAAAGCGCCGCCACTTCGGCCCTGGGGCGGGTCGGTATTATCCATGGAAGTAAAACTTTGCTGATGCAGACCGGAGACGGACAAATAACGGAACCCTATTCCATTTCCGCCGGCCTTGACTATCCGGGGGTGGGTCCGATGCACGCTCATTTATATACATCCGGCAGGGGGGAATTCATTTCCATAACCGATGATCAGGCCATGCAGGCAGGAATGAAACTTGCCCGAATGGAAGGTATCATCCCGGCTATAGAAACCGCCCATGCCTTTGCCGTCCTGGAGGAGAAGGAATTTTTGAAGGATGCTGTCCTGGTAATCAATCTGTCTGGGAGGGGTGATAAAGACCTGCAGACCTATATTGACTATTTTAATCTGTAACAAGGATCTCACCTGAATATAAGAGATATGGAAAAACGCATCAATAAATGAATCGGATCAAGGAAAAATTACTGGAAGGAAAAAAGATCCTCTCCATATACTTTACCGCCGGGTATCCGGAACTGCAGGATACGGTCCGGATCATTCGGGACCTTGAAGACAGTGGTGTGGATATGATTGAGATAGGATTGCCTTTCAGTGATCCTCTGGCCGACGGACCGACCATTCAGGAAAGCTCTGCAAAAGCCCTTAAAAATGGAATGACGACAGCCTTGCTTTTCAGGCAAATCAGGGACATTCGCCGGTCTGTAAACATTCCCCTTGTCCTGATGGGTTATTTTAATCCGGTCCTGCAATTCGGTGTGGAAAAGTTTTGTGAAGAATGCAGCAAGGCCGGTATTGACGGACTCATCCTTCCCGATCTCCCGCTGGATGTTTATCTTGAAGAATATCAGGATATATTCAGTAAACAGGGCCTGCTGAATATTTTTCTTATCAGCCCTCAGACCAGTGATACAAGGATCAGAGAATTGGACCGGGCCTCCGAAGGTTTTATCTATATGGTCAGTTCTGCCAGTACTACCGGCAGTAACAAGGAAATCGGAAATGAACAAACGGAATACTTTGAACGGGTGGCAGGGCTGGGTTTGAAAAATCCGCTAATCGTTGGCTTTGGTATTGATTCTGCCCGTTCCTTTGAGCAGGCTACGGCCAAAACCAATGGTGCCATTATCGGCTCCGCTTTTATCCGGCACCTGACAGATCACGGTACAGGCAACATTGCCGATTTTATTAAAAGAATTCGCTAGATTTAGCCATCCATATTTCCGAACCTTCATGAAAATAATCTTTTTCTTATTATTTGCCTTCCTGTCAGTTATTGGTAAAAGTCAGGAACCTGCCCAGTTAAAATCACAGGTCATGCACAGCATCGATGAGCTCAGGGATTTTATCTCCATCCCCAATGATGCCCTGGACCACGCTGATATTAACAGGAACATTTCCTGGCTGACAAAAAAATTCAATGATCGCGGATTCAACACCTCTGTTCTGCCAACTTCCGGGGAATCCCTTTTCTTTGCCTCCTTGCCGATGGCTGATGAAAAACCCACCATCCTGTTCTACATGCATTTTGACGGGCAGTCTGTGGATCCATCCAAATGGGATCAACCCAATCCCTATGAGGTAGTACTTAAGGCCCCGGAGGGTGAAGGATGGAAGACGGTGCCTTTTACGGAACTGAATGAGGACATTCAATATGACTGGCGACTCTTTGGCCGTTCAACTTCAGATGACAAGGGACCGATAGTCATGTTCCTGAATGCCATCGATTTAATCAGAAAAAATAAGGAGTCCTTTTCGTTTAATATCAAGGTGATCCTGGATGGCGAAGAAGAAAAAAGCAGCGCGCCGCTTCCCGAAGCTGTAAAACAGTACCGGGACCTGCTGGAGGCTGATTTCCTGGTGATTGCCGATGGTCCTGTACATTCTTCAGGACAACCCACCGTGGTTTATGGCTGCAGGGGGATCACTACCCTGACGCTTACGACCTATGGCCCCGTGGTACCTCAGCATAGCGGGCACTATGGGAATTACGCCCCGAATCCTGCTTTTCAACTGGCACAGTTGTTGGCAGGCATGAAAGGAGCTGACGGGAAGGTAACCATTCCGGGATATTATGATGGTATCTCGCTGGATGAGAATTCACTTGAGGTGCTCAGGAGTGTCCCCGATGATCCGGAGGAAATGCGCCGTCACCTCCAGATAAATACCCCGGAAAATGTGGGGGACTTTTATCAGGAATCCTTACAGTATCCGTCGCTGAATCTTCGTGGGTTGTCCTCCGGGTGGACTGGAGAGAAAGCCCGGACCATTGTCCCTGAGAGTGCCACGGCCGAACTGGATCTCCGGCTGGTACCCGAAACAGAGGGTAACCGTTTAAAGGACCTGGTCAAAAAATATATCAGGGAGCAGGGTTATTTCATTACTTCAAAAGACCCGGTGCAGGAAGAACGAATGAAGCATCCCAGGATCCTAAAGGTGATTGAAGGAAGTGTCACGGATGCCTTTAGGACCGAACTGGAAAATCCTTACGGTAATTTCCTGGTCAACACCCTGAAGAATACCTTTGGCGGGGAGGTGGTTCGAATCCGCATTTCAGGAGGTACGGTCCCCATCGCCCCTTTTATCAATGAATTGAAGATCCCTGCATTCATTGTTCCCATGGTCAATCCTGACAATAATCAGCACAGCCCCAATGAGAATCTAAAGATCGGGCAGATCGCCTATGGCATTCAGGCCTTTTACTCGATTTTCAGCACAGGTCCTGAGTGAAGTTGTTGGAACTCATTTTGTCAGGGAGATCAGGATCACCCCATTGCCACCCCTGGATCCATAGATTGTAGCATCCTCACCTTTTAAAATTTCTATGGTGCGGACTTCAGCCGGGTTCACGAAGGAAATGTCCGTTACATAAGTGCCGTCTACTACCATGAGCGGATCTGAATTAGCCTCGTCTGTAATACTCGACGTTCCCCTGATCCTGATCTTGGTGCCGGTGACCACCACCCCAGAAAACCGCTCCTGGATCATTTCATAAATTGTGTTGTAATTCTTATAATTCTCACGGTCGGTTAGTTTCTCAGCCGTAAGTTCATCTCTGAAACCCAGAGCCTTCAGTTCCGCCTTATTAATTGAGGCTGTCTCTCTGGGATAACTGAAGTCCGCACGAGGCCTTCCATCGTAGTACAGGGTGAGTAAACCATATTTGTGAGAATAAACACTGAGGGTGGTACTCTCTTTACCAAGTGTAACCCGGTAATTGCCCTGTTTGTCCGTCCTGCTTTCCGTAAGAAGTGAGTCCGCATAGAGTATGGCCCTGGCCACAGGCCGCCCGTAGAAATCGGATACCCGGCCAGACACGATGATCTTTTCATCCGAAATTTCCTGGGAATAAAGGGAGGTCAACCCCGAAATGATCACATAGAAATATATCCTAATAGCCATTTTTTAAAAAAAAGTTGATTCGTAGGATCTGTCCAAGATAGCAATCTGGTTCCATTTATCCTTTAAATCGAATCAAATCAATGAAAACAGCAGCAAAAAAACAGAGTTACCAAGAGCCAAAATAAAGAGTTAACAATTCCTAACAAAATATTAGGTTCGCCTTAACTCATATTCCGTTTATGGAATCGTAACTTGTTTTAATTAAAATAAGAAACCATGGGAAATATAAGTGATAATAGAAAATTCAAACCAAAAGTGAATCAGTCAAATCCGACAAATCCTACGGGAAATACCAATATTGAAACCAATAAATTCGATATTGAAAAGGCGACTATTAAAAAACAACAAAACAAAAAGTAGCCAGGCCTGAGAATCCGCTGGGTTCAAAAAAAGGTTTGGTATTGTAATACCCGGAAATCAACAGTGTTGAATTCCGGGTTTTTTTCTTTAAGCAATTGGTAGGACTTCATACTACCCACGGCCCTGTTAGCGGCGCCTGAAGGAGCTGTAAGTGATACGGTGCGTATGTTCCTTAACTCGGTCAGCCGGAATTGGTGGATTCTTGGTACTTCCAAAGAAACAACTTCCAAAGGGATTCCTTCCTGTTTCAGCAATCTCCTGAAAAAATACTCCGGGCCATTCTTGCTGTTACCGCCTGTAAAGAGAAGGGTGTGCACATTTGGATAATCGCGGAGATAGCCAAGCAGGTCGCGGAGTTGTACATCCTGCATTCCCAGGTCAGAAGCATCCATACGGGTGCGGCGGGCACTGTTGACAATGTCACAGATGCCGATTTTCCTTTCAAGTAAAAAATCTTTCCTTTGCTGAACCGCACATTCCGTGGTTTCCCAGGATAATTGAAGATCAAAGATCCTGTCAAGGATCCGCCATAATTGACCATCTGCGCTCCCATAGCAAAAATCTACGTCTCCCGGCTTTAGGTTTCGGGTGGTGAACCGCGGGGGCGGAAGCGTACCTACAACAAGTTTTGTGGCCTCTCTGAAAATGAACGGCTCGTAAGGATGCGAATGTAGAAACATGAAAAGAATGAAATCAGTAAAACTATTTAACGTGAATTACGGATAAAGCCAATGAAATTGGATTATTCTGTTCCCCAACCCCAAAAGGGAGGAAAAATCCTATAAAAATAGCCCCGATAGAGAAAATTATTGCCCTTTAGGGATTAGGGAAAGAGAATTTTCGACTTTAAAAGGTTAACCGTTATTCACGCTTCTTACTTGAGGGTGAGCACAAGGTCTTCCGCATTCACCAGGCTGCCACTTCCCAACTGAATTTTGTCAACAGTTCCCTCTTCTGTCGCAGTGACAGTCGTTTCCATCTTCATGGCTTCAATGACAAACAGGGGTTCGTTCTTTTTAACCTTCTGCCCATTCTTGACCAGGACACTGGAAAGCAACCCTTGCAATGGGGCACCGATTTGTTTTGGATCATCAGGGAGTGCCTTTGTATTTTCAATCTTGGTAACCTTGATGCTGGTATCCTTAACACTCACTTCCCGCAACTGGCCGTTTACCTTGAAAAAGATCCCAACCATGCCGTCTTCATCTGGTTCACCGACCGATACAAGCGAAATCAGGATATTTTTACCCCGGTCCAGTTCAACCAATATTTCTTCCCCTATGTCCATTCCATAGAAAAAATTCTTCGTAGGGATGGCCATTACATTCCCATATTTCAAATGGTTGTTATACGCATCGGTAAAGACCTTAGGGTAGAGCTTATAGGAAAGAAAATCCGTCATCTTTAATTCCCTGCCCATTCCCTTGTCAAATTGCTTCTTAAAGGCTGAAAATTCCTTGTCAAAATCGATGGGCTCCAGATGGGCATTAGGCCGGTTGGAATAAGGCTTGGCACCTTTTAAAACCAATTTTTGGAGTTTTTTTGGAAAGCCCCCAACCGGTTGCCCGAGGTCTCCTTTAAAAAAGCTGATCACCGATTGGGGAAAGGAGATGGTATCGCCTTTCTCCAGGACATCCTGGATGCTGTACCCGTTACTGATGAGATACTGCGCCATATCACCCACCACCTTAGAGCTCGGGGTGACTTTTACAATATCCCCGAAAAGCTGATTCACTTCGCCATACATTCGGGTCACCTCCGGGAACTTGTCCTCGAGACCCAGAGCGATGGCCTGTCCCTTCAAATTGGAATACTGACCGCCGGGAATTTCATGGGTATAGACCTCTCCGGTCCCGGACAACAAGCCTGATTCAAACGGATAATAATATTTCCTCACCGTTTCCCAATAGTTGCTGTAAGCAGCCAGCTTCTGACTGTCCATCAGATGCTCCCGCTTATGAAACCGCAGCATTTCCATCACTGCATTGAAATTAGGTTGTGAAGTAAGTCCGGACAGCCCGCCCAGGGCCACATCAATCACATCTACCCCGGCCTCCACCGCCTTCAGATACATGGCAGCCTGAATGGATGACGTATCATGCGTATGCAGATGGATCGGGATCTTGATTTCCGACTTGAGAGAACTGATGAGTTCATAGGCTGCATAGGGCTTCAGAAGGCCGGCCATATCCTTTACGGCCAGAATGTGAGCACCTGCATTCTCAATATCCCTGGCAAGTTGAATGTAATATTTAAGATCATACTTGGTTTTGGAAGGATCGAGGATGTCGCCGGTATAACAGATAGATCCCTCTGCCAGACCCTTTGTATGTTTCCGTACAAATCCGATACAGGGGGCCAGGGATTTCATCCAGTTAAGGGAATCGAAAATCCTGAAAAGATCTATCCCGGTCTCCCAGGATTGTTCAACGAATTTTTCAATGAGATTATCCGGGTAAGCCGTGTAGCCAACCCCGTTGGAACCGCGGATAAGCATTTGCAAAAGAATATTGGGCATCGCTTTGCGAAGGAGTGCCAGGCGTTCCCAAGGGTTTTCCTGCAGGAAACGAAGGCAGACATCAAAGGTCGCGCCACCCCAGACCTCCATGCTGAAGATCCCGGGATGGTTCCTGGCATACCCTTCCGCTACCCTGAGCATATCCATCGTGCGCATCCTGGTGGCCAGCAGGCTCTGATGCGCATCTCGCATGGTCGTATCGGTGTAATGGATCTTTTTTTCCTTCTTCAGCCACGCGGCGAATCGCTCCGGCCCCAACTCTGTCAACATGTCTTTGGTGCCCCTCGGAAATTCCTTGACTTTGGGAAAAGTGGGGACGACGGGCTTCACAAATACATGGTGAGGATCTTTTCTTTTAACGTCTGGATTTCCGTTCACAATAACTTCACCTAAGTAATCCACCAATTTATTGGCACGGTTTCTCGGTTCAGTGAATTTAAAAAGAGCAGGTTCGTTCTTTATAAAGTTCACTGTGACCTTTCCTTCCCTGAATGTAGGATGACTCAGAATGTTATCCAAAAAGGCCATATTGGTCTTCACCCCACGGATCCGGAATTCGGCCAGCGCCCTGCGCATCTTTCGGCACGACCCGTCCAGGGTCCGGCTCAGGGCGGATACTTTGACGAGCATTGAATCAAAAAATGGGGAAATATAGACCCCCTGATAGACACTGCCAGCATCCAGCCTTATTCCAAAACCAGAGGCGCTCCTGTAGGTGGAAACGATGCCGTAATCCGGCTTAAAATCATTGGCAGGATCTTCTGTCGTGATTCGACATTGCAGGGCTTGCCCCGTAACCACAACAGCTTCCTGATTCTGTATCTTTATCTGTTTGTCCGAAAGCCGGTATCCCCCGGCAATGAAAAGCTGCGCCTTCACAAGGTCAATATTGGTGATCATTTCCGTCACTGTATGTTCGACCTGAATTCTGGGATTTACCTCTATAAAATAGATACTTCCGTCTTCATCCACCAGAAATTCGACCGTCCCGATATTATTGTAATCCACCGCCTTACAAATGGCAAGGGCATAGCTGTACAGAAGCTCCCGGGTAACATCCGGCAGTCCGATGGAAGGTGCAAATTCTATAACCTTCTGATATCGCCTTTGCACGGAGCAATCCCGTTCATATAGGTGCACCATGTTCCCATGGGTATCAGCCACGATCTGCACCTCGATGTGCTTCGGGTTCTCCACGAATTTTTCCAGGAAAACGGTATCGTCCCCAAAGGCATTCAGGGATTCCCGTCTGGCTTCAGGAAAGGAATTCTTTAGTTCTCCCTCGTTGCGGATCACCCGCATGCCCCGTCCCCCGCCTCCGGATGCGGCCTTTAACATCACAGGGTACCCAATGCGATTTGCTTCGGATACGGCAGTTTTAAGATCCTTTAAATCCTTTTCACTGCTCTGAATGACCGGTACCTTATTGGCAACAGCTACCAATTTTGCTGTAATCTTATCCCCCAGTGATTTGAGTACTGAAACTCTGGGACCGACGAAAATAATTCCATTCTCCCCGCATTTTCTGGCAAATTCAGCATTTTCTGAGAGGAATCCGTATCCCGGGTGAATGGCATCAACATTGTTGTCAATAGCCACCTGGATGATGGCATCCATATCCAGATAAGGCTTTAGAGGCTCATTGTCCTCTCCAATCTGGTAGCATTCGTCAGCCTTATATCTGTGAAGTGAATACCGGTCCTCATACGTATAGATGCCTACCGTTTTAATTCCAATTTCCACACAAGCCCTGAAAATACGAATGGCTATTTCCCCTCTGTTGGCTACAAGTACTTTTTTTATATCCACCCCCTGCTAGTTTTAGACTCCTTAATTGCTGAACAAACATACTTTTTTTGGGGACGCAAAACAATGGGATTCCCTTATAAAATAGGCCCGAATTGTTACAATTTCACATTAGTGCTATTGGTTTTTTTCAAAGGTGTAAGCGTCAGGAAAGCCCAAAATGGAATCACAGAAAATAAAACCCGCCATATACAGCTGATTAACTTGACAAACGTGGCCAATTGTCGTATCTTTAGAGATACACTGATCTGATCATGGGAAAAGGCGATAAAAAAACAAAAAGAGGTAAAATTGCCAACCGTACTTATGGTGCCAGACGCAGGCCCAGAATTAAACGCAAACCTACCGTCGAGGAAAAGATAGCCCTTAAGAACAAGGCTTAGTCAATCATGAACTCCAGGGTAAGTTCCCCTGCATCGGTAATATTGAGCTCATAGGTGTAAAAACCATCCGGCAACGGCGTTTCCCCTACAAAGTCGATTGGCTGTAGAACAAAGGATTCAGCACCCGAAGTTACCTCAATTAAAGCTGTACGATAGGCGGTTTCATAGTCAAAATATTCGGAGAAGGAATCCGGAGCAACGTTCAGATGTACTTCCTCTGCGTCTCCAACCTGTACCTCATCAAAATTCAGTGCGCTTTGATTTCGTACCCGAATATGCACCGCATTCAGATCGTCGTCTCTGTCAGTGCACCCTGAAAAGGAAATACTGAGCAACAGCATTAAGAAGAAAGGCCATTTCATAAATTTGATATTAAGGGATCTTCTACTTCTTAGAACGCAATGAACGCAAAATTAGTCTATCGCACAAAGACAAAGGTCTTTTCGTCTGACAGCGCTTCGCTGAAACCGTACCGTTTATAATTGAAACCTTTCAGACCTTCAAGGGTATCTGTCCGATGGTCCAGGATATATCTCGTCATATAACCTCTTGCCAACTTGGCATAAGTCATGATACTCTTGTATTCCCCCCCTTTAAAATCCCGGAATTCAGCTGTGATCACCGGAACTTTCAACAGGTCCTGATTTATGGCCTTAAAATATTCACTACTCGCAAGATTCAGACAAATTTCTCCTTCCTTTAATTCGTTATTAAGTTCATTTGAAATAATATTCGACCAGAATGCGTACAAATTCTTTTGTTTTCCGACCGCCATTTTTGTGCCCATTTCCAGCCGATAAGGCTGAATCAGGTCCAGAGGTTTAAGGAGTCCGTACAATCCGGAAATGATGCGGAGTGACTCCTGGAGAAAGGAGATTTTGTCCTGTTCAAGGGAATAGACGTCAAGCCCCCTATAAACGTCTCCACTAAAGGCATAAACGGCCTGTCGGGAATTCTCACGGGTAAAGGGCAGCTGCCAATCCTGATTCCGTTGATAATTTAACTCGGCCAGGGAAGCAGAAATATGCATCATCTTTGCCAGACTGCGGGCCGATTTCTTTTTGATCAGCTTATGGAGCCTTTCTGATGCCTCGGGGAAAGCGACCATGGTATATTTTCCGGTTGGAATTGTCGATTTAAGGTCGAGGGATTTTGCAGGGGATAAAAGGATTTTCATTCTGGGAATTTACCGCAAAAATAGAAAGATTTCCGCAAGGGCCTGCAAGGTAAGTGCCAGGTACGGCAGGAACATTGCCTGTAACCACCCGTCACCATACACCAATGCTAACCGTAAGTCATGTCTTTCAGGTGTCTAGATGCCTGCTGTAATCTCTCCATTTCTGGATACAGAGCGCCATGTCCTTGGGCAAATCCGCTTCAAATTGCATGAACTGGCCGGTAGCTGGATGCACGAATCCCAGCGTCCTGGCGTGCAGGGCCTGCCTGGGTAATAAGCTGAAGGCGTTTTCCACAAACTGACGGTATTTCGTAAAGGTCGTGCCTTTCAGTATGGTGTCGCCCCCATATCGGGCATCATTGAACAGCGGGTGACCTATGTGTTTCATGTGGGCACGGATCTGGTGGGTCCTTCCCGTTTCAAGTTTACAGGATACCAGGGTTACATAACCCAGGTGTTCCAGAACGGTATAATGTGTTATTGCCTCTTTTCCATATTCTCCCTCCGGAAATACCTGCATTTGCAGCCGGTTTTTAGGGTTGCGTCCTATGTGGCCCGTAATTGTTCCGGAATCGGAAGGCATAATCCCCCAAACAAGGGCAACATATTCCCTGGTACTGGATTTATCGAAAAATTGTTGTGCAAGACGGGTCATGGCCCTTTCTGTCTTGGCCACAACGAGCAGGCCTGAAGTATCCTTATCAATTCTATGAACAAGGCCTGGTCTTTCACTGCTGTTTACCGGCAGATGATCAAAGTGATACACGAGGGCGTTGATCAGTGTTCCGGAATAATTTCCATGACCCGGATGGACCACCATCCCGGCTGGTTTATTAACGATGAGCAGGGCCTCATCCTCATAGCGGATGTCCAGAGGAATATTTTCAGGGGTAAGTAAAAATTCATAGGGGGGATGTTCAAATAGGACTTTGACCTCATCGCCTGCCTTTACTTTATAATTCGACCGGACCACTGCATCATTCACCCATATATTTCCATTTCGGGCAGCTTGCTGAATTTTATTCCTTGTGGCATTCTCAATAAAATTCATGAGATATTTATCGACCCTTAATGGTTCCTGACCCTTTGCAGCAAGGAATCGGTAGTGTTCAAAAAGGGTGTCATCCGAAAGTTCTGAATGCGATTCGTCTTCCATCACCTACTCAGAATCTGCTTTGACACGGGCCTCGTCAGGGATGGTGCCATTTCCGCAAACCAGTTCAATTTTAGAGGTTTTTGGCAATTTGTCTCCGGGACTTATAGGTTTGCCTTTGTAACGGATATAATAGACCATGTCTTTTCCAAGCTGATCTATATAAGTTACACGTTGAATGTCAAGGCCCACCGCCCGAAGCATGGCGGTAGCATTGCGCTGGGTAACCTGTATGATCATCGGAACAGTAACCTTCTTATAGCCCGAAGGATTGACGGTAACATAGATTTTCCGGTTTTCCTTTACGCGGTTCCCGGCAGGGGGATTCTGTTCAATGATCGAAAATCTGGGGTATTCCGGATTAAAATTCGCGGAATCAAGAACCTCATATCTCAGATCCGACTCCTCGATCTTTTTACGCATTTCACTAACGGACATCCGGGCGAGATCCGGGACTTCAACAAATTGACCGTGATTGGTTGACCCTTTTAACCACTGCAACAGGGCGAAAGTGATGACAACCAGGGCCGCCAGTGCCAATCCGATATTAATCAGGAACACCTTACTTCGCAGGAAGTTGAAAAAGTTTTTCATACCAGCATAAATTTACAAGGCAAAGATAATGAAAGGGCCAGAAAAATCCTGTTTACTAATGCATTTGCACCTGTCCTAAACCGATTTCCTGCAAAAAATGGAAAACCGCCACTTTTTTCTTTACTTTGAAGCAACAGAACGAGGGTACGTACAGCGCTCCTAAGGATAACGAAAGGATGAAAAAAAATATTGCCATCATCATGGGTGGATATTCAAGTGAATATCCTATTTCTATTAAAAGCGGTAATGTGGTATTCCAATACCTTGATAAAGATAAGTTTGAGGTATACCGAATTATCATCACCCCTGAAAAATGGACCTGCCTTGCGCCCGATGATGAGGAATACGAGGTAGACCGGCACGACTTCAGCATCAGTCCGGACCAGGGAAAACTGAATTTTGATTGTGTTTTCAACGCGATCCATGGTTCCCCCGGGGAAGATGGTTATATGCAGGCGTATTTCCGACTTCTCGGGATGCCTCAAACCTCCTGTGACCATTATCAGGCGGCCCTCACCTTTAATAAAAGAGATCTGCTGAGTGTTCTAAAACCCTACGGGATCCGTTGCGCGACTTCGTACTACCTCAATTTAGGACAGGAAGTGAGAACGCAGGATATTGTCGCCAAGGTGGGTCTGCCTTGCTTTGTAAAGGCCAACAGGGCAGGGAGTAGTTTTGGGATCAGCAAGGTATACGAGGAAAAGGAATTGCCTGAAGCCATCGAAAGGGCCTACAAGGAAGATGACGAGATAATAATAGAGTCTTTTCTCGAGGGTACCGAGGTTTCTGTAGGTGTAATAAAATATGCGGGTAAAACGATGGTATTACCCATTACAGAGATCGTTTCGGAAAATGATTTCTTTGATTATGAAGCCAAGTATGAAGGTAAATCCCAGGAAATTACACCGGCAAGAATTTCTGAAGCGCAGGAAAAAAAGATCATAGACACGGCGCGATTCGCCTATGACGTTCTTAAAATGAAGGGATATACTAGAAGTGAGTTTATTATCATCGGTGATGATCCGTTTCTCCTGGAAATCAATACCACCCCCGGATTGACAGAGGAAAGCATCTTGCCAAAGCAGGCCGCTGCCGCCGGGATATCCCTCTCTTTGTTGTTTGAAAGTGCCATTGACGAGGCTTTGGCACAAAAACAATACCTTTGATCCCACCAACGCCATCCAACATGAGACGCGCCATTTTTCCAGGTTCTTTTGACCCGATCACCCTGGGACATTACGACATCATTCATAGAGGTATTCCGCTTTTTGATGAACTGATTATAGCCATTGGTATCAATACTGACAAAAAGTACATGTTTTCCCTTAAGGACCGGCAACATTTTATTACCGAAGCATTCAAGAATGAGCAAAAAATCCGTGTCCTGACCTATGAGGGCCTCACGGTAGATTTTTGCAAAAAGATGGACGCCAGCTTTATCCTTCGTGGATTGCGTAATCCAGGGGATTTTGAATTTGAAAAAGCGATTGCACATACCAATCGGAAACTTTCAGAAATTGAAACCGTTTTTTTACTGACCTCCTCTGGGAAATCCTTTATCAGCTCCTCCATCGTACGGGATGTGATCCGAAACCGCGGGGACTATACGGGCCTTGTGCCGGATACCGTCAGGATCAGATAGCCTCCCGGAAAATTATCCCGGAGGGCGCGCAACCCGCTTCACCGGCAATGAAAATACCTTCATATTGGGATTTCAGAATCCTATTGTCTCTTTTTGGATAATTCCTGATAAAATAGCGGCCTCACAACTACTTTGAGCTAGTTCACAACAATGATTGCTGGAAATTGATTATTCAATTTACATTCGTAAGAAATTTCTACGTGAACTTGCAAGGATCGAAAACCCATATCAACAGTTATCTCATCAGGCAGTTGCCTACGGCTACGGTTTTCCTGAATAAAAAATTCGAACTCGTACATGCTTCAGATAAATGGATCGCCGCCTTTGGGATGGCAGATTTTGAGGTAATTGGCAAACCTATTCACAAACTTTTTAAAGAAGTGAGTGATGTCTGGATGGATGCCATGAAATCGTGCCTTAAAGGAGAGCCGGGGCAGAAAGGTGTGGAGGGCTATGCGTCCGGCGATGGGCAGGAATGCTGGTTTGAATGGACCAATCTGCCATGGTTTGATGAAAATGAAAATGTCATCGGCATCATCATTAGTACAGAGGATATCACAGAACGCGTAAAGAGGGACCTTAGTTATGAAAAGTTGGAAATCCTCCTGAAGGACAAATCTGAAATTGCACAAATAGGCAGCTGGGACTACAATGTAATGACTGACCGGCTGCAATGGTGCAATATGACACGGCAGATCCACGAAGTCTCTTCCGATTATGAACCGAATATAACTTCTGCTGTCAATTTCTATAAGGAAGGTTACAGCCGCAATACGATCTCCATGGCAATGTTCAATGCCATGGAACACAAGAAGCCGTGGTGTGAGAAGTTGGAGATCTTATCATATACCGGAAAGGAAAAATGGGTCATCGCTGCCGGAAGACCCATGTTCAAGAATGGCAACTATATCGGCCTTATTGGTACTTTGCAGGATATTACACCGATTGTCAAATCTGAGATCAAGACCAGGGAAAGTGAACATCTCCTGCGCACGGTAATTGACAACATCCCGATCAATGTCTATATCAAGGACGTGGAATCCCGTAAGATCCTGGTGAATAAATCCGAATGTGAATTCCTTGAGGTGACCGATCCGTCCAAATTGCTGGGGAAAAATGATTTTGATCTGTATGATGCTGCGTTTGCTCAAAATTCAAGGGAGGAAGATCTCTTTGTAATGAATTCCCAGACCCCGGTCCTGTCAAGAGAAACAGTAATTATCGGGATGGATGGCAAGGCAACCCCCTTCCTCTCCTCTAAAATACCATTTAACGGAGCGGATGGCCAGGCCAGGGGAATTATTGGGATCAGCCTTGATATCACCAATCTGAAACAACAGGAAGCGGAATTGAGAAATCTGATAAGTGTTACCTCTCTTCAGAATAAAAAACTCATCAACTTTGCCCATATCATTTCACACAACCTGAGATCTCACACTGCCAATTTTTCCATGTTGCTGGACTTCCTGGTGAAAGAAAAGGATGAAAAGGAAAAGGAACACATTGTCGGGATGCTTACCTCTGCCTCTAATAACCTTCTGGAGACCCTTGAAAACCTGAACGATGTAGTGGCCATTAGCAGTAATACCAATATCCGGAAGGAGTACGTTAACCTCAATAATAAAATTGATATAGTCACAAAAAATCTGGGTGGCCTGATCCGTTCAAATAAGGCTTCCATTATCAATAACATTCCTAACGATACTGAAATACAGGTCATCCCTGCCTATATAGAAAACATCCTTACAAATTTTTTTACGAATGCCATTAAATACAGAAAAGAGGATTGTGATCCGGAAATTGTCCTGTCTGCCACAACAAAAGACCAATATACCGTACTGAGTATCAAGGATAACGGGCTCGGAATTGACCTGGACAAATATGGTGATAAACTTTTCGGGATGTATAAGACCTTTCATTATAAAAAGGATGCCAAGGGCATAGGGCTCTATATCACCAAAAATCAGATTGAAGCAATGAAGGGAAAGATAGAAGTGACCAGCGTGGTCGGTGAGGGATCAACCTTTAAGATCTTTTTTAATGACAAGGATTAAGTCGGTAGTGATTATCGATGACGATCCCATTACGGTTTTCGGAATCAAGAAATTGCTGAACACCATGAATCTTAGTGACACCATCATTACGTACATCAATGGGAAAGAGGCCATCGAGGGAATTAAAGAGATGATCCTCCGCGAACATCCCGTACCGGAAGTCCTCTTTCTTGACATCAATATGCCTATTATGGACGGTTGGCAGTTTCTGGAGGAATTCATCAGTCTGCCCGTTGAAAATAAAGTGCGCATTAATATAGTTACTTCCTCCATAGATCCCCATGACAAGGAGAACTGGATCTATTACAGGGAAAAGACGCATCACCTGATCGATTATAAGAACAAACCGCTCTGCAAAACGGAAATAGAAGCCATCACTAAAGCAGCCTGAAACTACATTTTTGATTATTTTTGGAATTGTTTTAATGCACAACAACCTTCCAAAAATGAGACCTATTATAGGAATGCTTGTCTTTTTTCTTCTGCTTTCCTGTGAGAATAAGCCGACAGATCGAACGGTAGACCATCAGACCCATTTTGAGCAGTCCGGAGGTAAGGAAACGGCCACCTATGCCGAAACCATAGATTTTTATATCCGCTTGGCCAAAGAATTCCCCGAAATCAATATTCAGACCATTGGAAGTACGGACAGCGGCAGACCCTTGCATATAGTCACCTATAACCACGACGGGGATTTTAATTTCAACAAGATAGGACAGAATAAAGTGATTGTTCTTATCAACAACGGGATTCACCCCGGGGAGAGCGACGGGATTGACGCCACGATGTTATTATACCGCGATCTCGTGACCAGAAAAATCGCAGTCCCGGAAAATACAGTGGTCGTAACCATCCCCATTTACAATGTGGGCGGGGCACTCAACCGGAACAGCACTACTCGGGTCAATCAGAATGGTCCCGTATCCTATGGCTTTCGGGGGAACGCCAAAAATTATGACCTCAACAGGGATTTCATTAAAAGTGACACGAAAAATGCACAGACCTTCGCCAGTATTTTTCATTTGGTAAAACCTGATATCTTCATTGATAACCATGTCAGTAACGGGGCAGATTACCAATATACCCTGACACATCTTTTTACTCAGCATGACAAACTGGGTGGCGAGCTGGGTCAATTTCTCCACGAAACCATGATGCCGTCCCTGGAATCTTCCCTGGCGTCCGCGGGTTGGGAGATCACCCCTTATGTAAATGTTTTTAACAGGGTTCCCGAATCCGGATTCACACAGTTCATAGATAGCCCGCGATATTCCACCGGATATACGGCTCTGTGGAACACCCTCGCAATGATGGTAGAAACCCATATGTTAAAACCCTATCAGCAAAGGGTGATGGGCACTTACGCCCTCATGGCAGAAGTCCTGAAATTTGCGGAAAACCATAAGGAACGCATCAGGGAATTGAGGACCGAGGCCCTCATCAGACATCACAACTGGGAATATTATCCGCTGTCCTGGATGGCAGATACCACAAAAGTGACCCAGCTCAATTTCAAGGGTTACGAAGCGGATACCCTCCCAAGCCTCGTAACAGGATTTCCAAGGCTGAAATATGACCGGACAAGACCTTTTACCAGGAAGACCCCCTACCACAATTATTTTATTCCCAAAGATTCTGTAAAAATTCCCCAGGCTTATATTGTCAGTAAGGGATGGAATTCTGTTATCAGTCTAATGTCTGCCAATAATATTGATTTCAGGGTGCTTGAAAAAGATACTACGGTGGTGGTAGAATCCTACAGGATTGCCGGTTATCAAACCACTGACGCTCCTTTTGAAGGCCATTACCTGCACTACGACACCAAGGTGGTTTCTATCATGAGTGAAAAGGAATTCACTGCCGGTGACTTTCTCATTCCAACTGATCAGCCCGGGATCCGCTATATTCTGGAAACGCTGGAACCGGCTGCTGTGGATTCTTTCTTTAACTGGAATTTTTTCGATACGATTTTGCAGGAAAAAGAAGGCTTTTCACCTTATGTATTTGAAGAAATTGCCGCCGAACTCTTGGCATCAGATACTGTTCTCAAAAAAGAGTTCGGGCAAAAAAAAGTAGCGGACACCCTTTTCTCAGGGAATTGGTTTGAACAATTGCAATGGATTTACCAGCATTCTGAGTATTATGAACCGGCCCATCTGCAATATCCCGTATATCGGGTTCCGTACGCAGAAACCGCCGCAAAAGATGGCAATTAGTGTGAAAACAGAATTTTTATATTCGTATAGGAATTGTTGAGGGCTTTCTGGATTTTTTTAGGCCCTTTCCACTTTACCTTCACTATTCCTTCATTTTTCTGCCCCTCTAATTTACCGGTATGGTTTGTGGTCATGGCATACCAGTGGACCTCTTTCAATTTGTATTTTGTCTTTTTCTTGAATACGTGATAGGTGGTTGTTAAGAAGTTGGTAATTTTCAGGTCGGTGACCCCTGTTTCTTCTGCAGTTTCCCTTAATGCACATTCCTCAAGGGTTTCGCCTTTTTCCAGTTTTCCCTTGGGCAGATCCCATTTCTCATTTCGATAGATAAACAGTACTTTGCCTTCCTTGTTGGTTACCACACCCCCCGCTGCCATGACCAGGGGTATTTTTTTGGTAAACTTTTTAAGTATTTTCTCTATATTGGGATGGTAGATATAAGCCTCAGAAAGACGCCTGCTGACGAGCGATTCAATAGCGTTGCCAATAGCCGCTTTGTTTAACAGGAAATAGTCGCCGTTGGCAGTTTCTGATAACTTGTCTGTTAAAATCAACGGAGATTCATTTACAAAAACTTTATACATTTGCTCCATGGTATTAAACAAGGACACCGCTGCCAAGACAGCTGAGCTTTTGTTGCAAATTAATGCAATTAAGTTGAAACCTGAAAATCCGTTTACCTGGGCATCAGGATGGAAATCACCAATTTACTGCGATAATCGAATAATTTTATCTTATCCGGACATTAGAAATTATATCCGGGAGGCCATGGCAAACCAGTTGGAGCAACTCTATGGAAAGCCGGATGTGGTCGCAGGAGTGGCTACAGGAGCCATAGGGATTGGCCTCCTGGTAGCAGATTTTCTGGGCCTGCCTTTTATCTATGTGCGGCCAGAAGCCAAATCCCATGGCAGGCAGAACCAGATTGAAGGCCAGTTGGAATCCGGACAGAGCGTTGTGGTCATCGAGGACCTGATCAGTACAGGCAAAAGCAGCCTCCATGCTGTTGAGGCCCTGATATCTTTTGGCGCTGTGGTTAAGGGGATGATCGCTATCTTTTCCTATGGTTTTGAAGTGGCTACGAATAATTTCCGAAGGCAACAGCTGGCCCTGCATACGCTATGCGACTATCCGCAACTGATCCGGCTGGCAACGGAAACAAATTATATCGAAGAAAAACAACAAGCAACCCTGTTGGAATGGCGATCCGATCCGGCAGGTTGGAAACGCTAAAAAGATGCAACTAAATACCCCCCCTAAAACAGTTTCCAGAGGTGCTGAGGAGGTGTTCTCATTTCTGACCGATCTTCAAAATTTCAGTATCCTGCTTCCCGAATCAACTGAGAAGTTTGAATTACTCGATTCAGATGCCTTTCTTTTCGCCCTAAAGGGCATGCCTGAAATTTCGTTAAAAAGGAAGTCACAACTCGCCAATGAAAAGCTGGTTCTGGGTGCTGCCAATCAAAAACTGCCCTTTTTACTAACCATTGACATTGCGGCCCGGGGCCCGGAGGAAAGCGACGTTTCTTTCCATTTTGACGGAGAATTCAATGCGATGATGGCCATGATGGTTAAAGCACCTATTTCTAAATTTCTGAGCACCCTTTCCGAGAACCTTTCCCGCATCTGAAGAAAATTTTCTTAAGAAAAGAGGTATTCAATAGAGCAGCTGCACTTCTTTATGAGCATAGTCTGAGAGCACGCCCTCAGCTGTTTCCAAACGGAGTTTTCCCTCTCCTGTAACACCGCGGATGACTCCCGGGAAAGTGTTCCCGTGCCTATCCCTGAACGTGGACGGGCTGTCCTTTCTGAAAAGAACACTTTCATAATCCTTGTACAAACTCTCCAACATTACCGCTTCGCCGAATCTAACCGCTATCCTGTCAATTAGCGCCGTCAGTATTTCATCCGTATCCCAGGTGATGCCCAGAAGCAATTTCATGGAAGTAACCTTTGTAAGATCCTTAAAACGGACCTGGTTGATATTTAATCCTATGCCAAGAACAGAGGCATAGATTCCCGAAGTATTCAGGATATTTTCTATAAGTATACCACAAATTTTGGAAGAACCTGACAGAATGTCGTTGGGCCATTTGATACTAACATCAGGAATCTGAAATGTTTTCAGAACATCAAGAATGGCCAAGGAGGTTCTTATGGTCAGGGTAAACTGCGATCTGACATCCAGCCCTTCGAATTTTTTTAATATACTGAAAGTAAGGTTTTTACCTGCTTCAGACTGCCATTTTGTTCCCATTTGACCACGGCCTTGTCTCTGGGAATTTGCCACGACCACCGTAAAGTCATCCAATACTTCTGAAAGCATTGCGTTCTTGATATAAGAATTGGTGGAGTCGGTGGCATCAAGTTTGATTATATGCATGTTGCGGCCGTTGTTTTTGAACTACAATGTTATGTTAAAAACACTGGTCAAGAAAGTAAAAAAATAATAACTTTGTAGAAACTAAAAATTCTGAATGCAGAAAAGGAAAGCAAGTGCAGATGAATTGATTACCTTGATCTTACACGGAATAGAAGAAGTAAAAGGACTGGAAATAAATGTACTTGATCTTAGTGATATAGAAAACACTGTTTGTGACTGCTTTATCATCTGTAATGGGACTTCCAATACGCATGTAAAGGCGATCGTCAATTCCATCCAAAAATCAGTTAGCAAAGAATTAAAGGACAAGCCCTGGCATGTGGAGGGTTCTGAGAATGCCGAATGGGTGTTGCTGGATTATGTGAATGTAGTTGTTCATGTATTTCAGAAACATATCAGGGAATTTTATGATATTGAAGGCCTGTGGGGAGATGCCAAGGTCACGATGGTTGAAAGCAGCTTTAACAAGACCCTTCAGTAAACCTACTGAAGAGAAAAATTGACAATGGCAAAGGAAAACAAAGCACCTCAAAAAAAACCAAGGTTCAGTGCATGGTGGATATATGGTCTCATAGCGATCCTGCTTATCGGATTTCAGTTTTTCGGGAGTGGAAATCTTTCATCCACAAAAAAAACGACCACATCGGAACTTCAGGAATACCTTAGGAATGGTGATATTACCAAGATCCTGATAATTACCAATACGAATCAGGCGAAGGTATTTTTAAGTGAAGAGGCCCTTCAGAAAGACGTTCATAAAGATGTATCAGACAAGCCGCTCTTTCCCTCTACGGGGATCGTTCCGCAATACGTTCTGGATTATGGCGACCTGCAGATATTTCAAAATGAGATAACGGACATCAAGAAAGAAAACAATCTGGATACGATTGTGGAATTTGATAAGGAATCCAACCTATTCATGGAGATGCTCCTTACCATTTTGCCCTTCGTACTCATTATCGGTATTTGGATCTACTTAATGCGCCGTATGTCAGGTGGGGCCGGTGGCGGAGCAGGAGGACAGATATTTAATATCGGTAAATCCAAGGCGAAACTATTTGACGAAAAATCGGATACCCGTACGTCCTTTAAGGATGTCGCCGGGCTGGAAGGTGCCAAGGAGGAAGTGGAGGAGATTGTGGAATTCCTGAAATATCCGGACAAGTATACTTCCCTTGGGGGAAAGATCCCAAAAGGTGCGCTGTTGGTTGGCCCTCCTGGTACCGGAAAGACCTTGCTTGCCAAGGCCGTGGCCGGGGAGGCAAAGGTGCCGTTTTTCTCTCTTTCCGGATCCGATTTTGTTGAGATGTTTGTAGGGGTCGGAGCTTCAAGGGTACGAGATCTCTTTAAGCAGGCCAAAGATAAATCGCCATCGATCATCTTTATTGATGAAATTGATGCCATTGGTCGCGCACGCGGGAAAAACAACTTTACGGGATCCAATGACGAACGGGAAAACACGCTGAACCAGCTTTTGACCGAAATGGACGGGTTCGGAACCAATACAAACGTCATTGTACTTGCGGCAACCAACCGGGCCGACGTCCTGGACAAGGCGTTGATGCGTGCGGGCAGATTTGACCGTCAGATTTATGTTGACCTTCCTGACATCCGGGAACGAAAAGAAATCTTTGAGGTCCATTTGAGACCCATTAAGACCGCCGAGACCCTCGATCTCGATTTTCTTGCCAGGCAGACTCCTGGTTTTTCCGGAGCAGACATTGCCAACGTATGTAACGAAGCCGCACTTATTGCTGCGAGAAAGGAAAAAAAAGCAGTTACCAAAGAAGATTTTCTGGATGCTGTTGACCGGATTGTAGGCGGTTTAGAGAAGAAAAATAAAATTATCACCCCTGGAGAAAAAAAGACCATCGCCTATCATGAAGCGGGTCATGCAACTGTCAGCTGGATGCTGGAACATGCTGCTCCTCTCGTAAAGGTGACCATAGTTCCAAGAGGTCAGTCCCTGGGTGCCGCCTGGTATCTTCCGGAGGAAAGGCTCATCGTCCGTACTGAGCAAATGAAAGACGAAATGTGTGCCACTTTGGGCGGCCGGGCAGCAGAGAAGGTCATCTTTGACAAAATTTCCACAGGGGCGCTGAGTGATCTGGAAAAAGTCACCAAGCAGGCGCGTGCCATGGTAACCATATACGGCCTGAATGATCAAATAGGCAACCTTACCTACTATGATTCCTCCGGGCAGACCGACTATGGATTTTCAAAACCTTACAGTGAGGATACTGCTCAGAAGATCGATAAGGAAATCTCCAAACTTATCGAAGAGCAGTACAAAAGGGCTGTGGATGTTCTTGAAAAAAATAAGGACAAACTGACCATATTGGCCGAAAGGCTATTGGAAAAAGAAGTTATCTTTAAGGAGGATTTGGAAAAGATTTTTGGCAAGCGTCCTTTTGATAAAGAATTTGACGGACAGGGGCAGGAGATCATAGAAGTCGCGAAACTGAATCCCGACCGGATTCCCAAAGAAAATAATTGATCCTGTTAAACCTTTTCCTAGAACACATCGGACAACAGATGCATAATTCCTGTAAATGGGTCTTTTAAATAAGTTATTTGGCGGAGGAAAAAAGAAAGTTTCCCGGGAAACGGCAGAAACCAGAGGAGTTCACATGCCCGACCTCAATCTGCCAATAGATGAGAAATTTACCATTCATTTTAAGAAGAACGGAGGTAAATTTCTTTACTGCGACTCCTTCAGGGAAATTTCGGATGCCCTTAAAAATATTATTGAAGAAAACGGATGGCAGAAAAACACCTTCTACCTGATCGATTCCAAGCTGGAAAGTAAATTCTCCAATCAGCAGCTTAGCTTTACAAACAACGCCAAATCAAGTGAAATCTTCTTCACTACCTGTGAACACCTCATTGCACAAAATGGTTCCATCCTGGTTTGTTCGAACCAAATGAACGAAAAGAAACTTAATGAAGTTCCGGAAAATGTAATTGTCTTTGCCACTACCAGTCAGTTGGTAGATACGATCGGAGAAGGACTGAAGACGATCAAAAAAAAATATAAAAACAACATTCCCGCCAACATTACCACCATCAAGCACTTTCAGGCCAATAATGAAAATGCAGATGATTTCCTGACCTACGGAAGCAGTTCTAAACACTTATACTTATTACTCCTGGAAGACCTGTAACCATGAGAGAACTTCTTAGGCGATTACTGACAGGGGCGCTCTATGTTATCATCCTGCTTTCCGCGGTATTTCTGAGTTCAGATGCCTTTGATTTTTTGTTCATGACCTTCGGGCTGACCTGCCTGTACGAATTCAAGCGGCTGGTACAACTGCGGGGATTTTACATTTTTATAGCCTACCTGGCCCTGTGGTGGGGATTTATTTACCTTATCCACGATAAAGTATTGATCAATATCCTGATGTTTTTGACCATAACGGTTAATTTTGCCCTGCTGTTTTATTTATTTTCGAAGAAGGAGAAATTGTTCAACAATCTGCAAAAATTCATAATAGGCCTATTCTATATTGGCGGGGGGTGTATCTTTCTGACCATGATCCCTTATAAGGAAAGCATCTTTGCCCGATATTTGATAATGGGTATTTTTATTCTGATATGGGTGAATGATTCCTTCGCCTATCTGGTGGGGAAATACTTGGGACGGACAAAACTTTTCCCGGCGGTTTCCCCCAAAAAAACCTGGGAAGGTACCGTGGGCGGGTTTGTTTTCACGCTGCTGGCAGCCTATATTCTTTCAGGCTTCGAACCTCTGGTGAATACGGCACAATGGCTGGTCCTGGCATCGGTCATTGTAGTCATGGGCAGTTTGGGGGATCTGATCGAATCCAAATTAAAACGCCGGGCCGGGGTGAAGGACAGTGGCGCAATTTTACCGGGACATGGAGGGATGCTTGACCGGATGGACAGTCTTATATTTGCCGCCCCGTTTGCCTATCTAACATTAATTATATTTACCTATGTTTCATAAGGAAGGACAGAAAATCATTATTGTTGTATTCTCTATTGTTTGTGCCATTGCCCTAGTGGCTCAATTTTATATCGATATTGCCTGGTTGCGCCTGACCCTGCAGATAGGCGGGCTCCTCTTTCTGTTAATTGTCCTTCAGTTTTTTCGAAACCCTGCACGGAACGCACCCAAGAATTTCGATGAAATACTCGCTCCTGCAGACGGGAAAGTGGTGGTTATAGAAGAGGTGACAGACACCGAATATTTTAAAGACCGAAGACGGCAGGTCTCTATCTTTATGTCCCCCGTAAATGTGCATGTGACCCGGTACCCAGCAAGCGGACTTATCCGGTATTCCAAATACCATCCGGGAGAATACCTTGTAGCCTGGCATCCAAAATCGAGTGAAAAGAATGAACGCACCACCGTGGTCATCAATACTCCTAAATTCGGTGACATTCTCTACCGGCAGATAGCCGGGGCTCTCGCCAGAAGGATCGTGAACTATGCGGAAGTGGGGGAAAGTGTCCAACAGGGCGATGATGCCGGATTTATTAAATTTGGCTCCAGAATAGATTTGTTACTACCTTTGGATTGCAAGATCACCGTAAAACTAAACCAGAAAGTAGTCGGTGCCAACACCTGTATCGCCATGCTGGGCAAAAAAAATGACGAATGAAAAACTATATACCGCTTTTTTAAAGGCCGTGGCCTCGGTAAATGATTATTCCCATCCCCTGCCTGCGGATGTTTTATTAAAGTTGTACGCCTATTACAAGATTGCCAAGCAATATTCCAACAATCCGCCTCAGAGCAAGACCCCTCTGATTAATGCCTTTAAGGCCAATGCCCTCATACAGGCACAAAATTTGACTCAGGAAGAAGCGATGAAGAATTATGTGGCTTTGGTCAAAAAAGAGGTCACCTCCAAATTAAAATAAACCTGATCATTCATAAAGATCTTTTTTGTCGGCATGACAAAGTTCCAGGAATAATTCCCCCATTTTACGAGTAACATCTTCAAAGTATCTGGCGCCTTTTTCTGCAGTTGCCAGACCCGGATTTCCTACCCCCGTATCCTTGCTGATCTCTGACCATTTCCGTTCGGCCCATACCCATCCCTCGGAAAAGGCCTTTATCTTTGGCTTTCTCGAGGCACCATCGCCCCATTTCTCGCGCGGCAGGACGAGCTCCGGTTTTAAATACAGTATCAGACTTGTTTCCATCTCATCGGCATGGTCGCCGGCTTCTTCAAAATAGGCCGATTTATCCAGGGCCTGAAACCAATTGGAATAACATAGGAACATTTGCGGAAACTTCAATCCCAACTCCCGCACAAGGACTTTAAAATCGTTACCTCCGTGGCTGTTGAAGATGAGTAGTTTATGTATTCCCTGCCTGTCCAGGGTAGTGATTACATCAGAAAGGATAGCCATCTGGGTGCTTGGATTCAGATTGATATCAAGATAAATATCAGACTGCCCGGTGTTTATGCCAAACGGGATGGCAGGCAAGACAATGACGCTCCCGCCCTTCTCCCATGCATGTCTTGCGGCCTCCGCTGCCAGGTGGTCCGATTCTATCACATCGGTACTGTATGGGAGGTGAAAATTATGGGCTTCGGTAGCCCCCCAGGGTAATACTGCAAGTTCAAAGCGCTCCTTTTTGAGTGCCTCCCAATTTGTTTCTGCCAGGATATAAGGTCTGATGGCCATAAAAATAATTTAAACCGGATGATCAAAAAAAGGCTTTTCTTCCGTGGGGTTTAGCTTGCACATTCCGTCGCAAAGCGGCAAACGGCTTGTTGCGGAACAAAGTTATGGGAATTTATTTGCTTTCCGGCATCGGCAGTGGCAAGCCGTATTCCGCCCTGCCGGTTTCCCCGTGTTATTCTGTTTCCAACCCGACCCGTAAAATAAAGCCACGGCCGTGCACATTTTCTATTTTAATACGTTTGTCCCTTTCCAGGTGTTTCCTCAAATGTGTAACAAAAACATTGAGGCTTTTTTTATTGAAATAGTCATTTTTTCCCCAGAGTTGTAGCAGAATATCCTTATGCGTGCACAATTGATTGCGATTGGAAACCAGAAATTGCAGTAACTCATTCTCCCTGGAGGTCAGGCGAATGGTATCACCCTGAAACTTGAGTTCCTGATTGAGAAAATTAAAATGATAGGCCCCTATGTCATAACTGCTCTGCTGGGCTTCGTCCTTCCTGGTGCCGATTCTCTGTAATAACGCCTCTATGCGCGCCACAAGTTCTTCCTCGTCAATAGGTTTCTTCAGGTAATCTACTGCCCCTACAGACAGTCCCTTCAAAACATCGATCTTCATAGATCTTGCACTCAGGAAAAGAAAAGGCATTTCAGGACATTCCTTCTGTAATCGACCTGCAAGTGTAAAGCCATCCATTTTCGGCATCATAACATCCAGGATCGCCAGATCATATTTATTGTCCGAAAGCATGCCTACAGCACTTTCACCTTCCCTGGCCCAGGCAATCTCAAAACCTTTCATTCTTAGGTATTCAGAAAGGACGTATCCCAGGGACTGATCGTCTTCTACCAGCAATATCCTATATCTTGTATCACTCATCTGATAACGGAATTTTTATTGTAATCCGTGTTCCTTTCCCTTTCTCGCTTTCTACCTCTATCCTCCCCCGATGTTTCAGCACCACCTGCTTCACATAACTCAATCCCAGGCCATAGCCCTTCACTGTGTGCAGATCTCCAGTAGATACGCGATAATACTTGCGGAAAATACGTTTTCTGTCCTTCTTATCCAATCCGAGACCGTTGTCGGTAATTTCAATGCAAATGAATTTATTTTGTGTATAGGCTTTTAATTGGATTACCGGTTCCGCCGAGTACTTTTTGGCATTGTCAAGTAAATTATTAATTGCGTTTTCCAGATGAAAAACTTCTGCATTCACGGGATAAGTTCCAGGTTGCAGATCAAAGTCGAAAATGACCTTTTCCAGAGCAACCAAAGTCTTAAAAGACAAACATAATTCCATCAGGGAAGGCCTGAAATCTAACGGCTTTAAATTGAACACCGTTCTCCGGGACTCTAGGCTGCCGAGTTCGAGAACCCGTTCAATATGGTTGGATAACCGGTCCACTTCCTGACGGATGATCTCCAGCAATGGTTTTTGTTCAGGCTTAGAATTGCCGCTCAGTAACTTCGTGGCGAGCCCTATAGAAAAAACAGGAGTCTTTAATTCGTGGGTGAGGTTGCTGATAAACTCACTGGTAGTCGATATCAGCCTGCGTTGCCAGTAATAGGTCTTCAGGGCCCATATCACTGCAGCGATGATCCCGATGATAAACAAAAGACCGGGCAGTGTCAGGCCATTTAACTGATATAGAAAATAGGTATTCAGGTCCCTGAACTGCAACTCGAGGGTGATCTGTCTGCCGAGCAGATCAGGTAAGTAGCCCTTCATTTCCAGGGGATACGAATTTATATCTGATGGTTCCTGGAATTGCACCGGCGATTTAAGGTAGAAACTGGAATCCTTTGATATCATCCGATATGAAAACTCCGCATCTATCCCCTCATTCACCAGTTTTTCCACCAGGAAGTCATTCAGAAAATGACTGGAGGCATCCTCAACGCTGTCCATGCGCATCTTAAAAAAGGACGTGTCCTTTTGCAGAGCACTTCCCACCAGGAAGGTCAGTTGGTTTCTCTCCTCCAATCCTTGTTGAATGGCCTGCCCTGCAGCACCGATCTTCCTGTTAAACTGGACTTTGGCCAAATTCAGACCTATCTCAAGATACTTATATTGAATATAAGACAACCCAAGGATGGATATGATGAAGGCGGCTATATATATATTCCTCTTGTTCAAAATTCCCTCTAAATAACCTACATTTTTACCAGTTTTAAATACAGGATCATATGCTGTTCACTTTCTTAATACCTTTTTAGTCTTTTATGAAGGATTTTTACTCTGTATGCAAAGGTATAAGGAATAGGTTTGTCCGGGAATAGGAAAACCCCGCTTTGAAATTAGAATTTTAAATGCCTAACCGGTTCTAAATTAAGGATTATTTTCTAGTGCAATGACTCTATAATTACCCGGCAACAATGCCACTCACCCGCTTCAATATAATTTGCACCATCCTTTTAACCATAATTACAACCATGGGGATGAACGCTCGGAGCTGGACAGGATTCGTACATTCCGGAAAACCATGAGACCTGTCCTGGACAATGAGGCTATAATGGCTATTCGGGATCAGTATTCAGTATGGACAGGACTCAGTTACACCACTCCTCCCCTGGTTTCCACTTCACTCGGGGGGTGCTTTGACTGCGTTCCCGTCCTGGATCTTCTGGGGTCCTATGAAGGGTTTAGTTTTTCAGGAAATGTCCTTTCCCTGGATCCGGATGTAAGTTTCATGAAAAATATGTGAGTTTGAATCTGAATGTCTCCGTTGCCTTACGTAGGACCTGGCCGCAAAGTGTCACCGATAAACAGACGGAAGTCGTGACCGTAGCGCCGAGGAACGGGCTTGCGGCTTTAGCCGATTACGTCATCAATCTTACATTCACCTACAGGATAGGAAGCAGACCGGAAACAGATCCTTGCCATCTTTAAAAATTTAACAAGTCACCTCAGCGTTTGACAATGATATCTAAAAGGGTCCGATCATAATATGCGCCTTATGGGTGCCGGGATCCATAAGCCATGGCATTCCGGGCGCATGGGGTTTGTCTGGAAGTCCGGTAGAGGCCGTAGTGGCGTAAGGAATGTATACCACGTACCGGAATTGTCCTTCCTTTAATTCGCCTGTGGTTGGATTGTAGTTTTCATCTTTCCCGTAAAAGATATACATCATACTCGGACTTTCCGGCATTTTAAGTTTGCCAGATCCTGCTTCTTCCTCTCTGATAGCGCTTCTTTCCTCGGCCGTCTTCCCCTCAGCGGTCAGTTCGCGACCCCGGGCCATGAACGGTTCCAGCTGTTCTGAATAACAGGCAACACTGATCCCCTCTTTCCCGGGATCATCACTGATACAGACCATGGAACCGGACCCTGTACGCAGGATTTCCAGACCCCCTGTTTCATCATAACCATAGACCGTAGCAGTTTCTTTTTCTTCAGGGGCGAGCGGTAAGACGGCTGTGGTGATCTGTACCTCCCTCCTGACAAATTCCACATTGGTGGACTGAGAAAAGACAGGTATGCTTATGGCTAACAGCAGGATGGAAGTTATCAATTTCATTGTACCAGGAATTTCATTAAATGTACAAAACAAACCTCATCCGGCAGACGGGGATCTGTCAAAAATCAAGACTGTCGCAACTCCAGATTGCATTTAGGGTCTGAATCATTCAAAGCTTGCGAGGCTTTTTTCGAGGGTTTCTATTTTGGCCTCTGCATCCGCCTCTTTTTTACGTTCTAAGGCAATCACATTGTCCGGGGCATTATTTACAAAGCGATCATTGGATAACTTCTTTCTTACGGATATTAGAAATCCGCGGGTATATTCCAGCTCTTCCTCGATCTTTGAGATTTCGGCGCTAAGGTCTATGGATCCTTTTACCGGAATAAAATATTCATTGCTTTTTACCCGGAAGGAAAAAGCCCCGCTCAATGGGCCATCAGAAATGCGGATGGAGGACACATTGGTCAGCTTTTGAATAACGACATCCCATTGATCAGTAACTCCCTCCTCATTCAGCACCGCCAACTGAATCGGTTCCTTCATAGAAATCTGCTTTTCTTTCCTAATGGTTCTTATTCCTGTGATAACCGCGTCGGCAAATTCAAACCCTTTCAAAATATTCTTGTCAACATTTCCGGCTGCAGGCCAGGAAGCGATAATCAGAGCCTCGTCCGGTCTTCGATCGGAGATGCGCTGCCAAATTTCCTCGCTGAGGAAGGGCATGAATGGGTGGAGCAGTTTCAGGTTATCTTCCAACAGACGAATCACCTCATTGTGGGTCTTAGGATCAATCGGATCACCGAAGGCAGGTTTGACAATCTCCAGAAGCCAGGAGCAAAAATCGTCCCAAATGAGTTTGTAGGTACCCATCAGGGCATCTGAGATCCGGTATTTGTCAAAATTATCCTCAATTTCCTCCTGGGCCTGACTGAATCTGGACGCATACCATTCCAGTCCCAGCCTGGCGGCCTCCGGCTGAGGCACCTCAGCAACTTCCCATCCCTGGATCAGGCGGAACGCATTCCAAATCTTATTGGCAAAATGTTTGCCCTGTAGGCAGAGATTTTCATCGAAGAGCAGATCATTTCCGGCAGCGGAACTCAAAAGCAGGCCCACGCGGACGCCATCGGCTCCATAGGATTCAATAAGCTTCAGGGCATCCGGGGAATTGCCCAGCGATTTGGACATTTTCCTCCCCTGACGATCCCTTACCAGCCCTGTGAGGTATACATTCCTGAAGGGTGGTGCGCTGCGGTATTCATACCCTGCCATAATCATCCTGGCGACCCAGAAAAACAGAATGTCAGGCCCTGTTACCAGGTCGCTGGTGGGGTAATAATATTTTATTTCCTCATTGTCCGGTTCCAAAATACCGCCAAAAACACTAATGGGCCACAGCCAGGCTGAAAACCAGGTATCGAGGACATCTTTATCCTGCCGGAGATCTTTCAGGCTGAGCCTGGGATCACCGGAATTCAATCTGGCCATTTCGAGCGCCTCTTCGCCGGTCACGGCAACCACAAAGTCATTGTTCCCATCCCCATAGTAATAAGCCGGAATTCGCTGACCCCACCAGAGTTGCCGTGAGATATTCCAGTCCCGGATGTTCTCCATCCAGTGGCGGTAGGTATTCTCAAATTTTTTAGGGAATAATTTGATATCGCCCCGTTTGAGAATGGCTTCCAGGGCGGGTCCGGACAAGTCCTGCATCTTCAGGAACCATTGATCCAACAATCGGGGTTCAATCACGGCGCCCGTGCGTTCAGAGGTGCCAACTTTATTCAGGTAGGATTCTTTGTTTACCACATGACCCTTTTCTTCAAGTTCCTTTACTATTTCCTTTCTGGCAACAAACCTGTCCTTGCCCTCGTAATGAAGGCCAAACGAATTCAGCGTGGCGTCCGGATTAAAAATATCGATCACCTCAAGATGGTGTTTGTCTCCGAGGAGCTTATCATTCGGATCATGTGCCGGGGTCACTTTCAGGCAACCCGTACCGAATTCCATAGCGACATAGGTATCTTCTATAACAGGAACCACCCGCTGGCAAAGAGGAACAATTACCTTTTTGTTTTTTAAATGGTGGTACCGCTCATCGTCCGGATGAATACAAACCGCCGTATCCCCAAGGATGGTTTCCGGCCGGGTAGTTGCAATAATTACTTTTTCGTCAGACCCTTGCACTGCATAGGCCAGATAGTACAACATGCCATTTCGCTCCTCATAAAGCACTTCCTCGTCGGACAAAGTGGTCTTGGCTTCCGGATCCCAGTTGACCATCCGGTAACCCCTGTAAATTTGTCCTTTGCGGTATAAATCTACAAAGACCTGCAGCACGGAAGCCGACATGTTGTCATCCATCGTGAATTTAGTGCGCTTCCAGTCGCACGAACATCCCAGTTTCTTCAACTGCTCGAGAATGACCCCGCCGAACTCATTTGTCCATTCCCAGGCTAGATCTATGAATTCCTCCCTGGAAATATCAGATTTTCTTATGCCCTTCTCCCGTAGCCTGCCAACAACCTTGGCTTCGGTTGCTATAGAAGCATGATCTGTTCCGGGCACCCAACAGGCGTTTCTTCCCAATTGACGCGCCCTTCTTATCAGCACATCCTGAATCGTGTTGTTCATCATATGGCCCATATGAAGAATGCCGGTAACGTTCGGAGGTGGTATGACAATCGTATAGGGTTCCCTGTCATTTGGGACGGAATAAAAATAGCCCTGTTCCATCCAATAGCTGTACCAGTGGTCTTCCACCTGTTTGGGATCGTATTTTGACGGAAGTTGCATATTTTCGGTACAGTTTTTGTTACAGTTATCCAGACCTGATATAATGATGGGAAGACAAATATTAAACTTGCCGCGCCCCTTGTATTTTAGGCCATTATAAATACGAAACAAAAATAAGTAACGTTAGTAGATAACAAAAGAATTTTGATTGTTCAGGGTAAAACTTTTACATTTGAAATTCACCCAAAACCGAAAATCATGAAGAAAATAGTATTCTTTTTATTTGTCAGTTGCCTTGCTCTTGGTTTACAAGCGCAGGAAAAGATGGCAAAGATCGAGTTTAAATCTGAAACTGTGGATTACGGAGAAATAGCACAGGGTAGTGATGGTGTCAGGGTATTTGAATTCACCAATACCGGGAATGCACCACTTATCATCAGCCAGGTGAGTTCCAGCTGTGGCTGTACCATCCCTAAGAAGCCCGATGGGCCTATTCTTCCGGGAAAAACGGGATCTATAGAAGTAAAATATGACACCAACAGGGTGGGATTTATTCGTAAGGCCATCACTGTAACTTCCAATGCGGATACTCCGACAAAAGTATTGAAGATCAAAGGCGAGGTCAAAGGAGCCGACGGTAAATAAATATCGGAAGTTTAAAATCTTAATTCAACCCGGAAATGCAGGCACTTCCGGGTTTTTTATTGAAAGACATTTTTAAGAACAAAAGTAAAGAGTAAATCTTTCTTCAACCTTTCGATGAGGAGACGTACCCGTTTTCCTTCCTTTTCATTCAGCATCTGGGTAATCTCCTGCAAATGGAACTGGTGGATCCTTTTACCATTTACGGCAAGGATGACATCTCCCTCCTGAAGTCCGGCTTCCTCAGCAGGGCTCCCGGCGCGGATGGCTGAGACGATAATTTCTGGAACCAGACTGAGTCTCGTCCGATTCTCCAGTAATATCTGAACCGTTCCAAAATCCCGTTCTTCACTTTTAACCAGTCCCAAATCGTCGGTTAGACGTTCGGCTATGTAACGCAGTCCATTGTGCTGGATTTCAATGCCGCTCATATTATAGTGGTAGGGGGCGCTAAAATTGCCATTTTTGCGCAGTGTAATGGTATTGTTTGGGTAATTGAAAACCAGATTGAAACGTTTCAGAATTTCACCACCGACACTTCCGTTCCTGTCACCGAGGTCCTTAATTGCGCTAAAGGACAATTTGTCCGGAAAAGCGGCCTTTGCATTGGAAAGCTCAAAGTCGGCCAACTTCATTTTCTTTATAATGGTTCGCTTCCCATAAATAGGCCCGTTCAGGCCCTTACCCAAATAATCAGCATAATTCTTTACGGGTATCCCGATGCCCTTTTCCTCATCCGAGAACAACCAGACTGCATCGCTGCTACCGGTGTCCAAAAGCAATTTTACCGGAATATCACGAAGGTTGTCCACATAAATTGCGGCAGGAATATAGGCTTTGCTTTTCAATATTGTCAGAGGAATCTGCCGGTCCCTTCTGCCCAGTTTGGGACTATAGTGGGCCGGGTCGTGAAAGACGATGGTTTTGGTCTGATAATTCAGATCCACCACAAAATCCCGAAAAAGATCATACCCGATTATTCCGTGGATGGTCATCCCAAGACTGGGCGAAAAATTCATGTGCTTATCCATCACGACGTAAAGCAGTTGCTCTTTATTGCTGATGGTTTTCAATCTGAAGTGGTTTCCCCGGCTGCTCAGCGCCTTGATCGGTTCCCCACCTCCAAGGCCTTTCAGGGTGATTTCGGTCACGTTGTTCAATTGTACCGAATCCTGTCCGGTAAGATTAAAAAGGATGGGTTTACTTACCCCGGAATCCAAAATAAAACGAAGTTTGGCACCATTTACTTCCAGCGGGATGACCACCAGGTTGTTAATAAGTTCAAATTTAACTTTCTGGGAAGTAACTCCTTCGGTAAAATTATAGGTTTGTCCCGAAACCGGAAAGCAACAAAGCAGCATCAGGAGATACCGTAGGTGGTGCAAAACACTAATATTAAATGGATTACCTCTTAAAGTTACAAAAAAGGAAGCCACCGATGCCATATTTAACATATTGTTTGTTGAAGGGCCAGAAGGATCGGTATAAAAGTATGTCAGGATTGCAGTTGTATGGTCGGAATTGATTTCTCACTTTTGTTGAAAATTAGCAGAGAATGCCATCCATTTCAAGAAAAGGCAGGATGATGCCCGAGTCTCCGATCAGAAAGCTGGTCCCTTATGCAGAGGCCGCCAAAAGTAAGGGCATCCATGTGATTCATCTGAATATCGGCCAGCCTGATATAAAAACGCCGGAGGTGGCGCTGGAGGCGGTCCGTCAAAACAATATTGACGTTCTTGCCTACAGCCGTACCGAAGGTTCCGAAACTTACAGAACCAAACTGGCAGGTTATTACAGGGGAAAGGGAATACATCTGAGCGCTTCGGAGATCATTGTGACTACAGGCGGTTCGGAGGCGCTGTCCTTTGCAATGGGCACCATCGCCGATCCGGGAGATGAAATCATCATCCCTGAACCCTTTTATGCCAATTACAACGGCTTTGCGGTAGCTACGGGAATCAAAGTTGTACCGGTTGTTTCAGGGATAGAAACCAATTTTGCCCTTCCTTCGCCGGAGGCGTTTGAAACCTCCATCAATCCCAGGACAAAGGGTATTCTGATTTGCAATCCGGGAAATCCTACGGGATATCTTTATAGCAGGGATGAGATACACCGGCTGGCTTCCCTGGTAAAAAAGCACAATTTGTTTCTCGTGGTGGACGAAGTGTACCGGGAATTCACCTATGACGGGAAAACCCATTATTCGGTGTTGGAAGTAGACGGACTGGACGCCAACGCCATAATGGTGGATTCGGTCTCTAAAAGATACAGTATGTGCGGTGCCCGTATCGGCTGTCTTGTCAGCAGGAATGAAGAGGTAATCAAAACAGTACTCAAGTTTGCCCAGGCCCGGCTTTCACCTCCGACATATGCCCAGATCGCAAGCGAAGCTGCCCTGGAAACACCTCCGGAATATTTTGAGGCAGTGAAAAAGGAATATACGGAACGCCGTGATCTGTTGATCTCAGAACTTTCAAAACTGAAAGGCGTGGTGGTGGGAAGACCACAGGGTGCGTTTTATTGCATTGCCGCCCTGCCCGTTGGCGACGCCGAAAAATTTTGCCAGTGGCTTCTGGAGGACTTCCACCTCAAAGGAGAGACAGTAATGCTTGCTCCTGCAGCAGGTTTCTATGCATCCCAGGGGCTGGGAAGAAATGAGGTCCGGATCGCCTATGTTCTGGAAAAGGAACGATTGCGAACAGCAGTACAAATCCTTGGAGAGGCATTAAAAACTTACAGGGAATCATGAAAGTAATGCAGCAGGTCTCCCTGAAAAAATATAATACTTTCGGGATTGATGCCCTGGCTCGCCATTTTGTGCAGGTTCAATGCCTAGAAACCCTGCGTGAGGCCCTTCAGTTAAAAGGATATTCGCAGAAACTTATTTTGGGGGGTGGAAGCAACATGCTTATTACAGGGGATGTCGATGCTTTGGTGATCCATATGGATATCCGGGGCATCGAAGTAGTATCGGAAGATGACAGTGAGGTTATTTTAAAGGTCATGGGTGGTGAGAACTGGCATCAGCTGGTGCTGTGGACCCTGGCCAGGGGCTATGGCGGCCTGCAGAATCTCTCGCTGATCCCAGGGAATACCGGCACCGCTCCCATTCAGAATATTGGGGCTTACGGAGTGGAGCTCAAGGATATATTTGAATGCTGTGAAGCCATGGATCGTGACTCCCTTGAAATGGTGACATTTTCCAGGGCCGATTGCCGGTTCGGCTATCGGGAATCCTTTTTTAAAAATGAGGGAAAGGACAGGTATGTACTGACATCTGTAAATTTCAGACTTACTAAAAAAGACCATCTCATTCAAACGGACTACGGAGATATAGAAGCGGAGCTCGCTGCACTCGGAAGGTTATCCCCGGGGATTCAGGATGTATCTGATGCCGTTATTGCCATTCGCCAACGCAAACTTCCGGATCCCGAAGTTCTGGGAAATAGCGGTAGCTTTTTTAAGAATCCTGTGCTCAGCGCAGAGGAGTTCCGTATTTTCAGAAAGGAGCACCCCGAGGCTCCGTTCTACAGCGTTTCCGATAACAACTTTAAAGTTCCTGCGGGCTGGCTCATCGAACAATGCGGATTCAAAGGCAAGCGATTCGGTGATGCCGGGGTCCATGCCAGACAGGCGCTGGTCCTAGTGAATCATGGAAATGCCACCGGACAGGATATCTTACAGCTCGCCCGAAATATTCAGGAGACCGTATTCGGGAAGTTTGGGGTAAGTATTCTTCCGGAGGTCAATATCATAGGTTAGATCGTCGGCCGGGATGCAGCAGGGACAGGCTTTAAAAACCGTGAATAATGGAAATGCCAATGAAACTGGATTTTTCTGTTCCACAACCCTTAAAGGGAGGAAAAATCCTATAAAAATAGCACTGACAGAGGAAAGTATTGCCCTTTAGGGTGAGGGAAAGAGAATTGTCGACTTTAAAAGCTTAACCGATATTCACGTTAAAAAAATAACCCTCCGGACGAATATCAGGAGGGTTATACCAAACCAAACTAACCAAAATCTAAATGCTCAATAACCAGTTGGGCATCTTTTATAATTAAAATTGAGATTACGCTACTCTAACAATCAATTTTATAATTTAGCGTTTAGGGTATATACGATTCAAAGGGTCCTGTTGGATGCTGAATGATGCGAATTTTTTGATTTCTTAATCCGGGGGATGAGCACACTTCTCGAGAAACAAATTGTGGAATTGCTCATGGAGCGAAACGAGCGGGCAATTTCCCTGCTTTATGAGCACTATGCGGACACCCTGTACGGTGTAGCGTATAAAGTGGTGCGGGATGAGGAAATGGCGCAGGACATTCTTCAGGAGAGTTTTGTTAAGATCTGGAAGAAATCCGATACCTATGACGCTTCAAAAGCCAAGTTGTTTACCTGGCTCTTCAGGATCACCCGCAACGCCGCCATAGACAAGCTCCGGAGCATCACTACAAAATCTGACAGGGAAATCCAAATGGACGTTTCAGACGTATATAGTTTAGGTGTTGACAGCATCAGACCCGATTTGTTAGATGTCAAGGAAAACCTTGAAAAAATCGAAAGTAAATACCAGATTGTTTTAGATGCCCTTTTTTTTCAGGGAATGACCCAGCAGGAGGCCAGCGATGAACTGGACATCCCTTTGGGAACTATAAAATCCCGTCTGAAAATAGGCCTCCGCGAACTTAAAAAGATTTACGGATCGACTTTGTTACTGCTCACCTCAGTCATCTTTTTTTAAAAGGTTTACAATGAAAGATAAAATACGCATTTTCCTGGATTCGGACCTGCTGGAGAATTACCTGCTGGGATCGGTTTCACAGGAAGAGTCTCTGCAGGTGGAGCGATATATCGCGATGTATCCCGATGTAAGGAATGCCTACAATGAATTACAGGCCAACCTGGAAGCTTTTGCAAAAATGCATTCCAAAAAAGCCCCCGAAGGATTAAAAGAACGGATTGTCCTTAATATCAGGAGACAGAATATAGGAAGACGGATCTTTCGACGTCTGTCGATTGCAGCCTGTCTGGCGGCCGGACTCTTTGCCGGATCTTCCTATTTTTATTGGGATCAGAATCAGGAATTGCAGGAGGAGAATATCCTTGTGTCCAATCAGATAAAAATATTGGAAGCCGATATGCGGGAACAACTGGAGGATGTAAGAAACCAGTTTATTGTTCTGAACAACCCGCAGACCCTCAAACATGAGGTAAATGGCAACAAGAAAGCCAGGGAACTGAAGGCAGTAACCTATATCAACCCAGTGAAAAGATTGTCCTTCATTAATGTGAGAAATCTGCCCCACCTTCCCTCTAACCAGTGTTATCAGATGTGGGCTGAGGTGAATGGCGAGATGGTCAATCTCGGAGTGCTTAAAAATGTAGAAAATAAAGACAAACTTTGGCCTATACCTTATGCGGAAAAAGCCGTGGGGTATATCACCATCGAACCTCAGGGGGGTAATGATACCCCCACAGTGCAGAATATCGTGGCGAACATTACTTATTGAAAGTAGGACAGCCTGCAAATACGCCATTCCTGAGGGGGCAATCTCGTGGAAGGGGTATTTATTTTGTATCTTTACATAAACTACCCTGTATGAAGTTGGTTTTAGTGACTATCGTATTGCTGGCTATTGCCTTTGCAGGTATTGCCATCAAAATATGGTCCAGAAAGGACGGTAAATTTGCAGGAACCTGTGCCAGCCAGAACCCATATCTGAATAAGGAGGGGGCGGCCTGCGGGTACTGCGGAAAACTACCCCAGGAACAGGAATGCAGAAGGGAGACTTCCCTCTAATTCCTTACTGACGGCATACGCCCTCTTATTAGTATAAAATTTGGAAATTTCTTCGGAACAACTTAAAGCACATATCGACAAGGCAAAGGAAGGTAATCAGATTGCTTTCAGCAGTCTTCTTGACGCCTTCTGGAATGACGTCTACGGCTTTCAGTTATTGCGGACGAGGAATGAAAATGATGCGGAGGATATTACCATCCAGACATTTTCCAGGGCTTTTGACCGGATCCACACCTTTGATGAAGCCTATGAGTTCAAAACCTGGCTTATTACCATTTCCAAGAATATTCACGTAGACCTTATTCGTAAAAATAAGCGGAACGTCCTCGAAACTTCCGATCATGGCACCAGTGACGCCATTAAAAAGGTCCTGGATGACGCCCCATCTGTAGAAGACCGGTTGATCACCGAACAAAATCTGGCCACCCTGCTTCTTCATATCAAAGAATTAAAACCACACTATCAGGAAGTCCTGAACCTACGGTATTTCAATGAATGTAGTTACGCGGAAATTGCTGAAAAACTGGGAGAACCCGTCAATAACATCAAGGTAAAACTTCTTCGGGCCAAGAAACTTCTGGCAGAAAATATCAAATCCAGGGAATAAGGCCGGATCTCCCCCTCCGTCCGCTGTTCCCGGCTTCTTCCATACCCAATAACCCCCCTCCTGATGCCCGCAGGGAAACCTTCCTATTACCTCCGCAGCCGCCAATTTGTTTGTATATTTGTACAAATATTTTAGATGGACACCCAATTGATTTCTCAGACAGAAGCGCCCAAGGGCAAACCTAAATGGATTCGGGTGAAACTGCCTACCGGTAAGAAATATACCCAGCTTCGGGGTCTCGTGGATAAATATGATCTTCATACCATCTGTACCTCAGGAAGCTGTCCCAATATGGGAGAATGCTGGGGTGAAGGCACTGCAACCTTTATGATTCTGGGCAATATTTGTACGCGTTCCTGTGGCTTCTGCGGGGTCATGACCGGAAGACCGGGACTCGTGGACTGGGAAGAACCGGAAAAGGTCGCGAAGTCTATCAAAATAATGGGTATCAAACATGCCGTCGTAACTTCGGTAGACCGCGACGACCTTAAAGATATGGGATCCATCCTGTGGTCGGAAACCATAAAAGCCATCAGGCGTATGAACCCGGAGACGACTATGGAGACGCTTATTCCTGATTTTCAAGGAATTCACCTTCATCTGGACCGAATCCTCGAGGCCGGCCCCGAGGTGATTTCCCATAACATGGAAACTGTAAAGAGACTCACCCGGGAAGTCCGGATCCAGGCTAAATACGAACGAAGCCTTGAGGTGCTATCCTATCTTAAGGCCAGTGGAGCGAGGCGGACCAAATCCGGAATCATGCTTGGTTTGGGGGAAAGGGAATCAGAAGTGATAGAGGCCATGGAAGACCTGAGGAAGGCAAATGTCGAGGTCCTCACCCTGGGGCAATATCTGCAACCCTCCCGTAAACACCTGCCCGTGAAAGAATTCATCCTGCCTGCCCAATTTGAAAAGTACAGGGAAAAGGGGATCGAAATGGGCTTCAGACATGTGGAAAGCGGCGCTCTTGTACGTTCTTCCTACAAGGCACATAAACACGTGTATTAAATACCTATTAATCAGATCTTTTCCCCCTTATATCCGGTCTGTTGCAAATCAGGGGCTCTACAAAGCAGGAAGCACAGCTTGTATCTTTTTTAAATGAAAGAAATTACCATAGGAATTAACGGTTTTGGGAGAATTGGCCGTACCATGTTCCGGTTGTTAGAGCGGTACCCACACCTTCGTGTAGCCGTCATAAATGACCTTGCAGATAGTAAAACCCTCTCGCATCTGTTAAAATACGACAGTATACATGGCGTATTCCCGGGAGATATCCGGGTTACTTCCACTGGCTTTATGGCAGGAGATAAGGAGGTCCGGGTTCTTAATGAGCCTCACCCGAAAGGCATTCCCTGGAAGGACTTTGACGTGGACCTTGTGGTAGAGGCCACGGGAGCGATAAGGACCACAGAGGCCCTGAATGTCCATCTGGAAAATGGCGCGCGAAAAGTAATACTTTCAGCGCCCCCGGCTGAGGATACAATCAAGATGATCGTACTTGGCGTGAATGAACATATTCTGACAGAAGAAGATCATATCATCTCTAACGCTTCATGTACCACAAATAATGCGGCGCCTATGATCAAGGTGATGGATGATTATTTTGGGGTACAGCAGGCTTACATCACCACCGTTCATTCATATACTTCAGACCAAAGCCTGCATGACAGACCTCATCATGATCTGAGAAGGGCGCGTGCCGCGTCGCAGTCAATCGTTCCTACCACAACAGGTGCGGCCAAGGCACTGACTCGGATATTTCCCCATCTGTCGGAAGCTATAGGCGGATGTGGCATAAGGGTTCCTGTTCCCAATGGGTCTTTGACAGATATCACCCTGAATGTGAATAAAATAGCCTCAATTCAGGAAATAAATGATATTTTTAAACGAATTTCAGAAAATGAGCTAAAAAACATCCTTTTTTACACGGAAGACCCTATAGTTTCCATAGACATAAACAATAGTTGTTATTCCTGTACGTTTGATTCTCTGATGACTTCTGTTATCGGCAGAATGGTAAAGATAATTGGATGGTATGACAATGAAACAGGATATTGCAGCCGTATAATTGATGTTATAAATTTATTGATAAATAAGCGATACATTTGAATTGCCCTTTATCATATCAACGAGTTAAAGCCTGGCGTTTCGTTTTGGCTTTTCTGTGCGTGGCATATACCGCCTCGTCGCAGGATTCGCTACTCCTTACTAAAACTGTGGATTCCTTCATCAATGACAGCCGGGCCTTTCGAAACCAGAACAAAATAGAACTTTCCCTCGAAGCCCTGGACAAAGCGGCCGCCCTGGCAGAGGAGAATGAGAATGAGAAAGCCCTGGTTGATTGTTATCACAATTTTGCCATCCTCAACCTCGGCCTGGACAAGCGCGAACAATGTCTTTTCTACTGGGAACGAGCCTCAGTCCTCCTCAACCAGCTCGAATATCCGTATGGGCATGCCATTCATAAATACATAGAAGCCCTACTCCTTTTTGGAAACGACAATAAATACCAATCCCTCTTTGTGCTCAATGAGGCGAAACAACTCAGCAATGACCGGAACCTGCTCAACAATATCCTGTTGCTGGAAGGCACTATCTACAGTGCAATTGAAAAATATGACAGTGCCAGCCTGAACTTTAACTCGCTGGTAGTCAATACGGATATTTATGAAAAGGATTATCTGGCTGCCAAAGCCTATTTGGGGCTATCGAGCTTACAGATGGATCAGGGATTGTACAATGAGAGTATAGAAAGTAGTAAAAGCGCCCTGGCGCTGGCCAATTCCGCTCATTTTGCCCGCGAAGTCATTCAGGCACATGAAATGCTTGGCAGGAGTTATGAAAAAATTGATCAGTACGATCTTGCCCTGGAACACAGCCGCAGACTCCTGAGGGTGAAGGACTCCGTTTTCACTCTGGAAAAACTGAAGACCGAGGCCAGGACGGCTGACAAGATTCAGTTTGATATGATGACCGAAACCATCGGCAAACAGGATCAGACCATAGAAGAATTGAATGTGAATGTCAACCGTTCCGAAATTACAGCCATCCTGACTTCTGCTTTCCTGACCATTATATCATTGCTGGCTGTTTCACTTTACCGCAATAATCAGATCAAACTAAAAACGAATGATCTTTTACAAACCAAGAACCGGGAATTGCAGGCAGCAAGGGACGCAGCGGTTCAGGCCATGGAAGCGAAAACCAACTTTCTGTCTACGGTAAGCCATGAACTCAGGACACCGCTTTATGCCGTTACCGGATTGACACACCTGCTGCTTGAGGAGAATCCGAACGACGATCAGAAAGAACATTTAAAATCACTGAAATTTTCTGGGGATTATTTGTTGAATTTCATCAATGATATCCTGCAGATCAACAAAATAGAAGCTGACAAACTGGAGCCGCTCACCATCGAATTCCATCTGAAAAAAGTGCTGAGCGATGTGATTAATTCACTACAGCAGAGTGCCAGGGAAAATAAAACATCCATCATCCTGGAATACGACCCATCAATTCCCGGGAATCTGATGGGAGATCCTTTAAAACTCTCTCAGATATTCATGAACCTTGTCGGGAACGCGCTGAAGTTTACCCGTAAAGGGGAAGTGCACGTTATTGCAAGATTAATGAAGAAAGAGGAAGAGGACGTCACACTTTATCTCGAAGTAAAAGACAATGGCATAGGGATCGCAAAAGAGCAGCAGGAAAATATTTTTGACAGTTTTGAACAGGGATCGGTCCAGATCAACCGGGAATATGGAGGTACCGGTCTGGGACTAACCATTGTCAAAAGCCTGCTGGGGCTTTTCGGAAGCAAGATCCACCTCCAGAGTGAACTTGGGAAAGGCAGCTCCTTTTTCTTCGACCTCAACCTGAAAAGCAAGGACAGCCTCATGGATGATATCCCATTTGAAATGACCACCAAAGACTATGACCTTTCAGGGCTCTTTCTTCTTGTGGTGGAGGACAACAAGATCAATCAGATAATCACCAAGAAAATGCTTGGCAAAAAAGACATCCAATGCGATATCGCCAACAATGGGACCGAAGCAGTTGACCTTGCCAGAAAGAATTCCTATGATGGTATTTTAATGGACATACATATGCCGGGTATCAGCGGGGTGGAGGCGACCATTCAGATCCGAAAGTTTGACAAGCATACTCCTATTATTGCCCTTACCGCGATTTCCCTGGACGACAGCCTTGAGAATTTCTTTGCAGCAGGCTGTAATGATGTTGTTACCAAACCTTTTAAACCGGAACTTTTCTACCTCAAAATAGGAGAAAATATCCTGGAGCACAAGTTAAATAAGTCGGTTTCATAACATCCCCTCCAACCACTTTTTAAATTTCTCCAGGTCATTGCCCAGAAATCTGTGCCGGACCCGGATATAGAAAATTTCGCCCGGAAGTTTTCCTTTGAGCCTCATAAAATCCTTTTCTGTGGTCAGAATGTACTTGCGCCCGGCAAGCCGGGATAATTCAGCCTTTGTAAACCTATGGTGGTCCCCGAAATTCATATGAAAGGATGATATGCCCTGTTGCTGAAGAAAGCCGAGTAGCGGGCCCGGATCCGCAATGCCGGTTACAAGAGTAACATCTTTATTGGTGAACCAGTGAAGGGGTCTGGAACCCGAGGTGCCCGTCAGCTGAAGGTCGTACTCCAGGGTCGCAAACAATACTTGCTGGTGCCTTTCAGCGTTCAGTTTGCCAAGAATCAGCCGGCGTTCCTCATGAAGATCTGAAGGGCATTTGGTAACTACAATGAGGTCTGCACGCTTCGCCTGATCCCGGCAGTCTCTTAATGTCCCGGTAGGCAAATACCAGTCGTCGCAATAGAGGTTATGGCAGGCGGTCAGGAGGATGGTACGCCTGGGTTTTACCTTCCTGTGCTGAAAACCATCGTCAAGAAGGATAAGATCCGGGTTTACATTTGCCTCAAGATGACTGATGCCCCTGCGACGGTTGCCATCAACTGCGACAGATACTCCCGGGAAGGCCAAAGCCAGTTGTAGTGGCTCATCCCCTGCTTCCAGTGCTGTCGATCCCGGGGTGACCAATCTGTAGCCCCGCGTGGTACGTCCGTAACCCCGACTGAGGACCGCCAATTTTTGAGTGGGTTCCAACAGGGTAAGCAACAGAGCAATCATTGGTGTTTTACCTGTACCCCCGACACTGAGATTCCCCACGCACAGGGTTGGGGTGTTAAAAGTCCTTGAGGACAATAGTCCAATATCATAGAAGCGATTGCGAAGACACACAATCGCAGCATACACCAGTGAGAACGGAAAGGCTATTTTTCTAAGCAGTAGCATCACCAACGAAAATATAATATTTTAACGTGAATAAGGGATAAGCCAATAAAACAGGATTTTTCTTTTCCCCATCCCTAAAAGGGAGGAAAAATCCTATAAAAACAGCACTGACAGAGAAAATTATTGCCCTTTAGGGTGAGGGAAAGAGATTTTTAGACTTTAAAAGCTTCACCGTATGCAAATGCAAATCATTCATCAAGACCTTTTAGATGGAAATAAAGGGCAATTTTACTTCGTGTCAAAAATAAAAAGAGCAAAGGCTCCTCCCTTTTTTTCAAAGGGAGGTGGCTTCGCGTCAGCGAAGACGGAGGGATAAATAGTTTATCCCTTCAATCTCCCCGTCCGCCATGGCAGACACCCCCTTTAAAAAAAGAGGGGAGCTTTTAAAAATCACATTATTAAGACGAACCAAGCCTTGCCTGCCGAATCCGCCTTTAGGCAGAGCAGGGAGGAGAAAATTAGAAACAAGTGTAACTTATTATAACGTGAATAAGGGATAAGCCAATGAAACTGGATTTTTCTTTTCCCCATCCCTAAAAGGGAGGAAAAATCCTATAAAAACAGCACAGACAGAGAAAATTATTGCCCTTTAGGTTAAGGGAAAGAGAATTTTCGACTTTAAAAGCTTCACCGTTATTCACGTTAATTTATCTTTGCTACCCTTAAAACATGAGAATGCTGATCAAGGATGTCACGGCGATTCTGGAGGAGCTGGCCCCGCTGGACTATGCAGAATC
>JBGTKP010000058.1:0-26501 GCA_041744575.1 Muriicola sp.
AGCTATTATCGTACCGATTGGAAGACTAATTTCTGAACTATCCTGCATGTCTTCTTCGTCATGGCAACTAATTAATGACAAAAGAAAGAATAATATTAAAATATATTTTTTCATATACTAGAGGTTTTTAACTGACGGCTATCGGAGGTGTAAAGTGCACTATGCTCATTATTCCGCTTATAGGCCTAAGGTAACAAATCGTCAAATTTCTTGAAGAAATTTTCTGCAACATATGTATAAATCCCGATACTCTTACTTCAGTTATCCCCCAACAGCAACTGGATGCTTCGAAGATCACCCCTTTATCCCCGCTACCGCCAGTTAACAACTGGCGGTATTTAACTCATCCTAAAAAGCCAAAATTACCACGTTACTAAATCGTCGTGGCGTCAACACCAAAGCCTTGCATATAGTTGTATAAAAACCACAGTCTTTCAACCTTGGTTTTGGTTTCCTTTTGCCACCAGACACAGGAAGGCGGGAGCGGGGGGGTTATGGCCATGGACTTTACTGGATGGCGTGAAGCCGAGGGAGTAGACATGCAATACAGTCAACCAGGGAGACCAATGCATAAGGGATTTGTGGAAAGATTTAAGAGAACCTATCGCCAGGATATTCACGATGCTCACCTGTTTAAAGATATCAGCCAGTTAAGAATACTCACTGAACAATGGATACGGGATTATAACCAACAAAGATCACACGGGAAGCGCTAGGAAGAATGACTCCTGAATTCTATGAAATGGAATATTCCAAAGAAAAAAGGCATCATCAGGAAAGTAGAAAAGTCTTCTAATCTATAGTCCGGGAAATGGGCGGGATACACTGTACTTGTGATATAATTTTTGAGAGTCTTCTCTAACAAAGTCTCCGCTAAATTTAGTTCAAAGAATTCTTGAGTCAGTCCCGAATATCCATCAGATAAGTTCGGAAAAATTCCTACTTTAGATTCAAAATTAACCTGCTGATCAATAACAAATTCCATGTCTTCCAGAAATATCAGATGACCAAAAGAGTCAAACTCATCTTTATCCGTATTCTTTTCAGCATTCTACCGCTGCAACTGGCTGCACAGGAATTGCCTTTCCGACATTTTACAGCAGACAATGAAATAAATCCATTGCCTGGGACCTCGATTACTGCCCTGTATCAAGACCAGGCCAGCTTCATCTGGTTCGCAGTCTACGGCACTGGCCTGGTGCGCTATGATGGCCACAAGATGGAAGTATTTACCCCTCTGGAAGGTATGAGCACCTATGTCTTTTCTATCGAACAAGATAGTATTGGCAGATTGTGGATAGGCAGCTCAGAGGGTATACGAGTCTCGGAATATCCATTACAAAAATACCGGCCAGGCGAAAAAATAAATTTTACCACAGAGATCGACGGTTTATCGCTGCAGACCACTGCAATGAATAGTCGCGATCAAATCTACATCGATCGCCAGGGGAATATCTGGACCACCACCCAGGAGGAGATCATCAGGTATCACTATGTCGATGAGCGAAAGCTGATCGCTGATACGATCCCGCTCAGCGCCTTACCTGAAAACCGGAGGGTTGTATATAGCTTTGGTGGACTGGCAGATGGTCGCACCTGTGCCATCACCGACTCCCAACACATGTTATTTTTATCCCCGGATAATCTGGAACTCGAGACCATTCTATTTGATCAAAGTTCCGATGCCACCGGTCAGAGTGCCACACAAAATTTGCTGCTCGATCAGTCGGGCACCTTATGGGGTTCCAGGATCAGTGGCGAGATTTGGCGATTACCACCTGGGGATACCTCCTTTCGGCCACAGACAACCACCATGGTAAACGGCCAGGCAGTCAGGGTCGTCATAGAAACCAAGGAAGGTCATTTTTTAGCGGGCAGTATTGGAGGAGGATTGATAGAATTTCGAAAAGACGATCTGGAAAACCCGATTGTTTATACTATGAAAAATGGTTTGCTAAGTCCCGTAGTATGGGATTTGCTGCAGGACCGTGAAGGCAATATCTGGGTGGCCACCAACTCCGGGCTGAGCCGCCTGCCGGGCGACTATAAGGCCTTTGGCCATTACACTGCCAACTCAGTGGGAGGTGCCCCCAATATACTCCCCGATCCCGGGGTGATGGCTGTAATCGCAGAAATGGACTGGAAACAGGGAGAACCACCAGTGACCGTGGCTGGTACGGCCGGAGGCCTCTCCTTTATCCGAAAGAAAGCCGAACGGCAGATTCTGAATATTGAAGATGGATTGCTGGATAATGCCATTCTACATCTGTCTCAAGACCAGAAAGGAAGATTGTGGATTTCAGGAAGGAAAGGGATTTCCTGTCTCGCCAGTGAACAGCGCCTTTTGCTATTGCCAGGATTTGATGCCCCTATCAGGATTATGTTGTGGGACCAACCGATGTATCTTGCCAACATGCCATTCTTACATATGAATGCAGCAGTCATCACGGCTCTTTCAGAAAGTGTTGAAAACGACGAACAGATCGAAACGATTTTATTCCTGGGAGCTAATTCAGTACTTATACTTGCAGACGAAGAATTTTACTATCTACCTCCTGAGCTCGGACTTCAGCGAAGATCCTTTCGCAGTATAGCACTGGATGGCCGTGGATATCTCTACGTCGGAGATGAAACTGATGGCATGCTTAGGAGTAAATTTCCGCTGACCATCGAGAAATTAGATTCGCTGGAATTCAAGTATAGCACCAAGCCTAGCTTTAAAAAAATCCGGTCTGTTACGGAACCTGTTTTTGTCCCGCATCAGATCTACGCCGACACCGTCAATATCGGCATGCTATCCTACTTATACTGGCATGACTCGGCCATGTGGGCCGGCACCGAGCAGGGAATCGTCGTGATGAGTGGTGATTCTCTGGTTAGTCGTACGCAAATTACCGTTAAAGATGGGTTAAAAGCAAACGGTGCCACTGGGTTGCGTTATGATCCTCGCACGGAATTGATTTGGGCCAGCACCAATAATGGTCTGGTGGGAATCGATCCAATCACCAAAGAAATTCGACTGACCGCAGAAAAAAAGGATGGTCTGGTCGACGATCACGGCTGGGGTTATCCTGGTCTTGATATCGCGGGCGACGGCAGTATCTATTTTGGTACAGCCAGGGGATTGTCCATTTATGATCCGCTACTTGATAAACCTGACAACCTGGCCCCACAGGTGGTTCTGCGTGATTTCAATCTTAGCGAAAATGCGATAGAAAATAACATCCTGGAAATTGAATATGCCGCCCTCAGCTATTCCAATGAGCCGGGCATTACTTATCAAACCCGGTTGGTCGGCTTTGACCAGGATTGGACAAAAGAAACCAAAGATACGCACATACGCTATACCAACCTGCCGGCCATGTGGGTACCTAAGACCTATCATTTTGAAGTCAGGGCAAAAGACGAATCCGGAAATGCATTACAGTTACCCCTCTCATATGCTTTTAATATCAATCCACCCTGGTATCTCACCTGGTGGGCTTTTGTGAGCTATCTGATAATCCTGGTTATTCTGATTTACACTTACGTCCGCTGGCATACGATCGATCTCAAGAAACGCCAAAAACAACTAGAGACCACCGTCACCGAACGCACCGCAGAAATTGTACAGCAAAAGGATATCATTCTAAAGGAAAAAGAACGCTCAGAGAAATTGCTGCTTAATATTTTACCTTCCGAAGTTGCCGAAGAATTAAAATTAAACGGCGTGTCCCAGGCCCGCACTTTTGACGAAGTCACGGTCCTTTTCACTGACTTCAAAGAATTCACTATTATCTCCGAACAACTCACCGCCACCGAACTGGTCGATGAGATCAACATCTGCTTTAAAGCATTTGATGAAATTACAAGTCAATACAAAATTGAAAAAATAAAGACCATTGGCGACGCCTATCTGGCTGCCGGTGGTCTGCATCTACCTCGGCTAACCGAGCCAAAAAATGTCGTACTGGCTGCCCTGGCTATGCAGAAATTTATGTGTGAGCGCAAAGTACTAAATACCCAGCTGGGCGCCGTTGGCTTTGAAATGCGTTGTGGTATTCACACCGGACCCGTAGTCGCCGGGATCGTAGGTGTCAAGAAATTCCAGTACGATATTTGGGGTGATACCGTAAATACCGCCGCACGTATGGAAAGCAGCGGTGAAATCGACAAAGTAAATATTAGTGAAAGCACTTACAAGTTAATATCGGACGATCCTCAATTTACGTTTACCGACAGAGGTATCCTATCTGCCAAAAACAAAGGAGAAATTCAGATGTATTTTGTGGAGGCAGTGTGATGTGAGAGTAAAGAATGAGGCTCATTACATGTTTAGTATCTTTAAATCTGTTTCCTGATATTTCGAAATAATAGCTCAATTATAATGATTCCATTTCTGGCCAATGTTGATCAGCATATCAGGTAATAGGCCAGTGGATCGCCTTTTATATGAGTTGGCATAATTGCTCCCCAGAAAACTGTTGCATGAACGACAGAATGAATTATAACCTATGCCACCCTGTTTGACTTTACCAGTCGGTAGTTCTTTAATAATATTTCTTGCCTTGAGGTAGTCCTCAAACTCTAAGGAAACATATCGAGTATTACGGTTCAAAGTAGTAGCCGGGGGGACATGTTCAAATGATAAATCAGTGCTTTTTTGACCTAGTCTACACTTTCCCTATAACATTTTGTAACGAGACATATTCTATCTTAAACTAACTTGCAGATGACGTTCGTGTAAAGGTGGGCCGGTAGTCCGCTTTCAGAATTAATAAAATATTTCTGCCGGCATGACTTATACAAATTGTTTGACATCATTTTCAGTCGCCTTGATTAAACTTTAATATTCCCTCTCAAAATAATCCCATACCTCGTTTCCAAGTTTTTCTCCATATTCGGAATTTGTAAAAAGAACATAGCCCCAATCCTTCTCTGTATCCATTAAATAAAAGCTCGTAAATCCTTCATTATTCCCACCATGAAAATAGGTGTTACTATAAACACTATCTGCCGTAACAAACCCCAAGGCGTAGTACACACCTATTCCTGTAGAGGATGTTGATATTTTTGAATGATGCTTGAATAACTGGTTGTAACTATTTTCCGATAGTTGTTTATGGTTCATTACTGTAATCATCCATTTGGAAAAGTCCATAGGTTCAGAATGTATTGACGCTGGGGCAACAAACTTACCCTTGTCCTTTTTATACCAATAGTCATTTTTCCAATCGATCCACTGGCCTTGGTTGTTGTAGGGTTCTGCTTTGTTTTTGTTCGTATAAAGTGTTGGAATGAATACGGTATGTTCAATGCCTATTGGTTTTGCAACTTTGTCCTGAAATATAGTTTCTAAACCATTCCAATCAGTACCTTCAATATGCTTTAAAACCATGGCTAAATATTGGTATCCTTCTCCTGAATATTCATAATTTGTTCCTGGTTCAAATTTAATTTTAAGTTTTTTGTCGTCCTCATTTTCTCGCCAATTCGGAAATCCCGACCTATGGCTTAGTACCATTCGTCCGGTTATTTTTTTGTATCTATCATCATGTGCAATATCAGGATAAGGCAAATATTCATATAATGGTTTATCTAGATCTAATTTTCCTTCTTCTACAAATTTCATCACAAAAAATGCAAATACTGATTTCGACATTGAAGCCCCTTCAAAAATGGTTTTATCTGTAACGGGCAATTGTTTTTCAAGATTTGCGTATCCAAAAGTTTGATGGTAAACTACCTTACTGTCATTTATGACCGCAATAGACAGTCCGGGTATATTTAAAGTGTCCATTCTCGATTTAAGAAAGGCGTCTATAGAATCGGTCGGAACTTTAAAACCTTTAAGGTTTTGAAGTTCCGTTCTTTTTTGTGATACGCAACTTATTGTTATGATGGCTATACAAAAAAAGTAAAGAGATCTTGATAGTTTATTTCTTGTCATCCTGGTTTAATTAATGAGGCCCAACGTATGTTTCAAGTGCATTGTTCACTTTATTCCGATATATGCCTAAGATAGCAAATCGCCAATTCCCCTGATGGAATTTTCTATAACTGAGTAGGGTATAAATCTCGGGTGTCTTACATGAATTGTGCCCCAAGTACATGGATTCTTCGAAGATCTACCCCCTTATCTTTAAAATACAACTTGCACATAGGGGATTAATTTTGGAAGGGAATGGAGATAGATGGGTCGTTCAATCGCTTTTCACGCTCTCGCCAGGGTATAACCGGCTGCAGTCAACGCCAAGTATCCTTGCCTGGAGAGCAATTAATTATAGTCGCTGACTACTTTTCCCGGTTTCAGAATAATGTGTAGGCTCTGTTTTTCACAATGATTTAATATCCTGCGTCACGAGGCCTAAATCGTTATTCAACTGATGACCTCCGTTTGCTATCTCACGAACAGTCGCCTGTGAAAGCTTTTGCTTATAAATAAGGAGATGGTCAAAGGGTACCTCATTGTCATCACGGCAGTGATAAAGAAAAACAGGAACGGCTTTAGGCATTTTATCCTGAAAATCTTCTTTCAACTTTAGCCCCTGAACCCAAGTTTCATCCCCACTCCAAAAAGGGGGAGCAATTAGAAAAATCCCAATAATCTTTTTTCTTAATTCGTTTTCAGACAGATATTTCAACAGCATAGAGGCACCTAAAGAGTGCCCTGCCAGAATAACGTCCCCATTGATGGCTGTGATTTCATCTTCTATCTTTTGGAGCCATCCGAAATCAGACCGCGACTCGTCAGAGGGCATTTGTGGGTAATGTACTTCATAGGCTTTTCCCAGGGCGGTTCTTAATGAGGTAACCATCCCGGTATCTTCTTCGAAACCTCCGCCGCCGCCGCCATGTATAAATAATACCTGCCTGTTCATCCTGGAACTGGAATATACCTTCTTTTTTAATAACCAGCCCTTATGCAGTTGGCCATCCTAAACTTCCCATACCCTGTAATACATAGCTGCATAAGATCTTCTGATTTTTTACTTACCTGCTAAATGGCAATTACGCAGCCATACGGACGATCTCAGGCGAACAGTTGTAATCATCAATTGGTCAGGATCCTTTCTCTATTCCGCGCCAACGGTCCCTGTCTTCACTTCTCCGGCTCTCTTGTAATTGGCCATAATAACCCCGGTGGAGGTAACAGAACTGTCTTCTAAAATAAATGCCCCCGGGTTTGCAGCATCGTCAAATATTCTTTTTCCTTTACCGAGCATCAAAGGGTGAATTTTAAGCCGTAGTTCGTCAACAAGGTCATTCTGCATTAACAATTGGATAACTTCACTGCTGCCCCACACCTGAATATCGGCACCTTGTGTTTCCCTGAGCTTTCTGATGTCCTCCAGGCTTTTGATAAATACTGAGTTTTTCCAATCCGATTCCGTCATGGTATTTGACAGGACGTATTTTGTACCCTCATTGATACCAGGCCAAAAGTCGGCATGTTCAGGCCAATAGTCGGCCCAAATTTCAAATGTTTTTCTGCCCAACAGGTAATCCGCCGGTGTCAGTTCCTTTTCCACGGCCGCATCATAAGCCTCATCATTATACGGTGCCACCCAACCCCCATATTTAAATCCTTTTGAGGTATCTTCCGCAGGACTTCCGGGCGACTGGAGCACACCATCCAGGGAGATCATTGACAGCACAGTAATTTTTCTCATAATAGTAGGGATTAAATAATTGTTTATATCGCAAATTGATCGGAACTAATGTATGGGAAGATCTGTGAAATTTTAGTGGCTGAACACGACAATATCCATGTGCAATTCCGACATTACCTTTTTGAAAAAACCCGGCCGGTATTGACTTCCTCAGCCCCGGTGGATACAGATTCTTTGGACAAATTTGGTACGTACATGATTATTACTAGTCAATAATACGGTGACAGGTGAGGAACCAATATATAATTTCTGAAGGGCTAATACACTTTATAAAGTTTTCGCACCTGCCGGTGCTTCAGTAAATATTTTCATGGTCTTTGGTAAATCCACACCACGGTTTGAGCACGTCATTTAAAGGCCGTAACGTGTTTCAGATGTAAGGAGTGTTCGGGCCCGTTGTGATCAAAGAAGGATCTCCCTTCCCTCATTCAAATGATTGATCTGCAGAGCGATCAAAATGCCAATGACTACGAGGATGATCTCGCCTAGTGCATAAATCACATATTTCCCGAAATTATATTCGGTCAAAATTTTTTGCCTGATTCGCCTAAATAATTTGATCATGCTTTTATGTGTATTGCCCACGCACCGCATGGTCCCTCACTAACAAAGATCTACCAGCCTTTGCTTACCGTTCGGTCCTCTAAAGAATTTTATCGTGGGTCGACCCACTAATAAATATTCAGGTCCAGGTAGTCATTCCTGTAGTGTCCCTCGGGATCGTATTTCATGGCAAGTGCCCTGAAATTGTCATATTTTGGGTACCGGCTTTGAAGGACGGCCGGCGATATGGTAAACAACTTCCCCCAGTGGGGTCTGACTCCGTAAGGCGCCAGGGCATTTTCAATTTCTGGCAGGAGGGCCATCACCTCTTCAGTGTGTTGTTTCCAGGTGCAGTGGATGGTAATGCTGTCCTGCTGATAACAGGGACTCATCCAGAACGCATCGGCCGCAATGGTCCTGATCTCGGAGATTAACAAATGTGGAAATATCTTGTCCCTCATCTTTTCCAGGGCCAGTAAACCTGCCACGGCATGCTCCCTGGGGATATAATATTCCGATTGCAGTTCTTCCCCGGCACTCGGAGTAAAATTCATTTTAAAATGTGGCAGTCTTTCATACCAGGGACCCGGAACGCCCATCTGGTCGGTGCAACTTTCTGCGGACAAGGCCGCAATGGGGTGGATATTTTTTGTGGCTCGCTTTGCCCCGTAAAAAGCATCTCCCAAAATTTCCGGCTGGGAATCCGTCCGGCGCTTTACCCAAACTTCACTCACCTTCCTATCCATCCAGTCGGTAAAAAGGCTCACACTATAACCGGCGGACATAATCTCATCAAAATGCTCTTCTATGGCCTCCATAGGCAGATCCAGAAATACTTCCTGTTGAACTTCATAGGCTTCCTCTACCTCCAGAGTAACTTTGGTAATGATCCCGAAGGCACCCAACCCAACCACAACAGCATAAAAATCAGGATGATCGCGATCCAAAGAAACTATACTTCCTTCAGCAGTGACGAGTTCCACCTTCAAAACCGGGGTGGCGAGATTGCCATTATTCACTCCTGAACCGTGGGTAGCGGTGGCACAGGCCCCGGCAACGGTGATATGCGGGAGGGAGGCAAGATTGTGCAGGGCGTACCCTTTCTCATAAAGGGCCACAGAGAAGTCTCCGTACCTGGCCCCCGCTTCAACAGTGAGGGACTTCTCCGCAGCATTTAGATCTACCACCCTGTTTAATTTCTTCGTGGAAATCTGACTTTCAGGGCTGTCTGCAATATTGTTAAAGCAGTGCCTGGAACCCAGGGCTTTTTGTTTCTTAAGTTTTTTTACCAGTTGCTGTACTTCCTCCACCGAGGCAGGCTCGAACACGGCTCCCGCCTTATAGCTGTAATTTCCAGCCCAGTTCTTTCTTATGGGATTTTCGGCAGGGGGAATGATACCTTTATTAGTTGAACACGACATTTGGGGTATTATGATACCGCCGGCCAGAGCCAGGGAAGTTGTTTTGATAAATTTTTTTCGCTCCATGATTATGACCACCTGCTAAGTTACTCCTCTGGTATTTCTACGCTTGCGCGGGAACAATGCTTTTTAATGCAATGCCTGACGCATGTTTTGAAATGAAACTACCGTATCAACATCACACGCAACCCCGAGGACGGAAATATCCGCCAGACAGGAAATAGCAGGAAGAAATATACTTATTATTTCTTAAAAATCCCCCATAAATGCATGACCTCGCAACCAATGAGCTTTATTTGCTACAACGGTCTTAAGTAACGGTTCCACTTTCATGCAGTCGTGTCAAAATTATTCCCAAACAGACACAGCCCGGTATTAAAAAAGCGTATCTTCAAATCATCTATTTATCTACCTGTTTTATGAAATACCTGCTTTGGCCTTTGGTGATCATCCTTGTTGTCGGCTGGATACTGGGTTTTTTTGTTTTTAAGATCCTGGGTGCCATTATCCACCTGCTTCTGATCCTCGCAGCAGTTCTCATCGTCTGGAATTTTATAAGCGGCCGCCGTTCCACATAAAATTGCACCGAATAACAGGGGGCATAGTACCTTATTTTAGTCGGGAACGATTGGGTCAAAACCATTGGATCAGCCATCCTGCCATTTTTTCCTTGATATGGTTATATGGTGGGTAGACCAGGGTTAAAGCACTCCAGAAGCGTTGTCTGATGACCGATCGCTGGTTCGAAAATTCACGGAACCCATGAATTCCGTGTGCCTTGCCATTACCACTGGCATTCGACCCTCCGAAAGGAAGATGGTGATTGGTGTACTGCAGGATATTCGTGTTGATTGCAGTGCTTCCAGAGCGGGTACCCCTCAGTATTTCCCGAATATTCTTTTTACTGCGACTGTAAAGATATAAAGCTAGCGGTTTGGGCCTGGATGAAACATAGCTGATCACTTCACTGGTAGTCGCATAGCTCCGAATGGGGAGAATGGGACCGAAAATTTCTTCCTGCATCATTCTTGCGTCCTCAGGAACTTCAACAACCAGGGTGGGTTCCATATATTTGTTTTTCCGGTCGCAGCCACCTCCATAAACGATCTGCGCCCCATTCAGAACGGCTTCATCCCGGAGGGCAAGGAGCCGGTCGAAATGGTCCTGGGTGACGAGCCGACTGTAAGACGATGATTCAGAAGCATTGGAAGAAAAAAACGCCTTGATTTGCTTAGACATCAGAGCTACTAACTCATCCTTCCTTTTTTCGTGCACCAAGACATAATCAGGTGCTACACAGATCTGCCCGGCATTGAGGAATTTTCCCCAGACGATCCGTTGCGCAGCTTGTTTGAGATTGGCCGTTTCATCTACAATGGTGGGGGACTTCCCGCCCAATTCAAGCGTGACCGATGACAAATGTTCCGCAGCAGCTTTCATTACCAGTTTTCCAATTTTGGTGGAACCGGTGAAGAAGATATGGTTGAATGGTAGTTCCAGCAATTCTTTGGATACTTCAGGGCCTCCTTCAACAAGGGCTACTTCATTAGCCGGAAACAGATCCCGGACGATTTCTGACATCACCGAAGCCGTTCCCGGGGTCATTTCAGAGGGTTTAATAATCACTGTATTGCCGGCTGCAATGGCAGATACCAAGGGTCCAAAAGTGAGGGCCACGGGGAAGTTCCATGGGGAAATGATCAGGCAGACACCTTTTGGCTCATACCGTAACCACGCAGATGTGCCCAGTAAGGGGAGGGGGGTGGGGACGCGCTGGTCGGCCATCCAATTCCACAAAGAATTCCTGGCCAGTCTGATTTCGCTCAGTACCTGGTAGATCTCAGTAACATCAGTTTCCAATACCGGTTTTCCGAAATCCTTATAGAGGGCCTCCTGAATACGCTTCCGGTAGGTAACTTCCAGTGCTTTTCCAAGGGCATCCAACTTCCGGATACGCAGCTTAAAGGAGCACTCCGCCACCCTGTACTGATTTTCTTTCTGTTCGGAGAATAAAGACCAATAGGCATTACGGGTAGGGTCCATAACGGCAATTTAGGAAAATAATCAGATCTACCGGGAGTCCGCTGCCGTTAAAATCCCAATGGTATCTTCCTCCTTGAGTGCTTTAACCAGTTCCAGGGCATCGGGCACCACATCACTGCAAAGGACGATCAGGGAGCCCTTTTGTGCATTGTTGACGGCATATCGGATGGCCTCTTTTTCCGAAGGGATTACTACAGCCTTCTTATTCGGATCTCGCATTCTGATGCCATCTTCCAGCATCCTGATCAGCTCTCCTTCCGTCTTGCCACGCAGATGTTTGTCCTGCCGGATGATGATCTCATCAAACATCTCTGCGGCAATGCTCCCGATTTCATTGTTATCTTCTTCCCGTCTGTCCCCTATGCCTGCGATAATCCCCACCTTTATAGTGGCATCCAGATTATTTATAAATTTTTGCAGGGCCCGCATTCCGGCCGGATTGTGAGCATAATCCAGTAAGATATCAAAATTGTTGAAATGGAATAAGTTCAAACGTCCGGGGGTTTGTGTCGCTGAAGGGTTGAATGTTTCCAGAGCGGCCTTGGTGTCCTCAATGCTGATACCCTGAACATGGGCCGCAATAATGGCTGGCAATATATTCTGAATCATAAAAAGGGCCTTGCCTCCATGAGTCAGCGGGACATGCTCCACCTTCATGATCCGCATTTTCCAGGTTCCTTTGCACAGGGTGATAAAACCATTTTCGTAAACGGCGGAAATGCCGCCTTTGCGTTGCAGTGCCTGGATACGCGGATTGTGTTCATCCATAGAAAACAGGGCTACCCTGCAATTCAGGTTGCGCCGCATTTCATAGACCAGATCGTCATCGGCATTCAGAATGGCATAGCCTCCGGGAAGTACCGTTTCTGGAATCACCGCTTTAACCTTTGCCAGCTGATCGATGGTGTGTATCCCTTTGAGTCCCAAATGATCTTCGGAGACATTGGTAACGATGGCTACATCACAGTTCCTGAAACCAAGTCCGGCCCGAAGCAGGCCGCCCCTGGCACATTCCAGAACGGCAAAATTCACCGTTGGATCCTTAAGCACGAATTCCGTACTGGACGGACCCGTACAGTCTCCCTTCATCAGTAGACGATTCTGGATATACACCCCGTCACTGGTCGTATATCCGACCCTGTGCCCGTTCATTTTGGCCATATGCGCAATCAGCCTGGTGGTGGTGGTCTTTCCGTTGGTGCCTGTAACTGCCACAATGGGAATCCTTCCTGTGGTTCCCTTTGGGAACAACTTGTCCACCACCGGAGCGGCCACATTCCTTGGCAGCCCTTTCGTGGGTGCCAGATGCATTCGGAAGCCCGGACCCGCATTCACCTCAAGAACCGCGCCTCCTGTTTCTGAGAGCGGCTGGCTGATATCGCTTGTCATGATATCTATCCCGCAAATATCCAGGTCAATGATCATCGATATCCGCTCAGCCATTGAAACGTTGGCAGGATGCACAATATCTGTGACGTCCTCCGCGGTTCCCCCTGTACTCAGGTTGGCGGTATCTTTCAGGATGAGCCGTTCCCCCTGGGGTAAAACAGATGACTGGGAATAACCGGCATTCGCAATAATGGTTTTGGTCAGTTCATTGATGGTAATTTCTGTAAGTTCCTTTTCATGTCCGAAGCCCCTTCTGGGGTCCTTGTTCACGGTTATCACAAGTTCTTCTATCGTAGATTTGCCGTTCCCGATGACATGAGCAGGGGTTCTCTTTGCGGCGGCAACCAGCTTATTGTTGATCACCAGCAGGCGGTAGTCCGCACCGGTTACAAATTTCTCAACGATAATCCTGGAGGACACTGCTTTTGCGGCTTCAAAAGCCTCGAGTGCCTTTTCGTAAGTTCTGATGTCCACGGTAATACCCCTGCCATGGTTCCCGTCCGTTGGTTTGATCACCAGGGGGTAGCCCACATAATTGCAGGCCGCATCCAGACCGCTTTCCCTGCTTAAAATGGTACCGCGGGGTACTTCTACTTCCGCCTGTTCGAGAAGGTATTTCGTATCTTCCTTGTCACAGGCCAATTCGACACCAATACTGCTGGTTTCGCTGGTTACCGTAGCCTGTATTCTTTTCTGATTCGCACCGTAACCCAATTGGCAAAGGGAATATTTATTCAGGCGGATCCATGGGATACCCCTGCTTTCTGCTTCTTCCACTATGGATCCGGTACTTGGACCCAATCGCTGGGCTTCCCGTAATTCCCTCATCGTCTGAATGTCCGGATCAAGGTCGTAATCTTCGGCCTTTATAAGCGCCTCACAAATTTGAACAGCGGCCTTTGCAGCATATCTCCCAACATCTTCTTCTATATAGGAGAATACGACATTGTATACCCCTTTTTCACCATAGCCCCGGGTGCGGCCGAAACCAGTATCCATCCCTGCCAGGGTTTGTATTTCAAGGGCGATATGCTCTATCACATGTCCCATCCAGGTGCCTTCCTCCACCCGCATGAAAAAACCGCCCTCCACTTCTTCTGAGCAGCGATGGGAATACATGCTTGGAAGCAGTTCCCTTAACCTGTCCAAAAAACCGGGAATGCTGTTGGTGGGATGGTCCTCCATGGCTTCGAGGTCCAATACCATCACGATTAATTTCTGACGGCGAACCGACCAGTAATTGGGACCCCTCATCGCATTGATCTCCAGTATTTTCATAATTGGGAGGTTTAATTGGTGTTCGCCAAATTTGATAAATATATGCCAATTTTTCGGACAATAACGCTATTTTTGCCTTTAAATATAGGCATTCAATGGAGGTAAAAGGCATCCTGATACCCATAGGTGGAAATGAAGATAAAGGAACGGAAGTTGGTGAACAATATCATCTGGAATACATAGAAACCGGGATCTTGTCAAGGGTGGTCAGGGAGAGTGGAGGCCCGGATGCGCTCATCGTGATCATTCCGACCGCATCCAGCATACCTGCCGAAGTGAGCACCAACTATATCAATGCCTTCCAAAAACTTGGTTGCAGTAATGTGCGCATCCTCGATATCCGAAAAAGGGAGCAATCCGAAGAGCCGGAAAATATAGAATTGATCCGTTCTGCGAACTGTATCATGTTCTCCGGAGGTAATCAATCCAATATCATCAGGATGATCGGGGGCACCACCATCCATACCCTGCTGATGGAACGGTTTAAGAAAGAAAAAATGGTCATTGCCGGTACCAGCGCAGGAGCGATGTGCATGTCCTATGAAATGATCACCGGAGGCAGCAGCAAGGAATCCCTCGTCAAAGATGCCGTCAAGATGGGCAGGGGCATGGGCTTTATTCCCAATCTGGTCATCGACTCGCATTTTATTCAGCGCGGACGTTTTGGCAGGCTTGCCGAGGCTGTTGCCAAATTCCCTGCCTTGCTCGGGATCGGGTTGGCCGAAGATACCGCCCTGATAATTAAAGAGTGTAATACTTTTGAAGTGATCGGTTCGGGGATGGTCATCCTTTTTGATCCCAGGAGTCTGAAACACAATAACGTTGAAATCCTCCACCCGGGAACCCCAATGTCGCTTGTGAACCTGAAAACCCATGTGCTTACCAACGGGGACAAGTTCAATATTACCAAGAGGCAGGTCAAGGTCCTGCCACTGGACGCGCCTTTTATCACCACCTAATCCCGGTAGATGTCTATCCGCGGGTCCTCATCCATGATCCGGTACGCCCGGTACATTCCTTCGGTATTAAATGGCAGTGTTACATTACCCAATGCATCAACAGCCACCAGGCCACCGTCTCCGCCAATCGCTGTGAGCCTCTCATGAATGACCATACGCGCAGCCTCTTCCAATCCAAGCCCCTTGTATTCCATCAGGGAGGATACATCGTAAGCCACCACCCCTTTGATAAAATATTCTCCACTGCCGGTACAGGAGACAGCGCAGGTTTTGTCGTTCGCATAATTTCCGGCTCCGATCATCGGACTATCGCCCAACCGGCCAAATTTTTTGTTGGTCATCCCACCGGTAGAGGTGGCCGCCGCGAGCCGGCCCTTCACGTCACAGGCTACCGCCCCCACCGTTCCGAATTTGGAATCTCGTTTTTTCGCGTGGTCCAGCTGAAAATCATCACTATCACGGATCTCGAGCCATTGCCTGTAACGGAAATCGTCATGAAAATAAGCCGGATCTTCCAACTGGTATCCCCTGGTTTGGGCGAATTGCAAGGCGCCATCTCCTGCCAGGAATACGTGTCCGCTGTGTTCCATAACATCCCGGGCCAGCGAAACAGGGTTCCTGATGCCGATGATGAGGCCTACCGCTCCGGCCTGCAGGGTGCTGCCGTTCATGATAGAGGCATCCATTTCATGTTTCCCTTCTGACGTAAAGACGCTTCCTTTCCCGGCATTAAACAAAGGACAGTTTTCAAGAGAAATCACGGACGCTTCCACAGCGTCTAAGGAAGATCCTCCGGAACGCAGGATGTCGTATCCGGCTCTTAACCCATCATCAAGGGCAGCCCGGTATGCTGCCTCCTTTTCCGGGGACATCTCACCCCTGATGAGGGTACCGGCACCTCCGTGTATTGCCAAAGCATACTTCTGTTCCATTTATTCCACCGCCATGCGGCTTTTCTTTTTCTGTTCGATGGTATTCATGATAGCGGGAGCATGTATCCGCGAATTCTCTATAAACCATTTATGGGTTTCCATTCCGCCGCAGATCACCCCCGCCAAATACAGCCCATCCACATTGGTTTCCATGGTCTCCTGATTGTAATCCGGCAACCTTTTGTCATCATCGGAAAGGAGAATTCCCAGGCTTTCAAGAAAAGTAAAATCCGGCATGTACCCCGTCAGTGCCAACACAAAGTCGTTCTCCAGCCGCACCACTCCCTCCGGGCTGAGAAGGAGCAGGGATTCAGGAGTAATGGCACTGACCACGGTATTAAAATAGGCCTTAATACTCCCTTCTTCGATTCTGTTGATAATGTCAGGGCGGACCCAGTATTTTACCCGCCTGCCAACCTCAGGACCACGGATGATCAAGGTGACCTCGGCCCCTTTTCTCCAGCACTCGAGGGCGGCATCGATGGCAGAGTTACTACCTCCGACTACCGCCAGTTTCTGACTGGCGTAATAATGAGGATCCTTATAGTAATGGGCTACTTTCGGCAAATCCTCCCCCGGCACATTGATGGTATTAGGCAGATCATAAAACCCGGTGGCAACGATTACATTTTGCGCTTGATAGTGCTGCTTTTCGGACAAAACCTGAAAATGACCCTCCTGCTTCCGGACTTCCATCACTTTTTCAAAAAGATGTATTCTCAGCTCATTTGAGGTAACAATGCGACGGTAGTATTCAAGCGCTTCATTGCGTTTTGGTTTGGCCTCTTTACTAATAAAGGGAATATTGTCTATTTCCAACCGCTCGGAAGAAGAAAAAAACTGCATATTCACCGGATAGTTGAACAGGGAGTTCACGATGGGGCCCTTTTCCAAAATGAGGTATTTAAAACCTCTTTTTTTGGCCTCAAGGCCACATGCGATCCCTATAGGACCCCCACCGATGATCAGGACATCTAAAACTTCCATTAGCCGGTGAGCTGTTTTAATTCCAGGATGGTTTTTACTGGATCCTTACTTCTAAAAATAAAGCTCCCTGCGACGAGTACGTCAGCACCTTCCGAGATCAGTTTTTCTGCATTATCCAGTCCAACACCACCATCTATTTCGATAAGGGTTTTCGCACCCCTGGCCTGTATAAGCGCTTTCAGTTCTTTTAGTTTGCTGAAGGTATTTTCTATAAAAGACTGACCTCCAAAGCCCGGATTGACACTCATCAGGCATACAAGGTCTATGTCCCTGATCGTGTCATGGAGCAATGAAACACTGGAATGAGGGTTCAGGGCCACCCCTGCAAGCATTCCCTCTGCCTTGATGGCCTGCAGGGTACTGTGCAGATGGGTAGTGGCTTCGTAATGCACAGTGAGAACATAAGCGCCCAAACCGGCAAAGGTCTTGATGTACCTGTCAGGATCAACGATCATCAGGTGCACATCAAGCGGTTTGGTGGCATGGCTTGCAATGGCACTGATCACCGGAAACCCATAGGAGATATTAGGTACAAACAGTCCGTCCATAACATCGATATGATGCCAGTCCGCCATACTCCGGTTGACCATTTCCACGTCTCTTTGTAAATTGCCGAAATCGGCTGCAAGGAGTGAGGGTGCAATTTTAATGGATGACATGAATGCGAATAAAATATTTTAGTTGTACAAAGATACACATTGATGTCAAGCAGTCTCATGCATTTAGATAAGGAATGCCCCGGACCTCGTGGTATATAGTGATAGTAACTCCCGATTGCGCCTTACCCTGCTGCAGGTGGTGATGACTGCGCTTGAATATCATCCCAAACCGGCAATCACCTTTAAAGCCCGGTCAATTTCTTCTTTTGAATTATAAATGTGTACGGAATGCCTTATCCTGTCCGCTCCCGTCGATCGGGGTTGGAGCTTTTCCTTTTCCCAGAGAATGTTTTGTAATTCCGGACCCGAAATGCCCTTTACCCCGTAGGTAGTGATTCCTGCGGCCATGCTTTCATTGGTCGAGGAAAAGATGGTGACATGGCTCATCGCCTTAAGGCCCTCGCGCAGATAGGACCCCAGTTCTTTGATCCGGTCATACCAGACTTCCTGCCCAATAGTGTTAAAAAAGTCGACCGCGGCATCATAACCGGCCAGCAGGCCTGCATTGCCCGTACCGTTCTGCATCAACCGAAATCCATGATCTTCCGCGTTGTCCCAGTTATAACTGGCTATGGTGGACCAGATATCGCCGGCTACTTCCTTGTCTACATATAAAAGGCCGCTTCCGGCCGGTGCCAGCATCCATTTGTGCAGGCTGGAATAATACGCATGACAGCCAATAGCCTTTACATCTACCGGGATTTGTCCCACACACTGGGCACCGTCAAGCACTGTGAAGATTCCCCGTTTTCCTGCTTCGGCACAAATCTCCCTGACCGGCAAGATCGTCCCGAAACCTGAAACCATATGCGGAATGGCGATGACCCTGGTCTTTGGCGTTACCTCCTTAAAAATAGCCTCATAGATCTCGCCCGGATCATTCGCAGGTTCCGGCATGGTGGCCTGTCTATACACACAGCCCTTCCGTTTGGCAAGCAATTGCCAGGCGCCGAAACCCCCGCCATGCTCCTGGTTGGTGTTCAGCAACTCGTCACCTTTCCTGAGATTCAGCCCCATGCCGACGTAGTTCATGCCAAATGTGGCATTCTGGACGAGTGAAAGTTCACGGTAATCGCAATGGACGATCCCGGATAATTTCTTCCGTAAGTCCTGGTATGGAAAGTAACCCGTCAGGAGTTCCGGACCGGAACCATTTGTATAGTCAATCGTCGCGGCCTCGACATTGTAATGCAACATATGGTTGATGACTTTGTCAAGTACATACCCTGGGGAGGGTCCCATGGTCCCATTGTTAAAATAGGTTTGCCCCTCCTTTAATGGAAATTGCTTTCTTACCAATTTCCAGTAGTTTTCGTCCCGTGGGGGCTCTATTAATTTGTCCAGGGACCAATCCTTTCCGTGATCAAAGGATATCAAAGGCATCGAAAGCAATGCCATGGTACCCTGTTTTAAGAAATTCCGGCGGTGGTGTATAGATTTCGGGTCCAAATGATTTATCCTTAAAGAATTACCAATAAATACCTCCTGGCCGGATTTCTTTATTGAACAGACCTGTATCCCAGGGATCTGTTAGCGGGATGACTTTTTAATTGATGGCTGCGGGCCTGCGATCGGGAAAAGCGGCGCTTTCCTGATTCCAATTACTTATGCCCCATCACTTACTTTCCTCTTTTTTACCGGCATAGTACTCGTTATCCGCATCGGCGCCGGAAAGCAGGTAGACAAAAAGATCTGCAATCTCCTTTTCATTCAGCCTGTTGAGCAGCCCGGCAGGCATTGGGGAAATTGGTGACAGCTCTCTTTTGACCACATTCTTTTTCAGAATTTTGGTCGTATAGGAGGTATTGAAGGGATTGGGACTCAGGGTAATGGAATCTCCCACCTCGGAAATGACTTTTCCCGCTACCTTTTTTTCATCATCCATATGGAAAAGAGTATAGGCGTATTGGTCAGAGATCTCGTCATTGGGACTATAAATAGCAAAAAGGAGGTCATACGCGCCGAATTTGGTATCGATTTGCGTCAAATCCGGGCCTGTGGCCCCACCTTCCCCCCGCATCCTGTGGCACAGGATACAAGTGGCCGCCTGAAAAGCACGTTCCCCATCGGCAAGCGTGCCTTTATACCCTTGCAGGCCTCCGCCCCAAAGCATATCACCCATATCGGCACCGGTATAGGTCCCTCCGGGACCTATGGGTTGCGGCAGATCGGCAACGGCATCCGAAGGTGAGTACACCCCGGATAATTCCTCATACCGCTCCTTGTCCTTTTCAGGGACATGGGTCATTGCGGTAAGCCGGACATTCTCCATACAGGCCTTGAAACTCATTCCGCCTTTGGCACTCATTACATCATAAAACCATTGAAAATAATCCTCTCTCAGGGCCGGGGTCCATCCAAAATCGGCGTGGCTGATAAGGACGCCATAGTAAATGGCCTCACTTGGCGGCATTTTTTCAATTACTTCCCTGATAAGCGGCCCGTATTGTTCGCTCCGCATGGTGGTTTCTTCCGAGAGCATCTGTTTGTTGATAACCGTTTTCTCCTGGGTGTGTTTTTTCAGGAGGCCACTGAGGGTGGCGGTAATACCATCGGCCTTTAGAAATAATAATAATTGCGCCATCTCCCTCGTCAGATCGTTGCTGTCATTTGGGAAATGAGGTGTAATTTTGCGGACCACCATCCGACTGTGCCTTTCATCAGGTGTTCCCATCCGGATCCCTAACAGTGAATAACAGCGCAGGAGGTCTATCTGTTGTGGCTCAGATAATTTGTTCCATGCAACCTGTTCAAGTTTTTCTATGACTTTTCCCTGTATGTCGCTTGTTCCCTGATGGGCCAGGGCGATTGCGCCCTCTATGAGTTTGATCGGATCCGTTTCGTTAAAGAATTTTGCCTCCCAGGTCTGCACAGGTTGATGTTCGAGAGCCACGCGTGAGGCATATCTAATAAATCGGTCGCTGTGGGCGAGGTTATCCCAGGCCATTGAGACGGCCTTTTCTGAGACTTCTGTGTGAAATTTTTCGATTTCCCTGCGAAGGTTTCTCAATGCGGTGTACTCTTTATTTTCTGCAGGAGGCGCAGCGTTTTTCACCTCACCTTTATATCGTAACCGGTAAAGATGGGAATCAAGGCCCCTGCCCCCGGTCGCAAAATACAGATGCCCATCGGCTCCGGCGATCATGTCAGTCAGCGGGAGGGGTGTACCCGTAAGAAATTCTTCGCGTTCCCCTGTATAGCTACTGCCACTGGCCTGCAAGTTGATAAAGTAAACCGTACCGAAACTCCAGTCCATAATAAACAGGCCATTTTTATATTTGGACGGAAAGCCCAGTTTGGCACCGCTCAGTACGGCAGTCGGGGACCCTTGTTCCAGATTATGCACAGCCGGAAGGTTATCCGGGTAATAAGCAGGCCATTTTCCTGAACCGGTTCGCCATCCGTATTCACTGCCACTGGTCGCATGACAGATACGGGTTGGGCGGTACCAGGGCATTCCAATGTCCCACTCCATATCCGCATCATAGGTAAATAATTCTCCATCCTGATTAAACGCGATATCAAAAGGGTTTCGATACCCCGCAGAAATCAGTTCCCACTGGGTGCCTTTCGGGTCGAATCTGGCAATCCAACCACCCGGGGCAAGGATGTCATTCGCATGTCCCCTGGCATCCAGATAAGGCTTAAAAAGGTTGTCCTCGCCCCAGTTATTTGGGACCCGGCTGTTCTGTTTTACTTTCTCAGGAAGCAGGGTATGGTTTCCTGCAATAAAATAAAGTTGCTTCCCGTCCGGACTCAAGGTAAAACTATGAGGCCCGTGTTCTCCTTCGCCTTCCAGTTTCAGGAGCATATCAATGGTATCGAGGGTACCGTCACTATTGGCATCTGTTATCCGGTATACCCCGCTGCTCCGTTCCTCTTCATCGGGGATTTCATCGTCCCAGCTTTTGTTCACCGCTACGTATAAAGCATCAAAGGCCCAAAACAACCCATGTGCTTCGCCAATTTCGAGTGGCAACGCCTTCACGTCGTTTTCCTCCAGGACCTCTCCCATGGCAGGGGTTTTAAAACTATAGATCTTCCCATGCTGGTCGCAGGCGTACATGGTCCCGTTTGGAGCTTCTGCAAGGGCTACCCAGGAGCCCTGCTCATGCATACTTGGATGATACAAAGAATCCAACTCAAAGCCGTCAGGGAGCTGAAATTCAATTGGCACGACGGGTTCCATCTGCGTCTGGGCGCTATCTTTCCCGTTATTACAGGAAGCCAGAAGTATCAGAACCACGGATAAGCCGAAGATCTCAGATGTGTTTATTGACATGGGATTGTTGGTTTATAGTACATAAATATAGAAAAAGAAGTCGGTTATTGGATAAGAGCCAGCAAAGATTCAAGGCTCAGCGGGCGTGTATACATTTCTGGCGCACCATCCTCCTGGCGCGGCCATGATGAAGCCGGTCGATCCCAATAAAGTTCTACCCCGTTTCCATCAGGGTCATCCAGGTAAAGCGCTTCGGACACTCCGTGATCCGCCGAACCAGTGAGCGGATAAGCAGACTGCAATAGCCGGTTACAGACCACAGCGAGATCTTTGCGGTCCGGATAGGCAATGGCTGTATGGAACAGGCCCACGGAATGCCTGGGTGCCGGTTCCGCATTTTTGCTGTACCATACATTCAAACCCATATGATGATGGTATCCGCCTGCAGCTATAAATACAGCCTCTTCCCCATAACGCTTGGTGATCCTGAATCCCAGCAGACCGCAATAAAACGCAACTGAACGTTCAAGATCCGAAACTTTAAGGTGGATATGTCCAATTCGGGCTCCTTCCGGGATCTGATAGAAATCGTCAGGTACCATATCATCCTGTTTTGTCAAAAGGTACAAAGGATTTATGATTCAGGGATCAGTATCAAACAAATTTACCCCTTCAACCAATAACATAGGACAGAGCCAAAAGCCGCCCATTGGCGCCTTCTGCGGTCAAATTAAGGCATAAAAAAACTCCGGTAATCAGCCGGAGTTTATTCATCAATCAAAAAACGAACAGTCATGATAAACTGTTGTTACGGTAGACAATTTACAATATTTATACCATAAATCCAATTTATGGAAATTTTAACGATATACAACTGGGGAAATCACCCCGAAAGGCCTATCCCAGATAGGTTTTAAGGATCTTACTCCTGGAGGTATGTTTTAACCTTCGGATTGCTTTTTCCTTTATCTGCCTTACACGTTCTCGTGTCAGGTCAAAGGTTTCCCCAATTTCTTCAAGGGTCATGGAATGTTGTCCGGCCAGACCGAAATACAGTCGAATGACATCTGCTTCCCTGGGTGTTAGCGTCTCCAGCGCCCTTTCTATTTCAGTTCTGAGCGATTCATGGAGCAGGTCCTTGTCAGGATTCGGTGACTCCCCGCTACGTAAAACATCGTAAAGATTGGAGTCCTCCCCATCAATCAGCGGAGCATCCATTGATACGTGCCTGCCGGAGTTTTTAAGGGATTGTTTAACGTCCTCGACGGTCATATCGAGTTCTTTGGCAATTTCTTCGGCAGAAGGTACCCGTTCATGTGCCTGTTCCAAAAAGGCAAAGGTCTTATTGATCTTATTTATGGAACCAATTTTATTGAGGGGCAGACGTACGATCCTGGACTGTTCGGCAAGGGCCTGTAAAATGGACTGCCTGATCCACCAAACGGCATAGGAAATAAATTTAAATCCCCTGGTTTCATCAAAGCGCTGTGCTGCTTTGATCAGGCCAAGATTTCCTTCATTGATCAAATCGGGGAGCGTAAGACCCTGATTCTGATACTGTTTGGCTACCGAAACCACAAAACGGAGGTTGGCTTTGGTCAATTTTTCAAGAGCAGCCTGATCGCCTGCCTTGATTCGTTGTGCCAGTTCCACTTCCTCATCCGCTGTAATAAGGTCTACCTTGCCGATTTCCTGCAAGTACTTATCCAGGGACGCGGTCTCCCGATTGGTAACCTGTTTTGTAATCTTGAGTTGTCTCATCTAAATTTCCTTTCTGTTAAGTTCAAAGTGCATAGACTGCATATATACTTATACGTAAAAAAGTTGTAAATGTTACAAAGAGGCCCTAATATTTTGATTTCCTTGTTTTTTGACGGTATTTTTCGATAAACGGTCGGTCGGGGAGCGCCGTATTGCTTCATCATCAAGCTTTTGGCAGCATCCGTTATGTTCCCATGTCCTCTGTTGATCCTTCCATATTTTATTATTCCAGGACCGTAAACCGTTGTAGTTTCATATATCAAAAACATTCGGGATCATATTACTATTGATAAGACCTCAAAGCATAAAAAAAGTCCTGATTATATTATCAGGACTTTTTTAGTGGCCATTACTTCCGGAGGTTAATCCCTTCGGGAAGGTTTGCGGTCGCGTTGCCGGTCATTTCGACCACGGTCGCGGTCACCCCTGTCACGGTCGTTACTTCTCGGCGGCCGTTCCTTATAACCTTCCGGTTTTGTCAACAATGCCTTACGCGAAACTTTTTCCTTCCGTGTTCTGGGATCGATCCCGATATATTTTACATCAAAGACATCACCCATATTTACGACATCGCTAACGTTTTCTGTGCGTTCCCACGCCAACTCAGAAACGTGGAGCAGCACCTCGTTGCCCGGAGCGTCCAAATATTCAACTACGGCACCAAAATCCAGCATTTTTATGACTTTTACCTCATAGATACTTCCCACCTCCGGTTTAAATACAATGGAGTCAATTTTGGCGAGGACCGCATCAATTCCGGCCTGATCGGTTCCTAGAATCTCAACAATTCCTTCTTCCGTAACCGGATCTTCATTGATTACTATGGTCGTCTTGGTGGTTTTCTGAAGTTCCTGAATGACTTTTCCACCCGGGCCGATCAGGGCTCCGATGAATTCATTCGGAATGGTAGTGGTCACCATTTTAGGAGCATGAGGTTTCACTTCAGGATTTGGCCGGGCAATAGCCTCGACCAGCTTCCCGAGGATGTGAAGCCTTCCGTCTCTTGCCTGTTTGAGGGCCTTAACAAGGATTTCATAAGACAATCCCTTTACCTTAATATCCATTTGGCAGGCGGTGATCCCATCAGCGGTGCCTGTTACCTTAAAATCCATATCACCAAGGTGATCCTCATCACCGAGGATATCTGATAATACAGCAAATTTACCTGTTTCAGGGTCGGAGATCAATCCCATGGCAATCCCTGATACCGGCTTTTTCAATTGTACTCCGGCATCCATCAGGGCCATTGTCCCGGAACAGACGGTAGCCATGGAAGAAGATCCATTACTTTCCAATACTTCCGAAACCACCCTCACCGTATAGGGACACTCATCGGGAATCATCCCTTTTAAAGCCCGTTGGGCAAGATTGCCATGACCCACCTCTCTCCTGGACGTTCCTCTGATCGGCCGGGCCTCTCCGGTAGAAAACGGTGGAAAGTTGTAGTGCAGGTAAAACCTCTCTTCTCCTTCAAAGGAAGGCATGTCAATCTGGTTCGCCTCTCTCGAGGTTCCAAGCGTTACTGTCGCAAGTGCCTGAGTTTCACCCCTTGTGAAGAGGGCAGAGCCATGTGTAGAAGGCAGGTAATCCACCTCGCACCAGATGGGACGAATCTCATCGGTCTTCCTACCATCCAGACGTAGGCCTTCATTAAGGGTCAGGTCCCTCACTGCGGCTTTTTCTGCTTTATTGTAATATTTAGAAACCAGGCCACCCATGGTTTGCAGTTCTTCTTCTGAATAAGTCCCTTTGATTTCTTCTTTAATTTTATCAAAGGAAGCGCTTCTTTCATGCTTGGCAGAACCTGCCTTCGCCACGGTATACACCTTATCATAGGAAAGTTCCCGGATTTTTTTCTCAAGGGATTCGTCCTCAACAGCGGTCTCATATTCCCTTACCTGTTTCCTGCCAACAGCCTCAGCCAGCCTGTTTTGGGCGGCACATTGCACTTTAATGGCTTCATGGGCGAATTTGATGGCCTCAACCATATCTTCCTCAGAAATCTCCTTAAGTTCACCTTCCACCATCATCACAGAATCTTCCGAAGCTCCGATGACCATATCCACATCTGAATCAAGTAACTGGGCCCTGGTAGGATTGATAATGAATTGTCCGTCAATCCTGCCCACTCGTACCTCCGAGATAGTGCATTCGAACGGGAAATCGGAAAGCTGTATGGCCGCAGAGGCGGCCAGTCCTGCCATCGCATCCGGCATCACCTGCTCATCATGCGACATCAGTTGTATCATCACCTGCGTTTCGTAATGATAGTCCTTTGGGAACAATGGCCGTAAAACCCTGTCTACAATGCGCATTGTAAGCACTTCTCCATCACTGGGTCGTGCCTCCCTTTTAAAGAATCCCCCGGGATAGCGACCTGAGGCTGCAAATTTTTCCCGGTAATCTACGGTAAGCGGAAGGAAATCCACATCACTTTTGGTGTAATTGGATACGACGGTACATAACAACATGCACTTCCCTGATTGCACCACAACAGAACCATGTGCCTGTTTAGCTAATTTTCCGGTTTCGATAGAGATTTCCCTGCCGTCACCGAGGTCAATGACCTCTCTGAATGTTTTTGGAATCATAAAATTAAATTGTGATCCGCACAGAGCGGACCCGTTAAACAATGGTCTACCGTCTTACCGAACG
>JBGTKP010000059.1:0-53331 GCA_041744575.1 Muriicola sp.
TATTTTATATTAAATTCCGGTAATAATGTTGTCGTTTAGGTATTTAAACTTGGCATGTAGTAATAAAAATATGCTTAATAATTTGAAAAAGTAAAAAAATGGAATGGGGGAAAAAAAATTTAGCCTCCGGTATCAGCTTAACGAATGATTAGTTACGGGGCTTTTACCAGAATGATATTGCCACGGCAAATTCGCGTGTTTATACCGCCATCGCCCAACTTGTAAAGGCAAGTGTTCCGCTCAATGGCTTAATTTTAAGCGCAAAAACATTTTAAATTAAAATTGGTGTGCAAATAAAAGAGAATTCAAAGATTTTAATCTCTAAAGTCTTTGATTTTAAAGTGATGGCACTAGGATTCGAACCTAGGACCGCCTGCTTAGAAGGCAGGTGCTCTATCCAGCTGAGCTATGCCACCATGATGCTATCATCACTTAACGAACGTATAATTAAGAAGGCTGAAATTAAATTCATCTGACTTGCGGGACATTGTGTTATGGAGCTAAGCCTTTGTCTACCTCAGCAGTACTGCCTAAATATATCGTCAGGCCTTCGTCTATCTTTTTTCGCGGGGCAAATATACTAATGTATTGGTTAGTATAAAACTAAAACCTGACCAAACCGCTACCGGACCGTACCTTCTATTTTGGCTGTCTCATAAGTCCCTCCTGGGCAACAGAAGCCACCAAACGGCCCTCCCTGTCGTAAATACTTCCGCGGGTAAATCCCCGGGAATTGGAAGCACTCGGGCTGTCCATGGTATACAGCAGCCAGGCGTCCATATCAAATTCACGGTGAAACCAAATAGCATGGTCCAGGCTGGCGTAAAAGGTCTTTCCCCTATTCAAAATATCACGGTGGGGCAAGGTAGCCGTGATCAGCAGATTGTAATCCGAAACATACGCGAGGAGCTGTTGCTGCAAAGGCAGCGGTAACTTGCCTTGCCCCAGGCTTCGCATCCACAGTCCATTCATTGCTGCACTATTATGGGAAAGCTTGTCAATAATATTTTCCAAAGGCCGGAACTCAAACTCCCTCGGAAGGGTCATTCGCAACCGTTTATAAATAGCCGGGTGCGACTCGCGGACGGCTTCCATCTGCTCCAGACTGGTCAACAATCCCTCAGGAGCTAATACTTCCGGGAAGGGCAACTGGTGCTCCACCCCGGGTTCAATGATTTGAAAGGAGGCGGCCATAGTGAATATGGCCCTTCCCTCCTGCCGGGCAACCACCCTCCGGGTCGTAAAACTTCCCCCGTTCCGGACCAAATCGACCTCGTAAATGATGGGCAGATCCAACTGTCCGCCCAGGATAAAATAACCATGAAGGGAATGGGCGATCCGCTCAGATGGCACTGTCCTGTAAGCCGCATGCAACCCCTGCGCCAGTACCTGACCTCCAAAAACCCGCCCCCAGGGCGCCTGGTAGTTTTCTCCTTTAAATGTACGGTCATCAAGCTGTTCAAGCGTAAGCAGTCCAATCAGTTCCGAAAGTGTTTCCATCGCACAATGGTAGTTAAATTTCCGCGGAGTATCCAAAGGACAACTTCATTTTAAAAAGACATCCTTCAGCAAGTACATGGGAGGCCCAACAGATAAATAGCTCCAGACCGGCTTTAGCGGATGGAATATCCCGGAGCCAATAACCCTTCTGCTTCCTCAGGATGCCGCTTCAGATAGGCCGCCAGAAAAGGACATAGAGGCGCCATCCTGAGCGCTTCCCGACGTAGGTGGGCAAGGACCTTGGAAGCCAGGGCGGACCCTACCCCCTGCCCTTCGAGTTGCCTCGGCACCTCTGTATGTGTGAGATAAATGATCTGCTGATTGGATATTAAGTACTCCATAAAAGCAGTATGGCCGTTTACATGGATTTCAAAACGATTTTTAGTTCCTGAGGTATTATTGGTCAGCGGTATTTCGGTGTAGTTGTTCATGGGATGTCTGACTTTTGCTAAAGTTAACAGGTCATTTTCCGGTAAAGATACGACACTCCCCTGGTTCATGATCAGGGAGGTGACCGATCAACAGAGGATATAACAGCTTGCAGTTGATAACTGAAAACAGGCATACAATTTGGCAATATTCTCAATAACTTTACATATCACTCATCCTTGAGAATATGACAGGAAAAATCAAAGGTTTACATCATATAACCGCTATAGCCGGAGATCCCTTACGGAATTTCGACTTCTATACGCATACTCTGGGCCTGCGTTTTATAAAGAAAACCGTAAATTTTGACGACCCAGGTACTTACCATTTTTATTATGGGGATGAACAGGGTCATCCGGGAACGATTCTTACCTTTTTTCCCTGGGGGGCCGGCATACCACGCGGCAGGAGAGGGACGGGGATGGCAACCGAAATCGCCTACATCGTTCCGGAAGGAAGCCTGGATTTCTGGACAGGGCAGTTAGAAAAGTACCAGGTGATCCACAATAAAACGGAAATGAAATTCGGAGAGAAGGTCCTGGCTTTTTTTGATCCTGACGGACTTAAATTGGAGCTTGTGGAATCCAAAAACGCAAATGCACTGGTCCCTTGGGAGACGAATGATATCAAAGCTGTTTATGCCACCCGTGGCTTTCATGGTATCACGCTGAGTGTACGGGATATACAGGCTACCGCCGAAATATTGACCGATATTTTTGATTACTCCCTGGCGGGTAGTGAAGGTCCGGGCTCCCGTTATGTCACTGCCGCAACACCTCATGCGGCCATCGTTGACCTCATAGCCCTTCCGACAGAAAAACGCGGCCATGTGGCCAATGGGACAGTACATCATGTGGCCTTCAGTGTAAAGGATGATGCCACCTTAGAACATTTCAGGGAAAAAATCGCAGCACACGGACTCCAGGCCACCCCGGTGATTGATCGTAATTATTTTCATTCCGTGTATTTCAGGGAACCGGGAGGGGTATTGTTTGAAATAGCCACAGAGGTCCCCGGATTTACCATTGATGAACCGCTTGCCCAACTTGGAAGCCAGCTCAAACTGCCTGCTCAATACGAATCCAGGCGCATGGAAATTGAAGCTGCACTTCCCGCTATCAACTGACCGTATGAATTACGCACCGCTCACCTATATACTGACTGCTTCCGGGGACCCTACACTCTTACTCCTGCATGGAACCGGGGGTGATGAACATGACCTGATGCCGCTGGCACAAAAATTCGGAAAAGAATTACGCCTTCTGGGCGTTCGGGGCAATGTGATTGAAAATGGCATGCCCCGCTTTTTCAGAAGATTGAACGAAGGGGTTTTTGACGAAAACGATGTAAAGTTCAGGACCCATGAATTGGTATCTTTTCTCAAAGAGCTGGCTCTGACAGAAAATTTCGATATCTCCAGATTGGTCGCCCTGGGCTATTCTAATGGTGCTAATATCGCAGGTAGCACCCTTATGCTGTATCCGGACTTCCTGGCAGGTGCCGTCCTGCTCAGGCCCATGCAGCCACTCCATGATTTTCCTGCTTTCCAGACAAAGAATCCCGTGCCGGTATTTATGGCCAGCGGCAAAGCGGATCCTATGGTCGCACGAGCATCAACCGGAAAATATATAGATATTCTGGAAGCGGCAGGATTTGAGGTGACCAGCTCGGAAGTGGATGCGGGGCATAACCTTATCCGGCAAGATCTCGAACTTGCCATCTCGTGGTTCCAAAGCCACTTTTCTGTGCCATTTGAATAAGCATTGGCTATTTAGATGACCCGACCAGGTTATGACTGAGGGCGTACCAACCAGAGCCAATGGCTTTTAAATCGATATTTCAGCCTGTCCATTACCTGTTATCTCCAATGACCGGCTCTGTTAACAAACAGGTAAAGAACGCCACAGATGACATATCAGGCACCTCCTTTTAGGTTGTCCACCGCGAATGAAGGATTGACTTAATTTACTAAATAGGGCGTGCGGCCATTTTGTTTAACAATAAATAAAATGTATTTTCATTGACTGATTGCCATCCCCGAACGGCTCCCATCGCCCCGGAATTATCGGTTGCGAAGTCTGTCCGAAAGGATAAGTCGCAGGTTTATAGAATTGTCGCCGCCAGAATGCCCTTTTGACAAAAAATATTATTGGATGCATTTTACCCAAATCCGGTTTTAATGAAGCACCTTCTACCTCTCTTCCTGCTCTTTCTGACAGTGGCATTTAATAGTCCCGCCGAAAAGAACATGACCCCCCTTTTTGACGGAAAGACTTTTAACGGTTGGGAGGGCGACACCATAATGACATGGCGTATTGAAGATGGCGCGATTATCGGAGGTTCGCTTCTGGACACGGTTCCGAATAACGATTTCCTGAGTACGACCCGCACTTACGGAAACTTTATCCTAAAATTAAAGATAAAATTAACTGGCACTGAAGGTTTTATAAATTCAGGGATCCAGTTTCACAGCAAACGCCTGAGTGATCCGGCTCATGAAATGACCGGGTACCAGGCTGATTGGGGGGAAGGTTACTGGGCCAGTTTGTATGATGAATCCCGACGGAATGTAACCCTTATGAAACCGGATTCCCTGAAAATCCATTCATGGATCAAAAAGAATGAGTGGAACGACTATGAGATCAGGACTGAAAATAAACATATTAGCCTCTATATCAATGGTCATAAGACCGTGGATTACACGGAACCGGATATGAATGTTCCTCAATCTGGACTCATCGCTATTCAGATCCATGGCGGTGGAAAGGCGCAGGTGGCCATAAAGGAAATTTATATAAAAGAGCTCCCATAACAACAAGATAAATCCTCATATACTTAATTAATGAAAAAGTCACGCTTACTGATCTTTGTCGTACTGGCTGTCCTCCTGGCGGCTATCGCCCTCTATACCTATCCAAAAATAAAGGGTGATACGGTGCTCAAAGCAGAGCGCGATACTTCGCTGATTGACCGTGATTATGTATTGGAAGCGAGTATGCTTGGCTATTTCGCAAAAGATGGCACCCGAAACCCGGTCTTAAAGGCCAATAAAGGCGACCGGGTGCGAATTACCATCACCAACGGGGAAACGATGACTCATGACATCGCTATGGAAAAGCTAGGCATAAAAAGCAGTACCCTTCTGGAAGAAGGAACGAGCACCAGCATCATTTTTAAGGCTGTGGAAAGTGATACCTATTTCTGTACCATTCCCGGCCATCGTGCGGCAGGGATGGTCGGACAGTTTGAAGTGGTGGAAGGAGATATTTCAGGGCCAAAAATAGTGGGGATACTTCCTGTAAAGGGTGGGAAAGTACTGAATCTGGGCTTCGAATCCGGGGCAATGACCGGCTGGACTGCTACAGGGAATGCTTTTAAAAATCCGCTGATCGACAAGGATCCATCCCCTATGCACGAAGCAGACACCCCCATCGGATTTGAAGGAAAATATTTCGTGAGCAGTGGAGGCACCAAAGATTACGGACTCACAGGCACACTGACCTCTGAGCCATTTGAAGTGACAGAACCTTTTGCATCATTCCGGATTTCCGGGGGAGCCCTTGCAGACACCAGAGTGGAACTCCTGCTCGCCGATACGGATGAAGTGATCTTTACCTCCACCGGTCAGGGTCGGGCAACGCTCCAGCCCGTGGTGGCCGATCTTGAGAAATATATGGACCAGGATATCTATATACGCATCATTGATAACGAAACAGGAATATCATCCATTCCCTATATTGGGGATGACAAATTGGCGCATATCAATTTTGATAATTTCCTTTTCTATTCCAGCCGCCCCAACTATCAGAATGAACTTTTTCAAAAAGATATCATCGTCCTGCCACCATTAGATCCTATCGAACACGCCGGCCTGTCAGGGGAAGAGGCTGCAAAGGCAATTACTGCCCCGCCTGGTTTTAAGATCACCATGGCCGCAGCAGAGCCGGACGTTATCCGCCCGATTAGTTTTACCATAGACGCCAGGGGCAGGTTATGGGTGGTTGAGGCGCACACCTACCCCGTGCCCGCTCCGGAGGGGGAGGGCAAGGACAGGATCCTCATCCTGGAAGATACAAATGGTGATGGTACCCTGGACAGCAAAAAGGTTTTTACCGAAGGCCTGAACCTTGTGAGTGGCATTGAGGTAGGGATGGGTGGGGTATGGCTCGGCGCGGCACCCTACCTGCTTTATATCCCCATAAATACTACTACTGACAGGCCCGCCGGGCTACCTCAAAAATTGTTGGACGGCTGGGGATTGGATGACACCCATGAAGTGTTAAATAATTTAAGGTGGGGACCCGATGGCTGGTTGTACGGAGTGCACGGTGTATTCACCCATTCGAATGTCGGCAAACCCGGTACCCCGGATGGTCAGCGGACAAAGTTGAATGCAGGCGTATGGAGGTACCACCCTATACGGCACACGTTTGAAATGTTCACCGAAGGCACAAGCAATCCCTGGGGCATCGACTTTAATGATTACGGACACCCCTTTATTACTGTTTGCGTCATCCCTCATATGTACCATGTCATTCAGGGAGCCAGGTACCAGCGTCAGGCGGGGGAACATTTCAATCCTTACACTTATGACGATATCAAAACCATTGGGGACCATGTCCACTGGCTTGGAGACCGGGGGCCCCATGCCGGAAATTTCCGGTCCGCTACGGCAGGAGGTGGCCATGCGCATGCAGGGGCCATGATTTACCTTGGGGGAGATTCCTGGCCCCAGGAATACCGGAACACTATTTTTATGAATAACATCAACGGAGCACGACTCAACAGGGACCGCCTTACCCCTAAAGGATCCGGATATGTCGCTTCACATGAGAAGGATTTCCTGGTTATGAACGATTCCTGGTCCCAATGGCTCAATTTTAAGTACGATCCGTCCGGATCTGTTTTTGCTATTGACTGGTATGATAAAAACCAGTGCCATAGCCCAAACCCCGACGTACACGACAAAACACTCGGGAGAATTTTTAAGATCTCGCATAAAAATGACCGCTGGATCCGGGCAGATCTGACAAAAGCCACTGATATGGAACTTGTTCAATATCAACTCCATAAGAATGAATGGTTTGTCCGTCAGGCCAGGACCATTCTGCAGGAGCGGGGAAGTAATCCCAAAGTTCATGAGGCCCTGAGGGATATTTTGAAGAATAACAAGGATGTGACCCGGAAATTACGTGCTCTGTGGACTTTGCATGTTACGGACGGGTTATCAGAAAATGATCTCACAGCACTATTGGGCGATCCTTCCGAACATATCCGCAGCTGGGCGATACAACTGTTTACGGAAGATAAATCCGTTAGTTCCGCCGCGCTGGATCGGTTTGGTGACCTGGCAGTTAATGATAAATCGGCACTGGTAAGGCTCTATCTCTTATCCGGCATACAAAGACTGCCGCCTGCCGGCAGATGGAATGTACTTGAAGGACTCTCACAACACGGGGAGGATAGCACGGACCATAATATTCCTTTAATGTTATGGTACACTGCAGAGCCGCTAGTGCCTCTGCATCCGGAACGAAGCCTTCAAATGGCAGAAAATTCCAAAATTCCTGGTTTGCTGGGATATACCATCCGGCGGACCGCTGCCATTGACACGAGGGCATCCCGAAAATTACTGGAGGGGCTTATAGACAAATGGAATACCAAGAGTCCGGGAAAATATGAAGAGGAAAAAGAATTGATCAAAACGCTCCTGAAGGGTGATGACGAAACGGCCGCCACCGCATCAAAATAAGAAACCTATGAAAAACAAAGCATTTCCCCCTACCCTTTTACTTATGGCTGTATTGGCAGGCATGACCTCTTCAATGCATGGTCAAACCGATGCGGCTGTAAAATTTACCAAAACCACCGTCAGCAGGGATTTTATTTCGGAAGGCGTGGCAACGGGTGATATGAATAAAGATGGACAAAAGGATATCATTGCGGGCTATTATTGGTTTGAAGCACCCGATTGGACCCGTCATGAAATGGCGCCTTCCAGAACCTTCAACCCTTGGGAAGAGTATAGTGAATCCTTCCTTAACCTTGGAATGGATGTGAATCTTGATGGCTGGGACGATGCGATCATTATTGACTATCCCGGGAAGGCTGCTTTTTGGTTCGAAAACCCGAAAAATGCCCCAGGGAACTGGGAAAAACATATCATAGCAGATTCGATGGGGGTTTCCAATGAATCCCCTGGTTTTGTGGATATTGATGGCGACGGGAGGCTTGATATCCTGAGCGGCGACCTGGAAAAAAAACAAATCGTTTGGCTCAAAGCCCCTGTAGTGGAAGGAGAAATGGAGTGGCAGCGGTTCCCGCTGAGCAGGGAACGTGTCCCCGGCACAGAACAATACTCGCATGGGATTGGCCTGGGGGACATCAACGGAGATGGGATTGATGATGTAATCATCACAGACGGGTGGTTCGAAGGAAAAGCAGATAAGGCTTCCGGAGATTGGGAATTTCACCCTACAAATATCGGGGACGCCTGCTCTCACATGCAGGTACTGGATGTGAACGGGGATGGTAAAAACGATGTCGTAAGTGCCTCAGCACATGCCCTGGGAATCTGGTGGCATGAGCAAACGGACAGCGGGGATTTCAGAACCCATCTGATGAGCATCACAACGGCCCAGACACACGCTTCAATTATGGCCGATCTGAACGGGGATGGCCGGCAGGAATATATTACCGGAAAACGTTACCTCGCCCATAACGGACGTGATAATGGTGACGGGGACACCCCCTACCTTTTGTATATAGAATTTTCTCCGGGAGAGCATCCATTATACAAGGAATACGTGATAGATAATGATTCGGGGGCTGGTTTGAATATTGCCGTGGAAGATATGAACGGGGACAATAGCCCGGACCTCATCATTGCCAATAAAAACGGAATCTATCTTTTTGAGAACCGGAACGTCAAATAAAGTGCTTGTACCGCCGGATCTAAAAGGAGACCCGTTGGTTGACAATAATTAAACCGATTTTTCCAGGCCGCACCGGCCAGCCGCTGTCATTCCTTATTTGAATCGTGCCGCCTTTCGCCTAATCGATCTCCTGCAATTTTAACAGTGCCTCTGATTTTGAGTTCACATTCAGTTTAAGATAAATATTCTGGATATGAAAATTGATAGCACTCGGGGTGACAAACAATTTATCGGCGATGATCTTGTAGGTGGCTCCCTGGCAGAGATAATCAATGATCTGATTTTCCCTCTCGGAGAACGACTTGTATGATTTTCGCTGAAACATGGAGATCACCTTTTTCGCAATGTCGTTGCTGATGATCGCTCCTTCATATTTTATGGAATTCAGTGCATGGTACAGCCTCTTTTTACTTACCGGTTTACTCAGGAACCCATTGGCCCTGTTTTTAAAAGCATCCTTAATAATCTCAAAATCGCTCTCCTCGCTGATCATAATGATCTTTACTTCCGGATCTTTCTTGCGGAAAAGCCTGATCCCTTCTATCCCGGACATATCAGGAATAGCAACTTCGGATACGATAATATCAGGGGCCTGATGGTCAAAATCGGCCAGGGCATCTTCCACGGTAGTATAGATACCACTCAGGATATAATCGGGATATTTGGAAAAATAGTATTTATAGGCATCGTGAAACAGCAGGTCATTATCGATGACCATTACTTTTAAAATGTTGGTATTCATAGCGTAAGAAATTTATTGATTTGGTTTGTAAAAATGTTGGGTAAGACTTGGGAAAAGTTAGGATTGGGCACGGATTGGCCAGTCACCATAGCCGGGCTGACAATGTCGATTGCAGCAAAGCCGGGGATGGTTCCTCAGGCAGGCATTTCACATCCATTTATGGCAAAGCCGTAAAGGGATAACAAAACCTCAAGGCAGAAAAATCTGCTTAAGGTCGTGAAATTACCAACCGGGGAAGATCCGATTTTCAATTACCCGCCAGTATCAGCTGATAAAGCTGAACTGCACAACAGGCCTTGAAATAAAAAAGGAGGTGTGGATGGAAAATGCCCATTCCCTGAACAGATTGTAAACGGGAAAGGCTCTGGCCCTGTGGAGATCTCCATAAGGGCGACTTGTTTTACTGTGTGAATGTAGGTGAGATTTCATAAAGTTGGGGACTTTAAGTTTATGATAAATTTACTCTTATTGGATAAAAGTAATAAATAACCGGTATGGCTCCGAGATTAAGATCCGGTTTTCGTTCAAATGCTGCAGATTTTGGGAATTCCAGGCCGGATCCCAATATAAACGAAACAATTCCCCTCAGAAGGAGATGAAGAATGACGGCTACTGCAGGAGCCTGCTTATAAGATCCAGACCGGATAGTTTCCGTGGAAACCTTCATTTGGCCGGTACTGACGGTAGGAACACGCGCCATTGTTTTGTAGTTCGGTTCTAACGGCTATAGGCCTTAAGATTAGAATTCCCGAAAAATACCGGAAGAAGTACTGCCTCCCAAAGTGAAAGGCAGTAAGTACAGGTAGGATCAATCCAAATACCATGCTATAGTCCCCTGCATGACGGATCAAATTACCTTGTGTTTCTTCCGTTATTAACACTGCAATAGTCATTTAATTATTTTCTCGTCTATAGATCCCGGAAAACTCTTTCCCTGCTCTATGACAGCTATTATTGGTCTTCGTAAAAATTCTCTGCGGTAGCCGAAGGGCTATCTACCTGCATGATCCATTTTTCTTCGTTGTATTTTCCATTGAGATTTGAGACATAGGCTGTTTCGGCTTCCTCCCTGTAATTGTAGTCGGCCAGATAAACATAGTACAGGCCGTTATCTTTATTGTAAAATTGTTTGGCGTCAAGACCCTGTTGTTTCAACGAATTCATGAATGCGCTTAAATTTCCTTTATTCTTAAAGACGTTGGCAATCACATAATAGCCTGATTTTACGCCTACCATATCGGCCTGGTTCATTATTTTAACCGGAAGCTTTTCATAAGGTTTCACAGTTTCAACCGAATTCCTGACAGGTTCCTTGACGGAGGCCAGTCCTGATTTAGTCGCTCCGGGAATTGCATCTGCATTGAATCTGACATCGTTCAGATTTGTTTTGATATTGTCTTTAATATCACTCCTCAGGATCCTGACTATAGTTTCAAATCGTTGCTCAATTTCCTTACTTCTCGCTGCTTCAATTGAATCCTGCCGGAAGATGAGTTCATCCAGGATCAGTCTGTTCTCGTAGGCCAGACTGCCTGCATCGGCTTCACTCATAGCTGGTGCGACATATTTCTTTGAGTCCTTTGTGTTTGTCTTAGCCTCCGCACTGTTCTTTTCTGCGGTTAATTGCAGAATTTGTTCTTCATAGTTGCGGATGATCTGGTCAATTTTCTGATCTGAAGATCCATCGGCATACAAGTCCACTTTTAAGTTTTTGTCCTCAAAAGTATATGCCAGCGAAAGTTCATGGTTCCAGCCCAGATCTGTCTGTTTGTTCAAAACATCCTTTTCCAGCAGATATCCCAGCGACATCTTTTTGCTGACATTGAAACCAAGTCCGAAAGACATGCCATATTCCTCATCCAACGCTGTCTGCATCCAGCCATAATCCGGGAGGTCCAGGAGCAGGGATGCCGCATAAGCCAGGCTTGAATCCTCATTCTTACCCATCTGAACCAGGGGCATTAAACGGGCATTGTTAAACAAACCTCTTGTCGCTGCGAAATAGTGTGTATACTGAACTGATGCGGTAAGGCTTTTATCATTCAGGCTTGTCAAAAACTCGTTGGTAGTCTGGTTGTACTTCAAAAGGTCTTCTGCATACATGCCAAAATCGAATCGACCTACGGTTAAAGTGATACCTGGCTGTACTGCAAGCTTGCTTTCCTTTCTGGCTTCGAGCAATTCCGGATCGTCCTCAGTAGCAACCACGCGGTTTTTATCAAGCCCTTCATTGAAATAAGTAACATTGGTTCCAAAGGCCAAGCTGCTTTTTTCGCCCAGCCGGACGGAGGTAGCATAGTTGGCATTGAATCCGAATTCCTGAATGACTCCTGCCCATTGGCTGTAAACGCCAATACCTACAGCTGAATGATCGTTCAGTTTATTACTAAAGCCAAGGAAGTAATTCTGACGGTTATCGTCAAAAGTCGCATACTGGTTTCTGTGCAGGATGTTGATATAGGATTTGTTCTCCCGCACCAGGGAAAATGTAGGGTTGATTAAGAACCTGTTAAAAAATAATTGATTGTGATAGGCATTGTTTGAACCCGGCTTTGGGTCTGTTTCCTGTCCGTATCCCCAAGTGCTGAGGGCTAAGGAGAATACCAGCAGGGCGCTTATCTTTTTTATTGTAGTGTTAATACAAGTCATGATGGTACATTTAATGTTATTCTTATTCGTCATCTTCAGAAGTTAAGTTCCGAAGTCATAGAAGAGCCGGCGGCAATTCGCTTGCTATTCAATCGTCATCAGGCCTTGGGGGGCTACCATGGCCGTCCGGGTGCAATCGATACATTTCAATCGGATGGAGTTCCTGGTTGGGACTATAGGATAACTCATGTACCGGCATCGAAATGATCTACTTCCCGGGAGCTCACTCGTCTTCAAAAACTGAAGACGAATAGTCAACCTTCAGATCAGCATTGATGATCTCGGAAATGTTGTATTTATACCTGTTGTCTTCGGCGGGCATTCTTGCATCCGAATAGGAAAAGGCTACACGCTGAACGTCATTGGCACTGGTGCCACGGTTGGACATCACATAACCCATCCCTTTTCCTGACTCCAGGAGAACGGAAAAATCATCTTCCGCACTGTTGATGTGGCTGCCAAGGTTGACGGCTTGCCTGACACTTGTTTCAACAACCTGTGCCATGTAGACATCCAGGCCTCCGAAGCCTTTGCGGCCTTCCGATGCGAAGAAGAGGGTGGAGTTATTGTTTACATTGGGATACAGGTCATTATCACCGGTATTTATTTTTTCCCCTAAATTCTTGGGAATTCCAAAACTGCCGTCACTGTTGATATCTGCAACATAAATGTCATATTTACCAAAAGTACCCGGCATGTCGGAGGCAAAAAATAAGCGGTTGCCATCTTCTGAAATACTCGGATGGATGGTAGAGGAATTTTTAGGTCCCAATGCCACCTGCTCTATAGGTTGCCACCGGCCATTAATTTTTTCTGATTTGTAGATTTTATGAACCAATTCCTTCTTTGAAAAAATTCCATAGAGGGGTTTTACATAAACGGCTTTACTGAAATAAGCAGTGTTACCATCTTTGGTGTATGCCGCAGGAGCCTCGTACAGGTTCAACCCATCCGCATCCCTTTTATCGGCACCGGCAGGCAGAGCAGTAAGGGCCTGATCTTCACTATATCGGAAATTACCCTGTTGAAAATCGAGGGCCCTGAACCTTTCATCAGGACCTGCCGAAACACTGGCCAGGGATTGTTTCCTGCTCCTATAGTCAGATTTCACGGATGCCACCCAATCTTTGTTATCAGTAATCCCGGGAACATGGCCAGGATTGGTCACTTCAAGGGCATACTCGTGCCGGCTCTGGTAGCCGTTTCCCATATTTCCCTTGCTGAGATCATTAAGTTTGTCATACCAGAAAATCGCGGTTTCATAACGTTCACTAAGGAAGCTGGCGTTGCCGAGGTCCTCAAAAATTTCACGATCCGAATAACCGAGACCTTTCAGCTCCTGGTAATTCGCCAGACGCTCCGAGGTTTCTTTGTCCCCCGGAAGCTTCGGGATCGAAGGCCGGGATTGTTGTGCAGCCAGTGTACAGCATAAAAAGCTTATAACACATCCAATGGCCACGCTGTAGGTTTTAGCAGTCTTCATAAGATAAGATTTAGTATTTGGAATATCAAAGTTGCCACTTAGTTACGGAATGCTTATTAGTAAAATTTCATAGGTTTACTTTTCTGACATTCATCCGGAATAGGGCAAAAAAACCTTCCAGCGGTTCATTTTATCCGTCGAAATCCCCGATTCTCCGAAGACGATCGATTTACTGCATTTACGTAAATGAGTATCATTAATTGCGTTTTGAGCCGTCTCAAAAAAGTTGCGGATCTTGAATATTTTCGACAAAATACATCTCCCGGCTCTTTGCAATACTTAAAAAAATTTCATTTTGAGCTCGTATTCAGCAGAAAACCGGAATCATATTTCTATACGAATCATTGTCAATTTCATCGAAATGAATTGCCAGGTGCATGCGCTCCTTTGCCGTTGCATCTTTTACCGGCATTTGGCTATGAAACGTTATGAATTCTTCCCCCGTCAACACCTCCCAAAACAAGCATCATCTTAACTACCCATGAGCCACTGGGCAATGCAATGGTCGTTATGTAGAAGGGTTCTGTCAAACCGGGTCCCTGACTTTTGACAACACGCGCTCCTCTCAAATGCATCGATTATAGTATTACATAATCATTATTTGTCAATTCACAACATTTATTAGACGTACGCGGGTGATGTAGGTAGTTTCGTGTGTTAAGGATTACGGGCAACAAGCTGTGTCCGTATATTATTAAGGCGTTGAAAAATTGTACGTTATTCCTTTTTGGTCTTTTCATCCTTGCGGTCAATTCTGCGTCCGCACAAGATGTCTATCTCGACCGCTTTACAACAACTGCCTACAATATCAATGACGGAACCAAAAATTTCTCCACGGATTGGATAGAAAGTGATGGGACAGGAGGAGGTGCCGCAAGTGGCTATATCAGCGCTACCACCAGTCGTCTGGTGTTTCACAGATTGAATTCCGCGGACAATATTTACCGGCGGCTTAACCTGAACGGCGTAACCAAACAGGTAACCCTGAGCTTTGACTTTAATGCCACTACCCGGGGAGGTGAAAGGCTGGTTGTGCAACTCTGGAATTCATCAACCGCAAGCTGGCAAACCATTACCACCATACAAACCAATACTACCGGAACTGTTGAGTACACCCTGACGGCCAATCAGAAATCGAATCAATCCGGGATCCGGTTCAATACCAACTCCGGCGACTGGGACAACGGGGATTACATATATATTGACAATGTCAGTTTTAGAGTAGAAGACCAACCCCCTGTTATTACGGCAACCGGAAACCAGCAATATTGCCCAGGGACATCAATACCTGTTGTGCAAAGTATCAGTATCTCCGATCCTGACGATTCTACAATAACTGAAGTGTCTGTCCAGATTGCCTCCGGATATGTAAATGGGACAGATCTCCTGACGCTGACCGGCACCCATCCGACCATCTCTGCCAGCTGGCTTCCTGCCGAAGGTCGTATTCTTCTAAGTGGGCCTGCAACTCCTGCGGCCTTTCAAACAGCTGTAGCGGCTATAAGATACTCCAGTAGTGCGCCTAACCCGACAGGGACTAGAAATTTCTCATTGCTTGTGGGAGACGCCTATTTTTTGCCTTCAACCGGACATTATTATCAATTTTTTTCAGAAGTGGGTATTACGTGGTCGAGTGCCAGGGATAAAGCAGCCCTGCTTACCTACTACGGTCTGCAAGGTTATCTCGCCACCCTTACCTCAGCACAGGAATCAAATTTTGCAGGTTCACAGATATCAGGAGCCGGATGGATCGGGGGCAGTGATGAAGCGGTTGAAGGGGTTTGGAGATGGGTTACGGGACCCGAAGCGGGGATCAATTTCTGGAATGGGAATGCGGCAGGCTCCAGCCCTAATTATGCCTTTTGGAATACAGGCGAGCCTAACCAATCAGGCAATGAAGACTATGCTCATATTACCGAAGACGGTACCGGCATCGATGGCTCATGGAATGACCTCAGCAATACCGGGGCAGCGAGCGGGGCTTACCAACCCAAGGGATATGTGGTGGAATTTGGAGGAACCACCGGAGACCCAACCATCAATGTATCGGCCAGTACCACCATAAACATCATCAGTCTGCCCAATATTACCACCCAACCTTCAGATCAGGCAGCTACCACCGGAGGGAGTGCCACTTTTTCCGTAGCCGCCACGGGAACCGGCCTCTCTTATCAATGGCAGGTAAGCACCAATGGCGGTGCATCTTATACCAATATCTCCGGGGCAACGGGAACTTCTTATACAGTGAATCCTGTATCTATGGCCGATAATGGGAAGATGTACAGGGTACTGGTGGCCGCTTCCGGATGTAGCCCTGTGATTTCCAATGCCGCAGAATTGGTGGTACTGGTGGATTCCGATAACGACGGGGTTCCTGACGTATATGATCTGGATGACGATAATGATGGCATCCTGGATTCCGTGGAACTGGCTTCTTGTGCCGGAACGCTGGGGTACGAGTTTTATGATCTGGCTCCTTCCGGAAGTACCGTGGATAATATTCCGACGACGGGAGCATTAGCTACCGGTGCGGCCACCTCTTTTGATGTCGATGCGCTTCAAAACAGTGTCGACCCGGGGGACACAGACAATTTTTCCATACGTTATACAGGGCTAATATCTATTACGACAGCAGGTAGTTATACTTTTTATACGAGTTCCGATGACGGCTCGAAACTTATGATTAATGGCCTTCAGGTGGTTAATAACGATGGGCCTCACGGGGTTGTGGAACAATCCGGAACCATCGCACTTACTGCCGGTCTTCACGAATTCGAAACCCTGTTCTTCGAGATCGGGGGGGGTGAGTCCCTCCTGGTTCAATACGCTGGTCCCGGTATCTCCAAACAGGCCGTCCCGTTTTCAGTTTTCTACCAGACCACCTGTGACCAGGATGGGGACGGACTGGCCAATCATCTTGATCCGGACAGTGATGCGGATGGTTGCAATGATGCCGATGAAGCCTATGCCAATGCATCTGCAGATGTAGATAACAATGGCTATTACGGGTCTGGAAATCCGGCGGTGAATGCCAATGGTACAGTGCAGGCAGCTTCCTATCAGACCCCTGCAGACGGCAATAGCACAGTAACCTATGACTTTCTGGAAGCCGGGTTAGCGCCGGTGATTACCCTTCAGCCTGTGAACACCGCTATTTGCCCGGGAGGGGGAACGTCGTTTACCATCGGTGCCAGCAATGCCAACAGGTATCAGTGGCAGCGCTTTAACGGAAGTATCTGGGTCAACCTGACTGATACAGGCATCTATAATGGAAGTGACACTGCTACCCTCACTATATCAAATGCGGCACTGTCTGATAACGGGAGACAATTCCGTGTCCTGGTATCCAATTCAGGTTATATATGCAGCTCTGCCACGTCTTCGACAGCTACGCTGACCGCAGCCGAGCCCACAGCCAATGCCGGCAGCGATCAGAGCATCTGCGACGGCCAGTCGGCCACCCTTTCGGCTTCCGCCTCCGGTGGCAGCGGAAGTGGCTATACTTATTTGTGGAGTACGGGGCAAACAACACCGGTGATTACGGTAACCCCGACCGGTAGTCCGAGTGGTAATGTCATTGTGAATTATACAGTAACAGTAACCGACAGCAATGGTTGCTCTGACCCGGATGTGGTCCAGGTTACGGTTCGACCCACCCCGACCATTACGGTTACAACAGCCCCGGCCTGTAACTTTTCTTTATTCTCCACAACTTACACCCTGCAGGTGACTGTGAGTTCCGGTACGGTGACTTCCACCGCAGGTACGGTAACCAACCCCTCAACCAATGTATGGCGGATCGCCAGTGTTCCGAACGGGACCAATATCGTCCTTACAGCCACGGCGGGCACCTGCAGCAGAACTTTTCCTGTAACTGCTCCTAACTGCATATGCCCGGTAGTCAATGCGCCAACCAGTACCGGGGATAAGGAATTTTGCCAGGGTTCTCCGGTCCCTGCCCTCAGCGTAACAGTAGGTGCCAATCAAGCCGTCGACTGGTACAGTGCTTCGTCCGGGGGGACTTTGTTGCTCAGCGGTAATACGAGTTTTACTCCAGGCACTGCCGGAAATTATTATGCGCAGGCAAGAAGTACCACAACCGGGTGTATCAGTTCTTCAAGAACGCTGGTCAGGGCGATTCAAAATTCCCTTCCGGTGGCCAATGCAGGTCCGGACCGTCAGATCTGTGACGGAGATAGCGCTACATTGAACGGTTCCGCAAGTGGCGGCAGCGGTACCGGTTACACTTATCTTTGGAACACCGGGCAGAGCACTCCAACTATAAATGTATCGCCTGCGGGCGTTCCCAATTCAAATACAACGGTTATATATACCCTGACCGTGACGGATTCCAAAGGCTGCGCCAATACAGATACGGTGTCGGTGCTGGTCTGGTCCCGGCCAGTTGCTACCGTCACTGTTAACCCGGCCACCTGTGGTGTCAGCAATGGCTCGTTCATCTTTAATTTTCCGGATCATCCCAACCGAACCATGTTACAGTTCAGCCTTGACGGAGGAACCACTTATCAGGCGTCCATCGCGGACAACACCGGATCAATATCCTATCTGGGCCAGGCACCGGGAACTTATAATTTGACGGCGCGTTGGGGGGACTCATTCTGCTCTGTGAGCCTGGGAAGCCATACGATCAATGCTATTCCGGCAGTTATGATTCTATCACAGCCGTCAGACCAGACTGTGTTTGTCAATGAAACCAGCATTTTCACAGCTTCTGTCAATAATGCGGATACCTTTCAGTGGCAGCTGAGTACAGATGGCGGCGCTGGTTTTGTCAATCTTACAGATAATTCGACCTATAGCGGGACCCAGACGACCCTGCTTACAGTGAATGTTGTTGAAGCGGCATTTAACGGGTACCTTTACCGACTGATTGCTTCCAATTCTGCCACTGGCTGCAGCGCCATGAGTACAAACAATGCACTGTTGATGGTGAGGGTCCGGAGTGTGATCAGTAACAAGAGGGTCACTTACAGGATCAATAAGAATTGAAATCCATTACTTCCCGTTCCCTGGGATGCCGGTTCCGGATATTTATCAATGTGGCCGGACAATTCATGGCAAAACCAGGTATGTGGCCAAAGCCATTCAATTCTTTTATTTACCTTCGCGGTCGCAATCCTGGCTCCGATAATTCAGCAACTATTTTGGCAATATCATCGCATGCCGTTCCGATCTAACCGGTTAATCACAAGCACCTTGCAAAAAATAAAAGATTTTATTTTCAACCGCTTGAATGCCTTACCCACTGGCCGCCAGCTGACCGGATTTTATTTACTTGCCAAAAATCATCTCACAAAATCCGGCTGGAAGAAAAGCGTAAAGGCGGGGTTACCACTGGACCAACAGGGCGTAGCATTGCCCTGGTTTACCTTTGGTGCCATCTATTTTCTTGACAAAAGGCTGCAGGCGCATTTTCGGGTCTTCGAATATGGCAGCGGGAATTCCACCCTCTGGTTCAGTCACAGGGTACAGAGAGTGCTTTCCGTAGAACATGATCCCTTATGGTATGCAAAAATGCAGGACACCTTCAGCATGCACCCTGCCATCTCCTGCCTCCATCGTACACTGCCGGATGACTATCCTGCGGAAATACGGAATTACAGGTCAGAATTTGAGGTGATCGTTCTTGATGGGAGGGAACGGGTGCGCTGCTGCATGAATGCTCTGGAAGCACTTACGCAGAATGGGGTCGTTATCTGGGATAATTCCGATCGCCCGGAATACCGTGTCGGGTACGACTACCTTCTGGCCAATGGCTTTAAAAGAATTGATTTTTATGGGATGGGACCCATGAGCGCGCATTCCTGGTGTACCTCCGTGTTTTACAGGCCGACAAACTGCCTTGGCATTTAGGAAGCTGCCGGAATGAATCCCCCTACACGATCCAGGGACGAAGCAGCGCTGATTTTTCAGCAGGGACAAAAAAACAATTCCGTACACCGTTGTCCTTTGTTCTCGTGATGGTGTCCACTTTCCGAAGACCAGCCCCAAGGTGATTGTAAAACTCATAGGAATGGCGCTTCATGATGGCCTCCAGGTCCTTTTCGATTTTATTGAAAAGGGTCTCGCAGATAACCAAGGGCCGGAGTTCGGACAAGGTCTGTTCAGCGCCTTTAAGGATGAGATGTTCAGCGCCTTCGGTGTCCAGCTTCACAAGGTCCAGTTTCCGGATGTCATGTTTTCGGATGTAATCATCCATGGTCGTGGTTGGCACCTCTATTTTTGTGCTTAGGCGGGCTTCCTTGGTGCCAATATTGTGTTCCCCGCTCAAATTGTCGATGCCGCTGAATTTAGGATTCTTCATTTCAAAGAAATCAATGGTACCAACCTTATCTGAAAGGGCTACGGCTTCAGGAACAATCTGCAAGTCCATCTGATTTCTTGCAATGTTGTCCTTAAGATACCCCATCACCCCCGGTGATGGTTCGAAGGCATAGGCTTTAAGCCCCGAATTGAGGGTACATCCCAAAATGCTGTAATAGCCTATATTGGCGCCCACGTCGAAAAAGGAAGTCACATTCTGAATCAACTCGGCAAACAGGGTGGTATATTCGAAGTTCGCGGCATTTTTCCAAAATAATTCCCGGGTAAGAAAACTGGTCTGGTTGGTCTTCAGATAAAAATGGTGTTGCTTATCTATAGGCACTCTCAGGGTCCCGGATGGGTGTATTTTTATCCGGTCAGGTAATACCGGGGCCATCATGTAATTGAGATTCCGGATCAGCCGATTGACGTTAGGATGGTAAATGAGGGTATAAATCAGACGCATATAAGCAGGCCATTAGAATAGTCGGCCAAAGATATCGAAATTAACTCATTTCTTCCCGTAAGCTCCTGAGCCGGTTACAAAAGACATTGCTAAAAATCCCGACTCCGATAGTGCGTCTGATTTACCAATTTTTTTGAAGGCGGGTTCCCTTCGCAGCCTTGTAAAACACCCATCTGTTTCGCCGCCTTTTTCTAATATCTTTTTAAATTCCGATTTTTGAGCGCCTCAATATATTTACCCCTAAACTTGGACGGGGCGCTGCCGTATACCTCCTTAAAGATCTTGGAGAAATAACTGGCACTCGTAAGACCGATTTCACTAACAATCTGAGCCATGCTGTAATTGGTATTCAGCAAGTACTCCTTGGAAAGTTCCAGACGCACCTGCTGCACATATTCATTCACTGTGCTATGGAACAAATGCTGAAAACCTATCTGCAATTTATTGATATTAAGCCCTACTCTTCTGGCAATGGTTTCTACAGTATGACTTTGGGCTATTTCGTCCCTTAAAATGGCGGCGGCCTGTTCAATCAGCCTTATTTCTGAATGCCGTAACACCTTGCGATGGTCGATAGCCCTAAGGTCGTCCTGGTACTCTATAAGTTGCCTGGTAAGTAATTGATAGGCCTTGCTTTCAAGGAACATTTTCCTCAGGAAATCACTGTCCTCGAAAGATCTCATTTCGTTGATACTATCCGCAAGGTCAAGACTGTAGAAACCGTCGTGATAAAATGATTCCCTGGCCGAAATATCCCCGAATAATCGCTTTAAAGTGGGATCCATCGACTGTAACTCACAGGCATACTTGGAGGCAAAATACCGCCTGTCAATTTCAAGGCTGCTTACCACGACACGCATGCCCGGCGCGAATTTCAGTACATGACCGTTTCGTTTCATGCTGGCCACGATCGCATTCTGATGTTGCTCTATGTCATGAACCATTTCCTGATCGCCGAAGCGGTGATAGAGAGTGCCCTGAGAGCAGTATAAGAATTTTAACGGATGAATTTCATTAACGATAAACCGAATTTCAATTTCCATGTTGAACTCACAATCATACTGAATGATCCCAAGACCCCCTTCAAAGTCGATCCCACGTATGTTGCCCTTACCTATATGAGGTGGCAGATAGAGCATATATTCAGAACAATTTTCCGAATATACCGTCTTAAAGGCACTGGCAATATCAATAATGACCTCCTTTAGCGGGAGGGAGTTGACCTTGATCGACTTCATGCGAATGCTTGTAATGTATGATTATAAATGGTTTCCATAGATCCATTTTCAGATGACGAATATCAATATTCCTATTGTAACTGCCTCAAAACGGATAAGTCTCCATGAGAAGGAAGCATGATCTGCCACAGTAAGTTATTATAAAATTTTCAGTTGGATTATCCCTGGGTAATATTCCAGTGATCACTCAAAATCGGTTTCCCTGACCCGCTTCACATCCCTGCGATGTTCTATAGCTTTTCGCAACCGCTCTTTCAATATGAGGCCATTGGGGATTCCGGGAATTACGTAAACAGGATTGGTCCTGTCCGATGTCAGCATCTGAATCGTGGAAAGTTGAACCAGGCGTAGAAAAAATGGCTGCTCGAGCTGAAGGTCTTTTACACGGTACAATTCCAATTCGTTGGTTGTTTTTGAGAAGACCCCGTTCGTTTCTATAACGCGTTCGTTGGTTATTTCGAATTTCCGGTTCCTTGTTTTAAGCCAGATCCAAAAAACAAACGGAATGGTAATGATCAGGATGCAACTGACAAATGCCATAAAGTTGATCCATTGCGAAGGGGAGCCTTTCCAGAGCACCGTTTCTTCTGTCCCGGAAAATACCTCATCTGATGTGTTCCTTTCACTTGCCGCCATATTGAAGATGCTCTTTTACCCTGCTCCCCTCGAACTTGTTAATGCCTGTTCGGTGACGCCCGGGAACAGGATGATCACGCCCGGACCAGTCAGAATTATTTGAGATTCGAACAGAAAAGAAAGGGAATTACAGTTCCGTTAAAGATATTAAATCTTTTATATAAATATCTGAAAAGATGTTATCATGAATCCCTGCAGGACAAAATGAAATCCTCAGCTTTAAAGTCGGTACCTGCCAGAATGGAACGCCCTATTCCATCTTATTTTCCATGAGACACATAGAGGCTTCCTTCCTGGCGGATCTGAGGAGCAGTTTCCATTTGTGAATTTCCTCCGGACAGCTGGTGTGCTGCAACTCATATTCCGCCCGGCTGATGAGTCGTTCACAATACTCCTTCTTAGCCGGGATCGGGAGTTCAGAAATTGCCTCCTGATACAAACTGTCCAGGTCAGACAAGGAAGGACAATCCGGTTTGAGGTTAAAAAGCATACGTAATTTTTTAATCATGGTCAGGTGGTAGTTGAAGAAATACGTAAAAAATGCCGCAAAAATGCTGCCAGCTTTACTTATTCGAAGTAAAAAGTTAAAAATCCCGGTATTCTATTATTTCCATAGTTTTCCCTCATCCCCATACTTCCAGGTGATGTATTATCTTTGGATGCAGTGTTTTACCGGAGTAAAGGTCGGGCAAAGGAAGAGCCACTCACTACAATACGAATGCGTTATCTGAATAGTATCGATGTTAGTCAAAATAAATGACATGCCCCGGAAACCATCCGTCCGGCATATGCTGAGGCTCTGTTTGGTTCTGATCCTCATGGGATGTAACGGAAAAAAGGAGGCGCCATTGAACATTGCCACCGCGGCGAACATGCAGTTCGCCATGGAAGCGTTGTTAATGGAATTTCGCAACGAAACAGGAATTTCCTGTGATATGATCCTGGGTTCCTCGGGCAAACTTACCGCCCAGATCAGAGAAGGTGCTCCCTTTGACGTTTTTGTTTCAGCCGAAATGAAATACGCTGAGGAAATATATAAAAACGGGATGGCTTATGCCCCGCCGTCTGTGTATGCAAGCGGCCGGCTGGTGCTTTGGTCATTAGATGATGGCATCGTGCCGTCCGTCGAAATCCTGACGAGTGAAAAAATAAATCATATTGCCCTGGCGAATCCCAGGATTGCCCCATACGGAACCGCCGCTATAGAGGTCCTGGAGGCCTACGGAATTTATACACAGGTTGCAGATAAACTGGTCTTTGGAGAAAGCATTGCCCAGACCAACCAATTCCTGATTTCAAAATCGGCCGAAATCGGGTTCACCGCCAAATCCGTAGTACTTTCGGATCAAATGAGCGGTGTAGGGAAGTGGGTAGAGCTGAATGACAGCCTGTATACAAGGATCAGCCAGGGGGTGGTGCTGATCAGGACAAAGAATGGAAATACGGACAAAGCGAGACGTTTTTACGACTTTTTATTTTCGGCTAAGGCCAGAAGTATCCTTCAAAAATTTGGATATTTGGTGGATAAGGAATAATCGCCGGCGACTACATGAATGTCGGGAAGCCTCCAGGGGGTTGTGCATAACGGAAGTAAAAATAATGTCGCAATGACCGAAGCATTGAGCTAAACAAATATGAAATACCGATGGATTGGGATCCACTGATACTTACGTTTAAACTTGCGCTTGTGACTACGGTGCTGTTGTTTGTAATAGCGGTACCCGTGGCCTATTGGCTTGCTTATTCCACGTCCCGCGTCAGGCCTGTCATTGAAACCTTGGTAAGCATGCCACTGGTCCTGCCTCCGACGGTTGTTGGATTCTATTTGCTAGTCACCTTCAGTCCGGGCAATTTTTTCGGGCTCTGGCTGGAAGAATGGCTCGGGCTGCGGATTATATTTTCATTTAGCGGCCTGCTGATCGCCTCCATTATATATAGTTTTCCTTTTATGGTACAACCCATACAGGCGGGATTCTCCAGTCTGCCCGTATCCCTGAAGGAAGCGTCCGGTGTTTTGGGTAAATCCCGGTGGACCACCCTGATCCACATTTTACTTCCCAATATAAAACCGGCGATCCTGACAGGCTGCATCCTTTCCTTTGCCCACACGGTCGGCGAATTCGGAGTGGTCCTAATGATCGGAGGCAATATCCCGGGCCGGACCAAAGTTGCGTCCATCGCGATTTACGATGAAGTGGAAGCTCTCAATTATTCTGCTGCCAATGCCTATTCGCTGATCCTTTTTCTAATCGCCTTTGCTTTACTTTTGACCGTTTATTCTATGAAAGGCCGGAATTATAAGAAATTATTCCCATAAACTCAGTTCATGATCGCCCTGGATATCACTAAAAAACTGGATTCCCCCACGGGTACCCTGGTACTTGACATTCAACTTAACGTTGAAAAGGGCCGGATCCTGACCATCTATGGCGTATCAGGGGCAGGTAAAACTTCCCTTTTAAGGATGATCGCGGGGTTAATGACACCCGATTCCGGCAGTATCCAGATCAACAATGATACCTGGTTCGATTCAGCTTCAAGAACCAACCTCGCCCCCCGTCACAGAAAGGTTGGGTTTATTTTTCAGGATTATGCCCTGTTTCCCAACATGACGGTGTTGCAAAACCTTCAATATCCCTTAGAGAAAGGGCAGGATAGTTCTATTGTCAGGGATTTATTGGACGTTATGGAAATTCAGGAACTTCAAGACCGGAAGCCTGCAACCCTTTCGGGAGGTCAGAAACAGCGCGTTGCTTTGGCCAGGGCCCTGGTTAATAGGCCCGAGATCCTCTTACTGGATGAACCACTTTCCGCCCTCGATGCATCGATGAGAACCAAGTTACAGGACTATCTGGTCCGGATTCAAAAAGCATTTGGACTGACGCTCCTGCTGGTCAGCCATGATGTCGGCGAAATTATTAGGTTGTCACATTCCGTCAGTATGCTGGAAAACGGGGTATTAACGCCACCTGAAAGTCCACATGCTTTTTTTCATACAGATAATGAGCGTGGAAAATTCGTACTTCAGGGCGAAGTCATGCGCATCGATATGCAGGACCAACAGGTTGCGGTTACCCTTCTCACAGGAGGTGCCCTGCTGAAAATACTCGTTATGGAAAATGACATGGTCGGCATTAAAACCGGCGATAAAATCGCAATTACTGCAGAAGGCTTAAAGCCGGTTGCATATGACATAGTGCGCAGCCCGGGTTTAAGGTCATAAATCAAATGTAAAGTGAGGCTGTCATAGAAATATTTTGTCGGGGTTTTCGAAAACCCAAAGGAAAATTTATCAAAACTTACAAACTATGCCAGCCCCGAAGGTCTTAAGACTTTCGGGGTTCTTTATGCGTGAACCACAGGCCTCCCAGTTCATCCCTCAACATTATTCGCCGGGAGTCGTAACCTTCTGAAGTAAACATTCCTCAGGACGATCCCTATGAATAATTTTCGACCATCCAACCTGGCCATATACGTCCGTATGTCCGTCAAATAAGTGATTAAAATGCTACTACATGACTGTTTTAATTTCATCAAAATTACCAGTAATTGCATTTTTCCAAACCTGCCATATATATTTTCCGTACATGGTGGTATAAACTAAAAAATCAAATCATGAAATTAATTCAATTTTTAAGCGGTCTTTCCGCAGTTATCCTTTTAACGCTGGGAAGTTCTGCCTTTGCTCAGGAAAAGCCAATGAATGACAGTAAAAAGATGGAGAAGGAGAAAATGGAGAAGGACACTAAAATGGTAGGTGGTGCTGCCATGTACCCTTCTAAAGACATTATTTCTAACGCTGTAAACTCCAAGGACCACACTACTTTGGTGGCTGCTGTTAAAGCCGCGGGCCTGGTAGAAACACTTCAGGGAAAAGGTCCTTTTACTGTTTTTGCACCGGACAATGCCGCCTTTGAAAAACTACCGGAAGGAACGGTTGAAACGCTGCTAAAACCTGAGAATAAATCAAAATTGCAAGGGGTACTCACCTACCATGTATTATCTGGTAAATACAATGGCAAAGACATCGCCAAAGCAATCAAAAAAGGAGATGGCAAAGCTGAATTTACCACAGTAAACGGCGCCAAACTGGAAGCCATGATGCAAGGTGACAAGCTGCAGTTAAAGGATGCCGCCGGTAATGTTTCCTCAGTGACCATGGCCGATGTCAACCAATCCAACGGTGTGATCCATGTCGTGGATACGGTTGTATTGCCGGGAATGTAATTTAACAGTGCTTTTACTGACATAAGTGGCGACCCCCCCCTGGGGTCGCTTTTATTTATAATGTTTTCACCTTAAACACGTGGCAGCTGTAAATTAAAATAAAAGTAGACCTCAAAGAATAAATTCTTGAAAGAAGTATTGACTATCTTCGCTGTGCTATGAAATATGAATTACAGGATGTTCCGATGGTAAGTATTTTCGTGTTACCTTTATTATAAGTGATCACGACTACAAAACATACAGCACTTCTGGTTTTTTCGCTTTCCCCAAAAGCCGAATCGAGACGCAAACCCATCTTCGGGCCTGGTAACAAGTCTGCCTCCAGAAAATTTTATGAACTGCTTACACGGCGTACCCACCGTATTCTCCGTAATGTCCCGGCGGACACCTTCTGGATGGATGAAAGCAGTCAGTCCGGGGATACCTTCGGGGAGCGTATAGGAAATGCCATGGATTCGCTCTATAGACAGGGATATCAACGGGTTGTGGTGATTGGAAATGACGCCCCCGGCCTAACCTCAGGTATCATCAGACAAGCAATCACCCTGCTGAATTCTCATGATTCTGTTCTTGGTCCGGCAAAAGACGGCGGTACCTATCTCATAGGCCTCTGTGCTGCTGTATTTGATAAAACCGCCATTACCTCCCTTCCCTGGGAATCGGGTCTGCTTTTTAAATCCCTGGAAGCTGAAATCAAAAATCACGAGGGTCAGTCCATATCTCTAGACTCTCTGACTGATCTGGATACCCAGCACCATCTGACCGATTATTGCACACTTCATCCTGCTTCCTTTTTAGGAAGGTTTCTTCTTACAGTATTGGCGCAAACCCCAAAGCTTTTATCTGGGGGTCTTCTTAATCTGCCTTCGGGCTGTTTTGTTCCGGTCGCCGGCCTTCGCGGTCCACCGCACTGATTGCTTCCGGATTTCCCATTACATCATTCAATCATGAAGGACAGGCCAACATCAGCCCTTTCCGGAAGTTACTTTTTTTACTGATTGAATTCACCATTTAGACCCAACATATGAAAATACCTTTACTTGTCATTGCACATTGCTGCCTGGCCTTTGCATTTGGTCAGACCTCAACCTATACATCAATACTCATCGACGATGAAAACCGGCCGGTACCCTACGCCACAATCAATATCTTAGGTACCCAATCTTACACAAGTTCTGCGGAGGATGGGGTTTTTATCATTGAATCCGGGCTGCAAAACTTTACCCTGCGCGTCTCCTCCATAGGATACGAGACTTCAGATATATCTGTTGTTAATGGGAATCTGCCGGAAACAATTACCCTCTCCATTTCATCCGAACAACTGGATGAAATTGTCGTAACTGCTTTGGGGATTGAACGTGAAAAGCAGTCTCTGGTCTCCGCGGTGACTACAGTGAAGGCTGAACAGCTTACAGATGTCCCGCTGACCAATCTGGTCAATAGCCTTGCCGGGCAAGTCGCCGGGGTACAGGTGACCAACGGTTCTTCAGGAGTGGGTTCCTCTTCGCGCATTATCATCCGCGGAGAGAATTCCCTGGGAGGAAGCAACCAACCGCTTTTTGTGGTAGACGGGGTTCCGATTAGCAATGAACAAATTACAAGCGACCTGGTCAACAACGGATCGCTTGCGGAAGTGGATTACGGGAATGGCGGATCGGAAATATCCCCCGAGGATATTGCTTCAATTTCTATCTTAAAAGGCGCAGGTTCTGCAGCACTATACGGAACAAGAGCGGCCAATGGCGTGGTGGTTATCACCACCAAACGGGGCGGGAAAAAGGAAGGACTTGGTGTAAGTATAAACAGCTCCCTCACCATTGAAACCTTGCTGACACTCCCTGAATATCAGAATGTATATGGCGGTGGTTCCAACGGAGAATACGCGTTTCAGAATGGGATAGGGGCCGGCATCAATGACGGGGGAATCAGTAGTTACGGCCCACGTCTTGACCAGGGGTTGCTGATCGCCCAATTTGACAGCCCCTCTACCGATATTAATGGCAATACAGTTCGGGGAGGTGATGTGATCGCAAGAACTTTCGCGGATGGGTCCTTTACATCCATTACCCCCACGCCGTGGATTTCCCATCCTGACAATGTCCGCAACTACTTTGAGACCGGGATTACCTATCAGAATAATATCTCTGTGAGCAACGGAGGCGATAACGGAAGTGCCCGACTGTCCTACAGCAATCTCAGAAATGATGGTATTGTTCCCAATACCGATCTGAAAAGGGACGGATTGGCTCTGAGCCTCGATCAAATCCTGAGTGATGCGCTGAGCGTTAAAGCCTTTCTGAACTACATCAATACCCGTAGCGGTAACCGGCCAAATCTGGGGTATGGATACGAAAATCCCCTGTATGGTTTTAACTGGACCGGCAGGCAGACCAATGTAGAGTCGATGAAGGATTATTGGCAGGCCGGACAGGTAGGAGTTCAGCATTTTGACATCAATTACCTCTGGCTGACAAACCCCTATCTAACAGCCTTTGAAAACACGAATTCCTTTAACAAGAACAGGGTTTTGGGCAATGCCTCGGCAACCTATGATTTTACCGATAAAGTAAGCCTCAGTGTGCGGGCCGGCCTGGATACCTATGATGATAACAGGGAATTCCGCAGGGCTGTGAGCACGAACCAGAATCCCCTCGGGTCCTATCGGGAAGATGTGGTACGCTTCAGGGAACTAAATACGGACGTCCTGCTCTCCTATACTGACAAGATAGGGGAAGACTGGAAATACAACCTTTCAGCTGGAGCAAACCGTTTTGATCAGGAAGTCCGCTACAAATACGCAGAGGCTTCTCAACTGGCCCTGCCTGGCATCTATACCCTCGCCAACTCCAGAACGCCCTTAAAAGGTGATAGCCAAACCTTTGATAAAAGGATCAATAGTTTGTATGCCAGTGGCAACCTTGCCTTTAAGAATTCACTTTATTTTGATGCCACCTACCGCAACGACTGGAGCAGTACTTTACCATCCGAAAGCAATTCCTTTGGGTATTATTCGGCAGGTCTCAGCTATGTGGTCACCAATATGATCAATCTCCCGGAGCCACTTTCTTACCTGAACCTCCGGTTGAGTGCCGCCAGTGTCGGGAATGATACCGATCCTTATCAGACGGTTCAGAACTTCCTCTTCAATCAGAATTACGGCTCCGCATTCCGGGTGACCAATGAAACGGTTCTCAAAAACGCCAATCTGAAACCGGAGCGATTGAATGCTTATGAGGCAGGAATTGAAGCATGGTTTTTAGATGGGAGAATCCAATTTGACATTGCCGGGTACCAGAATACCAGCGTCGACCAGATCATTTCCAGGCCTATTTCTCAGGCAAGTGGTTTTTCAAATTTCAATGTCAATGGCGGGAAAGTGCGTACCCGCGGGTTTGAGGCACTCCTTAGTGCGGACGTCATCCGAAGTCAGGATTTCAGATGGCAGACTTCCGCCAATTTTTCAACCTACCGCAGTGTGGTAACAGAACTCCCGGAAGGCGTGGATCAGTTTGTGACAGGAGTAGCCAATGTCTTTTCTGGAGGCGGTGGTTCCAATACCGTATTTTATATTGCTCGTGAAGACGGACGGGTCGGTGATATGTACGGGACAGGCTTTATCCAAATCGATGGTAAAGATCTTTATGGTGCCAACGGCTTGCCCATTCAGGATGGCAACCTGCGATTGCTAGGGAATTACAATCCGGATTTTACCCTGGGCTTCAATAATAAATTTTCATTCAAAGGACTGGATCTCACCATTTTATTTGACTGGCGCGATGGAGGTACTATTGTGTCGCGTATCAAGGCCCTTGGCAGTACTTCCGGGGTTCTTAAGGAGACACTGGTAGGACGGGAAGATGGGGTCATTGGTGACGGAGTGGTCAATACAGGAACCGAGGAGAACCCGGTGTATGTGCCCAATACCACTGCGGTCCCCGCAAGCCAGTTCTATAATAACTATTTTGACAGGGGAAACGAGGCGAGCGCCCTTTATGATGCCTCTTACCTAAAACTCCGCCAGGTAGCTTTGTATTACAACCTGCCCGCCAACATTTCTAAATCAATCGGATTTCAGAACATCAAATTCGGTGTGATTGGGAGCAACCTCCTGCTTTTTACTGAAAACCCACATTTTGACCCCGAACTGAATGCCGTTCAGGAACGCAAAATCATCTACGGAGTGGATGATTTTTCCTATCCTTCTACCCGAAGTTTCGGTTTCAGTATTAAGACAGAATTTTAAAAGAATATAGACCGGCAATCCGGGACATGGAACATAAGCCTCCCGGAATCGATTTAAAAAAATAAAAGACCTTCAGATGAAAATAATAAACCCTTTAATACTCGGCCTGCTGTTGATCGGCATTTATACGGTTAGTTGTACTGACGACTTTGATTCCCTGAATGACAATCCGAATGCCCCTCAAAGTGTCGACCCACAGTTTTTGCTCTCCAATATCCTTTCTGTGGAAGCCAACCAGAATGCTTATAACCAGGGCTTTCGGCTGGCTAATTATCTCGCTCAATTTGCAGCGAGTGTGGAGTTTGAACGTATTGACCGCTATGAATTGGGCACCAACAGTGAATACTGGAATTCCATTTTCCGGCTACTGTCAGATATCAAATCGATGAAAACACTTGAAACTTCCAATGAGGCCTATCAGGCAGTGGGGGATATTATGCAAAGCTATCTTTTCTCCCAGCTGACCGATTTATGGAATGATGTACCTTATACGGAAGCCGTAAATGCCTCCGAAGGCGTGTTTACTCCTGCCTATGATACCCAGGAAAGTATATATACCGACCCGGAAACCGGGATCCTGGCAGTTCTGGAACGTTCCGCTGCCACCCTCGAATCCACAACAGCTATTATCCGTGGTGATGTCCTATATAACGGAGATCTGGACAAATGGGTCCGTTTCGCCAATTCGCTGAGATTGAGATATCTCCTGCGGATCAGCAAAAGGCTTTCCGGGTATGAAGAAATCCAGGCCCTGGCTGATTCCGGGAAACTGATTCAATCCAACTCGGAAAATGCCGTGGTACCTTACCTGAGCGCTGCACCGAATCAGTTCCCTATGTCCCTGGCGGCGCTTGGCCTCTATCAGGAACACCGGATGACCCAGACTGTTGCATCGGTTCTCAGCTCGTGGAATGACCCGAGGGTTGCGGTGCTATACAAGCCAACCGTGGAAAGCGTCAACGCCGGAATGCCGGCTTATAAAGGCCTCCTGAATGGCCAGGATCGTGAAACAATTGCAGCTGAGGGTATCAATCTCAATGACATTTCACTTTTTGGCACTATTTTCAGGGATGTGCCTGATGGGGTGGATGGGCAGTTCATGCAGTATTCAGAAGTGCAGTTCGCCCTGGCGGAAGCAGTGACACGCGGATTTATCACTGGAGATGCACCAACCTATTATCAGAACGGCATTTCCGCAAGCTTTGAGTATTACGGAGTCGAACTTCCGGCGGACTACCTCTCACAAAGCACCGTCGCGCTTGATGGCGCAGATGACCTTACAAAAATACTCACCCAGAAATGGCTGAGTTTGATATCTGTAGGCCATGAGGCCTGGTTCCTGGTCAGAAGGACAGGAATTCCCGCATTAGAGCCGGGACCTGACAATCTGAATAATGACCTTTATCCTGTGCGCTATCTGTACCCTGAATCCGAGCAGGCTACCAACGGTGCCAATTACATGGTAGCATCGGAACGGATCGGGGGAGATAATATCAATAGTAAAGGTTGGTGGGAACAGTAGAAAGCTAAGTAATTGGGTATTGAAGCCCGGCACCTGTATAATATGAAGCCAATGTCTCTTAAAAGTTCTGGAAGAAAGCGTTCAAAAACCTGTTCTATACTACTGGGGGTTGTCCTTCTGGTGATGGGATGCGGTGGGGAGAAAACCACCGATGATTCCCATCTGAAAAAAGCGTCCTGGAATGAAATTTCCGGCGAAGGTGAAGGAAAAGAGGTGACCTTCATGATGTGGCAGGGCAGCCCAGTGATCAATGACTACATCAACAATTATGTGGCACCTGAAGTCCGCAAGCGATTTAATATCACATTAAACATCAGCGGCGGGCAGGGACCTGAGATTGTACAACTGGTGATGGGCGAAAAACAGGCCGACATACAGGAGGGACAGGTGGATATGGTCTGGATCAACGGGGAAACTTTTTTTCAGTTGCGGAAAATAGACGGTCTATGGGGCCCGTTTGTGAAACAATTGCCGCATGCGGCCTATATCGACTTTGAGGATCCATATATCAATACCGATTTTCAACAGGCCATCAACTATATGGAATGTCCATGGAGCATCAGCCAGTTTGCCTTAACCTATGATTCTGCCAGGATTGCGAAACCCCCGGCCAACCTTGAGGAACTGGAAGCCCATCTCAGGCAGCATCCCGGCACTTTTACCATTTCCAATGATTTTACAGGGATGACTCTGCTAAAATGCTTTCTGGCAGAGCTCTCGGGCAGTCCCCAAGGCTTAAACGGGGCGTTCGAGGAGAAAAAATACAAGGAACTTTCCAACAGACTTTGGGAATATATCAACAGAAATAAGGCTTATTTCTGGAAAGGCGGGGATACGTTTCCAAGGGAACAGACCAGGGTGGCTCAGCTTTTTGCCAATGGGGAACTGGATCTCGTATACGGTTACGGCGAAGGGGGAATTGAAGAAAAAGTATTGAGCGGATTGTATCCCAAATCAGTCAAAGGATACGCCTGGGCCAATGGTACTATCAAAAACGCGAATTACCTTGGCATTCTGCAAAATTCCCCTCAAAAGGCCGCGGCAATGCAAGTGATCAATTTTTTGATCTCCCCCGAAGCCCAACTAAAAAAGTCAGCTCCGGACGGTATGAATGCCAATACCATTCTGGATTTTTCCAAAATGCCGGAGGAGTGGCAGGAAAAATTTAAAAGGATGCAGAAAAGACAATACGGGCCTAGCATGGAAGATCTGGAAAGTCGGGCTATTGAAGAACCGGCACCGGAATATATGATACGTCTCTATGAAGATTTCAGAACAGAAGTAATTGAAAAATAAGGGAACACATCTTGGTTTGCTCGCCTTTCTGCTCCTGGGATTTCTTCCCTTTCTAGCGGCTTTTGGTTATGCGCTGCTTTATAGTTTTGGTTTGGTAGGGGTAGTCAATAAAGGGTTTACGATTCAGTTCTGGCAAGCCGCCCTGGCATCCGGTACTTTTTTTACTTCCTTCCTGTACAGTGCAGCCATCGCATTGGTTTCTGTCCTTATGTCAGTGGGGGGCGCCCTTTGGATCACACTGAAATTCAGGGAATATTTAAATCGTGGATTTCTGTCAATGGTTACCTACCTCCCGCTTGCCATCCCGGGCATCGTCACCGGATTCTTTGTTTTACAGATCCTTTCAAAAGCCGGCTTCTTCGCACGAGTAGCCCACTATTTCGGATGGATACAGGAAGCCAGTGAATTCCCGGATCTGGTAAATGACCGTCTGGCCATAGGGATGATCTTGGCATTCATTTCTCTCATTCTGCCTTTTTTCGTATTGTTATTCCTGAATATTTATAAAAATGAACGTGTTGAGGACCTCTCCATCCTTGCCGCATCTTTAGGCGCCAGTTCCGGACAGGTCACCCGTCGCGTTTTTTTACCAATACTATTGCATAAGGCGAGAATTCTCATTGTACTTTACTTTATCTTCCTCTTGGGTTCCTATGAAGTGCCACTGATTCTCGGTCAGGAATCTCCACAAATGCTTTCGGTGCTTATTATCAGGGAATTAAAACAATTCGATCTTGATAAAATTTCCGAAGGATATGTAGTTGCCGTTTGTTATACCATCCTGGTTTCTATAACCGCACTTGTTATTTTTTTACCTAAAAGGACCAAGATTTATGCAGGCTAGCTGGAAATTTACGATCTTATACCTGCTTGTGGGATTGGTCTTTTTTCCATTTGCCTATATGATCCTTTTATCCCTTTCCTCAGAGTGGCGTTTTCCTGCCCTGCTGCCGTCCTACCTTGGGCTCATGCATTGGAAAACCCTGCTGGGCTCCGAAAAAGGATTGCTCAACAGTTTATTCAGTTCATCTGTCATTTCTGTGTCGGTAGCCCTCGTTGCCACCAGTACAGGATTTATTCTAAGCAGGGTGGTATATTACCATCCACGGAAAAGATGGTTGAATCTGCTCGCCTACTTCCCTTATATCCTGGCGCCGGTAGTCTTTGCGGCCTGTCTTAGTTTCTTCTTTTTGAAAATGGGGCTTTTTGGGAATATACAGGGGGTCATTGTAGCACAGTTCCTGATTGCTTTTCCTTATGCCTTGTTGTTTTTCAGCAGCTTTTGGAATGAGCGATTGCGAAGCTTAGAAGATCTCGTAGCCACCTTGGGGGGCAGCAGATATCACGCATTCAGAAAGGTGATTCTCCCTATGGCAAAGGGCATGTTGCTGGTGTGTTTTTTTCAGACTTTTCTAATTTCCTGGTTTGAATATGGCCTTACCTCGGTCATAGGGATTGGCAAAGTTCAGACATTAACCATCAAGGTATTTATGTTTATCAAGGAGGCAAATTATTATTACGGGGCTATCAGCTGCTGCCTTTTGATTTTCCCGCCCATTGTATTACTTTACTTTAATAAGAAGTACATCTTTAAAAAAATGGCCTGATGTTTTTGGAAGTAAATCAGATTGTGAAGAGTTTTCGCCGGGAGCATGTAGTTAGAGATCTTACTTTTTCCCTGGAAGCAAAGAGAACACTCAGCATACTGGGAAAATCAGGTTGTGGAAAGACCACCATGTTAAAAGTGATTGGAGGGCTTGTAAAGCCGGATAGTGGAACAATACTTCTGAACGGAAACGATGTCACCCAGACCAAACCGGAACAAAGGAACATCGTCTATCTCTACCAGGAAGATCTCTTGTTTCCACACATGGATGTTTTTGAAAACATTGCCTTCGGGCTTCGTATAAAAAAAATTCAAAAGGCACAACTTGATGAAAGAGTGAATCAAATGATACACAGCCTGGAACTGGAGGGGCAGGAACATAAGATGCCAGAGCAATTGTCCGGGGGTCAGCGACAACGTGTATCTTTCGGCAGGGCCATTATTACCAACCCTTCCCTTTTATTGCTTGACGAACCTTTCGGAAGCCTGGATGCGGGAACCCGACAGCGGATGCAACTCCTTTTTAAGAAACTGACAGCGGAGTATAATATTACCTCGCTTTTCGTAACCCACGACCTGAAAGAGGCGGTCCTAATGGGCGATGCGGTTGGTTTTATGTCGAACGGTCATCTTAAGGTGTACAGCGAGGCTCAGGATTTTGTAAATGATCCGGGAACCGGGGTTCAGGATGAAATAAAATTCTGGAATGATTTAAAAGTAACTAAATCCTAACAATAGGCAAAAATGGAGCAACAGCATATTTGGATAGATACGGATCTCTCAGTCGGCAAAAAAAGACACCTTAGGCCCGGATTCTGTGATGTGGATGACGGATATGCCGTTCTGCAATTGATGTATGCCCCGACCATCAGAATCGAGGGGATCAGTGCCGTTTTCGGAAATACGCTGATTGACGATGCTTATGAACTTTGTCGGAAAATGAGCGACGATTTTAGTCAGGGTTCAATTCCTGTATTTCGGGGCGCATTGGGGCCAATATCGCTGCAAAATGTGGAAACAAACGAAGCCGTGGAAGCCTTAGCTGCGGCTTTGAGAATCAGGCCCTTACGGGTTGTGGCCATTGGCCCCGCAACAAATATCGGCCTGTTGGTGCTGAAGTACCCGGAATTAAAGGGGCAACTCACAGAAGTTGTGCTCGTCGCCGGGCGACGCACAGCCATGGATTATTTTAAAATCGGGAATAAGGGAGCTCACGCACCGGATCTTAACTTTGACCTGGATAACAATGCCTTTCGGGTCCTGCTCCAAAATAAGGTACCTCTCGTCCTGTGCCCGTTTGAGATTTCAAATAAAGTATGGATCAAAAAGGAAGATCTGAAAGCTTTGTCCAACGGGAAACCTCTCAATGAATGGCTGGTGGCCGCTTCTTATCCCTGGCTGGATCAGTGGCTTGAGCAGGGTGAAGACGGATTTAATCCTTTCGATGTGCTGGCGAGTCACTATATCCTGCATCCTGAAGACCTGCTCACAGAAAAACTGAATGCCCGTCTGGAAATTCACCCCAATGATATGGTTCCGGAACCGATGGGCAATCATTACAAAGAATATCTGTTGTGCGATCAGAGCCCGGGATTCCCCGTCACATATTGCTATGACGTCGTTTCCGGTTACCACGATAAGTTAATGGCAAGCCTTTTATAAAAAAGAATGTGTGAAAATGAAAATACTGGATTCGGATAAAGAACAACTGACACCTTATTTGCGTTCCACGGGCTGGTTGGCCGAAGGAGAATCTATCGTGGCCACCGAAATTCCCGGCGCCGGCAATATGAACTTTACCCTGAGGATCAAAACGCCGACCCGCAGCTTTATTATCAAACAAAGCAGGCCTTATGTGGAAAAATATCCGCAGGTCGCCGCGCCAGAGGAACGGGTTCTCCGAGAGGCCGAATTTTATAAGCTCATTTCGGAAAAACCGGAGCTAAGCAGGAGGATGCCAAAAGTCTTAGGGGTCGATGAACCTAATTGTACCATGCTTATGGAAGATCTGGGAGCCGGGTCTGACTTCACCTGGTGTTATGCTCCTGATCTTAAAATATCGCGGAAGGAATTGCGATACATCATGGAATTCGCTGCCTTACTTCATCAGAGTTTTGATGCCGAAACGGCAACCCATCCTATCTCAAACCGTCAGATGAGGAAGTTGAATCATGAACATATATTTGTTTATCCCTATATGGAAGAAAATGGCCTGGATCTGGATCATATCCTCCCTGGTCTGCAAAGCGTCTCCCATCCTCTGAAAAAGGATACCATGCTACATACCAAGGTTGAAGAACTTGGCAGGCTATATCTGGCGGACGGACCTGTATTGCTTCACGGGGACTACTTTCCGGGAAGCTGGCTGAAGACGGCGGACGGGATCAAAATAATTGATCCAGAATTTTGTTTCTTTGGATATGCCGAATTCGAAATGGGTGTCACCCTGGCGCATTTAAAAATGGCGGCCCAACCGGGAGAACGGATCGCTTACGCATTGAAATACTACCTGGAGATGGCCCCACTGGATGAACAGCTGTGTGAAAAATTCACAGCGATCGAAGTTATTCGCAGAATTTCAGGCCTTGCCCAGTTACCGCTGAGTATAGATCTTGATGAAAGGAAGCGATTGCTGGAGACCTCGGTGGATTGCCTAAAGAGTTAAATATAAGATCAAATTAAAATGGAAAGCAGCTTTGAGAAATATCATTGTATTTACTGGGTCTTTACCCAGCTTTGCAACGATAAATGTGACCATTGTTACAACGATAGCGGGCCGTTTGGAAAAAGGATTTCCGAAAAGGATTGTATGTCGATTATAGACAACCTTCCCACAGGCCTGGAACAATTGATATTGAGCGGTGGGGAACCCCTGGCGGACAAGAATTTACTGTTCGCCATCCTGGATCGGATTGCCGGTAAGTACGTAAATGGCCTATTCGTTACCTTGCAATTCAACGGCGACCTTCTGACAGAAAATGTGCTGGATACCCTTATTGAGAAAGGGATTAACCGATTTTCTATTGCAAGTATCGATCGATATCATAAAAAACAAGGTGAGCGAAAGGGCGAATTGTCGGCCATGTTTGAAAGCCGGGACATTCAATTTGTTCAGGGCCAGCCAAGTATTACGAAATCTGACAAGCGGAGAGATAATGCGATCCCAAGGACCTATGGCTTTTTCGGAGCTACCGAGGACATGTGGCTGGGAGGTAACTGGGCACGCGGGCGCGCTATGGAGAACGATCTGTGGAAAAGAGATGGCGCGCATAATTTTTGTGCCATCCATTCCGGCGCAAGGGGCTTTTTAGGACATGAGAACCAGGAAGGGCTTCAGGAACTTTCTATCCAATTATGGAAGATCAATCCTTGCTGCGCAGGCACCCATTTCCCTATGGGCGACGCAAGGAAAGAGCGGGTTTCGGCAGTTCTGGAAAGAGCTTCAAGGAATACTGTTTTCAGAATTCTCAATACGGGAGATCCCCTTCGCATGGGTGAATCCTTAGGTATTTCAGAAGAGGAGGCCAGAGCGAAAAGTATGGAATTGCAAAACATCTGTCTCTATTGCGATCATTTTATGAAATGCCATAAAAATGAACTTTTCAATTCAGATGGGATCCTGGCAACGGATTAATTATGGGAGACGTGAGATGGCCATCATATGCTAATGGCTCCAGGTTAATATCCTTTAATATTCCGAAATAACCTTTCAGATTCAGGATGATTTCCGTTGATCAGCTATATTTGATTTTCAAGCTCATTCGTAAATAATGGCCTCTTCCCTCTCTCAACGGCTGATGCTTATCGCCAACGCCCTGCACTTATACGATGGGATCCGTGTTCTTGAGATTGGCTGTGGAACCGGGGCGTTGGCACGTGAGATCAGCAGCCGTATTGGTCCGGGAAACATCCTTGGGATTGACCGCTCCGAAAAAGCAATCCGCACGGCACTTGGGAGCTCGGAGCAAGAGATGAGACAAGGCAGATTAAAGTTCCGTTGTGTTGCCATTGAAAATTATGTGCTGGAAGCAGGTGACTTGCCATATGACATAGCTGTCGCTGTCAGGGTCGGAAGCCTTGATGGCAGGCACCCTGAACTGGAACAAAAAGCATTGAATCGTGTGGCTGCAGCCCTGGTCCCCAAAGGAAAACTATATATTGACAGCGGCCAATCCGTAAAAGAAGTCCGCCTGTCTGAAAAAAGACAGGAGTTGCTACCAAAATATACAACCTGATCAACCCGGTTACAACCACTGTTTTTAAGACAGAAAGGGAGGGACAAGGTTGAAGTTTTAAACCGGTCGAAGTCATAAAAAGGAGGGCCGGCCTTGGATAGCGGTGAATATCCTTACGCCATTCCTGAGGTATGGAATTCGCTTTCAATAGTGCTTATTATCTGATGGCAGAAATGAAAAAAGGGGATGCCACCCACGACCATTAGAATGCAATTTAAAGCTCAGGAACATAGTGATTGAGATAAGTACAAATTCGAAATACAAGTCAAAAGTAATCCCAGTTGTGCATGACAGGAATTAAGTGAAATTTATGAAAAGAAAGAACAAGGTAGACAATGATCCCCCGGAAGATCAAAAGAAATCTATGCCAAATAAGCCGAATAAGAGTGACAGATCTCATGTCCCTTCCGGATTCCGGACCTACGCGCCAGTCATAGTCAGTTTCCTTATGCTTGCTATAGGAATCACCTTGGACTATCTTAAGATTTTCCCCTTCTTTAAAGGATGGTTGCGAATATTGTGGTATTCTGTGGCCTATCTGCCAGTGGGCATTCCCGTTCTCAGGTCTGGATGGGAAAGTATACGGAAAGGAGATTTCTTTACTGAATTTTTACTGATGTCTATTGCCACCCTGGGAGCTTTTGTCCTGGGGGAATATCCGGAGGGGGTGGCTGTTATGCTCTTTTACGCGGTGGGAGAACTATTTCAATCTGCGGCAGTTAAAAAAGCCAAAGGGAATATAACGGCACTTTTAGATGTACGACCCAAGGAAGCCCTGGTATATAGGAATAAAGAGGTTGTTTCCGTGCCACCGGAAACAGTCACCCCCGGAGAAATAATTCAGGTACGCAGCGGGGAAAAAGTGCCGCTTGACGGCGAGTTGCTCTCCGAAAAAGCAGCGCTCAATACCGCGGCCATTACCGGGGAAAGCAGGCCTGAGTCCCTTCAGACGGGTGATAAGGTATATGCCGGAAGCATCAACCTGGATGGGATAATTGAAATTCTCACGACCAGGGAATTTCGTGATAGTTCCCTTGCCAGGATCCTTGATATGGTCCAGAATGCTACGGCGCGGAAATCCAGAACGGAACTCTTTATCAGGAAGTTTGCCAGGATTTATACCCCCATCGTGGTCGTACTTGCGCTGGGACTTACCTTCCTCCCTTATTTTTTTGTGGGGGATTACCTCTTTAAAGACTGGTTGTACAGGGCTTTGATATTTCTGGTAATCTCCTGTCCCTGCGCTCTGGTCATATCAATTCCCCTTGGTTATTTCGGGGGCCTGGGAGCCGCTTCCCGAAATGGGATCCTTTTTAAAGGGGCCTCCTACCTGGACGCTATTACAAAAGTAAATACAATTGTAATGGACAAAACCGGAACGGTTACCAAAGGAGTATTCAAAATAACGGATATCAAAGCCATGAAAATGACGGAGCCGGAACTGATGAGTTACGTCACGGCCCTGGAAAAAAAGTCTACCCATCCTATCGCACAGGCCATTCTGGAATACACAAAGGGGGACAGTTATTTTGAAGCGAGTGAGGTAACAGAGATCCCGGGAAAAGGATTAAAGGGTCGGGTGAATGGTGTGGTGGTTCTTGCCGGGAATAAATCGCTGATGGAATCGCACAAAATTGAAATTCCGCCTGAAACAGATGCAATTGTCGACACTATTGTCCTGATTGCCATGGATGGGATATTTTCCGGTTTTGTAATTATCGCTGATGAATTGAAGGAGGATGCCCGGCAAGCGATACAGCAAATGAGAGATGTAGGGATCAAACACCTTTGGATGCTTTCTGGAGACAAGGAATCGATCACTAGGAAAGTGGCTGATCAATTGGGCATTGATAACGCCAGCGGGGGCTTATTGCCTGAAGATAAACTTCAAAAGGTAGAAGGGTTACAACGAAATCCGAAGGTCAGGGTAGCGTTTATCGGAGACGGTATCAATGATGCCCCGGTGCTTGCAGCAAGTGATGTGGGGATTGCCATGGGAGGGCTGGGCAGTGACGTAGCCGTGGAGACTGCAGATATTGTCATTCAGACAGACCAGCCATCAAAAATTGTAAAGGCCATTAAAATAGGGCGCTCCACCCGGCATATTGTCTGGCAAAATATAGGCCTCGCTTTTACGGTAAAGCTTCTTGTGCTCGCTTTGGGAGCCGGGGGACTGGCAACCATGTGGGAGGCAGTATTCGCTGATGTGGGCGTGGCACTTCTGGCCATCCTGAACGCTGTCCGATTACAAAGAATGGAATGGAAGTGAATTCTAATTATAACAGCTAGTCGAGAAAGAAAAATGTCTGGATTGCCGTCCATCTTATTCGGAAATTATTGGTATTTTAGGTAAGATTGTAAACGGTGCTAGCTGGGGTATGAAGACCATTTCGGAACAACTGCCAGGCGCTGACTCCCGAGAACTATAGATCGAAGAAAAATGAAAACATGCACTTATGTTCGTAAATAAATCCACACTTCCTTCCCTGACAGATAAATTGTATTTAACTGACGGGGGCCTGGAAACCACCCTCATCTTTTTACAGGGATATGACCTGCCTTGTTTTGCTGCCTTCGATATATTTAAGGAGGAGGCGGGTTACAATGCCTTGCTTGACTATTATCGTGGCTATCTGAATATAGCAAAAAAATATCAAACAGGTTTTATCCTCGAAAGTCCTACCTGGAGAGCCAACCCCGATTGGCTTGAAAAAATAGGCTATCCGAAAAAGGCCGTAAGGGAAATCAACGAAAAAGCCGTCCAGCTATTGGTTGATCTGAAACGGGAATATCTTGGACAGATTCCGGAAATTCTTATCAGTGGCTGCGTGGGTCCGCGAGGTGACGGCTACAAACCGGGACAGAAAATGACGGTAGCGGAAGCAGAAACCTATCATAAAATACAAATGGAGATCTTCAGGCAGTGTCCGGTCGATCTTGTTTCGGCAATGACCCTGAATTATGTAGAAGAAGCCATTGGCATTACCCGTGCAGCTTCGCATCTGAAACTTCCGCTGGTATTGTCCTTTACAGTGGAAACGGATGGAAAACTCCCATCCGGAAAAGGTTTGGGTGAAACCATCGAGGAAGTAGATGGCAGTGTGCAGGAACCACCCCTTTACTATATGATCAATTGTGCGCATCCCACACATTTTATAAAAGAACTGGAGGAAGGGAAGGGAGAAAAGTGGTTGGGGCGTATCCGCGGGATCAGGGCGAATGCGTCCTGTAAGAGCCATGCCGAGCTCGATATGGCTACAGAGTTGGATCGCGGTAACCCGAATGACCTTGGGAAAGAAAATAAAGAGCTGAAGGATCTTTTTCAACAGTTGAATGTCTTTGGGGGATGTTGTGGCACAGATGCGGAACACGTTACGGAAATAGCAAGACTAATAACAGCGCCTTCCTTTTAAAATAGCATGATGGCAGGATAATGTAAAGGGAATTCCATGGATCACTTCTATGAGAGGGAGCAATTTCAATTCCGATTCTATGCCAGGCAACTATCAGAAAAATAGGGATTAGGCTGATCAAAAAAGGCACAACTTCATTGCAATTAAAGCTCCCTTATTATGGACTCCTCCAAATGGGTGACTTACGCCCCTTGTTTTAAATGAGTCTAATTATAAATAGCTGAAATACAGGTATTTATATTCATTCTTAAGGGATTGAGCTTTATCTTTATGACATCATTAAAAGCAAGAAATCATGTCCATAAGAATAGGAAACAGCTGTACGAATTGCGAAAATTTAGGTGAAAATATGATGTGTAATGTTCATCGGGTGTTGGTGAATGAAAGTTATACCTGCGATAGTTTTGAAATGAGGACGTCCCTGAAGAACGATCCCAATTGTACCACCTGTGCCCGCTATCAGGGACCCACGTGTGCACACCCTCAAAAGGCCGCTCCGGAAATGCTTTGCTCTCATTGGGCGCCTCAGAACGCCACTGCCTGAAAGGAGCGATAACCATACTGTAAAATACCGGTAGCTAACGGCACCGGTATTTCTTTTGTCCCCGTTTGATTCTCCCAGATTCCAGATTTTTTAGGATGATCTATGTGGATCCGGAGGCATTTGTTCTCTTTCCTGAACTTATTTCGTACCAGTTGATCTTTCTTGTGATAAACATGGTAAATCCAAGGATGGCTGTGAGGCCGATACTGCCGATCAGCAAGGCATAGTCCTGGACCTGCAGCGTCACATACACGAAGGTATATGTAAAGCACAGGATGAGTACCAATCCGGCGGTCTGTCTGGAATTCCTGAGGATGGTCTTTGCATACAGAGCGATCATACCTATGATGCAAATACTCGAAATCAGGTAGGCAATATCAAAATGGGTGTGTTCGGAAATGGAGACCAGCAAGGTATAAAACAATACCAGCGCGAGTCCGATCAGGATATATTGGAATGGGTGCACTTTCCTCTTATTAAAAACTTCCACAAGAAAAAAAGTGAGAAAGGTAAGGGAAATGGTCAATAAGGCATATTTGGCGGAACGAATGGATTTCAGGTAGTCATTGGTTGGTAATAAGAGGTCGATTCCGAAGGCGGATTTATTAAGTTCGTCCAAATTCCTGTTCCCGACAAAGAACTGGGGGTAGTTCCTGTTGAGTTCCAGTATTTTCCACTCCGCCGTAAACCCTTCCTTATCAACCGTTCTGTGGTCCGGGAGGAAAGCCCCCGAAAAGCTTGGGTCCTGCCAATCCGAAGTGACGACCACCTCTGTTTCGGTGCCCAACGGAAGAAAGCCAAGGTGCTGACTTCCCTGTAATTGAAGTTGAAATTCGAAAGAATGCCCCTTGTCAGTGACACTGTCCATGACGTGTTGCACACTCACACCTGACGGGATGAGGGCGGGAATATTAGAACCCGGATCGACATCGCGTTCAATGTCATTCCATTGAAACGCCACCTTCTCCTTTATACCCCGCAGATCTGAAATATGAATGGTCAGAAATGCTTCATCCATGAAAATATCATATGCCTCCAATTCTTTTAAATATTCGGATATCTTGTCAAAGCGCCCTGTGAAGGAGAGATGGGAATCATACACCACTACCTCGTAGATCCCGCGATGCAGCCTCCTCGGTGCTACTTTTCCCTCTATTTTTAATTGACCCGGGAGGATATGAGCTTCCTCCCTCACAATTTTCTCCTTTCCCACTTCCAGGACCTTTCTTTCGATGGGGATCGTCAGAACAGGTCCATATACGTATTGCTCATTCGCCCATTTACTGCTCACTTCCGCAACGGATTGCTGTTGCAGGTTCTCCCGCTCCTGGATGACAGATTCTACGTAAGACATGGGAATCAGCAATAACAGCATTAGAATAAAGATCGAAAGCAACTTTAAAGTGACTGAACTTCTTATGGACTGACCGATCCTCTCGAGATAATTTCTGTTTTCCGTTTCCATTTTATTCATTGATTTTAATTTGTATGGCAATATTGATGTTGAAAAAAAAGTCGATAATTATTTCTGGGTCCTGATCAGGATTTCAAGTGCCGTTATATGGGTTTCAAAGGCTGCTTTCCCTTCTTTGGTCATCACGTAGGTGGTGTTTGGCTTGCGGCCAATAAAGGCCTTTTTTACCCCTATAAAGCCCTCTTTCTCAAGAGATTTAAGATGGCTGGCAAGATTGCCGTCAGTCACGTCCAGATATTCCTTCAGGGTGTTGAAATCGAGGGAATCATTTACTGCCAGAGCCGACATGATACCCAGTCGCACCCTGCTTTCAAAAGCCTTATGTAAATCTCCAATGATGGCCTTCATTTCTCGTATTTCTGGTACATATAGATCCCATAGATGATGTGCATCACCCCAAATCCCAGCGCCCAGAATAGCAGTCCGTATACGATAAAGCATGTCGCCAAAAGTCCCAATGCAATTTGAAAAAGCCCAAGATACTTCACTTCCTCGTAGGTGAATTTACTGGCATTGATCAGGGCCAACCCATAAAACAATAAGGTTACGGGCGCCATAAGACCTATCAGCCCTTTTGACAACAAAATAAGGAGGAATATCCCACCGCTGACAAGGGGAATGGCCATATGCATAACCAGGCGTTGGGCGGTGGCAGTCCAAAGTTTTGCTCCTTTTTCCTTTGATTTTCTGATGGAAAGAAAGATGGCAGTACTAAGGGCGAGAATCAAAATGCCCGCTGCCAATAAGACCAGCGGCAGCAAACTGGATTTTTCGGGCAGGTTCAAAACACCAAAGGTCCCGGGATCCAACTCCGGGTTGAATAAAGTATAAACCAGCGTAACTCCCAGCAGCGCATAGATCCCTGCCAATATTCCGGACCAGCCGGACAGACTCAGGAATCGGGTCGAACGCTCCATCATGGAACGGATCTCCGTAAGATCCCGAATATAGTTCAGTTCAGATTCCATAAAAAGTACTTTGTAATTCAAAGTTAATATTTTTTTCATATGCTCCTCAACTTAAAAGAAAAAAATTTACCGGACTACATGTTTTCTTGTTAATGAAATGACTATCAGGTTCTTATCATGTATTCTATTAGATACATTCATCGTCATGGCTTCGGGAGTTTTCAAATAAGAAGGGGGTAGACCAAAATTATTCCACAGCAATTCTTTAAGATTTTATGTGAATTATGAGTAAATTAATAGGCTTTTATATTGATCTATTAAAATTTAAAGACGGAAATGAAAAAAAAGACATTCAGTTCAAATTCAAGAAGAGATTTTATTAAATCCACAGCTGCAGTCACCGCAGGGATATCCATTGTACCGCGCCACGTCTTGGGCGGTCCCGGGTTTCTGGCGCCGAGCGATAAACTGCTGGTGGCAGGGATCGGCGTGGGTGGCAAAGGCGAAAGCGATATCGCCAATTTTGCCAAAACGGGAAAGGCTGACATTGCATTCCTCTGTGATGTTGACGATACCCGGGCCGCTGAATCCATCGCTCGTTTTCCAAAAGCCAAATATTATAAGGACTGGCGGGAATTGTACGATAAGGAATCCAAGAATTTCGATGCGGTTTCTGTTTCGACCCCGGACCATACCCATGCCATTGCAACCCTGCCCGCCATGCAACTCGGCAAGGCCGTTTATGTGCAAAAACCTTTGACCCATGATATCTATGAAGCACGGCAGCTGACAGAGGCGGCGGTAAAGTATAAGGTTGTTACCCAAATGGGTAATCAGGGTGCCTCCTCGGACGGTGTTCGCACTTTACGTGAATGGTATAATGCCGGGATCATTGGCAATGTGCATACGGTATATTGCTGGACGGATCGACCCGTTTGGCCGCAGGGAATTGCCTGGCCGGCTTCCAAGGCCACGATTCCGGCCGATCTCTCCTGGGATTTATGGTTGGGAACGGCTCCCTACAAGGATTACATCGCCGGCCTTGTGCCCTTTAACTGGAGAGGCTGGTGGGACTATGGAACAGGTGCCCTTGGAGATATGGGCTGTCACCTGGTTGAGGCCCCTTACCGGGTACTTGACCTGAAATATCCAAAGGACGTTCAGTGCAGTGTCGGCAGTGTTTATGTGGATGAATTTAAGCGAGGCTATTTCCCGGATAGCTGTCCGCCCTCTAGCCATGTAACGATGACTTTTCCCAAGACGTCAAAGACCGAAGGAGATGTGGTGTTGCATTGGATGGATGGGGGCATTCAGCCTTCACGTCCGGAAGAACTGGAACCAAATGAGGTCTTTGGTGATGGTGGCAATGGCGTTTTGTTTATAGGGGATAAAGGCAAAATGATGTGTAGCACCTATGGCGAGGAAGCGCGATTGTTGCCGACCTCAAAAACCCAGGAAGTGAAGGTAAAACAGGAATTCGAAAGGGTTGTAGGTGCCGTTCAGGGCCATTATGGCCAATGGGTTGAAGCCGCTATTGCAGGATATGGGAAAAAGGAGTTAAGTGCTCCCTTCGAAATTTCCGGGCCATTGACCGAAACTCTGTTGATCGCCAACCTGGCCATCCGCGGAGTGGATATCCGGAACGAAAAGAAAAACAATAATGGAGAACCGTATTTTGACTATCCTGCCCGAAATATCGAGATGACCTGGGATGCAGCGAATATGAGGGTAAGTAATATGGACGATGTCAACCAGTTCGTGAAGCGAGAATACCGCAATCCATGGACCCTTGGATAAAGAGGTCTGATCAATCTCAGATCAAAAAGAATGCTTATTTGATCCTGGTGTTATATAAAATAGCGGAGCCTGTCTCCGCTGTTTTTTTTGAAGCCACTTCCGAATTATTTGACTAACGTGAATAATGGATAAGCCAATGAACCTGGATTTTTCTGTTTCCCAACCCTAAAAGGTAGGAAATATCCTATAAAAATAGCACTGACAGAGAAAATTATTGCCCTTTAGGGTGAGGGAAAGAGAATTTTCGACTTTATGAGCTTAACCGTTATTCACCTTAATTGAGCAAACCTTCTCTTCGATATTTTTCATATTAGCTGAGTTATTCTGTTATTGACAATGATACTCTACTTATAACCAGGTCCATCATAACGCACAGTCCGTCTCATCTTTAAATGCCCCACACGTGCAACAATTTCTCCTGCGTTGCGCATCCGGTCATGGTTGTTCCATACCATCAGGAAACCAAACCATCATGGATGTATCTCCCCGGTTGTTCCATGCGTAATAAGGAATCAGATTGAGTTGTTCTTCCTGTAGACGATCCCCTTGCCGGGAGCTCGCAGCAAGGCTGATCTCAGGAATATGCTGCATCGGACCTACTTGGATTGGTTCAATGCTTGTATGGTCCTGAATCGGCTGATCCTTCAAGAAAAAGCGCTGCACCGGGCCATTATTATCTATCCCTTCTGCACAATACACCAGGGGACCCCGGGTGATAGCGGTCCTGTTTAAGTCTGCCGTAACCAGGACATGCGCCTTATTAAATTTAACTGGCATTGGCAGTTCAAGCATCACCTCATCTTTCGGCTGCCAGTGTCTTTTTAAGACGGCAAAACCCTTTTCCATAATAACGGATACCGGTTTTCCATTCACTTTAAGTGAAAAATCATTTTTACCCGGTTCAGTGTAGGTGTACAGCGATCCTGGCACAAACTGCCCCCCTGCCCAGGTCGGAACGCGTAGCTTTATTGTAAATTCCTGCTCTTTGCCCGGGTTAATTTCAAGAGAAATGCTTCCATCGAAGGGATAATTTGAAGTTTGACGGATTTTTACCTTCCCCCCCTTTAATCCAATTTCTGTCCGGTTACTTGCGTACAGCGTTACATAGATTTCATCGTCTGTATGGGCGTACATCATTCCACTTACCTGCGGCAGCAATCTGGCAAGGTTGGATGGGCAACAAGCCGTATCAAACCATGGAGCCCTGCCGGCTTTTCCCTGATTGAATGGGGTCAGACCGTCGGACTCCAGTGGATTCACGTAAAAAAATCTGTTGCCGTTCAGATTCATTCCTGCCAGGGAGTTATTGAACAGTGACACTTCCGCAACATCCATATATCTGGCATCACCGTGTTGCAGGAACAACCTGTGGTTAAAGAGCACGTTTCCTACCGCGGCACAGGTTTCATTATACGCTTCCTTATTCGGTAGTTCGTATTCCGCTCCAAATCCTTCAATTCCATGAACCGCGCCGAGTCCGCCTGTAATATGCATTCTGGTATCGACAATGTTTGTCCAGATACTATTCAGGGCATTTTCATAGGCTTTATTGTTGGTCAGGGCCCCTACATCGGCCATAGCCGCGTACATATAGGCTGCACGGACAGCGTGTCCTACGGCCTTTGTCTGTTCCGCAACAGGGAGGTGTTGTTGTGCGTAGGTAGGTGACATAACGCCTTCCCCTTCAGGAACAAAAGTTTTGCCCCGTATATCCAGAAATTTTTGGGCCATTTCCAGATAAAGTGGTTTTCCGGTAGCATGAAAAAGCTTTACGAGTGCCAATTCCAGTTCCTGATGGCCCGGAGCCTGATTTACAGGTTTACCGCCATTGTAATCAGGGTCTCCTTCAAAGAAAACCCTATTGATGTGTTCGGCGTTTTTCTCTGCGATTTTTAACCATTTATCCTTCCCGGTAGCCCTGTAATAGGCGATTGCCGCCTCATACATGTGGCCCATGTTGTAAAGTTCGTGGCTGTGAAGAACAAAGGAATAGGGTTTATCTCCCATTCCGCCCCCGCCCCAGGCATCGTGGTCTTTCGATACTCCCGTAATATGTGCTTCATACAAATATCCGTCTGCTTCCTGTGCCTCTCCGATGATGTCAATGATACTATCCAGGCGCTTTACCAATTCCCCATTCGGATTTTCCGTTAATGAAAGGGCTGCGCCTTCCATGACTTTATAAAGATCAGAGGCAATATACCGGTGTGGAAATGGCAAATCCGTGGAATCTCCCTTTAAAAAATTGGCCGTTTTTTGAAGATTTTCGACCGCAGGACGCGTCTTATCAAGAGCAAATGGCACCAGCGTATCTGCCTGGATCTTCAGGCGGGGTTTCCAAAAAGTGTCATCCAGGCTTACTTCGTTAAACAAAACTGCCTGCAAACGTTCATCGGTATTCTCATCTCTCACCTTATTGTTTTCAGAACTTCCCTGCTCACAGCTCACCACTAACAGGCAAAATCCCATTAAGGCTGTGGCGCTCATCATTTTCTTTGCATTCATCATATGGCGTTAATTAGTTTATGTCATAGGTAGGAAATTGCGAAATGCGCAAAATGGTACATCCATATGGGACCAAAGTAATTTCCTGAATCAAGCCTTGTCCGGCGGGATAGGTTCCCCAAAAAGCGGGCAAATGTGGTACCCCATCGTCCGCTTTCCACTCGGGAATTCTGATCCCATTCATTTTAAGCGAGACTGGTGCCTTTTCCAGGTTCCAGGGGTAACTCCCATCCCAGGGGTTCTCTACCACCTTGATGGAATTTGGCATACTGTCAAGTACTTTTTGAAGCAATCCATAGTTCCATGGTTCTGTGGAAAAGATTTCGGTAAATTTTTTATAACCATCGCCTCTGTCCCTAATCCTTTCTTCCGCTGCAATTTTCAATGCATATACCAATGGGCCCCTTTCAACCGCGGCAGAGAACTCATGCCACCGGGAAGTTGTCAGGTGCATGGGAAGGTTTAAACTAATTTTATCCCCATCTTTCCAGTCCCTTTCGAGGATGGCCACCTGGTTCAGGATTTCGGCTTCGAATTCTAGTCCGTTTATGGTGATCGAAGCGCCTTGCGACCAGGAGGGAATGCGAAGATGAAATGGAAATCTGGCATCTTTTGCCAGGCCGAATTCAAAATTTACAATTTGTCTGAATGGAAAACCAGTCGTTTCAGTTATTTTCAGATCCACTTTATCCGCTACCTTCATATTCACTGTACTGGGTGCATACTGTATCGCAGCAACGCCGCCATTCGGGGTGGCATAGAATAGGTTCTGGACAAATTTTGGCCATGACTGATGCATGTTCGTTGTACAGCAGGGATACCCTGTGAGTGTCCCGAAGACAAAGTCAGTGCCCTTGTGACCGTTGCTTTGGAAGGACCGGTCCATCCTGTCACTTAATTCTATCTGATTGGCCGCCTGGAAGTATTGTCTGGAACTATAATCATCGGAGGCCTGGACCGGTAAGGCATTATAGGTAATTTTCTCAAGCAGATCGGCAAATTCCATATCCCCGGTAATTTTGACCATCGTTTCCAGAGAAAACATTTCCTCGGAGATAGAGCAAAATTCGACTCCCTGTATCGGATTTGTACCATGAAGTGGTTCGTCTCCCCCATACATTCCCTGTGCCTGTCCATGGTACTTTTTAATATCCTTCAGAGCCTTCTTTACCGCAGCCATATGCTTCGGATCTCCGTCCATCTGATAGGCTACAATCGGCTCCTTCAGGCCCTGGGCAAAGTTAACCGTATGAAGTCCGCCAATTTTGGATACCGTGAGGGAATTAATTTCCGTTGTATCAAAAGGATACCCTTTTAATTGATCATAATACCAAACCTCAGAGGGGTCACTGTAATTCTCCTCATTCAAAAAAATGGTGGTCCAGGGAAAGGTTTGTTCCTGGATAAGGTCCCCGAGTTCCAATAGGAAATTGTCCCCTGTTATATTGTAAAGCCAGTATACAACCTGCAAATTATCGCCCCCTCGCCTATTGGCCCAGAGCGTTAAATGGTCCAGGGGGGTTGCTGGGAGTTCTTTCAGCTGATACCTGAAATATTTCGTCAGTGTTTCTATGACCCGCTGATCGCCAGTGGCGTTGTAGTACTGCTGCAAGATCTTTAACATCACCATTTTAGGCCACCAGTCCGTGCGCTGACCCTTTTGCAATCCAGGCTCATATTCAGGATCCTTTTCAAAAGGTACAGGGCCGATATATCCTTCCGCTGTCTGGTTGTTTACAGTCCATTCTACCCATTTTTGAACCTTGGCTTTCAGGGTTTCATCTTCAAGGATATAGGCCAGTGGCAGGAGGCCGTCTATCCAATAGGGCCCTCGTTCCCATCCATCTCCGTCTCCCCCAAGCCATCCGTTTCTGGGTCCGACTACCTCCGGATAGATTTCATCTAGGTTACCGGTCATTCCCGAAGCCATAAATTCCAGCTGTTCCTTAAGCCATCCATTGGGTTTAATGGCACCGAGGGGTAACTCTATATAAGGCGACTCCTTCAGTGGCGCTCTGCCGGCGATATAGTTGGAAGTTGATCCTTCAGTTTCTTGCCCAGGGTTGTCCTTCTTCGTTCCGCCTTGCCTGCAGGAAAATAACAGAACCAGAAATAATATTAAGACACTGCTTTTTCTCATGATCTATTTGGTTTTAAAAGCTATTGAATCTCCATCAGGGAAAGTACTATTTTGAATGCAGATAGGAGCTTCTTAATTATCATTGGTCAGAATTGCCTGAATCCTTCTCAAAAATCACGACAACTTTATGTCTTCAATGACGGCTTCCAACTGCCTTAAGGGTTTTTTAATATTCCTATTATTTTCGGCAAGAATGGCTGATGTGCAGGCCCCGAGGACTAAGGTGAAGACCAGGATGGAAGCCAGGGGATATGCCGGGAGCCCACCTGGTAGATATAACGTGAAGAATATCCATACAAAGACCGCCGAACTCAATGGTACTAGGATGAATTCATACCTAATTTTAAACCTGTAAAAGCCGGTCAGAAGCCTGTATTGTTCATGAACATATTCTTTTATGGAGAGGTCCGATGCAAGCTTGTCATTTGTTGTGAGAATCGCCATCCGCTTGAATTTTCGCATGAGTACTAAGGTGAAAGGCACATAAAGGAGCAGACATAACATGCCTGGAAGCAACAGTTTCGGTTCCGGCCAATACCTGATAATGACGTGGGTCAACATGCCATAAACGATTATCTGAAACACCAGGGAAGCCCAAAAGTATTTCAGACTGGTGTCGACCTGTTTTTTGACCCTCCTTTTCAGGACGATTTGCAATGCCGTTTTATCAAGCAGGTCAGATGTATTAGGTTTTACCCCGCCTTTCCAGTTACTCTTTATTTGTTCCATATTGTGCATTTCTATCTTTTTTTAGAGGTCCCTTTTTAAATCTTTTTCAAGTTCTTTTTTAATGCGTACGAAGCTCTGCGGGATAGTACTGTTTTGGATAAAATCCGGTCAATTCGATCGTCTGATCTGAAAGTACGTTCCTGGACAAGCTGCGTTTCCATTTGATGGATCTGTACTGAAGATTCTTCTTTGCTCTGATAACGAAGTAGGCCCCTATTTGATGTATCTTATACAAGATCTTAAAGTTATTGTAAGCTCGATCGAATATGTAGTAAGAGTCTGGTTCATAG
>JBGTKP010000060.1:0-37060 GCA_041744575.1 Muriicola sp.
GCTATAAAATCGAATCAGGTACCAAGCGCAAAGTTATGTGTAAGATTTGGGGTCCTTTTATTGACAATTTGTAAAGGATATGTAGCTGGGAGTAGCAAAGTAAAAGTTATAGGAATGTGATATAGGAGCAAATGGACACAAATTTTACTACGAAAGGCAAAATTTAACAATTTCCATGAAATGTTTTACCTATGTTTTACCTAAATGAAATCAGGCAGTCACTTTAAAGTGTAACTGCCTGATTTCCAGTAGCGGGGACTGGACTCGAACCAGTGACCTTCGGGTTATGAGCCCGACGAGCTACCTACTGCTCTACCCCGCGATGTGGACGGCAAAGATACAAACGATTTTTAGTATATTCAAAGGGAAGCCGGAATAATTTCTTCAATCCCAACCCTTAAAATATTATTTCCATAACTTCGGGCGTTATCATTCCTATGGAAGCCATCAATAACGTCCTTTCCGCCCTGATCCCTTATGCCGAATGGGTGATGCTTTTTCTGGTGATCGGCGGCGGCCTTTATCTGGTCCTGGCTTCCAGAGGATTGCCCTACTGGTACTTTCGCCATGCCATCGGCATCACCGCCGGGAAGTACGACCGCGCCTCCGACCCCGGGGAAGTGAGCCACCTGCAGGCGCTCTCCTCCGCTGTGGCAGCCACCGTAGGCCTGGGTAATATCTCCGGCGTGGCCATCGCCATCTATATGGGCGGCCCAGGGGTCGTCTTCTGGATCTGGGTCACCGCTATTGTAGGCATGTGCATCAAATTTTACTCGTGCAGCCTGGCCATCATGTACCGCGATAAAGACAGCAACGGGAACCTGCAGGGCGGCCCTATGTACTACATCACTAAAGGCATGGGTCCAAAGTACCGGCCACTGGCCGCCTTTTTCTGCGTTGCCGGCCTGGTCGGATTCCTCGGTGTATTTACAGTCAACCAGTTCACCCAGACCTTTATGCTGGTGGTGCGACCCAACCAAACCATCGCTTTCCTGGGCGACTTTAACTGGAAACTGATCGTGGGGATTGTCCTTTCTGTCCTCACCTCCCTCGTGATCTTTGGTGGCCTTAAAAAGATCGCCAAAGTGGCCACGGCCATCGTCCCTTTTATGGTCATCCTTTATTTCCTGGCCGTACTGGTGGTCATGTTCACCCACGCCTCAGGCATTATCCCTGCCCTGGAGCTGATCGTGACCGAAGCCTTTGATATGCAAACCGCCATGCAGGGCGGCTTCTGGGGCCTGGTGATCCTTGGGGTCCGAAGGGCGGTATTTTCCAATGAGGCCGGCCTGGGAAGCGCCCCCATGTACCACGGGCAATCCCGTACCCAGGAACCTATACAGGAAGGCCTCGTCGCCATGCTTGGCCCTTTTATAGATACCATCATTGTCTGCTCCCTGACTGCCATTGTCATCATCCTCAGCGGGGCCTACCTCGAAGCGGAAAGCAACGGGATCCTGATGACGCTGATCGCCTTTGAAAAATCCCTGCACGACTATGGCGGCATCCTGCTGATGCTCATCGTCGCTGCCTTCGCACTTTCCACACTATTTACCTATTCCTATTATGGAGTCAAATGCCTGTCTTTTTTAACAACCCCCAGGATCGGCCGGTTTTTTAATATTTATTTCGTCGCGACCATTACCTTTGCCGCAGTAGCGTCTGTCGATCTGGTGATCAACCTCATCGACCTGGCCTATGCCCTGATGTGCATCCCCAACATGATCGCGGTGCTCTACCTGTCACCTCAGGTGACCAGGGAAATGAAATCGTATTTAAAAAGACTGAAGCATGACAGAGCACAAAGCCGGATTCGTTAATATCATCGGCAATCCCAACGTGGGAAAATCGACCCTCATGAACGCGCTGGTGGGGGAGAAGCTCTCCATCATCACCTCCAAAGCCCAAACCACCCGCCATCGCATCCTTGGGATCGTCAACGGCGCCGATTTCCAGGTGGTGCTCTCCGATACCCCGGGCATCATCAAACCGGCCTATGAACTCCAGACCGCTATGATGGACTTTGTGAAATCGGCCTTTGAGGATGCCGATATCCTTCTCTATATGGTCGAGATCGGGGAGCAGTCGATGAAGGACGAACGCTTTTTTGAAAAGATCCGGAACAGCAGCATTCCGGTATTGCTCCTACTTAACAAAATAGATAATTCCTCCCAGGAAATTCTCGAAGAACAGGTACAGTACTGGCAGGAACAACTGCCTAAGGTGGAGATCCACCCGATTTCGGCACTGCAGCATTTTCACATTCGGGAACTGTTCGACCGAATCCTCGAACTGCTGCCGGTATCGCCCCCCTTTTATCCCAAGGACCAGCTGACCGACAAACCGGAACGCTTTTTTGTAAATGAGACCATCCGCGAAAAGATCCTGAAACACTATAAAAAGGAAATTCCGTATGCCGTGGAAATCGATACGGAGGAATTCTTTGAGGATGAGAAGATCATCCGCATGCGTTCCGTGATCATGGTGGAAAGGGAATCCCAAAAAGGGATCATCATAGGGCACAAGGGCAGTGCCTTAAAAAGGGTAGGGGTGGAGGCCCGGAAAGACCTCGAACAATTCTTTGAAAAACAGGTGCACCTGGAACTCTACGTGAAGGTGAACAAGAACTGGCGCAGCGATGCGGGGCAGTTGAAACGTTTTGGTTACAATAACCCCGGCTAACCCGCCTTTAAATATCCTTTCGCTAACGTTTTCATATTCTTTTGCTAACCTTCCAACACCATTGGCAGGTGATATTTGTGGCTAAAACCCGCCACGATGAGAAACCTGAGATTTTATTTGCCCTTGGCTTTATTGACCTGTATTATTTCATGTACCAACGACCTGCTTCCTGAAACTCCTGGCAAAACCGGCACCTCGGTCCCGGAAGAAAATGCCGAACCGGAACCTGAAACCCCCGGGGATGAAAATTTCAGCTACCTCGGTACCATTCAGGTGGGGGGAGAAGGTGCCTCGGAAATTTCTGCCTTTGACCCGCTCACGAACAAGCTTTTTGTCGTCAACGTGGCCATGAATGAGATCTCTGTTTTTGATATCTCCGACCTTTACGCACCCCTGCAGCTGCCTTCCATTGACGTCAGCGCCCTCGGCACCCCCAACAGTGTGGACGTTCATGACGGTCTGCTGGCAGTAGCCGTGGAGGCGCCGGTCAAACAAGACCCCGGGCATCTTGCTTTCTATGATACGGATTCCCAGTCTTTGTCGGCATGCCATAAAGTAGGATCGCTCCCGGACATGGTCAAATTCTCTCCGGATGGCCGCTATGCGGTTTCTGCAGATGAAGGCGAGCCAAATGCCGACTATACCATAGATCCCCCCGGGACCATCAGCATTGTGGAGGTGGCGGCAGGGATCGTAACTACGGTTTCTTTTGACAACTACGTCTGTAATATCCCCCTGCTCCAGGAAGGAGGCTTTCGCCTGTTCGGCCCCGGTGCCACCCTGGCTACAGATGTGGAACCGGAATACGTAGCCATCTCAGAGGATTCAAGACTGGCCTGGGTGACCCTCCAGGAGAATAACGGGATCGCAAAAGTGGACCTGCAGTCCAAAACGATCATCGATATTTACCCGCTCGGATTCAAGGACTATTCCCTGCCGGGAAATGAAATTGATCCCAGTGATGAAGACGGGGTAAAGGCCCTTGCTTCTTATCCTGTTTTTGGGGTTTATATGCCGGACGGCATCATCTATCTCGAAAGGGATGGCACCGGGTATCTCATCACCGCCAACGAAGGAGACGCCCGCGAGTATCCGGGCACCCCCGGTTTCGCCGAGGAGGAACGGATTAAAGATGTAGTACTGGATCCCACCGTTTTTCCGAACGCCGCAAACCTCCAACAGGATGAAGTTCTTGGCCGCCTCAAGATCACCAATACCCTTGGGGATCCTGATATGGATGGCACCTTTAGCGGCCTGTACAGCTTCGGAGCCCGTTCTTTCAGTATATATACCGTGGATGGCATCCTGGCTTATGACAGTGGCAATGATATCGCCGCCCAAACCCTGGCGCTGACTCCCGATGCGTTTAACGGGGATGACGGCCGGAGTGATGACAAAGGCGCCGAACCGGAATCCGTGGAGGTTCTCAAATCCGGGGATCGCTACTTTCTTTTCGTTGGCCTCGAACGGAACAGTCAGGTAATGGTCTATGACATTACCATGCCACTGGCCCCGGTGTTCCTTGACATTCTTTTTCATGACGGCGATGAAGCGCCGGAAGGCTTGCTCGCCATACCGGCCGCTATCAGCCCTAACGGGAAAGACCTGTTGGTCGTCAGCAATGAGGTCAGCGGTACCGTCACCTTTTACAGTCGGTAGGTGGCGCATAAGGGCGCGATAAGTTTTGCGTCACCCCAGTGAGGCTCCGTGCATCTGTAAAACAATGATCTGATTATGAACAGGGTAAGTAAATGAGTTAGTTATTTCATCGAAAATCGTCCTTTTGATTGCAAATGTCGATATAACTTTATCTATATTTATATCATCGGTGAAGTGCTTGGTTTTATCGGTGACTTGCTTATATCCCCCCGTTTAAATGAAAAATGTAGTGATCATTGGTGCGTCTGGTCATGGTAGCGTAGTCCTGGATTGTATAGAACAGGAGGGCAAATACAACATGATTGGTTTCGTAGATTCCTTCAAGAAAAAAGGACGCCGGAGAAACGGCTACCAGATTCTCGGAAGCGAAGACGACCTTCCCCTGCTTATTGAGAAGTTCAACCTCTTCGGAGGCATCGTGGCCATAGGGGACAACTGGACGCGCAATAAAATCGTCACCAAAATTGCCGGCATCGCCCCCCACTTCAACTTCATCAGTACCATCCATCCCAATGCGACCATTGGAAAAGATGTATCCATCGGTATGGGCACCGTTATCATGCCGGGTACCATTGTGAACGCCAATTGCAACATAGGTGATTTCTGTATCCTCAATACAAATTCCTCCCTGGACCATGACAGCCGGATGGAGGATTATTCCAGCCTCGCTCCCAGGGTTTGTACCGGGGGCAATCTCGTCCTCGGAAAGTACTCAGCCATCTGTCTCGGAGCCAATGTCATTGAGAGCATTACCATTGACGAACATGTGGTAGTAGGAGCCGGCTCCCTGGTCGTTCAGGATATTGAGAGCCATGTCCTGGTCTATGGATCACCTGCCAAAGTCATCAGACGCAGGTCTGCCGGGGACAAATATCTTTCCGCAACCCGGATCCCCAACCTCCTCAACCTGGTCAACGCTTCCTTTCCCCGCTAAGAATACTCGAACGGGAGCCCTTGAACGTCTTCACTTCCCTGAAGGTAAATATCTACCTATTAACACTACCTTTGCATCTTATATTTAGGCCTATGGGTAGCATTGTAGCCATTGTGGGGAGGCCCAATGTCGGGAAATCCACTTTTTTTAATCGTCTGATACAACGCCGCGAAGCCATTGTTGACGCCATCAGCGGGGTGACCCGTGACCGGCATTACGGAAAAAGCGACTGGAATGGCAAAGAATTTTCCGTGATAGATACGGGTGGCTACGTGCTGGGAAGTGATGATATCTTTGAAAAAGAGATTGATAAACAGGTGGAACTTGCAATTGACGAAGCGGATGCCATCATCTTTATGGTCGATGTGGAAACCGGGATTACCGGCATGGATGAGGATGTGGCCAGGTTGTTGCGCCGGGTGAATAAACCGGTTTTTCTGGCTGTCAATAAAGTGGATAATCCCCAGCGGGCCGAGGACGCGGTCGAATTTTACAGCCTGGGTCTCGGGGAATACTTTCCCCTCTCCGGGATCAACGGCAGCGGCACCGGGGAAATCCTCGACGAATTGGTCAAAGTACTTCCTGAAAGCAACCTCCCGGAAGAAGAGTTGCCACGGTTTGCGGTAGTTGGAAGGCCCAATGCAGGGAAATCCTCCTTCATCAATACCCTTATCGGGAAGGATCGTTATATCGTGACTGACATCGCAGGGACCACCCGCGACAGTATTGATACCCACTATAATCTCTTTGGGTTCGACTTTAAATTGGTGGATACCGCGGGCATCCGCAAGAAGTCCAAAGTGAAGGAAGACCTGGAATTCTATTCAGTGATGCGGGCGGTAAGGGCGATAGAAAATTGTGATGTCTGCCTGCTGCTGCTGGATGCTACCAGAGGCTTTGACGGGCAGGTGGAAAACATCTTCTGGCTGGCACACCGCAATAACAAGGGCATTGTCATCCTGGTCAATAAATGGGACCTGATGGAGAAGGACACGGCTTCGGTAAAAGAGTATACCAAAAAAATACAGGAGGCCACGGCGCCATTCACGGATGTCCCTGTCCTTTTTATTTCAGTTCATTCCAAACAGCGGATCTTCAAGGCCATTGAAACCGCAGTGGAAGTCTATAAGAACCGCTCAAAACATATCCCTACTCGCAAATTAAATGATTTCATGCTCCCCATCATTGAGCATACCCCGCCACCTGCCCTTAAGGGGAAATATGTAAAGATCAAATACTGCACCCAGTTGCCGACTTCCTACCCGCAATTTGCTTTTTTCTGCAACCTGCCACAGTATGTAAAAGATCCTTATAAGAGATTCCTGGAGAATAAACTAAGGGAAGAATTTGATTTTACCGGAGTGCCGGTCACTATTTTTATGAGGAAAAAATAGCGTGGATTTTATAAGCATTTAGCGGATATAAGTTAAGGGACCGCAATCACCACAAGATATTTGCATCGCTGCCGACGGTCCTGATCACCAGCCTCCGGAGGCTCCCCCGCCACCGAAACCGCCCCCGCCAAAACCACCGCCGAAGCCGCCTCCGCCGCCACCACCAAAGCCGCCGCCTCCCCCGAAACCACCTGAGCCGCCACTGCGGCCCATATTGCTGAGGATGATCATGTCCCAGATATCCAGTCCGCTACTCTTGGTGCCTCCTTTCCCCCCGCCTTTTTTTCTGTTGCGGTTGGCAAGGATAATCACCAGGACAATGAAAAAAATAAAAGGCAGCATGAGGAAGAGGAGATTTTCTATTCCGCCACCTTCAAAGGAGCGCTCCTCTTTAAATTCGCCGGTAAGGACCGCAAAAATGGCGTCCGCACCTTTGTCAAGGCCCGCATAATAATCATCATTCCTGAATTCGGGGATGATTATATTTTCTATGATCCTCCTGGACATGGCATCGGTGAGATTCCCTTCTACTCCCTCACCCGTAGAAATTGCGATGCGCCGGTCTTCACGCGCCAGCAAGACCAGCACGCCATTGTCTTTGGTTGCCTGACCGATCCCCCATTTCTCTCCCCACTGGGCCCCCAGATAATCAATATCCTCCCCTTCTGTGCTCGCTATAATGGCGACAACGATCTGCGTTGAGGTACTGTCCGAATAGCCTATCAGCTTCTGTTCCAGAGCCACTTTCTGCTCCTGGGAAAGCAGGGTGAAATAATCATACAGACTTGTTTGTTTCTCCGGTATTTCGGGGATTTCGAATTGTGCGGAGGCCAGCGCGCAGCATCCCAGGAAAAGAAAAAGGAATTTATTTTTTAGATACCTCATTCGTCAGTTCATTTTGATCCCCGCCCCTGTACGGAAAATGGCCCCGCAGCTCCCTGCCTGCACTCTCAATGCCTTTGATAATACCTTCCTTGAACGCGCCCTTCTTAAACTGAACTTCCATCAGGTCTTTGGTCGTATCCCAGAAACCGGCAGGCACCACAGCATTGATACCTTTGTCCCCATAGATCACGAATTTCTTATCCACGACAGCTACATAGATCAACACGCCGTTATCCTCCTTGGTATTATCCATTTTCAATAAGTGGAATACTTCCTGTGACCGGAGATAATGATCCTTTTGGGAAGTTCCCTCAATATGGACCCGGATCTCTCCCGAGGTTTGCTTTTCAGCTTCGAGGATCGTGGCAACGATCTCCCTTTCCGCTTCTGCCGTTAAAAATGTTTCTACCCTGGATGTTTTTTGCATGGATCAGTCAAAATCAAAATCGACCTCCGGCGCATTTTCAGATCCGGGATCTGATTTGTAGCGTGGCATCTCTTTAAATCCGAACCATCCGGCAAGGACCTTATTTGGGAATTTGGTGGTGTGGATATCGTAAACATTCACTTTTTCATTGAACCGATCCCTCGAAATATTAATTCGGTTTTCCGTGCCTTCCAACTGGGACTGCAGTTCCAGGAAATTCTGGTTGGCCTTGAGTTCCGGGTAGCGTTCCACCACCACCATCAGGCGGCTAAGGGCTCCCGTCAGCCCATTCTGGGCCTCCTGGAAAGCTGCGAGGTTGGCAGGGGTCAGATCATTGGCATCCACGGTGGTTTGGGTGGCTGCAGCCCTTGCCTGTATCACTGATTCAAGGGTGCTCTTCTCAAAATCGGCGGCTCCCTGCACTGTTTTTACAAGGTTGCCTATAAGATCATTCCTGCGCTGATAGGCACTTTCCACATTGGACCAGGCTGTTTTGGCATCGGCTTCATAAGTGACTGCCTTGTTATTGAATCCAACCGCCCATTGGTATATTGCAAATGCAAGGACAGCCAGGATAATTACGGGGATAATCCATTTTTTCATTTCAGGTGTTGTTTAGGTTTGATTAAAGTTGATTCTTGATCTTGGTAAGCTCTGATTTGATCCGCTCCAGTTTCTGTATGATCTCGAAATTGTTGAGGGTCTTTTGTTTTTCTTCCCGAAGATGGGTTTTGGCTCCCTCCAGGGTAAACCCCCTTTCCTTTACCAGGTGGTAAATAAGCTGGATGTTCTGAACATCCTTGGGTGTAAATTTCCGATTTCCCTTGGCGTTTTTCTTTGGCTGGATCACATCAAATTCCTTTTCCCAGAATCGGATCAGTGAGGTATTGACATCAAAAGCCCTGGCTACTTCGCCAATGCCATAATAACGTTTTTCGGGCAGTTCGATTTGCATTAATCCAGAGATTGGTTTTCCTGATTGGCATATTTAAGCATGCTTTCATATTCCTGAGCGGTCAAACTTCCGTAATAAAAGTTGATCGGGTTGATGCGGTCCTCTTCCTTCCATACCTCATAGTGCAGGTGGGGTGCTTCCGATCTGCCGGTACTTCCTACAAAGCCAATGAGTTCCCCCCGCTTTACCCGCTGCCCTTTTTCCACATTGTATTTACTCAGGTGGCCGTACAGTGTCACATAACCGTAACCATGTTCTATACGGATGTGTTTCCCGTATCCCGAGGAATTATTGTCCGCCCTGGTTACTTTTCCGTCTCCCGTTGCGTAGATAGGCGTGCCCTTCAGGGCAGTGAAGTCCATTCCCCAATGCATCTTCCGGGCCTTGGTAAAAGGGTCCGAACGCCAGCCGTAGCCCGAAGCCATCCGGGTAAGGTCTTCCGTGTTGATGGGTTGAATGGCGGGGATAGCCGCAAGCAGCTTTTCCTTTTCTGCTGCCAGTTTGGTGATCTCATCCAGGGACTGCGACTGTATGACCATCTCCTTCTGAATGATATCCAGGCGCCTGGTCGTGGCAATGATCATCTCCGAGTTGTTAAAACCCTCAAGGGATTTATACCTGTTGATTCCGCCAAAACCTGCCCGCCGCTGCTCCTCCGGAATCGGATTCGCTTCGAAGTACAGGCGGTAAATATTATTATCCCGGTCCTCGATATTTGCCAGGACATTTTCCATCTGGACCATCTTGCGATTGAGGAGCTCAAACTGCAGTTCGTAATTTTTTACTTCCCTGGCAAGGGACAACTCCCTGGGGGTATTCAGGAAGTTTGTATTGAGCAACAGGGTCAATCCCAGAAAGCCAAAAAGGGCAGAACCCAGGACGAAAAACAGCATATTTCTGTAGCGTCTGGATTTTTTGGGCTCTATCTTCCTGTAGGAAAGCGTGTCCGGGTCGTAATAATATTTTACCTTAGACATGAAGGGATTTTGTGCTATTTTTGTGCTTCCGTTTTAGCCGCACAAACAAATATAAAAATTGTTTTGTATTTACCGTTAAAATTGAACTCATTTAGCCAATCTAAAAAGTCTAAATGGGTTCCTTATTAAAACCTTACCTTTTTATATGAATTCCAGGGATGTCAGGGCGCACTTTTTAGACTTCTTCAAACAAAAAAATCACAAGATCCTCCCTTCCGCCCCAATGGTAATTAAAGACGATCCCACCCTGCTGTTTACCAATGCCGGAATGAACCAGTTCAAGGAGTATTTTCTGGGCAATACCCCGGCCCCTTTCGCCCGTGTTGCAGATACACAGAAATGCCTTCGGGTAAGTGGAAAACACAACGACCTGGAAGAGGTGGGAAAGGACACCTACCATCATACGATGTTCGAGATGCTGGGGAACTGGAGTTTCGGAGGCGCTACCGCCCAGGGATCCAAAGATTCCTCAGGGTATTTTAAGGAGGAGGCCATTGCCTGGGCCTGGGAATTCCTGACAGGCATCTGCGGTATCCCGGCAGAAGACCTCTATGTCTCGGTATTTGAGGGTAGCGAGGATACCGACAACCTCAGCATGGATATGGAGGCCTATGCCTTGTGGAATAAAATTGTCCCTGCTGAGCGCATCATCAAAGGGAGCAAAAAAGACAACTTCTGGGAAATGGGGGAGCAGGGACCCTGTGGCCCCTGCTCGGAGATCCATGTGGATATCCGCCCTGCCAAAGAAAAGAAGGCCCAGCCCGGGGCCGCCCTTGTCAACCGTGACCATCCCCTTGTGGTCGAAATTTGGAATTTGGTATTCATTCAATACAACCGGAAGTCGAATGGCCAGCTGGAACCTTTGCCGGCCCGACATGTGGATACCGGGATGGGGTTTGAGCGATTGTGTATGGTCCTGCAGGGCGTAGCCTCCAGCTATGACACCGACCTGTTCCGCCCCCTGATCCGCGAAATAGAGGTGATTACCAATGCCAGTTACGGAAAGGCCAGGGATACGGATATTGCCATCAGGGTGATCGCAGATCATATCAGGGCAGTGTCATTTGCCATTGCCGATGGCCAGCTGCCAGGCAACACCGGCGCCGGTTATGTCATCCGGCGTATCCTCCGGCGCGCGGTACGCTACGGATTCACTTTCCTTGAGATCAGACAACCTTTCCTCTACCACCTGGTCAAAGTGCTTGTCGAAACGATGGGCGAGGCTTTTCCGGAATTGAAAGAACAACTTCGGCTCATTGAGAATGTGGTCCGGGAAGAGGAACATGCTTTTCTCAACACTCTTGGGCAGGGCCTGATCCTGCTGGATGAGGTTATTGCCACTACAAAAGGCAAGACCGTAGACGGGCAGAAAGCCTTTGAATTGTATGACACTTTTGGATTTCCCATAGACCTCACCGCACTGATCCTAAGCGAAAAGGGAATGGACCTTGATACGAAGGGATTTGACAAGGCCATGCAACAGCAGAAAGATCGATCCAGGAGCGCCTCTGAAATATCGCGGGGCGACTGGACCCAGGTACATCCAGCGGAGGGTCGGGAATTTACGGGATATGACCAGCTGGAAACCGAGGTGCGACTTGCCAAATACCGCGGGGTAACCTCAAAAAAAGACGGCGGTCATTTTCAGCTCGTTTTTGATCGCACCCCATTTTACCCGGAAGGTGGTGGCCAGGTAGGGGATAAGGGGTATGTGGAAGTGCCGGATGGGGATGTGGTATACGTCTTTGACACCAAAAAGGAAAACAATGAGATCGTCCATTTTACCAACGCCCTGCCAAAGCATCTGCAAGGTGCCCTTCGTGCTGTGGTAGATGAAAAACAAAGGGCCCTCACCGCCCGGAACCATACCGCCACCCACCTTCTGCACCAGGCGCTGAGGAATATCCTCGGGAAGCATGTGGAACAAAAGGGTTCGGCCGTACATTCCAAATACCTGCGATTCGACTTCTCTCATTTTTCAAAACTTACCCCTGAAGAATTACAGGAAGTGGAAGATTTTGTGAACCAGAGGATCGATGAGCAACTTCCCCTGGTTGAAGGCCGGGCCGTACCTATGGAAGAGGCCCTAAAAGAAGGAGCTATCGCCTTGTTCGGGGAGAAATACGGGGATGCCGTCCGGACGGTCCGTTTCGGGCGCTCCATAGAGCTATGCGGCGGAACGCATGTCACCAACACCGCAGAGATATGGCATTTCAAAATAGTTTCCGAAGGAGCCATAGCTGCCGGCATCCGACGAATCGAAGCGATTACTTCCGAAGCGGTAAAGGAACATTTCATGGAAGGCAACCGGCAAATGGCTCAGATCAGGGAAATGTTCAAAGGGGCTCCGGATCCCGCCAGGGCCATTGCATCCCTCCAGGAAGAGCATGCCCGCCTGAAAAAGGAAGTCGAACAGCTACAGCGGGAAAAGGCCAGGCATCTAAGTACTGCACTGGCATCAGAACTGGAAACGGTAAACGGCATTTATTTTCTGGCCAGAAAAGTAGATCTAAGTCCTGCGGGGATCAAAGACCTTTGTTTTGATCTGGGAAAAGACAAAACAAATGTATTCCTCTTACTGGCCGCGGAATCGGAAGGAAAGGCAGTGCTCTCCTGCTATATTTCCAGGGAACTGGCCGCTGCTGCCCATTTGAATGCCGGCAAGATCGTTGGAGAATTGGGCCGCCTGATCCATGGCGGTGGCGGCGGACAGCCATTTTTTGCCACCGCGGGTGGGAGTCATCCTGCCGGGATCGCGGAAGCTTTGGAAAAGGCGCGGGAATACCTGCCGGGTCCGGCGGATTAGAAATTAAAACAAATGAAACTCCAGACTCAAATACCAATTCCCTTGGGGGACCATCCCCTTGGCTATGAGAGTCGGATCCTCCTCTTAGGCTCCTGCTTTGCACAAAACATGGGTGATAAGTTGGCGTATTATAAATTCCGCTCTGTACAGAATCCCATGGGGATCCTCTTTCATCCCATTCCCCTGACTACCCTGATCCGGAGGGCGCTGGAAAATCGCCCCTATACGGGTGACGATGTATTCTGCCACAACGAACGATGGCATTGTTTTGAAACCCACTCTTCCCTGAGCGCCGGCAGCCGGGAAGGGCTGCTGCAAAATCTGACCGCCGCCTTAGCGGCGCTCCGGCAGGAACTTCTCACGGCAAGCCACCTTCTTATCACCCTCGGAACCGCCTGGGGTTACCGGGAGGTGAAAGGAAACCAACTGGTGGCCAATTGCCATAAGCTGCCTCAAAAGGAATTTATGCGGGAATTATCTGCGGTAGAACCCCTGATGTCCGCTATTCAGGAAATGTCGGACCTTGTAAGTGCTCTGAACCCCGGGGTGAAGATCATCTTTACCATCTCACCTGTCCGGCACCTGAAGGAGGGATTTATTGAAAACCAGCGGAGCAAGGCGCATTTAATCACCGCGCTGCATCAGGTAATGACGACCCCCGGCAGGCAAAACCCGAGCTTCTACTTTCCGGCCTATGAACTCGTGATGGACGAAATGCGGGATTACCGTTTTTACGCGGCAGATATGGTACACCCTAATGCCCTGGCTATTGACTATATCTGGGAGAAATTCAGGGAAGCCTGGATCTCAAAGGATGCGCAGGGGGTGATGGATACGGTAGCCGATATCCAAAGGGGCATGGCACACCGCCCCTTCGATCCCAACGCCGCGCAGTACCTGGAATTCATACAACGGCTCAGGAATAAAATCACCGTACTGCAAAAGAACTACCCGCATATGGCGTTTACTATATAGTCCCGGGCACTGAGGAACGTATTCGATCCGTACGAATGAAAAGAGTTCATCATCCGGCGGGCATCTGACAACAGCATTATGAGAAAAATCGTTTTTGGCGCATTGATCACCCTGGCAATTGTCCTGATCTTCAGATCCTGCAGCAAGGAAAAGGAGGAAGAATCGATCCTGATAGAAAGCAGCATGCTCCTTCAGAAACAAATAGATCAGGTCGCCAAACTCGTCGTCACCGAAGGCCATTTTTCCGAAGTATATACCTATAAGGATTCCCAGCAATTATTCGGCCCGTTCATCACGGCTCAGAAAAAGGCCCTGGTGGTGGTCAATGCCGAAGTGACCGTGTCCTATGACCTGAGGGAAATAGATTTTGAAGTGGATGAAGCCTCCAAAACACTGTATATCAACCGCATCCCGGAACCGGAAATCAGGCTGAATCCGGATTTCGAGTACTATGATGTGACCGCCGACTTCCTCAACCAGTTCAAGGCTGAGGATTATAATAAGATCAAAAAAAATGTCAACGCCTCCCTGATGAAAAAACTGGAGGCCTCTTCGCTGATGAGCAATGCAGAGACGCGTCTGCTGAGTGAGCTTTCAAAATTCTATATCCTGACCAGTTCCATGGAATGGACGCTCGTCTTCGAAAACCGCAAAATAGAAGATGCCGAAGGCTTTAAGGCTCCCCAGAAGAATTAACAGAGATAGCGGGGAACATACCTGAAATACTTATGGATTTTCATCCAGCTGTATCTCAGCCCAGTTGAGATATTGTTCCCAGTCGAACAGGGTGATATCGTGCTTCCCCGCGCGGACGTGATAAGCAATCGTATTTTGTGTGGGCACATTGGGTTGAGGCATTTCCATAGAGGAGATTCCGGATTTTTGGTACAACCTGTAAACTGGCGATGCATGAAAAGCGGCCAGGAATTCCCCTTGTGGATCTGCCCAGGCATCTTCGGAGGCGCTGGCGACATATACCGGTCTTGGGGCCATAAGGGCCAGCATCTCATGCTGATCTGCGCGAAGCGTTTCTTCGCGGTCATTATATCTCTTGAAATTTTCGCAAAACCAGTGGGGAAAATTGGTGTTGATATCACTTACACGTTCCCCTACCTTTCTTTTAAAGAGGGCCGCCCCCGCACAGCCGGAATTATTCGAGATCACCGCGGCAAAACGGGGATCTGACGCTCCGGCCCACAGCGCTGACTTGCCCAAACGGGAATGTCCGAAAACCACCACCTGCGTGGCATCTATCAGCGGATCGCTGGCCAGATAATCCATGACCCGGCTTAAACCCCAGGCCCAGGCGGCCACACTCCCCCATTCATCAGCAGCGGGAGCCGTTTGCCCGGTGGTGTAAAAGAGCGATTGTACGCCATCCGACAGGTCATTCTTATCCGGGTCGATCTCCCCGTAAAAGACCGTAGCGAGCGCATAACCTTTTTCAATCATCTCCCGAACCGGCCATCGATCAGACATACCACCGCGTGAAGCGGCTGTGAGCCGGTGGCCCTCTATCCCGATGGCCTCATTCTCCAGGGTCCAGGCCTGGGAAATGACAATTTCGGAATCTGCCCGGACGGTGTGGTTGCCATAAAAATTATAACCCAGGAATACGGGGGCGGGTGCCTCCTGCTTAGGCAGGTAAAGCAGGATCGTAAAGCGTTGTTCCTTATTATTTTTTTTAAGGGTCACCTCTACCTGACGGCGGATGGCCAGACTGTCGATTGCCTGGTCATTTTCTTCAAGGGTCCGGAAGGAAATCGCATCGGCTTCTCCGGGCACTTTCCCGTACACTTCGGTCTGGAAAAATGTATAGATTTCCGGACGTCTTTGAGTTTCCCATGCTGCGGAAGTACTTACGGAATCTCCGGAAAAAGTGATGAGCGGGCTGGAAGGTGTGGTCATTGGGCGGGATATTTCAGTGGAATCCGTGTTCGTCTGAGCAATTGAAAGGCGCAACGCCAGCAGCACCAGGAGCAAAGGGTAGTTGTTTATTTTCATCATACCAGAGCGCTATTGTACCAGGGCAGAAGAAGCAAGGTGCAGGCCATCGTCAATGAGGTGTCCGACCTTGGGATTGTTTTGTTTTACCGTTTCCAGATGGGTTGCAATCTCGGCGGCAAATTCCCGGTCGTCATTGTTTTTCGCGAGTTCATACAGTTCCACCGATAACAACCAGTCGTTGGGATATTCTTCACGAACTACTTTAAAGACTTTGTTCCTGGAGATCGTCGTATTGGTCCCTTCCCGGTAATCACGGACCTGCTGGTAGTAGCGTTCCAGTTTTTGGATGTCCCCTGACAATTGCGACTTCTCAGTTTTGGAACTTATTTTATGGGTGATGAGCCGGAAACTCTTCAGATCGGCAGGGCCGTTGAAAGCGGACGTAATTTTTTCCCCCACGGCCATGTGGTAGAGGCCCTGACCAGGCTCAAACAACACCTTGTCCTTATGGGTTACGGTACACTGATCAAAGGTGATCAGGATGATTTCTCCCATGAGGTTCCTGGTGCCGGTGACAATCTTTCCCTTTACCCGGATGGCTCCCTCGAAATCCAGGACCACCTGCTCCCCCTCATAAATATTATACGCTTTTAAATCCCTTGGACTCATATCCTCAATGGCCAGATTGATCCCTTTTAATTTCCCGATAGGGGAACCAAAACCGTCAGGGTGATTGGAGGTGCCGTGGCCTACCAGCTCCTTCTCCCTGTAGGCAAGTGCCGTCTTTCCTTTTGTTTCAAAATAAACGGGTCGGTTTTCAAAAGAGATGACCTCTGCGAAATTCCCAGAAATCTGAAGGCCGGTACTTAACTCGATGGTCCCCAGTTCCCTGGAATCGATCAGCTTTTGTATCCCATTTAATCCCCCTTTGCGGAGGGACATGGTATTGGCAAACTCTTCCAGAACTTCACTGAGATAGGCAAAATCCGGGGTTACGAACAGTTGGGGCTGAGGCTGTGTGATATCAAAGGAAGTATGGGCCGCGTCAATGGAATAGGGGATCTTCTTCACATTATCTGTCATACACCAGGCACTTTCCCCAATGGAAGAAAGTAAGCCGGCGCCGTAAATCTTCGGATCTTCCGGGGATCCGATAAGACCGTATTCCACCGTCCACCAATGCAGGTTCCTGATGAGGGCAATTTCACTGGGTTCTCCCATCTTTTGTTGTAATTCCTCTATCTGACTTTCAGCTTCGGCTATCAATGCAGGGTCAGTCCCCTGGGCTTCCTTGATAATTGAAAGGTTTCTTACAGCTTCGTAAAGCTCAAAGTCCCTGCCATTAGAGATGGCCTTACAGCCAATTTCTCCAAACCTCCTTAGGTATTCGGCATATTCGGGATTGGCTATGATGGGTGCATGTCCTGCACCCTCATGGATGATGTCAGGAGCCGGGGTGTATTCAATATGGTTCAGCTGCCGGATGTCAGAGGCGATTACCAGCACATTGTATGCCTGAAATTCCATAAAGGCGGAAGGAGGAATGAATCCGTCGACCGCCACGGCAGCCCATCCGATATCCTTAAGGATCCGGTTCATTCCGTACATATTGGGGATATGGTCTACTGAAATTCCTGTTTGGGAGAGACCTTCCAGATAAGTGCCATGGGCCATCCTGGCCAGATAGTCGGTATTCTTTCGCATCACATAGCGCCAGACCGCCTGGTCTATGGCGCTATAATCCTCATAATTCTGAGGTTTGATATATTGACGCAGATGCTCAGGGAGTTTATCCAGGATCGCATTGCTTTCGTAAGGCATCGGAATTTTTTTCACAGCCTTAAAGATACAAATAACCGTTCAGAGCGTAATTACTTACACGTGCATCTTAGTTGGCTGCGACGGCTTCGGGAGGATATTTCTGAAGGATCTGAGCCACAAATTCCTGAATGCGTTCCTCTTTCTTTTCGATATTCTGACCATTTCCCAGGGTACCGACACCCCTTCCCTGCCAGACCAGTTCTTTGTTTTTGGCATCGATCAGGTCAATGTATAAGGAACCCTCGGTACGGGTACTTACACTGTTTCCATATAATCCGGGACCTCCCCACATCCAGGGATTCCAATAACCAAAGCCGTAACCCCAGCCCCAGCCCCAGCCGAAATTTCCACCATTATAAACGTCCACCTGTTCACGTTCCTTCGTGAAAATGCTGATCAGGATGTCCGGACTATTGGATTTTACAAAGCCCCTTGAATTCATTTCCGCATCAATGGCGTTGAGTATCCTTTTCTTATCAAGGTCTGAGATTTCGGCCTTATCGATACCAGTCTTATAGAAGGCATAACTCTTGTAAGAATTAAAATCAGCCTGTTTGTCATAATCGGCCAGCACCCGGACAGAGGTACATGAACCGAAAAACAAGGCAAGTAATGGCAATGCAAGGAATTTCATATTTTTCATGAGCTTCATCTTTGAGTTTTTCAACAATTTTTTTAAAATAATCAACAAATATCATGCCGAATAAGCGCCGGATTTAACGGCTGGAAGTATTCCGGTTATAGCCATAGGGACAATGTCGGCAGCCACTTTCACAGCAATAACCCCTTTTTAAATGGTATTTTTTTGTAAATACCTTGTAACCATCTTCAGAAAGGTAAAAATCGCCCTCTTCCAAAGGAATAAATTCCTTCATAGGTCTTCCGGTCAGCCAGTGGCCGCTTTTCCCATAAATTTAGGCTTTTTTGCCGAATAATCCATGAAATTTTAGGAGGAGGCACGAAGCGTAGCGATCACAGTCTGGCACGTTTATCGCTATTAATTGTAATATCGGCTGATATTCAGGAAAAGACTTTTTTTTAACAGTATCTTTGTTTGAGGTCAGCAAACAGGAGCCTATGATCTTAGTTATCAAACAATTATTTCATAAGAATTATGTGGGTCTCTCCTTATGGCCATTTATCATTCTTCGGGAAGATCATTTAAAACAGGATTCCGTTCTGATCAATCATGAGCGAATCCATCTCAGACAACAGCTGGAGCTTTTTGTCCTTCCCTTCTATCTCCTTTACCTCGCAGAGTGGCTGTTGAGGACCCTTATCTACATGGATAGCTACAGGGCCTATCAAAATCTTAGTTTTGAACAGGAAGCCTATCACAATGAAGACAACCCCGAATACCTGAACCGGCGTAAACCTTTTAGTTTTATTAAATATCTTTGAGCCCAAAGGCCGGAGATACGTGGAGGCAATTACACAGGAAATTAGGCATTCACTGCTTGACAATCATGGTGTTTTCCTGTTTATCAGGAGAGAAGACCAGGTACATCCCCATATTTCAGGAAATAAACTCCGAAAGTTAAAATACAATCTTGAGTACGCCCGTGAGGCCGGCCTCCGACACCTTGTGACTTTTGGCGGAGCCTATTCCAGCCACCTGCTTGCCCTGGCGCACGCCGGCAGAGAATTTGGTTTCACCACTACAGGGATCGTTCGCGGAGATGAACTGATACACCTCTGGCGGGATAACCCTACCCTCGCCCAGGCCCACTCGGCCGGAATGCAATTCAAATTTATTACGAGGGAACAATACAGGCAGCGTGCCATGCCCTCCTACCTGCATTCACTGGAGGCTGAACTGGGACCCTGTTACCTGTTGCCCGAAGGAGGGACGAATTCCCTTGCTGTAAAAGGCTGTGAAGAAATTCTTTCCCCATCAGATCATGGTTTTGACTCTGTTTGTTGCAGTGTCGGAACCGGGGGGACCCTGGCCGGGATCATAAATGCTTCCGCGGATTCCCAGAGGATATTGGGGTTCCCGGCGCTGAAATCCCCTGACTTAATAAAAGATATTTGTAAATTTGCCCGCAAAACCCAATGGGAATTGGCAAACGATTATCATTTTGGCGGGTATGCCCGGGTGTCTCCGGCACTAATACAGTTCATCAATGATTTTCGTGAGTTTACCGGAATTCCTTTGGATCCGGTATATACCGGGAAGATGATGTTCGGCATTTTTGATATGGTTTCTAAAGGCCTTTTCACGAAGGGCAGCCGTATTCTGGCCATTCATACAGGCGGACTACAGGGCGTGGCAGGAATGAACAGGCGGTTAAAGAAAAGGAATCTGCAATTAATCACGATATGAGAGGAATTTTAGCAGCGGTTATTTTCGGATGCTTACTTATCAGCTGTGGTTCAAAGAAGCGGACCGCTTATGTCCCACCAGCGCCCCCCCCGGAGCGTGTCGCTCCGGAAAACGTCGAGGCAGCCGTGGAGGATGGGCGATATGTGCTCCCAGAGGACACCGGGAATTTCATTCTTTTTCCGATCAACACTATCGAGGAGTACATTGCCACTTTTTCTGAAATTGCCCAGTTCGAAATGAAGGCCTATGGCATTCCGGCAAGTATCACCCTGGCGCAGGGTATTCTCGAAAGTGGCTATGGCAGGGGAGCGCTGACTCTTAAAACCAATAACCACTTTGGGATCAAGTGCCATAGTGGGTGGGAAGGTCAGTTTGACCATCATGATGATGACGCGATTGGCGAATGCTTCCGCAAGTACAACCACCCTATGTATTCCTTCAGGGATCACAGCATCTTCCTATCCGGCCGGGCGCGCTACGCGTCTCTCTTTGAACTGCGGAGGGATGATTATAAAGGGTGGGCCAGGGGTCTGAGGGAAGCCGGTTATGCGACAGACAGACAATATCCCCAGAAGCTGATCAACTTCATAGAACAATACGGACTTTATCGGTTTGACAAGGAGGTGCTCTCGGATGGTTATCCGGTGCAGCCCACTGCCAAGGAATATGATTTCATGGTGCATGTTGTGAAAGAAGGGGATACCCTTTATTCTATCTCCAAAAGGTATTTTGTATCTGTCAATGAACTGATGCAACTCAACCGGATGAATGACAGTAAGCTGTCTGTCGGACAGGAAATCATGGTAAAACAGGAAAAACTCAATTAAATTCATGCGTTATACGCGTAGCAGTGCCCTCTTTGCGGAAGCAAAGCAATTTTTACCAGGTGGGGTTAATTCCCCAGTAAGGGCCTTCAAAGCCGTGGGCGGGGATCCTATTTTCGTAAAGGAGGCTAAAGGCGCTTACCTATTTGATGAAGATGGGAACCGCTTTATCGATTATATTTCTTCCTGGGGTCCTCTTATTCTTGGACATGCTTATCCTCCGGTGATCAATGCGGTAATAGAAAAGGCTAAAAAGGGCACTTCCTTCGGGATGCCTACCGAAATTGAAACGGAACTGGCCCGGCTTGCCATTTCCATGGTACCCAATGTGGATAAGATCCGATTCGTAAATAGCGGCACGGAAGCCTGCATGAGTGCTGTCCGCCTTGCCCGAGGTTTCACCGGAAGGGAAAAGATCATAAAATTTGCCGGATGTTACCATGGCCACGCAGATAGCTTCCTGATTCAGGCGGGAAGCGGGGCAGCCACTTTCGGAAGTCCGGACAGCCCCGGGGTAACAAGGGGTACCGCCCGTGACACTTTGCTGGCTTCCTATAACAACCTGGAAGAGGTGGCGACCCTCGTCCGTGCCAACAAGGGAGAGGTGGCGGCCGTCATCATCGAACCGGTAGCAGGCAATATGGGCTGTATCGTACCGACGGAAGAATTTATCCGGGGGCTGCGGGAAATTTGTACCAGAGAAGACATCCTATTGATTTTTGATGAGGTCATGACGGGCTTTAGACTTGCGCGGGGGGGTGCGCAGGAAGTTTTTGATATTGCCGCAGACATTGTCACCTTCGGCAAGGTCATTGGCGGGGGCCTGCCGGTAGGGGCCTTTGCCGCCCGGAATGAGATCATGGCCTGCCTCGCACCCTCCGGCCCGGTGTATCAGGCCGGAACCCTGAGTGGGAATCCGTTGGCCATGAGCGCCGGACTGGCGATGCTCACAGAATTGAACACACACCCCGAAATATTCGAAAGCCTGGAGGATAAAACGGAACATCTGCGGGAAGGATTTGACAAGGTGCTGAAAAATAAAGGCATTCCCTATAGGATCAATAAGATCGGAAGCATGATCTCCCTGCACTTCACAAAAGATCCCGTAGTCGATTTTGCCTCTTCGTGTAAAGGGAACAATGAGCAATTCCGGAGCTATTTTCACGGAATGCTGGACAAGGGCATTTACCTTCCTCCCAGCGCCTTCGAAAGTTATTTCCTGAACGATGCCTTGTCCTATGGAGATTTGGATGAAACCATAGAAGCCCTGGATAAGGTCTCCTCCCAATGGGATAATTAGTGGACGTAAAAAACCCACCGCAGGGGTGGGTTCTCAAGTACCTTCCTATTTGCCATGATGCCTGGCAGTCCGCGACCGCATCCCTTTGAAATGCTTGTCATGGCCTCTCCGCTGATGCATCTTTTCCCACTTCCCGAACTGTTCTTCATTAAGGATCGATCTCATCTGTTCTTTCTGAGCAATCGCCCGGTCCAGGCGCTCATTTTGCAGCTTAAACCGATCTTCTGCAGAAAAAGACTTCCGGTTTTCTGATTCTTTTTGGTCTTTCCAGGCTTCCTTTTTTTCCATGCGCAATTTGGCATTTTCCAGTTGGATCGCGAGGATCTTCTTTTGCTGTGCCTCAGTAAGGTCCAGGGCCAGGGTCAGTTTTTTGGTTCTGAGGGTAGCCATTTGTTCAGGGGTCATATCGGACTTCATCATGCCCGTCTCTGATTTCCGGCCCTCGGTTTGTGCAAATCCGGCCAGCCCACTTAAGAGCAGGGCGGCTACAATGATTTTTTTCATGAGTATATTTTTTAATGGATTATACCCCTAAGACAGATGACCCGCCCATAGGTTTAATCCCTGACCCTGGCTTTGGCTACTTTTTAACAATATCAGGAAGGCGTGGGGCAACCGCAAAAAGAAAGAGCCCGGTATTTCCGGGCCCTTCCATATATATTTATAAGATCTTTAGTATTTCAAGGGCTCCTCGGCAATTAATTCTTCGGCAGGGAGTTCTTCCAGGTCCTGGTCATTCAAACCAATCATTTCGGTGGCGTGAACAGGCTGTTCCTGTGTATCCATCGAATAGTAGGTAAAGGAAGCGGCCATAAAACAACCGAAGTACAGTAGGCTTTTCATTTTGTAGGTCATGATGTGGGGTTTTTAATTCTTTAGCTAATTTACGTAATCATTGAATGATGGACGAATCTATGTTGTCAAATCCCCCTTAATGTAGGTGAAATCTCCCCTATTTGTGGTGTATAAAAACTGCTTCCCCAAGCGATCAGAATTTCTCCGATGAACGGTAAACAGGGACTTTTCCCCAACAAACTATCCCATTACGCCATCACCGGGGATCACAGGACGTCGGTTGGGGGATGTATGGAGCTTTTGTTCTTTTCCATCTTAATAATTATCCCATCTTCGTGATCAGGTGTATTTAAAAGCTCCCTCTTAGATAAAGAGGGGTGGCCGCAGGAGGCGGATGGAAAGGTTGACAATTTTATCAAGCAATTGATCCCTCCGTCTTTGCTAAGGCAAATCCACCTCCCTTTAAAAAAAAGGGAGGAGCTTTTGGTTTTTCTATTTTTGGCAACTTCTTAAATCCTTCTTGATCTCCTGCCTACTCTGCCTAAAGGCAGATTCGGCAGGCAGGTTTGGTTCGTTTTGCATCACGATAAAATAAACATTATACTTTTTGTAACCACCAGACGGAGTCTGGCGGTAGCGGTAGAGATTGACAGTTGTAACAAGCAATTGATCCCTCCGTATTTGCTAAAGCAAATCCACCTCCCTTTAAAAAAAAGGGAGGAGCTTTTGATTTTTTTATTTTTGGCAACTTCTTAAATCCTTCTTGATCTCCTGCCTACTCTGCCTAAAGGCAGATTCGGCAGGTAGGTTTGGTTCGTTTTGCATCAAGATAAAATGAACATTATACTTTTTGTAACCACCAGACGGAGTCTGGCGGTAGCGGTGGAGATTGACAGTTGTAACAAGCAATTGATCCCTCGGTCTTCACTAAAGTGAATCCACCTCTATTTAAAAAAAGGGAGGATCTGTACAAGCAGCCCGGATTGTTAATCTATGTTAAACCGTTCATTGCAGTGTAACATTTTAGCCGGACCATGGTCTATTAGAAAAGAGACAAAATGAACCTTCCTCCGGGAAGGGGATCATCAAACATCAATCATCAATCAATCAAAAAATGAACAAAATAATCCTCTTGTGTGGATTGGGAGTGATAAGTACTTTCGCCACCCCTCAAAATTCAACCTTGCCTACTACTGAGAATCCATATTCCCTTATAGCTGATGTTGATATGGAATTGTGCGCTGCCTCAGGCACTTTAACTACCTGGACAACGCTTCCGGAAGAGGCAATGCACCCAATGACTGAAGTATCACCGGCCCTCGATCTGGTATCCATCCCCTATCTCGAAAATGAAGATGAAGGACTCGCCGACCTGGGATTTGATACCTCGCAATACCTTCCTGCGAACTTTGACCCCTACGGGGCTTATCATGAGGTCGTTGAGGTAGCCTATGTGGAAGAAGAAATTCCGGTTCATCTTGGATTCGAAACCTCAGCGTATCTTCCAGGGGATTTTAATCCCTACGATGTTCCCCGGGACTTCATGGATATATCCTATATAGAGCCAGAGGAAGAAATCGTCCTTGGCTTTGATCCCGCACCGTATCTTCCTTCCGGTTTTGACCCTTATGAAGACTATTTCGACCTGGATGCCGTGGTCTATATTGAAGAAGAGGAAGAAGTCATCTTAGACTTTAACCCTAAAGATTATTTGCCGGCCGGTTTCAATCCCTACAGCCGGTAGGTAGATGGATAGAAGTTCTCATTTTCTATCAGTTATTTGATTCGTTAGCTGTAAAGCCCTTAGCCATCCGGATGAGGGCTTTATAAATTAATAATATACAGTTCCTTTCCTGAGTAGTCGTATCCCCATCTGAACGCTTGCATCATCTTCATTTTCAATTCCTTCCGTATCGGTTGTTACAAAGCGGAAACCGAGGGTCATTATTGTAGGAATTTACTTTCATCGGAAACATACAATAATATGATCAAATGGCAGTTTTATCATTGCTTTAAACCTAACCTGTAATTCGTATGCAAAGGAAATTTTTTACACTGTCTTTTATATTTGCCGGACTTTCTCTTGGCGCGTATGCCAATGAGAGTGGAACAGGCATTGACGACCTCGACCTGAATAGTGTGGTATTTATTGAAGAAGATGCGGAGGTTGATCTGGGATTTAATACCGCAGATTACCTGCCCGAGAATTTTGATCCGTACCGCTTTTATGTTGATCTGCGCTCCATTCCGTTTATCGAGGAGGAGGTACCTTTTGAAAAAGACTTAAGTCGTCACCTGCCCCGGAATTTCGACCCTTATGGCCACCCCTCCAATTTCATGGCGGTGAGCTATATTGATCCGACTGACAATGAACAACTCGATTTTGATTCGAAAAAACATCTGCCGGAGGGTTTTCATCCGTATATCATGAAGTAACACCAGGGAAGAAACTCCGACCCCGAATTTCTTTCTTACAATAAAAACCCCGGCAGTAAGGCCGGGGTTTTATCATTTTAGAACACCAGCGGAAGAATAAACTGAAAAAGTAAGATGAGCATCACAACCGAGATCAGATTCAGGATGATTCCGACCCGCGCCATCTGATACACCTTGATATAACCGCTGGCGAATACAATGGCATTGGGCGGGGTCGCCATGGGCAGCATGAAGGCGCAGCTGCTGGCAATGGTAACAGGGATCAGTAAGTACAGGATGGGAATTTCAAGGCCAATGGCAATCCCTGCCACTACCGGGGCCAGTACGGCCATAAGGGCTACATTGCTCATCAATTCCGTCATAAAAAGCATCAGTATGATCAGCAGGGTTGCGGTTAAGAAGATGCTGATGTCACTGGTGGCGATTGCGTTAGATACCATATCTACCAGTCCGCTTACGGACATCCCGTTCGCCAGGGCCAGTCCACCCCCGAAAAGAATTAGGATCCCCCATGCGAGTCGCTTCGTATCGTCCCATTCAATCAGGAAATCTCCGGTCCTGAAATTAAAAGGGATGGAAAATAATGCGACAGCAGCGAACATGCTGATAATCGTATCAGACAATTCAAGCCACGGGAACAAGCTGTTGATGAGGGTTCTGAAGATCCAGAGAAAGACGGTGATCGCAAAGATGACCAGGACCATATTTTCTTTGCCCGACATCGGCCCCAGTAGTTTCAGTTCCGTTGCTATTACCTCTTTGGAGGCCGTGAATTGCAGCTGTTTACTAGGAAACATCCATTTTACGAGTACCAGGTAGCACATCATCAGCAGGATGGCGGAAAAGGGAACGCCTATGGTCATCCATTTCAGGAAAGAAATTTCAATATTATATTCATTCTCCAGTAAACCGATCATTACAGAATTCGGGGGGGTACCGATCACAGTAGCAATGCCCCCGGCATTCGCCGCAAAGGCGATCCCCAGCATCACACTCAGGGCAAAATTCTCATCGCTCTTTGTAAAACCGTCCGCATCATGGATCAGCAACCGGATCACGGACAAGGCTATGGGAAGCATGAGAACAGTGCTGGCTGTGTTGCTGATCCACATACTTATGACTGCCGTGGCAATCATGAATCCCATGACCACCTTATCAGGTGTGGTTCCGGTGATTCGGATAATATTGAGAGCGATGCGTTTGTGCAAATTCACTTTTTCCAAAGCCAGGGCGATGACAAATCCCCCGAAAAAAAGAAAAATGATCGGACTGCCATAATTGGCTCCCACTTCCCCAATGGGCATTACATTCAGAATTGGAAAAAGGATCAGGGGCAAAAGCGCGGTCACAGAGATGGACACGGCTTCGGTGATCCACCAAACGATCATCCATGCCGCCACCGCAATGACTGCATTGGCACTTTCTTTCCCCGGAATAAGTTCAGGAAGGCAGATTACGAGGAAAAAAAGCAGGGGTCCAAGAATCAGGCCCAATCTCCTGCCAAGTGGCATAGCGTTTGATTAAGGCTCCTAAACTAGTTTATTTCCCTTACTTCTGAAAATAAAAAGGGAAGGGCTTCAGACCTGATACTGACTGGGCATTATGCTATGCTAAGCAACAACGCCACGCGAATAAACCTATTGAATGTGAAAGTTGTTAATTCAGATTGATCAGATTGAGATCTTTGTCGCAGGCCCCGTAAAATAATTTAATTTCACCCTCCTCTGTATCATACCCGGCTGCAAAAAGCAAGGTGTTGTTAATTTCAAGAATTTCCGGCAGGTAGTTTCCATTATACTTTAATTCTTTCAGCAGGTCACCTGAGGCATCATATTTTCGGAGGAAACCGTCAGTGGAAATTATAAATGAGTCTCCAAGCGAGATGAGCGCCTGATTGCTTTTTGTTCCGGTAAAATAAGCGGACTCCAGCACGTTTCCGTCGGAATCGGTAACAAAGAGTTCTCCGTGTCCGTAGGAAACGATATTGCCATTGTCCAGTTGTGCTAAATGAAAGGCACCATTCAGATCATTGCAGGAGGTGATTTTTGAACCAAGCACGGTAGCTTCCAGAACCACATGGGAAGACACGGCAAGGTTATTATCCATGTAAATGATTACCGGCCTGTAATTGCTGATTTGCGGGACACTTAAATTTTTTGTGAAGACCCCGCCATTGGCCAGGTAACCGCTACTGGTCTTTATCATATCCCCGATAAACGAACCTGGTTCTCCCAGGTCATCCAGGTATACCTGAAAAGCATCTCCGGAGGCGTTCCTTCTTTCTACTGCCGTTTTGAAGACGCCTGCTTCGTCCTGAGTTCCGAAATAAAGGAATTCTGACCCGTCCTTCAAATAGCCGTAGCTGTGTTTTACCGCAGAACTCAGCCCGTTGACAAACCCCCAGCCACTGTTGAAGGTGACCTCCTGGGTCCCATAAAGTCCGGCCAGCGTCCTTGAAAAGACAATATTGACATTACCTCCGGCGAGAAAGTTCACGAAAGCACTGCCCGTATTATAAGGCTTGTCTGCAAGGTAGGTAGATGTTACGGCAAAGGAGGCATCCACGGAATTGTAATAGAACTTGGAGCCGCCGGCGCCTTCGTTGTCTGTCAGGAGGGATATGAGATAAATCGATCCATCAGAAGCGCGGATACCCGATTCCATTGGATATCCCGAGTATCCCTCTGCTATAACGGGATAGATATATTTTGATTCTGCAGAGGTGACAAATACCGTTCTGGAGAAAGTTTTGGTTTCCATTTCTTCATTTGTAACCGTCAGCGAGATGGCATATTCTCCGCCGTCCTGGTAAACGATCGCCGGATTTTTGGAGGCACTGTCTTCGCCATTGCCGAAATCATAGGCATAGGTAGTTTCACCCTTGGAACAACTGCTGAGCTGCAAGGCTTCACCCACACCAAGGGTATCCTTGCTCACTTCGAAACAAGCTTCGAGCGTAGTACTGGGATCAGGCCCGGGGTCAGGGGAGTCACTTTCCTTGGAACAGGACGCACAGAAAATAAGGGTAAGCAGGGAGAGGTAGCAATATTTCATAAGTATAGATTTGGGATACTATATCTATAAAACGTTTTTATTGCTGATTTATTTCAGGGATATTGGAAAAAACAGTAGAGATAGCATATTGAAATTCAGTATGTTATTGAATCAGAGGGCAGGGCTGGGAGCTCGTAATTTCCAAATTGAAGATGTGTCATGTCAGGCCGAAGCTCATCGGGGAAGTCCTCTTCCGTCAGGCCCGTATGATAAAGATACCCCGCTTCCAGTTGAGGGAAAGTCAGCAGGTCTTTCAGGAAGTCACGGTCAAAGGAAGTTCCCGTCAAATTAAGTACACGAAGGTGGCCCAGTCGATTCAGATAGATCAATCCTTTTCCGGTAATTGCGGTATGATCCATTTTGAGGGTGGTCAGGTTGGGAAAAGAAGCCAGGCCCTTCCAAATGCTATCTGTTACCTGCGTGCCCCCCAGGTCGAGACTGGCAATCTGTGGGGCTACCGGAAGGAGCAAAGCCATATCCGCATCCTCAAATTGAGGATAATTCAGACAGGAAACGCTCATGTAATTGGTACTGCTGCTCATCCGTTGAACATGAATGCCTTTTGTCTTCAGGACAGCAAGAGTAGCATCGGGAACCGCATTAATCGTAGTTTCCGGGTAGGTCCGGCCAGCCGTTTTTGGAAAAAAAGACTCAAATAAGGTTTTGTCAAGCGCCAGATCCCCAATCGATTTATCAAAGGAACTGCCACGAATGATCCATTCCCTGATGAGCGCAACTTCCTCCTTTCCCGGTTGCAACTTACCTTTGGGGGGCATGTGATCATCGTGGTCCTCAGGCAATGTGATCCTGCGATACAAAGGGCTCTGCCCGGGATCTTTTCCCTTAATGACCTTCCCGTTATCACCACCTGCCAGGATCCCTTCCGGACTGATGAGCAGTAAACCCCCTTTTTCCTTTTTTGAATTATGACATGTCGCACAATAGTTATTCAGGATGGGGCGGATGACCGAATCATACAATGGCGCCTTCTGCCAATCCGCTTCACTGAGTTCAATGATCTCTGGTTCGTATACGGTTATGCCGAGTCTCTTTTTAAAAGCATTCGGAAGAGGCTCAAGCAGATAGTCCTCCCCGTGTGTAATCGTGCCTCCCTGGTGTCCTGTCATAAAGACGGCCACCAATAACAGCAGGGATAGAAAAGACATTCGGAGCCATTGAAATTGTTTGCTGCCGCGGGGTAGTTTTACCTTCAGGTACATGGCAAAAGCAATCAGGGTGGTCAGTATGCCCAACCAAAGATGCCATTTGACTGTTTCAAAGGCAAATCCTTCCGCGACGTACTGAAGATAGCCTGTAAAACAGGCGGTAAGGGCAGTGATCGCACCACACAGATAGATGAATGGAAGCACTTCCGCATGTTTGTTCCCCTTACGGCCCACCCATTGCAGCAGTAACCCAAGGAGGATACATCCTATGGGAAGGTGTACGATCAATGGGTGCAACCGCCCCAGCAATTGTTTAAGTACTTCCATAATAACTATGGCTGCCAGCACCATTCCGTATTGAACAAATCATGCGAGGATCTGTTGGATCACCGCTCCTTCCACATCGGTAAGCCGGAAGGGCCTTCCCTGGAAATTATAGGTAAATTTTTCATGGTCAAAACCCAGCAAATGCAACATGGTGGCGTGCACATCATGTACGGAGACACTTCCTTTCACGGCCGAAAATCCGATGTCATCGGTCTCCCCCCAGGAAGCACCTCTTTTAATACCACCCCCGGCCATCCACATGGTAAAAGCATCTCCATGATGGTCGCGTCCCTTGAATCCCATCTCCTTTCCTTCCCTGTTTTCCTGCATGGGCGTCCGGCCGAATTCGCCGCCCCAGACCACCAGCGTTTCTTCGAGCAGACCCCGTTGTTTTAGATCCAGCAGCAGCGCCGCCATAGGGCGGTCAATTTCCCGGCATTTATTGCGAAGACCCAGATCTACCGCCGTGGAATGATCAGTGCCATGACTGTCCCAACCCCAATCGAATAACTGTACAAAACGCACCCCTTCAGAAACAAGCTTTCTGGCAAGGAGGCAATTATTTGCAAATGATTCCTTCCCCGGTTCTACCCCATACATTTGTTTGATATGCTCGGGTTCATTGTTGATATTCATTACCTCGGGTACGGCGATCTGCATTCTGAATGCCATTTCGTACTGATTGATCCTGGCGAGAATTTCCGGATCCCCATATCTGGCATATTCCTCTTTATTTATTTTAGTGATCGCGTCGATGGTTTCTTTTTTCAGATTTCGCGAGATACCCGGCGGGTCTTCAAGGTATAAAACAGGATCGCCTTCGGAACGGCATTGTACACCCTGGTACACCGAGGGGAGAAAGCCGCTTCCCCAAACGCTTTTCCCGGCACTGGGGTCATTACCTCCGGATGTCAGTACAACAAATCCAGGCAGGTTCTGATTTTCAGACCCAAGGCCGTAAGTAACCCAGGACCCAATGCTGGGTCGTCCCAGACGGGGAACTCCGGTATGCATATACAACTGTGCCGGGCCATGATTGAACTGGTCGGTGTTCACTGCCTTCAGGAAGGCCACTTCGTCCACCACTTTTTGAAAGTGTGGCAGGTAATCAGACACCCAGTTCCCTGAATCCCCATGCTGACTAAACTTTGCCTGCGGTCCCAGAAGCTTGGGCGTTCCCCGGATAAATGCAAATTTTTTCCCTTGCAGCAGGGATTCCGGACAGGGCTGGTCATTTAGTTTTTGCAGTTCGGGTTTGTAATCAAACATTTCCAACTGAGAAGGGGCCCCGGCCATATGAAGGAAAATAACGGATTTGACCCTGGGCATGGACGGGGGTGGAAGCGTGGCCAAGGGGTTCAGATCCCTTTCGGAAAGTGTTATACCCCCGGTTGCATTTGTGCCGGCGTTCTTTTCGCAGGAAAGAAAAAAAGAGCCGAGAGCAAGACCACCCATGCCGGCCATGCATTCCTTGATGAAATGCCTTCTGGTTTGGTCAAGCAGTCGCCGTTCTAATTTTTCCTGAAGAAGCCGGGTATACGCATCCATAGCTACGATTTTGTTAAAAATTCATCCAGGTTCATAATGGCATTGGCTACGACCGTCAATGCTGCCAGGGAGGGGGGGGTGACCTGCTTAAATTGATTGAAATTTTTCAGGGCCTCTCCGTCACTTTCATACGTCGTCAATGAGGATTGGTATAATTGTTCAAGGACTGCCAGGTTGGGCTCGGAGATTTCTCTGAAAGTGGCTTTCTTATAACAGTTACGGATTTTTTCCCGCGCTGGGATCTGATCACTTATGGACGCGGCCAGATAAAATGCGGATTCAAAATAAACAGGGTCATTCAGTGTCACCAATGCCTGGAGCGGAGTATTCGTTACGGTGCGTCTCACGGTGCAGACTTCGCGGCTGCCGGCATCGAAGGTGATGAAGGAAGGATACGGCCCGGATCGTTTCAGGTAGGTGTATATTCCCCGGCGAAATTTGTCTTCACCTTCACTTTCTATCCATTTCTCGCCACTGTAGACCGATTTCCAGATCCCCTCAGGTTGCGGGGGCATCACCCCGGGGCCATACATTTTTTTGCTGAGCAGGCCGGAAACTGACAAAGCCTGGTCCCTTATCTGTTCTGCCGTCAGGCGTGTACGTGGACCGCGGGCATACAGCGCGTTTTCCGGATCCCGCTGATAAATGGCCGGAGCAACCACGGACTCCTGACGGTAGGTTCCGGATAAGACCATTTCGCGGATCAGGGATTTTATTTTCCAATGCTGCTCGTTCATAAATTGCAGCGCCAGCCAATCCAGAAGTTCCGGATGGGAGGGGGGATCGGACTGGGTGCCCAGGTCTTCAAGCGAAGGCACTATGCCCCGACCGAAAAGCTGATGCCAGACTCTGTTGACAACGGTCCTGGCAGTAAGCGGATTTTCTTTGCTTACAATCCACTTCGATAGCCCCAGCCGGTTCTGGGGCCATTCGGTTTTCCAGGTATTCAGGATAGAAGGAGTGGCAGGGGAAACCGTATCTCCCTTTAACAGCCAGTTGCCCCGTTCGAACACCTGGGTGGTCCTCTTCATATAATCCGGATTTTCAACCATGATGGGATGGGTGGGGGTCGTTGTATTCAGAAGTTCCACTACCCGGTCATTCATGGCCTGATATCCTGTTTCACCCTTACCGGGAAGATCGCGGAGAAATCCCAGCCAGAGAATATAACTGGTAGAAACCTGATCGGGGATCAGGTCGTTGTTCACTTCAATATACAAGGTCACATTCCCTTCCGTCTTTTTAAAAGGGATTCTTCTGGTTATCTGTCCCCGGGTCTTGTCTATCCGGAATTGGGAAAGGATTTCTCCGTTGCGGTCATTCTTTCTGATCCTCATTTCAGTACCATCCACCTCGGACCAGTATTTGAGATAGATATAGCCGGCACCAAGGGTATTTATATCCCGGAGATAGCAGGATCCATCATCCCATAATGCCAGCCATTTGGTGTCGGCGAGTTCCCCATTCGTAAAATCCACACAGTCATGGGCCTGATAGACGGGTTCATTGAAACTTATAAAATCCGAATATTCGCGGGAGACCTGATCATCTCCGTATTTGGCTGCCCATTCGCAGATCTGACGAAAATCTTCCTTTTCCTTTTCAGGGTAGAATTTCAAGGCAGGTTCATCCCCGGGGGTGTCTTCATCCAGACTGTTATTGAAGAAAGCAAACAGACGGTAATACTCGTCATGTTTAAAGGGATCATAGGTATGGCTGTGGCATTGGACGCAGCCAATGGTGGTACTCTGCCAGACTTCGAAGGTGGTATTTACTCGGTCAATGACCCCGGCGACACGGAATTCTTCATCTTCAGTACCGCCTTCATCGTTGTTCATGGTATTCCTGTGGAAGGCCGTAGCGATAAGCTGGTTCACAGAGGGATCGGGCAGGAGGTCCCCGGCCAGTTGTTCCATGGTGAACTGATCATAAGGCATGTCGGAATTAAAGGCGTTAATTACCCAGTCACGGTAACGCCAGATACTCCTTCCCTGATCTTTTTCATAACCCTTTGTATCTGAATATCTGGCCAGATCGAGCCACCAGCTGGCCCATTTTTCGCCGAAAGCCGGCTGGGCCAGGAGCGAATCCACCATTGCTTCATAGGTAAGTCCGCCGCTCATCCAGTTCCTGAACAGGTGGTCTTCCGGAGGAAGGCCGGTAAGATCGAAGGCCAGCCTGCGAGCCAGGATGGTTTTCTCTGCCTGAGGGCTGGGGCTGAGTTCTTCCGATTGTAATGTGGCAAGGATAAAGTGATCAATCGGATTTACCAGGAACTCTCCGGCCACGGATGGCCCGAATCCTGCTTCTGTTTGTATCTTAGGGACGGCTACTTTTTCCGGAAGGGTGTATGCCCAATGTTTTCCCCACTTCGCCCCCTGATCAATCCAGTCTGCAAGCAACTGAATTTCATCTTCACTTAGCGGGCTCTTTTCATAAGGCATCCTGAGTTCGGGGTCATGTTCCCTGACCCGGCGGATAAGTTCGCTGCCATTTGCATCCCCGGGGATGATCGCCGGCTTCCCGGATTTGGTTGCCCCAAGTGCGTCTTCCCTGAAAAGGAAACCGAGATCGCTGTTTTTCTTAACACCCCCGTGACATACAATACATCGCTGGTTCAGGATGGGTTTAATGTCCGTACTAAAGTCAACTGGTTCTGCCGGATAAAGGGTTGGCCATAAGAACACAAGAAGTGTAAGCAGCAGCAATGGCAAGCCCAGAAAAATAAATCGCTTCCTCATTTTTTATCCGTTCCCAGAGCATGGGTAAACTAAGATAGGGATAAATTTTGGAGTCCGTGTGCCTCCTGCCGGAAGGCATAAAAATGCTGGATGACCGTCAGGAAGGGGATATCAGATCTCAGGATTTTAAAATCACCTTTTTTTCATCCCCTTCTACAAGCACCTGCGTCAGACCATGTTTTGCCAGGGATTTCATGGATGCATCCCATTTCTTGCCACTAAGGCCAGCCTGTGTTTTGAGCGCATCCAAAGGCAGGCTGCCGTTGGATTTTAAAATGCCTATGATTATTTTTTCCTCTTCTGTCAGCTCCAGCGGTTTTTTCTCCGGACGCATTTGTGGAAAAAAGAGTACTTCCTGAATAGAGGCATTGTTGGTCAGCAGCATCACCAGACGATCAATCCCAATTCCGATCCCGCTGGTAGGTGGCATCCCGTATTCCAGTGCGCGAAGAAAGTCCTGGTCGATGAACATGGCTTCATCATCCCCTTTTTCAGATAGTTGCAGCTGGTCTTCAAAACGGGCGCGTTGCTCAAGGGGGTCATTCAGCTCTGAATAAGCATTGGCCAGTTCCTTTCCGTTCACCAGTAATTCAAAACGCTCTGTAAGCGCAGGGTCATTCCGGTGTTCCTTGGTCAGAGGGCTCATGCTTTTCGGATAATCCGTTATAAAAGTGGGTTGCACAAAATGATGCTCGCATTTTTCGCCAAAAATCATGTCAATCAGTTTTCCGGCCCCCATGGTTTCATCTGTTTCGATGCCCAGTTTTCTTGCCGTTACACGCAGTTCCGCCTCCTCCATTCCGGCGATGTCGTAGCCAGTATGTTCTTTGATGGCCCCCAGGATCGGGACTCTTGGATAAGGGGCTTTGAGTTCTATCTGATGCCTGCCTACAGGAACCAGCGTGGCGCCGTGAACATCAAGAGCTACTTTTTCGAGCAGGGCTTCCGTGGTATCCATCATCCAGTGGTAATCCTTGTAGGCCACATACAATTCCATGACTGTAAATTCCGGATTGTGGGTGCGGTCCATGCCTTCGTTTCGGAAGTCTTTGGAGAACTCATAGACCCCGTCAAAACCGCCGACGATCAGTCGCTTTAAATATAACTCATTAGCGATGCGCAAATAAAGGGGGATGTTAAGGGAATTGTGGTGGGTTACAAAAGGTTTCGCCGCCGCACCTCCGGGAATCGGTTGCAAAACAGGAGTCTCCACTTCCAGATAACCCATGTTGTTGTAAAACTCCCTGATACTATTGGTGATTTTCGTCCTCCTGATAAAAGTGTCCCGTACCCTGGGGTTGACGGCCAGATCCACATAGCGTTGCCGGTACCGCTGTTCCGGGTCATTGAATTCGTCATGTACATTTCCCTCGGCATCCTTCTTAGGCAGGGGTAGAGGTCTGAGGGCCTTGCTCAGGATGGAAAAATTTTTAACGAGGACGGTCTTTTCACCTACCTGGGTAGTAAACAGTGTTCCTTCTATGCCTATGATATCACCGATATCCAGTAGTTTCTTGTATACTTCATTATATAGATTTTTGTCTTCCCCGGGGCAGATCTCATCCCTGTTAAAATAAACCTGTATACGTCCGGCGCTATCCTGGAGCTCGGCAAAGGAAGCCTTGCCCTGGATCCTGCGCGACATCAGCCTTCCTGCAAGGATCACCTTTTTCCCTTCGCTGAAATCGGATTTAATATCCCGGGAACTGGCATTTATTGGAAACAGGGCGGCCGGGTAGGGATTGATCCCCATCTCCCGCAATTTAACCAGTTTCTCCCGTCTTACGATTTCCTGTTCAGAAAGCTGCATATATCATAGGATTAAGGCTGCAAATATAGCGACTAAGCGGCTATCTGACAACGCGGGAAGCGCCGATTCATGGAATTGCCGTGGCCTTTCGGATCTGTCCGCCTTAGCCTGGTCATAAAATTAAAATTCCGGCCATAAAAATGTAACAAACAGACAAAGCCGTCGTCAAATGATTACATCAATCCATCCGCTTTATAGCGACAATACCTACATCATGAGTATTCTGAGGGTCATTCTTGCCATCATCTTCCCACCACTGGCTGTTTTAGGAAAGGGTTGTGGGTCCTTTCTGATCGTGCTTTTGCTCACCTTTTGTGGCTGGGTACCGGGGGTCATAGCGGCGCTGGTCATCCTTAACAATCCCAACTGAGAGCAGATTTAATAACTCTCAAGTTGATAACGATTTTTGTAGAGTAAAGGAAAAGTTATTGCCTTACTTGCCGGAGGCAAGCTAATTTCCCACCCTTTAAGGCAGGCAAAGAAAATTGGCAGTTCCGGCCCGACCCTAAAGGGTGTGTTTTTTCTACTTTTATAGTATAGTTCAATTTTCCCTCCCTTTACAGCAGGGGAAGGAAAATTGGTGTCCCACTCCCTTTAGGGCGGGCAAAGAAAATTGGCAGTTCCGGCCCGACCCTAAAGGGTGTGTTTTTTCTACCTTTATATTGTATTTCAATTTTCCCTCCCTTTAGGGCCGGGGAAGGAAAATTGGTGTCTTACTCCCTTTAGGGCCGGGGAAAGAAAATTGGCGGTTCCGGGATTAGAATTTCATAAGATCCGAAAAAACAATTCCCCGGCCCTGAAGGGTATGGATTTCTACTTTTAGATTGTTTAACCCAATTTTCCCTCCCTTTAGGGCTGGGGAAAGAAAATCGGTAGATGTGGGAGGATGTGAGTATTGGATATAACGATGAGAAACAAGACTGTGATAGTAAAAGATTTAGGTCTAAAGGATTATAAGCAATCCTGGGACTACCAGGAATCTTTGTTTCAATCCATCCTGGAGATCAAGATCCGCAACAGGAGGGAGGGATTGCAGCATCCTACCCCCAATTATTTTTTATTTGTTGAACACCCGCATGTCTACACCCTCGGGAAAAGCGGGAACCCCGAAAACCTCCTGATTGACCAGGCAAAGCTGCAGGCTGTGGGAGCACAATTCTACCATATCAACCGCGGAGGCGATATTACCTATCACGGACCGGGCCAGTTGGTGGGTTATCCCATCCTGGACCTTGAGAATTTCTTTACTGACATTCATAAGTATTTACGTT
>JBGTKP010000061.1:0-5311 GCA_041744575.1 Muriicola sp.
CGGCAGGCAGGTTTGGTGAATTTTCATCAAGGCAAAATGAACATAAAATAACTTTCCCTTGTTTTAAAGTATTTCCTGTCAACTATAAGTTGGATTTTGCCTATAAATATTGAGCTAGTGTTTGAAGGATTTCCAGAAATATCAGGGACGCGAGCGAAAGTGCGTTTCGCGTGAGCGAAAAAGAGCATGGAGCGATAGCGGCCCTGTGGTTTTGACTCCGGGGGAGTCAAAAATTTCCTTAAATCCTTCTTGATTTTTTGGTTCGTTTTGTATCAAGACAAAATGAACATCATTTATCCCTCCGTCTTCGCTAAAGCGAAGCCACCTCCCTTTAAAAAAAAGGCAGGAGCTTTTGAGATTTTAATTTTTGACATAGACATTAAGGGTGTTGTTTTTCTGCCTGAAGATTGTTTATCCCAATTTTCACTCCCTTTAGGAATGGAAAGAAAAAATTGCCGATCCCAGGACTAAATATTTCAATGTAGATTTGGCGTTTGAAACGCACCAACAACTGAACATACAGAATTAAAAATTGAAAAATAGCTTTTTCTACCCTAGGACTGTTTATTCCAATTTCCCTCCCTTTAGGGCTGGGGAAAGGAAATTGGTTTAAAACATTCTATCCCTCCGTCTTTGCTAAAGCAAATCCACCTCCCTTTGTACAAAAGGGAGGAGCTTTTGCTTATCTTCTTTCGATAATTATCTAATTATTAAACAATTACATAAGCTTTCAAATATAAGAGTAGGTTGAATTTGGTGAAGCGAAGGATTTCCAGAAATAGCACAGCCGCAAGCGGAACTGCGTTTCGCGTCAGCGAACAGCGCATGGTGCGATATCGATTTTGAATCCGGGGGAGTCAAAAATTTCCTTAAATCCTTCTTGATCTCCTGCCTACTCTACCTGAAGGCAGCTTCGGCAGGCAGGTTTGGTGAATTTTCATGAAGGCAAAATGAACATAAAAACGAACACGTTGATCAAACTATAATCGTCAATTCCACCTCCTCAATTTCCTGCACAGTAATCTAGAAAGGCAAAATGATAACTTCAAGTAACAACAACCTCATCCCCTATCCGAATATATCCCCCGGACAGCACCTCCATATCAATACCAAAAGTAACAGGCAGCCCTTCTGCACGGCGTACTTTCCCCAGGGTTGCCAACGGTTCCACCTCATTATTCCTCACAGCCGTCTTCGGATCTATGGTGGTCACAACACATCGCACCGTACGATCCCTGGTCTGCAGTCTACATCGGTTAATGCTTATTTCCGACCAGTGATCCTCTTCAAAGGCTTCTGCGCCTTCCACTACCAGGTTCGGCCTGAAATTCTCAATTTGTACTTTGTTCTGTAAGCTGGAATTTAAGGCATCCAGGGTTTTTTGATTGATCAGGTGTACCGCACCCGAATCGGGATAACCCATGCCTTTCACCTTCGCATTGTTTTCAGCATCTGACCCTTTATTCTGAGCGGAACCTCTGTACAGAAGCCGGTAATTTCCTCTAAGCACTTCAGAAATCCATCCTGAAGCTTCACTATTGAGAACAAGTCCCGGAACTCTCAGGCCAAACAGGGTCGCTTCCTGTCCGGGTTCGTCCAAAGGGAGTGTGATTCTCAGATCTTTTGAATTTGGCGCTTTTAAGACAAGTATTCCGGAACTGATTTCGGAATGAATTGTCAGGAGGTTCGCGGATTCCCTTGCCGTTACAATTCTATTCTTTTCGTCGATCACAGCCACCCGTCGGTCGTTCCTCAAACCAGTGAACAAGAGATTACCCTCTTTCAGGGTATTGCCCCTGGAGGATTTAAGGGGATATTCAAAAATGTGTGTTATTCGGACGGACATGTAACTTAGAGGTCGTTTTCATCATAAACTTCGGTTATATTTCCGATATCCGCCTTAATTTCATCTTTTTCCTCAAAAGCTTTAACCCAGGCTTCCACCAGGATTTTACTAGTGGCATTGCAGGCCTGCAGGCCATAGGAATACGGCCGGATCCCTGCAGTATGCGTAAAGGTAAGGTCGTAAATACTGTCATTCGGCACGCCGTCCTTCCCTATTACCCTATAGGCGGCATCCACCTCAATTCCCCCTGTGCACAGAAATAATCCTTTCTCATTTTTGACAAGCCGGTCATCGTTCACGGATTCCGAAAGGTCATTCTCCGAACTAGCTTTTGCAAAAGGAGCCATGGCTTTGCGTACATGACCGGACTTCACCAGGGAATCAAAAGGATACTCCTCCAACGGTATGCTTTTCTGCCCGGCACAGTTGATGAACATTTCGTATTCCATTGTTCTTGTGGTGCCATCCTCCTCCGCCACTTCAATCACGGTCTTTTCTGAGTCTGCAATTTCCTCCAATAAACGTACTTTTCCGGGGACGAGTTCCAGGCAGCCGGCATCATACAGCGCCAATAAAATCCTGGCCGATGACAGGGGCAGGGCTGCGATAACATTCATCAAAAAAGGCATGATCTCCTTTTGATAAAAGAGATGGTCCTCTGCAGGTAACAGTTCAGCGTGGAAGTTCAGGCAATACATCAGGTCGTCCAAAGTTTCCTTCCAATGGATGGGTTGATCATTCTCTACAGAATTAAGGGCTTCCACCATTTCCTTTTTCATCCCCTCGAAGGAATCCGAATATTCATGGTCCCGGGTCATGGTATGCACAAACTCCCTGAACCCGAAGTCGGGTTGTTCCAGGTTTTCAGCGAGCAAAGGCATTTGGTCAGAGTTAAACGCCTTTATCAATGCCGGGCGACCCACTTTGTCAAAATAATCTTCTATCCTCAGAAAGCCGGCCTCGTCTCGTAGAGAAAGCATTTCCTCCCGGTTGGTATGGCGGTAAATTTCCCGCATCGGCAATTCCTGCTCGTACTGGAGGTGGGGAAGCCATCCTTCGGCCGAGTGCAGCATCATTTTAAAGCCATGGGCTTCCGGGTGAAGATCATATCGGAGGTTTCCCTTGTCACGTGTGAATTTCCCATGTCGATGCGCCAAAGAAGTGACCACATCAAAAGCGCTCAGCGAAGCCCCCAGTGTGCCAATTGTAAAATTGTAATGCTTGCCTTCATCAGGCACCAATTTATGGATAGGCCATGGGGAACCGTAGTACCCGGATTCGGGCCGGTCTTCTTCCCGCCATTCATGTCCTGTGGCAATAATTACTTTTCCGAAGGCATGGGTCGCCCCGTTTTCCAGTTTCAGGACTACCTCCCCATTTTCCGCATTCATTATAACATCACTGACTTCATATCCCTGTTTTTCATGAATATGAATGCCTTTTTTTCTGAGAGCTTCCGTCAGTTTCTGATACTGGTCATGCAGGTAAGCACCTAAGGCTATGCGACTGTATACCTCTGAATCATCGATGGGTTCTTGGGGTACATTCCATTTGGTGAGCGCGGAATTTTCCTGCCTCCGCAACCAGTCGCCGAAACTCTCGGGCAGTTCGGGAATCTCTTCTGAGGAGATGTTGGCAAGATTATAAATATCAGTGGTTTCCGGGTTATAGGGCATGCCCATCCCCAGATGGCTTCGCCGTTCAAAAATAGTGATCTCAGAAATCTGATAGCTCACTTCCTCAGCATCAACAATATGTTTAAGTAAATAAATCGCGGTAGGGCCTGAACCGATCACCGCGAGATGGTTTTTTTTCATTACATGATTCGACTTAAAATTGAAATTAGTGAAGCTACCTGACCTTGTGAAGTATTAGGAAAATTTATTCCTATAAGGAACCCGTTTTATGTGCTATCCAAAAATCTTTAATACCGGGGTATAGGACAGATCACAAAACAGGAACCCGGCACGGCCTTCCGAATACAGTCACCCAGGCTCTGAATGGCCTACCAACAGGGTTCTTTTGGCCCGTACTTCAACGTATGAGCTTCTCCCTTCCATCCGTGGCCTTATGCCTCCAGATCATAGAACCATTCCCCAGCCCTTTTGATACCTTCCTGCAAAGCTTTTTCTTCTGAAAGACCTTGCTGGGTTACCAGATCCTGTGCAATGGTTAAAGCTTTTTCCCGGATACGGGGGGCCAGGGCATCCAGTTCAGGCTGGAAGCCTTCGAAGGTCCAATGTTGCTTAGTTGACATGGTGCATTATGTCAATTTGGATTCCATATTCGTGACCTTCTGTTTGGTTTTATTTTTCAGGGCGGCCAGTTTTGCCTCCAGCATTGGGACGAGATCCTCGGCTCCCGTATGGGCATGGTCAATCAGGGTCGTTAGCCGTTCTTCCACAGTGGTTGCACCATCCAGGTATGCTTGTTTCGCCCTGCCCTTTAATTCTTCTGCGGCATCAGCCACAGCGTCCAATGCAGTTTGGGCGGTATCCATGATCTGACGCCGGGTATCGGATCCCTTTTGCGGGGCGTATAAAATGGCAGCAATGGTACCTAATGCTGCGCCAGTTATCAGGCCAAGAAATATATTTGAATTTGTGTTCCTACTCATCACCTTGTGTTTTAAAATTAAAATGCAGTTATAAAGATACTTTGAAGGTCGCTCATCCTCCGGATGCAATCCCCGGATTTTTAACCCGAATGCATCGGCGCCTTTTATACGGACGTTAACAGAGGGTGATGGTTTTATTTTCGAGTTACCAATTACGCAATATGAAGTACGACACTGGAAGTTAGAAGTATGTGGATAGAAGCACGAGGAAGGTGATAGGGTTAAGCCTGAACTCCGCCTGAATAAAAAGCCCTCCGTCTTTGCTAAAGCAAATCCACCTCCCTTTAAAAAAAGGGAGGAGCTTTTGATTCGTTATTTGAGGGAAACCGAAGGATTTACAGATATAGCAGGGACGCGAGCGAAAGTGCGTTTCGCGCAAGCGAAAAAGAGCGTGGAGCGACAGCGCTGCGGTTTTGACACCGTGGGAGTCAAAAAATTCCTTATATCCTTTTTGATTTCCTGCCTACTCCGCTTAACGGCAGCTTCGGCAGGCAGGTTTGTCACATATGCAGTAAGGTAAAATGAACATAAAAACGAACACGTTGATCAAACTACAGTCGTTAATTCTACTTCCGTAAGTTCCGGAGCAGAAATCTATAAGGGCAAAATTAACAAAGGATAGATATTATTGTTTCATAGTAACTCCTACCTACCCTGCCTAAAGGCAGATTCGGCAGGCAGGTTTGGTAAATTTTCATGAAGGCAAGATGAACAAAAATAACTTTACGTTGTTTTGAGATATTTCCGGCTTGTCTCAAGTAGGATTTTTGTGATAAAATTCTGAGAGAGTGTTTGAAGGATTTCCAGAAATAGCAGGGACGCGAGCGAAAGTGCGTTTCGCGTGAGCG
>JBGTKP010000062.1:0-14511 GCA_041744575.1 Muriicola sp.
TCTGATACCTTGGTATCCTCATTAACCTCGGCTTTCCCCAATATGGTCAGCGCCCTGCTTTTACCGATACCAAATATGTACGTCAGTGCAATGACGCCTCTCTTTTGTTTTGGGATATCAACACCTGCAATTCTAGCCATAATTATCCTTGTCTTTGTTTGAATCTGGGATTCTTCTTATTAATTACGTACAGTCTGCCATTTCTGCGAACAATCTTGCAGTCGGCGCTTCTTTTCTTGATGGATGCTCTTACTTTCACCTTACTCTTATTTTTAAACAGTTTTGAAATCCCGGAATCTACAACAACTACAGAGGGTATTTAATAACCCTGTTGAGGCCTTATATCATCCGTTTCCCCATTTTACTGCCATTGTGATTGCCTTTTTACCGCCTTTATAAATTTAATACCTGTATGTTATCCTGGCCTTAGAAAGATCATAAGGACTCATTTCGAGTTTCACTTTATCTCCCGGCAGAAGTTTGATGTAATGCATGCGCATTTTACCTGAAATATGTGCGGTAACCACATGACCATTTTCGAGTTCAACCCTGAACATGGCATTTGACAATGCCTCAATGATACTGCCATCTTGCTCTATGGATGCTTGTTTGGCCATTTGTTATGCTACTTTTCTGTTTTTACCCGTCTTCATCAGGCCATCATAGTGCCTGTTGAGCAGGTAAGAATTCACCTGTTGTACCGTATCAATGGCAACACCTACCATGATCAAAAGGGAAGTCCCGCCATAGAAAAGGGCCCATCCCGGTTGTATGTTCATCAATTTTATCACAATAGCCGGTAAAACTGCCAGCAAGGCCAGAAAAACTGCTCCCGGAAGGGTGATCAGGGACATGATCTTGTCCAGAAAATCCCCGGTGTCTTTTCCAGGCCTGATGCCGGGAATAAAACCTCCGCTTCTTTTAAGGTCATCGGCCATTTTATTGGTCGGAACCGTTATCGCTGTGTAGAAATACGTAAAGATGATGATCAGAAGGGCAAACAATATATTGTACGCCAATCCGAAAATATCCTGGAACTGTACCTCCATCCACTGCCCAACGGCCGTGTTATTAAATGTCCGTCCGAGCAATCCCGGAGCAAACATAATGGCCTGCGCAAAGATGATTGGCATGACACCGGAAGCGTTTAACTTCAACGGGATATATTGTCTGGATCCGGCGATATTTTTCTCATATCCTCCTGATGCCGTCCTTCGGGCATACTGAACGGGAATCCTCCTGGTTGCCATCACCAGCAGTACGCTTAAAAGGATTACAACGAACCAAAGAATTACTTCTATGAGCATAAACATGAGCCCCCCTGTATTATTGGCTGTCCTGGATATAAATTCCTGAACAAAGGATTCCGGCATCTGGGCGATGATCCCGATCATGATCAGCAGGGAAATTCCATTCCCGATCCCTTTGTCAGTGATCTTTTCTCCCAGCCACATGGCAAATACACATCCTGTGACCAGGATAATTACCGAAGGAATAATAAAATTAAGCCCTTTTCCAAGCAGGAATGCGCTGTCCGGCACACCAAGGGCACCCAGGCTATAAAGGTAAGCCGGGGCCTGAACGATACAAATCCCGATGGTCAGCCAGCGGGTGATCTGATTCTTGGTTTTCCTCCCGCTTTCTCCTTCCTTATCCAGTTTCTGAAGATAGGGAACAGCGATCCCCATCAACTGCACCACAATCGATGCGGAAATGTAGGGCATGATCCCAAGTGCAAAAACTGAGGCATTGGCAAATGCCCCACCAGTGAATGCATTGAGAATACCCAGTATTCCCTGTTCGGTACTGGTTGCGAGTTCTGCCAACTGCGAGGTATCAATACCGGGAAGAACCACTTGTGCTCCAAAACGATACACAAGCAGCAACCCCAGGGTAATAATGATCCTGCCCCTGAGTTCGTCTATTTTCCAGATATTGGATACTATCTCAAAAAATTTCTTCATTTTCTGTTTTACTTATAAACTTATTGCCTCCCCGCCTGCAGCCTCAATGGCAGCTTTCGCGCTGGCAGTAAATTTATGTGCGGCTATTTTGAGGGACGCTTTAAGTTCTCCTCTTCCCATGATTTTTACTAGGTCGTTTTTGCCTGCAAGTTTATTTTCATACAGTTCTTCCAGCCCTACTGATTTTTCAACCAGACCTTTGTCTGCAAGTTCCTGTAGGGTGTCCAGGTTGATGCCCCGGTATTCCGTTCTGTTGATATTGGTGAATCCAAATTTTGGCACCCTGCGCTGCAAAGGCATCTGACCACCTTCAAAACCGATTTTTTTAGAATAACCGGATCTGGATTTCGCCCCTTTATGTCCACGGGTAGCAGTACCACCTTTGCCGGAGCCCTGGCCGCGGCCAATCGTTTTGCCAGCGTTATGGGTTGCCCCTTTGGCGGGTTTTAAATTGCTTAAGTTCATCTGTTACACTTTATAGATTATGAGACCCCGGATGCCCGACGCACTGCTACGATACTTTCTCAATGGTTATAAGATGATTCACCTTAGTAATCATCCCGTTGGTTCCCGGGTTGTCTTCATGAACGGCAGACTGACCGATCCTGTGCAATCCCAGAGACTCCAATATTCTTTTTTGATTCTTAGGCCTTTTAATGGTGCTTTTGACCTGAGTTACTTTGATCTTCGCCATGATTTCTTACCCTTTAAAAACTTTCTCGAGGGAGATTCCCCGCTGAACTGCTACTGTATTTGCGTCCCGTAATTGCAGTAACGCGTCAAAAGTGGCCTTTACCACATTGTGTGGATTGGACGATCCCTGGGATTTGGACAATACATCCTGTACGCCCACAGATTCCAATACCGCCCTCACAGCGCCTCCGGCAATCACTCCCGTACCATGGGAAGCGGGCTGGATATATACCTTAGCGCCGCCGTATTTTCCTTTTTGTTCATGTGGCAATGTCCCTTTGTTCAAAGGAATGCGGATCAGGTTCTTCTTGGCATCCTCGATGGCCTTGGCAATGGCTGTTGCCACTTCCTTGGATTTTCCGAGTCCATGCCCGACCACTCCATGTTCATCCCCTACCACCACGATGGCGGAGAAGCCAAATGCACGGCCTCCTTTTGTAACCTTTGTGACCCGTTGTACACCTACCAGACGATCCTTTAACTCAAGGCCTCCAGGTTTAACAGTCTCTACATTTTTGTATTTCCCGTACATACTTTGAATTAAAATTTTAGTCCTGCTTCCCTGGCACCTTCTGCCAGTGATTTTACCCTGCCGTGGTAGTTGTTGCCGCCACGATCAAACGCTACGGTTTCAATCCCGGCCTTTTTGGCCTTTTCGGCAACAGCCTTCCCAACTTCGGTGGCTACTTCAGATTTGGTCCCCTTCACTTTACCCATGGCTTTATCCCTGGAGGAAGCTGCCGCTAGAGTCACCCCTTTCGTATCGTCGATTACCTGGGCATAGATTTCCTTATTGCTCCTGAATACGGACAGTCTTGGCCTTTCGGCAGTGCCGAAGGAAACCTTTCTGATCCTCTTGCGGATTCGTAATCTTCTCTCAGTCTTTGTTAATCCCATGATTCAGTTATTAAGCTGATTTACCTGCTTTTCTTCTTAGTTGTTCCCCTACAAATTTGATCCCTTTTCCTTTGTATGGTTCCGGTTTGCGGAAGGATCTTATTTTCGCTGCGATCTGCCCTACAAGCTGTTTGTCATGTGAGCTCAGTTTGATGGTCGGGTTCCTCCCTTTCTCAGCGGTGGTTTCCAGTTTTACTTCCGGTGCCACTTCAAAAATAATATTATGCGAAAATCCAAGGGCGAGATCCAGTTTCTGACCCTGATTGGTGGCCCGGTATCCGACACCGACAAGTTCGAGTTCCTTGGTCCATCCTTTGGATACCCCGGCCACCATATTGGAAACGAGGGATCTGTAGAGGCCATGTAATGTCTTGTGTTCGATGGAATCCGACGGGCGGGTGATTAAAACCTTCCCTTCCTCCACCTTTATAGCTACACCTTTATATTCCTGGGATAATTGTCCCAACTTTCCTTTTGCGGTAATCAGACTATCTGTCACCTCCACAGTAGTTCCACTGGGAATCGCAATCGGGTTATTACCTATTCTGGACATGATTCTTTTCTTTTAATCAGATTAATAGACGTAGCACAATACCTCTCCGCCTACATTTTCCTGTCTTGCCTGTTTGGTAGTCATAACGCCATGAGACGTGGAAACGATAGCTATTCCCAGACCGTTCAGGATCCGTGGCATATCACCGGAATCGGCATATTTGCGCAGACCTGGTTTGCTGATCCTTTGTATTTTCCTGATCACCGGTTCTTTGGTCACCTTGTCATACTTGAGCGCTATTTTGATGTTCCCCTGAACAGCATTGTCTTCAAATTTATAACTCAGGATATATCCCTGATCAAATAAGATCTTGGTAATTTCCTTCTTTAAATTTGAAGCCGGAATTTCCACTACCCTGTGACCCGCACTGCTGGCGTTTCGAATCCTTGTTAAGTAGTCTGCGATAGGATCTGTAAACATATTTATATTTTAAAATTAAAAAGGTGGGATGTTTAATAATTTGTACAAAGGGAATTCAACAACCCATCCTGTCTTCCGTATTACCAACTTGCTTTTCTGACACCCGGAATCAGTCCCTGATTGGCCATCTCCCTGAAAGTTACCCTCGAAATTCCAAAGGTGCGGATATAGCCTTTAGGCCGTCCCGTTAATTTACAACGGTTGTGCAACCTCACCGGAGAGGCGTTCCTGGGAAGTTTCTGAAGGCCTTCGTAGTCTCCGGCTTCCTTTAGTGCCTTCCTTTTCTCGGCATATTTTGCTACCATTTTTGCCCTCTTTCTTTCGCGGGCTTTCATTGATTCTTTAGCCATACTAATTCTTTTTAAAAGGCAGACCCAGTTCTGCTAATAATGATTTCGCTTCCTTATCCGTTTTCGCTGTGGTTACAAACGAAATGTCCATTCCATTGATTCTGTTGATCTTGTCAATATTAACCTCAGGGAAAATGATTTGTTCTGTTACGCCGAGATTATAATTTCCCCTCCCGTCAAAACCGGTTGCCCGAATCCCGCGAAAGTCTCTTACCCTCGGTAACGCACTGGTTACCAGCCTGTCAAGGAATTCGTACATCCTTTCACCCCGAAGGGTCACTTTGGCACCTATTGGCATTCCCTTTCGTAACTTGAACGCAGCCACATCCTTCTTTGAAATGGTGGATACAGCTTTCTGTCCGGCGATCATCGTAAGTTCATCCACAGCGTGATCTATGAGTTTCTTGTCGGCAACCGCGGCGCCTACACCCCTGCTGATCACAATCTTCTCGAGTTTTGGAACCTGCATTACATTGGTATAACCAAATTCATCAGTAAGTGTCTTGATGACACGCTCCCTGTATTCTTTTTTTAATCTTGGTACGTAAGCCATAGCTAAATTACTTCATTGGATTTCTTGGAAACACGCACTTTTTTTCCTTCGCGCATTTCAAAACCGACCCTGGTCGTATTGCCCGATTTGGCATCAATCAGTGCCAGATTGGAAATATGGATCATCGCCTCTTTCTTTACGATACCCCCCTGTGGGTTGCGGGCACTCGGCTTTTCATGTTTTGAAACCATGTTGGCCCCCTCAACGATCGCTTTATTTTTTTCGCGGTCGATACGGACGATCTTACCTTCGGTGCCTTTATGGTCTCCCGATGTAACACGAACCGTATCTCCTGTTTTTATTTTCACTTTCATTTCTGGAATCTTAATGACTTTATTATAGTACCTCAGGTGCCAGAGACACAATTTTCATGAACTGTTTTTCCCTGAGCTCCCTGGCTACCGGTCCGAATACCCTGGTTCCCCTCATTTCCCCGGTGGGGTTCAAAAGCACACAGGCATTGTCGTCAAAACGGATGTAAGAGCCGTCCGGCCTTCTTACTTCCTTTTTTGTACGGACTACAACAGCCGTAGAAACGGCACCTTTTTTAATTCCTCCGTTGGGAGTGGCTTCCTTTACAGTGACCACAATTTTATCTCCCACCGAGGCGTACCTTCTTTTGGTGCCCCCTAATACTCTGATCGTCAACACCTCTTTGGCTCCTGTGTTGTCCGCAACCTTCAATCTTGATTCTTGCTGTAGCATTTTATTTGGCTCTTTCTAGGATTTCTACCAATCTCCAACACTTGGTTTTACTCAAAGGTCGTGTTTCCATGATCTTCACAGTATCACCGATATTGCAATCATTGGTCTCATCATGTGCAACATATTTCTTCGTGCGTAATACGAACTTACCGTACATAGGATGCTTTACCCGCTTCACCTCAGAAACCACAATTGATTTCTCCATTTTGTTGCTGGTTACGATCCCTACCCTTTCCTTTCTTAAGTTTCTATTTTCCATAAAGCAGAACCAATTATTGGTTTTCCCTTTTTGTTATTTCAGTTGCCAACCGGGCCACAGTTTTACGAATCCTTCTGATTTGAAGCGGATTCTCGAGCGGGGTTACGGTATGCGCTAATTTCAAGTCAGCGTGCTGCTTCTTGTACTCTGCGACTTTTTCCTTTAATTCCTCCGCCGATAATGCGATAACTTCTGACTGTTTCATCTTTTCAATACGATTGTTAGGCACTTTGCCTGATTCTGTTCCCGCCGCCAAACCGGCGTGTTATTCAACAGTGTAATCCCGGGCTACGATAAACTTTGTTTTGACCGGTAATTTCTGAGCCGCCAGCCTAAGGGCTTCTTTAGCGACGTCCATCGGAACTCCCGCGACCTCGAACATGATCCTGCCAGGCTTTACAATGGCCACAAAATATTCGGGGGCTCCTTTCCCTTTACCCATACGCACCTCAAGAGGTTTTTTGGTAATTGGCTTATCCGGGAATATTTTGATCCATAACTGTCCCTGCCGTTTCATAAATCTGGTGGCCGCAATACGAGCCGCCTCAATCTGACGCGACGTAATAAACTCAGACTCCATGGATTTTATCCCGAACATTCCGTTAGAAAGCTGATGGCCTCTTCCCGAATCTCCCTTCATCCGGCCTTTCTGGGCTTTACGATATTTTGTTCTTTTTGGCTGTAACATTTTTTCCTGCTGCTTTAATAATTACTTTCTGCGACGGGGCTTCTTGGGTGCATCCTGTTGCTTTCCGCCACCACTTCCGCTTTTCACCTGTCCTTTGGTCATTCCCACCAACGGTGAAAGCTCTCTTTTTCCATAAACCTCGCCCTTCATAATCCAGACCTTTACGCCAAGCCTGCCATAAGTAGTATGCGCTTCCTGCAAGGCATAGTCAATATCAGCCCGGAAAGTAGATAAAGGGATGCGGCCATCTTTAAAGGATTCGGACCGGGCCATTTCTGCGCCATTCAAACGGCCTGAAATCTGAATTTTAATGCCTTCCGCGTTCATGCGCATGGCGGCAGCGATAGCCATTTTAATAGCCCTTCTGTAGGAAATCCGACTTTCAATCTGCCGGGCGACACTTGCAGCAACCAGGTTGGCATCGAGCTCGGGCCGTTTGATCTCAAAAATATTGATTTGAACTTCCTTGTCAGTGATCTTTTTCAGCTCCTCTTTCAGCTTATCCACTTCCTGTCCGCCCTTACCTATGATAATCCCAGGCCTTGCGGTGGTGATGGTCACGGTGATGAGTTTCAGAGTGCGCTCAATGATCACCCTTGATACACTGGCCTTGGCAAGCCGCGCGTTGATATATTTTCGTATTTTATCGTCTTCGGCAAGTTTGTCTCCATAGTCCTTCCCGCCATACCAGTTCGATTCCCAGCCCCTGATGATCCCAAGGCGATTCCCGATTGGATTTGTCTTTTGTCCCATACTACTTACTTTCGCTTTCTGTGTTACTACTAGATCCCAGAACCAGGGTTACATGGTTGGAACGTTTTCTAATCCGATGGGCCCTACCCTGTGGTGCAGGTCGCAACCTTTTCAGCATGCGTCCGCTGTCCACCATAATTTCCTTTACATAAAGATCTGCCCCTTCCACATCTGCATCTTCGTTTTTTGTCTGCCAGTTGGAAATGGCCGACAATAATAATTTTTCAAGTCTGCGTGAGGATTCCTTGGCATTGTATCTGAGGATGGCGAGCGCTTTCTCTACCGCAACCCCGCGTACCAGATCCGCGACCAACCGCATTTTTCTTGGAGAGGTCGGGCAGTTGTTCAATTTGGCAAAAGCCAATTGCTTTTTCTCCTCCTTAATCTTATCCGCCATTTGTCTTTTTCGAACTCCCATCGCTTTATTTTTTACCTTTATTTTTAGCCCCGGCATGACCCCGGAAGGATCGTGTTGGCGAAAATTCTCCCAGTTTATGGCCTACCATATTTTCCGTTATATAGACAGGAACGAATTGCCTGCCATTGTGAACGGCAATGGTCTGACCGACAAAGTCAGGGGTAATGGTAGATGCTCTCGACCAGGTCTTGATGACCGTTTTTTTCCCGGACGTCACCTGCTGCTGAACTTTTTTATCCAGACTGATGTGAACGTAAGGTCCTTTCTTTAATGAACGTGCCATTGGTGTCTCTTTTTATTTCTTTCTACGTTCTAATATATACTTGTTGGTGGCCTTTGTTTTGGAACGGGTTCTGTAGCCCTTGGCCGGAATACCATTCCTCGATCTTGGATGACCTCCCGAAGCGCGTCCTTCTCCACCGCCCATAGGGTGATCGACAGGGTTCATTGCAACCGGTCTTGTCCTTGGCCTTCTTCCCAGCCAGCGGCTTCTTCCGGCTTTCCCGGAAACTATCAACTGGTGATCAGAGTTCGAAACGGCGCCGATGGTTGCCAGGCAATTTGCCAGGATCATCCGCGTCTCTCCCGATGGAAGTTTCACAGTGACATACTTCCCTTCCTTTGCCATCAACTGGGCAAAGGTACCTGCGCTTCTGGCCATAATAGCTCCCTGACCGGGCCTTAATTCTATACACGATATGATCGTTCCAAGAGGAATTTCCGCAAGTAGCAGCGCATTTCCAATCTCCGGGTCCGCATTCTTACCTGAGGTCACTTTTTGACCTACCTGCAACCCGTTCTGGGCGACAACATATCTTTTATCACCATCCGTATACTCAAGCAGTGCTATAAAAGCGGTCCTGTTCGGATCATACTGGATGGACATTACTTCGGCTTGTACCCCTTCGCGTTCTCTTTTAAAATCTATGATCCGGTATCTCCTTTTATGCCCCCCGCCCTTTTGCCGGATGGTCATTTTTCCGTGACTGTTCCTTCCTCCGGATTTTTTCAGCGGAGCCAACAGGCTTTTCTCAGGCTTATCCGTGGTGATGGCGTCAAATCCATTAACCACTTTAAAGCGTTGTCCCGGGGTGATGGGTTTTAATTTTCTAACTGACATTTGGTGTCTTTATAGATTACTGTAAAAATCAATTGCTTCTCCTTCGGCTACCGAAACGATCGCTTTCTTAAAAGCGCTCGTCTTCCCATGCTGAACGCCTGTTTTCGTATACCTGGTCTTTCTGGAAGGACCGTAATTCATAGTTCGAACACCTGTCACCGTTACCCCGTAGGCTGCTTCTACCGCTGCGCGGATCTGGAGCTTGTTTGCCTTAGGGTCGACCACGAAACCATAGCGGTTGTGCAACTCGCTGTCTGCGGTCATTTTTTCGGTAATAATCGGTTTTATCAACACACTCATGATTTCCCTATCTGTTTAAGTTCGATTCTATTCCTTGCAGGCAGCTCTCGAGAAGGACAATATTATTCGCATTAAGTATCTTGTAAGTACTTAATTCTGAATGTGTTATAACTTCAGAACCTTTCAAATTGCGCGACGACAAATATACGTTATTATTTGAATCACCCAACACAAAGAGGGACTTTTTAGCGTCCAATCCCAGCGCCTTTAAAACCACTTTAAAATCGGCTGTTTTGGGAGCGTCAAAATTGAAATCCTCCACGACCATGATAGCGGATTCCTGCTGTTTCAAACTAAGTGCAGATTTCCTGGCAAGCCGTTTTAAACCTTTGTTCAGTTTTTGTGTATAATCTTTGGGTCTAGGGCCAAAGATTCGTCCACCTCCCCTGAAAACAGGAGATTTGATACTACCCGCCCTGGCCGTGCCAGTACCTTTTTGTTTCTTAATTTTACGGGTACTCCCGGCAATTTCTGCCCTTTCCTTGGATTTATGTGTTCCCTGCCGCTGATGGGCCAGATATTGCTTTACATCCAGGTAAATGGCATGGTTATTAGGTTCGATCTTAAAAACATCATCCGGAAGATCAATTTTCCGGCCTGTTTCTTTTCCTTTAATATCTAAGACTGCTACCTTCATCACTTGATAATCGTTATGTAAGCGTTATTGTGCCCGGGAACACATCCTTTTAGAACCAGGAGATGTTTTTCGGGTACTACTTTTACCACCTGCAGATTCTGTACGGTCACTCTTTCACCGCCCATTCTTCCGGCCATTTTAATGCCTTTGAAGACGCGGGCAGGATAGGAAGCGGCACCTACAGAACCCGGAGCCCGCAACCTGTTGTGCTGGCCGTGGGTTGCCTGTCCGACACCCGCAAATCCGTGGCGTTTGACCACCCCCTGGAATCCCTTTCCTTTGGAGGTTCCTGTCACATCAACGTATTCTCCTTCACTGAAAAGATCTACGCCAAGCGTATCCCCCAGTTTGTACTCTCCTTCAAAATCACGGAATTCAACGACTTTTTTCTTGGGCGATGCGCCTGCTTTTTTCGTATGGCCCATTTCGGCCTTATTAGCATGCCTTTCTGCCTTGTCATCGAAACCGAGCTGAAGGGCCCTGTAGCCGTCCACCTCTTCGGTTCTGACTTGGGTAACTATGCATGGTCCCGCCTCAATGACCGTACACGGGATGTTCTTCCCGCTTTCGTCAAAAATGCTGGTCATGCCTACTTTTTTTCCTATTAACCCAGACATAATTATAATATTTAATATTCAGTATTTTGTAATCAACCTTCAATATGCACTGTTATGTAAACAGCTTATTCTCTGACTGCCGGCATAAAAAAGGGGTCAAAAATAATTCGACCCCGAATATATTCTTGTTACCGTTTTTCCCTTGCGAAACGCTCCGGACATGTCTGGAAGCCATGAGCTTCCGTGGTCACTACCCCACCCTGACAACAGGGGAGGTCACACCTTTATTTCCACTTCAACCCCACTGGGGAGCTCTAATTTCATGAGCGCATCAATGGTTTTTGAAGAAGAGCTGTAAATATCCAGCAGGCGTTTGTACGAACTCAGCTGGAACTGCTCTCTCGATTTTTTATTTACGTGCGGTGAACGCAGCACCGTAAATATTTTTTTATGGGTAGGCAACGGTATGGGTCCTGTAACTACCGCACCGGTCGACTTTACAGTCTTTACGATCTTTTCTGCGGACTTATCCACAAGATTGTGATCATACGACTTGAGCTTTATCCTGATTTTCTGACTCATTTTTCTCCGATTTAAGCGGTTACTCCTTTGGCTGCTTTAATAACTTCTTCTGCGATACTCGAAGGAGTTTCCGCATAATGCGAAAATTCCATGGTCGAAGTGGCCCTACCTGAGGAAAGTGTCCTCAGGGCGGTCACATATCCAAACATTTCTGAAAGGGGAACCTGTGCCTTAATTACCTTGGCACCCGCCCTGTCACTCATATTGTTCACATGGCCACGGCGCCTGTTAAGATCCCCAACAATATCTCCCATATTCTCTTCAGGTGTCAATGCCTCCAGATTCATAATAGGCTCCATAAGTACCGCTTTGGCTGCTTTGGCCGCCGTCTTATATCCAATCTTCGCTGCAAGTTCAAAAGACAGGGAATCCGAATCCACCGCGTGAAAAGAACCGTCCTTTAGCGTAATTTTCATGCTGTCCATTTCAAACCCGGCGAGAGGACCGTTTTTCATAGCCTCCCTAAATCCTTTTTCGATGGAAGGGATATACTCCTTGGGTATATTTCCACCTTTGATGGCGTTGATAAACTCAAGACCCTGTTTTTCCGCATCCGCGGGCTCCATCGTAAATACAATATCTGCGAATTTACCCCGGCCACCGGTTTGTTTTTTATATACTTCCCTGTGATCCGCACTTTTCGTAAGTGCTTCTTTGTATTCTACCTGGGGCTGGCCCTGGTTGACATCCACTTTGAATTCACGCCTTAACCTGTCCACAATGATGTCCAGGTGCAATTCTCCCATCCCGGAAATAATCGTTTGTCCTGAAGCCTCATCCGTTTTCACCTGAAAGGTGGGATCCTCTTCGGCAAGTTTAGCGAGAGACATGCCAAGTTTATCTACATCGGCTTTCGTCTTGGGTTCCACAGCGATCCCAATAACCGGATCTGGGAAGTTCATACTCTCAAGAACGATCGGGTGCTTTTCATCGGAGAGCGTATCCCCTGTCTTTATATCCTTAAAACCTACAGCCGCTCCAATATCCCCCGCAGCAATGGAATCAACCGCATTCTGTTTATTGGAATGCATCTGGTAGATCCTGGAAATACGTTCCTTGTTACCGGTTCTATTGTTCAGCACATAGGAACCGGCGTCCAGTTTTCCTGAATAAGCCCTGAAAAATGCAAGTCGCCCTACAAACGGATCCGTCGCAATCTTGAAAGCGAGCGCAGCAAAAGGCTCTTTAATATCCGGTTTTCTCCTGATTTCATTTCCCGTTTTTGGATGGGTACCAACTATGGCTTCCTTATCCATCGGGGACGGAAGGTAGCGGCAAACACAATCCAAAAGAAACTGAACCCCTTTGTTTTTAAATGAGGAACCGCAGACCATAGGTATGATACTCATATCCATGACTGCTGCCCTGAGGGCCGCATGTATCTCATCTTCGGAGATGGAGTTCTCATCTTCAAAGAATTTCTCCATCAGGGACTCATCATATTCCGCAACCGCTTCGATAAGCTTCGCACGGTATTGCTTGGCTTCCGCCTGCAATTCTTCTGGAATTTCGATAATGTCAAAGGTGGAGCCCATGTTTTCTTCATGCCATACGATAGCACGGTTCTTCACAAGGTCAACCACACCTTTAAAATCGCCCTCGTCACCAATGGGAAGTACTATAGGAACGGCGTTGGATTTCAACATCTCCTTCACCTGGTTGCAAACCATCATGAAGTCGGCCCCCTGCCGGTCCATTTTATTGACAAAAGCGAGCCTTGGAACGTGGTAATTGTCTGCAAGCCTCCAGTTGGTTTCAGACTGGGGTTCTACGCCATCCACGGCGCTGAAAAGGAAAACCAGCCCGTCCAATACCCGCAGGGACCTGTTCACCTCCACAGTAAAATCGACGTGACCCGGAGTATCGATGATATTAAAATGATAGGAGACCGATTCGGGAATGACTTCCCCTTTTTTGGTGGGGAATTTCCAGGTACAGGTGGTAGCAGCAGATGTGATAGTAATACCACGCTCCTGCTCCTGCTCCATCCAGTCCATAGTGGCCGCCCCATCATGCACTTCTCCTATTTTATGGCTGACGCCTGTATAGAAAAGGATACGTTCCGTGGTGGTGGTCTTTCCGGCATCAATGTGAGCGGCTATCCCAATATTTCTTGTATATGCTAAATCTCTTGCCATTTCTGATTAAAATCTAAAGTGGGAAAATGCCTTATTTGCTTCCGCCATCTTATGGGTATCCATCCTTTTCTTTACAGCAGCACCTTCTTCCTTTGAAGCGGCCAATATTTCAGAAGCCAGTTTCTGAGACATGGATTTTTCATTGCGCTTCCTTGAATAACTGATCAGCCATTTCATCGCTGTGGAAATCTTACGGTCCGGACGGATCTGCATAGGGATCTGAAAGGTAGCACCTCCGACCCTCCTGCTGCGAACTTCAACGTGAGGCATCACATTTGAAAGTGCGTCTTTCCACAATTCGAGGGACGATTTCTCCTCCTCGGTCTTTTTTTCCTCTATAATGTCAATGGCATCATAAAATACTTTGAACGCCACTGATTTCTTCCCATCCCACATTAACATGTTTACAAATCGCGTGACCAGCTGGTCGTTAAATCTGGGATCCGGGAGGAGTGGTCTCTTCTTTGCCTGTCTTTTTCTCATTACCTGAATTTTTTCATCCTGCGGAGCAAAAAGAGTTCAATTAAGCCAAACCCTTACTGTCTCCAAACACCTGGTTACTTCTTGGGTTTTTTCGCTCCGTATTTAGATCTCCTCTGAGTTCTGCCGGCCACCCCTGCGGTATCCAGCGCTCCCCTCACAATATGATATCTAACTCCCGGCAAATCCTTCACCCGTCCGCCTCTGACCAATACTATCGAGTGCTCCTGTAAATTATGCCCCTCGCCAGGAATGTACGCGTTCACTTCCTTTCCGTTGGTAAGCCGTACCCTGGCGACTTTGCGCATCGCAGAATTTGGCTTCTTCGGGGTGGTAGTATAAACACGGGTACAAACCCCTCTCCGCTGGGGGCACGAATCCAAAGCAGCCGATTTACTCTTCTTGGTAATCGTGACTCTTCCTTTTCGTACTAACTGTGAAATT